>NZ_JAKNCU010000003.1:0-5520 GCF_029226345.1 Gardnerella pickettii | reverse complement strand
AAGAATAATGCGGCAGCGTGTTAGTCTCCCACACCCTATCGAGTGCAGTACCCTCACCGTGTCAGGCCTTAGCTTCCGGGTTCGGAATGGGACCGGGCGTCTCACCTGAGCCATGACCACCGCAAAACTAGATTATACACTCGCAATACGCGAGCGGCAAGCTGGCGGTTTGGGAACCGGACATGAACGCGAGCAACAAGAAGAACAATCATCAAAATCAACAACTTAACCATAATCATGATCGCTTAACACTCCCTAAAGTTAAGAGAATTAAACGATAAGCAATACAAGTAGTATCACAATCGCCCATTAGTACTGGTCAGCTCCACCCCTTACAGGGCTTCCACATCCAGCCTATCAACCACGTGTTCTACATGGGGGCTCACACACAAAGTGCAAGGAATGCTAATCTTGGAGCAGGCTTCCCGCTTAGATGCTTTCAGCGGTTATCCCTTCCAAACGTAGCTAACCGGCAGCGCCACTGGCGTGACGACCGGCATACCAGAGGTTCGTCCACCCAGGTCCTCTCGTACTATGGGCAGGTCTCCTCAACATTCCAACGAGCGCAGAGGATAGAGACCAAACTGTCTCACGACGTTCTGAACCCAGCTCGCGTGCCGCTTTAATCGGCGAACAGCCGAACCCTTGGGACCTGCTCCAGCCCCAGGATGCGACGAGCCGACATCGAGGTGCCAAACCATCCCGTCGATATGGACTCTTGGGAATGATCAGCCTGTTATCCCCGGGGTACCTTTTATCCGTTGAGCGATGCCACGTCCGTACGCCGGCACCGGATCACTATCTCCGACTTTCGTCCCTGCTCGACCCGTCAGTCTCACAGTCAAGCCCGCTTGTGCGATTACACTCAAAACCCGATTGCCAACCGGGCTGAGCGGACCATTGAGCGCCTCCGTTACTCTTTAGGAGGCAACCGCCCCAGTTAAACTACCCGCCAGGCACTGTCCCTAACACGGATAACGTGTCGAGGTTAGACGCCAGATATGGAAAGAGCGGTATTTCACTTGTTGACTCCACGCAAGCTAGCGCCCACGCTTCAAAGCCTCCCGCCTATGCTACACGATCCACACCTAACGACAATACCAAGGTATAGTAAAGGTCCCGGGGTCTTTTCGTCCTTCTGCGCTTAACGAGCATCTTTACTCGTACTGCAATTTCGCCGGGCTCCTGGCCGAGACAGTGGGGAAGTCGTTACGCCATTCGTGCAGGTCGGAACTTACCCGACAAGGAATTTCGCTACCTTAGGATGGTTATAGTTACCACCGCCGTTTACCGGGGCTTAAATTCACCGCTTCGCCAAAGCTAACGGATCCTCTTAACCTTCCGGCACCGGGCAGGCGTCAGAGCGTATACAGCGGCTTACGCCTTCGCACGCTCCTGTGTTTTTGGTAAACAGTCGCTACCCCCTAGCTTGTGCCACCCCCAACAGCTCCGCATGTAAAAAACATCACCATCAGGGGTCTCCCTTATGCCGAAGGCACGGGAGTAATTTGCCGAGTTCCTTGGCCAGGATTCGCCCGATCGCTTCGGTATACTCTACCAGACCACCAGTGTCGGTTTAGGGTACGAGCGGAATCACACCTCACGTTGAAGCTTTTCTCGGCAAGCAGGATCACCGGAATCAGCCATACGGCCTACCCATCACGCCTCAGCTTAAACATCCCCCGGATTTACCTAGGAGACAGCCCACACGCTTAGCCACGGAAAACCACCTCCGCAGCCGGCTACCTACCCGCGTCACTCCCACGCTAACCTACTACCGATACGCTCCCAACACTAAACCAGAAGAAAACCCCGAAAGGCAATCAACCAGAATAACGAAGGTTAGTACTCTCAGATTCAGTTCGAACGGTGTAACACCGGTACGGGAATATCAACCCGTTCATCCATTCGACTACGCCTGTCGGCCTCGCCTTAGGACTCGACTCACCCGGGGACGACGAACGTGGCCCCGGAACCCTTAGTCATTCAGCGGACAGGATTCACACCTGTCTCTCGCTACTCATGTCTGCATTCTCACTCCCGTATAGTCCACGACAAGTTCACACTGCCGCTTCACCCCATACAGGACGCTCTCCTACCCCGCGTGAAATAAATCACGCAGTCGCGTCTTCGGTGGCGTGCTTAAGCCCCGCTACATTGTCGGCGCGGAACCACTAGACCAGTGAGCTGTTACGCACTCTTTCAAGGATGGCTGCTTCTGAGCCAACCTCCTGGCTGTCTATGCGACTCCACATCCTTTCCCACTTAGCACGCGCTTCGGGACCTTAGACGACGATCAGGGCTGTTTCCCTTTTGACGACGGAGCTTATCCCCCGCCGACTCACTGCCATGATAAACCTAACAGGTATTCGGAGTTTGGCTGCTATTAGTACCCGGTATGGGCCCGCAAGCATCCAGTAGCTCTACCCCCTGTAAGCAATAACATGACGCTGCACCTAAATGCATTTCGGAGAGAACCAGCTATCACGGAATTTGATTGGCCTTTCACCCCTAACCCCAAGTCATCCCCCCAGTTTTCAACCTAGGTGGGTTCGGTCCTCCACACGGTCTTACCCGCGCTTCAACCTGCTCAGGGCTAGATCATCCCGCTTCGGGTCCAGGACATGCGACTAAAACGCCTTTTAAAACTCGCTTTCGCTACGGCTCCCCCACCCGGGTTAGCCTCGCCACATACCACTGACTCGCAGACTCATTTTTCGATAGGCACGCCGTCACCCCACAAGAAGGCTCCGACGGATTGTAAGCGCACGGTTTCAGGAACTATTTCACTCCCCTCCCGGGGTGCTTTTCACCTTTCCCTCACGGTACTAGTACACTATCGGTCAGACAGGAATACTTAGGCTTACCCAACGGTCTGGGCAGATTCACGCGGGATTCCACGAGGCCCGCGCTACTTGGGAATAAACATAAAGAGACATCGCACGACCTGCTACGGGGCCATCACCCTCTACGGCTGGGAATTCAATCCCATTCACATAACACGATGTTTTATCACTCTCCTCAACCCCGTCAGAGGCTGAACAGTCAATCCCACGACCCCGAATACGCAACACCTGACGGTTATCACACGTACTCGGTTTAGCCTGATCCGCTTTCGCTCGCCACTACTCACGGAGTATCCTTTCCTGCAGGTACTGAGATGTTTCACTTCCCTGCGTACCCCCCACAAAACTGTGGTGACCACCCATAACAGTGGCCGGGTCTCCCCATTCGGAAATCCTCGGATCAAAGCCCACTCGGCAGCTCCCCGAGGCATATCGCAGCCCGTCACGTCCTTCATCGGTCCTGTCTACCAAGGCATCCACCATACGCCCTTACCAGTGATACACCAGTAAAAAGCCTATCGCTTAACTCTCTAGACAATAAATCATCACACTAAACGATCACAAAACGATCAAGCGACTCCACCAAAATGGAGCCGGTTGAAATTGATAAAAGTAAAAACAAGCAAAACCAAAAAAACAGTCTCACTATTCTTACTCGCGTCCACTATCCAGTTCTCAAACCACCAAACACCAAGAACACAAGCCAAAAACCAAAAAGCCTCAACCTGTAATCCAAGGGCTAGGACCGCAACCCCAAACAAAAAAGGGGGGTGGCAATCCGGGAACCCAAAAGCATGCCCAACATACTCACACAAAAAACGTTAACTATTGTTTTCCACACCAGTAACCACACTCATTCTGAGCGTGCACAAAAACTCCGTAGAAAGGAGGTGATCCAGCCGCACCTTCCGGTACGGCTACCTTGTTACGACTTAGTCCCAATCACGAGCCTCACCTTAGACGGCTCCATCCCAAAAGGGTTAGGCCACCGGCTTCGGGTGCTGCCCACTTTCATGACTTGACGGGCGGTGTGTACAAGGCCCGGGAACGCATTCACCGCGACGTTGCTGATTCGCGATTACTAGCGACTCCGCCTTCACGTAGTCGAGTTGCAGACTACGATCCGAACTGAGACCGGTTTTAAGGGATCCGCTCCATGTCACCATGTCGCATCCCGTTGTACCGGCCATTGTAGCATGCGTGAAGCCCTGGACGTAAGGGGCATGATGATCTGACGTCATCCCCACCTTCCTCCGAGTTAACCCCGGCGGTCCCCCGTGAGTTCCCGGCATAACCCGCTGGCAACACAGGGCGAGGGTTGCGCTCGTTGCGGGACTTAACCCAACATCTCACGACACGAGCTGACGACGACCATGCACCACCTGTGAACCTGCCCCGAAGGGAAACCACATCTCTGCAGTCATCAGGCACATGTCAAGCCCAGGTAAGGTTCTTCGCGTTGCATCGAATTAATCCGCATGCTCCGCCGCTTGTGCGGGCCCCCGTCAATTTCTTTGAGTTTTAGCCTTGCGGCCGTACTCCCCAGGCGGGACGCTTAACGCGTTAGCTCCGACACAGAACCCGTGGAATGGGCCCCACATCCAGCGTCCACCGTTTACGGCGTGGACTACCAGGGTATCTAATCCTGTTCGCTCCCCACGCTTTCGCTTCTCAGCGTCAGTAACAGCCCAGAGACCTGCCTTCGCCATTGGTGTTCTTCCCGATATCTACACATTCCACCGTTACACCGAGAATTCCAGTCTCCCCTACTGCACTCTAGCCCGCCCGTACCCGGCGCAAACCCACCGTTAAGCGATGGGCTTTCACACCAGACGCGACGAACCGCCTACAAGCTCTTTACGCCCAATAATTCCGGATAACGCTTGCGCCCTACGTATTACCGCGGCTGCTGGCACGTAGTTAGCCGGCGCTTATTCGAAAGGTACACTCACCCAAAAGGCTTGCTCCCAATCAAAAGCGGTTTACAACCCGAAGGCCTTCATCCCGCACGCGGCGTCGCTGCGTCAGGGTTTCCCCCATTGCGCAATATTCCCCACTGCTGCCTCCCGTAGGAGTCTGGGCCGTATCTCAGTCCCAATGTGGCCGTCCGCCCTCTCAGGCCGGCTACCCGTCGAAGCCTAGGTGGGCCATTACCCCGCCTACAAGCTGATAGGACGCGACCCCATCCCATGCCACTAAACACTTTCCCAACAAGACATGCGTCAAGTTGGAGCATCCAGCATTACCACCCGTTTCCAAGAGCTATTCTGGAGCATGGGGCAGGTTGGTCACGCATTACTCACCCGTTCGCCACTCTCACCAACCAGCAAGCTGGTCAGATCCCGTTCGACTTGCATGTGTTAAGCACGCCGCCAGCGTTCATCCTGAGCCAGAATCGAACCCTCCACGAAAAACTTCAATGAAGAGCCAACATAAGGCTCCAATATAAAAGAAAAAGACGAGACATTCTTTAAGGAAAGAACATCCCAACAAAAAACCTCACCATCATTTAACCATCTCTCAGGCACCCCACAATCTGTGAGGCTGACAATGAACTGGCAATAATTAACTAAATAAGTAGTACAGACACGCTCTTGAGTTCTCAAACCACCACCACACCAGCCGGCTCATCAACCTCAACCGAGGAGAACCAGCCGCGCTGAGCAGCAAGAGA
>NZ_JAKNCU010000002.1:0-105468 GCF_029226345.1 Gardnerella pickettii | reverse complement strand
TAAACTTACACCAAAGCAAGCCCAAAAGCAAATCACACCCAAACCAACAAGACAAAACCATTGAAAACACTAGCATCCATCGGAGTGTCGCAAACACGATAAAAACACGCAAAAAACGCCACGCAACCACACACCAACAAAAACACAACAAAAATAATCCAAAAAAACAAGAAAAACACCCCCAAAAACCAAAACACGGGAGTGTCGCAAACAAAAATAGATGGGCAATTAACACATAACTGCCCATCTATACAATCTTTATCTATTTTTTACCTATTTTACCTATTTTTACCTTAGATATTTTCTACTTACTTTGACTATTTTTTAGTCACATGGCCACCAAACTGCGCACGCAACGATGAAACTACTCGCAAAGTGTCATCTCCACCTCCGCGAGATACTTGGCGAGCCCACAATGAGCATGCGGTAACTGGGGTTGGAACACCAAGTTCAAGTGCAGCTTCAACCATCCACTTTGCTTCACCAGATTCATTAGCAACAGGAGGCATAGATTCTAATGTAGGATCGTCTTTTGCAGCGCGTGCGAATAAGTCAAGCAGCCAAGACTGAACAACAGAACCTTGACGCCATGAAGACATAACCTTAGCTGGATCATCTATTAATTCTGAACGCATCATTGTTGCAAAGCCTTCACCAAAAGCTTGCATCATGCCGTATTCGATTCCATTGTGAACCATCTTGGCAAAATGACCACCACCAACAGCACCAGCATGAACTAGTCCGTCAGGACCTTCAGGCTTCAAAGTCTCGAAAATTGGTAACATTCTCTGATAATCTTCATCGGATCCGCCAGCCATCAATGCGTAACCACGAGTAGATCCCCAAACTCCGCCTGAAACTCCAACATCCATAAAATGGATTCCCTTTGTTTTTAATTCAGAAGAATGACGCTGATCATCAACATACCTAGTATTGCCTCCATCAATTACTAGGTCATTATCTTCAAGAAGATTGCTTAATTTTTTGATAGTTGTGTCTGTAGGAGAACCAGCTGGAACCATAACCCATACAATACGCGGACTAGAAAGTCTTTGTACTAATTTTTCTAAAGAGTCAACATCTCGATTTGATTCAGCACTAACGTCGTATCCAACAACTTCATGACCTCCTTCGCGCAAGCGCTTAACCATGTTTCCGCCCATGCGCCCTAAACCGATAACACCTAATTGCATAATAAATTCCTTCTTTCAAATTTTTTAATAACTTTTACTAACTTTTAATAACTTTTGCAAAACTGTCACAAAACTTATTCAGACAATCTTTTTAATTTCATATGAACACAGGAACAACAGCAGAAACTAGCATAATAATTGCAAGTCCAACAACAGACAATACTGTTTCCATCAATGACCATGTTTTAAACGTTTGCCCTACGCTCATACCGAAATATTCTTTAACCAACCAGAATCCAGCATCATTTACATGAGATAAGAAGATTGATCCAGCACCAATAGCTAGTACGAGTAACGCTAATTGTACTTGATTTAGATTTGCAGCCAAAGGTGCAACAATTCCAGATGCTGTTACGGTTGCAACGGTTGCAGATCCAGTCGCTAATCTAATTAGTACAGCAACAATCCATCCAGCCAGAAGAGGATTAAGATTTGCCTGAACAATGCCAGTAGCAATAACTTTACCAATTCCAGAATCTACAAGGGTTTGCTTGAATCCACCCCCAGCAGCAACTATCAACAAGATACTTGCAATTGAGGAGAACGAAAGACCTACCAGAGAATTCAATGTATCTCTACTCCATTTTGCGCGAATAGCAAATAATATCATCGCAAAAATAGTAGTGATTGTAAGAGCTTCAAGTGGTGTTCCAATCCATGCGATTACACTACCAAATGTAGATTTTGATTGCCCCGTAATATCAACAACACTGGCTGCAAGCATAAGAATTACTGGAAGTAAAATTACGCTAGACGCTTCCGCGAATGTAGGACGATTTTGTGGCTTATCTTCCTTCTTATTGTCTTCTTCTTGCTTAGTTTGAATAGGAACCATTTTTACCATCCAATGAACCATTAGAGGTCCTGCGATTGCTACAGTTGGTATGGCGATAATCAAACCAAAAGCCAAAGTCAATCCAATGTTTGCATGCAAAGCATCAATAGCAACAAGTGGTCCAGGATGTGGCGGTACAAAAGCATGCAAAGCCGATAAGCCTGCGAGCGCTGGTATGCCGAGAGCAATTACTGGCATTTTTGTACGACGCGCAACAAGAAGAATAATTGGTATAAGTATCACTACACCAACTTCAAAGAACAGTGGAATTCCAACAATAAATGCGCTCAGAGCCATGGCCCATGGAAGCTTATGTTCTGGAGCTTTCTTCAGTATGGTGTCACAAATCACGTCTGCTCCACCAGAACGCGTAAGAAGAATTCCAATAATTCCGCCTAAAGCAATGAGTAATCCAACTCCTGATGCTGTGGAACCAACCCCATTAGTAAAGCTTGTAAGACTTTTATCATATGGAACTCCTGCAATGATTGCAGTTGCAATCGAACCAATCATTAACGATAGGAAAGGATGTACTTTTACCACTGCAATAAGTACGACAATAAGCGCTATACCTAATATTGCCGCAAGAATTAACCCACTCATAAATCCTCCATGATTTTGTGAATTGTTTTAATTATTGTGATGCTTTATTTATAATTCCTTGTGATCTTTTGTTTACGATCAATGCGCTAACAACTTTGTTATTTGCGTTAGTAATTTTTGAATGTATATTTTTGTGCTGCTTTACAATTGTTATGCTTTACAATTGCGACTATTTTTACATTTACAATTGTTTTTGCAGCTGCGATTGTTCATATGTTTTCACTGCTTTGATAGCTCTATGAACCATATCTTCAACAGAACCTTCAATCGATATAACGGTTCCGTTTTCTTCTTTACCTAGAGGCTCCAAAATTGCGAACTGACTTGGCAATAAAGATGGTGGCATAAAGTGTCCTTTACGATCTTTTAGCCTCTGCGCTATTAACTCATGGCTTCCGTTTAAATGCAAGAAGTACACGTTTAGATTTTTAGAAAGAACTTCGCGATATGACCGTTTTAATGCAGAGCTTGAAACAACTGTGTTTTCTCCAAGACTTTCACGCGCAACCATCCATTTGTTAATAAGATCCAACCAAGGCCAACGATCTTCATCTGTTAGCGCAATTCCTGCGGACATTTTATCTATATTAGCTTTTGGATGAAAATCATCACCTTCTGCCAGAGTGTAACCAAGTTGATCACGAATTGCCTCAGAAACAGTAGACTTGCCGCAACCAGCAACGCCCATCACTACAATGTGAATCGCCATAATAGCTCCTTTGTTATTGACAACACTATAAGAATACCACACAAAGACTCTTTGTCAAAGAATTAAGAGTCTTTAATGTGTTATTTTTTGAGTATAACTATATTTTCATTTTCTATTTGCTAGGATGAAAACATAGATATATATAAAACTGCGAGGCAAATATGGTGTCTAATACCACACAAAGTCAAATTTCCAGTGACTTAGTGACCAAAAACGCTCCTTTACATCTATCTATAGCGGATGCTCTCGCAGACGAAATAGTAAATAACAAATGGGAACCAAAAACTAATCGAAAACTAGAAGATATTCAAAAACAATATGGAATATCTAGAACAGTAGCTCGAGAAGCAACAAGACTATTAGCATCTTTGGGGTGTGTACAATTTCAACGCGGAACAGGCGTAATAGCTTGTAGCCCAGAAAATTGGGACGATTTAAATACACGAGTAATCACATGGAAACTACATTCACCATACAGAGAAAATGAACTACGAGCATTAACAGAACTTCGTCTTGTTGTAGAACCTGCCGCAGCAGCTGGATGTGCATTACGCGGAGATGTAGAAATACGCTATAAATTGGGCGTAATTGGTCACGATATGGTAAAAGCGGTAGAAGAAAATAGACTGGCAGATTTTCATGAATTAGATATCCAGTTCCATACTCTTTTGCTTGCAAATAGCGGTAACCCGATTTTTGCAAAACTTAGTTCAATAGTCGAAAGCGTATTACGAGGCAGAGTTGAACTTAATCTTTATCCACAAAAACCAAACAAAGAAGCGATATTAAACCATAAAAAGGTAACACAGGCAATTATGGAAGGTGACGCAGCTGCAGCAAGCGCTGCTATGCACGATATTGTAGCCGAAGTAAACACTGCACTTGGATTAGCGGCTTTATAGCCATAAAAGCAAAGCTTAATCAATCTTACCTAATCAACTTTGCCTAATCAACCTTAAGACCAAAGAAATCTGCAAGCTTGCAAACGCTCACTCTGCCATACTTATTAACCAAGCACATCCATCGCTTTGCGTTCTCTTCGCCAAAGCGCGCAGCCTTACGCCTATACGTATCTACAGTTAAAAATCGCGGCGGAATCGACTTACTGTTGTATTTATCTGCAACCATCACAATTTCTTGCTCAACCGTACGCGGAACATAATCGCCAGATGGAAGCGGCAAATTTTGCGCAACAACTTGCTCGCGAGTTAGCCCAACGCCCGTATGGTTACGCGCAAATTGCGCAATATCTTCACTAAAACCATTATCAATCAAATAGTTGTAGCCGCGCAAGCCGTGCAAAATATAATTCGGTCCGTCAAACTCCAACTTGCCATCCGCAGCTTTTGAACCATCTTTAGCTAAAACAAAATACGTTCCAATATCGTGCAACAATCCGCCAGCAAAAGCCGCATATTCGTCTACATAATCTTTCGGCGCGATTCCTCCACTAACTTTAGGAAGCTCTAGTGGATTTGTGTCAATTAACTTTTTAAGACACGACTTTGCTAAATCACACCTGTTTTTTAGATCTTCATTGATTTTAGACATTTGGCGAAGCATAATTTGCTCAACATCTGCTTGCGACTTATCCGCAAAATCCGCAAGATTATCAAAATCCGCAAGATTCTCAAAATCATCAAAATCAGCAAAATCCGCAAAATCATTATTCAAATTAAGCTGCTTAAAAGCCAACAGCTGATTTTGGTGTCTAGCAATCATCCAAGAAATCGTAGCAATAACAACACAATGACAATGAATCAAATTGTACGCAGCTTCACTTGGCGCAGTAGCGCGATGCAACTTTTCTATCCTATTAAAATCAGGAATATTTGCAAGCATAATAATCGCGCTCCTTAAACCCTAAATCACAAAACGGCCGTTATTGAAAGCAAGCGCACAGGTAAACATAAGCACATGCGCAAGCCAACACAAACGGCCGATTTGCAGTAAAGCAATAATATGGATTTTAGTTATTTTTTAACTGCTTTAATCTGACCAGTATCTATTCTAGCGATTTTGCCAGTGTTAGATATTTTAGTCTCCTTATTTTCGGACTTATTTTCAGACTTATTTTCAGACTTGCTTACAGACTTATTTTCAGACTTGACTTCTCCAGAAACATTCGCTGCAGCAATATCTCTAGCGTTCATAATCGCAGTTTGCTCGGCATCAACCGAAGCTTGCGCTGCAACATCATTGCCTTGCAAAGACTGAACAGCTCTAGATGAAGCAACCTCTTCTCGCTTTAATCGAGGAGGTCTACGAGTAGAAACAAACAACGGCTGAACTTCTACAACAGGATTATACGGAGCTAAGCCAAACCACTTAACTGGCGTTCCCGCAATATGACGAATCGCATACTTCATTTTTAGAGACAATGCGCCACGCAAAGAAATATTCGATTCAGGCATTAATGCCTTGTGCAAAAGCACGTAACGAATTGGGCCAATATCTGGATCCGCATCTACCTTAGGGTACACAGACTGCTGTTGTGGCAGCTCGCCCGTATGCGATAAATCGTGCATAATTTGATGCAAATATGCAGGAATCGAAGGAGAAACCTTAAATCCAAGCTTGATTTTAACGCGGAACAAATAATCCGTGCCAAAATTCTCCACGCAATATTCGCGAGTAAACGGAGCGTCATCAGTTTCTACAGAAACAGCCCACCACGCACGAGCGCGCTTAGGATGATCCGCAAAAATCGAGAAGAAAATACCAGTATCTAGACGCTTCATCTCCTTATCGGAAGTCAAATACACAATATTGTCTGCAAAATAAGGGATTCTAAAATCACTGTGCAACTTATCTAGAACAGGCAAAAAGTCCTTAGGCTTCATGTGCAATCGCTGCGAGCGCTCAATCTTAGTGCCATCTTTCCAGGTGAGCATAATAATCAAAATCGAAGCGCCAAGAAGCATGGTAAACCAGCCGCCGTGCATAAACTTTGCCATAGATGCTATAAAGAACAAAATCTCAATAATCAGGAAGACTACAGCAAATACTAAAGCGCCAAGCTTCTTATTTTGATACCACATGTGAACCGTAAGAAGTATTGTTGTTGCAATCATGGTAAGCGTAAGCGCAAGACCGTACGCTCCAGATATATGCTCAGAATCCTTAAACACAGCCAAAACTGTAAGAGTTGCAAGACAGAGCACAAAATTAACAACAGGAATATAAAGCTGACCGCGAGTTCGCGCAGGGTATCGCACTTGAAGATGAGGCATCCAGTTAAGGCTGGTAGCTTCCGAAACCATAGTAAAAGCACCAGTAATCAAAGCCTGGGACGCAATAATGCCAGCTGTTACAGAAAGCACAACGGCAACGTAACGTAAATTCGGGCTTAGCATCTGGAAGAACGGGTTTAAGCCTTCTATAGACCACAATGCTTTGTTGTTTTGATGCTGAAGCATCCAGCTGCCTTGACCAAAGTAGTTTAGAATAAGCGCCACTTTAATAAACGGCCAAGTAACATAAACGTTTCCACGACCAACGTGACCCATATCAGAATACAGCGCTTCTGCACCAGTTGTAGAAAGGAATATAATGCCCATTAAGGCCATTCCTTGCATATTGTGCGAACTAAACAAGAACTTTAGGCCATAAATCGGGTTCAAAGCCTCAAAAATCGCCAGATTTTCGCCAATATTCATGATTCCAACAAGCGCTAGGAATCCGAACCAAATCATAACGACTATGCCGAAAACTTTTCCAATTCTTTCGGTTCCGCGCTGTTGAACAGAAAACAGAATCACAATAATAATTACCGTGATCATTAAAGAAAGATTGTCGTTTTCTAAGAAGATAGGCCTAAATGCAGATATTGTGCGCAAGCCTTCTACTGCAGAAGATATTGAAACTGCTGGAGTTAGAACAGAATCCGCAAGGAACGCCGCACCACCAATCATTGCTGGAATCGCAAGCCATGCGCCTTTTCGCCTAATAAGCGAGTAGAGTGCAAAAATTCCGCCTTCGCCCTTGTTGTCTGTTCGCATTGCAACAAACACGTATTTTACTGTTGTGATTAGCGTAATTGACCAAAACACAAGGGAAAGCATGCCATAAACCGCTTCGCGACTAATGTTTTGCAATCCGCCTTGACCTGCCAAGAATGTTTGAGCAGTGTACAAAGGAGACGTTCCAATATCTCCATAAACAACGCCCAATGCCACAATTGACATGCCCAAAGTGAATTTATCGGAGCTGGTTTGTATCTTTGCCCACAATCTTCCAAGCGGGCCTCTAACAGCACTATCCGCAAGCTTTTCGGCCTCTTTAACCTCTTTTGCTTGCTGATACGCCAACGCCTCTCGCTCTTCGCGAGTGGTGGTTTTCTGAGAAACCTTTGGCGCTTTTGTAAAAGAAGCGGCCTTTAGAATCGCCTCTTTAGGGTTTGTTACGCCCTTATTAGCGGCCTTCTCAGACTCCTTCGCCACGTTACGAAGATCTTTAGCGTTATCACCAGATAACGCTGAAACGCGTGACTTAGTCATGCTTGATTTTTCCTCCAAAAAGTAAAACCTCTTCTTGGCAATAATCTGCCATAATAAGAAGTCGCATACGGTCTTACCACTTACAGTTTTATTTATTTGTACCTAAATATTGTATACAACAACAGATATATAGCGCAAAATTGCCGCAGAATCCTTGAAAAATAAGGGCTAATTTAAGCGTGATTAACGCCTAAATTTTAAAAACCATAAACTTCATGCGTTGTTTTTAAGGTTGACTTTGCTACCTCCATCAAAGAACAATCAAGCGCGGTTGCTAACGATTCAAGAGTGTAAGGCACCATATAAGGTGCGTTCGGCCGTCCGCGGTAAGGCATTGGAGTAAGGTACGGAGCATCCGTTTCAACAGTTATGTGGTCTTTTCCAATGATTCGCGCAGATTCTTGCAAATCCTCGTTCCCCTTATAACTAATCGTTCCAGAAAAGCTTGCATACCATCCGTTTTCTTTTAGAACTTGAGCTAAGTCTTTTCCGCCAGAATAGCTGTGGAAAACTGTGCGCTCTGGCGCTCCGTCTTTTAGCAAAATTTCTACAACGTCACTATGCGCATCTCTATCGTGAATTTGAAGCGGCAAATTAAGCTCTTTTGCAAGCGCTATATGCGCGCGGAATGAGTCGCGTTGGTAAATTCTTGCGCTCTCGCCTGTGCGAAAATAGTCTAATCCCGTTTCGCCAATCGCAACTACTTCTTTTGAGTTATCTACAACCAGCGAGCGCAAGTGTTGCATCGCTTCGTCAAATGGAATATCGTGATACGGCTTATAAACTACTGGCAAGCCGTCTGGCCCTTCTGCTCCCCTATGGCCGTGTAAAGGCGCTTCGTTTGGGTGAATCGCTATTGCAGCACGTACGCAATCCGCGTGATCTGCCGCAAAGTCTATTGTTGGCTGCCAATCTGGGTATTCACATCCAACTTCGATCATTTTAGAAACGCCTGATGCTTTTGCACTATTTACTAAGTCGTTTGCGCTAGGCTCAGCTATTAAATCTCGACCTTTTTGCGATAATTCTTGATTAAGATTTTTTGCAAAATCCACTACGCTTAGCATATGCGTGTGGTCGTCTGCGATTGTTACGCCTTCTTTAATTAGATTCTGCCATATTTCAGACTGCTCTGTTAAAGAAGGCGCCCAATTGTGCTCACGATGATGCTTACTCATGATTTACAAGTGTAGTCGCAGATTTAACGTGACTTAAAACGCGGATTAAAACGTGACTTAAAACGCGGATTAATACAACACATAAAACGCGACTTAAAACGCGACTATTTCGCCTCTTAAACACCACTTTGCGCTTACGCAATCGCCGCACTAATCGCAGCGTATTGCGATTCCACAAGTCTGTAATACGCACCTTTTTGCGCCATAAGTTGCTCATGGCTTCCGCGCTCCACGATTTGCCCATGGTCAATCACGCAAATCAAATCCGCATTCTCGATTGTAGAAAGCCTGTGTGCAATCACAAAAGAAGTGCGATTTTTAAGCAATTGAGCTAATCCTGCTTGCAAAGCTTCTTCTGTACGCGTATCTATATTGCTTGTTGCTTCGTCTAGGATCAAAATTCGCGGGTCTGCTAAAAGCACGCGCGCAAACGATATAAGCTGCCTTTGGCCTGCAGAAAGAGTAGCTCCTCGCTCTTCAATCTTAGTATTGTAGCCATTAGGCAATTCTTCAATAAACTCGTGCGCGTGAACTACTCGAGCTGCAGCCTCAATCTCTTCGTCCGTTGCGTCAAGCTTACCGTATCGAATGTTTTCTTTAACAGTTCCGCTAAATATAAAGCTGTCTTGAAGCATAACGCCCATTTGCTTTCGCAAAGATGCTAACGTTATTGAACGCACATCGTAGCCGTCAATTGTGATTGAGCCTTCGGAAACGTCGTAGAATCTAGAAAGCAGGCTTACAAGCGTTGTTTTGCCCGCTCCAGTAGGGCCAACAAGAGCAACCGTAGTTCCAGGCTCAACATGCAAGTCAACTAAATTCAAAATCGGCTTTCCGCCCTCTTCGTAGCGAAAAACAACATCGTTTACATCAACCTTGCCTTTAATTTTCGGCAATTCTTTTGCATCTGGCTTATCTACAATATTTGGCTTAATACTTAAAGTCTCAAAAATACGCTCCAAATACACTGAGCATGTTATAAGTTGCGTGTAGAAGTTACCAATGTTTACAACTGGCTCCCAGAAAGTGCTCGAATACCACACAAATGCTATAAGCGTACCAGTGCTTATGTTCATACTGCTCGCGTTTGTTATGCCAACATAGTAGAGCAGCGAAATTGCTGCACTTTCAATAATCGAAGCTCCAGGCCAAAGCAGCATTTGCACTCTAACGTTTTGCATCCACGCTTTTCTAACTCCCGACTGCTGCTCTTGGAATGTAGCGTATTGCTCCGATTCTCGCGCAAAAGTCTGAGTGGTTTTTACGCCTGCGATTGATTCGTGCAAATATGCGTTAAGATTGCTTTGCTTATTTGATAGTTTTTTAGACGCTTTTCGTTGCAAAATTTGCAAAGTGCGAGTCCAGATTATAAAAACTGGGAATAATACAAGACTCCACAACGCCATTCGCCAATCCATAGCAAACATTGCGATTAGTGTAATGATTAGCACAAAAACATCGGAAAACACGTTGATTAAACCAGAAGAAAGCGTGTCGGAAAGCGTGTTTATGTAGTTTACTATGCGAATCAAAATCTTGCCGTGCGGACGCGAATCAAAGTAGTCAAACGACAACGATTGCACATGCGTAAAAATATCGCGCCGCATATCTTTAATTATCATTTGGCCGAGTCGCGTAATTGCAAGCGTTCTGTAGGCTAACCCAAGCTCATACAGCACAATAAGCACGCCAAACAATGCAATAAGCACGTACAAATAAGAAACGTTTTTATTAGGCAAAACTACGTCTATAAGTGTTTTTGTAATCATTGGCGTTGCTGTCATAATACAGCTTCCGCTAATAACAACTAAAACTATTTTGACTAATTGCCATGCGTACGGCTTTATGTATTTGCGAACGCGCATAAGCTCGTGCAAATTTACGTGCTCTTCTTGGCTTTCGTCTTCTCTATAAGTGTTGCGCTGCGCCATTCTACTCCCCCTTAGCCTCGTGTGAATCTTCAAATCCCAAAGCTTTGCCCGTTTGCATACCAAGCTGCTTTTTGTAGATTTCCCAATATCTTCCATGCGACGCAACAAGCTGCTCATGTGTTCCGCGCTCTACGATTTTGCCGTGATCTAGCACAACAATCATGTCTGCATCTTTAACAGACGAGATTCTATGCGCAATTGTGATTACTGTGCGCAAGCCGTCTAACCTTTTTAGCTCTTTTTGAATATGCTCCTCAGTTTCCATGTCTACTGCAGAAGTTGTATCGTCCATAATCAAGATTGCAGGATTGTTTGCTAGCGCGCGAGCAAGACTTAAACGCTGCTTTTGACCGCCCGAAAGGCCGACTCCTCGCTCGCCTACAACAGTTTCGTAGCCTTCTGGCATGCTCATAATAAAATCGTCTGCATCTGCGATTCTTGCCATACGCCTAATCGTGTTATCTAATTCTTTGCAATTTTCCTCGTTTTGAGGCAATCCAAAGCTAATATTTCCTGCAATCGTATCGGAAAACAGGAATGTTTCTTGCGCGACTATGCTAACTTGATTCCTAACAGTTTCTAGAGGCCATTCGCGCACGTCTTTTCCGTCAATCAAAACGCGGCCGCGCGTAGTGTCATAAAAACGCGCTATAAGACTTACAAGCGTTGACTTTCCAGACCCCGTTTCCCCTAAGATTCCAAGCTTTGTTCCTGCTGGAACATCTAAATCAATATCGCTTAAAACTGGGGAATCAAGATCATCTGGGAACGCAAAATCAACGTGTTCAAAAGTTACATGGCCCTTTACCTTAACGTTTTTCTCGGAGGCAGATGGCAAATCAATATGCGATTCTTGCGTAAGAAGCTTACGAATATTTACGCATCCTGCGTTGAATCGCTGCCAATCGTTAATAAGCCACCCAACCATTCTTACTGGCATGTGGAGCATCCAAAGGAAGCTGTTAAACGTTACAAATGCGCCCAAAGTCATGCTTCCGTTAAGCACAAGCCATCCGCCAAATCCTACTGTTACAAGCTCTAGCGCAAAGCCCATGCCGTCAAGCCATGGCATGTATTTTTGCGTGTTTTTTGCAAGCGTAATATTGCGGTTAAAGTAGTCTTCGTTGCATTTATCGAATTTCTTTGTTTCAAAAGGTTCGCGAACAAAAGCTTTTACAACGCGATTACCTTCAATGTTTTCTTCCACCATTGAATTCATGCGCGCAAACGATTCGCGAATCGCAAGGAACTTCGGCCTAGCGTTCTTGCCCATAAGCTTTGCAAGCCAGAATAAAAATGGTGTAATTGCCATAAGCGCTAGAGCTAGCTGCCATTGGATTGAAAACATTATAATTAGCGCAAACACAAACATCACTAGGCAATCCAGCGCCATATAAGACACCCAGCTTAAAATGTGGCGAATCGCGTCCGTATCCGAAGTCATGCGGCTCATAATGTCGCCTGTGCGCGTGTGATTAAAGTACGTAAAATCAAGCGAATGCAGCTTCTCGTACTCGTCGCTTACAAGGCGATACACGGCGTTTTGGCCGAATCTTTCCATTTGAAGCTGGTAGATATACCTTGATCCAACGCGAACAATCATCATTGCAACCATTAGCACGCACACAAAAGCAAGCAAATCATGCTGTTTTCCAATAATGACTTTGTCTACAATAAAGCCCGAAAGCAGCGGCATTGTCATTGCCATTGTGTCGTTTATAGTAAAAAGAACTAGCGATACGCCTACTCTCCACATATCTGGCTTACAATATTGCAAAACCCAGCGCACATTGCTTGCGTCTTTGCGTTTATTTGGATTTACATACATGCGCTAGATTCTCCCTTATTTTTGGCTTCGCGATTTATTTTTTATTAAGTTTTATTAAGTTTATACTATTTTTCTGAGTTTATTTTTGCGCGACTATTTTTTGCGCGACTATTTTTTACGCGATTATTTTCTGCGTAACTACGCACGCGATTACAGCAAAAGCATGTGGCGTGCAGCCAAAGACCACACGCCACATGCTATAAGTTAAGCAATCAGCTTAGTAAACTTGCGCGAGTTATCGCTACAAATTTACTCACTTCTGCCAACCAATGTTTTCAACAAAAACGTTAGCATATCCAGCAGGACCGCCGTTAGCGAAGCCCTTCTTGTATGCCTGATAGGTTGGAGGAGCAGAAACTGGAAGCGTACCATACTCGGCGAAAGCCATGGACTCAGCCTTGTTGGCCAATGCAGTCTGTTCCTTGTAATCGTAAGTCTTACCAACCTTGGCGAGCAGGGCATCAATCTTCTTGTTGCCAGTGCCAGTAAAGTTGGAATCGCTCTTAGAACCGTAGACCTGGGAAGCGGATCCCACGAAGCTCAATGGGGATTGGGAAACCCAAGCCATTGGAAGCACCTGGAAGTCGAAGGAAGCAACAGTCTTAGAGAACTTAGAAGCAGGCTTGTTTACAGTCTTGCACTTCATGCCAGCCTTCTTCATCATGGCCTGGAATGCGTTAGCAAGAGCTGCCTGAGTAGAGTCATCGCCGAAGAAGGTGAATGTGAACTGAACGGTCTTACCATTCTTAGCGTAGTAACCGTCTTTGCCCATCTTGTAGCCAGCGGCCTCAAGAGTCTTCTTAGCGTTTTCTACGTTGAACTTACCATCAGCTGGGAGGTTGTTCTTGTAGCCAGCCTGGAACATGGAGAGAAGCTCCGAACCTGGCTGCTCGCTCTTCCAGCTCATACCCTGGAACTGAATCTTGTTGTAGGTGGCAACGTCGAATGCCTGAGCAACGGCCTTACGCACGGCCTTGTCTTTGAATGCGCCAGCCTTTGCATTTAAGTTAATAACACGAATCTTGGTGCTGTAGCCGTAACGGAGCTGAGCGCCCTTAACGCTACGAGCAGCCTTAACCTTATCCTTGGTGGAGATGGAATCCACGGAATCGATTTCGCCGTTCTGGAAGGCGTTCATTGCAGCGGTATCTTCCATACGCTTTACAACAACCTTGTCAAGCTTTGCCTTCTTGCCCCACCACTTTGGATTGCGCACGAAAACAACCTGATCTTCGGTTGCGGACTGAATCTCGAATGGACCTGCACCCCACTCGTTGTGAGGATTATTTACCCAACCCTGGTTGAATACCGCTGGATCGGTTGCCTTTGGATGAACCAATGGAGCGAACAGCAATTCCCAAGTTGCGCATGGCTTATTGTACTTAACGATTACTTGCTTAGGATTTGCGCCCTGCTCAACGGACTCAATGCAGTCATAGCCCTCGTGAGATGGTACAGAGTAGGCTTCGTTCTTGCCATTCATAACTTCCCAAGTAGCCTTGAAAGCAGTGTAATCGATGTCTGTACCATCGTTCCACTTAGCCTTTGGGTTCAAATCGTACTGAACTACGAGTGGCTTGTCGCTAACCTTCTTAACAGAAGTAATGTAATCAGGGTTGTACTTAACCTTCTCGCCCTTAACGGTATCGTAATAAGGAAGCGATGGCTGGTAGAAGCCCCACAAAGTGCTCATATACGCGGTGTTACCGTCGTTAGAAGCATAGTTCCAGTTTGGACCCATGTCGGAAAGCGAGAACGTGTAAGTACCGCCATCCTTAACATTGTCACGAGGCTGTGGATTGTCGTAACGCTTGTCAACCTTAGGCATTGGAAGAGCGCCAGTGTAGGAAGTATCTACACCTGCGGCTGGCTCTTCGGTCATACCGCCCTTAGCTTTGCTTGCCGTAGTGGCAGTTGTGCCACCGCAAGCGCCGAGCAGCATTGCAACAGAAAGTGCAGCTGCGGCGAATACAGTTAATTTACCTGCATTAGTTTTTTTCATGATTCCTCTCATTCCCCAGAAATGATGTCCACTTTCTGGTATGTGTGTAGAGTATATCTAATCTTTTGACATTTTGTGTTACGACTTTTTTAACAAATGCTGAATTTAAACTTTTGTTACTTAAGATTTAATGCAGAAAAAAGAAAATTAAACACAGAAAACCGCAAAACAGAAAATTTTTTAGTTTATTTTGATTAAAAAACAAAATATATTACTTTTTTCAGAATTTATGTGCTTGTAACAAAAAATCGCGTGTGTCTTGCATAACACACGCGATCAAACTTGCCCTAAACAAAAGTTTAGGCGTATTCACAAAAGATTAGAATCAGACGCTTGCAACGTCATCAAACGAATCTTCTTCGTTAAGAATAATACGCTTACGATTCTTCTCAATAACAGGATCTGGAATTGGCACAGCGCTAATCAAAGCCTTAGTGTACGGGTGCTTAGGATTATCGAACACCTCGTCCGTCTCGCCAGATTCAACAATGCGTCCGTGGTACATAACAGCAATTCGGCTAGAAATATGACGAACAACCGCCATGTTGTGAGCAACAAACAAGTAAGCAACGCCCAGCTTATCTTGCAAATCTTCAAGCAAGTTGATAATTCCAGCCTGAATAGAAACATCCAAAGCCGAAACAGGCTCATCAAGAAGAAGCAGCTTAGGATTTACAGCCAAAGCGCGAGCAATAGCAATACGCTGACGCTGACCACCAGAGAACTGCGTTGGGAAGCGATCAACCTGGTCTGGATTCAGCTCAACAAGCTGCATAAGCTCCGCAATGCGCTGACGAATCTCTTCCTTCGACTTCTTTTGAACATGAAGAGGCTCTGCCAAAATATCGTAAACAAGCATACGAGGATCAAGAGAGCTCATAGGGTCTTGGAACACGTACTGAATCTTAGAACGAAGCTCGCGACGCTGCTCGTTAGTCAACTTATCGTTAAGCTCGGTGCCAAAGACGGTAATAGAGCCAGCTTCTGGCTTCTTTAAGCTCATGATTTCCATCAAAGTAGTTGACTTACCAGAACCAGATTCTCCAACAAGAGCTACAGTTTCGCCTTCGCGAATCTCTAGGTCAATGCCATCAACAGCGCGAACCTCGCCAACCTTGCGTCGCAAGAAACCGCCACCTGTAATTGGGAATGTTTTAACTAAGCCCTTAACATCCAAAACAACCTTGCGATCCTCGCGAGGAATGCCTTCAAACATTGGCTTAATCGTTTTTTCGGTCTCCGCATGAAGCAGCGCGCGAACAGTTTCGCTTTCTGCCTCAAGGCCCATCATATCGCTGGTATCTCCACTCTTTTCTTCTGCAATCAACATATCCATTGTTGGCTTAGAGATTGGAGTTAAGCGGCGAGTACGCTTTTGATCAACGCGCGGAACAGCGCCAAGCAAACCGATTGTGTATGGCTGAGTTGGGTGAGCAAAAATCTCCTCAACGCTATTATGCTCAACCAAATGACCCGCATACATAACAATAACTTCGTCTGCAACGCCAGCAATAACGCCCAAATCGTGAGTAATGAAGATCATTGCGGCGCCAGTTTCTTTCTGAGCCTTCTTCAAAACATCCAAAACCTGAGCCTGAATCGTAACATCCAAAGCGGTAGTAGGCTCATCAGCAATAATAATATCTGGGTTATTCGCGATTGCCATTGCAATCATAACGCGCTGACGCATGCCACCAGAAAACTCATGAGGGAACGCCTTTAAGCGCTCAGCTGGCTTAGTAATACCAACCAAGTTAAGAAGCTCAATAGAGCGATCACGAATCTGATCTTCGGTCATATTTGGATTATGAATAACCAAAGCTTCCTTAAGCTGATCTCCAATAGAGAACACTGGAGTTAAAGCAGAAAGAGGATCCTGGAACACCATTGCAATGTTCTTACCGCGAATCTTACTCATCTCTGCATCAGACTTTGTTAAAAGCTCTTCGCCCTTATAAACAACAGAACCCTTAACAGAAGCATTCTTATCTAGCAAGCCCATAACAGCCAAAGAAGTAACAGACTTACCAGATCCAGATTCGCCAACAATACCAATGGTTTTGCCGCGGTACAAATCAAAGTTCATATTGCGAACAGCGTGAACTGTACCAGCTTCCGAAGCAAAGCTAATTTGCAAGTTGCGTACAGAAAGAAGTGGTTCGTTGTTCTGATTTTCCATTGCAAAGTCTTCCTTATTTGCGTTATTACCCATATCAGTCATGTTTACACCTCCAACAAGCCTTACTCGGCCTTACCAACAGACCTAGAATATGGATCAATCGCATCGCGCAAGCCATCTCCAATAAGCTGAACGGAGAAAGTCAAAACAACCAAAACCGCAGAAGGAACCAAAAGAACCCAAGGAGACGTCATAACGCTACTTTGACCAACGTTAAGAAGAGTGCCCAAAGAAGTATCTGGAGCCTTAATACCAAGACCCAAGAAGCTCAATGCTGTTTCGCCGTTAATTGCGCCGATAACACCAAGAACCGTGTTAATAATCAAAACGGAACCAAGATTTGGAACAAGGTGGCGAACAATAATGCGGAACGAAGAAACGCCTTCAAACTTAGCAGCACGCACATATTCGCGTTCGCGCAAGCTCAAAGTCAAAGTTCTAAGCGTACGAGCGTAACCAATCCAACCAAAGGAAGTCATGCCAAACGCAAGCCACAACCAATCGTTGCCGCCAGTAGCAGAGCTAACAATCAAAGCAATAAGCAAGAAGGATGGAACAATTAAAAGCATGTCTAGAAGCCACATGCCAACCTGCTCAAACCAACCTTCAAAGTAAGAAATAGCAGTACCAACCAAAGCGGCAATAATCGTAATAGAAATGGAGCTTACAATACCAATAGAAAGCGAGCGACCAAGTCCGCGAACGACCATTGCGTACATGTCTGATCCGCCAGGCGTTGTGCCAAGCCAATGTTCAGCACTAGGAGGAGTTGCAAGAGCTGTAAAATCAGGCTCGTCGTAGCCCCACTTGCTAATCTTAGATCCAAACAAAGCAAGAAGAATCAAGAGAACAAGTAAAACTAAGCCAACAACAGCGGATGGACGCCTAAAGAAGCGGCGCGTATAAAGCGTTATTTTGCCTGTGCGCTTAAAATTACCCCAAGAATTAGCAGTTGCCTTCTTATCAGCAGCAGACTCTTGAGCCTTTGAAGATACATCTTTTTTACTCATATCAATACACCTACACTATTGCGCAATTAGCTCAAACGAATACGAGGATCAAGCCAAGCGGAGAAGATATCTGCCAACAAGGCTCCGGCCAAAGTACACACGGCTCCGAACGCAGCAATAGCAACAGAACCATTAATGTCGTTATTAGAAATAGTTTGTACGAAGTAGCTACCCAAACCGTTAATTGCAAACACGGTTTCGGTAATCACAGCGCCCGTAAACACGCCTGCAATAGAGAAGGCAACGTCTACGGCAGTAGGAATCAAAGAAGTACGCAAAGCGTGACGACGAATAGCCACATTTAGAGGCAAACCCTTAGCGCGAGCAGTACGAACATAATCAGCATTCATAGTATCGAGCAAATAGGTGCGTTGCGTAAGATGGTAGCCAACCATGCCAGGAACGGTCATAACAATTGTTGGCAAAATCAAATGCTGCAAGAAGTCAAGAATAAAAGCAATAGGATTAGAACCTTGGTAGGAATGTAATCCAGTAACAAAGAACAAACGAGAACCAGCAGCGTTGTTAATGCTAATCGCAGCTAAAACAATAAGTAATCCAAACACGGCGGCTGGAACAACAAGCAAGAACGTAGCAATAGAGTTAAGAACCCTGTCTTGCCACTTATATTGGCGAATAGCAGTATAAACACCAACGCTAACGCCTAAAACAATGCCAAGAACAGTTGCGCAAGTAACCAGCTGCACCGATGCGCCGATTCGCGCAGCAATCGCAGGACCAACAGGCGCTTGCTCTGGGCTTAATCCCCAATCCCAACGAGTAAGAACGCCAGTAATCCAACGCAAATACCTTGTAATAACTGGAGTTTGGTCGTTAATATTTGCCAAATCCAAAGAACGGTTAATCGAAGGAATCGGCGGATGCGGATGCCTAGACATATAGTTCGATCTCGGATCCATAAATGCACTTGCCAAGAAATACGTCATGGATACGGATACAAACAGCATCACAACATAATTCAGGCATCGTTTAACGATGTATCGTATCATTGTGACTCTTTTCTACGTCTAAACATTGTTACCTCCATCTGGTAACTGCAAACTTACGCTTGCACACTGCCATCATTTAATCACTAATTAAAAAGGCAAATCATAAGCGTTTAAGGCACACTTAAGCAAGCCCTAATAATTTGGACGTGTAATTAGTATATTTTTAGCTAACCTATGTACATTACCTAAAATAAACATGTAATAACACGTAATAAATAGTAATCTTAGTCAAAATTAATACATAAAATTGGCAAAATATCAAAATATTTAACGAAATTACTTAAAATTTACGAAAATTAGTTTCGCAAATCGCCGCAAACGCATAAAAATACATATTTTACATAAACGAAACACGAAAACTCACGAACACTCGCGAACAATTTGAGCCGCGCAAAACGCGACTCGTGCATTGAGCAAGCTACAATAACGCTTATTCACTGTTTTTAACAAGATAAAGGAGATATATGTCTGAAAACGTAAAAGCCGTTACGCTAAACGACGTGCGCGAATATTCTAAGCATTTTAACGAACAGCGAGCAAATCGAGTAGCAGCAAACGCTTCGGTATCGAGCGGCGTTCTTAAAGCAGCAACAAGCTACCAGGGTCAGCGAGCACTTCCACGCGAATTTTCTATAGAACTAAAGCAAGGAACAATAACAAACCAACAGCATTCTGGACGTTGCTGGATGTTTGCATCGCTTAACACTTTGCGCTACGAGCTTATGCATAAGTGGAATCTAGAAGACTTTGAGTTTTCCGAAAGCTACTTGTTCTTCTGGGACAAGATTGAAAAAGCAAACGCATACTTGGAAAACGTTTTGGCGACTTTAGATGAGACATTAGATAGCCGAATTTTTGAGAGCATTAACTACGGTCCGATTGACGACGGCGGATGGTGGCAAATGTTCGTTAACTTGGTAAACAAGTACGGACTTATGCCAAAGAGCGCATACCCAGATTCGCAAAACGCTACCGATTCCGAAGCATTCGTGCAATACATTAATAGCAAGCTTCGCGAGTTTGCATGCGAATTGCGCGAGGCACACAAGAATGGCACTTCTATGGAAGAGTTGCGAAAAATGAAGATTCGCGACTTGGAAACCGTATACCGCATGACTGCAATCGCACTAGGCGAGCCACCAGAGCGTTTTGACTTCTTTGCGCGCACTAAAGATGACGACGACAAGAAGGACGATAAAAAGAGCGGCGAAAATAGTGAATCTAAGGGCGGCGAAAAGAAGGACGATAAAGGCAGCGAAAAGCCAAAGAGCGGTAAAGACGATCGCCCAATCATTTGCGAATACGGCATTACGCCACTCGAGTTTGCAAAGAAGTACGTGCCAGTAGACGTAAACGACTTTGTAAGCTTGTGCAACTCCCCAATGGAACGCACTCCGTTCAACAAGCTCTACCAACTCAAGTACACAACAAACGTTGCCGAGACTAAGGAAATGGAGTTTGCAAACGTTGCGCTAGAAGTGTTCCGCAAAGCCGCTGTTGATCAGCTAAAAGACGGACACCCAATTTGGTTCGCTTGCGATTGCACGCAATTCTCGCTAAGGCAAGAGGGCTTCTTTGACCCAGCAGTTGTGCGCGTAGACGAGCTATTTGATGTAGAGTTTACATTCGACAAAGCTAAGGGTTTGGAATACATGGATTGCCCAGGCAACCACGCAATGACCTTTACTGGCGTAAATCTTAACAAAGATGGCGAGCCAGACCGCTGGAAGATTGAAAACAGCTGGGGTAAAGATAACGGCGAAGATGGATACTACGTTGGGTCCGCGCAGTGGTTTGACCGCTACGTTACAGAAATCATTATTAACAAGAAGTATCTTGATGAAGCAACGCGAGCAATATTGGATCAGGAGCCTGTAATGCTTGATCCGTGGGTGCCGCTTACAAAGCGCTGCCGCTAAACTTGATTTAGCACAAGCTGATTTACAAACGCAGATTGCATTCGCAAATTACAAATGCAGTCTGCGTTTTTTATTTTATTGCGCTTGCCTCGCTTGGTATTGCGCGATTCCTATTTGGTGTGTAGGAGGGCTGGGTGTTTCTACGCTCGCGCGGATTGGCCGCGCTCACTCCTTCGCCGCATGTAAAGTCCACTGGACTTTACATTTAAGCGGCTCAGCGAATCGAGGTGACTTCTCGCGCATTATGCAGCTCGAAGTCGTCGATTCGCACAACGCTCCGCCTCTTACGTGTTTTTTGTTGTTGCGGTTGTTCCGATTTAGCTTTAATTTTATTTTTGGTTGAAGTTTGTTTGTAGGCGTGAGCCATTGGATTGTTTGGTATCGGCTGCCGCTCTTATACTGTTCGACCAAGAATCACCCAGCCCTCTTGCATGCTTGAACAATTGCGTAGCTTTCATCGCCGAGATTCTCGATTTTATGTAGTGCGATTGTACCGAATTTCAGCGTTTTTTAATACAAACGCACTACACAAACAAGCAAAACTGTAGTGCGATTGTATGGCGACACGCCGTATTTTAGGTACAAACGCACTACAAAATGCACAACAGAAAGAGAAAAATGACACATTTTGCAGATCGAAGTCATGAGTAAGCGGCGAACACTTGAAAAAGATAAAAGATAAAAGAAGCCCGGTGGGAAAGAGAAAACCCACCGGGGCAGAGAGAAAGAGAGAAGAAGGTTTCAGTTATGGGGTTCGCGAACGAACCTCACTGATGGAAGAACCATCAGCAATATTCATTATAACCACATTTTTCTCGCAAAACACGCATATAAACTAAAAATTTCCTGAAAATTTTTTCGTATTCCTGGCAGTATGCCAATTTTTTGTTATATACGTCACTCTTCCTTAAAATTTTCCGCTAAAATCACTCAGATTCCAACGATTTTTTAGCTGCAGCCAATCTTTCTTCGTCAGCTTTACGACGAGCAGCAAGAGCAGACTCAAAACGCTCAAGCTCCTCATCAATCGCCTCTTTAGGAATCTTGGCAAAAATCGGAGTTGGCTTAGCAACAGGAGTACCAGTAACCAACGGCTCACTTTCCCATGGATGAACAGTCTTTCCAAGCTCATAGTCGCCAGTAATAATCGGGTACTTAAAATCTGGATTATCTAAGTCGCTCACCTCTTCGATTCTTGGAAGCGGCGAGAACACTCCCGTTCCACCAAGAGCTTCCCAAACTTTTTGCGCAGAATGAGGCAAGAATGGAGCAAGCAAATGATTAGCGTCCGAAACAGCTTGTGCAGCAACATGCAAAACCGTTCCAAGACGAGACTCGTCATCCTTAATCTTCCAAGGCTCCGTAGCAGAAATATACTTGTTGATATCCGACACAACGCGCATAGCCTCATTAAGAGCATTCTTTTGATGATGACGCTCAATCAAACCGCCAACAATCTCAAAAGCGTTAGAAGTTTGATCCAAAAGCGCACGGTCCATATCTGTCATTGAATTTTCATCCAACGGCGGAATCTCTCCAAAATTCTTATTAATCAAATTTGCAACACGATTAACAAGATTGCCCCAACTTGCTGCAAGCTCTTCGTTATTGTGACGAACGAACTCTGCCCAAGTAAAGTCGGCGTCAGAATTTTCTGGACCCGCAACGGAAATGTAGTAGCGCACAGCATCCACTGGGTAGCGCGCCAAAATGTCTTTAACATAAATCACGATTCCGCGCGAAGAGCTGAACTTCTTGCCTTCCATGGTCATAAACTCGGAAGCAACAACCTGCTCTGGCATGTTAAGTTGGCCATAAACGCCAGCCTCGCCACCTTTAGAGCCAGCGCCGTTATACGCAAGCATCTCTGAAGGCCAAATTTGAGAATGGAAAGTAATGTTATCTTTGCCCATAAAGTAGTAGCCAGGAGACTTAGGATCGCACCACCAATCGCGCCAAGCGTCTGGCTTGCCCTGCCTACGCGCCCACTCAATGGATGCAGACAAGTAGCCAATAACGGCGTCAAACCACACGTACAAGCGCTTATTTGGGTTATCAATCCAGCCTTCTACAGGAACTGGAATGCCCCAATCAATGTCTCGCGTAATTGCTCGAGGCTTAACTTCCTTAAACAGACCAATTGAGAAGTTAATAACATTTGTACGCCAGCCATCCCTGGAATTAAGCCACTCCAAATTTGCGTTTGCTAAAGCAGGCAAATCGAGGAAGTAATGCTCTGTTTCTTCAAATCGCGGAGTTTCGCCGTTAATCTTAGAAACAGGATTAATAAGCTCGTCTGGGTCCAGCTCATTTCCGCAAGCATCGCACTGGTCGCCCCTGGCGCCGTCCGCGCCGCAAATCGGGCATGTGCCCTCAATATAGCGGTCTGGAAGAGTGCGGACTGTAGAAGGCGAAATCGCAACCTTTTGAGTTCCCTTGTAAATATAACCATTCTTAAGGCACTGGCGGAACATCTCTTGAACAACATGCTCATGATTTGCCGTTGTTGTGCGCGTAAACAAATCGTAGCTTAAACCCAAATCGCACAAATCTTTAGTAATCACGCGATTATAGCGGTTTGCAAGCTCTTGCGCGCTCACGCCTTCTTTATCTGCCTCAACTAAAATCGGCGTGCCGTGTTCGTCTGTTCCAGAAACCATAAGCACGCTGTTTCCCTTCATGCGCTCGTAACGCGCGTACACGTCGGAAGGTACACCAAATCCTGCAACGTGACCAATATGACGAGGGCCATTTGCGTAAGGCCATGCAACATTCACCAAAATATGACTCATAGCCAAATATTATCTTGTTCAGCGAGGACACATTAAATAACACACCGAAAAATCACACTAAAAAATCACTATAAAAATCGCTATAAAATCGCATAGCAAAGTAGATAAATCAAGCATAATCACGTGTAATCAAGCATAATCACGTGTAATCAAGCGCAATCGCACACAACCACATTTAGTCACATATGATTTAGTCACATATAATCACATTTTTTGATGTAAAAAACTAAAAATCCACTTTTCCACAATTACAAAAAATCGCGTAGACAAAAAAGTAAAACACGATATTGTGTATAAAACTTAGAAGATTAAAACCTAGAACAGCAGAACATTACAGAATTACAGCACTAAAACATTACGGCACTAAAACATTACAGCACTAAAAAGTTGGCGTATTAAGCACATTACGCAGAAAGGAGAAACATGAGCACTTCAACGTTGAACAAAAAACGCACAATACACAATGACGAAAAAAATAAAAAAGCAATAAAAGACTACAAAAGACGCAAAGAATACAAAACTCGCGAAGAATACAAAGACTACAAAAACTATAAAGACTACAAAGACTACAAAAACGAAGAGATGATTTTATTTTCGGAAAAACAAAACGAGGAGCTGCCTATTCTTATAGACACAAAACACCTACCAGGGCCACTAAGCATGAAGAAACTATGCAATTTTGGAGCATTCAACAACGTTTCAATACGCACTGGATTTACGCAATCTACCGCAAAAACCCCAGAAGGACGATGCAACGTGCTAAAAAATCTACTGCCAAACGGAACAGTGGCATGCGCATTTACAGCATCTTGGATTTGGCTTGGCGGAAAAATCCCAAACATACTAGAGATAATATCCAAAAGTCATTATCGAATAAAGCCGTACGATCACCGACTACAAGTGTTTAGAAGAAAACTAATGAAAAAAGAACAAAGGGTGATTAAAGACTTGTGCGTAACTTCTCCAGCGCGAACTATTTGCGACATTGCGCTAACGCCATCAAAAAACATTTACGAAGAAATAAGAAGAGTAGATACTGTGTGCGAATTGGCTCAAAAATACAACACAAGTTTTAAGGATTGCGAAAAAATCATAGACAGCAATCCTTATTTTCCAGGCGCTGCGAAGGCAAAAGAGTGGATTAAATACATAATAGACAAGGATGACGTTCTTTATGACTATTAAAGAAAATATTAAGAATTATAAAGCGAGCGCAATGCCGCCAAAACCGCCAATTGTGCTCACTGCGCAAGTCGCGTGCTGTGAAAATACAAGCAAAGACGTGCTATGGCATATTGCTAAGAACGTGCCTGAATTAAGAAAATGGGTTGTTGCAAACCCAATTGCGGATGCAAAAATGCTGGAATACGTATCTCAGCAAGGAGGGCCAGGCGTTAAACAAAGTCTAGATGTGCTTTTAGAAGCATACGAATATGCAAAAAATGGGGATTAATTGCTGCTTAATTTTCCACATTTGCACATTTTTGGCTTTTATTGATGCGACTTTTGCACATTTGCACATTTTTTGCTTAATTTCCTATTTAGTTGTCCACATTTTCCTTGATTTTTAAGCAAGCTGCATAAACTTCTTTACGATTAGCAAAAGAGCCGTCTGAAAGAGGATTTTGTGAAACAACTCGAGTTATAGCATCTTTGATTCGCAAGCCCTCGTTTTGTGAAAGATCGCAAGCCATTTGCGCAAACTGATCCACGCTTAAATCAACGCTTTGTTGCGCAACATCACTTTCGCTAGCGCCCGAAAGTACAAGCACAATCTCGCCACGAGGGGGATCATTTTCTACGCTTTTTGCAATCTGCTCAATAGTTCCACGACGTACTTCTTCAAAATCCTTAGTAAGCTCGCGGCACAACGCCATTTTTCGATCTGCTCCAAAAACTGCAAGAAGAGCTGCCATTGACTCCGCAATCCTGTGCGGCGCCTCGTAAAACACGATTGTTCGCCTCTCTAAAAGAAGCGAGCGCAAATGCTGCATGCGCTCCCCCGACTTGCGCGGCAAAAAGCCTTCGTAGCAAAAACGATCTGTTGGCAGGCCAGAAAGTGCTAAAGCATCCAACACGGCACTCGGTCCAGGCGCGCAAGTAACAGGCAAATCGCGCTCTATTGCGCGGCGAACAATCGCAAGCCCTGGGTCGTTAATTGTAGGCATGCCAGCGTCGGAAACAACAAGAACAGTGCCGCCTTGCTCAACCTTGTCTAGTAAACCATCTGCCTTATTGCGCTCATTGTGATCGTGATACGCAACAACTTGCCCAGAAACGTGCACGCCAAGGCGATTTGCAAGGTCGTAAAGCCTGCGCGTATCTTCTGCTGCAACAATATCCGCAGTTTCTAGAAGATTAATTAAGCGCGCAGAAGCATCTCCCATATTCCCAATCGGAGTGGCCGCAAGAACAACTTTTCCTAAATTATCTTCTTCACTGCTCATCTTAAATCTCCTTATAAAACCTCTTAAGACTCTACACGAATTTATAAAATAACGCACATAATGCACACTAAAAACAAGATATTTGATTAGAATTATGCTTAAGTTTATGCTTAATAATGCTTAAGTTTATGCTTAGTAATTATGCTTAACATAAATTGCAATCGCGCAAAACGAAAAGAGATACCATGAAGATTATAGAACGCCAAATTAAAGGCATTGATGGCAGTAACGCGCTTCTAACTGCATATGTTTTAGACGATAATTTAGATAGCGAAGGGGATCAAACGAGACCAGCAGTGCTGATTTTGCCAGGCGGCGGATTCTTGCGCGTTTCTAATCGAGAAGCAGAGCCTATTGCTATGAAGTTTGCTTCCGCTGGATTCCACGCTTTTGTTTTGCGATACTCGCTTGTGCCTAGCGCACACCCTACTCAGCTTTTGGAAGCCGCGCAAGCTATGCAATTGATTCGCAATAATGCAAAAGAATGGCATGTAGATGCGCAAAAAGTGGCGATTATTGGATTCTCTGCAGGCGGCCATGTTGCCGCAAATCTTGCGACTAGCGTTAGCGACGATGTTGAAGAAGCAAATGGATATAACGCAAATAGCGTTCGCCCAAACGCTCTTATGCTTGCTTACCCTGTGATTTCTGCTGGCAAATACGCGCATAAGCCAACTTTCGACCGTCTTTTTGGAGACGTAGATTCTAGCACTCGCGCGCAACTCGTGGAGCAGCTTTCGCTGGAAAATCACGTTGATTCTAAGACTCCACCTGTGTTCGTTTGGCAAACGATTACGGACCAAACGGTTCCAGTTCAAAACTCGATTATGTTTGTAGACGCGTGTGTTAAAGCTGGCGTAAGCGTGGAAGCACATTTGTTCCCTAAGGGTCCGCACGGCTTGGCTTTGGCTGTTAAGGAGACCGCTAAGCGCGATGAAAATGGAGCAGTGATTCCTGAGTTTGTGCAGCCAGAAGTTCAACAATGGATTGATCTTGCTTGCGATTGGCTGCGCCGCACTTTTGCATAATTTAACTTCGTGCGCCAGGATTCGCCCGCGTTTGTTTACTTTTCCGCACTTTGTACCAAATTTTACCCAAATCACGTACAAAATCAGGAAAAACCTTCCGCACTTTGTACCATATTTGACCTAAATCACGTACAAAATGCGGAAGATTTCACAGCGGAAAATCACACAATCTTTGGCATTGGGGTTGTTAGTGAAGCTGTAAGGTTGACTTGAACAACGCCTGCGCCAGAATGAACTTCCACCTTTTTAAGCGTTACAGTGCGAGAATCAGCAGGCGCGTGGTCGTCGTCCGTCATGGTTGCTGGCGACTTTACAGCAACAAGAGCCAAGCTATCAAAATCAACACCAGCCTTATTGCACAAATCCTGCGCTTCCTTCAACGAATCAGCAAAACCTGCTTTGTCGATTACGCGCTCAACAGGCACACCATACGCCTCGGAGCAAAGCAGATTAATACGCTCGCGAAGAGACTTTCCACGGCGGCTTTGTGGAACTTTCGTTTCTGCATCATCTGTAATCACAGACACAAAATCGTCTAGCTGATCTGCCAATCCATCTCCGCCATCTCGGAAAAGATTGCCAACAATAGGCTTGCGGAATCCCAAAGCCTTAGCTTGTTCAAGCAAATCTGGAACCTGCCCATCTTCCCCATCCCACAAATTAACAAGAGGGAAAGTAGGAATATCAAGCGACTCAAGGCGCGAAACGTGGAACGGGTAGCGCCACGCAAGCGTTTCGTCATCTCGCCAAGTGCTGGCACGAGTAACAACAACCGCAGCAGCAGGCCACTTTGCGCCGAACTCGCGAGCAGCAATATCCAACCACTTTTGCGCGCCAGCATCCGTGCCATAGCCTGCTTCCACAACAACAATATCGTGCAATGCGCAAGCCATCTCAACGCTTACAAGGCTTGGAATTCCAAGCGAAACGTTGGCAAATGGCCCGCAATGAACGTAAATCGGAGAACCATTAATCGTCTCAGTTTTTGCAGGCTTTACAGCATCAGCAAGAATATTTGTGATTCGCCACAAGTCAACAAAATCGCCAAATTTAACAGGATTCCCGTCTTTTGTTCCAGCAATCATAGAAGATACGCGATTTGCGATTTCTTCCATGCTTCTAGAAAGCACTACGATTTGCATAAGTTCGCAAGTTGGCGTTAATACAACGCGCTCTGCAACCGTGCTCTTGCCAAAATCAACAGCAATACTACGCAAAGATCTTGAAGGCACTTCGCTTACACGCGGCACTAAAATCGTGTCTAAAATACCGTCGTCAATCGCCTTTTCTGCAAAAGAAACAAGCAAATTCTGCGCGCATTCAATAGCCGCCATTTCTCCGCACAATCCCCAGTCAATCAACTCTGGGTGCGAAAGCGAGGACTTTCCGCCGCCACTAGCGCCGCCTTTAGAACCCGCCGCAGTAATGCCCATGCTTGGCTGCCTTAAAACAGCCGCCGCATCTACTCCGCGTTCGCGCAAAGCGTCTACAAGCGCAATAGTGGTGGTTGTTTTGCCTTCTCCTCTAGAAGCCTTAAGAGGAGTATCTGCAGTAACGAGCAGCACTTTACCGTGCTTTCTTGGCTCGCTTGGATTCCTCTTTAGATAATCCATAAATCCAAAAGCGTCGATTTTTTTAACCAGTCCAAATTGTGCAGTAAACGAATCAAGAATGCTCATATTCCCCACTTTCATAAGCGAAAAGCCTAGTTGATGCCGATAGTGTTCAATAACAGACGTTCAATAATAAACGCGCATAGCTAATGTAAATGAACAATTTTTATACTATACGATTGCATAGGCGTGGTATAGCAATATTACATTAAAACTATGCGCGTTATTAGTAACGTCTATAACGGCTTGCGATTAGTGACTTAAACAACTTAAGTGACTTAAGTAACTTAAGCAACTTAATCGCTATAGCAGCTTGCGATTAGTGATCGGAGCGATTAAAGCCATTCTTCATACGCATGCTAGTTATGTACAGAACTGTATCGAGCAAAGAATCGGTTTCTTTCTTCAACTTTGCAGCCATACCCTCGTTCGCTTTAGCCAAAGCCGCGCGCACGTCTTCGTTTCTAAGCTGCGCAATAATAGCATCCACATTCCGAACTAAATCATCGTAATCTTCGCCTTCATCACCTTCGCGCTCTGGCTCGTAATCTTTCAAAGAAACGCCAAGAATCTTTGCAACAGCAACATCCGTAGACTTAACCATTGCGTGACCAAGAGAACCAACAACTTCTTGGTAACGCTCAATCGCATTTGCAGTGTCGTTAAATGCAGCATCCGCAAGAGCTGCAATAATGCGATTTTCCCAATAGAAGTTTTCGCTTGTTACGCGAGTAGTCGTATCTTCCAAATACTTTGGAGTTTCGTTTACATTTGCGTAGAACGGAACTAAAGCATTAAACGGGTTAGAGCCATACGCCATCCACTGAATTGCGCGCATTGGCTCTGGCATGTAAGGGCGGATTTGCATAACAGCCAGCTGGCTTTGGCGATTAATGCCGATTGGTCGGAAAAGATGACGCGTATGCTCATCGCCAAGCTTGCCGTAAGGATCGTACTCAGTGCCCTGATAGTGCGAGCTAAGCACGTACTTAATATCTTCAACCGTCACTTTGCGCTCAGGCTGACGCGCCCACGGAATGTCGTTGCTATCTGGTTTGTGATCCGCGTCTTTACCATCCCACACTTCGTCATACGGATTCAAGAAACGCTCCATAAACCATGCACGAGGCGTGTTGTACACGTGGTCCGCATCTGAATGGGATCCAAAAGCATCTCGAGGATTAAACGGCGAAGCGTTTTCCACCGCCAAATCCAAGTGGTTTTCTTCAATAAACTCAAGCAAATCAGCCGAGCACATGTGCTCTTCTTGGTCTGCCAAAGCGTCTTCTAAATCAAACTCGTCAATTCCAAGCTGATTTGGCATAACAACATACGCCTCGTCTGGCACACGCTTAGCAATCCAGTGGTGTCCGCCAACAGTTTCCATCCACCAAATCTCGTTTACATCCGAGAACGCAACGCCGTTCATCTCGTACGTGCCGTACTTTTCTAGCAACGCGCCCAAACGCTCCACGCCTTCGCGAGCGCTACGAATATAAGGCAAAACAAGCGTTAAGAAGTCTTCTTCGCCAATTCCGCCTGGCACTTCTAGCTTGTAGTTTGCGTCTCCATCTTTGCCTTGCGCTTTTTGAAGCTCCACCATTGGGTCGGCGCCCAGCACGCGCTCGTTGGATGTAAGCGTTTCGGTTGCGCTCATTGCCACGTTTGCTTCGTTAACGCCAGCTTCTCCCCAAATTCCTTCGCGCAAGTCTGCGTTTGGCACGCTTGTGTATTGCATTGGATTATCTGGAAGCTCTACTGTTACGTGGCTAAGCACAGACTTATAAACACGTGGCTGGTCTTGTGGCTTTACTACCACTAAGCGCTTTGGGTTAAACTCTCCGTTTGCGGAGTCTTCGTTGCGCGCAATAAGCGTGGAGCCGTCGTAGCTCGCTTTGCGTCCTACTAAAATTGTTGTGCATGCCATATTTGCATCCTCATTTTTCTAATTTTTGATTATTTTGGTTATTTGATTATTTTAGATAATTTTGTTTGTTTAGATTAGTTTTGCTTAGTTTTGACTATTTTACACACGCGCATCTAGTCGTAAGCTGCTTGCGACTTGCCAGCGCGCGAAGTCATATAAATCCCAAACCTAAACTCTAAACTCTAAATCTTAAGCTCTAAGCTTTTCCTCGCAAATATAATCCGTTAACGTCTACATACGAATCATAATGCCTGATTTCATTCATCATTTCGTTAAGGTAAAAGCCCTCTTTAAGATTTGCAAGAGGCTTTTGCGTGCCGAACACTTCTAGCATGTAGTCGTGATCCTTGTCTGGCGGCTGCGGACCGTTGTAACGCATAGTAATAGAAGGGTCCGTGCATCCCACAAATCGGCTAGCTTGCGAGTTTCGCCCTTGCACAACTTCTGGAATCATGGTTGGCATTGTGCGCGAAAAGTCTTGCGGAATTTGCAAAGCGCGCGAGTCGTTAAAGTCAAACATAAGCGCTTCCACTGGAACATTTGCTACAACCCAATGAATCCACTGGAATCCGCACACTGGTATAGCGTCGTCGTCTACAAATCGCCAATGCAAGTAGTGCACAAAATCAGGCAACTTGTCTACATAAAATGGAAAAGACACGACTGGAACGCCGTTAATCTTGTTTTCTTCCGGCGCAGCTTTTGCAAAGTTGTCTGGAATAGTGGTGAAATCTGTAGAAATATTCATAATTTAAGTATCTACTACCGCTGTGACTATAAAACGTGACTATGCGTTAAGAAAGCGAGCATAAAAGCGCTTCAAAAACAAGCGTTGCGTTTCCATTCCCAGCAAGCCGCTTTTTAGCCACAGCAAGCGCATCAAGGCATTTAAGCGCGCGCTCTGCTGTAATTTTTTTAGAAAGCTGCATAATCTCTGCTTTAAATTCTTGATTCACAAGCGGCGTTTGCAATTGCGCGTTGTTTAGCACAACAAGCACATCTCTATAAATGCTGCAAATCGCGTCTATTGCGCGGTTTAGAACATCTCTGCTTACGCGAGTCACTTTGCGCTTAACATCGTCTTTTTTGCCAATCGCATTGTATGCGCTACGAATTTTAGGCGGAATTTTATCTGTTGGCTTAATGCCATTTATGCGCAAAAACTCGCTTTGCTCATCTTCAACAGATTTTTGAACCTCGTCTTCTGCCTGGCTTTTAGCGTCTTCGATTAGCGTTTGCGCAAGCATAATCGCATCTATTGCGCGGCCAAGTCGCAAAACACCTGCCACAAGCTCTTCTCGCCTGCTTCTAGCACGCTCACTTGTTGCATAAAGCATTGCTAAATCAACGTTTCCTTGAGCTATACGAGCCACATTTTCCGCCGTTTTTACATCCACATTCGAGCGTTTTTGCACGTATTCTTGAACATCTTGGTCGCTTGGTTGCGCCAAATTCACTATTTGAGACCTAGACCTAATTGTTGGCAAAACATCTGCTGCACTTGCAGCGCAAAGAATCCAGATTGTGCGAGGTGCTGGCTCTTCGATTTCTTTTAGCAAAACGTTTGTTGTGCGCTCAAGCATGCGCCCAACATCTTCGATTATTATGATTCTCCACGGCGCAACACTTGGCATTTGCTCCGACATGGACACTATTTCGCGCACTTCGTCAATGCTTACTGTAACTTTGTCTGTGCTTAAAATGTTTACGTCTGGGCTTGTTCCAGCCAATACTTCACTTGCGATTTTATCTGGATTTATTTGAGTATTTATTTGAGTGGTGGAATTTTCGTCGGCTCGGAAGCTTCCGACTTTTCCGCGCGATTGCAATGCTGCTGCAAACGCTCTTGCTACTTTTGCGCACCCAAATCCAGCGGCACCGCAAATAAGCCACGATTGCGCGATTTTGCTTGAATCGCCTTGCGCTACTTTTTTAAGACGCTCAACAACTTGCGATTGACCAACTACCGATTCCCAAACGTCCATTGCTAAAATCCTAGAGTCCTAAAGTCCTTGATTTTCTGCGGTTTCTGGCGATTCTGGTGATTCTGGCGATTTTTCGCAACAGTAACGCACGCCAGCATTATCCATCAACTCGCACACGTCTTTAGCAATCAACTTCGATAAGTCGCAAGCTGGCAAAGTGGCGTCTAAAACGCAAAATCTTTGCGCGTTTTTTGCAGCAAGATCCAAAAACGCTTCACGCGTGCGCTTCGCAAAATCAAGCCCTGCACTTTCCATGCGATCCGCCTGCCCATGCAATCGCACAGCAGCATCCTTCTCGCTCATATCTAACAAATACGTACGATTTGGCCAAAGGCAATTAGACGCCCACTCGCTTAAATCGCGCACATCTTGCATAGTGAGCTCGCGCCCACCCGATTGGTATGCTAGCGAAGAATCAATGTAGCGATCCGTTATAACAACCGCACCGCGCTGCAATGCTGGAATAATGATTTGTGCAGCGTGTTGAGCGCGATCCGCCGCAAAAAGCAGAGCTTCAGCGCGCGCACAAATCGAATCTCCGTGCAAAAGAATATCTCGCAACTGTTTTCCCAATTGCGTGCCGCCAGGCTCTCTAGTCACAACAACCTCAAGCCCGCGCGCTTGCAAAAAATCGCGCAAAGCTTCGACTTGCGTGGTTTTCCCAACGCCGTCTATACCTTCAAAAGATATAAAAACACCCTTAAGACCATTGTTTAAGCCGCTAAGCCCGCTTTTTTTAAGACATATAGCCATTTTCGCATACCTCTTACGGGTTTACTCGGATTTAGTCGTAGACTTTTTTACAGTAGACTTTTTAGCTGCTGTTTTTTTAGTTGCTGTTTTTTTAGCTGTAGTCTTTTTAGCAGCAGTCTTCTTTGTTGCCGTCTTCTTAGCGGCCGCTCTCTTGCGCTTTACAGGTCCAGCCGCGCGTTTTTGCGCCAAAAGTTCAAACGCAACTTGCGGCTCAATCGACTCAGGCGTGTATTGCTTTGGCAGCGTGCGATTCGTAACGCCATCCGTAATATAAGCACCGTAGAAGCCGTCTTTAATCACCACTGGCTTTCCGCTTTCTGGGTCTTCTCCAAGCTCCCTAAGCGGCGGTTTTGCAGCTCCACGCGTGCGCTTGCCGTACTTTGGTTGCGCAAACAGCTCCTTAGCTTCGTCTAAAGTCACGCTAAAAATCGCGTCTTCGCTTGCAAGCGAGCGATTATCTGGCTTAGAATCCGCAGACGTTTCGCCAGAATCCGTGCGCTCGTAAGTCTTAGTCAAATAAGGGCCATATCGACCATTATTCGCCTCAATCCTTGCGCGCTTAACCTCGCCTTGCTCGTCAACTTCTTCCACAACGCCAACTAATCGCGGCAAATTCAAAAGTTTCAAAGCATCTTGCAAAGTTATTGTTGCAGGGTCCATAGTTTTGAACAAAGACGCCATTTTTGGCTTGTTTTGAGCAGACTTTTTAGACTTTGCAGAAGACTTTGCGCCAGTTTTAGCAGAATCATCGGCTGCTTGCGATTCGCCCTCATCCGAGGATTCCACAAGCGCAACGTACGCACCAAAACGCCCGTTCCTAACTTCTACACTTCCGCCAGTTTGCGGATCCGTACCCAAAACGCGCGGACCTTCGGAGTTGTTTTCAATCAAATCTCTAGCAACTTGCTCGCTCAACTCGTCTGGAGCCAAAGTGCTTGGAATCGAAGCTCTGCGCGCATTGCCCTCTTCATCTAGATTCTTAGTATCTTCCAAATACGGGCCGTATCTACCTACGCGCACGTGCAATCCGCCGCCAATATCAATCGTGTTGATTTCTCGAGCGTCAATCTCTCCAAGCTGATCAACTTGCTTTTGCAAGCCTTCACGCATTGCAAAGTCGCCAGCAACCGCAGAATCGTTAGCCGCCCCGTCATCTCCAAAGTAAAACTTGTAAAGCCAATCCTTACCAGCTTCCTCACCATGCGCAATGCGGTCCAAACCATTTTCCATGTCTGCCGTAAACGCATAGTCAACGTAAGTTGGGAAATTAGATTCCAAAAGCTTAATAACAGCAAAAGCAAGCCAACTTGGAATCAACGCGCGCCCACGCTCATACACATATCCGCGATCAATAATCGTAGAAATAATGCTAGCGTAAGTAGACGGCCTACCAATCTCTTTAGCTTCAAGCGTTTTAACTAAAGACGCTTCCGTATAGCGCGCTGGCGGCTGAGTTTCGTGACCATCCGCGCTAACTTGCAAAGCTTTAAGAACATCGCCATTAGCCATAGCAGGCAAAGCCTTGGACTGCTCGTCTTCGCTAAATCCGCCAAACACCTTCATAAATCCAGCAAACTCAATCACGGTTCCAGAAGCCTGGAAATTAGCCGTTCCAAAACTGCCAGCTAAAGCGTCTAGCTTAACTGTAGCTGTAAAACCAGTAGCGTCCGCCATTTGAGATGCAAGCGTGCGCTGCCAAATAAGCGTGTAAAGCTTAAGCTGATCGGCAGGCAGCACGCCAGCCAAATCCGCAGGATTCCTAAAAGTAGATCCAGCAGGACGAATACACTCGTGCGCTTCTTGAGCGCCTGCAGAAGTCGTAGCATACTGTTTTGGAGAATCCGCTAAATACTCGTCTCCAAAATTAGACTTAACGCAATCTCGAGCCGCAAAAATCGCCTCTTTAGAAAGCGTTACAGAATCCGTACGCATGTAGGTTATATAACCGTTTTCGTACAAAGATTGAGCCGCGCGCATAGTTTGGCGAGAGCTCATAGACAAGCGGTTTCCAGCAGTCTGTTGAAGAGTAGACGTTGTAAACGGAGGCAACGGGCGGCGGCGATACGGCTTAGTGTCCATTGAGTTTACAACAAAATCGGCCGCGCCAAGGATTTGTGCAATCGCGCAAGCGTCTGCCTCGCTTAAATAGTGCGCTAAAGCAGATTCGCCCTTGGCTTTTTGAAGCTCTCCAAGCGAGTTAAAATCTTTAGAACCAGCCAAACGCGCTCCGTTTAGAGCCGTCATTCGCGCCGTAAAATCAACGCCGTTTGCACTCAAATCCGCGCAAACATCCCAGTAGCTTGCTTTTCTAAACGCCATTCGCTCGCGCTCGCGCTCAACAATCAAACGCGTTGCAACAGATTGCACTCGACCAGCCGAAAGACCTGGCCCAACTTTACGCCACAAAACTGGCGAAAGCTCGTAGCCGTACAATCTATCCAACACGCGGCGCGTTTCTTGCGCATCAACCATGTGGTCATCAACATCTCGCGTGTTAGCAAGAGAAGCTTGAATCGCATCTTTTGTAATCTCGTGAAACACCATGCGCTTTACTGGCACTTTTGGCTTAAGTGCTTGCACAAGATGCCACGCAATCGCTTCTCCTTCGCGGTCCTCATCAGTTGCGAGGAATAATTCGCCCGACTTTGCGAGCGCAGCTTTTAAGTCCGAAACCGTTTTCTTTTTATCCGCGCCAACAACGTAGTACGGCTCAAAACCATTGTTTACATCTACGCCAAACTTGCCAAAATCCGCCTTTTTAGCGGCTGGCACCTGGCTTGGCTGTGCTAAATCGCGAATATGGCCTACAGACGCCATAACCGTGTATCCGCTTCCAAGATATCCGCCTATTTTACGCGCTTTAGTGGGAGACTCCACAATGACAAGCTTGTTCTGCTCTGTCATACTCTCTCCTTTCATTCAGATGCATTCTATATGCAATTCCGCGCTTTTATTACTAAAATCCACGCCAACTCTAACGCAATACGCGCTGCAAATTCTGCAAAATCAACAAAATCAAACTTTGCGAAATATCAGCATATACTCCTATATATACCACTTTACTTATTTTTTATTCAATTTTACTTATTTTTTTATTTAATTAGACGATAGTTTTTATTTAATTAGACGATAGAATCTTCAACAAATCACTTTCATCAGGCTTAATTTGCTCATCGCTTTTTGCTGAAGATGCAGGAAGCGTTGAAGATGCAGGAGGCGTTGGAGGCGCGCCGACTAATCCGAGCCTACTTAAAGGAGCAGCCGCGCATTGCTTAATAACCATTAAAATGCCGAACGTTATGCTACACGCACCTGCAACAGCCCAATATGTTAAAACGTGCGAAATGCCAATCGCCCATTTTGCGCCCAGCTCAATGCCTGGCATGATTTGATAAAACATGTATGCAAAATACGCTATGCAAATAACGCCCATTGTAATCATTGCAGTTCCAACAATTTGCACGCTTATAGACGACTTTCTGCGACCAGGCAAATCCATTGCAGAACCGCGCGTAAAAGCCATTACAATACAAGAGATCGCGCCTACTATTAGTACCGACATTACAACGTCTGCAGGCCTATGCCAGTGGCCTCCCATAAGTGCCACAGCCAGCAAAAACGTTATTAGCGCAGCTCCAGCCGCAGCCCACGCTCTAAACGCTCGAGACGATGCGCAAACAAGTATCGCGCAAGCAGCAGCCATTAAAAGAGTGTGGCCAGAAGGTGCGGAATTTTTTGCAAGAGTAGCAATGTTTACAAGCATTTGTCTAGGAAGAATGCGTTTTAATGGCTCTGCAGCAAGCGATAGCACGAATATTGCGCAGCATTGTGCAATCAGCAGCCATCGCTTTCTTATGATTGATATTATTAATGCCGCAACGCAAATTAGCGCAGATAAAACTATAACGATTATGGAACTTCTAAGCGGCGCTAAAATCGCGGCGAACGTTGGCGGAATGGCACTATATCCAAAAGTGCTGATTACCATTTCTTCGTACGATTGGCCGATTGACGTTCTAACGGCTAGAAGCCACACAAGAGCAGCAGATGCAGCAAAAACCAATGCGAATATAGCGCATAACACGATTGTTGATATTCTAGGGCGATTCATCAATGGATCGAGCTTAGAAATATCTTGATTAGCTGCGCTGCTTTGAGAGTTTTGGCTATTTTGGATATTTTCGCTAATATCGCTAATCTGGCTGCCTTCTAATAGACTCATACCAAGCATTTTATCAAACAACACTCCATGCGCTTTGACCGAGCTTGAAATTGCACAGCGCATTTCAAGCTCCTTCAAAGCGCTGAGCAGCTCAAAGCAGAAGCACTGCTTCTGCGCTGCGAAGACGTTAGCGCGCTTAGACCGCGCTAACGATTTTCCGCGCTTTTTAGCTCTAAACGGCGTGTCTAACAACAAAAAGCGGAAGACAACTCCGCTTTTCGTTGCTGATTTTGCCGTTAGAGCTACAAAAAGCAGACTACTGACCGTCTACAGCGTCGAAGTTGTAATCAAACGTAAAGTCACTTGGCGTCACGTTTGAATCAGAATCACTAGCTGGCGCTTCATCAAAACTTGGCGAGAAATCGAAATCAGACGAAGTCTCAGTATCCTCCGAAGGAGTCACGTCAAAGCTTGGCGTGAAATCGAAGTCCGAAGGAGTATCCTCACTTGGCGTTACATCAAACGAAGGAGAGAAGTCGAAATCAGAAGGAGTATAAGTATCCTCACTTGGCGTTACGTCAAACGAAGGAGTGAAATCGAAATCAGACGGAGTATCCTCGCTTGGCGTAACATCAAAACTTGGCGTGAAGTCAAAATCAGAAGGAGTCTCCTCAGACGGAGTCACATCAAAGCTTGGAGTGAAGTCAAAGTCAGAAGGCGTCACATCCTCAGAAGGCGTCACATCAAAGCTTGGCGTAAAGTCAAAATCAGAAGGAGTCTCCTCGCTAGGCGTCACATCGAAGCTTGGAGTGAAGTCGAAATCAGAAGGAGTATCCTCAGAAGGCGTCACATCAAAACTTGGCGTGAAGTCAAAGTCAGAAGGAGTCACATCAGGAGTCACATCCGAAGGAACAGGCTCAGGCTCAGGCGTAACATCCGAAGGCGTGCTCTCATCGTCAGACGCAGCAATCGCGGCGCCACGCGAAATATCACCAACGCTCTCGCCCTCTTTATCAACATTTATTGTGGTCCATCCAAGCTGCCTTCCGTCATCGCCTACAAGCAAAAGCGTATACAAGCCGTGGCAGCCTTCTGGAATTGAAACACTAACAGTCGAATCATCAGAATAACTTGGATTATTACCTATAAGCATATTCCTGCTATTCGAAAAATCCCCGTCAGTCAACAATACTGGTTTTTCGCCGTATGCATCCTCAGAATCGTCTACACTGCCCTTATAGAGGTATGCGCAAGCAAGAATAGGATGCGACAATACTATTCTTCTTGTTTTAAACGTAACTAAGCTAGGCATTCCAGCTTCTGCACCAACGATTTTATCTAAGACTAAGTTGCCTTTTAAGTCTGGATTAACATCACTCAACGACGCAGGTGCTGGAACAATAAAGTCATCAACATTATCAAAACGTGACTCAAAGCCATTTAAGTACGAAAGATCATAATTGCCAAACTTAGATTTTGTAGGAGTTGGATCCACAAAACTGTTTGACTTTGGATTTTGCATGCCATCCGTAAGAACACGATTCGAATATGCAATTCCAATATATGTCTGCATAGTAGTTCTAATAAAAGAACGCATATCTTTTGTAAGATTTTTGTATGCTTTCTTCAACTCTTCTGGGCTTTTAGCTGCATCAATATGCTTCCAGTTCTTTTCAAGCAAATACCAATCATAATTCGAAAAATTACCAATAAGCCTATAACGATAGTCACACTTTCTAATTTCCTCTTTTATTGAATTAAGAAGCTTTTCGCTAGCAGCATCAAGCTTGCCAGTTTTACTTGCCATTCGCGTATTGTTAGATGCCATCAACATGTCGTAGTACAGCTGGAATGCAAACCCTTCCTCTCCCATTGGATTCTTATCCACATTGCCATTCTTATAGATAAGACCAACGCCATCCGTTGTGCCATAAAGCTTTGCAAGGTTAACATTCGTGCTTCTTTGAACACTTGCGTACGAGTCAGCAAACGCAGGCGCGCCCGCAATAAAGCAAGGAGCCGCCATCGAAAGGCCTGCTACCACTAACGCAATCTTTTTTGCGACTAAAGTTTTATTTTTCATAATATTCTTTCTTTTCTTATCTACGATTTTTGATACGATAACGCTTTTGCGCTCCGAATTGGAAAATCGTTAGCGCGGTCTAAGCGCGCTAACGTCTTCGCCGCGCGTAAAGTCCACTGGACTTTACGCTTAAGCGGCTCAGCGCTTTGAAGGAGCTTGAAATGCGTTATGCAATTTCAAGCTCAGTCAAAGCGCCGAGCGTCTACAGCGTCGAAGTTGTAATCAAACGTAAAGTCACTTGGCGTTACATTTGAATCAGCGTTTGAATCAGAATCACTAGCTGGCGCTTCGTCAAAGCTTGGCGTGAAATCGAAGTCTGAAGGAGTATCCTCACTTGGCGTCACATCAAAACTTGGAGTGAAGTCAAAGTCAGAAGGAGTATAAGCATCCTCACTTGGCGTTACGTCAAAGCTTGGCGTGAAGTCAAAGTCCGAAGGAGTATCCTCGCTAGGCGTCACATCAAACGAAGGAGAGAAGTCAAAATCAGACGGAGTCACATCAGATGGCGTCACATCAAATGAAGGCGTGAAGTCAAAGTCCGAAGGAGTATCCTCACTTGGCGTCACATCAAAGCTTGGCGTGAAATCGAAGTCCGAAGGAGTATCCTCAGACGGCGTCACATCAAAACTTGGCGAGAAATCGAAATCAGAAGGAGTATCCTCAGACGGCGTCACATCAAAACTTGGCGAGAAATCGAAATCAGAAGGAGTATAAGTATCCTCAGACGGCGTCACGTCAAAGCTTGGAGAGAAATCGAAATCAGAAGGAGTCTCCTCACTTGGTGTAACGTCGAACGAAGGAGAGAAGTCAAAATCTGGCGTCACATCAGAAGGAGTATCCTCGCTAGGAGTCACGTCGAATGAAGGCGTAACATCATGCTCAACACCTGGCACATCAGAAGGAGTCTCCTCAGACGGCGCAGGCGCAGGCGCAGGCGTCACGTCACTTGGCGTCTCCTCGCTTGGCGTCACATCATAAGGCTGCCCATTAATGTATGCATTAATAAGCTTTTGGTACTCGTCCAGCGTAAATGGCGCCTTATTTCCTTCCAAGTAGCTAGCTGGAACAGCTTCCCAAGATATAACAGTGCCGTACTCGTTGCTAATGTTTCCGCTAGTAAGACCCATTGCCGTAAGCGTTGGATGTATAAAGTTTAGGTAGTGGCCAACCTCAAGATAATGCTTCGATCTTATTTCTTTATCAGACACGCCCTTAGCTATAAAATCATCGTACTTGGCTTTTTCGTTAGTAACCCACATTTGCATTGCACCAGTCATGGTATCCGTGGTGGTTCCGCCGTCGTAGGTTCCATCACCATATGAACCCCAAGCCAAATTCTCAAAAGTCTTATAGTGTCTTGCGTGGTCAAAAATATTGGCAGAATAGAACGCGTCATTTATTGCTACTGCCGTCGTATAAAGACTTACGCCAAGAGGATTAAGCCCACGACTCTTGCGATACTCGTTAATCGCGCGCATATACGATATTGAATTATTCAAGCGAGTAATGTTATCTGGAGAGTCTTCGCCGCTATTAAGCTTTACTTTTGAATCGTACCAGTCTGGCTTTTCTGTAAAACCATGCAATATGGCAAAAGCTTTAGCTGCATCATCGCGCTGAGCTTGCGTAAGGGATTGATTATCCATTACGCTTGCAAAAAGCCCGCTAGCAGTGCTTTTTGCGCTAGTGCTATCGTAACTGGTTGCTGGGTGAGCGTAGCTAGATACTGTTACATCGCTAGCAAAAGCGGTGTTTGCAGTAGCTCCAAACATAGAAACCGCTGAACCAGCCAAAATTGCGGCTACGGTTGCAGCGGTGAATTTTTTAGAAAATGAACTGAAAGAGTTGTTAGAAAATGAATTGAAAGCCATTTTTTCGGCAGATTTTGGAGTTTGCTTTTTCATGGATTCTCTCTTTTACTATAGGGGTTTACTATAGGCTTTTGCTATAAGACCTTTGCTATGAGACCTTCGCTATAGGCTTTTACTATAGGATTTTGCTACAGGCCTTTTCTGCAGAGACAAATAACAAAAAAGCTTTCGGCTTTGAATGCCCCTAGTAGCAAACAAAACCGAAAGCAACACGCTCAACACCTAAAACACACTATCTAACGTTAGAACTCCAAGAAGAAAGAAAATTAATAGCAAATCAGAGCTTAAACAATTAGTAGGCATGTAATTGGCATATCAGCAAGGCGCTTCCCTACAAAACCCCTTACCAACCGTTGAGCGCAAGTATAAACGCTCTTAAATTTCGAGCCGGGGCATTTATCTAGCTGCGCAATTAGCAACGCGATTAACAATGCGATTAATAATTACTACTAAGCGCATCAATCGCAATGCTTAAACTACGCAGCTAGACAAATTTAGTTTTTACGCTTTTAGCTTAGTGACGAGCCTTGCGAACAGCAGCACCCATGCCAGCGAGCATGGTGGCAGCCAAAGCGGTCAAAGTTACGCCAACACCAGTACCAGGCAACTTCTTACCGCCATCCTTCTTCTTCTCAACCACAGTGGTCTTAGCACCAGCAGCACCATTGGCACCAGTCTGACCCTGCTTACCAGCGCCAGTCTTGCCAGCCTGGCCTGGCTTTACAGAACCTGGGGTAACGTGAGAAACGCCTGGCTGGTAGTTAGCAGCAAGTGGCTCTAAGTCATCTGGCAAAGCGTAGCCAGCAACCAATGAGGCGTCCTTAGCCTTAGCAGCTTTGAATGCACCCTTGTAAGCAGCCCAAGCCTTCTTAGCACCAGTAAAGGCCTTAGTAAACTCGGTCTTAGCATCGTTGAAAGCCTTAACAGCGTCGGCCAAATCTTCCTTAGCGTCCTTAACAGCCTTCTCAAGCTGAGCAAGCTCAACCTTATCAGCCTTGGTAAGCTCGTCATGAGCAGTCTTGAAACTTGCAAGAGCAGCATTTGCGCCATCAAGCTTGGCCTGAGCAGACTTGACTTCAGCGTATGCAGCATCGTACTTGGCGTAAGCCTTCTCGAGCTTGCCGTTAGCGTCGTCGAAATCAGCGCTGGTCTTTACCAAAGCAGCCTTAAGAGTGGACACAGCTACTTCAACTTTTTCTTCTGGCTTGTAGTTGGTAAGAGCAGTCTGAGCAGCAGTCAAGGTCTTAGCAGCTTCTTCAGCGGTCTTCTTAGCAGCAGTAACGGCATCAGCTGTAGTCTTAACGTCAGACTGCTTCTTCAAGAAATCGTCAAGAGCAGTTTGCTGAGCTGTGGTCAAAGCAACAGAATCATCCTTAGCATATACATGGGTTGTTTGATCTTCCTTAGCGCCAGTAACTTTAGCTGCATCCTTCTTAGCAGTATCCCAAGCATCGGAAGCCTTCTTAGCAGCTTCTTCAGCGGTCGTCACAGCCTTATCAGCATTGTCCTTAGCAGTCTGAGCGTCCTTAACAGCCTTCTGAGCCTTCTCAAGACCAGTAAGTTCCTTTTCAGCTTCCTTCTTAGGAGCTTCAGTCTTATCAGCAGCGAATGCTGGGGTTGCCATTGCAAAGCCAGCAAGCAAAGTTGCGCCAGCAGCGAAAGCGGCGATAGCCTTCTTATTCATCATTTTATTTCCTTTCTTCTTCTCCCCCACTCGCAAAGCGAACAACTCGCAATGCGGCGAGGAAAATATAAAACGCGCGTTCACGCATTCCACCAACGGTTATCCACCGTGTGATGTTGCTATTAACATACCCCCCCCCCGTTTGAAAAAGTCAAGCCCCAGCCACACGTGCTAAACCGAAAAAAATGATGTTATACACAAACTAATCCACAATAAAGGCCACATTGCCGTAAAATTTGTGGATAAACAACACTTAAACCGTAAAAATACGCATTTCAAGGTTTTTGAAGAATTTTCCCAGCTTTTTTTAAGGAAAGGATTCCGCGCGTGTCGCGGAACAAAAACTGTAGTGCGTTTGTACTGAATTCCAGCGTTTTTGTCGTTCGCGCAGATTAGCTGCGCGAACGTCTTCGCCGCACGTAAAGTCCACTGGGCTTTACGTTTGAGCGGCTCAGCGCTCCGAGTTGCCTTCGCGCGCTACGCTTTAAGCGCTCAGGCAGGTCGTTGCGCAAACACACTACACAAACACACAAAACCGTAGTGCGATTGTACTGAATTTTGGTGTTTTTTGATACAAACGCACTACAAGGCAAGTCGTCGTTCGCACGGATCAGCCGTGCGAACGTCTTCGCCGCCGTAGAAGCACACCGTGCTTCTACGCTAAGCGGCTCAGCGAGTCGAGGTGATTTCTCACGCATTATGCAGCTCGAAATCGTCGATTCGCGCTACGCTCTAAGCTCGAATGCAGGTCGTCGCGCAGAATACAGAAAACCCCCGCGCACCCACCAGAGGCCACTTACCCTTGCTGCATTCCTGCCCTGGGGGGATTGGGTGACGTAGTGCCACGCGGAGGCTCTACCTATATTACACGATTCTGTATAAAAGTCGAGCGCGAATCGCAAGCAACCGACGAAAAGCCAAGCGAATGCCTAACGCAAGTCAATCACAAGTCGCAAGCAGCCGAAGATGGAGCGCGCAACAATACGCATAACTAGACACAATCACAAGTCGGAAGCTTCCGCAACATTAGGCGCATCGCTAAGCGCGCCACACGCTTTTGCCGCTCTTCTTTGCATCCTCAACATCTGCATTAAGCTGAGACTCATCTGCCTCAACATCTCCATTAATATAGCGCTCAACAAGTTCGCGCGCCTCGCCATCTTCATGCTGAACAGCTGGCGACTTCATAAAGTAAGAGCTAGGAGCCAAAATCGGCCCCGAAAGCTTGCGATCCAACGCAATCTTCGCCGCGCGCACAGCATCTATAACAATGCCTGCGGAATTAGGCGAATCCCACACCTCAAGCTTGTACTCCAAGCTAAGCGGAACATCGCCAAAAGTGGTGCCCTCCAAGCGCACAAACGCAAACTTGCGGTCGTCAAGCCAAGCAACATAGTCCGAAGGGCCAATGTGCACGTTGTGGTCATCCATATCGTGCGGAACAATCGAAGTAACCGCGCGCGTCTTAGAAATCTTCTTCGACTCAAGCCTAGAGCGCTGCAACATGTTCATAAAGTCCATATTTCCGCCAACATTAAGCTGATAAGTGCGGTCTAAACGCACTCCTCTATCTTCAAAAAGTCGTGCCATAACGCGGTGCGTAATCGTAGCGCCAACCTGGCTTTTAATATCGTCGCCAATAATCGGAACTCCTGCATCGCGGAATTTTTGCGCCCAAACTGGGTCGGAAGCAATAAAAACAGGAAGGCAATTTACAAACGCGCATCCAGCTTCCATAGCTGCCGTAGCATACGCCTTGTCTGCCTGCTCGGAGCCAACTGGCAAGTAAGACACAAGCACGTCTACATGCAAATCGCGCAAAACTTCGGCAACATTTACAGGCTCTTCTTTAGATTCGTCAATCATTTGCTTGTAGTAGTCGCCCAAGCCATCGTAAGTAGGGCCGCGCTGCACTGTAACGCCAAGATTAGGCACGTCTGCAAAGCGAATCGTGTTGTTTTGCGAAGCATAAATCGCCTCGCTTAAGTCATGACCAACTTTTAACGAGTCAACATCGAAAGCGGCTACAAACTCAATGTCTCGCACGCGATATTGCCCAAAAACAGCATGCATTAATCCTGGAATTTTATCGCCATCATTGGCATTCTTGTAGTATTCAACGCCCTGAACTAACGACGAAGCACAATTGCCAACACCGGCAATGGCAACGCGGATACTCATATAAACTCCTTAACAAAAATCATCGGCACAAAAACGCCGCACTAATACACTTTTATAATACTAGCTTTTACAAATATTACATACGATATTGCATATGATTGAAACGATATTACATATGATTACATATGGCTAAAATTCCTCATTACGCATGATTACGCACGATTACATATGGTTAAAATTCCTCGCCAAGCGCTAACTTGGATTGTATGGTTGCAAATAGTAATGGACGAAATTCGCACTCTTCTAGCCAAAGGCGCACTATAAGAAGCGCGGGCGATGGCACTGGAGCTGGCGCTGGCGCTGGCGCGCGCACAAGGCGACCACACAACCGCTCATACAATCAACAATACAATCGCAGAAGCCACAGAAGAATCCAAAAAAACTTTAGAACAAAACATCCGATTATTTTTTGGGCGCTAATCGTAATTTTTACGCCAATAATCCTTGGAATTTTAACGGTTGCGTGGATGTACGTAACAACAGACATTCCGCAGCCAGACAAAATCGCAATGGCGGATAAAACAAAGGTTTACTACGCGGATGGAAAAACGGAAATCGGCAGCTTTGCAGAGCAAAATCGCGAAATCATAAATTGCTCCGTTCTAAAACCATATGTTGGAAACGCAATAATCGCAAGCGAAAACAGGTCATTCTACAAAGACGGCGGAATTGATCTTAAGGGAATTGGGCGCGCAATAATCCACAACGTAACGTCTAAAGGCAGATGGGGCGGCTCTACGATTACGCAACAATACGCGGAACGCTACTATCTTGGCGAAACAAAAACGTATTTAGGCAAGCTGCACGAGGCCATTCTTGCGCTAAAAATCGCGCAAACACAAGACAAAAACACCGTGCTGTGCAATTACATGAACACGATTTATCTGGGCCGCGGAGCGTACGGAATCCAGGCGGCAGCAAAAGCGTACTTTGGCGTGGAAGCGAAGGATCTTACGCTATCTCAAGCGGCAATGCTGGCTGGAATAATCCCTGCGCCAAGCAGCTGGGATCCTGCAATCATGCCTAAAGAGGCGAATATGCGATTCAAGCGCGTGCTAAGAATCATGCTTAAAGACAAGTACATTACAAGCGAAGAATACAAAAACGCAAAAATGCCGCAAACCATTAATCAAACCAAGCAAAACATGTACGCAGGGCCGCAAGGATACCTTTTGCAAATGGTTCGCAGCGAGCTTACAAGCGGCGGCGCGTTTACAAAAGAAGACCTAGACACAGGCGGATACCGCATTATTACAACAATCGACAAAGCTAAGCAGGATTTAATGTTTAACGTTGCAAGCCCGACTGCTGGCGCGCGCGGAATTACGCCGCAAGGAGTGCAAACGGGCGCAATGAGCGTAAATCCTAAAGATGGGTCGATTATATCTGTGTATGCAGGCGACGACTACCTTTCTAAGCCGCTAAATAACGCCACTCAAGCGCTTTACGAGCCTGGAAGTACAATGAAGCCGTTTGCGCTGATTGGCGCGATTCAGGCTGGAACAAACCTAAACACGCTGTTTAATGGAAATACAGGGCTAAAGTTTAAGGGAATCGAAAAGCCTGTAAACAACTTTGCAAACACAAATTGGGGAATGATCAACCTTTATAAAGCAACAGCAAACTCTGTGAACACGCCATTTATGGCTTTGCAAGAAAAGCTTGGGCAAAAAGGCGTGGCAAATACGGCTGTTATGGCTGGTCTAAACGCGCAGCGCGTTAACGGCAAGAATCCGTTTACTGTTCTTGGAAACGACCCCGTGCATATTAGTGAGATTGCGCGCGCGTATTCGACGATTGCAAACCAGGGTCGCAGGCCAGATTTGCACATTGTTTCTAGCGTTAAGAACCCAGACGGCAAAGAGTTTTATAGGGCGCCGACCGTTGGAAAACAGGTGTTTGCGGCGGCAGACATGGCGCTTGCTATTAAGGCCATGCAAGGCGTTGTACAATACGGTACTTCGCCAGAGGTTAGAGGCGTTGGAAAGCCGATTGCTGGAAAGTCGGGAACCGCTAACGATGCTTCGGCGTGTAGTTTTGTTGGATTTACGCCAAGCGTTTTGACCGTGTTTGCTATTTGGAATCCAGATGCGCAAGGAAATCCTTTGCCTGTGCCAACTTTCCGCGGATACCCTGGAGGAATCGGATATTCGGCGCATTTGTTTACGCGATACATGCGCGCGGCTCTGGCTGGAACGGCTGCGGAAAAGTTCCCAGAGGCTAAAGATAACGGCAAAATTGGAGGTGTTGACGGCACTTGGGGGCTTGGCGGAAGCAAACGCGACTTTGCTGACGACGATAGCAGCGAAAATAAAGAAGATAGCAAAGATAAAGATAAAGCAGATAGTGCAAGTGGCGCAAGTGGCGCTAATAAGGAAGATAGTTCTAGTAGTGAAGATCGTGCGAATGGCGCAAATGGGTCGAATGGGTCTGGCGAGAATGGGCCGAATAACGGGAACGGCTCGGCTGGCGGCGGCACTACTAGTGGCGGAAGCGCAGGCGATGGGTCTGGCGCGGCATCATCTTCTGGAGAAAGCGGAACTACACAAACGCAAAGCGGCAGCGATTAATCGCGCTACAAACTTCCGCTTTTTGTAGCGATTCACAGCGTGTCGAACAACAAAAAGCGGAAATAGTTGACGTATATTACTGCGCAATGCGCTCAATAACGTAGCGCTCAAGCGCTTGCGGCGTAAGGTCTTTATATCCGTCTAAGTCCGCAAACTGAGGCCCGTCGCTAACGTCTAAGTTAGAGTACGCTCTTTGCGCAAGAGTCGTAGCTCCCGAAGCTGCAGCCGACTTTAGCCCTGCAAACGAATCCTCAATCGCAATGCAATACTTCATGTTTTGCGCGCTAATGCCAAGCAATCTGCCTGCCGCTAAATACGGCTCTGGGCTTGGCTTTGTAGGGTATCCGTCGTCTCCGCAAATAAAACCAGCGAAGGCACCTTTAGGCGCATGATCCACAATATTTTCAACAAGTCGCCTTGGCGAATTGCTCACTAAAATCGAAGGGATTTTTGCGTCGGCAAGCTTTTGCAAAAGATCTAGAACGTCTGGCACCCATGGAACTTCCACGCTCTCGCGCTCTGCAACGTAGTCCACCATAGCATTGCCGATTTCTTCAACGCCCATCTTTGTTCCGCGCGCAATCATAGCTTCGGCAACGTCTTTTAACGAGCCGCCCGAGTATTGCCACGCAAGCTCTTCGCTCCACTCGCCGCCATGTTCTTTTGCGATTTTAATCTCGGATTCATGCCAATACGGCTCGGAGTCGATTAGCGTTCCGTCCATATCCCAAAAAACTGCTGCCAGCTTGCGATTTGCCGCAGCTGCCATCTCAATTGCCGATTTTTCTGCAGCTAACTCTGTCAATGCATTTTCCTCGGTTGCGCTCGTTACCATTAATCCCCTTTATATTCTTATACACTTATGCACTTATACACTTAAGTGCTACTTAGATTACGCACTTATCCACTTATGCACTTATTGGCGCATATGATTTTGCGATTATCCACATATCCACCATCTATTTAAGCATTTGACTAGTATTTAGAAAAATCTAAACTAATGTTGGCGTATGCACTTGTTGATATAGGCGCAGGCGCTTGTTTACGTAGGCGCTTGTTAGCGTAGGCGCTATAGCCCAAACGCGCGCCACAAAACAATCGACTTATCGTCTTCTAAATCATTGCTTGCATAATCATTGTATTGCGAATAGCCATTCGCGCCTCTTGAATAAGAAGACGGCAACTCGCGCTGAGGCACACGAATATCTCGGCGCCAATCCTTTGCGCGCTGCGAGCGCTGAACTTCCACAATATTCCCGTCTGCACTCGCTGCAAAAATGTTTCGCTCCGCACTCGCCGCCTCGTCCACCAAGCGCCTCACTTGCCTTTTAAGCTGGCGATTTTCTTCTTGAAGCTCCAAAATCCGCATTATTCCAGCAAGATTCACGCCGTTTTCTTGGCTCAGCTTTTGCGTTTGCACAAGCCTATCTATGTCTCTAAGCGAGTATCTTCTGGCTCCGCCTTCTGTGCGCTGCGGCATAATCAATCGCAATCTATCGTATTGCCTAAGCGTTTGCGGATGCGTGTCGGTTAGGTTGGCTACGTAGCTTACTGTAAAAATCGGCATGTCGATTTTAAAGCCCACTTCGTCCGCGCCGTCAAGCGTTGCATTTCCGCGCACTAGCGCCACTGCACACATCTCATACAGCGCCCTAATTTGGCGATCCAACCTAGCCATTACTTTCCTTTCTACACGCAAACGCTATTCTACGAGCAAACACAAAACGCAAACGCTAAGCGATTTGTTGCTATGCGCGCAAATCCTTCACTTCTTGCTCGTAATCTTCGCCACACGCCTTTTCAAACTCTTTTGCAGCATGTTTTACAGCCATTGTTGACTTTTTTGGAACATGTATTTGCGCAATTCCAACAAACGCGCCGTTTTTGCCTGGCACGCCTGCTCCCTCTACGCGTATTCTGTTGCCGCTCGAAGTTCCAGATGGCACCTTAAACACAATCGGTTCGCCGTCTACGTTTTTAAGCGTGACTTTTGCTCCGTGCACAGCTTCGCTTAAGGTGAGCGGCAAAGTGGCTACTAAATCGCATCCTTCAATCGAGAATTTCTCCGACTTTTCCACTTGCACTTGCAAGTACATGTCTCCAGAAGCGCCGCCAAACTTTCCTGGCTTTCCCTTTGACTTTAGGCGGATTTTTTGCCCATCTTTTACGCCTGCAGGAATATGTGTTTTGAACGATTCTCCGCCCGATCGAAGCGAAACAGTAGCGCCTTTGAACGCCTGCTTAAAGGTTAGTTTTATAGCCGTTGTAATGTCTTCGCCGCGTTCAGGCGTGTTTTGTGGAGCAGATTGGGCAGATTGAGCATACTGACCATACTGCCCGTAGTCTGCACCGCCAAATCCTGCTGCCGATTGCGCGCCAGCGCCGCCCGTAAACATGGAGAATATGTTTCCAATGTCTGGACCCGCGCCGCCCGTGGAAAATCGCACGCGTGAGCCGCCGCCCATTGGCGATCCGCCAAACATCGATGAGAAAATGTCATTAACTCCGCTTGCGTCGAATCCGCCTGCGCACGTTCCTCCAGCGAATCTTGCTCCGCCTGCGCCAAACTGGCGAATCGCGTCGTAGCGAGCGCGCATCTGCTTATCTTTCAAAACGTCGTACGCTTCGGATACGTCTTTGAATTTTTCTTCTGCTTCTTTAGTTTTGTTTAAGTCTGGGTGATATTTTCTAGCGAGTTTTCTGTACGCTTTTGTAATTGTGGCTTCGTCGGCATCTTTGGAGACTCCGAGAACCTTGTAAAAATCTTTGGCTAGCCATTCATTCTCAGCCATTTAAGCTCCTTTTTCTTTGAGCCACTGGCATTTATCTAAACAACTTATATCTAAATAACCTACTCGCGCTGACTGTTTAGAATCTAAACCGACAACACGAGTAGGCATGGGATTTGCAAGTAAACGTTTGATTGCAGCGAGTGAGCTAAACAAGCGATGACATTAGTGCTGACACTAAAGATGTTTCACGCATTGTTTCACGATGTTTCATTCTGCGCACACTGCTATGCATTGCTTGGAGACGCCACTACGACTCTCGCCGCGCGTATAACGCGATCGCCAATCCTGTAGCCCGACTCCACAACAACGTCAACCGTTTCCTTCGTAGCATTCGCATCTGGCTTGTGTAGAATCGCATCGTGCTTTGTTGGGTCAAAGTCTTCGCCCTTTTCGCCAAACTTTTCTACGCCAAACTTTTCAAACGCCTTGTCTAATTTTGCGGCCACAGCTTTGAACGAATCGTCCATTGCGCCGTGTTCGCGAATCCTATCAATGTCGTCTAAAGCTGGCAATAAAGCCGTAAGCACGTCTGTTATTCCATGCTGCCTGAACCGATCTTGCTCCTTGGCTGCGCGGTTGCGGAAGTTGATGAACTCTGCTCGCTCGCGTTGCAACGCTTCCAAATAATCCGCCGCCTCTTTTTTGGCTTTGCCAAGAGGTGTTAAGGAATCGTCTTCTTCGCTGCTTTGAGCATCTGCAGAATTGCTATTTTCTTTAGATTTACGCGCGTTAGATTCATCTGCGGTTGCTTGCGATTTTTCAGTTGCGGCGTCTGCGCTAGCGGCCGCGTCTTGCGTTGCACAATCCGCAGCACAATCCGCCGCAGCATCACTAGCCGCATCACTCGCCGCGTTATTCACCGACGCATCGCTAGCAGCTGCAGCGTGCTTCGCTTCATGCTTTGCCTCATGAGCTTCCTCATGCGCTGCACCCTGCGCCGCAGCGCCATCTGCAGCGCTATAGGCCGCATTATCGGCCGCGCTAGCAGACGCCGCACGCGAATCGCCAGAATCCGAAGGCACGTCTTCCAAACCACTCAAGTAGTCGTTGGCGTTAAACTCGGACATTACTTGTTATCCTTATCGTCCTTGTCGTCGTCCACCACTTCGGCGTCAACCACGTCGTCATCTTTAGAGGCACCTGCATTTGCATCAGATGCAGCACCAGCACCAGCCTGAGCTCCCGCAGCACCTGCAGCGCCAGCCGCACCCTGCTGAGCGTAAAGCTGCTGACCAATCTTTTGCGCAGACGTCATAAGCTCGCTTTGCGCGCTCTTAATCTTCTCAAGGTCATCACCCTTCAAAGCTGCCTTCAAAGCATTCACCTTTTCGGTAACTTCCTTAGAGATTTCGTCGGAGAGCTTATCCTTATTGTCGTTCACAAGCTTTTCAGTCTGGTAAGCGAAGGACTCTGCCTGGTTGCGAGTATCCGCTTCTTCCTTGCGCTTCTTATCTTCTGCTTCGTGAGCTTCCGCTTCCTTAACCATGCGATCAATCTCGTCCTTTGGCAAGCCAGAACCGCCCGTAATCGTCATGGACTGTTCCTTGCCCGTTCCCTTATCTTTAGCGGAAACGTGCACAATGCCGTTAGCGTCAATATCGAAAGTCACTTCGATTTGTGGAACGCCACGAGGAGCTGGAGCAATACCCGTCAACTCAAAAGTGCCAAGAGGCTTGTTATCGCGCGCAAACTCACGTTCGCCCTGGTAAACCTGAATCAAAACGGATGGCTGATTGTCTTCTGCAGTAGAGAACACTTCGGATCGCTTAGTTGGGATTGCGGTGTTACGCTCAATAAGCTTTGTCATAATTCCACCCTTGGTTTCAATGCCCAAAGAAAGTGGAGTTACATCAATAAGCAGAACGTCTTTGCGGTCTCCCTTAATAACACCCGACTGCACAGCTGCACCAACAGCCACAACCTCATCTGGATTCACGGACTGGTTAGCTTCCTTACCGCCCGTAAGCTCCTTTACAAGTTCCTTGACGGCTGGCATACGAGTAGAACCACCAACAAGCACCACGTGATCAATCTGGCTTACGGAGATGCCAGCGTCGGAAAGCACGTTGTTAAATGGCGTACGGCAACGACCGAGCAAGTCGGAAGTCATTTCCTCAAAGTGAGCACGAGTCAAAGTCTCATCCAAATGCACTGGAGTTCCGTCAGGAGTCATTGCCAAGTACTGCATAGAAATTGAGGTAGATGTTGAAGAGCTAAGCTCCTTCTTTGCCTGCTCAGCAGCCTCCTTCAAGCGCTGCAAAGCAATCTTATCCTTGCTCAAATCAACGCCATACTTGTTCTTAACTTCGCCAACAAGCCAGTCAATAATCTTCTGATCCCAGTCATCGCCACCCAAGTGGTTATCTCCATTAGTGGCCTGCACCTGGATTGTGGAGAAGCCGTCATCATCCTTACCGATCTCAAGAAGCGACACATCGAAAGTACCGCCGCCCAAGTCGAACACCAAAATGCGCTCGTCTTCCTTGCCTTTTTCGAGGCCATAAGCCAATGCTGCAGCAGTTGGTTCGTTAATAATACGCAGCACGTTCAAGCCTGCAATCTTACCTGCATCCTTAGTTGCCTGACGCTGAGCATCGTTGAAGTATGCTGGGCATGTAATAACGGCATCGGTTACTGGCTCGCCAAGGTAGGCTTCTGCATCTCGCTTTAGCTTCATCAAAACCTGAGCGGAAATCTCCTGAGGAGTCCACTTCTTGCCATCAATCTCAACAGACCAATCCATACCCATATGGCGCTTTACGGAGCTAATCGTGCGGTCAACGTTAGTAACAGCCTGACGCTTAGCGACTTCGCCAACCAAGATTTCTCCCGACTTGCTGAAAGCCACCACGGACGGTGTTGTACGCGCACCTTCTGCGTTAACAATAACTGTTGGGCTGCCGCCTTCAAGCGTTGCAATGCAGGAGTTCGTTGTTCCTAAATCAATACCTACTGCGCGTCCCATAATATCTCCTAGCTATCTTATCTATGTACCTTTTAATCTATGTACTCAAATTCTTGGCAGCCAGCCTTGCGACTAGCCGCTTTTTCTTTTTACAAAACTTGAGTCTAACACACTCAAGTTATTAAAGTCAAGCATTTTTGCGCGCGTTTCGCAAAAACTTAACACTCTCCCACTCAAGTTTTTAACCTATTTATATAAATTACGCCGAGCACGCTAGAGATTCGAGATTTTTCTTGTAGTGCGTTTGTATCAAAAAACGCCAAAATTCAGTACAATCGCACTACATAAACTCATATAAATTACGCTAAGTGAGGTAGAGATTCGAGATTTTTCGCAGCGGATGAAGCGAACCTCAGCATCTTTGATGGTGATTCGCTGAAGCAGCAAGAAAAATCGAGAATCTCAGGCGATGAAAATCACGCAAAAGTTCTAGATATCCAGAAGGTTTGATGTATTTCTCTACGAGCAATAAAAGAGGAGCGTAGCGACGGGACTTGCGAGGAGAGAAATACTCAAACCTCTCGCAATACCAAGTAAAGGCGTGAGCGCGGTCTAAGCGAAAAGGCAGGTCCTGTCGCTCGCGCGTTACAGCGCGCTCACGTCTTCGCCGCGCAGAAGCAGTGCTTCTGCTTTAAGCGGCTCAGCGCTCCGAATTGCCTTTTCGCGCTACGCTTTAAGCGAAAAGGCAGGTCGGAGCGCAAGCCATTTTGTGCATTCACACTATAAAACAAAATGTGAACGCTTTTTTAAGGAACGCTACTAGAGCGCAAACTTTTATCTACTTGAGTGCTTACGGCGCTTAGCAGACACTCCAAGTCCTGCCAGCCCAACAAACACAGCAGCGAACGCGCTTAACGTTGCGGAATCAACGCCAGTTTGCACTCCCATGTTTCCGCGCAAGTTGCTGCCCTTGTTTGCCTTTGCAGCATTAAGAGCCGCACGAGCTGCACGAAGTCGCATAGTCGCAGCTTCAACCTGCTCCTGTGTAGCATTCGGGTCAGCGAGCACGCGACGAGCGTTTTCTAGAGCATCATTAAACTCCTTAATCACGCTTGCGTCTACAAGTGCACCCTTCGTGCCCTTAGCGCCATTCGCTGTGCCATTGGCAACGTCCGCAAGCGCGCCATTCACTTCGGCATGCAACATAGACTTATCAACCGCATTCGCATTCGCGTTGTTTGCGCCTGCGCTGCCGCCATCGGAATCGTCGCCACTACCCGAACCAAGCGAGTTGTAGAAGTCAAGTATCCTCTGCTTTATAGCTTGCAACTTTCTGAGCGCTTCATCAACCTGCGCCTGGGTAGCATTCGAATCCGCGAGCACAGCATTTGCTTCGTTCAGCGCCTTGTTGTACTCAGCTATATCCTTGCCATCTGCAATCAAGAACGGAATAGACTTGCGGAATTCAGGGTCATTGTCCTTCTCTTGGTAGAGCTTGTTCTTATCCGTCTTGTAGCCATCCGTAAGCTTAGACTTAGCATCCTGGAGTTTCTTCAAAGCATCATCAACCTGCTTCTGCGTAGCATTCTTATCGCCAAGAACCTTATTCGCATCCTCAAGCGCCTTCTTATAGGCCTCAAGATCCTTCTTAGATGCGTCATCACCCTTAGCTTGAGCGTTTACATACTCAGGCGTCTTGGTGAAGTCGCCATCTTTATCAGCTTCAGACTTCAACTTAGAAGGATCAGTCTTGTAGTCGTCAGTAATCTTCTTCTTGGCGGCTTTCAAGGCGTCTAGAGCATCATCAAGCTGCTTTTGAGTTGGAGCCTTCTCGCCTGCTGGGAGATCAGTCTTTGGCTTACCAGTAGTACGATCAAACTTATCAAGGAGCTTCTTAGCTGCGTCAAGAGCTGTCTTGTAGGCCGCCATATCGTCATTGTCTTTGCCGTTTTCACCCTTCTTAGAATCGGCGTTCTTGAACTCAGGCGTATTCTCAAACGTGGTATCGCGCTGGTCGTCGTCGCCGTCCTTAGACATGTCGACTTCTTCTTGCAAGTCGTGCGGATTGGTCTTGTAGTTAGCAAGAATCTTGTCTTTGATTTCCTTAAGAGCCTTTTGAGCCTCGTCAACTTGGGCTTGAGTTGGGAGCTGATCCTTTGGAACGTCAACTTCCTGCCCATCCTTCGTGACCTTACCATCGTTCTTGTCGATGAGTTCCTTAGCCTTTGCTAACGCTTGTTCATACGCTACCAGGTCATCAGGCTTCTTGCCATCCTTAGTCTTGCCTTGAAGATTTGCAAATTCAGTTGATTCTTCAAACTTTGGAGTACGCGCAGTGCCATCCTCGTTTTTATCATCAACTTCATTTTGGAGCTTTTCAACTTTTGTCTTGAACTTGTCGTCAATGTCCTTCTTAGCTTGCTTCAAAGCTGCAAGAGCATCATCAACCTGCTGTTGTGTTGGACGATCTGCTGGAGCAGCATTTGGATCGGGGTTCTTAACCTTGTTGATGAGGTCCTGTGCAGCCTTAAGCTTCTCGTTGTAAGCGTTCAGCTTTGCAGTCGCATCATTATCGCCATCATTCGACTTTGCGAGTGCGTTCTTGTATGGAACAGACGCCTCAAACGGAGGAGTTACAGGCTTGCCGTCTTGATCCTTATCACCGACTTCACGTTCAAGCTTAATTGCATCAGTCTTATATTTCTTAGCAATATTGTCTTGAGCGTCTTTCAGCTGTTTAAGCAGCGCGCTTACATCTTTTTGGGTTGCTTTTTTCTTCCAATCTTCGTCATTAAGCTTTTCGGTAACTTTCTTCAGAACATTATCGAAGCCAGTTTGCTCACCGTCTTTACCCAAGTCATTTGTAGCACCTTGGTCACCAGCAGCCTTCTTAGCAACAGCATTTTGATACTCAGGCGTCTTCTTGAAGTCGCCACCTGCAAAGTCTTTAGCAGAAGTCAACGGCTCAAGATTGGTCTTGTAGTTGTCTTCAATCTGTTTCTTAGCCGCTTTCAGAGCATCAAGCGCATCGTTAATTTGTTGCTGCGTTGGATGCGAACTGTTCACTGCAGCTGGATCTGTAGGATTAGCAGCCTTTACAAGTTCGCGAGCCTTCTTGAGAGCTTCTTTATAAGCAGTAACGTCTGCATTTTCATTACCATCGCTTGTCTTAGCTTTAGCGTTCTTGAACTCTGGCGTATTCTCAAAGTCGTTTTCAGTAACAGCAGGAGCACCCTCTGGAGTAGACTTATTAATTTCTGTCTCAAGATCAGTAGTAACAGTCTTATAGTTATCCTCAAGCTTCTTGCGAGCTGCATCGAGAGCCTTCAGTGCGTCGTCGATTTCTTTTTGAGTTGGCTGCGCGTCTAGTGGCGTGTCTTTATCATCATGCTTCTTCAAAAGCTCCTGAGCTTTTGTCAAAGCTTCATCATACGCCTTCTTATCTTCAGCGGCCTGTTTGTTCTTCTGTTCATCCGGCTTGCCATCAGCAGTTAAGAAGTGAGGATCAGACGCATTGCGATACGCATCAGAAGTTTGCGTGCCTTCTGTAGGCGCAGCACCATCTGTAGAGCCGTGCTTCTTTACGCTTTCTTTGAGCTTAGTGGTGTCGGTGTTGTAGGCATCGAGAGCTTTGCGAGCATTGTCGAGGTCGGCCTTGGCGTCGTTGATTTCCTTTTGCGTTGCATCAGGCTTCTTGAGCAATTCCTTAGCGGCCTTCAAAGCTTCGTCGTAAGCAGTCTTTGCGGCAGATGCTTTGTCGTTCTTATCAGTGTCAGCAGTCGTACCATCTTCGCCCTTATAGTCAGGATTTTCCGTATTCTTATACGCAGGGGTCTGCTTGGTATTGTCGTCCTCGTTAATCGACTTAATCAGCTCGTCGGTCTTAGTCTTAAACGTATCCAAGCCTTTAACGGCATCATTAAGCTTTGCGAGGAGCTTTGTTACATCCCTATTTAAAGGCTGACCCTTAGCGTGCGCTTGCAACTTCTTAAGCGCATCTTTGTTGGTCATGTCAATATCTTTATCTGGAATAACGGACTCTGGGATTTCGTTACCGTCGTCACCCTTATCCTTATCCATTTGGTCATTGAAGGCTTTTTGCAACTCCTTAAGCGCATCATCGTACGCTTTCTTTGCCTTAGCTTCGTCAGAATTTGGATCAGTATTTGCAGACGCATTTTTATATGCTGGGCTATTAGTAATGGCCAAACTCTGAAGCAACGCCGCTGAAATCTTACTGGTGTCGGTTGCATACTTATCGATGACCTTACGGGCTTCGAGAAGTTGCGCCTTAACCTTGTCAACCTTGTCTTGTGTGACAGTACTCCCCTGCTGCTTGGTCTTAGCCATCAAGTCTTTGGCAGCATGGTACGCGTCGTTATAGGCTTTGAAGTCTTTCTTGGCCTGCTCGTCGCCTGCTTGCGCTTTATCAAACGCGTTGAAATACGCAGGCATCAAATAACCACTAAAGTTGTCGGCAAGTGCTTCGCCGAGGCTCTTGTTGTCGGTGGCATAAGTATCGGCATGAAGTGCCTTTTCAGCATCTTCAAGCGCCTTCTTAGCGTCCTCAACGTCTTTCTTGGTAGCCTTGTCGTCTGCAAGAACCTGCTTAGCCTTTGCTAGTGCCTGATCGTAATTGTTAATTGCGTCTCTTGCAGCTCCATCATTATCATTATCAGCCTTAGCCTTCGCATTCTTGTAGAACACGCTTTGCTTAGACTCATCATCTGGCTTCGGATTATCGAAGCTTTTTTGAACGGCAGCGTCAAGGGGAGCCTTGTCGGTTGCGTTCTTGTCGAGCGCATCCTTAGCGTCCTTAAGCTTCTTGATAGCCTCGTTGACTTCCTTCTGGGAAGCGTTGGGGTCAGCAACTACTTTTTGGGCTTCAGCAACAGCCTTGTCGTATGCGTCGCGCTCTTCCTTGCTCGAGTTTTGGTAGGTTGGATCGGCAGTCTTAAGCTTATCTTCGCCTTGCTTATCAGCATCACCCGTGTTTACCTTACCATGCTGAGCGATGGCATTATTCAACTCATCCTTGTTGGTGGTGAAGTCGTTAAGCTTGTTGCGTGCAGCATCAAGCTTAGCCTTCGCATCGTCGACAGCCTTTTGCGTGGCGTTCTTGTCGTCCTTTACCTTATTGGCTTCATCAAGAGCCTTGTCGTAATCTGCCTTGGCTTTTTTAGCTGCCTCATTTCTTTCAGTGTCATCAGAACCGTCGGCCTTCTTGAAGTCAGGATCGCTTACGTTCTTGAACTGGTTCGTTGCTTGCGTACCAGTTGCGGCAGTACTACCTTCTGCAGCCTTACCATTAGCATCAATCGACTCCTTCAGCCCGTCCTTGTTGGTGTCAGGACCATCAAGCTCGGCGCGTGCCTTATTAAGGTTAATCGTAGCGTTATCGATTTGCGCCTTCTGCTCTTCGGTAAGGTCTTTTTCTTGCTTGTCCTTTACCGTGTCAAGCAAGTCCTTTGCAGTCTTTAATGCCTTATCATACGCCTCTTTCTTATCAGCAGACGCGTTGTAGTACTTAGCCTCGGTTGGAGTCTTCTTATCGTCAGCAAGCTTGTGCTCGTCAATCGACTTAGAAAGGTCATCCTTCTTATGATTCGTCTGCGGCACAAAGATAACGTTAATTGCCTTTGCTGTATTGCCTGGATTGCGGCCTTGCTCCAGATAAACATGCTTATAGTATGTCATTGCATACGGCTCAACAAACAGACGCGCCTTGAAAATCTTGCCCTTTTTAGCAGCCACCGTTACAGAGCCAGCCTCTGTATCCCATGAATACGAACCAGCATCTGATAAATTATCACCGAGGTCTACGTCAGAATTAGAAACTTTCTGAACTCCCTGCCAATAAGCGCTGTTCATATTGCCAAGCGTAAGTTCAGTTGTCGGCTCGTTATCTTGCAGCACATAGTGCATATGCGACTTGCGCCCGTTATTCCCTGTACCTTCATAGGAAAGCTGCTCGCCGCCAGTAAGGTCGCGCAAACCAGCTTGCTTGTCCTTTGGCGTAGCCTTCAGCAAATTAAGAATCTTATTTGTATCAAACTCTTCTGCTTTAGTTGGATCGTAACGGTAGATAATAGTGGTCTTCTGATCATTACTCCAAGAAATACCTTCGTCGGTATCGCGACCATCAATCTTAGTCTTAGTCCAAGTAACGTCGTAATCCGTACGAATATTTGGAAGCTTGGTGAGCTTGCTCTCTTTTACATTAGATGTAAACTCAGCAACTGACTTGTCAGTCTTGATCTTAACGGTAATCTTGTTTTCCGCCTGACCGTTCGAGATGCCCTTATTAGAGTCACCAGTTGCAGTAAGATCGCCCTTCAGATACTCAAGCGTAATCTGATCTTTGCTGGTAAGACCAAGCTCTTTATTGTCTTTGTTAGCTTCAAAAATAGCTGTCTTAATGCGGTCAAGTTCAGCGTTTGAGTACCCAAGTGGATTAGCAACAAAGACTGCCTTATCGCCAGTTGGAACAGTAACATCCTTTTCTTCAAGCTTCTTCAACACAAGGTCACGCAAAGCAATCTTAGGAGCGTCCGCAGCATCCACTCCGTCGAAGTTGATTACAGCTTCGCCCTTATCGTTGAAGGTGACTTTGTCTTCCGAAACGTGATTAAGGTGCGCAAGCTTACGCCTAATCTCCGTTTTTACCTCATCGGACACGCTTGACAGATCTTCAACAGTTGGCTTGTCGATGCGATCATCATAGCGTGCAACCGTAAGCGGCAAATCATCAGAAGTATAACCCGTGTCGGTTATGAGATGAGTTTTAAGGATTCGTACCGTAGTTATATAAGTTGTTTCAGTAGCACCCTGTTTAGATGTTGTTGTATTAAATTTAGTAATATCAGTTGGTGTGTATGCACGCTGATCGTTAATAATTACCTTGTTTTCAGCGGTATCTGGCGTGTTGGTGAACGTTTTGGCGGCTTCATTGCGCACACCAACGCCTTTAGATGTGCTTGCAGCTGTAATCTGATCGCGAATTGATTTTTTACCAGTTGCTTCTGTAGGAGCATCTAAGGCAGCCTTAAGCTTATCTTGAATTTGTTGTGCGGTAAGTTCTTCGTTATACTTCAGCACAATTGAGCCAGCTGTTTTAGGCGGAATAAGTGTTGCCGCACGCACAATATTCGTCTTATACAGCACTACTGTTTTACCGTCTTTATCTGTACCGTACACATAAATGCAGCGGTTTGCAGAGTAGCTTTCTCCACTCTTAAGATTGCCATCTCTATAAAGCTTGGTCATGGTAAGCGTAGCTGTACCATCATTGTCTACTTTAAATTCGTATGTACCTGAATATGACTGATGCTCGTTTACAGCAGCAGCATCGGAATAATATTCAAGGAACTTTCTACTTTTAGTATTATCAACAGTATTACCATCAGATGGGAAAATTGCTACTTTGGTAATGGTGCTGCCATCTGTTGGTTTTGCAAATTTAAAGGTTACGGATTGGTTTTGCCCCTTTTCAATGTACACATTGTCGGAAGAACCCCATGCGTACATGTTTGGGAGCGTGTCTTTTGTTTCTTTTGAAATCGTTATCTCACCGTTAACTGTTGCAGGTGCAGGTGTAGCTGCGCGATCCTGGACAAGATTTGAGCCAGCTGGAGCTTCTGCAGGAGTGCTATCTGCAGCCTGCTTATCAGTCTTACCTTCAGTATTATCAGCGTTTACTACAGTCTGATTATCCTGCTTCTTAACCTCAGTCTGCTTATTCTGATTAGTCTCACCAGCCTGCTTCTTAGAATCATCCTTCTTAGCAGTTAAATCCTGCGCATTTGCAGACGTAGAAGTATCAACAGGCGCAGAAGTAGCATCCGCAGCCATTGCAGGAGTTGCTCCAAAAGCAATTGCCGCGCCAGCAATCACGCCAGCAGCACCAGCCGAAAGAGCAGCCACCTTACGCATATCAACAGCCTTTGTAACACCATTGTTAGCTGCAGAATCCAATGCATTCTTTGCAATCTTGTTTGCGTGCTTACCAGATTTTGTAGTCATTTTCCTCTTCTTTCTATTAGAACAAATAGTCAAAAAGTTTTGAACGCTCTAACCACGAGTGACAAAAAGTCATAAGCTCTAAAAGTAGTTATTTAATTTTCAATAGCGTGCAACTATAAAGAAGCAGCAATCTTTAACAAGTCATTATAACATTTAAAGAATATTTTTGACACTACATAAACAAATGTTTATAGCTTTTGGGGATACATACCCCCCCCCCCCCAGGCCTTTTATTTCAAGGGTTTTCGCGAGATAATTTTTTAGAAAACACTTGCGATTTTAACACGCCAGACGCCATTTTTAGCTTAATTATCTAAACATTTGTATATAAGACAACTCACGTATAATATGAGACAACTCACACTTTTAACCCTCTGCGGCGCGACGACCTACCTTTTCGCTTAGAGCGTAGCGCGAAAAGGTAATTCGGAGCGCTGAGCCGCTCAAGGCAGAAGCACTGCTTCTGCGCGGCGAAGACGTGAGCGCGGCTAATCCGCGCGAACGCAAAAACACCCAGCCCTCTCGCAGCTCCAGGTAAGGAGCGTGCAACACTTTAAGCTCGAAGGCAGGTCGTCGCGCAAGCTAGGTAGAGATTCGAGATTTTTCGCAGCGGATGAAGCGAACCTCAGCATCTTTGATGGTGATTCGCTGAAGTAGCAAGAAAAATCGAGAATCTCGGCGATGAAAAACACGCAAAAGTCCTAGATATCCAGAAGGTTTGATGTATTTCTCTACGAGCAATAAATAGCGCCATACTGAGGCCTTGGAATATCAACGTTCATAAGACCCCCGTAAAGGAGCGCGTCACTTGCGAGGAGAGAAATACTCAAACCTCGCGCAACACCAAACAAGGAGCGCGCAACACCAAGATCAATCAAAGCGCGCTGCGAAGTAAAATCTCCTCAAGCGCGCGCTTAACCGAGTCAGGCAGCGTGCACTTCCATTGCGCCCACTTATCAACCTCTGGGTGCTGCGGCGCATGCGCATTAGTCAAGTCAACGCTTTGCTGGTATCGCTCAAACTCGCTCTCGCTAGTGTACTCAAGTGCGCAAAGCTCACTTATAACACTCGCGCTGCCACCAGCTTGGCGAATCGCATCAAAAGCAATCTCCTTGCCGCGGTACGGCATTTGCGCTTGCAAAAGCAACCTGTAGCAATCGCCAACCTTAGGGTCTTGCGCAATGCAAAGCCCGCCATCAACAATCACGCGCACGCAATCGCCAACAGGCACATTGCGCACAGAAACGGTAAGACTTAAGTCGCCCTCTTCGCCTTTATATGAAACTTCTACAGCCTTAGATTCAAGCTGATTTTCCCCAACAAAAACGCGAACGCGCGAAAAGTCTGGGCAAGCAACGCCCTTAAACACCACGCTCCAATCGCGCTTAGAAGGCAGCGAAGAAACGGCACTAGCGCATCCTTTTGCTGCATCAATCACAAATTGTGTAGACGCATTGCCGTCTCTCCAAATAAGCTCCATGCGCGTATCGGCAGTTTTCCCAGCGCACGCGTCTTCAAAGCGGCCATTATCTTCACGCATAACAAACTCGCCGCAATCGCCTGGGAATGCAAGAATGCGCAAAGATCGCGGATTTTCAACGCTATTAACATGCGCCGCAGCCTGCTCGCTACTTGCGCAATCCGCTTCACTCGGCAAAACTTGCATTGGCACAATAGCCCCAGCGCGCGCAAACGCTGGCACGCGGTCGATTCCTCGCCAAACCTCAAATCTGCGGCCAGCACCGCCGCGCGAAACATAGCGCCTTCCGTCAAAGAAATCGTACCAATCGCCTTCTGGAAGCCAAACGGCAGCGCATCCGCGCTCAACTTGCTCGCACCCTTTGCTAACGATTGGCGCAACAACGAGCTGGCTGCCAAAACGGTACTCGTTCGGCATCTCGTATGCTGCAAGCGTTTCTGGCGATTGCCAATACATTGGCTCTACGATTGGCCTGCCATCAACCGCCGCGCGATAATTCATCGTATATAAATAAGGCAGCAATTTCGCGCGAAGTCGCAGCATTTTAACCATCGCATTGCGCGTCTCGGCAGGGAAATTCCACGGCTCTTTGCCAGCAAACGGCGAGCAGCTGGAGTGAAGGCGATTAATCGGACTAAACGCGCCGAAAGCGTACCAGCGCGCCTCCAGCTCATCGCATCGCACGCCAAGCATGTGGCCGCCAATATCGTGGCTCCACCAACCGTATCCAATGTTGGAAGCTGTGGCCGTAAAGTAGGTTTGGAAAGCCAGCGAATCCCAGGTTGTTACGCTATCTCCCGAGAATCCCACTGGGTATCGGTGCGAACCAGGTCCCGCGTAGCGCGAGAACGTAAGCGGCCACGCACCGCCGCGCCCCGAATCCTGGTAATGCACGTGGTTAAGCATCCAAAGCGGATCCAAGCCAGCCTGCTTTGTAACTCCGCCCTGCTGCCAATCAATCCACCAGAAACCAACGCCCTCGTTCTCCATGCGCCGATGCATGTTTAGGTATGCTCGCAAAAAGCGCGGATTTGTAAGGTCAAACTCAACTGCCTTGCCGCCTGCAGGGTCAATTCCCATATCGCGCGCAACTTGCGCATAGTCTTCTTCAAACGCGCGCACGCCGTCTCGCGGATGCAAATTAAGCGTTACAGTAAGTCCTTCGCTGGCAAGTCGGCGCAAAAACGCGCGATGATCTGGGAACAAATCACGATTCCACGTGTAGCCAGTCCATCCCGAACCGTACTTTGGGTCCACATCCGTTACGTGCCAATCCATGTCGATTACGGCAGTAGAGAACGGTATGCCTTCGCGCTTAAATCGGCTCATCAGCTGCAAATATTCGTCTTGACTATACCTGTAGTACCTGCTCCACCAGTTGCTTAGCGCGAATCGCGGAAGGAGCGGCTGCGCGCCCGTAAGCTTGTAAAAGTCGCGAATTGCGCCTATATAGTTGTGACCGTAGCCAAAGAAGTATAGGTCTTTAGAGTTTGATTCGAGCCTGCTGCCATTCGCCTTTGCGCGCGGATCCACCCATGCCCCGTATGGGTTTTCTTTTCCATCAACAGCAGCCGCGTACGCGATTTGTGCCGAGCGCGAATCGTCTAACACGGCCCACCCATCGCGAGATATTACGCCCATTCCAAGCTTTACAGCACCATCCGCCTCGTCCACTGTTCGCGCTGTGCCGAGCAAATTGCCGTGGCATTTGTCGCCGTAATGCCATGTGTTGAATTGCGAGCCTGGCACTCCGCGCACAACAATGCTCAAGCCCTCTTTGCTAAACGGCTGCTGGTTGTACGAAATCAACAGTTTTTCGGTTTCGACTTCTATCCAGCCATTTTCCAAGTTTTTTACACTATATTTTGGATTAGAAGATTTTTGATTAAAAGCGCGCGATGCCTCATCTTCGGCTGCTTGCGACTTTTCCGCGGCAAACTGCGTGCCAGCCTCGAAGTTTCGTCTTACAACTGTTTGCGTAGGCGCGTCTACGAATTCGCCGTTTTCGCTCCACTCAAGGCGCACAAGCGAATCCGTGATTAACGTGATTCGCCAATTTTTGCCGCTTATAACCTGCGATTCTTTTGCTTTAGACAGCGGATTTTTGGCGTAATCGTAAAAAATGTGCGCGTCTTGAACATTGTGCGCGTCTTGAACGCCATGTGCGTCTTGTGGATTCAAAGTCATCTTATGCCTCTTTGCTTTGCTTTGTTACTGCTTTGCTGCATTGCTATTTTGCGTTACGTTGCTTTGCTGCATTAATTACGTTGCTGCGTTGCATCTTCCAAAATCATACAGCAAACGTTTGCATTTACAAAACGATACGCGCCGCGCAAAAGTCGGAAGCTTCCGCGCCGTAAAAATTACGCCACTCTTCTAAAGACTAAATAAAAAATTAAAACATATATATAGGGACTAAAAACTAAAGACTTAAAGCCAAAGGCTTAAGATAGCTCCTAAAGCAGAATCGTGAACACGCTTGCGATTACAAGCATAAGCGGATACCACGCATACATAAGCCAGCGGAATTGCTTAGTTTGCTTAGGGCCGTCGCCGTACGGACTGCGATAGTGCAGCACAGCCACGCCAACTCCTGGCGCCAAAAGCGACATAGCACCGAAAGCGCCAGCAATCAGCTCCATGCGAATCTCGTGGTTTTCTAGGAACCTAAAGATAAGAACAAATCCTAAAAGTAAAGCTCCGCCCCAAAAAATATTCTGCCTAAAGCCGACTTTGCCGAAAAGATTCCACAATATTCCTGCAACCAGGATCACTGCGATTGACGCCACTTTTTGAGCGCCCTTAAAACGCGCGCGAACCATGTCGATTCCCGAAAGCACAAAAAGCGCAATAACAAGCCCAAACACTGGGTTTTGCGAGCGCATATCGAAAGCGCAGCCAAAGGTTGTAAAGTCGTACGGAACCTCGCAAATAAGCGCAAGCGCAAGAAGTCGGAGCGTGTAAAGGTTGAGGTTATGCGTGTTTTGATATCCGCGAACAAGCAGCCACGCGTACCACGGCAGAGCCGACCAGCTTACAACTTCGCACACTACGGCAGCCGTGAGGCTCCACATGTTGGAGTTGGAAAGACCGCCAAAAAGGTGCGGAATCACGGTTGTACCGAACGCGCTGAGCATCATCATTACAGCGCCGAGCAGCTTGAACTTTTTGAGCGTAATCCCCATTTTTATGTTCTTGTCTGCGCGGATCTTTGGTTTTAGCGCGTCCATAATTCACCTCTTGCTCGCACTCGTTGCGTTAAGTGCGTATAACGTTGAGTGCGTATAGCTTTTGCCATCATTGCATAATCATTGCATAATCATTGCAATTGTATCAAACCCTAACTTAAATCTATGTGGCACGAAATCTATGTAGTGCGTTTGTATCAAAAAACACCAAAATCAAATACAAACACACTACAGTTTTGTGCGTTTATGTAGTGCGTTTGTATTAAAAAACGCTGAAATTCGGTACAAACACACTACAGTTTCGCGTGTTTATGTAGTGCGATTGTACAACAACAAACGATGAAACGGATTATAAAACAAACAGGGCAAAGGATTGCCCGCCGAGTTTAAGCGCGGAAGAATCGCAAGCAACCGCCCCAATCGAAAGCCGCGGCTGCAAAATCGCCTCTGGCGTAAGCCCTGCAAGCGCACTAAGCGCAATCGTCTCCTCGTTTAATCCAGGATTCATAACAACAATGATTCGTTCTGTAGAGGATTCGCCATTAGACCCAGCCGACCCATCCGACCCAGCCGCGCATCGCTCGTACGCAAAACTGCGACCATCCACAGGCGCGTGCAACACTCGCCAAGTGGCATCCGCGTGCAGCGCCGCGCACTCGTGACGCAAAGCAATCAACGCACGCACCCAGTTAAGCAGCGAATCGCCATCCTGCTCCTGCCTCAAAACCGTTGTAATTTCGCCACTTTGCACGGCCTGCTTGCGCGAGTTTGCGCAAGTCCTTCCATCCGCGTGCGCTTCAACAGGCAAATACAACTTCGACTTTGCGGCCGTGGAGAATCCAAAATTCTTAGAATCATCCCACTGCATTGGCGTACGCGTGCCCGTGCGCGCATAACCGCCCTCTTTTGTAGGAATATCGCGGTATTTCATGCCGATTTCGTCGCCGTAATACACAAACGGCACGCCTGGCATTGTAAGAATCATGCCAAACGCAATCCGCCTTTCGCGCTCGCTTAATCGCGGAGCCAGGCGCGGAGTATCGTGATTGCACGTTATAAAGCTAAAGTAGCCCTCGTTGCAAGTGGCCTCATACTGCGGGCAATAATCGTCTAAGAATGGGCAAATGCTGCCGCCGCCGCGCGCATTAAAGTAGCTGTGGTCGTGCTCGGGATTGCTATCTAGCGCATTATCCACATCGCGAGCCAAGCGCGCGTAACCGTTAGGATTCCCATCCCAGCGCCAATTCAAATAGAAGTCCATGTCGAATCCAGCAGCCAGCGCCTGACGCGGCCTGCCCCACTCCGAAACAAAAGCAGCCTGCGGATACTCGGCCTTTACAGCGCCCAGCATCTCTTGCCATGCGCGAATCGTGTTGTCTTTGCCAAGGCTTCCCTCGCCATTGTTGTCGTCGTTTTTTACAAGCGAATCCGCCATGTCTACGCGGAATCCGTCCGCGCCGAGCGCAAGCCAAAATCGCATAACATCAACCATCGCAGCGCGCGTTTGAGCCGCCTCCGCGGAATCTGGCGCGGATTGCCACGCGCGATCCCTTTGCGCAAAGCCGTAATTTAGCGCTGGCTGGCATTTAAAGAAGTTAAGAATATACGTGGCATCTCGCTCGCTTTCGCCGCCAATAAACGGCATGGAATAGCCACTAAACGCGCTGTCTGTCCAAATATATCGCTTGCTAAACTCGTTTTCTTGCGCGCGCGAGCTTTGCTTAAACCACTCGTGCTCTTCGCTTGTGTGCCCTGGAACAAGGTCTAGCAAAATGTGCATTCCGCGATTGTGCGCTTCGCTAAAAAGACGTTGCAAATCCTCGTTTGTGCCGTAGCGCGCTGCCACTTTTTTGTAGTCGCGCACGTCGTAGCCTGCATCCTTAAATGGCGAATCGTAGCAAGGATTTAGCCAGATTGCGTTGCAACCAAGCGATTTTACGTAGTCGAGTTTTTCGATTATGCCTGGAATGTCGCCGATTCCGTCGCCGTTTGAATCGTAGAAGCTTTGTGGGTAGATTTCGTAGAATACGGCGTCGCGCAGCCATTGCGCATGTTCGTTTTGCATATTTCCCCCGTTTTGTTGGTTTTGTTGGCGTGACTTATCTTTTATTTTACTATTAACATTCTTGCTTTTGTTTCCGCATTTTGTACCAGATTTGACCTAAATCACGTACATTCTCGGGCGCGACGACCTGCCTGAGTGCTTAAAGCGTAGCGCGAAGGCAGGTTGTCGTTCGCGCAGATTAGCTGCGCTCACGTCTTCGCCGCCGTAGAAGCACACCGTGCTTCTACGCTAAGCGGCTCAGCGAGTCGAGGTGATTTCTCGCGCATTATGCAGCTCGAAATCGTCGACTCGCACGCGGTCTAAGCGCGCGAACGTCTTCGCCGCGCGAGCGACATGACCTGTCTTCGCGTCAAACAATCAATAATAAAATTCCGATAAATTTACTGATTTACAAAATAAAATACAACTTCTTATCAAGAATAACCGACTTTGGTGGAAATTTTTCCAATAGCGCGCAACATGATTTGCCAACTACAATATATACGTGTATACTACACATTGCTTATAAACAGATTTCAACAATAAATGTGACGCTGCAAAAACGCAGAAAAACGTCGAAGTTGCGCCACATGAAATTTGTTACTATGCCACCAAAGAACATGCCAAGCTGGCATGATATAGGAGGTCAAGGATGACGAATATGAAGAAAGTGCTGGGCGCAGGCCTCGCAATCGCCACTATGTTTGGATTTGCTGCATGCGGTTCTAGCACCAACGCTGGCTCCAGCAGCAAGTCAAACCCAGTAAAGCTCACCGTATGGTCTGCTTCCGAAGATCAAAAAGCTGGCGGCTGGATTCAGACAATGGAGAAAGCCTTCCAAAAGGATCACCCAGAAGTTACTTTTAAGAATTCTGTAGTTGCCCCTCCAGATGCAGCAACAACAGTAAAGCAGGACGCTAAGGCCGCTGCCGATGTTTATCTGTTCCCTAACGATCAGATTGGTGAATTGGTAAAGGCTGGCGCAATCGGCGAGTTGAGCGATGACGCTGTAAAGCAGGTTAAGGAGCAGAACGAGGACGCTTTGATTAAGTCCGTTACTGCTCAAGACGGCAAGATGTACGGTGTTCCATACACCAGCAACACTTGGTTCATGTACTACAACAAGTCCAAGTTCTCTAAGGATGACGTTAAGTCCCTCGACAAGATGCTCGAAAAGGGCAAGGTTGCATTCGACATCGGTGGCGGCTGGTACCTCGCTGGCTTCTACCTGGATGGAAACCTCAAGTTCTTCGGCGATAGCGGCATGGATGCCAAGGCTGGAATCAAGCTTGGCGATAAGGCAGCTGCTGTTACCAAGTACATTACCAAGTTCATTCAGAACAAGAACTTCGTAATGGATGGAAATGGCGCTGGCTTGGCTGGCATCAAGGACGGCACTGTTGACGCTTACTTCTCTGGCTCTTGGGATGAAGCAGACGTTAAGAAGGCTTTGGGCGACAACTACGCTGCTGCAGCTTTGCCTAAGTTCACAACCGAAGCAGGCGAGCTTCAGATGAAGTCCTTCGTCGGTTCCAAGGCTGTTGCTTACAACCCTAACTCCAAGGCTCCAGAGATGGCTGCTAAGTTCGCTGCATTCCTTGGTTCTAAGGAATCCCAGAAGAAGGCTTACGAGCTTCAGAGCGTAATTCCTTCCGACAAGTCCCTTGCTGACGTAGTCAAGGATGATGCAGGCGCCACCGCACAGATGGAGACCATTGCTAAGACTTCTGTTGTTCAGCCAAACATTCCTGAGATGAGCGCATACTGGGATCCATCCAAGAACTTCGGTTCCGCTCTTGCTAACAAGGAAATCAACGAAAGCAACGCTGCAGCAAAGACTGCAGACTTCCAGAAGAGCTTCGACGAAGCCCTCAAGAAGTAAGCTTCTCGTCTAGTAAAAATATCTAAAAACGCAAGTAATACAAATCTTGCGTAAAAGTAAAACGCCCCGCTCCCCACACTAATGTGAATAGGGGCGGGGCGTTTTATTCCTCCTCAAAACACACTCATTGTTTATAGGAAGGGCATGTCATGACTGGCACAGCATCCATGAAACGATTCAAGCGTCGGAGCACGCCGACTTCCGAACGTTTTGCACCGTCTCCATACTCATTGCAAGAAGCAGCAAAAAATGCTGATGTCTTCTCTTGGGTTTCTCTTATTATTTTCGGCTTCGGTAATTTAGTACGCCGCCAGTTTACAAAAGGCGTTATTTTCTTAGTAACTGAAATAGCTGTAATCGCCTTCTTATCTACCACTGGTGTCGAATACTTGCCAAAAATCCTAACTTTAGGCACTCATAAGGCTGGCAAGGTTAAGATTAACGGCTTCTGGCACTACACCCAAGGCGACAACTCCGTAGAGATTCTTCTTTACTGCGTTATGTCTCTTGCTGCTATTGCCGTACTAATTTTCTTGGCTACGTTATCTTTGCGTAGCTCGTATAAGGCACAAAGCGCCGTTGCAAAAGGCAAAAAACCTGTTAACTTCTACGAAGATTTAAAGTCTCTTCTCGATCAAAATGCGCATGTTGGTTTTATGACTTTACCAACAATCGGCATTGTTCTGTTTACGATTTTGCCATTACTCTTTATGATTTCTATGGCATTTACCAACTACGACAGCAATCACGTTCCTCTGTTCAGCTGGGTTGGTTTACAGAACTTCTTTGATATTGGCAACTCAAACAGCTTGATTAACGCTAAGGTCTTTGTGGATGTTTTGATTTGGACCCTTGTTTGGGCCTTCTTCGCTACGTTCTTGAACTTCTTCTTCGGCATGTTTATGGCAATGATTATTAACAGGCGCACAACCCGATTTAAGGGTTTGTGGCGTACCTGCTTCTCGTTGACAGTTGCCGTTCCACAGTTCGTATCTTTGCTTGTTATGCACAGCATGCTTCAGCGCGAAGGCGCCATTAACCGTCTTCTTATTGCTTCGGGCTGGATTCATTCCCCACTACCATTCTTCCAGGATGCTACTTGGGCAAGGGTTACCGTTATTATAATCAACCTTTGGGTTGGTATTCCTTACACAATCATGCAAATCACTGGTATTTTGCAAAACGTTCCAGCAGAACTTTATGAGGCTGCAGAACTTGACGGTGCAAGCTGGTGGCAGCGCTTTATGAACGTTACTATGCCATACATCTTCTTTGTTATGACGCCATACTTGATTACAACGTTCACTGGCAATGTTAACAACTTCAACGTTATTTACCTCTTGTCTGGCGGCGACCCATCGTCGCTCACATCTTCGGCAGGTAAGACTGATTTGCTCATCACCTGGCTGTACAAGTTGACTGTTGATAAGAGCGATTACAGCATGGGCGCCGTGATTGGCATTATGACATTCATCGTGCTCGCTGTTGTAGCACTGCTTACATATCGCAACTCTGGCTCCTACAAGAATGAGGAGGGATTCCGGTGAGTAATAAAGATAAAGTTATGCAATCTACTTCTAAGAAAAAAGAGCAAGTAGTACATAGTGTACGTAGCGTTCCATTCTGGCGCGATCAACGAGTTCGTCGCATATTCGGAGACGTTGCTGCACACGTGTTCTTGATTCTTATGTCTATTGTTTGGCTCACCCCAATTGCATGGATATTCTTGGAAAGTTTCAACAAGAACACGGCTCCATATCAGACTACGTTCTTCCCTACCGAATACTCGTTTAATAACTATATTCAGTTGTTCACTCAGCGCGAAACATTTGATTTCCCACGAATGTTCTTAAACACTTTGATTGTGTCTATTTTCGTGTGCATTATCTCTCTGTTCTTCGTGCTTGTAGTAGCGTTCTGCATGTCTCGCTTACGCTTCCGCGGACGCAAGACATTCATGAATATTGCATTAATCCTCGGTATGTTCCCATCCATCATGGCCGTTATCGCTATCTACTTCATTTTGAAGGCATTCGGCTTAACAAACGGCGGAGTGGTTTTAATCTCCTTGATTATCGTCTACTCTGCTGGTAGCGGCATGGGCTTCTACGTTATGAAGGGCTACATGGATACGATTCCAAAGTCTTTGGACGAGGCCGCCTACTTGGATGGATGCACGACTTGGCAAGTATTCTATAAGATTATTCTTCCAATATGCAAGCCTATGATTGTGTTCCAGGCTATTACTAGCTTCTTGGGCCCATGGGTTGACTTCGTTTTGGTTAAGACTATCGCTAGAACTGCAGATAACTACACTGTTGCTGTTGGATTGTGGCAAATGCTACAAAAGGAATACATTAATCACTGGTTCGCACGATTCTCCGCTGGAGCTGTGTGCGTTTCCATTCCAATCGCAATCCTGTTCATTGTTATGCAACGATTCTACGAAGAGTCGATGTCTGGCTCTGTTAAGGGATAGTAAGCTCTGCATTAATTGTAGAGTTTGGTGAAATATGGGGGCCGAGCGTTAAAAGCGTTTCGGCCTTCGTATTTTATGCTAAATAATTTAATAAAATACAAAAGGATATATTCATGACGTTCCCACCTTCAACACAATGGCCAGTTTATTCGGGGCAGCTCGGATTCTCGCTTAACGAAAAATCGACCACTTTTACGCTTTGGGCGCCAACAGCATCGTGCGTAACACTGCGACTTTTTGAAACAGGAAACAACAGTGAACCTTTCAAAACGCGCGATTTGAAGCCACTGCGCGACGGAGCATGGAGAACGTCAATAATGCAAAGGCTAGATGGCGTTTACTACGACTTTCTTGTTACTTTTGCAGATGGAAAAGTGAATCGCACAAGCGACCCGTGGGGCATTGCTAGCGGTGTAAATGGCGAGCGCAGCCTTGTTATTGACGAAGATCGCGTGGCTCCTGCTGGGTGGCACAAAGACAAATCGCCAGAATTTGTGCGCCATGCAACTGTTGTGTGGGAGATGCACGTTGAAGACTTTAGCAGCAATAAAAATGGCGGATTTAAGCCAGAACACCGCGGTCAGTATCTTGCTTTTACAGATTCGCATACGACTTTAGATGCGGATATCAACTTCCCTACTGGAATCGACTATCTTAAAAAACTTGGCGTAACTCACGTTCAACTAATGCCAATCTACGATTTTGCAACTGTGGATGAGGTTGCGATTTCGTCTGCACGCAAAGATGGCAAAAGTGTTGATTCGCTTTACAATTGGGGCTACGACCCTCACGCGTACAATGTGCCAGAAGGCGCATACTCCAGCAATCCGTACGACGGAACGGCAAGAATCCGCGAGTGCAAGGCAATGATTGGTGCTTTGCACAAGAATGGCATGCGCGTAGTGATGGATGTTGTTTATAATCACATGTTTGAAGCAGCATCAAATGCGTTTGAAAGCGTTGCTCCTGGCTATTTTTGCAGGCGTAAAGAAGATGGCGGATTTGCAAACGGATCAGGCTGCGGCAACGAAATGGCTTCCGATCATCCAATGTTTAGGCGTTTTATGATTGAGTCTATTTTGCATTGGGCGCGCTGCTACCATGTGGATGGTTTTAGGTTTGACCTTATGGGCTTAGCGGATGCGCAAACTTTGAACATGATTCGTGCCGAACTAGATAAGCTCGATGGCGGCAAAGATATTCTTATGTATGGCGAGCCGTGGGGTGCGGCTGCTGCAGCTGTAGCCGATGATTGCCCTATGGGAGATAAAGCTGGGCGCGGCTTCCTTGATTCTAGAATCGGCTGGTTTAGCGACGAGTCTAGAGACACGCTTAAGGGCAACGTTATGGATCATCGCGACCGCGGCTATGTAAACGGCAATGAGTTCTGGACGGCGGATCCTGTTCGTAACGCGTTTAATGGCTGGCGTGGTATGCCTTGTGCTGGCAAGAGTGTTGGTCAGATTGTGCAGTACGTTTCTGCTCACGACGATTTGACTTTGTGGGATAAGCTGTGCATTTCTATGCGCGATAACGCGTCTAACTGCGATTTTGACGCAAGCGATCCAAACAGCGTTGCAGACATCTTCAGCGCTAATATTCTTAGCGCTGGCATAATTTTGTGCTCTGCTGGAATGCCATTTATGCTTGGCGGCGAAGAGTTTGGCCGAACTAAGCACGGTTGCGATAATTCCTATAATCGCGGAGTTGCTATGAACCAGCTTGATTGGTCTAGAGCTAAGCGATTCCAGCCGCTTGTAGACTGGTATAGCGCGCTTATAAAACTTCGCGCTAAGAATGCTGAGTTTTACGATGCTCAGCACACTCGTCTTAATGCATCCGATAACGCCATTCTTGCGGAGCAAATCGGGAACGACTTGATTGTGTGCGCTAATCCTATGAAGGATGCTCGCGCAACAGTTGACTTGCCTGCGTCTTGTGCAAGCGGTAACGAATGGAGATTCGTGCTGGATTCCAGCGAGTACTTTGATAGGTGGATCGGCAGTGCTTCTGGCAGCCGCGCGGCAATGCTTTGCGATGATAATGGCGATCAGCGCGCCGTTCATATTCCGCCGCGTACTTTTGTTGTGTTAAGCAACAAGCGCGCTTGATTGCTCGAGTTCTTGAGCGCGCGTAAATCGCAATTTATCCCGATTTTGTTCCCTTATTCTTGTGATTTGGAAACAAAGTCGGGATTATTTTTTTATTATTTTTGGATTATAGTTGAATATTATATTTTTTAATACTGAGTCAAATACTGAGTCAAATACTAATATTTCAAGGCAGAACCTTGTAATTTCCTTAATTGTTCCTTATAAATTGCCAAAGTGAGCGAATTATTCCTGCTGTTCTGCTAGAATCATTTTTAGACTTTATACCCCCCTTGCGTATGTTCGCAATGGCGGAGAGGAGAAAGTTCAGTAACAAGACAGAGACGCAAAACTTAATAAACAGTTAGCGCTTTGATCTTACAACTTGATAATTAAACAAATATCCCCACCCCCCAAACCTAAATGATTTGAAGAATGAGGTAAATATGAACGCTAAGATTGCAGCCGCCATCTCTTTAGGCGCTAGCTCTTTGGCTCTTATTGGAAGCATAAGCATTGCAAACGCTGCCAACGCAGCCCCCGCGACTACAACCTTGACGCAAGATGTGCAAACCACAGCAGCTCCAGTTTCTTCTGTTGCACAAGCTGGCGAAGACTTTAGCCGCGTGAGTGAACCTGTTACTATTGATCCGAAAGGCGCTGCTGGCGATGCTGATGCTTCTGGAAAGAATCAAGCTCCTGGTGTTGCTGGTACTGCTGGTACTGCTGGCGCTGCGACTGGCGCGACTGCTGCTGGTGGTCAAGCAGATGGTGCAGAAGGCAAAAACGCCGTACCTAATCAAGATTCTAAGGCTAATCAGCCTCAGGCCAGCCAAGACGGCACTGTCCAAGTAAACTCCGACCCTAGCGCAAGCGCACAAGGCGACTCTTCTGAGAAGAAAGAAGATCAGCAAAAAGAAAATAAGGGCTCCAAAGGCAACACTGGTGCGCAAGCTGGTGGCAAGGCTTCTACAACACCGCCTAAAGAGGCAGTAGATAAGCTTGCTGAAGCAAACAAATCTATGATTGAAGCACAAAATATATATGATTCAATAAATGAAGAAGTAACGAAAGCCAACGCAGAAGCCGATGAAGCTATCAAAAACTTAAATGCTGAATTAGAAAAGAAACCTCAATCAGTAAAGGACATAGAAAAGGCTAAGCAAGCTGTATTAGATAAAACGAAAGATCTTGAGAATGCAGAAGATAAGAATGCAGCTCAAAAAGAGCTAGATGCATCAAGACAAGATTTAGAAAGAGCAACTAAAGACGCTTCAAACGTTATGGATGGAATAATGAATGCATCTAAAAAAGTTGCTGAAGCTCAGAAAAAAATCCAAAATGCAGAATCTAAGGTTGATGAAGCAACAGGTAAAATCTCAGAAATGAGTAATACTGTTAGTGATATTCTTACAGATCTTAGAAATAAGTATCCAAATAATTTTGGCCAATACGGAACTTCAGAAACTCCATTTACAATAGTACAAGGAAGACTCACTGCAAATCTGCAAGACTTAGGGACTGCCACTATCAACCTTAACAAGCGCAAAAAATTGCTTGCTGCAGCTGCTAAGAATGCAGAGGAAGCGCTTAGCTCTGGTCTCCCATCTGCCGACGAGCCTGATGCAAATGCTCCACAAGAACAAGTTCCACCAATGCAGAACCAGCAGAACGCTCCAGCTCCTGCTCCAGTGCCTCCAGCGGCTTCAAAACCACAGGATGCGCAGCCAGAAAACAAAGTGCAAAATGGCAGTAGCTCTTCTCAAGGAAGCTTTGCAGGAAGCACCGCTAAGCAAAATGGTGGCAATTTGAGTGTTGTTCCAGGTGTAGGATCTATGGATGCATCTCCTTCTGCTCCAGTTCCAAGCACTCCGCAGAATGCGCCACAGAACAACGCTGCACCAAGTGCGCCACAAGAGCCAGCACCACAGTCTGCCCCTAAGCACAGTGCTGCTCCAGCAAATCAAACGGAGCCTGCGCATACCGCAAAAGCTGCAGAAAAACTCGTAGAAAACGCTACCGATAAGTCGCAAGCAACCGCAGAAACTCCTGCACGCACGCCTCGTGCTGCAGCCCCTGCAGCACCTGCATCTGCTGCTACTGCCGCTGCTCCTACAGCAAGCTCCGCAAGCGCAACAAAGAGCGAAGAGTCCAAGAACACATCTAACGATTCCGCAAAAGATGAAAATCAGAAGGAATCCGAAGACTCCAAGAACGAAGACTCCAAGAACGAAGACTCCAAGAACGAAGACTCCAAGAACGAAGACTCCAAGAGCGAAGACGCAAAGAGCAGCGATAAGAGCGCTCAGGCATCTGGCGCAAACAACGGCGAGCACGCCGCTGGCAACAACACAACGCTAATCGCAGCTGTTGCTGGCAGCATCACTGCTGGAATCGCAGCAATCGGCGCTGGTTGGCACTTTATGCGAATCCGTCGCAAGTAAGTAGCAACTAGCAGCAAACATGCGCGAATAATCGCAAATAACAAAACCGCAGTTGGCATTTAGCTTTCTGCGGTTTTTGCATACTCAAGTCACACAAATTACCCTAAAGTCACATAAGTCACCACAAAAATCGCCAATATTGCAAACGATATCAATACTTAATATAATGGTTAGCTAGAGCGTGCCTCAATCCAGTGATGTGTTGAGAATCGCACCCTTTAGCATCGTTTGCAATCAATTCGATGCTCGTACATGTGCCACGATTAACAAAGGAGCATCATGAGCACAACAGACAATGGCACAACTAATGGCAAAACAAAGGCTGCCACGACTGTGCCCGTAGAAGAAAGCGCAGAAAGGCTTGCTCGCCCACTAGTTAAACTTGCAAAAGCATGCGGAGTTGCAACTTTCTACATAGACCAACTAGGCGACTATACGGAAATTACAGACGAAGCGCTTGTAGGCGTTCTAGACGCGCTGGGCTACCCTGCAACCACAAGCGAAAACATTGAAAACTCACTAAAACGCGTTCAAGAAAAGCGCGATAGCGAGCTGCTGCCGCCAACCGTGGTGTGCTTTATTGGCGCAAAAACGATTGTTCCTATTCATGCTGAAGAAGCCACAAGCAGCCCAGAAAAAATACATATAACGCTTACGCTAGAAGATGGGTCGGAATACGAAGAGCCTCTTAACAACTTTGAAACAAGCGAAGAAGACGGATTAACTCTTGAACTTCCGCAAGACTTGCCAATGGGCTACCACACTCTTCTTGCAAAAGTCGAAGATAAAAATGGCAAAACTGTTGCACACGCGCAATCAACTTTGATTTGCGCACCAGCAAAAATACCACTTCCGCAAAGCGTTCAAGAACGGCATCGTTGGGGATACATGACTCAGCTTTATTCCGTGCGCTCAAAGGAATCTTGGGGCGTTGGCGATTATGGCGATTTGCGCAGACTGCTTAAAGACGCAGGAAACATTGGAAAAGCCGACTTTATGCTTATAAACCCGATTCATGCGTGCGCGCCAGTGGCACCTTTGGAGCCTTCGCCGTACTTGCCAGAATCGCGCAGGTTCTTAAACGTTACATACATTCGTCCGCAAGATATTCCAGAGTACGCGCAGCTTAGCGATAGCCAGCGCAAAGAGGTGGAGATTTTGCACGAGGGCGTGGAAGCGCTTAATAACAATCCACATCCAATGGACATTAATGCCGCGTGGAACGCAAAACTTCCAGCCTTAAAGATTATTTTTAAGCAGCCTAGAAGCGCCGAGCGCGAGCAGGATTTTGCAGACTTTAAGGCGCGCTCTGGAGAAGACTTAGACGCTTTTGCTACTTGGTGCGTAGCTTTTGAAGTTTGGGGTGCTCCTTGGGGAGATAATCTTTGGTTTGATACAACTGGCAAAGGCACTCCTCAAATAGACATGCTTAGACGAGATCATGCTGATTTGCTTGAGTTCCACCGCTGGCTGCAATGGATTGCAGATGAACAAGTTGCTGCTGCTCACGCCGAAGCTAAGGCTGCAGGAATGGCGATTGGACTTATGCAAGACATGGCTGTTGGCGTACACGGATACGGCGCAGACGTGTGGTGGAGCCCAGAGCGCTTTGCTAACGGAGTTAGCGTTGGCGCGCCTCCAGACTTCTACAACCAGCAGGGCCAGGATTGGGGTCAGCCGCCATTTGATCCTAATTACTTAGACGAGACTGGCTATATTGCCTACCGAGACATGGTTCACAACGTGTTCTTGCATGCTGGCGCAGTTCGCATTGACCACGTTCTTGGGCTTTTCCGCTTGTGGTGGATTCCGCAAGGCCAGGGCGCAAAGAACGGCGCTTACGTTTACTACAATGTGGACGCAATGCTTGCAGTTCTTAGTATTGAGGCCACTCGCGCAGGCGGATTGGTGATTGGCGAAGACCTTGGCACTGTTCCAGCGTACGTTTCCAAGGTGCTTGCTTCGCACGGCATTCTTGGAACTGTTGTTGAATGGTTTACACACAATGACGAAGCCGAAAAAGCGGCTAAAAAGGCTGGAAAGAAGGAAATCATATTTGCAAATCCTTCTACATACCGCGAATACGCTTTGGCATCTGTTACTACTCACGACATGCCTCCTACAGCAGGATATCTTGCATTCGAGCATGTTAAGATTCGCGAAGAGCTTCACTTGCTTACCGATTCTGTAGAAAGCTTCCAAAAGGCTGCTAGCGCGGAGCGAGACGCCATGATGAAGATGCTTTTTGATGGCGGATGGATTAGCAAGGATGCTGCCGAAAACGTAGAAGACCATGTGCAAGAGATTGTAGAGGCCATGCACGCGATTATGCGCACTTCCCCATCTTTGCTTTTGCAAGTGGCGCTTGTTGACGCAGTTGGCGAAAAGCGTTCGCAAAATCAGCCTGGAACCAGTACTGAGTATCCAAATTGGCGTATTCCTCTTGCAGATAAAGATGGAAACGTTGTTCATACAGACGACGTTTTTAAGTCTCAGCGCGTACTCAATATGGCCGCCATTATGCGAGGCGAAAAAATTAGCTAACAAGCACAAATAACTGTAAAATTACCACCAAAAAATGTAAAAAGAAAGGTTAAAAATACTTGCAAACACTTGAATCAAGAGTATAATAAATATTGATTGTTACTCATGTAGTAACTTCTTTCTCTCTCGCATAGCGCGTAGGTCGCCTGTAGACACGGCTTACGCGCTATGTTTTTGATGTCCTAAGTGAGGCGAGCATCTATGGCGATGTTCGCCTCACTGCGTATTAGCCGCAACGTACTTAGCAAACACGCGCTCCAAAAGCGGCGTGTGGAGCATAATTAAAGACCCCCACCCAAGCAAAAGCAACAGCGGTAATCCTTGCAAAAAATACCTTAGCGAAAGGTACAAAAGCGCAAAGAATACGCAATCAAGCAAAAACATTATAAGCGTTGTGCTAGCGTAGCTAACGCCAAAAATCAGCGAATTAATAAGAGTTCTGCCAATCGAGTTTTCAAAGCGCGCTTGCAATGCAAACACCCACTGCGCAACAAGAATCCACAAAATGCTAATCGCAAACTTTATTATTAAAAGCGGAGTAAGTTGCAAAAAAATCCAAGACCATATAATTACAACTAAAAGTGGCCCTAAAATAGCCCAAATAATAGTTGCCTTAACAAAATTATTCTTAAACGACTTAAAGTAGATTGCTGTTGTGTGCGCCTCGCCACGCTCAATACGTCTAGCTGTCTCGTGAGCGGCCGTAATAGACGCTCCAACCGTTACAAGCGGAATGCTGGTAATAATCATTAGAACAGTAAGCCAGACCGCATCTGCAAACGATTCCATTCCTTGAGCGAACTTAGAATCAGGGCTTCCAAAAGAGATCATTACAACTACTCCCGCCTAATTAAGCAAACTTAAACAAATCTAAAATAACAATACACTATAAGATACGCTTAAACACAAAGATACGCTTAAACACAAATGATGGTGGCTGCAAACACTTGCAACCACCATCATGCGTGCCGAGATTCGAAGGAGAAAAAACCTCAGCCCTTTACCGCACCTGCCATAACACCTTTAATTATGTACTTCTGGCAGATTAGGTAGAAGACTATTATTGGAACAATTGCCATAACCAGGCAGCCCATCATTGCACCCATTTCAACAGAGCCATAGCCGCCCTTCAAATATTGAACTGCAATAGAAACCGTCTTGTACTTGTTCAAATCCAAAGTGAGGTATGGAAGAAGGAAGTCGTTCCAAATCCACATTGTTTGCAAGATAGAAACGGATATAATTGCAGGCCTCATAATCGGCACAATAATCTGGAAGAATATGCGTGGCACAGAAGCGCCATCAATCATTGCAGACTCTTCCAACTCTTGAGGAATGCCCTTTACAACGCCTGTGAAAATAAACACAGCCAAACCTGCGCCGAATCCAAGGTAGATTATCCACAAGCCCCAAGGAGTGTTCAATCCAAGCTTTGTAGTGATGTTGGAAAGCGTGAACATAACCATCTGGAATGGCACAATCATGTTGAACAAGAACAACACGTAAAGAAGCTTTGCAGCCCAATTGTTTACGCGCACAATCCACCAAGCACACATAGAAGTGCAAAGCAGAATCAAAGCCACAGCGCCAATCGTTACAACAATTGTCCACCAGAAGCTCATCAACAAATTCGTGCGGTTAATGCCAAGAACGTAGTTATCAAAACCAATAAACGACTTTGGAGTAAGCGAAAATGGCTCGCTAGCAATATACACCTTTGACTTAAAGGAGTTCATAAACACTAACGCGATTGGGAAAATCCACAGCAAACTCACTACAGCAAAAAGCGTGGTCCAAAGCGCAGGATGCTTAGTCTTCTCGTTCATGCTGCCACCTCCTTAGAAGTTGTCAACCTGTTCTGAATCAAGGCAATAACGGCAACAATAATGAAGAATATAACTGCCTTTGCCTGACCGACGCCTTCACCATTGAGTCTTCCATAGAATGTGTTGAAGATGTTTAATGCAAGCATCTCCGACTTTCTAGAAGGAGCACCATTAGTCAACGCCAAGTTCTGATCGAATAGCTTGAATCCGTTTGTAACCGTTAAGAACGTGCAAACCGTAATAGACGGCATCATAAGCGGGATTGTAATCTTAAACAGCGTCTGCGTTGGGCTTGCACCATCAACGGCAGCTGCCTCAATAACGTCTCCTGGAAGCGCTTGTAAGCCAGCAATGTAAATAATCATCATGTAGCCGATTTGCTGCCAGCATATCAAAAGAACCATGCCCCAGAATCCGTACGTTGCAGAATACGTAATAGCACGGCCAAAGTAGCCCAAGATGCCATTAAGCACTACCTGCCAAACGTAGCCCAGAACAATGCCACCAATCAAATTCGGCATAAAGAATACCGTACGGAATAGGTTGGAGCCTTTAAACTTTTTTGTAAGCATGTAAGCGATTGCGAATGCAATAACATTAATAACAATTGTTGTTACAACCGTAAAAGCTGTTGTAAATACTAGCGAATGAAGGAAGTGTGGGTCGCGCAAAGCCTTGCGATAATTGCGGATTCCAACAAACTTTCCGTCAGTAACAGTATGGAACTTAGTAAAGCTAAGATACACGCCCATTACAAATGGCACTAAGAAGCCAATTACAAATGCAGCAAACGTTGGCAGAGCGAATAACGCCCACCATTTGCGTATTGCTTTTCCACTCATATTAATCATGATTCGTCACTTTCTCCTCCTTGAGTACGCGCCTGTGCGAGCGGCCGCGCTCGAACCAATACTTTTATCTTACTACATGCAACCACAATGTCAAACGTTGTCATTTTTTGCATGTCGCCACTTAAGAAGGCAAAAATCAAATGTGAAAAAAATCCCTATTTTTGGCGATTTTACGGCAAAACCTGCTATTATTGTTCGTATTGCAAACGTTTGTGTAATGAGCGCAAATAAGCACGTGAAAATTCTCATATGCAACACTGCTCATATACTAGCGTTGCATATGTTTTAACAATATTAATGAAGATATTGAGTAAACATTTTGCTGTGCGAATAAAGGAGTTCAAATGCCAGCTAATATTCAAGACGTTGCCAACCAGGCGCATGTATCTGTATCCACTGTTTCTAGATCTTTTACGCGCCCAGACTTGGTTTCCGCAGCAACGCGCAACAAAGTATTAGCTATTGCCGAAAAACTAAACTTTTCAATATCTAGATCCGCAGCGGCACTAAAATCTGGCAAAACACTAAGAGTTGCACTTCTTCTTAGCGACAGCATTCGGCTATGGTTTAGCGCGTCGATTATACAAGGCCTAAATCAAGTTCTTCACCCAGCAGGCTACGACCTTTCAATCTTCCAAATATCCAGCAGCCAAGAGCGCGCAGAGTTCTTTAGCATGCTGCCAACTCGCAGAAACGCAGACGCTGTAATCGTTTGCTCCTTCGACGTAAACAAGTCGGAAGTAGCTTCTCTAAAGGCCACTGGCGTGCCAGTCTTAGGTATAAACTGCTTAAATCCTATGGATTGCGATTTTGACGCAACGATTAACATAGACGACGATCAAGGCGCGCGACTTATGGCACGTCATCTTATTGGACTAGGGCACAAAAACATTGCCTACATTCGCACAAACCGCGATATCTCACTGCATTTTAGCGTTTTGCAGCGCTACCACTCTTTTATTGACGAATGCAAAATCAACGGCATTACGCCTACAGAAATCGTTGCACCCGAAGGATTAGATAGAATAAGCTCAATCGTCTCTTCCCTTTTAAGTAACGTAAATGTTCCTACGGCGATTGCATGCCAAGAAGACGGAATAGCAATTCCGCTTATGTTCCAGCTTTCTAGAAGCGGATACAGCACACCTGGAGACGTTTCAATTATTGGTTTTGACGATAGTTTTTACGCTAGAGAAACAGGGCTTACGACTATTCGTCAAGACCCTGCAGAAATGGCAGTAGACGCAGCAAAAATAACTTTGTCTTTGATTAATGGCGATTATTTAAGCGAAGAATGCAAATATATTACCATTCCAGCACAGCTTATAGTTAGGTCAAGCACAAGTCAGCTTGAAAACAATTAAGACCATTCTTAGACTTAAGACTATTAGACTAAGGTCATTCTTCCAATAAAGCTATATCTAACTCGATCCATACCTAACTCAAGCTATATCTCACTCAAGCCACACCTAACTCAGGACGCATCTCACTAAAGCCACAACTTACTAAAGATAATTCTTAAAATAAAAAGAGCCTCAAACCATTAGGCTTGAAGCTCTTTTACTTGTCACTAATGCACTGTGCTAATGCAATTACAAAAATGACATATTAAATTATGAATTTAATAATCCAGTTTTAACCCAATTCTTAGGATTAATCGGATTAATCCTGATCTTCGTGAGCTTGAGCAACTTCCTTAGCCCAATTGTCAACGAAAGCGCTCTTAACCTTATCCCACTTGCCAGTGCCCTGAGCATACTCAAGCAAAGCGGAGCCAAGATCGTTCTTCCAGTTGTCAGATGGCATCATAGTGAAGTTCCAGCTTACAGGAGTCTTGCCAGACTGAGCGTCTTCAACAGCAGCAGCAGTCAAAGGATTCTCAGACTTCATATCTGCAAAGCTCTTGAACGGAGTGGTGAAGCCCATCTTCTTAGACATAGCTTCCTTGCCGTAATCAGAGGTAAGAACCCACTTCAAGAAGTCCTTGGTTGCCTTCTTGTTGGCATCCGAAGTCTTCTCGTTAATGCACCAATAGTTCTCGGAGCCAGTAGCCAAGCCTTGCTTCTCTTCGCCCTTAGCACCAATGTAGATTGGGAGCATGCCAAGGTCTTCGGCCTTCATGCCAGCCTTCTGCAAGTCGGTCCAAGCCCAAGTACCATTCTGATAGAACACAGCCTTACCAAGAGAGAACTCGGAGTTTGCATCCTCGCCAGTCTTAGAGCTGAGCTGAGTTGCAGGAGTTGTGGAATCAGTAATGTAAAGATCAAAGATCTTCTTGTAGCCATCAAGGAACGTGCCCTTAATCTTTGCTGGCTGCTTGGTAACCTTGTCTGCCTTGAACTCGTAGTACAGAGGAATGTTTGCAAGGTGAGTCTTAAAGCGCCAATCAGAGCTGGAATCGAAGCCAGCAGAAGTGAATGCACCATCAACACCAAGCTCACCCTTACGAGCCTGAATATCGTCTGCAACAGCCTTGAGCTTATCGAAGGAGTTAATCTCTTCAGCAGACTTTACCTTAGCATCCTTAAGCTCCGTGTACTTCTTTAACAAAGCCTTGTTGTAAATCAAGCCGTAAGTTTCCATTGCGTATGGAACGCCAACAACCTTGTCTCCATCCTTAAGAGCAATATCCTTGTTTTGAAGCTGCTTGTAAAGCTCGGTATCCTTAAGATCTGCAGTGTAATCCTTCCAGCTTGCGTAGCCAACAGGGCCATTCACCTGGAACAGTGTAGGCGCTTCGTTGCCCTTGCTGATTTCGCTCTTAAGGGACTGCTCGTAAGTGCCAGAAGCAGCGTTCTGAACCTTTACAGGAATACCAGTCTTCTTGGTGTATTCCTTAGCAACTTCCTTCCACTGATCAGCAGATTCTGGCTTAAAGTTAAGGAAGTAAACCTTGCCCTTATCGGAAGAATCCGAAGAGCTAGAACCGCATGCAGCGAGCGCACCGAATGCCATTGCGGAGCAAGCTACAAGCGCAATTGTTGACTTAATTGTACGATTCATCATCGAACCTTTCTCCTATGCCGTCGGCCTACCTTTTGGCCGCCGCACCCCTAGGTGCCCTTTCGACATTTTTTATTATGCCTCAAATGCAAAAATATTGCAAACGATAGCAGCGTTGATATGGTGGCGTGTCGTATATCTAAAGCAAGCAAAAATCAGCAATTCCAGCGAACGATTACACGATCGCCCTTATAAGTTCCAAGAGCGCTGTAATGCGCGGTGTCTAGTCTAAGTAAGCGCGCCTGCTGTGCATCTACACCAAGCCATCTGGTTGCTAAAATCCTAAGAATGTGCGCGTGAGCTACAATAATCACATCCTTGCCGCTTTTAAGTTTTGGCAAAACAGAGTCGATTATTTTTTGAGTACGATTAGAAACTTCTTGTAAAGATTCGCCATTAGAACGCACGACTTTTACTGTTTCGCCACTTGGAAGAATCTCTTGGCAAGAATCCGACATAAAATCTGGAAGAGCTTTAGGGCCATCCTTCCAAACATCCCATGACTCAACGCCGCTTAGAGCGGACACATCTTTTCGAGTGCGCCCCTCTGCACAGCCGTAATCCCACTCGGCAGCATATTCTAGCGGCGTGCAATGCGAAAATCCTGCTAGTTGAGCTGTAAGACGCGCACGAATAAGCGGGCTTACAAACTGGCAATCCTCGCTAAAACCGTTTGGAAAAGCTTGACGAATCCTGGCGCCTGCGCTTATAGCTTGATTGCGGCCAACTTGTGTTAGTGGAATATCGGTTCTACCTGTATGCTGGCCAGATTCACTCCAAGCAGTTTGGCCGTGGCGCAAAAGCACTAGTCGCCCTTCGGGCGCTCCCGAACATGTTGCTGGAACATCTTGAATCGCGTACGAATCCGTTGTATCTGTTGCATCCGTTGTGCACAAATCGCCATTAACTTTAATGTCAATATTGTTCAAACCGTTCAGCATATCCAACGCCGCCTTAGCACCACCATTCTTAGCTTGCGCTTGGTGCATTAACGCAAGCATTTATCAAGCGGCTTCGCTGCCAACTTGTTCACTCGTACATTTATAACACTTTTATAACACTTCTACATGCCAATTTCTAATTGGTATTTCGTTACCATTAACATAAAAATATGACGTCAACTAAAAGCAACGCACAGAACAGCGAGCAAAACAGCAAGCAAAATAATGCGCAGAACGCATACGCAAATCAAACTATTCAAACGCTTCTTAATCGCAGATCTATACGAGCTTTCAAAAATGAGCCAATTAGCGAAGATGTTGCAAAAACATTGGAAGCAGCAGCACAGCGCGCAGCTTGCAGCCAGTTTTTGAACGATTGGTCTGCAATCAAAATCACTAGCAAAGATCTTAAACAAAAACTTTCTAAACTTGGAAATCAAACTTACATAGCAACAGCGCCACTTTTGTATGTTTTTATTATTGACCAGCACAGAAATGCCGCTATAGCGCGCAAAAACGGCATTGATGCAGACGGAAGCGATTTTACTCTTAAAACAGGCTACAGATTCTCGCAATCGCAAAACGACGCCGTTCTTGCACTACACGCAATGGAAACAGCCGCAGAATCGCTTGGACTCGGTTGCGTAATCCTTGGTTCAATTTTGAATAATATTCCAGATTTAATTGAACTTTTGAAGTTGCCAAAATACACGTATCCAGTTCTTGGGCTTGCAATTGGCAAGCCAGACCAAGGGCCAGAATTAAAGCCGCGCATGGACTCGAGTATGCAATTCTTTGAAAATGAATACCCTAGCAGCGATGAAGTTGTGATTGAAAAACTTGCAGACTTCGACGAAAGAGTGCATAAATACTACGATTTGCGTAATGCAGATAGGCCAGTGGACGCATTCAGCGCACAAATCACAAAGCTTGCTGTAGATTCTGGAGCTAAAAACCATAGTTGCGAATCGCAGCTTAATGCGCAAGGATTTACTTTTAAGTACTGATTTATTGACTTTCTGATTTATTGATTTTTAAGCATTAATTACTAAGCAATAATTATTTAACGAAGACGCGGCTTATATCCGCGTTTTCTAGACTTAGGTTTGGTTGTTTCAAACCGCGAGCGCATATCACAATACTTACGAATCGCAGGATTTGAATGCGTTAAATGCCAACTTCCACAATAATCACATTTATAAACCCACAGCTTTGCTCCGCGTTCCGTAAAACTTTTATCCGCTGCCATAAGAGCCTGCCCTTTGTTGGCATACATTATTTTTTGAGTAGATTCACATCTGCGCGGAGTAAAGAAATACATGTAACCCATAGTATCACCGCAATAAACTGCGTTGATTCGCAAACAATCATATTCCAGCAAATCAAAATAAGTTCAATTTAATGTCTTTTTAGTTCAATTCTTAATTATTGCTCAGCCAGAATTTGGTCAAAATTCAAAATAAATTCAATTTTAGGCTTGCGAAATGAGTTTTGACGCGTAAAATTGTCTTTTAATCGCCTCAAAGTTCAATTTATAGCTTATATTTTGAACTTTGTTGTAAATTTGTTCAATTTACGAACGCTGATTTTATGAGCTTCTATAAGATGGCATAAAGGAAGACGGATTATGGCACAGAATTTTGCAAACGACCTTAAAAAGGCCATGAAAATCAAGGGATACAAGCAGATTGATGTAATCGAGCTTGCAGCAAAAAACGGCCATAAACTTGGCAAAAGCCAGTTAAGTCAATATTTAAGCGGCAAAACTGAACCTCGCAAAGACGTGCGAGATATGCTTGCACAAATTCTTGGAATTAGCGACGACGGAATCAAAGGTGGGCATTCCTGCGCAAAAACCGCGCAAAAGTCGCAAGCAGATTGCAGCGATCAGCACGAGGAAAATCGCCCATTAACAGAAGATGAGCTTTCTGAAGCACTCAAAAATAGAAACTTCAACAAATCCACCAAACTTGAGCACGTGCTCTACGACGTTCGCGGCCCTGTTGTAGAAGAAGCAAACCGTATGGAAGCAAATGGAACGCATATTTTAAAGCTCAACATTGGAAATCCTGCGCCTTTTGGCTTCCGCGCTCCAGACGAAGTGATTTACGATATGCAACAGCAGCTTATTGACTGCGAAGGCTACTCGGATAGCCGCGGACTTTTCTCTGCACGCAAAGCGATTATGCAATATGATCAGCTTAAGGGCATTCCAGGAGTGCAAATGGAAGATATTTATACTGGCAACGGCGTTTCCGAGCTGATTAATCTTTCTATGCAAGCGTTGCTTGATTGCGGCGACGAGATTCTTATACCAAGCCCAGACTATCCGCTGTGGACTGCGTGCGCTAGCCTGGCTGGCGGCACTCCTGTGCACTACATGTGTGATGAAAAGTCGCATTGGTACCCAGATATTGCCGATATTCGCTCTAAAATCACGCCTCGTACTAAAGCAATCGTGATTATTAACCCGAATAATCCTACGGGCGTGCTGTATAGTCGCGAAGTTTTGGAAGAGATTGTTAAGGTTGCGCGCGAGTTTAATTTGATTATTTTTGCAGACGAGATTTACGACCGTCTTGTTATGGACGGCAAGAAGCATATTTCGATTGCTTCTCTTGCTCCAGACGTGTTCTGCGTAACTTTTAGCGGACTTTCTAAGTCGCATATGATTGCTGGCTTCCGTATTGGTTGGATGAGTCTTTCGGGAGATAAGTCCAAGGCTCGCGACTACATTATGGGTCTTAACATGCTGTCTAATATGCGCTTGTGCTCGAACGTTCCTGCACAGTCAATTATTCAGACTGCTTTGGGCGGATACCAAAGTGTTGAAAAGTATTTGGAGCCAGGCGGACGCGTGTACGAGCAGCGCGAGTACTGCTATAACGCGCTTCAGGAGATGGACGGCGTAAGCGTTGAGCGGCCAGACGCTGCTTTCTACATGTTTGTAAAGCTCGATCCTGCTCGCTACAACATTCACGACGACGAGCAGTTTGCGCTTGATTTGCTGCGCGATCAGAAGTTGCTGATTGTGCATGGAAAAGGCTTTAATTGGCAGACTCCAGGCTACTTCCGCGTAGTCTACTTGCCGCGCTTGCAAACGCTTCGCGACGCAATGAGTAAACTCTCCAGCTTCCTCTCCTACTATCGCCAGTAGAATCATAATTTTTACATAAACAAAAAATATGACTATTTCTGGCACTATTCCAGAAATTATGAATATAGTGCCACGCTAAAAAAATTTAACGTAGCACTATATTTTTCATAGGAGGAAGGAATCAAAGTATTTACTAAGCAACCTGTTATCTTATAGATGCTACTGGGCCAATCGACTCACGCAGCAGCACAGTAATAGGTAGACATACGTGACGGGATGATGCGCGTTCATACCCAGCATTCAAAGTTTCTACTATATATTCAGCAGCTAAACGTCCTTTAGCTGTAACAGGCTGTTTAACTGTTGTCAACGGTGGATTACTACATGCAGACTCATCTATATCATCAAATCCTGTAACAGAAATATCGCGTGGAATTTGCAAACCAGACTGTCTAGCAGCGTCCATTACTCCAAACGCAATAACATCACTAAAACAAATGAATGCAGTTGGTAATACAGAATTATTTTGTTTTATTTGCGCAAAAGCTTCTTCTCCTCCAGTACGAGTACATGGCACTTCAATAACATTTTTCTTATCGACCAGTGGAGCTATTCCATTCTCTTCTAAAGCAGAAATCACACCATCAATACGGCGACGAATTGTTCCATGCCAAGAAAGATACCCATCATCATTGCCTGATTCTGGAGAAATCACCACAAAATTGCGATGACCCAATGAAATAAGATGCCCAGTTAATTCTTTCATAGCGCGCGACTCATCAATATTGATACTCGGAGCCTGGCTATGTACTTCACTGTCAACAATCACAAATGGCTTTCCTTGCTGCATAAGAGCTTCAACTTCACCACGATCTTCTTCTAAACCAGTTACTATAAAACCGTCAACGGCAGCATAAGGAATTGCTTTTAACATAGAATTACGAAGTGGAGGCACTAAAAGAAGCGTCAATCCCTCTCGCTCACAGATTTGCCCAATACCCTGAATAAATTCCGAATAGTATGGATTTTCTAGCACTCGCCCTAATTGCTGCGGTAGTAACAATCCCAAACTATTTGTCTTTTGAGTTCTCAGCATATAAGCAACAGGATTACGCACATATCCTAGTTCCTTTGCAACTGAAAATATGTGTTCTACAGTTTCTGACGATAAGCGATCAGGAGTATTATACGCAAAGGAGACAGCAGATTTAGAGACACGCGCTGCATCAGCAATATCCTGCATTGTAATTTTCTTTCCCATGCTTCACACTTCTTACTTCTACATTATTTTTACTGTTGAGCCTGCAATACGATCATAGAATTATCTTTATTAGGGCGCCAACTATCTCCAACAGTTACACCATTTATAATTCGCCAATTATGATTTTGCAATTGTTGAGGTAGCTTCGATGAATTATACTCTAATAAATTACTACGTGAAATAATCATCAAAAGAGATTCTTCCTTATGATCTCGCGAAATAATGACAGTATCTTCATCAACAGCGTAACAACTTTGCGTACCCCTTCGCAACGCAATATGATCACGCCGCAATGCATTTAATTGAACAATTGTACGGAATATTTCAGCATTTGTATCAAGACTATCCCACTGCATACCAGAACGGCACCCAGGATCATTATCGCCAACCATACCAAGTTCATCACCGTAATAAATCATCGGAGCACCTTCGCAGGCAAACATGCAACAGTAGGCAGCTATGCAATCCTTAGTATTATTTTGATGCGCAGTTAAAACACGCTCAGTATCGTGACTACCCAACAAATTCATCATCCCATGGTGATATCCATACGGTATGCGCTCCTGCAAACGGTTAATACCGTTAACAAAATCGTATGCATTGAACCGCTTCGTTGCAGTAAAACCTAAAACTAAATCACGCAGAGTATAATTCATTGTGCTATCGGTAGTGTCTCCTTGCAGCCATTGAGCGGGGTCTCTCCATTCTTCAGCTATCAAACATAATTCTGAATTTTTTGCTTTAACAACTTGCCTAAAATCCTGCCAAAATTCTGGATAAATAAAATATGGAACGTCAAGACGATAACCGTCGATACCTTGATCAATCCAATATCTCGCAACATTAAAATGATGCTCACGCACCTTTGGATTAAACACATTCCACTTCGGTAGATATTCACAACCAGAACAGGTTTTATAATTAGGTACAGGCAATGACTTAACTGGAAAGTTTTTCACTGAAAAATAATTAACATATTCTGAATTCTCTTCATTTTTAACAACATCTTGAAACATCCAATGAGTTTTACCACAATGATTTAAAACTGCATCTAGTACTATACGTATATTCCGCTTATGCGCTTCATCTACCAATGTATGGAAATCTTCAAGAGTTCCTAAAAGTGGATCGATTTTAAAATAATCGTTTGCATCATAACGATGATTTGTTGCAGCAGAAAAAATTGGATTCAAATAGAGCGCATTGCAACCTAAATCATGAATATAATCAAGTTTTTCTGTAATTCCAGCAATATTACCACCTAAGAAATTCTCACGCGTAGGCTCAGCATCCCATGAGTCAAGCGGCACATGACCTTCAGTTAGCATACCGTAGCCTTCACAACGATAGAAACGATCAGGAAAAATCTGATAAAATCTTGCATCAGGTAACCACTGTGGTATAGACATAATAAACCCCATCCTTAATTTTTCTACAATTTCTAATCTTTCATACCAGTATTGGCAATTCCTCTAACAAGCGCACGTTGGAAGAAAAGGAACACAATAATACTTGGTATTGTTGCAGTCAAAGTTCCTGCCATCAAATAATTCCAAGAGGTTCCGTAACGCCCTACGAAGGATGCTAAACCAATCTGAATTGTACGAGTTTCATCCGTATTCGTAACCAATAATGGCCAAAGGAAATCATTCCACGCAAAGAGAAAACTAAAAATACCAAGCGTCGCAAACGCTGGAGACGACAATGGAACGATTACTTTGAAGAATATTCCAAACCTGCCACAACCGTCAATGCGCGCTGCCTCATCAAGCTCTCGAGGAATTGTTGCAAAATATTGGCGAAGTAAAATAATGCCAAACACATCTGCAAGTCTAGGAACAATCAAAGCATACAGCGTATCGACCCATCCCAAATTAGCGACTATCTCATAAGACGGAATAACAATCACAAAATTAGGAATCATCAATGCAGAAAGCAGCAGAATGAATATTGTTTTCTTCAAAGGAAATTCTAATCGCGCAAAAGCGTAGGCGGCAAAGGCATCAAATATTAAATGTCCTACAACAATTCCTACCGTCATCAATAGCGTATTCCAATAATATTGCGCAAACGGCGCCGCTTGCCACGCATGAATATAGTTTTCCCAATGCCATGATGTAGGAAAAATTGAAGTATTCGTGTATGTTTCAGCACGCATTTGCAAAGAAGTAGTGAACATCCACAAAAATGGAATGATTACTGTTGCTGAACCTAAAATCAGAATCGCATGACGCGCCAAACGCGACCATAATGATGATTTCATTATTCTTCTCCTTGTGCTCCAGAAACTTTCCATTGAATCATCGTCACGCCTAGCACTAGCGCAAGCGTAATGAACGCTATTGCTGTTCCATAACCAAAATCACCGAGCTTGAACGCATCACGATACATCATCATGCCAAGCACTTCCGTACCTCCGCGAGGACCGCCACCAGTGAGCATGTATGCAAGGTCGAAGGATTGGAAGCTCGTTACTAATGCCTGAACTACTACAAAAAACGTCATTGGAGACAGCAATGGGAAAGTAATCTTCCATAATTTTTGCCACCCAGTAGCTCCATCTAATGCAGCCGCTTCATACACGCTTTTTGGCAATGCTTGTAACGCAGTTAAATACAAAATAGCGTTAAAACCAATATTTTTCCACACGGTCAAAAGAATTAATGCAATAAGCGCAAGCCAACGATTTTGTAACCAATCTGGTCCGTGTATATTGAATTTCATCAACACACTGTTCACGAATCCAGAAGGATCGAGCATATATTTCCACACAATGGCTGCAGCCACAGAAGATGTAACCACTGGAAGGAAGTAAATACTACGATAAATACTCCTACCTCGTATAGGCGCATCAAGCAAAAGCGCGAGCAACAATCCAGTCAGCACACTTAATACACATACACCAGCAGCATAAATAACCGTTACCATTAAGCTGTTGAAAAACTCAGGATCTTGGAAAAGACGAACATAGTTTCCCAAGCCAATAAATTTCTTTTCTGGAGAGAACCCATCCCACGATGTTAGTGAAATATATACAGCAGACAACACAGGGTACAGCACGAAACCACCAATAATAAGCACTGCTGGCAACAAGAATACCGCAGCACATATTACTTGATCTTTCTGGTAGTGCCTGTGCGCAGACTTGAGAAAATGACGTTTTTTCATTACATACTCCTTGATGCAAAGAACTCCGATAGCTGAGTCAACTTCATTTCCTTTGACCCAGCTATCGGCACAGTATTTATGCAATCAGCCTTTGGCAATCACGTCGTTTACTGCCTTTTCAGCATTCGCAAGCGCTTCGTCAACACTCTGCTCTCCAGCGAAAGCCTTCTCCACAGCCTTTGCAAATTCAAAGGAAATCTTTGGATACAATGGCGTATTTGGACGCGTATGAGCAATCTCCATTTGTTCCACAAACGGAATTAAACGAGGCTGTTCCTTCTTAACCCAATCCAAATACTTATCAGACTTTGCAACACTCTTCGTTACAGGAAGCATGCCAGTCTTTTGCGACCACTTGATCACCTGTTCTGGCTGCAAGAACCAGTTCAAGAATTCGCCAGCAGCCTTGGCACGAGCGTCAGAATTATGGAAGACGATTGCTTGTTCACCACCGAGATTAGTCGCTTCCTTGCCATCCTTTGGATGAGGAGCTTTCGCTACACCGAAATCAAATGGTGGATCTGGCGCCCAGATGCCAACCATCCAGCTACCTTCCTGAGCAGAACCACCCTTGCCCTTTTCAAATTCGCCCCACTTAGCATATGGGCTCACGCCGCTCTTTATAAGATCCATCCAGAAGTTCATAGCCTTCTTGCCTTCTGGCGTATTGAATGCAGCCTTAGAATTATCCTTCGTCAAGAATTCGCCGCCAGCTTGCCACAAGTTGACCTGGAAGTTCCAAGTTAAACCTTCGCCGTTATCTCCTGCTTGAGTAAGCAAATCATACCCTGGCTTGCCTGTCTTTTCCTTGATTGTCTCGGCAACTTTCTTCAACTCATCCCATGTTTGTGGTGGTTTGTTAGGATCTAACCCAGCTGCTTTATAAACGTCCTTGTTGTACATGTACGCAAGATTATTGGCAGTAACTGGCACAGAAACTTGTTTGCCGTCAATATGACCATAGTCAATCAATGCAGGAGTCACATCATCGAGCGTTTTCGAGCTGATAACCTTAGAAAGATCAGTCAAATTGCCCATTTTTGCAATCTGTGGCACCCATACCAAATCACTTATAGAAATATCTGGCAAACTCTTCGACGAAGCCGATGCACGAAGCTTCGTCATAAAATCAGAATTCGGAACGCTCGCAGTCTTAATCTTAATATTTTTATGCGAAGCATTAAAATCCTTCACCATTGCATCAAAGGTATCGGCATTAGCGCCATCCCAATAATGCCAAATGGTAAGCTGTGTTGAGCCATTAGCGTCGGATGATTTTGCACTACCACACGCACCTGCGCTAATAATCATTGCAGCAGCACCGATTAATGCACATATTTTTGTAAGTTTCTTCATTGTAACCTTCTTTTTATCTGCATATGTTAACTTGCACTCATTTTGCATTTAGAAAATGGGTGACGAACTATTCTCTAAAGCATCAGAAAACAAACTAGTAATTTTTTTATTCTTTGTTGTATGACTACATAACAAGCAAACAGTTTTTTAATTGCCGCAAACACTGGCTCATATAAATCTACATGTCATGTTCACAAAGACACCAAATCAAAAATGCACGCTTGTTTCTACCTCCTCCCCTCCAACTCCGAAGACATTATCTTTAAATACCCACTGTTTGTCATCAAGCAATGCCTTAAATTGGAACTTTTTACCTTTAGGTATTCTTTCCATTTCAGTCTCCTTTGAACTGCAATGCTAAACTCTTGTAAATCAATTTACTACATTGTTAAACAAACGTCAATCCCTTAAAATAATTACACGTTATCTACTTGCCGCGCTTGCAAACGCTTCGCGATGCAATGGGCAAACTCTCTAACTTCCTCTCCTACTATCGCCAGTAGCCGCAACCCCTGCCTATAACACTCATTTCACTCACAGTCCAGAAAAAGGTGTATATCAAAAGGCATATATTATTCAGAATATGAAAGACATTCATAACATGAAAGAAAAAAGAGAAGGAAATGAACGCTTCGGCACGAATTCGCACAACTCTTATTATTGCCGTTTTATCGCTTAATGCTTTTCTTTTAACAAGCTGTAGATTTGGCGTGAGTCTATATCTTTTAATGCATGTCGACTTATCTCACGCAGCACTTAACGCGGTATCGGTAGCACTTATGACCTGCATAGCAGCACCGCTTGGCGGCATTATCGCAGATAAATATCCACCAACTAGATTGTTTATAGCGCTAACGTTCTGCTTTGCCTTGTTGTGTACTGGATATGGTTTCGCTTTAGTAGCACAGCATAATCTTATTGCTATTACGGTTACGCTACTCGGCATAATATTCGGATTCTTTACTGCATTTTCTTCACCTAATCAAAAAGTATTGATGGCGTATAGCGTACCGACTGGCGAAAAAACCAAATTTTTAGCAAGCATGCGTATGTGGATTAATCTCAGCAGGCTTGCTGCACCTGCAATCACTGGCATATTTGTTGATATATGCAATCCGCTCATTTTCTTTACGAGCATTGCTATTGTGATGATACTAGCGGCGCTACCTCTGCTGTTAGTTAATCTAAACCAGCAAGCACAAAATAGCGCAAACAATACGAAGACAGGAAGCAATAAAACTGCTGGTTTTGCAGCTTCTCTACACTATATGAAATCTACACCATGGTTAATAGTCTTAGGAGTAGTATCAGCATTACAATCTGGATCATGGCTTGCCGCATTCAGACTAATGGGAGCACACCATTGTCTCACACTTTTTCATTCGGCATCCACGTGGGGATCAATAGTCAGCATATTTAACATTGGCATGATTGTAGGTTCAGTATTATGCAAATATATTGTGCTTCATTATGAGATTTTATACTCTATTTTATTACCTGGATTCCTTTCTATTCCTTTACTTATTTTCGCGCTTAATAATTGGATTGCTCTTTTTCTTTGCTCTGCTTTCATTGCAGGTATTATTTTTGACGCCACTATTGTCTATGGGCAAACAGCTCTTCTCGACGGCATACCAACACGCATTCTCGGCGCGACTACTACTTTTACTTCCATTATGGAGCAATGCGGCATTATCGTAGGGTATGCAAGCGTACTAGCATGGGGAAATCTAAATTCATCATTATTCATAATGATTGCTTCTGGCGTAATACTTGTTTCAACAGGTATAGCCTTATGGATTATTCAAGCTCGTAAACAAACATACCCATCAATGCTTACCAAAGATTATTGGACACCATCAACATGGGTAAAAAGAAGCATATAACAAGCTATTTAGCGCGAAAGCGCAATAAAGCTATACAAATGCACACGGCATTATTCACTCAGCCATTGCCAAGCCTCAACCACATTGCTTTGAATCACTAAGCTTTAAGCGAACTTATTCGCTGCGGAGTAACCCCCGTAAGCTCTCAGCGCCTGCCTTTATAAGATTCCCTTTGTAAAGGTTTTCCTAGACAAGATATTCATCATACAAATTCAAGTATTATTATTACTTAAATAATGCTTTTCTAAAGGAGCAATATGATAGCAAAGCATATTACTGTTGGCATTGTTGATGATGATTGTTTTTGTCTACACGGCCTAAAAACATATATTGAACAGGTTGTTCCGTCCTGCAATATTTGCTGGTTGTCAACATGTGCCGATCAAGCAATTCAGTTTTGTCAAAATCGATGCCCAGACGTGCTGCTAATTGACATGTATATGTCTGGGGTTTCGGGAATTAAAATATTATACGAATTGCGAAGAAGACACTCGCTCCCAATAATAATTGCTATAACTTCATTTCCTATCAACGATTATGCATTAAAAGCATCGGCAGCAGGCGCGCAAGGCATTGTTGGGAAAAACCACCCAGAAACTATTTGCGCTATGCTTAGCAGTATTATCCAAGGCGCGTTCAAGCCGCAAATAATAGGCGATCTTCATTTTGACGACACGATGACAGCATTTCAACGTTTGCAAAATAAGCCAAAAAAGGGACGCCTTGCTTTAACGGATCATGAGACTGAAATTGTAAAGTTGTGCAGTAAAGGCATGACCAATGCGCAAATCGCTAAACGTTTATTTGTTGAAACTTGTACTGTGGAAACTATCCTTCGTCGCGTGTTCAAAAAGTTGAATGTGACGAATCGTTCACAACTTATTACCACATGGCTGCATGATGAATATTTAGGAAATGATACACAATGATTATTTTCTTAATGCGTCGTTTGCGAGAAAAGCTTATTGACAATAAAACATTTTTACTATTGGGATGTTTGTCGAGCGCAATGGATGCATATATTTACTCAAATAGCGACAATGGCACAATACAACTTGTTATAGTTTACATGATTCTTGCTGCTATGAATCTGTTCCTTTGCTTGCTCCCGCATTTTATGAGCATGTGCTATATTTTTGTGCACCTCAGCATTCTTGTTATTCCTAGTCTGAATCTCCCACCAGTAACTTTCGGGCTCATCATATCATTTGTTTTTATTTCATATTTATATCCGATTCAATTTACACTACCTTTATTCTTAGTAATAGATGCATTACACTACGTTGCATACCGATACCTATCAACTTTGTCTTTCAAGTATCTTATTGCTTACCTTTTAATAAATATATTTTGCGTTTGCACTGGTATTATTTTGCGCATTTATCACCAAAAAATGGTTCTTTATGAAAAAGATAGGCAAACAATTAATAATCTTAATTTGGCTGTGCGAATGCACGATAAATTAACTAATAAGATTGCAGATATTGCACTACAAAGTAAAATAGCATTACTTGACAAGTCTATTTCTAAAAAGCAACGAGAAGCTATTGAAGAAATAAATGATTTGGCAGATCAGGCTTTTGAAGAAGGTCATAATATTATCGACATTCTACGTGGAAATACTGCTAAGCATGATGCTCGAAGCGAGTTCATTCAGCGCATTGAAGATACGCTACAAATGAACGACTCAATCAATGAATCATGTGGATTAAAAGGAAGATCCATATGCAATATATCTAGTAACGATATTCCTGAAGACATTAGCGATGAAATCATCTGTGAAGTTATTGAATTAATCGAAGAACTATATTTGAACATTCGAAAATATGCTTCTTTAGTTTATTACATCAGAATTTCGATACGCGAAAAACAAATTGTTATAAAACAGTTCAATGTTCGATTTTTGGGCAAGAAAAGTAAAGATGTGATTCGCGCAGTATCTCAAAAAGGGCTTCTGCTTCATCGCGATACCCTAAAGCATTTAGGCGGTTCACTTTATTTTCGAGCCTTTGGCAAGTATTGGGAATGTAATGCAGTTATCCCTTTCAAAAATGAACATAACCGTATAAATAGTATACTTTACTGATTCAGTTTAAAAGATTAATGAATCTTGAGTAGTTTTAATTAGTAATTATTTGTAAAGGTTTTCATATACAAGATATTGTTTACCTTTTAGCGCGACATTAATTTATAAATTGTAAAGGTTTTATATACACAATTATTTTCTTGTATTAGAAGGAGAAGAATATGAGTAATTTAGAAGATACAAAAGCACAAATTCCGTCCGTATTTTGGACAATAGCCAATGGCGTATTTCTTGCTAGCGGAATTGCGCTGATTGTAATGCGTAATGATTATCTATGGGGAGTGCCTCAAATTATCGCTGGATTATTTGGTCTTGCAACCATATTTCTCATTAAAAAACCGTGGTGCGCGCAACTATATTTTATCGTATCCTCACTAGCTGTAATAGCAAATGGACTTATGGAAATATTCGGCATGATCCACGGATCTGGATACGGTTATGTTCCGCTGATTATTGGCATAATCGTGCTTTTATTTATAGGCCTTGACAAGGATGAAAGTTCAAAAGCTCTTGGCATAGCCAAAAAATAAGTAAAAGCATTAGACTGCGATTTTAACTTAAAAACATATCGCAATTTTCAAAGGTCAAGTTGTAGCCATGTATCCTACGACTTGGCCTTTGATTATTTATCTGTTAATGATTTGTTTTGCATAGAGTTTATACACTACTGAGCAACTTGCTTGTGCATAGCCCCAGCCGCATTGCATTAAATCACCGCTTAAGGCTATCTTCGTTAAGCAAAAAATCAAATAGGTCCATGGTGATTACTCCACGATTATCTCTTGTAACATGCAACCCATTTTTCGTAACTACTATCTTTTTGAAAGAATTATCAATATAGTAAAGCGAGCGCTTTTCTTGCAATGATTTTTCTTCCGTCGTCATAGCGAGCGCAGATTGTATATAATATTTTTCACTTCCCAAAGTAGCAATAAAATCTATTTCCAAAGATTTTTGCGAATAAATATCATGGTTATTTTTATCTTTTCGACCAGTATTTTCAGCAATATTCATTTCGCCAATATCCACGTTATATCCGCGATATCTTAACTCGTTGTATATAACATTTTCCATAATATGCGACTCTTCGATTTGCCTAAAATTAAGTAAAGCGTTGCGTACACCAATGTCTTCAAAGTAGATTTTGAACAAGGAATCAATGTATTTTTTGCCCTTAATATTGTACTTTTGAGCTTTGCTTACAAGAAAAGCATCACTGTAGTAGTCTATGAAACGACTAACAGTTTCTGAAGTAATTTCTCCATATCCGTGGCTAATAAACGTGTTAGAAAGTTTTCTTGGGTTAACAGGAGCGCCTATTGACGAAGCTATTACTTGCAAGGTTTCAGAAAGAGCCTGCTCTTTTCGCACGCCGTTTCGTTGAACTACATCTTTCAAATAAGTTTCTTTAACAAGATTTTCAAGATATTTTATTTGTTCCTCAACATTTTGCATTCTAGCTACAAGCGGTATTCCGCCAGTAACAATGTAATCTGCCCAAGATTCCGAAACCGTTTTGCTAGAACTTTCCATGTATTCGGCAAAAGTAAGAGGTTGCACGTGAACTTCTGTGCTTCTCCCCTTAAATTCAGTAACAATGTCTGATGAAAGAAAACGGGAGTTAGATCCAGTAACATATATGTCTAAATTTGCATGCCTTAAGTAACTGTTAAGTGTGCCAACAAAATTGTCAAGCAATTGCACTTCATCGAGGAAAATGTAAAACTTATCACTATCATTTATTTGCGACGCAATGTAGCGACGGAACACTTTAGCATTGATAATGTAACCAAGTTTTTTATCTGCGATTTTTACTGGCTCGCCATTTGCGAATGACTCAAGACGATCAATATCTTCGTCTGCATCAAATGCAAACCGAATAATATTATTCTGCAAAACACCTTGAGAAATAAGAGAATTATAGAACAGCTCGTTAAGAATGAACGATTTTCCCGCGCGACGCACACCAGTAATGATTTTAACCAGGCCATTCCAACTAAGCTGGTTAAGTTTCTTTATGTACCTTTGACGATTGAAAATCATTCGCATTCCCTTTCCATCCACTTCTATCTTCAATTTAGCAAAGTACTTTGGGTTTTGCAAGATAGAATTAGTGAAAATATGGCATATTTGGCAATTCTATTTGATATTTTCCAAAGTACTTTGAGTTTTGCAAGATAGGCAGATAGGGAGATAGAAATAAGAAAATATGCAGATAGGAAAATATGACTAGCGAATTTAGGCAACTTTTTACTACTCACGATTTAAGTTTTAAGCAAATTTAGGTCTTAAGCAAGTCGACTGTGCATTTGCGCTACTCAGAAAATCAACAATAACAGACATAGATCAGTAATAGACATGCGTATTACAAAAATGCGCTGATGCTTTGACGCGTCTTCAAATCTTCTAGATTTTGTTAATAAAGACAAAGTCAACGCATCAGCGCTATCAAGTTATCAAGCTATCAAGCTATCAAACCATCTACCTCAATGCTCTATGAGCTTGATTAAAGAATTCATACTCGTAAATGCATGAAGTCATATATGCTTGAGCAGCAAGAATTCTAGCCTTTGGTCCAGCTTCTTCAAAAGCTCTCTCAACAAATTTGACTGCCATTCTTACACCTGACTCAAAATCATGAGAAGAATACATTGAAATCCAATCATGATATGGGTTTCCAGGAGTATTATTTTTGACTAAAATCTGCCCCACTTCTTCATAAAGCCAATAGCATGGCAATATGGACGCAGCTCCAATCACGTAGTCTTCTGCCATTGTAGAAGCAAGTAAGTGATTTACGTAAGCTAATGTTACTGGCGAGCAAGACGCATCAATGCTTATATTTCTGCTTCCAAGCCAATCTCTGTGCAACTGCGATTCCGCTTCTATGCACATAGCTGCGCCCGTAGCCCAATGCACTCTAGCCTCATTATCTGGCGTTTTAGCTCCAACAGCAGCTAGCGCGCGCGAATAACGCTTCAAGTATTCGGAATCTTGACTTATGTAGAAAGCAAACAAGTCAGAGTCAAGCGTTCCATTGCCTAAAGCCTTAATAAATGGCATTTTCATAATGTTGTTATCAACATCTGCGCTAGCATCCCATAACGCTTGAGTCCAAGGACCACACGGCTCCACATTTGGCTTTCTAGCCTTGCTATGAGCTTTTACGACTACGCTTTGTGGAGTTAATCCGTCTAAGCCATTAGTTTGCATATGCTCCCAAGGAGTTGACGAAGAATCTAATTCCAAACGATAATTACGAGCCGCATGATTTACAGGCCCATGACCTTTGCCAACATGCAAATCTTTACCGCAAGCAATAGCCTCATTAAGCCATCTTGATGACCATGCTAAAGCATTCGCTACAGTACTGTAATCGCTTAGTTGCTTTCCTTCGCGCAACGCCAATCCTATGCGCGTAGCGAGCGAGGAAGATAACGAGCAGCCAGTGCCATGCGTTGTTGTTGTATCAACTCTAGGGCAAGGAACGTGCACTCTGTGACCATCTGGGAACACAACAGTATTTCCAGCATCTTCGCTTGTTAAGTGGCCGCCTTTAACAATAACAATAGTATTGTTTTTTGCACTCCACTCGCTTGCTTGAGCATAAGCTTCTTCAAAATTAGATGCAGGCTGTTTATCGCATAATACTGCGAGTTCAGGTATGTTTGGCGTAATAACATCCGCAAGAGGCGCAAACTCGCGCATCGCATCTTCTGCAGACTTTTCAAGCAGCCTATCTCCCGAAGTTGCTACCATCACTGGATCTAACACAACAACAGGAACAGGATGATTTTTAAGCCAATTTTGAACTAGACTAATATATGACTTGTCTCCAAGCATGCCGATTTTTACAGCATCAACAGTTACGTCATCAAATACTGCTTCTAGTTGCGCTTGCAAAAAGTCGGTTGGAGGAGTATAAACTTCGCGCACACCGCAAGTGTTTTGAGCAACCAAATTAGTTGTTACACACATTCCAAATCCATGAGACGCTGTAATTGACTTTAGATCAGCTTGGATTCCAGCTCCGCCTGTTGGATCAGTTCCAGCAATGCTTAGTACGCGTGGAATAATCGGGTCTTCTAAAGATGGCAAAGAAGATGGCCTTAGACTTGAATCATATAATTGCGAAATTGATTGTGAAGTCGCTTGCGAAGTCTCTTGCGAAAATTGATTATTCATTATTTTTATTCCTTTGTAATAGCATCGCGTAATTTATGTGCTTCTTCGCAAGGATCTTGCGCAAGCATTAGAGCAGATACTACGCATAAACCATCTATTGAAGTGCTTTTAATAGGGAATACCGTATTTTCGTTAACGCCGCCAATTCCGAGCGTACTAATGCCGAGTTCTTTAGCGCGTTTAGCAATCTTTTCTACTCCTTCAACACCTAAAGCAGGAGCAGCGTCTGGCTTAGTGGCAGTAGGCCAAATCGGACCTATTCCAATAACATCAGGCAATGCCACATTTTCTTTAGCACATTCGTTATAAACGTAATCTAACTGTTCTAACTTTTCTATAGAAAGCCCAACCATCCACTCTGCAGGAATAGACTTACGCGCTTCAATATAAGGCGTATCTGTTTGACCAACATGCAAGTTGAATCCTAAGCTTTTAGCGCAATCTATACGATCATCAACAAAAATCGGCACGTCTCCGCAACCATTAGCAAGCATTTTGTCTCGCAAGCTTTGAGCTTTATTATTAAAAGTTTCGCTATTTGCGTACTTATCGCGCAATTGAACTACGCTTGCTCCGCCTTTAACGCAATCAACTGCAATATCTTCTTCGGCTCGATTGCTCATCTTTGGGTCTGTTATAAAGTATAAAGACCAATCAACAGGGTCGAGTTCAAATTCAATATTCGCTAGTTTCAGCATCTCGTCTGCGCTCAAATCCATAAGCGCATCCATCCATAATGTTCTAAATGTACCTGGCGATGTTGAGCGTTGCGCTGCCCAAGTTCCTGCTGCAGCAGCGTGCACGTGAGCGGCAACTGTTGCTGCAAAAGGTCGATTTCGATTTGCTCCAACGTATGCTGCCACCAATGCGCCAAGAGAGCAGCCCGTGCCGACTACTTTCGTCATTATTTCGTGGCCGCCAGAAACTCGTGCCGAGCATCCGTGACCATAAATAGCGTCTTTTTCGCCAGAAATAGCCACTACCGAGCCATAAAGTTTAACTAGCTTCTTAGCAGCTGCAACTGCTGAATCAACGGAGTCTCCAGCGTCTACGCCTTTACCGCCGCTTTCTTCTCCAGCTAAGCCTAAGATTTCGGAAGCGTTTGCACGAATTACAGTAGGATGACTTTTAACGATTTCGCGCGCGTATTGCGTGCGTGGAGCTAAACCGCCAACTGCAACTGGGTCAAGAACCCATGGAGTGTGTGATTTTACAGCTCCGCGAATTGCAGCATCCATAGATTCTTTGTCTACTGGCCTGTAGGTTCCAATGTTTACTAATACACCAGATGCGATTTGAGCAAATACTTCAGCTTCTTCTGCATCTACGACCATTGCTGGCGATGCTCCAGCAGCTAGCAGAACGTTTGCAGTTATTTCTTGAACAACATTATTCGTTACGCAATGTGTTAGCGGATTTTTTGCGCGTAAAGCTTCGATGCATTCACGTACATCTTGAACGAATTGCTTGCAACGAGCATTAGTTGAGAATTCACTATTTTTAGAGCACGACACAGTAGTCATGATTTTCCCTTCGCTAGTACTAACTAGATCAGGTTCAACGGGTATAATCTCAGCGCTTTCGCGCACCCCGAACCCATATTTGACTATATATGTTCGTTATGACGTTATTTACGCGCGCGACGACATACCTTTTCGCTTAGAGCGTAGCGCGAGAGGCGCTTTGACTGAGCTTGAAATTGCATAACGCATTTCAAGCTCCTTCAAAGCGTGATTTGGCATGTAAAGTCCAGTGGACTTTACATGCCAAATCAGCCGAGCGGCTACTAATAGCCGTGAGGAATAGCGCGCTGTAACGCGCGAACGAGGACCTTCCATGTAGTGCGTTTGTATAACGACACGACGTAAATCAAGTACAATCGCACTACAAGAATACGAGCGTGTTAAGCATTAAAAAAAAAGCGGGGAGTTGAAACTCCCCGCTAG
>NZ_JAKNCU010000001.1:0-1398357 GCF_029226345.1 Gardnerella pickettii | reverse complement strand
CAAACTTACACCAAAGCAAGCCCAAAAGCAAATCACACACAAGCCAACAAGCCAAAACCATTGAAAACACTAGCATCCATCGGAGTGTCGCAAACACGGCTAAAACACGATCAAAAGTCGCAAGTAACCACACACCAACAAAAACACAACAAAAATAATCCAAAAAAACAAGAAAAACACCCCCAAAAACCAAAACACGGGAGTGTCGCGCAATCAACATAAGCAAAATACAAAATACACAACGCAAGCAAACAACTACATATATGCACACAACATGTGCGCGTGCTATATATAGGTATATGAGAAATAGCGAGAAAAACAGCAAGGGCAGCGCACACAACAGCGCACACCATCATATTGTTGTGTTAACAGGCGCAGGAATATCTACAAGCGCGGGCATTCCAGACTTTCGAGGCCCAGATGGAGTTTGGACTAAACACCCAGAGCAAATGAGCGTTTACGACATTGACGCATTTTTAAGTAGCGAAGAAGAACGCATTTACTCTTGGCGATGGCAAAAAGAGTCGCCAGTTTGGAACGCTCAGCCAGGAACAGCACATAAATCGCTAGTAAAACTTGAGAAAGCTGGGATGCTGGACTTAATCGCCACTCAAAACTTTGATGCGCTTCACGAAAAAGCTGGAAACAGCCCAGATATTGTAGTGAACTTGCACGGAAGCATTGGATCATCTCATTGCATGAGCTGCCACGCAAGCTACAATACAGCCGATATTATGCGCGACTTAGACGCGCACCCAGACCCACATTGCAGGCGCGCGCTGCCGTACCGCGGAAACATGCCTTGCAATGGTCTTATAAAAACAGACGTTGTATATTTTGGAGAAGCTCTGCCAGAAGGCGCAATGGAACGCAGCGCGCAGGCGATTATGCACGCAAGCGAGCTGTGGGTTATTGGCTCTACGCTAGAAGTGTTTCCAGCCGCAAGCCTTGTGCCACTAGCCGCTCGCGCAGGAGTGCTGATTACAATAATGAACCTGGGCGCTACGCAATACGATTATTTGGCAGAGCGCATAATACGCGAAGATATTGCGAAAGCTCTGCCAAAGTTAGTAGACGAAACTATTGCAAAATGAACATTGCAAAGTGACTATTCACTATTACAAAGTGACTATTACAAAATAATTATTGCAAGCTAACGGCGATTCCCTCCCAAGGCGCAAGCGTGCCATTTTTAAGCGATTTAAGAGCATGATCCGCGCTGTAGGTAGAAATCATCACATCATCATACGATGCGCCGTTAGAGGCGATATTACGCAACAATTCGGCACTTTGAGCAGGGATTGCTACAGATGAATCCGTCATATTTATCATTACGAGCAACTTCTTTACAGAAGCGCAAGGCAAATCGCCAGCAGCCGCACTTGAAGAATTCACATCATTCTCAAGACCTGCCTTACCTGCCACATCTGCCTCACATGCCTTAGCATTCTCACAAGTCTGCTCAACCTGCCTAATAAACGCGTAAACGCACTCGTCATCCGCGTCAACCAGATTCCAGGAACCAGCCGAAACAACAGGCTGCAAATGACGCAACTCAATCAAACGCTTGTAGAACGAATAAACAGAATCCGAATCTTCCATTTGCTCAGCCGCGTTAATATCTACATAATTAGGATTCACGCTAATCCACGGCTGTGCATTATTTTGCGACGGAACATTAAAAGGCATGAATCCCGCATATTTAGACGCATTCCATTGCATAGGCGTTCGAGAATTATCGCGACCGCGCTTTGCGAGCGCATCCATCATCGACTCAGCCGACTGAATATGCGCTTCTTCTACGCGCTGCTTAAACATATTTAACGCTTCCAAATCGCGATACTGCTCTAGACGCGTAAAGTGCGCGTTAGTCATGCCAATTTCTTCACCCTGATACACGTACGGAGTACCGCGGTGCATGTGCAAGAGCATTGCAATCGCCTTAGCGGAAAGCACGCGCATCTCATCGCTAGCCTCACTACCCCAGCGAGAAAGCGCACGAGGCTGATCGTGATTATTAAAGAACAGGCTCGCCCAACCAGCCTCGCTAACTGCTTGCTGCTGATCTGCCATTGCGCGCTTTAATGCTGTCAACTTAAGAGGAATAGGATTCCACTTAGTTCCATTTGCGCAATCAACATTAACTTGATCAAACAAGAAGAGCATGTCCAGCTCGCCATTAGCAGGATTTGTAATATAAGTGTTTCGATGCGCGGAAATTCCAGGAGCCTCGCCAACAGTTAAGAAACCTTCGCGACCCTTGAAAACCGCCTCGCGCATCTCGCGCAAAAACTCGTCTAAGCGAGGGCCATCGGAGCAGAAGAAATACGGTGAAGAGTAGCCGTCATCGCCTGCTGGCGCATCTTCAATCTGCGAACCGTATTCTCCAGGCAAACGCCCTTCGCTATCTATGCGCTTAGAAATTTGCGTAATTACATCCATGCGGAAGCCGTCAATTCCGCGATCCATCCACCAATTCATCATCTTGTACACTGCAGCGCGAACGGCAGGATTTTCCCAATTCAAATCTGGCTGCTTTGGCGAATACTGATGGAAATAGTATTCTCCGCGCTTTGGGTCGTAAGTCCACGCGGAACCGCCAAAATACGAGCCCCACTTATTTGGCTCCGCACCTGGCTCTCCAGGCACATGCCCTTTGCGTGCTGGCCTCCACCAATACCAATCCGCGTAGTCGCTAGAAGCATCTCTTGAAGCCTGGAACCACGCATGCTCGTCGGAAGTGTGATTTACTACTAAATCCATAACAACTTTAAGGCCGCGCTTGTGCGCTTCTGCCAAAAGCTCGTCCATATCTTCCAAAGTTCCAAAAAGCGGATCAATATCTTGATAGTCGGAAATATCGTAGCCGTTATCGTCTTGTGGAGACTTGTAAACAGGGCTAAGCCAAAGCACGTCAACGCCTAAATCTGCCAAATAGTCAAGACGCGAAGTAATGCCCTTCAAATCGCCTATTCCGTCGCCGTTAGTGTCTTGGAAGCTTCGCGGATAAATCTGATACACAACTGCATTTGCCCACCAAGGGTTTGGCGTAGCGCCGTTTGTGCGCACAGATTGCGGCAAGTTCGCTCTATTAAAAGTAGTCATATAAACCCCATTAATATTTTTATTATTTATTTTATTATTCACAACGTTTACAATTCTATACTTTAACTATCTTACAAGCACATTTTTTAAGCACTAACAATATAAAAAGCGGCCCGCAGTAAAACCGCGAGCCGCGCCTCCTTCTCATTCATTGTAAGAGCTATAGAGATACTATCTAAATTATTGCTGATTATGTAATCTAAATGCAAGCTCCGCCAAATGAACTCCGTGAGTCAAGAACTCGTGAGTGCGGCACACGTAGTCATTTTCGCGACCAAGCTTCGCAATATATCCGTTTATATAATCAACCTCTGTTTTGCGACCGCGACTCATATCTTGGTACATTGAAGGATAGTGCAAAGGATTTGCAACACGGCTCACATAGTCAATAGCCTCCAGCTCTTGCTGACGAGTATTGACCATACGGATTCCTGCGCGATCGCACACGTCGTACGCTTCGTTAATAAGTTGGCGAGCCATATCCATAGCCCCTGGATACGAAATAAACTGACCCATCTGAATCTGATACATTGTGCACAAAGTATTAACTACGGAATTAAAAACTACCTTCGCCATGCACGTGCCCTTGAAATCTTCCGTAATAGTAGGATTCAAGCCAGCAGCTTGAAAATCATCACGCATAGCAAGCTCAACATTGCTCACTTGCTCGTTCAACGCGCACATATTCATTGTACCAACGCCAACTTTACCAATAAAATCAACGTCTCCAGGACCATTCAGAACAGTTGCAATCATTGCGGTACCGCCGTAAATTCGATCGTCCGAGAAATATTGCTGAAGCTTTTCAAAATGACCCCAACCGTTCATTGCAGCGAACACAACTTGATGATCCTTAAACAAAGGCTTGCATCGCTCCAACATCTCCGCAAGCTGCATCTGCTTCATAAACACAATCCACACGTCTGGATCGCCGTCATAATCTTCTGGAGTATACATATTGATTGGCACAAGATGGCGATTTTCATGGTCACGACTCACCATTACACCACCCTGCTCGCGGACTTTATTCACATTTTCATCCCAGGCATCAATGAAATCAACATGAATACCAGCCGTCTCCTGCAACAAAACGCCATAGCGATATCCCATAGCGCCCGAACCGATCATTGCATATTTCATGTCACTCATAATGACACCTCCATGTAGGTAAAGTGGCGCCCATACATAAATTCATAAATTTCATTTATATGGATTACGCGCAAGCGACCACGAATATAACAAAAAGCAGAAGACCGAATGAGTGAAAAACAATCAGTCAACTGCTCTTTGGTTTTTATAGCATATTACACAGTTTTTTGAGAATGTCAAAATTTTTCTAATTACATCTTTACAGCGTTTCTAATTAAAAAATTATTCAGTTTTATCTATGATTTTCGAAAAAATTACGCAATAACTGCACACACTGCGATTCACAAACGGAGCCAAAAACTTGCGGATGCGAGCCAATATGAGGATCTCGCAAAATATCCCAAACGGATCCACATGCGCCAAGTTTTGAATCCCATGCACCAAAAACAACGCTACTAATATGCGTTTGTAAAATCGCGCCAGCGCACATTGGGCAAGGCTCCAACGTAACAACAAGCGTGCAATCGCTAAGATTCCAAGACTTGCGCACCTCTGCTGCCTGCCTAATCGCAAGAATTTCTGCGTGAGAAAGAGGATCCACGTCTCGCTCGCGAAGATTAGAGCCGCGGCCAATAATCGCACCAGAACCATCTACAACAACAGCGCCAACTGGAACTTCTCCACAATCGTAAGCAACTTGTGCAAGTCGCAATGCCTCTTGCATGAGTGGAAGATATTCGCGCGCACCGAAAGTCACATTAACCCCGAAGAAATATTGTGCAACGCAAACCAAGAGCGAATATCGCCAAGTTCTTCCATGTGAACTGCATGGTCAAGCCCGCGGTAACGCTTCTCTTCCAGCCACGTATGCTCCTCAAGCCAGGCTGCAGCTGCCGAAAACTCGTAAGGAGCAATAACAGCATCATCCAAGCCGTAGCCAAAGAAAACAGGCGTATTAAGATCCGCAAGAACGTCGTCGTTAAGAGAAATATCTTTAGCAATATTAGGAGCTACAAAGCCAGAAAGCGCAACGGATGCACGGTAGCGATCTGGATTAAGCCTAAGAATATGAACAGCAAGAGCCGCACCTTGCGAAAAACCGAATGGCACAACAGCGCGGTCTTCGGGAACGTTCGCCGCAACCCACTCATCAATCGCAGCAGCCGCAGCATACATATCTCTGTCTAAGTCATCTCCGTTAGGCACAGCATCATGGAACCAGCTGTAAGCGCCTTGAGCCAAGCGAAGTGGAGCACGTAAAGAAATCGCATCGTTATAAGGTGCCACAACGCGCATTAAATCAAGCAAATCGTCCTCGTTTGAACCCCATCCGTGCAACAGCAAAAGAAGAGGCCTTGTGGCATATGCAGCTGCTTCGCCTCGAGAATACTTAGCAACGCTTACATGCAAATCTTCGCCAAATCTGCCTGGAACAACGCTTGATTCACGGCCAGCATGAAGGCCATTCGATGCGCCATCAGCGCTATCTTCGCTGCCAAAATCGCCATTATTGGCGTTGCTGTTGCCGTTATTGCCGCCGCCAAAATCACCGCCGCCAAAATCATTATTGTTAAATTCGCCGTTGTCGAACTCACTAGAGATCACACCGTTATGATTAGTCATAATTACAGCATACGGCACAGCTTTGGCATTTACACAGCGAACACTGCATAAAAATTTAACCCCAGCCGATTGGACTGGGGTTTAAATTTAAGGAAAAATATGAATAAGCTTTCGTGAATTACCTTTTAAGTTTTTCACTAATATTATGAAAACACATAATCCTTAGCGCTGCTAGTGAACTAGCTGATAACTTGCTGAAAGTTTTCTACTTTTCCCCTGATTTTTCTTAAAAATCGAGACTAATCAAGACTAATCAAATCTTAATTAATACTAATCTTCCAAATTTGCGCGATAGAAGTTCTCGTAAGACCTAGACGGCGTTGGGCCGCGCTGACCTTGATAGTGAGATCCGTTAACAGAAGAACCGTAAGGATTTTCGCATGGAGAGCTTAGCTGGAAGAAGCACATTTGGCCAATCTTCATTCCTGGCCACAATTTAACTGGCAGCGTACTAACGTTTGAAAGCTCCAAAGTAATGTGGCCTTCAAAACCTGGGTCAATAAAGCCAGCCGTGGAATGAGTTAAAATTCCAAGACGGCCAAGCGAGCTTTTACCTTCTAAGCGCGCAGCAATCGTTGAATCCAACTTCACATACTCCCAAGTGGAGCCAAGCGCAAACTCGCCAGGATGCAAAATCCAAGGCTCATCAGGCGCAACCGAAAATTGCTCAGTAAGCTCGCCTTGATTTTCTGCAGGATCCACGTACGTGTAAGCGTGATTATTGAACAAGCGGAAGAATCGATCGAGCCGCACATCAATCGACGCAGGCTGCACCATTTGTGGGGTCCATGGAGTCAAATCAATATGACCCTCGTCATGAGCTTTGAGAATGTCGCGATCAGACAACAGCATAACGTCAAATCTCCTTGCGATAAAACTTCGTAAAACAAACACTTAAACACACTTATATGCCAAGTGTAGCGCGTGCCGCGGTCGAAAATATTAGGCAGATATTGCAACAGAAGAAGCAGCTTTGCGTTTAGCAATAAATCGCAAAACGCACTTTCTTAACTCCGAAGCAATAAGCACAACCATTGAAAGCCCAAGGCACTCCACCCACTCCATAAAGTCGAGCGGAACTGTGCCAAACGGACCATTAAGGAATGGTATATAAATTACAGCAAGCTGCAACACTACGGAAACTGCGATTGCGCCCCAAAGCCAACGATTTGCAAACAAGCCAACAAACACGCTTTGCAAATGCGAGCGAGACGCAAGAGCATTAAGCATTTGCGCAAACACAAGAATAGTAAAGCCCATTGTGCGCGCGTGAGTCATTTGAGCGGCATGAGTTAAAACAGTTGTGGAGCGGTCTGTAAACAATCCGCCAGCCAAATGCATATCCATGCCAATCAGCGTTATAGCTGCCATAATCACGCCAATAAACACAATGTCTCCCCACATTGGCTTATCGATAACGCTATCCGTAAGTCTTCGCGGACGCCTATTCATAACATCATCCGTTTGCGGATCAACGCCCATTGCGAGCGCAGGAGCCGCGTCCGTAAGCAAATTAATCCAAAGCAATTGAGTTGCAAGAAGAGGCAAAGTCACGCCTACGGAGTTTGGCTGCGTAATTCCCAAAGCGCCAGCAAACACTACGCCACCAAAAACAGTGAACACTTCGCCAACGTTGGAACTAAGCAAATATCTCAAGAATTTACGAATATTGTCGAAAATTCCGCGACCTTCGCGCACTGCTGCAACGATTGTAGAGAAGTTGTCGTCTGCCAAAATCATCTTGGCAGATTCCTTTGTGACTTCCGTACCCGTAATGCCCATCGCAACGCCAATATCTGCCGACTTTACAGCAGGAGCATCGTTTACGCCATCGCCAGTCATAGCAACAATATTGCCTTGCCTTTGAAGCGAGGAAACAATCGCAAGCTTGTGTTCTGGAGCAACGCGCGCGTACACGCTCACTTTGCTAATCGCATCGTCGAAAGCAATGTTGTCGTCATCCCTAGAAAGTAACTCGTCAAGCTCATCGCCTGTAAGTGCATGCTCATCTTTTCCAATAATGCCAAGGTCGCGAGCGATTCGAGCGGCAGTAAGTGGATGGTCGCCAGTAATCATAACAGTTCGGATTCCAGCACGATGCGCTTGAGCAACGCTATCTCGAACTTCGATTCTAGGAGGATCAATAATCGCAACCATGCCGTTCCAAATCAAATCAGATTCCAAAACATCACTTTGCTCAGCAACATCTGCGATTTGGCCTGCAGCATTAGAAACCATGCCGTCAACTTTAGCTAAACTATCTACGCCAAGCGGCCTATACGCCATTGCAAGCGTGCGATACGCTTCTCCAGATAGCTTTTCCACGTTTGCAAGAATCTCTTCGCGGTCTCCTTCTGTAAGCGGACGAACAGCGCCAGCCACTGCGATTCGCGTGCAATAAGAAAGCAAAACATCTGGAGCGCCTTTTGCGCAAACAATAAGATTTCCAGAATCCGAGCCATCTTTAACAACAACAGACATGCGTTTGCGCTCAGAAGTAAACGGCACTTCCGCAACGCGACTAAGATGCGCGTAACGCTTGTCTGCCTTGGTTTTGCGAGCCGCAACAATAAGCGAAACCTCGGTAGGGTCGCCAACTGGCTGCCATGCGTCAGACGATTCATTATGGTGCAAGTCGCCATCGTTTGCCAAGTACCCAGATCCGAGCGCGCCAATCACCTCTGTAGCTAGAGCTGGAGGAACTGCCAAATCCGCATCTAAAGAATCAAGCAAAACCATTCGCCCTTCTGGTTTATACCCACTACCCGTAAGCTGCACTTGGCCACTAGGCGTTATAACACGCTCAACAGTCATCTCGTTTCGAGTTAAAGTACCAGTTTTGTCGGAGCAAATAACAGATGCGGAACCAAGCGTTTCTACAGACGAAAGCTTTTTAACAACAGCATGATGCTTTACCATACGCTGAACGCCAAGCGCAAGAACTACTGTCAAAATCGCCGCCAAGCCTTCTGGAACAGCAGCAACGGCAAGAGAAACAGAAAGAAGCAAAGAATCTATAACATCTTCAATAGTGTGGAAGCCTTCAAGCGCCCACATAGACGCAAGCACAACGGCTGCAATAATACACACTGCGATTCCAAGAACCTTAGATACGCGAACCATCTCTTTCTCGAGAGGAGTGGCTTCTTCTTGCGCACTAGAAAGCATATCCGCAATTTTTCCAACCTGAGTTTTCATGCCAGTAGACGTGACGATTGCGCGACCAGTGCCCTGCGTTACAGCAGTGCCATTAAACACCATATTTGTGCGGTCTGCTAAAGATTTTGGCGAAGCTAGAGTTTCTGGACGCTTACTGACGGCAACCGATTCTCCCGTAAGGCTTGCTTCTGCAACGCGCAAAGAAGCGGCTGCAATAAGCCTTGCATCTGCAGAAACAGCATCGCCTTCGCCAAGAACCAAAATATCTCCAGGTATAACATCCGCTGTATCTATGCGCATAACTCGCCCATCTCTAAGAACAGACGTTTGCGGAGCGCTCATTTTTGCCAGCGCTTCAACTGCTTCTTGCGCACGCGATTCTTGAATATAGCCCAAAACTGCGTTTGCTATAAGAATCACGATTATAACTATTGAGTCAAATGGCAGAACTTCGCCGCCACTTTCGCCACCATGTTGTGCGCGCTCAACAAACCATGCGATTGCGGAAATAATAGTCGCCGCTATAAGCAAGTAAACAAGCGGATCCTTAAACTGTTCGAGGAATCTCTTCCACGCTGGTGTTTTAGGAGCGCTAGCTAAAACGTTCGGGCCAAATTGCGCGAGCCTTTTAGCTGCCTCGTCGCTGCTTAAACCCGTAGAAACGTTTACATTAAGCGAATTTGCAACATTTTGCACGTCTTGCAATGACGGATCTTTGGATTGATCGCTTTGATCAACCATATTTTCCCCCTTGGGAGCGCCGCGGAGTAGTCAATAATCAAAATTTTATGCAAAGCTAACTCAAAATCTTGATTATTGCGCGGTTGTGGATTATTGCAATAACAATAATTTGCAATAATTAAGTACCGTTCTATTATGCCACATAAAGCGCCAAATACTAATGCCTCGCTGATGCAGCACCAAAGCATCGCTAATGCCTCGGGGGCATGTGAAAATAAGAATATGGCTATGAAAAAAGGACCGACCAAGGGGTCGGGTGGAAAACATCGTAATGCATTGCGCGGCAAGGGTCCTACTCCTAAGGCAGAAGACCGCGTTTACCATAAGGCTTATTTCGCTAAAAAAGCTGCGATTAAGCGCACTTTTGCAGATCCGCGTTTGGCTGCTAGACGCAGAGTAGATAAGTTGGGCACAGATAGCGATGAGTTGGTTATTGGGCGAAACGCAGCTCTTGAAGCTTTGCGCGTAGGCGTTCCTAGCACGCAGCTTTATGTGGCAAACCGCATTGAGCACGACGATCGCACGCGCGAAATCGTTAAGCTTGCCGGCATGCAAGGCTTGCGACTTTTGGAGGCGGATCGCCTAGAGATGGATCGCATTGCTCACAGCACTAATCATCAGGGCATTATATTAAAAGTGCAGCCTTATCAATACTATTCGCTGCAAGAGCTTGTTGACCGCGCAGAAAAGAAGGCTCGCGCTATGGAAGCAGCGGATTCTGCATCCGCTCGCATTAACGCACGCCCATTGTTTATAGCGCTAGACGGCGTTACCGATCCGCAAAATCTTGGTGCTGTTATTCGATCCGCGGCCGCTTTTGGCGCAAATGGCGTAATCTTGCCAGAACGCAGAAGCGCATCTGTTACGGCTGCCGCTTGGAAGGTTTCTGCAGGCGCTGCAGCGCACTTGCCTGTTGCTAGAGTCGTGAACTTAAACAAGGCGATTCAAGGTTTGCGCGAGCGCGGCTGGTACGCGATTGGCCTGGATGGCGGCGGAGACAAGCTTGTTGGCGAAACTGGTTTTGAAACCGATCCGCTTGTTGTAGTTCTTGGAAGCGAAGGCAAGGGCATGAGTCGCCTAACGCGTGAAGCTTGCGATGCTATTGCAGGCATCCCAATCTCTAGCGCTGTTGAATCTCTTAACGCATCCGTTGCAGCTGGAATCAGCTTGTATGCTGTTGCTAATGCGCGTAGACTTGCCGCTTTAAGTCAAAATTAGCAATTGCATTGCGGATTTAAGAGTATTGCGGATTTAAGAGTTAACGGTAATGCGAATGCGGATTTTTAAGACACGCAATTTACGCAATCTACGCAATCTACAAAGCTCACATAACGCGCGCACATTGGCTCTGCTTTTGGCTTTTGTTTTATACATTGCGATTATTGCAATCGTAATGTGTTTCCACGAACCTTGGTTCGACGAAGCTCAAAGCTGGCTGATTGCGCGCGATTCGCCAATCGCAAGCATTTTTAGCGTTAGAACGCATTACGAAGGTCACCCTCCTTTTTGGAATCTTTTACTTGCGATTGCAGCCAAAAGTGGCATTCCATACGAGTTTGGAATTAAGGGCATTCAGCTGGTTTGCGCAAGCCTACTTGGTGCGTGGCTTATTTTTAAGTCGCCTTTTAAGCACGCAAGTAGCCTTGTAACTTTTCTTATTCCCTTTACTTATTTTGCTTGCTTCCAGTACGGAGTTACATCGCGACCATACGCCTTGCTTTGCTTAAGCTTGCTAGTAGCGGCACATTATTGGAATAGCGCGGATTCTAAGACTTCTAGTGCTTGGAAACTGGCGATTAGTCTTATGTTTATGTGCTTGCTTAGCGTATACGGAATTGCGTTTGCTGCAGGATTTACGATTGCTTGGATTTGGCGAGTTTTTAGCAAGAACGTTAACGAAAACCTTAACGAAGATCTTAGCAAAACTCGCAATAAAACTCTTGATTTTAATGCAATTTTTCACGCGATTAAGGCAACAATTATACCGTCAATCGCATCAAATTTGGCACGACTTATATCTTGGGGATTAATCGCCATTTTTGGCGTTGCAAACCTTGCTCTTGCATGGCCAGCAAAAAACGCATTCGCCACTCGCGCAACGATTGATGGCAATTCAACAATCGCAAAATGCTTCGCTTTTATATTTGTAATGCCTTCCGAAAGCATGTTTACAAGCTTTTATGGCGATATTTCAATGCGAAGAATGCCTTTTGACTTTTTGCCAATTGCAATATGCACGATTTTTAGCCTTGCGATTTGGGCATTTGCAATTAGAATAACCAAGCGCAGAAAACTTCTTGTAGTTCTTGTAATCCCTTATCTTGTTCTTACAATCGTAGCTATTCGCTATTTTACGCTTCACCACGCAGGTCTAATCTTTGTATTTTTGCTATCTGTGCTTTGGATAAGTCACATTAAAGAGCCACTTAGCAGCAAAGATATTCCTGCGATTTTTGTTAAAATCGCCTCTACTAAATCCAGATTTATAAAAAACAAAGCTTTGAAAATCAACTTGCTAATTTCAATAATTCTTGCACCAAGCCTAATTTGGAACGCGTTCGCTTGCGTAAACGACATTCTGTTTGACTATTCGCCTTCTAGAGCCGTAGCGCAATACATATCTAGCAATCACTTGCAAAATAAGCGTTTTGTAGCATCTTGGCTCCATAATTACGAGCAAGTTGACGAAAGTGGAAACGTTATTTCGCACGAAGAAATCGACACTCACCAATATTCGTGGCTTTTAATAGGCGCAAACCCTTATTTTTCTAAGAATCTTATAGATTGTGCATACAAAAACAAGACTTTTATAACAAACGAAAGCTCGTCTGCAAGTCAGCAAGAAAAAGAGTTGGCAGCGTGCGCTGCAAAGGGCGAGCCAGAGTTTTTTGTTAGCGAATCCAGCCAGCCGTGGTACTACTTCTTGGCATTAAACTACAACATTTCGCACTACAACGCGCACACTGTTTCCAACGTTAAAACGTCTTGGAAAGCTCTTGTTTGGGAAAGCACTGCCACTATTTACGAGCGAAAAGCGCATATAAAATAAGCAAAAGCTGTTGTTTAGCAATCACTAAGAAATAAACTTAGCAACCTCTAAACAACAGCTACAGCAGCTACAGCAGCTCAATCTTTGGATGCTCGGCTCTAAACTCGTTTGTGTGCGAATCGCTAGCATACCCAAGCGCAAATCCAGTTAAAAGCTCCATGTTTTCTGGAACATCAAACTCCGCATCCAATGGGCTCCGCCAAGTTGACAAAACACCAAGAGGGCAAGAGTCAACACCTAAATCTTTAGCAGCAAGAAACAGAGTTTGCAACATAAGGCCAGCGTCCATTGCAGCAAACGGCATAAAATCGCGCCTAGCTAAAACAAAGCCAATAACGGGCGCTCCAAAAGCCTCGAAATTCCTGCGCGTATGGGCGTTCCTGGCTGCAAAATCGTGCCTTTCGATTCCTAAATGCGAATATAACGCTAGACCGAGTTTAGCGCTTCGCTGCTTTAAGTCGCTAGGATACGGCTTTGCAACAGGAACGTCGCCATTAGGCGCTGACTCTTGAGCAAACTGAGCGCGCTCAGATTCGCTCAAGCTCTTATCTTTGGCTTTAAGCATTGCATTGCACTTATCTAAATAAGCTTTTACAATGTTGTCTTTTTTGCTGCCTTGCGCAATAGCAAGCGCATAAGCTCTTGTGTTGCTCCAGCTTGGTGCAAGAGAAGCAGTGTGCAATATTGACTCTAAAACGTTTTGCTCAATCGGCTTGTTCAAAAAGTCGCGTGCAGAAAACCGCTCCGATGCAAGTTGGCTAAAATCTTTGTAGGTCATGGTATCAGTTTACCAAAAACCGAATGGGTCAAAAATGCCACCGTCGTCGGAATCGTCGTCTCCGCCTCTAGGAAGCTGATCCAAAGTGTCGTCGTCATCATCCGAAGAATCGCCGCCATTGCCATTCTGGCTCTTCTTATCGGAAGAATCAGGCTTCTTGTTGCTGCGCTTTCTTAGCGAGCGAGGATCTTGACGAGTTGCTCCATTAACCGCAGCTTCTTCTTGGTTAAACTTGACTGTTAGATTTACAGTTCCATTACCGCGAACAACCGTTATTGTTGCTTTATCTCCCAAAGCGGTAGCGCGCACAAATCCAAGCAGCGAGTAGTTGCTTGTAACAGACTTGCCATTAAACGCTACGATTGTATCTCCAGCACGCATTCCACCCTTTGCAGCAGGAGCACCAGGAGTTACAGAGGCCACTTGAGCGCCGCCACGCGTAATGTTATTTTGCGTTACATTTACGCTTTTAACCATGATTCCAAGAGCAACGTGCTTTACGGAACCGTTCTTAATGATCTCGTTTACTACGCGCTTAACAAGGTTAGAAGGAATAGCAAAGCCGATTCCAATAGAGCCTGCTGTGCCACCTCTTGCAGAAGTTGCAGCAATAGACGAGTTAATACCAATCACTTTTCCAGAAGCGTCGAAAGTTGGGCCGCCCGAATTACCTGGGTTGATTGCGGCATCAATTTGCACAGCATTTGTAACGATTTCCGAACGACTTTGATCATCCATAACAGAAACTGGGCGATTAAGCGCAGATACAATACCCGTTGTAGCAGTATCGTCATATCCAAGCGGATTTCCGATTGCCATTATTGGCTGGCCAACCGCGAGCGCGTCCGAATCCGCAAAATCAACTGGCTTTACGCTGCTAGGCAAACCGTCTACTTTAAGCACAGCCAAATCAGTAGTTTTATCTGTTCCAACAAGCTTAGCCTTGTAAATCTGACCGTTAGAAAGTGTTACTTGGAGCTGTTGCATGCCAGCAATAACGTGGTTGTTTGTAACAACATGACCTTGCTTGTCGATTATTGCGCCAGAGCCTTTGCTCATGTTTTTGCTATTGCGCGCCTGAATAGACACAACTCCGCCAGAAACGTTTTTAGAAACCGAGCGCCAATCGGGAGACTGACCTCCTTTTACTACGGCTGTTCCTTTTGAAGGACTTTGCGCACCCACATCTGCAAGTGTTCCCGCGCCTGGAATAGGAATCAAGCCTTGAGTAAGAACAAACGCCATTACAACAACGCACACAATTGCAGAAATAATGGACGACACAATTGCCACCATTATTGTTGAGTTTTCTTTAGATTCCGCCTTAAATCCGCGCTTTTTATAAACCACATTTGGATTTTGGCCTAGCATTTGGCTTGGCGATTGGCTTTGCATTTGGCCTGACGCTTGATTTGAAGCTTCAGCAGGCTGACTTTCCACACTATTATCCGCGCTATTATCATCGCTCAAATCGTAAGGATTGCCGAATCTAGTTTGCTTTTGCTCTCCATTGCTATCATATGGATCGCCATATGGCAAAAATGGGTTATCTAAATCGTTGCCATATTCTGATTTCTCATAATCACGGCTATTTGCGCTATTCGCTACACTTGCACCACTCACGCCACTTTGCTCTTGATTTTGCAACGATTCGCCAAAATTATTAGAATCACCGCTATTCTTATTTGCATCACTATTAGCATCGCCAGCATCTACAGGACCATACGCTCCGTATTCGGGAGCTGGTCTATAAATCTGCTCTGGATTCACATGATTTTCCTGCGCACTCGTTGGCTCCGATTGGCTTTGTGAAGCATTGCCATTTTGCTCTTCACTAGAATCGTAGGCCTTAGAATCGTAAATATCGTCAGCCATTAATCCTCCTTAAATCTTTTACAAAGCATACTCTAATCTGATTACACAAATTCATACAAGCTAATATGCAATTAATGTGCAATTTTTACACAATTTTGCGTTTACAATACGAGTTAAACGTGCCGCTCTTAAAATTACCTGAATATTTAGTAGTATAAATGCCGTATAAATACCACATATAACCCATAAATTAGCTAACTATTTTTATAAAAATTATAAAAACACGTAAAATTTAACGAACGGCTGCTTGCGACTTTTCCGCGCGCAATGCCGCAACTTCTACGCGTATCGTCATGCCTTCTAATAGAGTAAAAGGTATGACTAATCTTATTGAGCACCCACGCGGAGCAGAGCCTGGTAAGCCAGGAGATCGCAGCGAATTCTCGTTTACAACAAAAACACGTTTAGAAAATGCTGCAGATGGTAAAGGAAAAGACGGAGCCAGATACGGGCGAACTGGTGTGATTCGCACGCCTCATGGCGATATTCACACGCCTGCGTTTGTGCCAGTTGCAACTCAAGGCGCAATGAAGGCCGTGCTACCAGAGTCAATAAAAGACCTGGGCGGCCAATGCATGCTTTCTAACGCATTCCATTTATATGAGCGCCCTGGCGAAGACATTTTAGACGAAGCTGGCGGTCTTGCAAAGTTTATGAACTGGGATGGCCCAACTTTTACGGATTCTGGCGGATTCCAAGTGCTTTCGCTTGGAGCAGGATTCAAAAAGACGCTTGCAATGGACGTTACTGGCATGAAGTCCGACGACGTAATCGCAGCTGGCAAAGAGCGCATGGCATTCGTTGACGAAGATGGCGTCACTTTTAAGTCTCCTCTAAACGGCTCGATTCATAGATTCAGCGCAGAAATCTCAATGGGAATTCAGCACAAGCTTGGCGCAGATATTATGTTTGCTTTCGACGAGCTTACAACACTTATGAACACTCGCCGCTACCAAGAAGAGTCTGTTGAGCGCACCTTCCGATGGGCCAAGCGATGCGTTGCAGAACACAAGCGATTAACCGAGACGCGATTGGGAAAGCCATATCAGGCGTTGTATGGAGTTGTTCAAGGCGCAAATTACGAGGATTTGCGTAGGCGCGCGGCAGAACAAATTGCTTCGCTCGACTTTGACGGCGTTGGAATCGGCGGCGCGATTGAAAAGCGCATTATTGGAGATACTTGCGCTTGGATTTGCGATGCTATGCCAGAAAATCGCCCTCGCCACGTGCTTGGAATCGCGGCAGTTGACGACATTTTTGCTTGCGTAGAAAACGGAGGCGATACGTTTGATTGCGTGGCTCCTGCGCGATGCGGCCGAAACGGCGCGATTTTTACTCGCCACGGGCGATACAACGTAAAGCGCGCGGAATTTAAGCACGACCAAGGGCCACTTGAAGCTGGCTGCGATTGCTACACTTGCACGCATTATTCGCGCATGTATGTTAGCCATTTGCTGCGCGCTAAAGAGATGAACGGATACACGCTTGCCACTATTCACAACGAGCGATTCTTTGTTAAGCTTCTAGACGACATTCGCGCGTCGATTGACGGCGGATATTTTGAAGACTTCCGCGATGAGTCGTTAGCCCATTATTATGAGAATGGGTCGCGCGGATAATTTGCTTGGTGTTGCGCGATCCTTACTTGGTATTGCGCGAGGGCTGGGTGATTCTACGCTCGCGCGGATTAGCCGCGCTCACGCCTTCGCCGCGCAGAAGCAATGCTTCTGCTTTAAGCGGCTCAGCGAATCGAGATGTATCGCTCGCGCGTTACAGCGCGCTCACGTCTTCGCAGCGCAGAAGCAGTGCTTCTGCCTTGAGCTGCTCAGCGCTCCGAATTGCCTTTTCGCGCTACGCTTTAAGCGAAAAGGCAGGTCGTCGCGCCCACGCATTATGCAGCTCGAAGTCGTCGATTCGCCGCAAAAAATATCGAATCTCTACCTAGCTTTGCGTAATCATGTAGCTCAAAACAGCAATTAGAGCAACAAAAAGCGGAAAGTTGACGAGTTTTGCATAAACACACAAGTGTCAATATTTGCTAAACGGCTGCAAATATGGTAGCTTTGTGGTCTGTATGCGAACGTGGCGGAATGGTAGACGCGCTGTCTTCAGGTGGCAGTGAGTGTATGCTCATGCGGGTTCAAGTCCCGCCGTTCGCACTCTTTAAGAACGTTGATTTTTCAACGTTCTTTCTTGTTTTGTAGCATCATTTTGCAACGCAATGTGCAACAATTGTGCATTTGCTTAAAAATGTGTGATAGACTGAATAGTGAACGTCATAAGACGTCAGACGTGTTAAAACATTGGTGTTTTAATTTTTACGGTCATGGAGGACTAAAATGGAACGTCGTTCAACGAAGACGACGAACCTAAGCGGAGATATAGCGAATATCGTAGGTTCGGAGCACACGCGATTCAGTCATGCCACAATAAAAATTACACCATCTACTGAAATCAAAAAATATAGCGAAAACACGTCGGAAATCAATCGCAAAGATAAAAACGAGGAAATAAATCAAAACGAAGGAATAATAAGGTTCAAATTTGTAGCAAATACGGATTGTGATTTATTGCATATTAAGCCAGCACAAAAATCACCAGCAACCGCACTACAAGAGGACGCAACTCCAATAATAAAAATAAGTATTAAAGAAGATGCTCCCCTGCTTATTGCGCAAAATCTTTTGGAAGATAGCGCAGACGCAAATGGCGCGAAAGAAATCGCGTTGCACATGGAAGATGCGCTAGGTGCATGCGACGGTAGCGAACACGATTTTGCAGTAACGTACGGAAGTTTTGGAAGCCGATTCTATTTAGACGGATACCAATGCTTTGCGAGCGCAACGAATCTTGGGTCGCAAAGAGTGAGCGAAAAAGCGGCCGAAGTGTGTGCAGCTCAGGCAGAATCTTCGCAAATCTACGACTTTTACTACTCAAACCACTTGCCAAATCCAGAAGAAATCGCAAATTCGGCCACACAGGCACAGCCAGACATATGGTTTGCAGGACCTACGATTTGCGCAAGAGACATAAAACGCGTATCTTGCAAGTCGAGCGGAACTTTGCACATTCAATTTAGATTGCGCGGCCCTGGCCAACACGGAGTGCTTTTTGCTGCTGGAACTGTTGGAACAAAAACTAAGCAAGAATCTAGCGAAAAAATAAGCGTGCATGCAGGGCCAGAAGGCATAAAAATCACGCTAATCGACGACGAAACGTGTGTAAAAAGCGTAATCGAAGCAGCCGCAAGTGTTGACGATGGCGAATGGCACGACTTGATTATTCGCGCAAATCGCGGAGCAACCGACATTTACGTAGACGGATACAGCCAGTCGCACAACATAGGGCAATTCTGGTTTGCAAACATACCAGAATTAGACGCCGTAAGCATTGGCGAAGACTTGCGCGGAGTGCGATTAATGGGCGAAGCTAGAACAGGCGGAATCTACTTTAGCGCACTAACCGAAGGACAAATCCAAAGAATATCAAAAGTAAAGCCGCTTGTAACAACTGCACTATTTGACACGGGATATGCGGGCTCTCGCAGCTACAGAATACCGTCGCTCGTAAAAACGCGCATGGGAACGCTAATCGCAGGAGCAGACCAGCGAACAAGCGTTTCAAACGACGCTCCAAACCACATAAACTTTGTGATTCGCCGATCCGCGGACGGCGGCAAAACGTGGGAGCCTTTGCAAACCGTAATCAACATGCCTGGCAAAAACCTTGGAAAACTGGGCGCTAGCGCAATCGACTCCTGCCCTGTTTTAGACCTAGAAGGCAAAAGCGAAAGAATCAACGTATTAATCGACATTAATCCTGGCGGAATTGGGCTAACAAATTGCAAAACCGTTGTAGGCGTGGACACGCGCGGAAGAATCAAGCTTATAGACCGCTTAGGTGGCCACTACGCGGCGGCAATGAACGCAAGCGCGGCCGTAAAATTGCCATGCGATTCTAGCGAAAAAGAATGCGCAACAAAGTGGCTAGTTTTCCCAGATGGAAGCATAAAAAATGGCGATTTGAGTGGCGACTCAAGCAATAACTCGCACAATAGTCAAACTTGCGACCGTTCCACGTGGAACATATGGCAATCGCCCGAAACAGCGAGCAAAGATCAGCCATTATTCGCCGAAAAAACGTGTTATATAGCGCAAATCTATTCGGACGACGACGGCAAAACGTGGAGCGAGCCACGCTTAATCGACCACATGGTTAAGGAGCCATGGATGAGCTTTGCGGGAGTATGCCCAGGGAACGGAATTGTTATTAGACAAAACGAAAAACATTACGGCAGAATACTCGTGCCATTCTATTGCAGCGGCCAAAGCAAATCGCACTATTCTTCGGGAGCGCTTATTTCGGATGACGACGGCAAAACGTGGAGCCGAGGCAAAATGATTAACGAAGGGCGATTAATAAACGGAAAAATCGTAGATCCTGTAACAATGCAAGACGACGATGCAACAAGCTCCGAAACCGTGTTTGTTGAACGCAAAAATGGCGATATTCTAGCATTCTTCCGCAATCAAAATCGCTCGGGATGTGTAGGCAAAGCCATTAGTCATGATTGCGGAGAAACTTGGAGCGAGCTGATTTTTGACACAAGTTTGCCAGAGATATTCAGCCAGCCGAGCGCAACTTGCTTTAGCAATGAAAATGCAGACTGCATAGCGTTTGCAAACGCAAGTCAAATGATGCCATACCGCGGCCGCGGAGTTGTGCGATTTAGCTACGACGGCGGGCAAACGTGGGCAAAAAGCGTGTGCATAAACCCATTCCACCACGTTTATCAATGCATTAGCTCTAGCAATAAACGAACTTTGCAACTACTGTGGGAAAGAGAAACTACTGGAATTTATATAACAGCAATAGATTCCTCGCTTTGGCAGCAAGATAGTTTGCACGCAGGTTTCAAAAACAAAGTACACAAAAACAAAGTACACAAAAACGGAAAAATGGAAGACACAAAAGAGAGAAGACTCAAGCGAACTGAAAGGAGCCAAAATGGAAGAGACATTTAGCAGCCGCGAAGACGATGAGATGACAACACTAGACCGCTTATCGTTATTGCAAGCAAGCTCTAACTCCGCTCCAATCGCAGCAAGAAAGCGCTGCGATGAAACAATGGACGCAATCAGATCGCTTATTTTAAGAGAACGCTTGCAACCAAAAGACATGCTGCCAACTGAGCCAATGCTATGCAATTTGATTGGCGCATCAAGGTCATCGGTGCGCGAGGCGATTCGCAAGCTGGAAGCACTTAACATTGTGGAAGTTAAGCAAGGAAAAGGCATGTTTGTTGGCTCGCTATCTTTGGACCCAATGGTGGAAACACTCGCTTTTCGCTCCTTAATCTCCATTAATAAGAATTTTGAAGACTTGAATAACGTTGTAGAAATGCGAAAATTCCTAGACCTTGGATGCGCGGATAAGGTGGTTGAGTCACTTAAAGGAACGCAGCATCCAGAGCTGGAAGCGCTTTCGGAAATAATGACTAAAGAAGCGCATGCTGGAAAAACATTCTTGGAACAAGACATTGCTTTCCACACGGGCATTTTGCGCGCGGTAAACAATACGATTGCAGAGCAATTCGTGCGATGCTTGTGGCTTGTACATATGGCTGTTTTGCCACAATTGGGGCTGGAAGTTTCGGACGAACTTGAAAAAACCGCTAGAGCGCACGAACTTATGCTAAAAACGGCTATTGCGGGAGACGCAGATGGATATAGGCAAGCTGTAAACGACCATTACGAGCCGATTCAGTCGATTTTGCTTAATCGACTGCAAAAGCACTAAATAAATGGAAGAACCGCTCCCTAACTAAACGAGAGCGGTTCTTTCATCTTCAATGGTGATGCCTGAGTACTACAGCATCACGATTAATCGCAACGATACGATTTACGTTACGAAATTTTATGGCCGTCGCACCAAACGTGCTCAACTGCCAAAGTTCCTGGATCAAGCAAAAGCAAATCGGCTGCATACCCCTTTTCAACTAAGCCCAAAGGAGCACTAGTTATAGCATTCGGCTTATCTACTCCAAGCGCGCGAGCAGGAACAATAGTCGCAGCAGCAATCGCCTCTGGCAATCCGATTCCAAGCTCTTTAACAGCGCGCTTAATAGCAACTTCTAGAATCAAAGTAGAGCCCGCAATAGCGCCATTAGAAACAAGCCTTGCATGGCCGCCCGTAACAGTAACATCTAAAGCGCCAAGCTTATAAGCGCCATCTGCGCACCCCGTTGCAGCCATAGCATCCGTTACAAACGCAATCCTTCCAACCGCTGCCTTAAACGCCATTCGCAAAACGGGGTTTTCAACGTGGAAACCGTCGTTAATTAGCTCAATCGTTACGCGCGAATCCTCCAAGGCTGCAGGGATTGGACCTGGCTTGCGGTGATGAATGCCGTTCATAGCGTTAAACATGTGAGTCATAAGCGTAGAGCCAGCGTTAAAAGCCGCGCGCGCTGTTTTATAATCCGCGTCGCAATGCCCAACTGCTGGGATCACGCCAGCTTCTACAAAACGCTTAATCGCCTCCATGCCGTGTTCTCGCTCTGGAGCCAAAGTAATCTGGCGCAAAGTGCCATCCGCCGCCTCAAGCAACGCCTCAACGCGCTCGGGAGTAGGGTCCACTAGGCAATTAGGATCGTGCGCTCCTTTTCTAGAAAGCGCCAAGAACGGCCCCTCTAAGTGAGATCCAAGCACATCTGGTCGCGTTTGCATAACGCGCTTAACAGTACGCAAATTCTCTTGCATTACGTCAAGAGGGTTTGTAATCAAGCTAAGAACTTGCCTAGTTGTTCCATGAAGCATGTGATACGCGCGCGCAATGGCAATCCCTTCGGCACCGTCGTCAAACGAATGCTCCCATGCTCCGTGAGCGTGCAAATCAATGTAGCCTGGCGCAGCAAAACAGCCACGCCCGTCTACAACGCTTAAGTCAGATGCGCGCAATCCGCAAGCATTAATCGCAAGCGCAAGGTCTTCGTCTAAAATGCCAGTTTCTAGAATCACGCCATCTTTAACCAAAATCCAAGCGTTAGGAACAATTCCGCGCGCGTCTACAACACTCACGTTGCGCACTACAAAATTGCGCCCCTCACTTGATTTTAGTGAATCATCAATCTTCTTTACGGCGTCTAAATATGCATTTTTTGACATTTCACTCACCTGCGATTGTGCTTTTGAAGTTTGTGCTTTTGAATACGTTACTTAATTTTAGACTTGAGTATCAGATTCCTTGCCAAGATGGCTTATTTGCATACACCCAACGATAGTAGTCTGCCAACTTAAGCTTGCTTGCTGCGTCTTCGTCTACAATCACAGTTGCGTGCGGGTGCATTTGAAGCGCGGAAGCTGGGCATAGCGAGCTTACTCCGCCTTCTAGCGTTGCTGCCACTGCGTCTGCCTTATTTGAGCCAAACGCAAGAAGAACAAGATGCTTAGCGCGCAAAATCGTTCCAATTCCTTGCGTTATGCAATGAGTTGGAACTTGGTTAATATCTCCGTCGAAGAATCTGCGATTATCTACGCGAGTCTGCTCGGTTAGTGTTTTAACGCGCGTACCAGACGCAAGCGAAGAGCCTGGCTCATTGAATCCAACGTGGCCATCGGAGCCAATTCCCAAAATTTGCACGTCGATTCCGCCAGAGGCCGCAATAGCAGCATCGTAGTCGGCTCCAGCGTGCGCAATCTTGCTGCCCTCGCTTAATGGCGCTCCGTTAAGAACATCTCCTGGAACGTGCACTAAATCTGGGTTTAGGCCGATTAAGTCTGTTACAGTTCTGCGGATTGTGCTGTGGTAGGACTGCTCGTGCTCTAATGGCAATCCAATGTATTCGTCAAGCGCAAATCCGCGCACGCGACTTACGTCAACATTATTTTCTTTAACAAGCTTTGCAAGATGCTCGTAGGCCTTTAATGGGCTAGATCCCGTAGCTAAGCCAAGTACTGCATCTGGCTTGCGACTAATCAAATCTACAACTGCTTTTGCGTAGAGCTCGCCAGCTTCATCTTGATCTTTTACAATAATAACTTCTGCCATCTTTGCTTCTCCTTTAAAGCTTTAATTAGCATAATTAGCAATTTTTAAGCAACATTAATCAGTAATTGTAAGCATTTATTAGCAATTATTAGCATTGCGGCATACGAATTAACGCACACCGCAACGCTATTTACTTACTATGCACCATCGGTAAAAGGCTATTAGATTATTTGATTTTTTACTTAAGACACACGCTTAAGACGTTACTTTGTGGAATCGCTCACTTCTTGCGGAGTCTTTGCCAAAGTCAAGCCAACTTCCTTAAGAACGCCAGCAACGGCTTCAACGTTTTCTCCCTTAAGTGGGCAAACTGGATCTGGCATCTGATTTGTGTCAAACACGCCAAGCAACGCCATTGCGGTCTTAAACGCTCCAACGCCAGCGCCAAAGCCTGCCACGCCGCTAGGAACAGTAACGATTTGCATCAAAGCAGCAAGCCAATCCTGCTCCTTCTTAACCGTTGCCCAATCGCCAGCCTGAGCAGCCTTCCACATGCGCACGTAGCCAGTGGCCTCAACGTTTGCAAGTCCTGGAACAGAACCGTCTGCGCCAGCCATGTATGCGCCGTCAACAACAACCTCTTGACCCGTAAGCAAAGTCAATGGGTGACCAGCCTTATTGTTGTCGTCTACAAGGAACCTAAACGACACGTCGTCGTTGGAAGAATCCTTAACGCCTGCAAGAACGCCATCTTTACCAAGCTTTACAAGCAAACCGCCTGGAAGCTTTGTGTGCACGCAAACTGGAATATCGTAAGCAAACAGAGGCAAATCTGGAACAGCTTCGTGAATAAGACGGAAGTGGCGCTCAACTTCTGCCATGCCGCCAAGTGCGTAGAATGGCGCTGTTGCAACAATCGCAGAAGCCCCAAGCTCCTTAGCTTCCTTTGCATGCTCAATAACGCGGTTTGTTTCCGTATCGATGCACCCAACCAACACTGGCACGCGGCCGTCAACAATACGCATTACGGTTTCAATGATTTCGCGGCGGCGCTTATCTGTGCTAAACGCAACTTCGCCAGAAGATCCAAGTGTGAACAAGCCGTCTACGCCAGCTTCAATCATTCTGTTAAGCGAACGCTCAAAGCTAACAACGTCTACTTCGCCGTCTGACGTTAATGGCGTAACTACTGGTGGAATAACGCCGTGGAATTTTTCTGCCATGATTAAACTTCTTTCGTATTTTTTATTATTTATGACTTATTGATTTATGATTTATGACTTTAGATTTTGCAATTAATGGGCGGCCTGCATGGATTTACTGCAAGGTCTTAACAGACCGCCCGCGCATTCAAGCTAGCGACTAGCGACTAACGACTAGCGCTTGCTCGCACTGCTCACACTACTTGCACTCTTCTTCCGTTGGGTGCAAAAGCGAAGGAGCTGCGCCCATCAAAATCTTTGTGTACGCATCCTGCGGATTGTTAATCACTTGGTGAGTTTCGCCGCGCTCAACAATCGTTCCGTGATTCATAACAACAACTTCGTCGGATATGTATCGGATTGTTTGAATATCGTGGCTAATAAACACCATTGAAAGATTCAGTTTCTTCTTTAAGTCGGAAAGAAGATTCAAAATCTGAGCACGCACAGAAACATCCAAAGCGGAAGTTGGCTCATCTGCGATTATTGCATCTGGATTAAGCGAAAGCGCACGAGCGATTGCCACGCGCTGACGCTGACCGCCAGAAAGCTGACCTGGCAAAGCGCCAAGAACAGAGTGAGGCAAACCAACCATTCGGATTAGCTCCTTGGCTCTAGCATCGCGCTCAGCTTTGCTTCCAATCTTGTGCACAACAAGCGGGTCAATCAACTGATCAATCACACTCATGCGCGCATTCAAAGCCATTGCTGGATCCTGGAATACAACGGAAACCACGCGTCCAATATCCATGCGCTCTTTTGCAGTTCTATGCGTAACGTCTTGACCTTTGAACAAAACCTTGCCGCTTGTTACTTGCTGGAGTCCGCACATAATGTTTGCAGTAGTAGACTTTCCGCAACCAGATTCGCCAACAATACCAATCGTCTTGCCTGGCATAAGCTTAAGATTTACCTTGTTTACGGCCGTAATCTTGTTCTTATGGAATAAGCCAGATCCAGCTCGAGTAGTGAACACCACTTCGGCGTCGCGCAGCTCGATGATTGGAACTTCGCCATTTTCGTTCTGCACTTTATTTACGTCATTAACATTCATGTTCATCGCACATCTCCTTTATCGGAGTTGGTCAAAATTGCGGAAGGCACATCCGATTCTGGCTCTGGAGGCGCAGCATAGAAGTGCCACGTTCCTGGAATGCGCTTCATTACTGGGCGCACGTCAAGTCCTTGATCTGGATGAGAAGAACGCGGCGCGAATCGATCTCCCTTAGGGAAGTCGGATGGGCTTGGAACAGTTCCTGGAACCTGGTGCAATCTTGGAGCACCAGCCTCAATGGAAGTTACGGAGCCAAGCAAGCCGCGCGTGTACTCATGATGCGGATCGGTGAGGATTTCCTTAGTGGAGCCTTGCTCAACAACCTGGCCTGCGTACATTACGGTAATCGAGTGCGCAACCTTTGCAACAAGAGCCAAATCGTGGCTTACAAACACCATTGCGAATCCAAGCTTTTCGCGCAATTCGTTAAGAAGGTCAATCACTTGCTTTTGAACAGTAACGTCCAAAGCGGTTGTTGGCTCATCTGCGATTATCAACTTTGGATCTCGCGTAAGTGCCATTGCAATCAACACGCGCTGACGCTGGCCGCCAGAAAGCTCGTGCGGGTAGGATTCAAGCGTGCGCTTTGGATCCAAGCCTACAAGCTCCAGCAACTCTTCGGCGCTACGAGTGCCACCTCTAGAAGTTAGCTGCTTCATTTGCGCTTTAATAAGCATTGATGGGTTTAAGGAAGACAACGCGTCTTGGTAAACCATTGCAATCTCGTGGCCACGCAAAGCATTGTGCTCCTTTGGGCTAAGCTTTACAAGATCCTTGCCATTAAAGAGGATTTGTCCACTAATCTTAGCTTTTGGATCAAGCAAGCCCATAATCGCAAGCGAAGTGATTGACTTACCGCAACCAGATTCACCAACCAAGCCCATTGTTTCGCCTGGACGAACAGAGAAGCTCAAGTGATCCACAACGTTTACGCTGCCGTAGCGTGGGAACTGAATGCACAAGTCTTTAACCTCAATAACTGGAGGCTCCGTAGACGTTGGCTGCAAGCGATCCGTGCGCTTTAACTCGGCCTCGCGAAGCTTTGCCAAAGACTCAACCAAAGCGTCGTGCTGCTCCTTGTAAGCTGCCACTGGATCGGTGAGAATCCTGTCTTCCTTGCGAGCCGCATCCGCATCTGCAACGCTCTTAGCTACTGGAGCGGTTGGAGCTGCAACCATTGCATCCGTAATGCCCTCAGAAAGAATGTTAAGGCACAAAACGGTAATCATGATTGCTAAGCCTGGGAACAATGCCTGCCACCAGTATCCAAAGATAACGCCTGCTTTAGCAGAAGACAAAATGTTGCCCCATGTTGGCGTTGGCTCTGGAATACCAGCGTTGATGAAGCTAAGAGAAGCCTCGAACACGATTGCGTCTGCAACAGAAAGCGTTGTGAACACCATAACTGGAGCTGCAATATTACGCGTTACATGCTTGAGCAAAATCCAAGGTGCGCGAGCGCCAGAAACGATTACTGCACGCACGTAGTCTTTTCCATATTCGCTTATTATATTTGCTCGCACAATTCTTGCGATTTGTGGAACGTAAAGCACGCCAATGGAAATGATGATACCAATCATGGATTGTCCAAGAATTGCAAGGCACACAGCTGCTAATGCGATTCCTGGGATAGACATTACTATATCAATCAATCGCATTATAAGCTCAGATATCCAAGTGCGGCTCACAGCTGCGATTGCGCCGATTATTGCGCCCATCACCAACGCAAAGAGCACAGACGACAAGCCGATTACCAGCGAGTAGCGAGCGCCGTACATAACGCGCGAGAACACGTCTCTACCAAGGTTATCGGTGCCAAACCAGTGCGCTCCTGTTGGCGGCTGATAGTTTTGCGTAATCTTTACTGGGTCGCATGGCGCTAGGAATCGCGCGAATACTGCGCAGAACGCCAATATTGCAATCACAATAAGCGAGATTTTAGAGCCTAAGCTCATGCTTTTAAATCTGTTAAATTTGATGCCTGGTTTTGATGCGGCATCTACTACCTGATTCTTTCCAAATAGCATGTCACACCGTCCTAATTCTTGGGTTGATCAGCACGTAAAGCAAATCAACAATAATGTTTATAAAGATGAATGCGATTGCAACAACCAAAACAACGCCTTGCACAAGCATTGGCTGGTTGCCATTAATGCCGTCAAACATTGCGGTACCCATTCCTGGGAGTGCAAAAATAACTTCTATAACGATTGCACCACCCATAAGGTAACCAATCTTCATGCCAAGAGTTGTGATTGGTGTAATCAAAGCGTTGCGGAACACGTTTCTAGCAACAACCACGCTCTTTGGAATACCTGCGCCGATTGCGGTTCGCACATAATCCTTATCCAATTCTTCTACCATCGAGGTTCGTATGATTCGCGTAAGCTGACCTGCTACTGGAAGGCCTAATGCGAAGCAAGGCATTGCCATTCTTGCAATGTACGCTTCTGGATCTTCAAAGAACGGCACAAAATCGCCAGATCCTGGGAGCCATGCGAGCTTGATTTGCAAGACGTAAATCAAAAGAACGCCAAGCCAGAAGGATGGAGTTGCGATTGCAATAATCGAAAGCACGCGAACCGTTTGATCAACCCAAGTATCGCGGTAAAGCGCTGCAAAAACGCCAAAGATTACTGCAAAGACTATTGCGATTAACAAGCCAATGAAGGTTAGTTGCAAGGTGATTGGGAAGGCGTCCGCCACTCGCTGAGCTACGGAATCCTTGTTTACGCCATAAACACCCATGTTTCCTTGGAAGAGTCCAACTATGTAGGACCCAAACTGCTCCCACCATGGCCTGTCGTATCCCATTTCGTGGCGGAAGGCTGCCAGAGCTGCTGGAGACGAGTTTTCGCCTAATGCTGCAACTGCTGGATCGTATTTAGAAAATGACATAAGGAAGAATACGAGGAACGTAACACCGAATGCCATGAACGGCAGGGCGATTAGTCGCCTACCTAAAAGTCTAAGAAAATTACTCATAAGACATCCACACATCCATTGAAGAAAATTATTATTTTTGCATAACAAAACCGACCCATCTGCACAAAGGCGAGAAAGGTAAACAGTTGGGTCGGTTTTGCGGTTAGAGGTTAGGGAAAATGAAGTTTGTTACTTTGACTTGCACCTACTTTGTTAGCTTTGCTTTTACAAGGTTGATGCCAGTGGAACCGATTGCATTCCACTCAGCCAATGCGCCCTTCTTTACAGCAGTAGTAGTCTTACGATGGAAGAGTGGGTACAGAGGCACTTCGTCGCTAATCAAGTCGAAGCACTGGTTCCAATACTTCTGGCGTTCTGCTGGCTTGGATGCTTCAAGAGCTTCGTCCATAAGCTTGTGGAGCTTTGCGTATCCTTCGGAGCTCTTCCAGAATGTGCGCTGACGGGTCCAAGCGTTGTCGCCGTACCACCAACTCATAAGCAAGTCTGGGTCGTTGCCGAACACGGATGGATCGCCTGGAGCAAGAACCATGGAGTAGTTTGCGTCGTCGCGGTCGGTAATCTGTGGGTAAAGTGCAGAAGACTTCATGGACTTGATTTCTACATCCATACCAATCTCAGCAAGATCATTCTTGATTTGTGGAGCAAGCTGAGTAATCCAAGTGTGATCCGTTGTGTAAAGAGTGAACTTTAGTGGGCCACTTACGCCAGCTTCCTTAAGCAAGCTCTTTGCCTTAGCAACATTCTTGGTGTAAACGTTCTTTGCCTTGTGGTAATTTGCGTAGTTCTTTGGCAAGAAGCTTGTTGCTGCCTCGCCCTGGCCGCTCATCTGGTTGGTAATAAGCTTGTTTACGTCAATTGCGTAGAGAGCAGCTTGGCGAACTCGCTTGTCGTCGAATGGCTTCTGCTTTGTGTTGAACATAAGGAATGGAAGAGTGAAGCCCTGTGCGGTCTTAAGCTCGGATCCAGATGCCTTCAAAGTGTTGAATGCCTGTGCTGGAACCATTTCCATTACGTCGGTCTTTCCGCCTTGCATTGCGGTTACACGAGCAGTATCGTCAACGGTTACATTCCAAACCATCTTCTTGGTCTGTGCCTTGTACTTGCCGTTGTAAAGATCGTTGCGCTCAAACTTTACTTGGTTATCTGTAATCGAAACGTACTTCCATGGGCCAGATCCGATTGGCATATTCTTAAGATCTGCATCAGACTTTGCAGATGGAACAATCTGAATCAAAGCAAGGCGCTGCTTGAACAGTGGGAACGCCTTCTTTAGCTTAAAGATTACGTGACGATTGTCTTTTGCTTCTACAGAATCAATAAAGTCGAGCATAGAGATGTAAAGGCTGCCCTTTGCAGTTGTGCGCTTAAAGGAAGACACTACATCGCCTGCGGTTACTTCCGTTCCGTCCGAGAACTTAGCAGCATCGCGAATTGTTACTTCGTATTCGGTATCGGAAATCTTCTTTGGCTCACCCTTTGCAAGAGCGTTGAAAACCTTAAAGTTGCTGTAATCAAGAGCGTAAAGTGGCTCTGTAACGTGCCAGTTTGCTGCCATTGGCAACGCGCCAGAGGTTGTAGATGGCGCAAAGTCGCGGCTTGCGTATGCAACCTGTGCGGTAATCGTGTCTTTAACAGCAGTCTTTGCTTTTGCTGCCTTGTGGGATTTAGCTCCACCGCAGCCAGAAAGCATCATTAATGCGGCCACACCAGCGGCGATTGCCGCGGTTAGCTTCGAGTTAATTCGTGCCATATTTTCTCCTCACCATTGAGTTTGGGTTTTTTGCATTTCGTCTTCGAATGCGAAAACATTTTAAATTATAGCGCGTGCGTTATTTTCACGTTACTTCAAACATAAGAGGTCTGATGTCTGATGTCAAGTTATGCGTGTGTCGAATTTGTGAAAATTTTGATTATTTTTTAAATCACGAAAAATTAGAACAAAATCGCACATAATCAACACACATATAACCACTATTTTTATTTATTTGTTACTTACGCGTTTGGCAAATCTGCGGCTGCTTGCGACTTTTCCTTAGCGCCCCCAGCCGCATCCGCCTACCTGCTCGCCTCCTACAACTTTGCTGCAAACCAGCGCGTAATCGACGTTGGATGCGTAATCGCCGTTCCAACAACAGCAGCCCAAGCGCCCATCTGCATAACCTTGTGCAACTGATCTGGAGTGTGAATACGCCCTTCGCAAATAATTGGATAATCTGGGAAAGCTTGCAAAATCTGGCCTAAAAGCTCAAAATCTGGGCCGTCCGTTTTTGGCCTTCCAGGAGAAGTGCCAGCCAAAGTGGTAGATATAATATCCGTTCCACAATCCGCCGCGCGCTTTGCATCATCGAAGTTGCCGCAATCGGCCATAACAACTATGCCTTCGTCGTGCAACGCGCGAACAGTTTGCTCGTAAGTCAAGCCATCTGGGCGTGGTCTATCGGTTGCATCAATCGCAATAATATCCGCTCCAGCAGCAGCGCAGCAGCGCGCATGACGCAAAGTCGGAGTTATGTAGACGCCTTCGTGTCCATCTTTCCAAATTCCGATTACAGGCACATCAACCTGCCCTTTAATCGCAGAAATATCCGACAACCCCTGGCATCTAATGCCAACAGCTCCACCTTCTACGGCAGCCATTGCCATTTGCGCCATTGTTTCTGGGTGTCTTAGCGGCTCTCCAGGGTATGCCTGGCAGCTAACAACTAAGCCGCCCTTGATTTTTTCAATCACAGGATTCATATAGATTCCTCCTTTTTTCAAATATGACTAAACTAAACAAAATTAAACATATCCAAACGCGACCGAACGCGATTAAACGCGATTTGAGTGAACAGCAAAAGCCGCACCGATTAGCGGAGCTGCCCCACCAAGCTTGCCCTTAACAATCGGTGTACTTTTAATCAACGTTAAAGCAGAGTCTTCAAACCCGCTTCGCATAGCGTTCCACCAAATATCGCCAGCTTCTACAACAGACCCCGAAAGCACAATCACATCTGGATCTATAAGATTCGCCATTCCTGCAACACACTGCCCCAAAGCCTTACCGCTTCTAGCCAGCGTTTCTTTAGCGTGCTCATCCTGACCTGAATTCGCGCGCACACAAACCTCGTAGCCGTTTTTTGCAAGCTCGGTGCCTTGCGGAAGATTGCTGTTGTAAAGAGTGGCAAGCCCAGTTCCAGAGGCAACTGGCTCAATATGGACAGCATGCGCTCCGCAAGAGCAGTCAAAGCCAACTCCCAGATCGCTAACAACGTGGCCAGCGTGTCCTGCAACTCCGTGCGCGCCCGTAAACAGTTTGCCGTTTACAATAATCGCGCCACCAATTCCAGTGCCTATGCCAACAGAGAACACAATCGATTTTCCGCGGCCTGCTCCGTAAATCGCCTCTCCAAGGCCGTGACCACCAACATCGCCAATCATATAAACTGGCAAATCGGTTACGCGCTTAAATGCGTCGTAAATTCGCTGACCTCTCCAACCTGGCAAAATGTCTGTAGCTGCTACAATTTCGCCAGTTTTGCTATTTGGCACTCCTGCAGCTGCTATTCCAATTCCGCTGATTTTTTTGCCACTTTTCGCCGCATCTTCCAATATTTGCTTTGCGCGAGCTACTAGGCGATTCTTTATATCTTCTCCGCCTTTTGCAGCTTCGGTTGGCATAGAGCCATAGTCTTCTACTGTTGGAGACGCACAATCTGCGCTTTCTTTACCAACGCTAGACCCTGAAGATTCTAAAGGCTCTGGCAAAGTCACCAATCCGTACGCGATTTTTGTTCCGCCTATGTCAAAAGCAAGATACGTAGAGCGATAATCTTTTACTTCGTCCATAACAATTTCCGTTTTCTTTCTTGCGTTTGCGACCTTATTTTTACTGTTTACTCGACTTTACCTATTCACTCACCCTGCGCAGCGACCACAGCATCATGAATGCGCGCCAAATACCCCAAGCGCTCTTCAACGCTCGCGTCTTGCGGAACGCACACTTTTGCGCCCAAATAGTCGATTGCGTAATCGTCTTTTAGCGCCTCACGAGTGGTTTCTTGAATTTCTTTAGACGTCATTAACGAAGTCGGCTCATCTGGGTTCATTGGCAAGTGGCCATCAATCCACTCGTATCCGTATTGTGTTGCATCTGGACCAGCTCCCGAGAACATTAATCCTTGCAAAACGCCAGCTTGCCTTGCCGCACGCACGTGCTCCACTGCCGCTTGAGCATTTCGCTCTTCTACAACGCTTCTTCCCCAGTTGATTGTGATTCCAACTCCAGCATCTTTTGCAATTTGAATCTCTTCTTCTAGAGGCAGGAATCCTTTTTCTGGATTTTGGCTTTCAATATATCTATCGCAATGCTCAATCACCAACTTTGCTCCGCACCAATCGAGTTGCGCTAGTTCTTCTAACGACTTTTTCATTGCATCCGCTTGCGCTAAGCGAGTTGGAGCCGTGTGTATTTCTACATGAGATATATCGCAGCTATCTCTAATGTCTACAACGTTTGCGATTGCTTCGCGAATATCCTTAAAGAATGCGAGCGCGCGATGCCTGCCTTCTTCGCTTGGGCTTGCAAGTCCAAATTCTGGATCTGGGTCAAAGTTTATGTGACGCATTGTTCCTGGAATTGCCGTAATCGTGTTTGCATGCCAATGCGATGGTATTGCGCTTGCTAGCCACGCGCGATTTTTTGGATCTGCCAAATCTCCTGGGTATGGAATCTCCGTTCCATCAATCCAGCTTTGCTTGCCCAGCAAATCGTAGTATTTTTCTTGATCTTCGCGAGTTTTTGGCAACGATGCGTATGCGCCTACAACAAATTTAGCTTTCAGCATGATATCCTCCTTGAAATCGTAGCTGATTTGTATTCTGATTTGTCTTTCGACTTATCTTTCGATTTGTCTTTTGATTCGTAGATTACACCAATATCACTACAATTCGTCAGACGTCTGATAAATCTTTGTGCTTGCGACTAAATTGTTTTCAAACTAAAACCAGCCTAATGTCATAAAGTCATAATGTCATTAACGCAACAATTTTCACGTATTTTACGCTAATTAATGATGTATTTAATTGATTAATGATGTAGCATTGTTGTATAAGCTATATCAACGCAAGCGCGGATTTGAGCATATAAGAATACTTAGCAGCATCTAGGATTTTCTTAATCAAACTCATATCGTCAAAGTTGATTGCAGAGAGTTATTGAGGAAATTAAGTATTACTGTAATTGTAATTAAGCGAAGGTGCAGATTACACAACTTGCTATTTGTAGCTTTAAGCGTAAAACGCGCGAGCAAGATAATAAAAAGCAAAGGATTAATTCCAAAAACGAATTAATTCACAAAATAGATGACAAAAGTAGGAGGAATCATGAAGAAAAGCTTAAAACTAGTAGGCTTATCTGCAAGCCTTTGCCTTATGCTAAGCATGTTAAGTATTACTACACCAGCAATGGCGTATACTCAAAACGAACAACTTACAGAAGCACACACTCCTCTTACAGCGAAAACAGCTAAACAGATTTCAAATGGAGATATAAAGCTGGAGCTTCCTGGAGCTTTAGACATGGCTTTGTATCACAAAACGCCTCTCGACCCAAATGCTGATTTAGATGGCGACGGCTTAACTAATAGGCAAGAAATTTACACTTATACTAAAGACGGTAAAACTTATTATGGGTACAATTCTCACCCTATGATGAATGACACTGATGGCGATGGCATTCCAGATAATCAAGACAGCAATCCTCGCAGATGGGATATAAGCCCAAGAGATATGACGCTATTTTCTGAACTTTCTTATCGCGATGACAGTTATATAAACAAGGTTCTTGATTACACTAAACCACTTCATGACATTTATAAGAACCGCAATGAGTATCGTCTTATGCACAATGAGATAGCTCCATTCTGGAAAGTTAAAGAAACCTACCACAAGAGGGGCGGCTTTGACGCTGTCTTGTTTGAAAACGTAAGTCCATATCCGTTCTTAGAGCAAGGAACTGTTCAAGTTCTTGCAATTCGTGGAACTTCTCAATTCAATGATTATGACGATGATTTTGCAATAGCTGTGGGTCACAATCCAGATCAGGCTTACGATGTTGAACAGCTTATTGAGAGTTATGGTAGAGAAAACACTGTAAATAATCTATATATTACTGGCCATTCCCTTGGAGGCTATTTGGCACAACGAGCTTTGATTCGCGCAGACGGTAAAGGATATTCTTGGCTTAAGAAGATCTACACTTTCAACGCCCCTCAAATTTGGGGAAATATCTTCAACCGTTGGCTTCGCACTGCAGCAAACGCAGGGAATCGCCTGACTCGCGAAGGTTATGCCGTTCATTACAAAGTAGACAACGACAGAGTTATTCGTTCTGTGGGCAATTTTGCAGGAGCTATAAGTGTTGGCAATTCTGCAGAAGGTCATGGCTCTAGAAGCTACCTTGAACCGCGAATGAACAATTTCCCAGGGTTTACCGTAGGAACTAGAGGAGATATATCTGGTACTGGGCGTTGGATGGAAGAGCTTAATAATTTCTACAATGTTCGCACGTTCTAATTTATTGCTAATTGTTAATTAGTGATTTGTAATTAGCAATAGGCAACTAGTTCGCGTATTTGCTAACAATAAACTAAGCGCTGACTTACAAAGTATGTATTAATGCATAAATAAGTCAGCGCTTTTTATATTGATTGATCCAATATATTGATTAATCCAACTATTTTCTATGAGTGGTGCACTCACAAAGATTTTTATCTGGCGCGAGACCATTCTAGTGGAGAAAGAAAATCAGCCCACACTGAGAAAACTCGGGCGAGCTGAACTATTGTCCAACAGCTTAACATCCAAATAAGAACAATATAAAGCATTCTCCAATATGAAACTTTGCAATATTCACTCAAATGCATTGCATTCCCACAGCGCGCGATTATAAAACTTGTATACACAAAAATCGTATTTTTTGTACATTCAATGTGCAATTTTTTATACATCCAATGTACAAAAACTACGATTTATACATCTTTTGTCTAAATATCACACACAGAATTCAGACTGAAATCAACAAATCACAATCAAACCAAACACAACATATAACAAACATAGCCTTCTGAATTTTAATTAAACTCAGAAGGCTATTATTTTTAATAACTGTTTAATCTAGTTATGCTACATAGCTATCTTTTTTACTTTTAAAGATGGTTATAGCTGCAATGCTTACAACAAGAACAGCAAGAACAATCAATGGCGCCGCAAAATAATTTGTGTAGAATTCACGCACATCAACATCTACGGAATTGATAGTCGCAGCATAAGTTGCCCAAGACAATACGCCTAATACAACATCAACAATCGCATATACATATGCGTTTTTATACAACTCTTTAGCTGATTTGCTGCTTTTAACCCAAAGCATTACAGACAAAACCAAGCCTATTAACATTGATATAACAGCAACAAGTGCAAACAACATATCTAACATAAAAAAAACCTCCTGCCCAATTAAATCCTCTTCCATAGAGGATTTAATACGATTTTAATTTAACTAAGATTTTCGTGTCAATATTAAAAAAAAAATTATAGAATTTTGCACATTGTTTTCACATTTAGCGTATTTTTAAGACATAAAAACAAGCCACAAACGTTGATATATCAACGTTTTTTAATTGGAGCGGACAACGGGAATCGAACCCGCCTCTGAAGCTTGGGAAGCTTCCATTCTACCGATGAACTATGTCCGCATGCTCGGTTGCTTGCGACTAATCCTTACCGATAATCTGCCTGCAAACAAGCAAATAAGCGCTCAAGAATCAATCTAAAAAGCAAACCATCTAAGAATATCACGCTCCGCTAACTGCTACAACTCCGTCAGAAACACCTTTGCCGTATTCAACATTGTATTTAGCGCCATTCTTAAAACGAAACACGCTATCGCTATCATGCTCAATATGATCGATTTCTCCACGCACATCTTCTTGCACAAGACTTTCCATCTTACTAGACATAAGCATTAAAGAGTCGACTCGCTTGTTAACATCTGGCTGCCTAGAAAACAGCTTTAAAAGCTTGGAATCGTAGTTTGCAAACGGATTTACAATCATAAGTGAAGCAATAGCTTGCACTCCCGAATGCAAATCCATCTTATGCATCTTAACTCCGTAGGAAATTTTGTTTAGCGCAGAAGCCAAAGCCGCGGGGTCGCCAGTAAGCATGCTTGCACTTCGATCTGCATCCAGCTCGCGCGCTCTAGAAATCGCAAGCTTAACAAATAGAGAACCAAGCGGCACAAAAATGGCACTTAAAACCTTGCCAATAACTTTTAGTACAGGGCAACGCCTTTTAGCAGATTTTGCACACTCACTTCCCGAATACATAAGCACGTACCCAAAATACGTGATAACTGTTGCTATTGCAGATGCAACCGTTGAATTCAAAATATCGTGATTGTAAACATGAATAAGCTCGTGGCTTACAACGCCACGCAACTCGCGCTCGTTTAGAATATTCAAAAGACCACGAGTGCAGCAAATTGTTGCGTGACGTTCGCTTCTACCAATTGCAAAAATATTCGGACTATCTGTTGGAGCAACATAAATGTGCGGCATAGGCTTTTCGATTTGCGCAGAAATCTCGCGAACAATGCCATATAAAACAGGTTCTTCGTTCTCGCTAATTTCGCTAGCACGCATAATGCGAGTGGCAACTTTTCCAGAAAGCCAATAAGCACATAAGCTTAAAATTATTGCAATAATTGCAAACCAAACAAGCATCGACAAACGCAATCCAGCAACAATCCACAGCAAAGCAGCAAATAGCCATATTAGAGAAAACAACAATACTGTTTTCAAATTATTGAAATAGCGCATACCCATGTTGCCAAACATGATTTTGATTCTAATAATCGCAACTGTAATTTTGCTGAATGAAAACTGTATATTTAATGTTTATGATTTAACACACTTAAAACAGGTGAATAAATGTTGAAAAGTGGCCACTTTCTGCGCAATTTGGCTACAGTTTAATGGCCACTAATCAATGCGTACTAATCAATGCGTAAACTTAATATAAACTATTGTTTAATTTCCGCTATATCCATAAGCATTTGTTTAGATACGACTTTCTTGCGAGCGCGATTTTCCGCTAATCCAGATTCCACCTCGAAAGCATCAATCCTCTTCCACCCTTCAAAATCAACCACTTTGACTCCTCTAGATTCAAGAAGATTTTCAATAGACTTAGGGTCTCTATCTGTTGCCAATCTTCCAGGAAGTGCAGGAATCTCAGGAAGCGCGCTTTCACATTCTTCGGTCGAACTTTTTGCTAAGTCTTCCAGCATATTTTCAACGACTTGCAAAGCATCCGACTTTGTAGAACCAATCAACCCGACTGGCCCTCGCTTAGCCCAACCAGTTGCATACAATCGTGGGCAAACAACCCCATTTTGCGCAGAAGTTAAAATCCTGCCATCGTTGTTTGCAAGAAGTGCGCGAGAAGAATCGTAAGCAACTCCACTAACTTGCGCAGGCTTATATCCAATCGCATGGTAAACTGCCTGAACTGGATATTCTTCAAACTCGCCAGTGCAAGTCATTTTGCCATCCGCGCTTGTAGCCGTGCGCTCTACACGAATCGCAACAACCTGCCCATTTTCTCCCAGAATCTCAACTGGATTTGCGTTAAAGTGAATAACGTAGCGCTTATTTGCAGGATTGCCTTCAAAGTCAACGTTTCCGCCGTCTTGCATATCTTCACTCAAATCGCGTATAGCAAAAAGCTCTTCTACCATTTGGCGAGTCAATTTGTCTTTTCCAGCAACATCAATTGTTTCGTCGTCCAGGTCAAAATCGCTTTCGTTTACAACTATTTGCACACCAGAAAGCTTTTCCATCTCGCGCAATTCTTGCACAGAGAATTTAGCTTGTGCAACGCCTCGTCGAATAAACAAGTGAAGTGTTTTAGCCTGATTTTTAAGCAAACCATTGTAAACATCGTCGGAAATATCCGTGTGCTCTCTAAGATAATCCGCATCTCGCAAAAGCTCGCGCGCAACATCCATAGCAACATTTCCGCCGCCGATAACAGCCACTTCGCTTGCATCAAGCGGCCACGTACGCTCGCTGGTAGGATATCCGTCGTACCATTCCACAAACTTTGCAGCGCCATAAACGCCATTTAACGATGCTCCCGGAATACTAATCAGCTTATCTTCTACAGCGCCCGTAGCAAAAAGAATTGCGTCATAGCGCGGCAACAAATCTTCTAGTGTAATATCTTTGCCAAATTCAACATTCGCATACAAGTGAATATTTGGATTATCAAGCGTTTTAGCCAAAGCATCTGCAATGAATTTTATACTCGGATGGTCTGGAGCAACGCCATATCGAACCAGCCCAAATGGCACTGGTAGCTTTTCGAATAAATCGATTCTAGCTGCCGTACCTAAGCCCATTTCGTCGCCTAGTTTTTTAAGCTGACGAAGGAAAATATCTGACGAATAGATTCCAGCAGGCCCCGCGCCAATAACTGCGATTCGCAATTCGTGCGAATCCGCATCATAATTCATTTCCATAAATTTTCCCATGTTGTTATTCAAATTTTGTTATTCAAATTTTGTTATGTTAAAACATTACATTTTGCGTGTTTCGAGCATTCTTAAGCCTAATCTTTTTGAAGATTTAAATAAAATCGCTGGCTTTTATGCTCCACTACTTAGACTAGCGCCTTGGTTCATTCAAGAAAAGAGCAAAGTGAATATTGTCACTTATACACATTTATTGTTTATACACACTTGTACTTATCCACATATTCGCATTTACACATATAAACTCTTGATACTTATGCACATATTCGCATTACGCTTATACGCGCAAAATCACGCGCGCTTCCCTTTCAACGCTGTTAGCGCCCATAAAATTGACACAACATCAATCATCTCTTGCATCATAGCTCCAAGAACGGCAGGAATCAGCCCAAAAGCAGCCGCAATCATGCTTATAACAGCCAAACCAATTCCCAGCATAACCGCCTGAACCATAACTCGCTTCGTGTGTTTTGCAACGATTACAGCGTTTGCTACAGCATAAATGTTGTTGTTCATAATAACAACTTGCGCGCACTCCGAAGCTGCTGTATCTGTGCCATCTGTTAAAGCCACGCCAATGTTTGCTGCAGCCAAAACTGGGGCATCGTTTACGCCATCTCCAACCATCATTGTTACGCGCTTATCTTTTTTCTTATGCATAAATCTGCTAAATATGCCAAAACTGCCAAATCTGCCGCAATCTTCTTCGCTTTTATAACCGTTATAGTGCTGTTTTATGCACTCAAGCTTATCTTGTGGCAGCAAATTAGCCTTTACTCGCTCAATACCAACGCTTTTTGCTATTGTTTGAGCAGCCTGCAAGCCGTCTCCTGTGAGCATGCTTATTGAACGAACGCCAAGCTCCTTTAGCTTTTGGATCGTTGATTTTGCATTTTCTCGAGGCACATCTTTTAGAACAATTCGCCCAACAAGTTTGCCATCAAAAGAAACGTATGTTGCCATTTCGTCGGCAGAAAGCTCTTCAAAATTGATTTCTATTTTTGATACATTTTCTACATTTTTTGCATCTTCTGCATTTTCTATATTTTCTACATTTGCGCGTGTGTCTTTATCTTCGGCTGCTTGCGACTTTTCCTCGAGGCAGCCAGCTGGCACATTCAAAACGTAGCTTTTTCGCCCAACTCTAACGTTTACGCCATCCACACTTGCACATATACCCTGCCCAGCAGTTTCTTTAACACCGCTTATAACTGGATATTCGCGAACGCTTGGAAGTTGCGGAACGGCAGACGGATGCGTGTTTTGCCAAAGATCTGCTCCAGCTTTTGCAATTCCTCCTGCAAGAATGTGCTGCGAGTATGTTTCCAAAACGCCTGCAAACATTAGTATTCTATTTTGCAACTCGCTATTTTCTTGATTTTCCTGATTTTCGCTATCTTTATGATTCGCTAAATCCACTCTAACAACTTGAGGCTGCTTAACAGTAAGCGTTCCTGTTTTGTCGAAGAAAACATCACTTACACAACTTAATTGCTCTAAAACATCCTGACTTTTTACAACAATCCCAAGCTTTGCAAGTCTTCCTGTTCCTGCCATAAATGCCACTGGCACGGCGATTAATAGCGGGCAAGGCGTAGCTAGCACCAACACTTGCGCAAATCTTAAAGCCTGACCAGATACAGCCCAAGCGCTAAATGCGATCACAAAAGAAAGCACCGTAAATGGAACGGAAAGCATATCCGCAAATCGAACTACAGCTGCCTTGGAGCTTCTTGCAGATTCAACCAACTTCATGATTTTTTGATATTGCGAATTTTGCGATAACTTAGTTACGCGCATAATCAACACAACGCCGCCATTTACGCATCCAGACAACACTTGCGCGCCAGCAAACACTTCGCGCGGAAGTGACTCGCCATTTATTGCGCTTGTGTCTAAAACCGCAGAACCACTTAAAAGCTCACCGTCTACAGGAACTGTTTCTCCTGGAAGAACAACTATTACATTGCCTATTTTTAGATCTTCAACTGGAACTGTCTTGTATCTTTGTAATTGGCTAGAAGACTTTACCTCTTGCAATATTGGGCATTCTTTAGAGCTATTGTGACATTTTTTGCATGAGTCACAATTAGTAAAATCTTGAGGTTCTTGCGATTCCTCTAGCGAAGATTCATCGCTTACTTTTCTAAAATGATTATGATCAAGCAGAGCACATTGCTCACAAGATTCACCGCACACTATTCCAGGAAGTGTCATTAAATGCGCGGTTTGAGGAGACGCATTTACTAAAAGCGACAAATTTTTTTGCGCTGCATCTTGCGCAAAGTCTTCGATTGCGCCGCCTGTAAACACCATTACAACAATCAAATAACTTGCCCAAAATTCGCCTATACAAAGCGTTGCGAGCAATGCCACAAACGCAAGCAAGTCAATTCCAAGCGTGCCATGCGCCAAATCATCAATCATACTTAAAAGCGACTTAGCACATGTGTATAAAACTAAACATGTTATTATACTTTGCCCGATTGTAAGGCTTATTTGCGCATTAAAATCAACGTTTATTAACGAAAGTAGGTGATTTAACTCTTTGCTTATAACTTTGCAAAAATCGAGTATAAAAGTCAAATTGCTAGAATAAAACGCCGCAATAAACGGGAACAAAACTAAAACAATTACTAATTGAGGAGCACGACGGCAATACGCTAAAAGTTTACGCATACACTTTCCTTACGCTGATCAGGTTAACCGCGCAAAACGCTGCTAACACACGATTTCACGCCTTGTTAACCCATTGAGCAGCTATTTATAACAGCAAACTCAATACACGGCGTAAGAGGTTATATTGACTTAACAAATTCAGTTTATCAAACGGCCTTGATGAGAAGCATTCTCACATAACAAGACGCGCGCAAGCACAAGGAGCACGCACAAAAGAATACGGTAGTGTGAGGAGTAGCGATAGTAGGCAACGGCTAGATTATTGTCATTCTACTTAAACTTCTTTCTATTTGGCACCTAATAATTCACCTCCCTCAATTCTTTCATTGATTTCTTGCTTTGCGTTAATACAGCTTCCATGCGCGAATTCATATATGCCCAATCAGGACACCCCGCCTTATCAACAGGAAGAGACACATACAGCTGCGATACTTTATTCCACACACATTTATCTTCATAGCTAAAATGCTCCTTGATTGAACGTTCAATCACTGTGGAAAGGAACATCAACGTATACTCAGATTGAATATCTGCAAATGGCTTAATCAAGTATGCGTCCCACAAAGCGCCTGTCTTCTGAGGCTGCGCATAAACATCGCCTGTAGCTATTGCTCCATTCTGCACAATGTCTATTGTCATTTCAGCGGTCTCAAAGTCTGATTCACGCCCGTAATACATAATGCCGTTATTGCCATGTTTAGCGTTTACCAGAGGTAGATTAAACTCTCTGGTCTGTTCCTCTGAAACATCTAACGTCTTGTTGAAGTCAGGGTTCTTGATATTCAACTGTAACTTCTCGAACAAGTCTCCAATCTTAAACGGCAGCCAACTAGATACATCAACCGCAGACTTCTCTTCCTTGGCAAGCCTTAGATTGCCAAGGCAAGCCTTAGATTCGTTCATGACATTCTGCATGAACGAATCCATATAAGCCCAATCAGGGCTACCTGATTTATCCGCAGGCAATTTGATATGTTCTTCAACAATTGTTTGCGAATTTAGCTGGTCAATATACGAATATCTTGTCAGCGAGGCTCGTATAGCTGCCGCAATAAACAATCCTGTTAATTCAGTCAGCTTATCGCTATACAAAAGCAAAATTGCTGACCCAGCACCACCTCTACCAAGGAAATCTTTCGCTTGATAGAATGCAGACCCATCTAATGGGCTAACCGTAATACAGTTTCCGGCATCCAATGCTTCATTATCTTTTGGTTCACAATATTTCACTACACCGTTATTGAAATTCCCAGATGCCACAAATGGAACATTACCATCAGAGTATGCTGCTTGACTTCTAGCAACAGGTCGTTTCACCTCAAACAATTCCCCAATGGCAAATGGCTTCCACTTACTCGTATCAATCCTATTCATTCTTCTCACCGCCCTTCTTCAGAGCAATATTCACGCTCGCATCATCTGCGCTCACTATGCTCGAATACATTGCTGTTTCAAGCAGCTTCTCTCCGAAAGTCTTAGCATCGATTCCTTCCTTGAACATGAGATAGTCCATAGCGGTTTTCTTGAAGTCTTCTTCAAAAATCGCAAAAGGCTTCTGTGGAACCTGATACGACAGGTGCTCGTCAGACTTGACCCACTGGCATGTGTCGTCACCTGACTGCTTCTCGACCACATCGACCCAGTAGTCCTCGATAGCAGCCCATTTGCTGTGCACATCATGGCGGCCTTTGTTCTTGACTGTCGCAAGCCCATCGGACTCCATATAACAAGCGAAAATGTCCTTGGCGTCTTGTCCGATACCAGTCTCAAACACAAAAATGCTCGTAGTGATGCCCACTCCAAAAAACAGGTCTTCAGGAAGCTTGATTACCTTCTTCAGGCGATGATGTGAAAGGATTCGCTTCATCTGAGCCTTTGAAGCCTTTTCAAGCTTCTTATCTGGAAGGATGAACGCGCAGGCTGTATGGGCAGGCACGCCGTCAAGAACATTCTCGACAATCTTCATGCAGCCGTACTTATTCTCATACGGCGGATTCATCAGAACTTTCGTGATTTCCTGTTTGCCAATCCACTCGGCAGCCTTTTCCGTTCTAGCATCCAGCTGTTCGAGATTTGTCTTTCCATCCTTATGAATCAACATGTTTGCGCAGGCAAGGGCATAAATCTCGCGGTCAAATTCGATACCGTATAGCTGATGTTTCTTGATTTCCTTTGCCTTATTGGTCTGTGAGCCACCTGACTCCTGAATCATATTTGCCATCGCCTTGACCAAAAATCCGCCGCTGCCACACGTTGCGTCCAAAATACGGTCATCCTTGTTCACCTCAAGGATGCGATACATGAAGTCGGTGATGTGCTCAGGTGTGAAAATCTGCCCCGACTCCGACTTCTTCTTATAACGGTTGAACTCATTGAAGAAGATGCCCATAACATCCTCTCCGCGCCATTCACTAGAATTGACGCACTCAGAAATCTCAACTACCCAATCAATGAAATCATTGATTGCCTTCTGATTGTCCGTCGTGTTCATCTTGATGTCGGAATACTCCTCCAGCAAGATGTCAATCTTCGTGTTCTGGTTGCGGCTGCTCTCAAGCGATTTCGACAGAACCGAATGAATCGCCGTATGAAACGTCTGATAGCCCATATCCTTAAGCCTCTTCAGTCCAGCACCGTAACGCTCAGCAACCAGCGCACAAGCTGTGAAAATCATGCGATGATACAGGTTCTTGATGCCAAACTCGAAGTGCAGGCAGTTGTTAATCTTTGCTGTCAGAGTGTAGATACGTTCCTTATCAATGTTATCGACGTTGAAGAGTGAAACGTAATACTCTACGTTATGCAGAACATTGCTGCCCTGTGCCTTGTACTCTTTCTCACCCTTGAACACGCGCGTATCGTCGCCATTGTAGAGAACACCTACAACATGCTCGTATTTCTCCTCGATGATACGGATGTTTTTCAGAACCTCATCAACCTGTGCCTTGCCGAGACTAATCTTGCTTGCCTTAGTTTCAAGCACAACGGCTGTATCTGCATGATTGTCTGGCAGATACCATCCATCTGGCTTGTCTGATACACCCAAAAAACCAAGTTGATTGAATGTCGTCAACTGACCAACGCCAGACTTCACGCCTGCTTTATCTTTGAACCCGAGGATATTACGAGCAATATCACGTACCTCATCCTCAGTTAAATTCTTTGCCATTACCCCTCAGCCTCCTCTGCATTTTTCTCAATCCACTCACGCAGCATTGCTGAGATAGATTTCTCCCTCTTGGCTGCAATGATTTTCAATCTCTTCTTATCCTCTGCCGTCACAGAGAGCGTCAGCTTCGTTCGCCTGACGTCTCCTGAGGGCTTCTTTTCGTCTTTCTTATTCATATAAAGCTCTCCTGTGTACGTATTCCCGTAATTACGTATTATTGTACAACATTTCACCAGATAAATCAACCTTTTTCGTATCCAGCAAGACCGTCTGAAGACGGTCGAGATTGCACGAAACAAAGGAGGATTTCATGGATTTCAACGATTACATCAAGACCTACGAAGACCTATCAAGGCAGGTGGGCGGCATGGTTCTCGCCAACGAGATTGCAAGCCGTCCGCTAAAGCTGATAACCGGCGATTTGGAGGACGAGATATTCCAATACTTCATCATCTCCGCCCTCCGATTTCCTGCTAGAGCACACCAATGAGGTAGTCTTCCAGAACAAGGAACTAGACCTGTACATCTGGGTTCATAACATAGCTGGCACAGCATTTTTCTAAATCCCTATAAGAAAAAATCGCATAACACAGATAAGAGAGGAGTGTATATATAAAATTTCCTATATGAGGTTTATTTTTACTGTGTTGACTGTGTCATAGACTTGAATCCCTTGACTATCAACAAAATCTCTGACACAGCATCAAAAACGTTCTTATCAACGATCTATACAAGGTATCAAATCCCCTCATAAATGAGCTGACACTTTGACACAGCTGCTGTGTCAAGAATCACACATGAACAAAAATCAGGGTTATAGGCCGAACGCTACACAGAGCGATTGTACAAAAAAGGGCTTCTAGCGATTGGCTAGAAACCCTATTTGTGGAGCTAAGGAGACTCGAACTCCTGACCCTCTGCTTGCAAAGCAGATGCGCTACCAGCTGCGCCATAGCCCCATTGGAGAAAAAGAACAAGATGTTCAATTTCGTGGGCCCGGGAGGACTTGAACCTCCGACCTCATCCTTATCAGGGATGCGCTCTAACCACCTGAGCTACGGGCCCAACTTGTATGTTGAAAACATACAAGTAGTTAGATTAGCACAGACACAGAAAATGTCAAATAGCAAATCTAAGCGTGTCGCAAAATTATTCTACAAAATTATTCTAAATGGCTACGCATAAACCACTGGAACTTTTCAAGCTGCTGAACATGGTCTTGAATAATATTCGAGCTAACAATATCAAGATTATCAAGCTGTGCAATGGCATTTCTATCGTCCGCAATCATATCGTTGTAATACTCAATTAATGCTTGCAAATATTCTTTAGTGGATTTTCTGCCACTAAGAGAAAAGCGCTTCCATGTGCGCGATGCAACAATATCGTCCGCGCGACCCGATGGCGAGCCTCCAAGCGTTGCAATTCGCTCAGCTGTCTCATCTGCTTGAGCCAAAACTTCACTAACTTGAGGGTCAAGCATTTCGTGAACTGCAATAAAGTCTGGACCCGTAACATTCCAATGCGCATGCTTTAAGACTAAAGCAGCTTCCTGCTCGTGGCTTAAACGATTTTGTAAAACCGCAATAGCTTTTTCGCTAGAAACTTCGTCTAAACCTGGCACAATATGCATTAAAGCCATAGTATCCTCCATTTTTTGTTTTTTATTAATTTTTGTTATTGATTTTGTTCAAATCTTTATTTTGCTCTGTTTTTCTAACTTCAATCGTAGCAATTCTACGACCATCCACTTCTGCAACAGTCATATCGTAGCCATCCGCATCGTGCAAAACAGCGCCAACCTTACCCATCGAGCCTGTGCGAGCCAGAAAATACCCTGCAACCGTTTCGTAAGGGCCATCTTCCAATTCGATTCCAGTAACGTCTGCAAAGTCTTCAATCGTCATTCCGCCATCAACAGTAGCTACTCCGTTTACAAACGCTGTAGACTTGCTATCGCGGCTTAAATCCGACTCATCTGGCAAGTCGTACTCGTCTCGAATATCTCCAACAAGCTCCTCGGTCATGTCTTCAAGAGTTACAATGCCATCCGTTCCACCATACTCGTCAATAACAACCGCAAGATGAACCCCTCGCTTTCTAAGAAGCTCAAGACTTGGGAGCAACTTAGACGTTCCAGGAAGACTTATTCCCTCTCTAGTTACGTCTGCTACTGTTTTTGCGTTTGGATCTTTAACATCCAGCAAATCTCGAACGTGAACAAATCCAATAACATCATCAAAATCCTTGCCTGTTACTGGGTACCTAGAGTACGGAAGCTCGCGAATCTTTGCAGCAGCATCTTCTAGACTTAGTGAGCCATCCAAAAACTCAACGTCTGCACGAGGACGCATGACTTCTGCAACAATCGTCTCGGAAGCGTCAAAAACATCGTCTAAAATCGTGCGCTCATCTTGACTAAGTTTTTTATTGGAATTAACTAAAACGCGCAACTCTTCGTCGGAAACTTCACTTTCTTTTTCGTTTGGATCGAACCCAAGAAGGCGCACAAAACCGTTGGTATTCTTAGCAATCAACCATATTAGGGGCTTGCATATTTTAGAGAACACGTCTACTGCAGGAACAACAGTCCTTGCGATTTGCTCCGATCGCTGCATTGCGATTCTTTTTGGAACAAGCTCAGAAATTACGATTGAAAAATACGATATTATAAGCGTTAAAACAATAGTCGTAAGCGGGCCTGCTACATGTTTTGAAACACCCCAAGACTCCACTAATGGCACAACATGAGGTGCTATTGCAGATTCGCCAAAAGATGCCGAAAGAAAACCCGAAAGCGTAACTCCGATTTGAAGAGTGGAAAGAAAAGTGTTTGGATCGCGGGCGATTTTTGCTACGCGCGCTCCTCGCGCATCCTGTGATTCCATGCGATCCAGCTGCGACGATCGCAAGTTAACAAGCGCAAGTTCGGTTGCTGCAAATATGGAACCAAACAAAAGGAACACAACAATGAGTGCAATGTTAAAACCCAACGACATACTTGCTATCTTAGTTGAATTTAGCTCATATAAAAAGTGCATATAAAAGCAATGTTAATAATGTTGATAATATGCGGACAATATGCGGACAATAAACAAATACGCGCAATCAAGTTCTATAGAAATACCCCGAAGGCGCTTTATTCAAAACGCTAGCAGATTCAACTTTAAGAACAATTCCATCTTGCGAATAACCTTTTAGCCCAACTTTTCCAAGCTCTATTTTGGCTTTAACAACAACCCATTGATGATGCTCAAATCGCATATTTTTGGGCATTTGTGCAACAAAACCAAACGGAGACATATCTAAAATGCAACAAGACATAAACTGTCTAGATATGCGAACTTGATCTTTAGAAAGCGTAGATTCTTTGCTTATGAACCCTTTTACAACAATCGTATAATCTTTGTATTTATCAAAATTATGGTCAATTTCGTTGTACCAATTGCCAAAATCATCGTCTGCAACAACAATTTTTTTATTAACTACATCTAATCCGCTTAAATTTTTTTTATTATTTTTACGATTAGACGCGATTGGTATTGCGCGACCAGATGCATATTCGTCAAAGCCTGCCGACTTTGCAAAACCGCCAGCAAGAGACGATTGCGACATTTGAAGTGGAATCAAAATAATAAGCATTGGAGCTACGATTGAAACCATTATTTTTTTGCAATCTTTAGCATGTGCAGGGAAAAGTCCAAAAAGTGAGCAAATTCCCAAAACCAAAAGCAAAATCGCAGCAAAAATAAGATAAGCAAACGCGCGCGGAGTAGTCAAAATTGCATAAGATCCACTTAGAGCACTGTGCATTAAAGTTGCAGAAAAACAAAATAAACACAATGCTTGAATAATGCTTGCAAATGTTATTTTTTTAGACAATTTTGCAGAATTTGCGGAATTTGCGGAATTTATATCACTCACAGCATTACTCCCCACGCAAAATGAACAATAAGCGCAGCAAACAAACAGAACACAACAATCGTTGCAATTAAGCGCAAAACAAAGCTAGTTTTGCAATCTTCAACAAGCATAAGCGTATTTTTTATGTCTAGCATTGGCCCAAAAAGCAGAAAAACAATTACTGAACTCATTGGAAGCGAGGAGGCCAAAGAGCGCGCGATTACAGCGTCGGAACTGGAGCAAAGTGAGCTTGCATACGCTATTAACATCATTGCTGGAATTGCCACAAAAACAATTGTTGTATTAACTTTTGATGCAGGATCTGCACCAAGCCAAACGCGAATAATCGAAGCAACTATCGTTCCAAACAAAATTATTGGCATTAGTCGCATAAAATCTGAATAAATGTGATGTGCGTAAGTTTTCAAACTATTTTTAATACCAGACTTAAAGCTGGAAGAATTTTTATACGAAGAATGGCCACTTTGCGACTTATTGCAGCCGCCGCAATACGCACAATCCGCACAATCCGCACAATCAGCGCGAACTTTTTCCAATACATTTTGCCTTAAAACTTGCGACTTTACAGGAAAAATCACAAAGCTAACACCCACTAAAAGAGCCACACCAACGCCCAAAGCCACTCGAGTTACAGCAACTGCTTGAACATCCGCAAACGCGTACCAAGTAGCCCAAATAGAAACAGGATTTACCACTGGCACAGCGCACAAAAACGTTACAGCACAAGGCAAAGGCAGCTTTCGCGCAACAAGACGAGAAAAAGTTGGAACAACAACGCAATCGCAAACAGGAACGCACACACCTGCAAGAATCGCAGCTAAAAAGCCGTTTGCAATAGACTTTGGAGCGTGTTTTTCAATAAAATCTTCCGTAACCCACGTTTCTACAGCAGCAGAAACAAGAACACCAATCAACGTAAACGGAACAGCTTGCAAAAGTAAACCAGAAACACCCCTAATAACAGTGTTTACAGGCAACCACGGGTTACGCGCTTGCAAAGCTGGAAGCATTGCAATAATCAAGGAAATAAAAGGAATCCCTATAATCAAATATAGATAGTTTGCAGAATTTGCTTGTTTTGCTTTACTTGCTTTTTCTACTTGGCTCGTTGTTTTTGCTTCGGTTTCTGTTTTTAGCATGACAACACTTCCACCAAGCCGTCACTCATTCGATACCTTGCTCCAACAAGCATCAAAGCGTCTTTGAAAACAGCTTCGCGAATTATTTGTGATTTTTCGCAAATTTCAGCCAAAATATTAGACACGTGAATACGTTCAATATCATCTGTATCCAAATTTTCCTCAACACCTGCGAGCGCAGCATGCCCTAAAGAACGCAGCAATATTGACTCGCTCGACTCAATTATTTCGCTTGTTTTATCTTCGCCGCATTCAGAAACCAGCTTTTGCACATTCGGCAAAACAGTCTGCACAGCGCCGCAATGCTCATGCCCAAGCACAGCCAACACTTTTACTCCCAAATCACTTACAGCATATTCTAGCGAAGCTATTACGGCATCATCCAACACTTCTCCAGCTGTGCGAACAGAAAAAATATCGCCCAAACCAGCGTCAAATATAAATTCTGGAGCAACTCGCGAATCTGCGCACGAAAGCACAACAGCTCCAGGATGCTGACCGTCAATAAGTTTCATGCGCGATTCTGAATTTACGCCTGCATGCGCTGAATTGCCGTCTGCAAATTTGCGATTCCCCGCAAGCATTGCGCTTAATACCGATGTAGCTAAAACTGAATCTTCATTAGCAAAATCTTCGCTGACTTCTTTTTGCATTATTACCTCCTACACTGGCATTGGCAATATTTTCAGTTGCTTAAGTTTAAAATTTTTGACTTAGAATATATTGTATCTTTCGTAGTAAATAAGAATTTTGTTTAAGAATATAAGCCTATTATCAAAAAAGCTCCCGTATTTCAATTCGCAAATACGAGAGCCTTCTTGATTCAGTAATTTATTAAAATCATCCAGTGTTTTGCAAGCCTGCAGCAACACCAGAAACTGTGCAAAGAATCAAGTAAATAAACTCTGCTTGCTGACTTTCGCTAAGCTCTTCTTTATCTACCTTGTTGCGCAACTTATGCAATGCAAGTGACTGAATCACAGAAAGCGCGTCCACGTAAGGCGAGCGCACGCGGATTGCCTGGCCAAGCACATGGCGATGTTGCAACGGCCACTTATCTCCAACAATTTGCAAAACCCACTTGCGCGTAAGTTGCATTTCCGAAAGCACCTTGTTGCTCAAATCTTCGCGATCTCCAAGGCTTAGATACATGCGAGCAATGCGCTCATCCGTTTTAGCCAAAGACATCTCAATGTTGTCAATAAAAGTGCTGAAAAGTGGCCACTCTTCGTACGCTTTGCGCAAAGTTTGCAAGTCGCCAAACTTTTCGCAAGCTGTACCCAAGCCGTACCACGCTGCCAAGTTGATTCGAGCTTGTGCCCAAGAGAACACCCACGGGATTGTACGCAAATCATCCAAAGACTTTGCGCCAAGGCCTCGCTTTGCAGGGCGAGAGCCAATTGGAAGCAAACCAATCTCACTAAGCGGAGTAACGGTTGAGAACCACGGCGTAAAGTCATCTGTTTGAAGCAAATCAATAAAACGATTATGCGCCGCAACATCAAGCTTTTGAGCCATATCCGCATACTTGTGCGTCATCTCTGTGTTTGTTTTCTCCACGCTTGGAGCCGACTGAAGCAAAGTTGCTGCAGCAACAGATTCCAAGTGGCGAATCGCCAAAATTGGGTTTCCGTATCGAGCAAAAATCACCTCGCCTTGCTCAGTAAGCTTAAATCTGCAATTTACTGACCCAACTGGTTGAGCCAAAACAGCACGGTTTGCAGGGCCTCCACCTCGTCCAACAGCGCCACCGCGACCGTGGAACAGCGTTAGGTCAATATCGTGCTTTTTAGCCCACTGAGCAATGCGCTCTTGAGCAGAATGCAAAGCAAGCGTTGCAGAAGTAGGGCCTGCGTCTTTGGAAGAGTCGGAGTAACCGAGCATAACTTCCATCTTGCGGCCAGTGGCCTTTAAGCGAGCTTGAACTTCTGGAATCTTAATGATTTCTTCCAGAACATTAACCGAATTTTGCAAGTCTTCAAGCTGCTCAAAAAGCGGGATTACATCGATTGTTGGCGCATCTTGTGGGTGAGCAAACGCAAGGCGATTAAGCTCAAACACATCGCGAACATGCTGAGCAGACTTTGCAAACGATATAATGTAGCGGCGAGCAGCGCGCATACCATTTCGCTTTTGAATAGCACCAAGCGCGCGGAAAGTGTCTAGAACTTCGCGAGTCATTGGCTGAAGCGGGCCGCGCTCCCCATGCAAACCGTGTTCGCGAATATCTTCCAAAGCGCGAGAATGCACGAGCGAATGCTGACGAAACTCCATTTCCACCATGTGGAATCCAAATGTTTGCGCTTGCCAAATAAGATCTTGCAATGGACCATAAGCCGCGCGCGAATCGCCAGCAGCCGCAAGCGACCTTTGCACAATGTGCAAGTCTTCAATAAAATCTTCGCAAGAATGATACATTATGTCTGTATCTCGGCTAATCGTTCTGTGCAAACGATCTGCCATAACAAGCATAACGGCTCTATGTGGCTCGCTGTTGGAAACGTCGGATGCGCTTTCCGTTAGCTGCTCGCTCATTTCTCGCTGGCGATTCCAAAGCTCCAAAAGCTCAACACTTGGAGGAGTTGTGCGCGTTTCCATTGTTAAGCATTTTCCAACTTCACGCGTGCGCTCTTCTAGAGCAGCAAGAACGTGGTCGCTAAACTTCCTAGCAACTTGCCTGCTAACTTTTGCTGTAACATTTGGATTTCCGTCTCTATCGGAGCCAATCCAGCTTCCTGGATGGAAGAACGCTGGGCAACGCGGTGACACTAAGCCAGCCTTCTTACCTAGCAACCAATCGTCAAATCTGCGATAAACCAGCGGAATCGTGTTAAACAAAGTGGCGTCAAAAATGTCTAGAATCGTGTCCGCTTCTTCAACAGGAGTTGGCTTTTTAAGTGCGATTGGAGATGTACGCAACAATGCGTCAATCTCGTTGTATAGCTTACGATAATTCTCGCGCTTATCCGATCCGCCTAAAGTATTGTGCTTACTTAAAAGCTGCGATATTCTGCGGATTTTACCAGCTACAGCCTTGCGCCTAGCTTCTGTTGGGTGCGCAGTAAAAACTGGGTGGAACTCAAGCTTTGCAAGCAATTCCTTAGCTTGCGCAGGGCTCATTTCTGTAAGCAACTTGTGATATGCGCAAGTTAGCTCGTTCACTGGATCTACTGGATTAGAATCCTCAACGCCGCATTCGCGCTGATGCAGCACAGAAACCCTGTAGTTTTCTTCGCAAAGATTTGCAAGATGGAAGTATGTAGCAAACGCGCGCGCAAGCAATTGCATATCTGGCAAATCCATGCCATTGATTTTTTCTACAGCCTTGCTTAGTCCGTCGTTTTCTGTTTCTTGAGCATCAAGCATTTGATTAAAGTGTGCTGCACTTGCGTCTACAGCATTTAAGCGCACTTCGTCAAATACGGTTAATAATTTTTCATCAAATTCGCCTAAAACATCGCGCAGAATATGCAAGCACAAATCCATGTCTTGCTTAAGCGATGCTGGCAGTTCGCGCTCCTCGGGGCCTTTTCGCCCTAAACCAGACGTTACAATAGTTGCGTCTGCTGGAGTTACCTGTTGATTTTGAGTTGTCATCAGACCTCCTTGTGCTAGTCATAAGGTTGCTTGGTCGTTTGACTTCCGCGGCTCCTCCGCGGTTATTTAGGTCAAAAGTTGCAAGCCCACAGCCTTTGTTTCCAGCGAGATTCCAAAATAATTGTGAACCGACCTTAGGACTGATTTTTTATATAAATTTTTTATAGGCAATGCAATGCGTATACTAAAAAATTGTGAGCATAGAAGAGAATAACGCGGATAGCAGCGATAGCAATAACGTCAATAATAACGGCAGCAACAGCGATAGCAATAAGCCGCAAATACTTTCGACTGGTCATATTGTTGGAAAGCCTTCTGGGCGCTTTCAAACGCACGCGATTCCGCTAGATATGGAAGATGTTGAGCGCGATTGGGATAAACCAGTTACGCAAGCTGGAATTGCAGCAAAATCCAGCATTATTATTCGCGTTGGCGCTTTAGGTTTAGGCGCTGGAACTGGAAGCTACCGCGTTCGCGAGCTTATGCACCGCGTTGGCGAACCTATGGGTGTAAATGTTCGTGCAGACGTTAATTTAACCGATATTGAAGCTACTTGCACAGATAAGCATGAGCGAATTACAGAAGTTGTTGATCTTCCTACTACTGGCGTAAACACAGAGAGAATTTGGCTTCTCGAACATTTTGCAGATTGGTTTAACGTTAAACTTGGAAACGATTCCTTATATCATTCAAAAGCCACTGTTTCCAAGGAATTAGTAGACACTCTTCAAGCTAGCAGTAACGAGAATGCGATTGTTCAAACAGCTAAGCAGTCGGAGGAGCACGCTGCAAAAGTCGAAGAAAAAATGGCAATTCAAGAGGCGATTCGCAAAGAAAAACCTCGCGGAATTTTTGCGCTACAGCCAGAAAAAACGTATGTTGAGCATTTTTCTCACGTTCAAAATGTCAAGAATGTTAAAAATGCTCAAAATAGCCAAAATAATTTGAATTCAGATCTTAAAAACAATTCCACTACTTCCTCTAACGCAAATCCTGCTGGCGATTTCTCCGCGCCGCTTACAGTTCGTCAAGTTCACGACCGCTTAGACTTAATCAAAAACCGCAAGCCTCTTTATAAACCTTGGTTTGCTGGCCTTGCCTCTGCAGTAGCATGCGCATCCTTCGCATTTTTGCTTGGCGGCGGCGCTTACGATATGCTTGGCGCTTTTATTGGCGCTGGAATTGGCCACTACGTTAGAAGACGCATGTTTATGCATCATCTAAACCAATTCGTTGTAACGTTTATTGCTGTTGCTGTTGGCGCTTTAAGTTGCATTGCTTCTTTGCGCATTATTGGTTGCTTTGACCCTTCTGCTTTGCATCACAATACGGCTTATATTGGCTCTGTTTTGTTTGTAATTCCAGGCTTCCCGCTTATTACAGGCGGCTTAGATATTGCTAAGATTGATTTTCCTTCTGGCATTCAGCGGCTTTGCTACACAATGGCGATTATTCTAATGGGCACTCTTGCAGGCTGGATGGTTGCAAGCCTTGTTCAGCTAGACCCTCAAGGCTTTACTCCGCTTGGCTTAAATCCTTGGCTTAATGCTGTTCTTAGAATGATTACAGCGTTTGCAGGCGTGTGGGGATTCTCCGTTCTGTTTAATTCTCCTCAACGAATGTGTTTTGTTGCTGGAATAATCGGAGCAATTACCGATACTTTGCGCTTAACAATGGCTGATTTTGGCGTAGCTGCAGAGATCGCAGCGTTTACTGGCGCTTTGCTTGCTGGTCTTTTGGCTTCCGCTTGGCGTGCAATTGTGCATAGAGGCTGGGCGCCGCAATACTTGGGATATCCGCGCATTGGTCTTACGGTTCCATCTATTGTGATTATGGTTCCTGGACTTTATATGTATCGCGCAATGTTCTATCTCGGTCAGTTTAATACTCTTCCTGCTTTAGACTGGACTTTCCGCGCGTTTATGGTGATTATTTGCTTGCCATTAGGGCTTGCAGTTGCGCGCGTTATAACAGATAAAAGCTGGCGATACGACATTTAGTCATAAGCTAATAAACATAAAACGCCCAGCTACTACTGGGCGTTTTATTTATGCGCGTTCTATTTGCATGCAATCAAAATATGCAATCAAGAAAGCTTTATCAAGCAAGAATTAATCAATACTTCATATTCATTGCTTCGCGTACTTGATCAAGTGTTTCTTGTGCAATCGCAGCAGCTCGCGCATTTCCATCATGCAAAATATCTCGAATTGAATCCATATCTTTGGCCAATTCCGCTCTACGCTGGCGGTGTGGAGCAAGGAAGTTGTTTACAGATTCAATAACGTACGCTTTTAGTGCTCCTGCGCCCGCGTTGCCGATTTCTTGCGCAATATCTTTTGGATCTCTGCCTGTAACCAAACCAGCAGTAGTCAAAAGCGCAGAAACTTGCGGACGAGCCACTGGGTCAAAAGTAATTGTGCGCTCAGAATCAGTTGGACTCTTCTTAATCAGCTTTGCTGTTTCTTCTGCACTTGCGCCAAGCATAATCGAGTTTCCGTAAGACTTGCTCATCTTGCGGCCGTCTAATCCTGGGATTTCTGGCGTATCCGAAAGAATTGCAGCTGGCTCTGGAAAAACAGGATTCTTCTTTGCGTATCTCTCATTAAATCTGCGAGCAATCGTGCGCGTAATCTCAATATGCGGCAAATTATCTTTGCCAATTGGCACAACATTTGCTTTGCAAAACAGAATATCGCAAGCTTGATGCACTGGGTATGTAAGCAAAAGTCCTGTTAAGGCATGACCAGAAGCTTCCATTTCGGCTTTAACAGTAGGATTTCTATGCAATTCGGCTTCTGTAACTAAAGACAAGAATGGCAGCATAAGCTGGTTTTCTGCAGGCACAGCGGAGTGCGTAAAAATCATGGTTTTCTTAGGGTCAATTCCAGCAGCCATGTAGTCAAGAACAAGGTTTAGCACGTTATCTTCTACGCGCTCAACAGTGTCTCTATCCGTAATCACCTGATAGTCTGCAATAATCACGTTTGTGTTTACGCCAAGATTTTGCATTGCGACACGCTCGCGAATCGAACCAAAGTAATGACCTAAGTGAAGTCTTCCTGTTGGCCTATCTCCCGTAAGCATTGTAAAGGAGCTAGGATTTGCTTTTAGCTTCTCAAGCGTTGCGTCTGAACGTTTTTGAGCTGCCACAAAGCTTGCGCTTATCTCGTTTCCAGCAGCTGTAACCTGTGCTTCTTCTGCCATTTCTAACTCCTTACACACGCAATTTTTCTTGCGATTTTTACGCCTAAAATATGGCTTTTATGGTAAAAGTTCACTCAGACAATATACTCTGTTGCGGCAAAGTGGTACGCTCTTGTGTGATGAATTGATTGTTTCGGTAAATTAGAGGGGGTCAGATGGGCCGCGGACGACAGAAGGCAAAGCAACAGAAAATTGCCCGTAAGCTCAAATACCTGACGACCGATACGGATTACGACGAGCTTGCTAAAGAGCTTAATACTCACGAGCCTGGTCAAGGATCCTTCGATCCGTTTGAATCTGATAGCTACAAGAATGAGGATTATCTAGATAATCAAGATGATTCCGAAAGCTTATCTGTAGAAGATGATTCTAAAGACACCAACACTAATGCTGGTAATGATAGTGTTGGTAGCTTGCATGATTCCGTTTCGAGTGGAGATGACGATTTAGACGACTACGCCGAGTGGGCTGCTCAGTCTGCCGCTCAGGCCGCTACTAAAGACAAGTCGTCTAGCAATTCTGGCGTTGTTCATCATCACATTCCTATGCCTATGCCTAGTTTTATGCATAAGAACAAGTAATTTTTGCACAAGAATTTGCACAAGAACGCTTAATTCTATATGTAGATAAGCATGTAGGCAAATACCCTTAGTTAGCATTAATTATTAAAAAGAGCTTTTGTAAGTTCGGGCAGCAAATTGCTTAAATCGTCTCGCTCTCCAACTGCGCTTATATTCCCAATTTGCTGCTCGTAATCCCATTTTGTTATTGCGCAAGAAAGTCGCAACCAAACATCTGGGTCAAGTTCTATAACATCTGGCGGTGTTAAATTATGCGGATCTGAATGTGGTCCTTCTAAGATTTTTACAGCTCCCCAAGGCGCCACTCTTACCTCTACAGCGCATCCTGGAGCTATATGCTCTAGCACATAAAGCGAGTATCTAACAGCCATTGCTTCATCGTTTACGCTAACGCCTATTTCGCTTGTGTTTATGCAGCACAAATCTTTTTTATTGTTCGTAGAATCTATTTTCATAGAATTTATATAAGATTTTGCACTATTTACCCACGTTTCAAACGATTTTTTAGCGCCACTTATATCCGCTTCTCGTATAACAGCCATATTTGAATTATCTCACGAATTGTCTAAGTATTATTTGCGATTTTAATGTTGTTTTATAAAAGTCATATTGTGAATAATTATTAATAAGGGTTTGGGGTTGTGGTATCATCAACAATGAAAACGTGTGCATTGCCGCGTACCGTCTTGTTAAGTGCAATTTGGCGCGGCTACAACCAGCATAATCAAGGGTTGCTATTCGCACATTTTAGGTAAATATATTATTCACGGCACAAGGAGTCAAATATGACTAAACACGTCGCGCCTAAAGCCAAGACTACTGCGGCGGCATTTGCCAAAGAACTTCAAGAAAATCTGAAGTACACCCAGGGTGTCACCCCAGAACAGGCCACTACGGCTGATGTGTATGTTGCCGCTGCTACCGCTGTCCGTCGTCATTTGATGGACTCTTGGATGCAGACACAGCATGACATGATTAACGGAAACACAAAGGCTGTTGGCTATTTAAGCGCAGAGTTCTTAATGGGCAAGCAGCTTGAAAATGCTTTGCTTAACGCTGGCCTTACCGATCAGTTCAACAAGGCTGTTACAAAGCTTGGTTTTGAGCCAAAAGATGTTATCGATGCTGAGTATGAGCCAGGTTTAGGTAACGGCGGTTTGGGTCGTCTCGCAGCCTGCTTTATTGACTCGCTCGCCTCTATCGGCGTTCCAGCATTCGGCTACGGCATCCAATATCGTTACGGCATTTTTAAGCAGCGCTTCGACGAGCAGGGCAAGCAGGTAGAAACCCCTGATTACTGGCTTAGCAACGAAGAGCCATGGGGTCACGTTGACTACGGCAGAGATCAGCGCGTTAACTTCGGCGGCGAAGTTGTTGAAGAAAACGGCAAGCGCGTTTGGAAGCCAGCATGGGCTGTTCGCGCAGTACCAGTTGACTACATGGTTCCAGGCTACAACTCTGGTCGCGTAAACACTCTTCGCTTGTGGACTTCTAAGTCTTACGACGAATTTGATTTGCTCACCTTCAACAAGTCTGAGTACTTGGATGCTGTTAAGCCACAGGTTGAAGCAGAAAACATTTCTAAGATTCTTTATCCAGAAGATTCCACTCCACAGGGCAAGGCTTTGCGTCTTGAGCAGCAATACTTCTTCGTAGCTGCTTCTATTCACGACGCTATTCGCGTGTTCTATCCTGGTCAAGATAAGCCAGATCTTACAACCTTCCCAAGCAAGATCAACTTCCAGTTGAACGATACTCACCCAGTTATTGGTATTCCAGAGCTTATGCGCGTTCTTATGGACGAGTACGGCTACGATTGGAACACCGCTTGGGGCATTACTACTAAGACATTCAACTACACTTGCCACACGCTTCTTCCAGAAGCTTTGGAAGTTTGGCCAGCCAAGCTTATTGGCGAACTTTTGCCACGCCACCTTGAGATTATTCAGGGCATTAGCGAGCAATTCCGCAACGAGCTTCGCAGCAAGGGTGTTTCCGAAGATCAGGTTGAGCGTATGCGCATTGCTACCGACGCCGACGAAAATGGCGAAGGTGCTGTAGTTCGCATGGCTTACTTGGCTACCTACGGCGGCTCTTACGTTAATGGCGTTGCTGAGCTTCACTCTGAGTTGTTGAAGGATGTTACATTAAAGGACTTCTCCAGCGTTTACCCAGATAAGTTCAAGAATGTTACTAACGGCGTAACTCCTCGTCGCTTTGTGCGTTTGAGCAACCCACGCATGTCTGCTCTTATTACTGAGGGCTTGGGCACCGACGCATGGCAGGGTGATTTGGAGCTTCTTGAAGGTTTGAAGCCATTGGCTGACGATCCATCCTTCGTGAAGAAGTTCGCTAAAGTCAAGCAGGAGAACAAGCTTGCCTTCGTTGATTTTGCAAAGCACAAGTATGGCTTTGAAATCAACCCAGACACTATGTTTAACACCATTGTTAAGCGTTTGCACGAGTACAAGCGCCAGTCCATGAAGATCCTCCAGGTTATCTCCACATACGCTGGAATCAAGAATGGCACAATCGACGTAGACAAGATGCTTCCACGCACCGTGTTCTTCGGCGCTAAGTCCGCTCCAGGCTATGCTATGGCAAAGCTTACTATTCAGCTCATCAACAATGTTGCTCGCGTTGTAAACAACGATCCAGCATGCAAGGGCAAGCTTGCAGTGTTCTTCCCAGAGAACTACAACATTGAACTTGCTATGAACTTGATTCCTGCAACCGATTTGGATGAGCAGATTTCTCAAGCTGGTAAGGAAGCATCTGGCACTGGTAACATGAAGTTCGCTTTGAACGGCGCTTTGACTGTTGGTACTCTCGACGGTGCAAACGTTGAGATTCGTGAACGCGTTGGCGCTGAGAACTTCTTCCTCTTCGGCATGACTGTTGACGAGGTTGAGAAGCTCTACGCTGAAGGCTACGATCACGGCGGCTCCCGCAAGTACTACGAGTCCGATCCTCGCTTGAAGACAGCTGTAGACATGGTTGCTGACGGTACATTCTCCAACGGCGACAAGAGCGTGTATGAGCCACTCGTCAACGATTGGCTTACTCACGATTACTTCATGGCAATGGCTGACTTTAGCTCTTACATGGATATTCAAGCTCAAATTGAGGAAACTTACCGCGATCCTATGAAGTGGGCACGCATGGCTGTGTTGAACGTAGCCAACTCTGGTTACTTCTCTTCTGATCGCTCTATCGAAGATTACCTCGATCGCATTTGGCACACTGGCGCTCTTCCAATTGCCGAATAATTATGTAAAAGCATTTTAATATTGCTTTAATAAAAGCTGTGACTAGCGTTTGTTGGTCACAGCTTTTTTATTTATAAAAATGACTAAAAAACGACTATCAAAATAAAAATAAGGTGTGAAGCTATGCACTACGAGTGCAATACTTCACACCTTATATAGCTAAAGATTTGAGTATAAGAATTTTAATTCTAACTAAGCCTCAACTGCCTTAGCTGCTTCAGATTCTTCCTTATCTTCTTTTTCTGCGCCTATGTTAATTGGCGAAGAGCTGTTCTCCCATGGCTGCTCCCATGGATCGTAATCAGGATTATGCTGCTTGTAAACATACAATGCTGCAATACCTGCGAGCAGTGCTCCAAAGAGCAGTGCAAAGAACTTCCAACCGCCAGAGGACCTGTTCTCCATGATGGCTCCTTTCGTTAAGCTGACCTGCTCGTCCAAGTCAACGTTTGTATCGAGTTTACTCGTGTATTCACTATAATAGTGATTTTTTTTAACACTTGCATCTTTTTATTATATTTTTATGCACAAAACACCATAAATCTTACAAAACATTTTTAATGACCATTATGGTTGCTACTTATGTATGCAAATTTGTGTATGCAATTAGATAATGTTATTTTATGAACAATTTTGACATAAACACTATTGTTAAGCGCTTTAAAACTAATTGCAAAACCGCAACGTATTCAATTATCTACATTTGCGTGTTTGTGTGGATTATTGAGATGATTCTTCACACTTTTTTGCCAAGCGCATATCAACTATTTGTTGAAAATACTGCTTTTGCGCCATTTTTGATTACAAAAGCAAGCTGGACTTGGTTTACGTCTATGTTTGTTCACGCGCCAGAACTTACGCACATTCTTTTTAACATGATTTGCTTGTATTCGCTTGGCGTAGAGCTTGAGAGATTCTTTGGTAAATGGAAGTTCTTTTTCTTATACGCTATTAGTGGGCTTGGTGGATGCGTTGCAACTCTACTTTACTCAAAGCTTACACAAGACTGGGTGATTGCAGCTTATGGGGCTTCGGGAGCGATTATGGGTCTTATTGGCGCTCTTTTGGTTGCGCAATGGCGACTTGGCGAAAGTGTTAATGGAACTTTAATTTGGATTGGCCTAACGCTTGCAATGCCTCTTTTGGTTCAAAATATTGCTTGGCAAGCTCATATTGGTGGAATTGTTACTGGAATAGTTCTGTCTGCTTTACTTGGCACTAATAATCCTCTTCTTAAAAAAGCATCTTTTAATGAGCGATTTGCTGTTTACTCTTTACTAATACTTATTGTTCTTCTGGCAATAAGCGCATTCTGTTTGCAATAAATAGCGTTAAATTACACGCGTGTAGTTCTCCACAATTGTGGACATAAATGTGCATAACCTGGGTATAACATGGGTATATCTAAATAAGTTATCCACATTGTTATACACAATCGTTGATAACTCTGCATTTTTAGCCATGTTAACAAGTGTATAAAAGTTATCCACATTTTTGGAAAATTGTGACTTTCTCTAAACCTTAATTAAAAATAGAATTATGCAATCTAACAACATTCACACAAAACAACTACAAGATCAAAATCAGCAAACTATTGATTTTATTCTTCAAAATCAAAACACAAACCCAAAAGAAGCTGCACTAAAAGCGTCTAATAACCCAAACGTGAATGTTGCTTTTGCTGTTAATCAAATAAGCGGAAAGCAGATTGCAAAAACAAAACTGCCAATGTGGTATAAAAACAATCAAGTTATTTACCCATCACATATTTCTATGGAACAGTGCTCGTCGCAAGCAACCGCGCAATATAAAGCACGCATCGCAAATCGTCTTATAAAAAACAACAATATTGATAAGTGCAAAACAACTCTAATCGACTTAACTGGCGGATTTGGAGTAGATTGCGCAATTATGAGCCAAGAGTTTTGCAAAGCCATTTGCGTAGAAACTCAAGAAGAACTATCGGCCATAAGCCAGCACAATATGACTGTTATGCGCTTAAACAATGTTCAATGCGTAAACTCAACAAGCGTAGAAGTGCTAGAAAAAGTAGACTACGCAACGATTATTTATATTGACCCAGCAAGACGAGATAAAAGTGGAGCTAGAACGTACGCGATTAAAGATTGCACACCTAATGTTTTAGAGCTAAAACAACGCATGCTGCAAGTAGCAAAATTTGTGATTATTAAACTATCTCCAATGCTTGATTGGAGAAAAGCTGTTTGCGACTTTTGTGGAAACGTTAGTCAAGTACACATTGTTTCACACAATAACGAGTGCAAAGAGCTGCTTTTAGTATTAGACTCAAACATGCATTCGCATATTGAAGTTTATTGCGCAAACAACGATTCAGTAACCGTTTTTAACGCAAAATACAATCCAGACTTAAATAAAGTAGAAGAAGCGCAAGAGACGCAAGAATCGCAAGAATCACACATAAAAAGCGAGCAAAACTCAAATGATTCAATAAGAGATTGGAAAAACTGCGCTAAATATGCCTATGAGCCAAATTCTTCAATTATGAAGTCGGGATGTTTTAAGATTTTAAGCTCTAAATACAACGTGTTTCAAATCGCAAGCAACAGCCACGTTTTTATATCTTGCGAATATAAATCAGATTTTCCTGGAAACATTTGGAAAATAAATAATATTTGCAGCTTAAACAAAAAAGAAATCAGTAAAGCTCTTTCTAAAATAACTTACGCAAATATTGCAACATACAATTTTCCACTAAGCGTAAACGACTTAAAGAAAAGGCTTAAGTTAAAAGACGGTGGAAACACTAGGATTATTGCAACTACCGATTCTAAAAATAATCATGTTCTTATTTGTGCAAGCAAAGCGGAGTAATAAACACACAAAGCACGCATATAAAAATGGCTGCACGCTTATTACATGCAGCCAAAATCAAATATTATCTACAAGCTATATAAAGCTATCAAGCTATATACAAACTATCTCCAGCACATTGTCATTAAGAACCCAGCCATAACCAAGCATGCTGCAATCAAAAGATTAAACGCTCCAATTCCTGGAATTGGCAAAGCAGGATTCAAGTAATAAATAACAGCCCAGAACAAGCCAACAATCATAAGCGTGCAAAATAGTGGAACAAACCATCCAGCATTAGCTTTAGTGCCCTTAATGGACTCTTCAACTCTGCGAGTATTTTCTTCTTGACGCTTCATCATGCGCTGTATTTGCGGAGACAACGACTCTTTATCGGCAGTTGCGTTCAAAACAGCTTCAACCTGTTCCATAGGAACACCATACAAGTCTTCTTTAGAAGAGTTTTGAGATTCATCCACATCGGCAGATGAAGTGGTATTCAATTTATTCAATTCTTCGTCAGCCATAACAGTAACACTCCAATCAATCGGCTACACGCTATAATAATAGTTACACTCGAACGCAAGAAGAAGAATGGGTAATATGGCAAAACAAACAGGTAAACACGGCGCTAGAAAATCGCTGTTAGGAAGCGTTGCCGTTGCCCTAGCAATTTGTTTTACTGGTTACTTATTCGTTACTAATTTGCGCATAAATCGTACTGCATTTGTAACTTCCGATACGGGGCAAATGGTGGAAAGAAATTCTCAAAGAGCAAAATCTTTGAGAGAAGAGGTTAAAGAGTTAGATTCTAAAGTTAATCTTCTAAACAAAACGTTAACAAGCAGCGCAAGCGGGTCTGATTCTTCCGACGATACTGGCGCAAGCACAATACTTCCAGCAATACAAGGACCAGGAATTACTGTAACGCTAAACGATTCGCCACTTTGGAAAACGGCCGTAAACGGGTCTGGAAGCTCCGCAAACATAAATGACTATGTAATCCACCAACAAGATATAGAAGCCGTTGTAAATGCCCTATGGAAAGGCGGAGCGGAGGCTATAACAATTCAGGGTCAAAGAATCTTGTTTAATTCAGCTGTTGTTTGTATTGGAAATGTGCTTATGTTGCAAGGCCATCAGTACTCGCCACCGTATAGAATATCTGCTATTGGCTCAATAGAAGACATGATAGAATCGTTGGATAATTCTCCAGCAATTCAAACATATAAAGACTATGTCAGTACTTTTGGGCTGGGATGGAAAGTGGAAAAAAGGGGGAACCTAAAGTTCTTAGAGTCGTCTGCATTATTGCAGCCTCTAAGGTTTGCATCGGTTCCAAAAGATGCAGATATTATTGACAATATTCCCCAACACCATTCCACCAAACAATAAAGGAGTAAAATGAAGCGTTCTAACTACAAGCACGAACGTAGCGAAGCCAAAGCAACAAAGGCTAGCGCACTTTGGACAATAGCTGGCGTTGTTGGAGAACTTCTTATAGCTTTTGCAGTTGTTTGCGCATTGTACATTGTCTGGCAAATGTGGTGGACGGGCGCTCAATCCGAGCATGTACAGTTTGAAACCAGAGAGGCTGTTTCGTGGAAGAATCCTGCTGCTGGTAAAAAAACCAAGATTGCTCTTCCTCAAGTAGACGATCCTCCTAAATTGCAAAAAGTAAAGTATGGAGAACTTGTTGCTCGAGCATACATTCCTAGGTTTGGCGATCAATGGGAGCGCAATATTGTTGAAGGCGTTAGCCTAGAAATATTAAATAGGCGAGGACTTGCACACTTCCCTAAAACAGAAATGCCAGGAGAAATTGGAAACTTGGCTATTAGTGGTCACCGAAATGGTTACGGTCAGCCTTTAGCAGACGTTGACCGATTCCAAAAGGGCGATCCTATTATTATTCGTACAAAAGATTATTGGTTCGTTTATAAGTACGTTACTCACAAGATTGTTAGACCAGATCAAAGTGAAGTTCTTGATCAAGACCCAATAAATCACAGCAAGAATCCTAAAAAGCGCATGATTACGCTTGTTACTTGTGAGCCAAAATATTCAACTCCTGAGTTCCGCTTTATTAGCTTTGGCGAGTTTGATTATTGGGCTAAGGTTTCCGACGGTATTCCTAAAGAGCTTTCTACGGTAGATGCAAACGGTCAAGTTAAGTTTGTAAACAACGAACAGCAGTCCTTGGCTTCTAAGCTAGATTCACTTGTGCCAATTATGCTTATTGCTATGGTTGCGTACATTATTATCTTCGCTGCAGCAGCTATAGCTTGGCAGTGGCCTCTAAGACGTCAAATTCGAGCTGGATTAAAGCCAAAGCCAGAATTTAGCATTTTTGGCGGACTTATGCGCTTGCAGCCTGGTATTTTGCCAATAAGATTAGTTCTTTGTGCACTAATCTACGTAACAGCAATTGCAATTCTTATGCAATGGATATATCCGTTTGCTTCGGCAACAATTCCATTCTTAAGAGAAATGTCTGCATACACAACAACGATTTATTAAATCGCTACTAATAAGCTAGGAATCTATTAGTTTACAGTTTACTTGCCTAATTAGTTTTCTAGCTTATTAGATTACAAGCAGCTTATAAATCATTGGTTTGCTAGCTTATTAAAACAGCTTATTAAAACACAAACCTATTAATCTTAGTAGCTTACAAGTTAAATAGCTTACAAGTTAAATACAAATGCCGCCTAGCACCGTTAAAACAACGGCAAGATAGGCGGCTTCTTGTTATTTATCACTATTGCTTGTTGTTGCAGAAGATGAGCCAGATGTTGAAGTTCTTCCAGGCTTTGTAGTGGTGTCTACAGAAGGCTGGGGAGTTTTTACAGTAAGCGTTATTGTAGAGCCTTTATCTATCTTAGACCCTTCCTTTTCCGACATACTATCAACAATATCGTCATCTGTAGCGGAGCCATCAGCAACAACCTTAAAGCCCTTTGCTTCTAGTATTTGCTTAGCTTGCTTTAACGTTGATGTTCCAAGAGCAACATGAGGAACTTCTACCTTAGGTTTTCCTTTAGAAACATACACAGTTATAGCGCTATGAGGTTTTACAGCAACTCCAGAAGACGGATTCATTTTAGTAACCATTCCTTCTGCAACAGTGTCGGATTCTTCTTCTACGGTATTAACAGTAAATCCAAGATTTTGCAATTCTCCAGCAACAATATCTTTGGACTGCCCAACCATTCCATCTGGAACCTTAGTTAAGCCAGAAGAAATGTACAAAGTTACCATTGAACCTTTATCGGCAAACGAATCTGCAACTGGGTCAGTTCTAGTAACGTGATTCTTTTTAACGTCTGTACTATCTTCCACTCTAACGTTAGAAATCTTAAATCCTGCGCGCTCAAGAGCTTTTCTAGCGGCTTCTTGCGATTTTCCAGTAACATCTGGAACCTTAGTTGATTGAGGACCAATAGAGAACCAAACGCTAACTCTAGACCCAGACGCAACCTTCTCTCCACCTTTAGGAGATTGCTTGGTAAAAGTACCTTCTGGCTTAGTAGACTTATCGTCTTCCAAAATATCTGGAATAAGACCAAGCGCGCGAAGTTTTTCTTTAGCAGCATCTTGAGTTGTAGTTTCGCTAAACGTTGGAACAACAATATCTCCAGCTAGCTTACTGCGATTTAGCATAAATAGAATTCCGCCAACAACAATCGCGCAAACAATCGCAGACACAACAGAAGCAATAACAATGCGCTTACTTCTTTTTGCTTGATTTGCAGCGCGCTGAGCGGCTCTTGTGTTGTAGCCCGTATTTGGATACGCATCAAACTGGCCTGTAATCGCGCCAAAACTTTGAGTAGAGGCAGTGTCTGCCGCTCCAATAGCTTGAGTTGCAGCATTCTGCTCTGCCTGCTTTCTTGCGCGCATATTAGCTAAATCTGTTAGCGGATTAAATGCTGCTGCAACAGGAACACCGCCGTTCATAAACGCTAATATGTCGTTCTTAAATTCAGCAGCCGTTGCGTACCTATTCTGCCTATCTTTTGCCATTGCTTTTGCGCAAATCTTATCCCACATTGAAGGAAGACCTGGAACAAGCGTACTTAGAGGAGTTGCAACTTCTGAAACATGCTGATATGCGATTGCAACTGCAGAATCGCCAGTAAAAGGCGGCCTTCCAGTTAGCATCTCATATAATACGCATCCTGCAGAATACAAGTCGGATCTCATATCCACCTGTTCTCCACGGGCTTGCTCTGGAGACAAATATTGCGCGGTTCCAACAACACCTTGCGATTGTGTCATTGTCGTTGCAGAATCGTCTAACGCTCTTGCGATTCCAAAATCCATAACCTTAACAATGCCCTGCTCGGAAATCATAATGTTTCCAGGCTTAATATCTCGGTGAATCACGCCCATTCTATGCGAATACTCCAAGGCATTCAAAACTCCAAGCATAACTTGTTCGGAATCTCTTTGACTTAAAGCACCATTCATCTTAAGAATATCGCGAAGCGTTTTTCCTTTAACGTATTCCATAACAAGATACGGCAAATGCTCTTCTACGCCATTGTCGTCTACAACAGACTCTTCTCCAGAATCATAGATATTCACTATGTTTGGATTATTCATTTGCGCAATAGAATGTGCTTCTCGGCGGAAACGAGACAAAAAGATTTCGTCATTTGCCAAATCAGAACGCATGATTTTAACAGCAACGGTACGACCCAAGCGCTTATCTTCTGCGACTCGCACTTCGGCCATTCCACCGCGGCCAATCAATTCACCTAATTGGTACCGTCCATTCGCTAATGAGGTAGGCATTGTGTTACTCATTGCTGCTCCTTGCGGTCGTTATTATTCAAAATGTTAATAATATTAACTTGTGTTTTTGGAACACTTCTAACGCTGCGTTTAATGCGCTGAGCATTGGAAGAATCTATTGTGTTTTTATTGTTAAACGCTGTTTGCTGATCCAAAAGTCTTCTTTCAATTTTTGCAAGCACTTTTGAAACAACAAGAGCATCTTTAGGTCTATCTTTTGGATTCTTAGAAAGCATTGACATTACAAACTGTCTTAATTGAAGGTCAACACTATCTGGAAGAGGTGGAACAGGGTCATTAACGTGTGCGGCTGCAATATCTACAGGCGTAGTTCCAGTAAATGGCCTATGCCCACAAAGTCCTTCGTATGCAACAACTCCAAGAGAATAAATATCGGATTGTGCAGTTGCCTGCTCTCCTTGAGCTTGCTCTGGGGAAATGTATTGAGCTGTTCCAACAACCATTCCATCTTGAGTAATCTGCTCTTGGTCGCTAGAGTACGAAACACCAAAATCTGTTATCTTTACGCTTCCCGTTTCGGAAACCATAATATTTGCTGGCTTAACATCTCTATGAATAACACCGTGAGAATGTGCAACAAAAAGACCTCTTGCAGTTTGAATAAGTATAGGCAGCAATCGCGTTGGCTCAACAGTTTTTTCTTTATGATATAAGTCTGCTAAAGACTTGCTGGGAACATACTCCATAATCAAAAAGCCAATGCCATCATGCTCGTAGTAGTCAAACAACGCTGCAATATTTGGGTGAGCAAGATTGGCTGAATTATGCGCTTCTGCTCTAAGTCTGCGTAATTTAGCTTCAACATTGCTTGTATCGGTTCTAAGCGCTTTAACGGCAACAATCCTGCCGAGCTGTATATCAAAGCCCTTCCAGACTTCCCCCATGCCTCCTTGTGCAAGTCTTCTATCTAGTCTGTATCGATGATGAACTAACTGTCCTTCAACAAGTTTCATTGCTTAAGCGCCTCCTTCATCACCTGTCTCATAATTGGCCCTGCTGTAAGCGTTCCATACGTACTAGCGTTGTGAATAACAACTGCTACAGCTATTTTAGGATCTTGTGCAGGAGCAAATCCAATAACCCACCCATTAATAGCTTGATTTCTAAACCCAATTTGTGCTGTTCCCGATTTTGCTGCAACAGCAACATTTGGCAAAGAAAGATTTTGATTACTTTTTACAACTACACTTTGCATCATAGCATTGAGTTTTGCAGCACTTTGTGCGCTTAAAGCTTGACTCATAACGGTAGGCGTTGTTTGAGAAATAACAGACAAGTCACTAGACCTTACGCAATCAACAAGCGTTGGCTTCATAAGTGTTCCATTATTTGCAATAGCAGCTGCAATCATAGCATTTTGAAGAGGAGTAACCCTAGCATCTCCCTGACCAATTGACTGAAGAGCAAGTTTATCTTGCGTAGGCTTTTGATTAAGCAAAGACGCAACAACCCTCATTGGGAATCCTGTTGAATCAGATCCGTCTAAAGTAAATGAGCTAAATAATCCAAACTTTTTAGCCTGCTTAACAATCGCATCTGCTCCTAAAGAAACTCCTAGTTGTGCAAATGCAGTATTTGAAGAATAAGCTAGAGCATCTTCAAAAGATATTTGACCATTCAATCCGCTAGCGCTTGGAACAACATTTGTAAGATGAGTTTGCGTTCCTGGAAGAGTGTACGAAGATCCAGCTGGAATCGAAGTATTTAAATCATATTTTCCAGTTTCTAGCGCAGTTGCCGCAACAACCGTTTTGAAAGTAGAACCAGGAGCATAAAGTTCAGATATTGAATGATTTAGCATTGGATTATATATGTTAGATATAAGATCCTTATATGCTCTGTTTACTAAAGAAACATTGTGAGATGCAAGAGAAGAAGGATCGTAGCTAGGCGTACTAACCATTGCTAGTATTCTTCCAGTTTTTGGCTCTATTGCAACTAAAGCGCCATTCTTGTCTTTTAGCAGATTGTATGCAAGAGTTTGAAGCTTAGTGTTAATAGATGTTTCTATAGAAGCACCTCTGTTTTCTGCTCCTGTAAATAGAGACTTAAACTTTTGAAGGAATAGCGCGTCGGATTCTCCACTTAAAAGCTGATTTCTAGAAGCCTCTATTCCTCTATCTGCTCTTTGACTTATTGAATAATAACCCGTTATTGGAGCATAAGCAGGGCCGTTAAAATATGACCTTTGATACACGAATGCATCTTTAGATGGATCTGATTTCGCTAAAACAGTTCCATCGGATGCAAGAATTGCTCCTCTTGGAGCGCCAAATTCGTGATATAGCGCGCGCCTATTTCTAGGATCAGAATTTAATTCGTTTGCTTTTATAGATGTTATATACGTGCTAGAAATACATAAAACAACAAACAACACAATTACTGCACTAAAAAGCTGCTTCAAACATTTATTCATAAGATTCACCCCCATCTTCTTTAAGATTAGAGGAGTTAAGATTAGAGGACTTATTTTCTCTTTGCTTAAGCTCTCTTTCCCTAAGAGCAGCTAAAGCTTCGTATTGGAAAGTATCAGACGATATAGCAGCCTCTGGCTTATTAGCAGCATTAGATATAACAATCAAAATAGATGCAAGCAAATAGTTAGCAACTAGAGAAGACCCGCCAGCTGCCATATAAGGCATTGTTAAACCAGTAAGTGGAATAACAAGCGTGATTCCGCCAACAACAGTAAATACTTGGAACGCCATTGTAAAAACAAGACCAGATGCAAGAAGCTTTCCAAAACCGTCTTTAATCTTCATAGCAGTAATCATGCCCGACGCAATAATAATCATGTAAAGAATTAAGACTATAAACAAACCAGTTAATCCTAATTCTTCCCCAACCGAAGCGTAAATAAAATCGGAATTAGCAAGTGGCGTTAAAGAAGGATGACCTTGGCCTAATCCTGTTCCAGTTATACCTCCTGCAGCAAGGCCGAATAATCCAGTAACAATTTGAGCAGACCCGCCTGGGAATCTGTTGTAAATAACTGGGTCGTATGGGTTAAGCCAAGCGTCAACTCTGTATTGAACGTGTGCAAAAAGCTTAACAGCAACTAAACATCCAATTATAAATGCTATAAAGCCTATTGCAAGCCAGCCTTTTCTTCCAGTTGCAACGTAAAGCATAGAAACAAACATTGCAAAGAACATTAATGATGTTCCTAAATCGTGTTGCACAACAAGCACACACATAGAAGCAGCCCAAACAAGCGCTATAGGACCCATATCTTTGAATCGTGGAAGATGAATTCCAAAAATCTTTGTTCCACCAACTGCAAGTCTGTCTCTATGATCAAACAAGTATGCTGCAAAGAAGAAAGCTAAGAATAGTTTTGCAAATTCTCCTGGCTGAATAGTGTGGTTTCCAAAACCAATCCAAATTCTCGCTCCGCCAATTTCCTTACCGATTATTGGAAGCATTGGAGATAAAAGGAGAACAAGACCAATCACCATGCTAACGTACGAGAATCTTCTAAGAATCCTATAATCTTCTAGAACCATCACAAAAATTATGGATAATACAAGAGCAACACAAACCCAAATAAGCTGTTTCATAGCAACATTAGTGTTGTGCTGTTTATCTATTCTTGCAATCATAACAGTTCCAATAGCTGTAAGAAGAAGAATACAAGGGAGTATTACCTGACTAGAATAAGGCTTTTTTACAATCAAAACGCCCCACAAAACAAGGTATAACGCCGTTGTTAAAACAAGCATACCAACATAGTTTGCTGGAACGAATCCATCAATCCTTAGAAACATTTGTAAAAATGCTATTGAAGATATAATTACAGAAAACAGCAACAAAGATATTTGCTTAATGCGCATACTAAACATGTTCACGAGGTTTTACCTCCTGAATCATTGCTTGAATCTACAACTCCACTATTATTTCCGTCTTTATTATCTGAATTAGAAATAATACTTTTTGGCTTATTACCACGCTTCTCGCTTTCTCGAGCGCGCATTTCTCTTCCAATTAGCCTTGCATGACCTCTTGCTTCTTTAAGGCTGCTAAAACTAATACCTTCATCAAGCTGATCTTGCCAAGACTTATCTAAATTCTTAACTCTAATATTTGTTTCTTCAATCTGGTGTGAAAGCTCTAATCCAAATATGTTAGTAGGAACACCTTGGTAAATAACTACTTTGCCGTTTCCCTTGCCAATGTAGTATTGCTTTTGAGTCCAAGAATAAACAAGATAAGCTCCACAAGCAACAATCGCACACACAACAAGCGTTGCAAAAGCAACACCTATTCTCATCCATCTTCTTCTAATTCTATTTGCTTTGTGTGCTTCTGCTTGTTCTCTTTTAACAGCACGCTGAACATCTGGATCCCTAGGATCTGTTGATATTCTACCGTTCTTCTTTTTTACAATAGGAATCTCGTTTGTGTCTGTAGACCTTAGCTCCTCTTCATTTCTTAAATGCGAAGGCTGCACAAGACGAGTGGTTTCTGCAATTTTCTCATCTTTTTCCGCCGATTTTGCGTCTGTTTGTATAAGAGCAGCAGCTCTTTGAGCAGGAGAATCCTTACCTTCACGCAATGGTGGCGTAGAAGAAACAGCCTTATTAACAATATCTGCTATAGACTCTAAATCTTTGCTTGCAGCACCGCCAATTAATGGAGTTTGGTGAGGCAAGTCAAAAGCATCTGCGTCTAGTGCCAAAGTTGCATCCGCTATAACAGCAGTCGCATTATCTGTGCTTCCTGCTTTAAGTGCCATAGAAACAAGTTTTTGAGCACACTCTTCTTGATTAGATACAGTGCTCATAACTTCTTGAATTGTGGAATCTTCTAACACTCCACACACACCATCCGAGCACAAAAGCCAACGATCAGAAGGGTGTGCCTGCCTAATAGCAATATCTGGCCTTGGGTCAATATCAAAATCACCTAAAACGCGCATAACAACATTTCGCTGCGGATGATTTCTTGCTTCTTCTGGCGTAATGTGACCCGTGTCTATTAAATGTTGAACGTAACTATGGTCGCAAGTCATTCTTATAAGATGATTATCTCGCAACAAGTACGCTCTAGAATCACCCAAATGTGCAAGAACCCAGTAACCATTTACAAGAGATACGGCTGTTACTGTTGTTCCCATTCCAGCAAGTCTGCGCTCTCTTTTGGCTTTGCCAACAATTGCGTCGTGAGCAGCCATAATCGAGGTTTCCATCATTGAAGAAACAGCTTTTACATCATTTGGCCTTGAATCTTGCTCAATGTGCGCTAAAGACCTAATTGCGATTGTAGAAGCAGTATCTCCTCCAGCATGACCGCCCATACCATCGCAAATAGCGGCCAATCTTTCTCCAGCAAACGCAGAATCTTGATTATTGCTTCTAACAGTACCAACGTCGCTAACAGCTGTTGAATACATAAACAACGCTTTGTCTATAAAATAGGCCTTATTTAAGTTTTGTTCTTCACTTTTTACAGCATTATTTACTGGATTATTATTTGTATCGCTGCTATTTGCAGACTCACTACTTACAACATTTGCAACGTCACTACTTGAAACGTTATTACTTGCAGAATCAACTTGATCTTGCTGCTTTTGATTACTTGTTTTATCTTCAATGTTTGAATCGAATTGCGCCATTTACTTACCTCAATTCAAACATTGTTGCTCCGATTCGCACAGGCTTGCGCGGAGGCAAAACAACAGGTTCATTAACTCTACTATGACCTATCATAGTTCCGTTAGTGCTACCTAAATCTTCAAGAACCCAAGAATTTACAGATTGATTAAAATACACGCGCGCGTGATGAGAAGAAACAAACTCGTCATTTAGAACAACCGTATTGTTTGCAGATCTTCCAAGAGTTACGCCAGAAGGCTCCAACGGGAATGACGAACCAGCTAAAGGACCATCAATAATAACAAGCAAAGTTGGCATTTCAGCTTGATTATTCTTCTCTAAATTAGCAGAAGCAATATTGTTATTTCTTAAAGATTCATCATTAGAAGGATTTGGTCTGCGATGAGACTTATTCTTCCAAGCTTTAGACTTTTTAGGACTAAAAATTTCAATATCTTTTCGTAAAGATTGAACAGCAAACCATACGAATACCCACAAAAGTACTAAAAAACTGTACTTAAGTATAGCAAAAGTCAACTCGGTTAATATCATGCGTGTACTCGTATCTCTTTACGTATTCGTCTACTACTCCTGATCTTGATCCGAAGCCCAATAAAGAATACGGGTGCGCCCAATAGTAATAGTGTTTCCATCTAATAGCGTTGCTGCTGGAGTTTGATGACCTTCAACATAAGTACCATTAGTGGATCCAAGATCCCTAGCAATAACACCATCTGGTGTAACGTCTATTCCAAGATGTCTACGAGAAATTCCAGGATCATCAATAACAATATCGCAACCAGAACCTCTGCCTAATATTGTGCGATCTTTTGTTAACAAATACCTATTCCCATTAATCTCCAGCATTGGATGATTTTCTGACTGCTCTTGCGTTGTTACAGGAACAGCGTTTCCTGGAACAGAATCAGAAGTTAAATTGAAATTACCTTTTGTAAGATCGGTATCTTCTTCAAAAATAACTGCAACTGGGCCAACAAAAGCATAATGCTGACTTTTTGCATACTGTGTAAGATTATCCGCAAGCTCATTTGCTAAAGCTTCACTACCAAGCTGATCAAAGTCTGGAGTACTAAGCTTAAAGTGATACTCATTTGGTGCAACCGTACGATCGCGATCAATTGGCATAGACTGGTTATCAATTTCTCGCTCTAATGCACTAGAAAGATCAACAGGTTGCAAGTCTTTAGACCCGAATTTTGCGAAGACTCCATTCATTGCACCTTCAACGCTCTTCTCAAGTCTGTCAAGCACGCTCATTGTAAACCCTTTCTACCTTTTCCTCATATTACTCGTCACCTCGTACGGTGTACAAATCACATCTAAATACCAAACATGCGTTTGCTAAATTTATTTACATACTTGTTTATATACTACATTTTTACAAAATTATGCAAAATAAACAAATAAAACTTATAAACCAATTTAATATTACAAGTTTATTATATATTTCTAAGTGTAATCTTTAATTATGAATCAAAAAAATAAGCTTTACGAATTTTTAGAAAAAATAAAGTTCTATATAACTAATAATAAGAAGTGTTCTACTGTTATACTTCTTGCGATTTTAGTTCCTTTAATTGGAAAACTTTTGCTTGTTAATAGTGCAGAAAGATCTTTTGAAGCAGGAATCGTAGCATTTTTCCACAACTATTCTCCGTCTTTTATAATGGCTCTTTCTAAATTGCTTGCAATAGTTTTTTCTACAAAATCATGCATTGTTATACTTTTTATTTTGGCTGTTATTTCTTATTTTATAAAACGAGATTGGCGCATAACTCTAATACAGCTTGCGACTTGCCTTTTGCCAATGATTTATATTTTTGCTGTTAAATTCATAGTTCATAGACCTAGGCCATTTATTGGTGTAAAAATTAAAGTTCCACCAGATCCAAGTTTTCCAAGCGGTCACACTGCAGCAGCAGTAGCTATTTGTTCAATGGCTCTTATGATTATTTATATTGCAAATAAGTCTTTCTTAAGGCTTGGATTAATCGTTAGCATTATTATTGTTGCTATTGTTGCAATTTCTAGACTTGTTGTTGCAGCACACTTCCCTAGTGATGTTTTAACTTCTGCAATAATGTACCCAATACTTGTTTTGTCTATTCTTAATCTATCTAAAAGTAATAGTTTTATTTACAACAAAATATTAAGAAAATTAAAATAATATAGATATCAAATAGACATCAAATATTAAATAGCAGAAGGGATTTTCTATGTTTAACGGTTTCAAAAAATTCATTGCAAGAGGTAGTGTAATCGACATGGCGGTTGGTGTTGTTATGGGCAGCGCCGTAACTTCCGTTGTTACTTCGATTGTTAAAAACATTATTAATCCGCTTATAGCAATAATTTGCGGAAAGCCAGATCTTGATGGTGTTTTAACAATAACAATAAATGGTGCAACAATCTCTTTTGGTGCAGTTATTGGATCAATCTTAAACTTCCTTATTGTTGCTGCAGCTGTTTATTTTTGCATTGTTCTTCCTATTAATAAGTTAAGGGAGATTGGTCTTCCTTTCTTACAATTTGAAAAAGAAAAGAGTGATGAAGAAAAACGCAAAGATCGCGAAGAAAAGATAATTAAAATTTTGGAAGATATTAGAGATCTATCTTATAAAAAATAGTTTGTTTAATGATTTTTATAAATGATTTTTATAAAAACTAATCCCCACTAATCTACTTAAAGTTTAGTGGGGATTAATTTTATGAGATTAAATTATTAATTATAAGTGCTTTTGCTTTAGTCATCACCAAGAGTTAAGTGAATTCCACCAACTAATGATCCAACAACGTTATAAAGCAAAGATCCAATTGCAGATAATAATGTTGCAATAACTATTTCTACAACAGAAAAAATTATTACAGCACTTAAAACAGTTGGCAAAGAAAAAACGTCTGCAAGGTTAAAACCGTTGCTATTTAAGCCTGTTGATGAAACAATCTGTGTTACTTGATCAAAAACACCAATCATGTTTAGAAATAGCCAAACTAATCCCGCTGCAATAACTTGTATTATTCCGCCAGCAACACTTAGCAAAAATGTTACTTTTGCAACACTCCAAGCATCTACTCTAACTAGGGAAAGACTCATCCTTCTAGCTCTTGGTTGAGTAGATTTTCTAACGCTATACGCATTAGAAGAAGACGTAGCTGTTGCACCTACTGTTCTTGGAGAACTAGTATTAGATTCTCCACTAACTTTGCTATTGGATGCTTCAAAATCTTCACTCATCTAAGTTCCTTCCAATAGTTTTTTCTGATGATTCTTCATTTTGAGTTTCATCATCATCTCTTTCCTCGTTTCGAGCAATCGAGATGATTTCATCACCCTTATCTGGCTTTGCTAAAGTCACTCCTTGAGTGGTTCTACCTGTGCGCTTAACTTCGTTAACGTCGGAACGAATCACTTTACCAGACTTCATAATTGCCATTACTTGATCTGTTTCTTCAACAATCAAAGCACCAACCAAAGAACCGCGGCCTTCTGTAAGCTGTACCGCTTTAACACCGTAGCCGTTTCTTCCTTGCAAACGATACTCTTCAATAGCTGTACGCTTAGCAAATCCTTCGTTTGTAACAACAAGAAGATCTTTGCTTGTATCTACCGACACAACATCCATATCCAGCAATTCGTCGCCTTCTCTAAATCTCATGCCTTGAACGCCTGCAGTTTGACGGCCCATTGGTCGAAGTTGCTCATCATCTGCTCTAAACTTAAGGCTCATACCAAGTTTAGAAACAAGAATAATGTCATCTTCTGGGTTGCACAAAGCTGCACCAATCAGCTCGTCTGTTGGCTCCCCAGTTTCTTCGTTTGCCATTAGTCGAACAGCAATCAAGCCACCTTGTCGTGGAGAATCATATTCTTGCAAAGCAGTTTTCTTAACTTTTCCAGAACGAGTTGCCAAAACCAAATACTTTGCTACATCATAATTTTGAATTGACAATACCGCTTGAATTGTTTCTCCAGGAGTAAATTGAAGAAGATTTGCAACATGCTGACCTTTAGAATCTCTTGATCCTTCTGGAAGCTCATATGCTTTAATGCGGTAAACACGTCCGCGATTAGTGAAGAACAAAAGCCAATTGTGAGTAGATGTTAAGAAGAAGTGATCTACAACATCATCTTCACGAAGCTTTGCGCCCTTAATACCCTTACCTCCACGGTGTTGTGCGCGATACTCGTCTGCTTTTGTACGCTTAATATAGCCTGCGCGAGTAACTGTTACAACAACGTTTTCTTCGGCAATAAGATCTTCAACGTTCATTTCTCCCGAGAATGGAAGAATCTTAGTTCTGCGCTCATCTCCATATTTTGCTACGATTTCGTCAAGCTCATCGCCAACAATCTTGCGCTGACGCTCTGGGCTTGCAAGAATATCGTTGTAATCTTCAATCTTGCGCATTAATTCTTCATGCTCGTCGAGAATCTTTTGACGTTCCAAAGCTGCGAGCCTACGAAGTTGCATTGCAAGAATAGCATCTGCTTGAACTTCATCAACATCAAGCAAATTCATCAAACCAGTGCGAGCTGTTTCAACATCTTTAGAAGATCTGATTAATGCAACAACTTCGTCAATCATATCCAAAGCTTTTAAGTAGCCTTGCAAAATATGATCTCGCTCTTCTGCCTCGCGCTTTAAGTAGCGTGTACGCCTATCAATAACTTCAAGCTGATGACTTACCCAATGACGAATAAACGCATCCAAGCTCAAAGTTCTAGGAACACCATCAACAAGCGCAAGCATGTTAGCGCCAAAAGTTTGCTGCAATTGCGAATGCTTATACAAGTTGTTCAAAACAACTTTTGGAACAGCATCTCGCTTAAGAACAAGAACCAAACGCTGACCAGTACGGCCAGACGTTTCATCGCGCATATCTGCAATGCCTTGAATCTTACCGTCTCGCACAGCTTCTCTAATAGAAGCAGCTAAACGATCAGGATTAACTTGGTATGGAAGCTCAGTAACAACCAAGCACATACGTCCCTTAATTTCCTCGGTATTAACAACAGCGCGCATTGTAATTAATCCGCGACCAGTGCGGTACGCTTGCTCAATTCCCTTGTGGCCTAAGATTGTTGCTCCAGTAGGAAAATCAGGCCCTTTAATTCGCTGAATTAATGCTTCTAGAAGCTCGGAATTACTGGCATCTGGGTGATCTAAAGCCCAATGTACGCCATCGGCAACCTCGCGCATATTGTGAGGTGGAATATTAGTTGCCATACCAACAGCAATACCTGCAGAACCATTAACTAAAAGATTTGGGAAACGAGATGGCAAAACTGTTGGCTCTTGAGTTTTTCCATCGTAGTTTGGCAAGAAATCAACAGTATCTTTGTCAATATCTCGAACCATTTCCATAGCAAGAGGCGCCATACGGCATTCTGTATAACGCATTGCTGCTGCAGGATCATCACCTGGGGATCCAAAGTTTCCTTGACCATCAACAAGCAAGTATCTCATTGACCAGGATTGAGCCATACGAACCAAAGTGTCGTAAATAGCAGAATCACCATGAGGGTGATACTTACCCATAACATCGCCAACAACACGAGAGCACTTGTTGTATCCGCGATCTGGCCTATATCCGCCATCGTACATTGCGTAAATAACGCGACGATGCACTGGCTTTAAACCATCTCGAACATCTGGCAAAGCACGCTCAACAATAACAGAAAGTGCATAAGCAAGATAGGATTCGCGCATCTCTTGTTGCAAATCCATATGCTTTACGCGAGCACCCTTCATTAAGCCATAATCCGTATTATCTGCTTCTTGCGGGCTTTGTGGCTCCATTGAACCGTCAGGTAACTGATCTGGCTCTTCGCTATTATTAGCGGCATTTATTTCGTCTACCACTGTAATTCCTTTTTATTAGCTTTAAGTTTATTTGCTTTAATGCTTTTACTGACAATTTTTAACAATTTTTAAGCGTCAATAAATCTTGCATCGTGAGCATTACGTTGAATAAAGAGCCTACGAGGTTCCACTTCGTCTCCCATAAGCATTGAGAAAGTTTCATCAGCTCGAGCAGCATCTTCAATATGAATTTGCTTTAGGATTCTGTGCTCAGGGTCCATTGTTGTTTCCCACAATTCCTGATAGCTCATCTCACCCAAGCCCTTGTATCGCTGAATGCCTTCGCCTTTAGGAAGTTGTCTGCCTGCAGCTTTACCTTCTGCAAGAACTCTGTCTCGTTCTGCATCCGTATAAACAAAATCATGCGCACCCTTGCTCCACTTCAAGCGATAAAGAGGAGGCATTGCAACGTAAACGTAGCCTGCTGTAATCATTGGACGCATATAGCGGAAGAACAGTGTTAAATTCAATGTAGCAATATGAGCACCATCAACATCAGCATCAGCCATAATAATGACTTTGTGATATCTAACTTTACTTAAGTCAAAATCTTCACCATAACCGCCACCAACAGCAGTGATTAAGGATTCAATAGTTTCCGACTTCATCATTCTGTCGATTGATGCGCGCTCAGTATTCAAAATCTTACCGCGCAATGGCAAAATTGCTTGCGTAATAGGATCTCGTCCTTGAATTGCGGAGCCACCTGCGGAATCACCCTCCACTATAAACAGCTCGCATTCTTCTGGATTATTAGACTGGCAATCCTTCAATTTATCTGGCATTCCAGCAGTTTCAAAAATCGACTTGCGACGAGTATTTTCGCGAGCTTTCTTAGCTGCAAGACGCGCACGCGATGCTTCAATTGCTTTTTGAATAATGTTCTTTGCTTCACTTGGATGAGCGTCGAACCAATCTCCAAGCTTTTCGGTCATAACTCGCTGAACAAAAGTCTTAGCTTCGGAATTACCAAGCTTTGTTTTAGTCTGACCTTCAAACTGTGGAGTTGTAAGCTTTACGGAAACAACTGCTGTTAAGCCTTCTCGAACATCGTCTCCAGAAAGATTAGTATCTTTTTCTTTTAATATGTTCTTTTCTCGAGCATAACGATTTACAAGAGATGTAAGCGCAGCACGGAATCCTTCTTCGTGAGTTCCACCTTCTGTAGTAGAAATCGTATTTGCAAAAGTGTGCACCGCTTCCGAATATGCAACAGTCCATTGCATAGCGATTTCTGCAGAAATACCAATCTCAAGGTCTTCTGCCTCAAAATCAATAACATCTGGCTCTACTGGAACAGCTTTACGAGATTTAACTAAGTAATCAACGTAATCTTTAATTCCGTGATCATACTTGTAACTAACGCTTTGATGCTTTTCTTCGCTAGTTGATTCATTTTCTCCAGTGACTTCATCCCCTGCTTCATCGGGTTTACGCAAATCGGTTAGAGAAATCTTCAATCCCTTGTTAAGAAAAGCCATTTGCTGGAATCTAGATCGCAAAGTTTCAAAATCGTACGTAGTTGTTTCAAAAATTGCGCCATCTGGCCAGAACGTTACAGAAGTTCCCGTAGATTCACCATCTTCCATTGGCTGACCTTTTTTAAGAGGAGCCGTTGGATGCTGATCTACATACGTTTGAGTCCAATGGAATCCTTGACGACGAACTTCGATTTCTACACGCGTAGAAAGAGCATTAACAACAGATATGCCAACGCCGTGCAAGCCGCCAGAAACAGCGTATCCGCCGCCGCCAAACTTTCCGCCAGCGTGAAGCTTAGTCATAACTGTTTCAACACCAGAAACACCTTCGCCTGGTACTTCGTCAACTGGAATACCACGTCCATCGTCCACAACTTTTATTGCATTGTCTGGCAAAATTGTCACTTCAATGTGAGAAGCATAACCAGCCAAAGCTTCATCAACTGAATTATCTACAATCTCGTATACAAGATGATGCAATCCTCTAGGGCCAGTTGAACCAATATACATACCTGGCCTAATTCGAACTGCTTCCAATCCTTCTAGAACTCGAAGATCACTAGCATCATAATGTTCAGGAGAAAGTGAATCATCTAGCTGAGCATCATCTAGTTTATGTTCTTCAACAGAATTTTCCATTGAATTATCTTCAGTGTTTAACACTTTAGATCCCTTCCCGTATTACCTCATGCCAAGAGGCATTTACGAGGTCGATACACGCTAGAAAGCACAAAAAAGGGTCTTCTAGCGATTTAACTATATTACATAACATTCTACACATGCATAATGACCGCTCTTTATTAAGAGCCATTATTAGTGATTCTTAATATTAAACCTACTGTTTATTGATTTTTTGCCTGTTTTTTGCAAAGATGGGCCAACTATTTTGACTTCTTTAATATTAATATTCTTAGAATATTCAAATATTTTTTTCTCAAGCATAGGCTTGCAATAGCTAAGTTGCGTATACCAAACATTTGATTTTGTTCTAACAATTAAAACGCCATCTTTTATTTTGTCTATATAACAATTCAATGATGCGCTTTTTCCAACTATTTTCCACCAATCTTCGCGCATTTTTGCTATAGAAAGTTGCTCATTCCAATTGTTTTGATTAGCAAAATTTGCAAGTAAAGAATAAAGATTTTGTGGATCTCTACCAGGTTTTCCAAAACTTTCTAAAGCTTTATAAGCATTCTGCTCGTTAACTACCTTTTTTATTGCTTTCTTTTTAATAGGCGTAAAAATTAGTTCTGGAAGCTTTCTTGTATCTAATTTTAGTATTTTATTTACGGGAATTTTCATCTAATATCCCCTAAGTCAGTAGATTTATTTTGGTTATTTTCAATATAATCAACACTATTTTTACGACTATTAACAATATTTTCCAATAAAATTTTATGATTAATATCAATATTGTTTTCTAAAGATTTAGAATCATCTTCATTTTGATCTTTTGCTATTTTAGACACATCAATAATCGAGTGTTCTAACACACTTTTATCTTTTGGTATATCACTTAAAGACGCAACAGTAATAAAAACTTGATCTTGATTTTTTGCAAATTCTAAAATTTGTTTTCTTCTAAACTCGTCTAATTGTGCAAAAACATCATCTAAAATAACAATAGGTTTTTTCCCATTCTTTTTTTCTAATGACTTAAATAAAGCCATTTTTAACGCTAATGCAAGAGTCCAAGATTCACCGTTTGAAGCGAATTCTTTTGCATTATAATTATTAAGCAATATAGTAAAATCGTCTCGATGAGGCCCTATTAGATTGTATCCTCTTGCAACTTCTCCATTATAAATTCTTTGAAAATGCTCACTAATCGCAAGCCTAATAGAATTATCATTATTTTCTTCAAAATCGTTTTCGCTAAAATCAATCTCACTAAAAGAAGGATTATATTCGATTGAAGCAAAATTAGATGAGTTAGAAAGATGTTTAACAATATTTGAAAAAACATTATTAAGTAACTCTATTATTTGTTTGCGTAATTTTGTAAGAATTATTCCAGTTTCAATAAACTTAGCAGTCCATACTTCTAAATCAGAAACCGTATTGTAATTATTCATTGAATTTGGTGAATAATTATTAGATAAACTTTTTAATAGTGCAGAACGCTGCTTTGCAATATGATTATATTCTTGCAAAATAGGCAAATAGTTTGGTATTAATAATGCTCCAGCTTGATCAATAAAAGTTCTTCTAACAGTAGGATCTGAAACAATCAAATTTTGGTCTCTTGGAGTAAAAGAAACACAAGGAACTAAGCCAACTATATCTTTCATATATAGAGATTTTTTACCATTAATCCTTGCTCTATTAGCACCCTTTAGATTAATGCTTAGCTCAAATGTTGTTTCGTCTAAATCATTTGAACTATCTAAAGTATTGCTATTGAAAGTATTGTTAAAATCCTTAACATTTGCACGTATTGTAGCGCAATTATGATTTATCTCTATTAATGGCATTAAAGAAGATACTCTATGACTTGTTCCCGTTGAAATAACTTCTAACGATTCAACAATATTAGTTTTACCTAAACCGTTTGAACCTAATAGAATATTAATTTTGGGGGAAAAGTCGAATACACAACTACTCCACGAGCGAAAATGGTCTAATGCAAGCTTTGAAACATACATTTATTTGGCTACGTTATTCGTTTACATTTATTAGTTTTAAGGATGCATTGGAACAACAAGATATCTGTAATTCATGGATTCATCTCCATCTGCTTCTTGTTGACCGTTAAATTCAACAGGCTTAACAGCAGACGTGATTTTAGCGTGAATAAATGGCTCACTAATAGCGCTTAATCCTTCAATCAAGTAGTTAGGATTAAAAGCAACAATAATATCTTGACCATCCATATCTATGTCAATAATTTCTTTTGCTTTAGATTCACTGTCGTTTCCAGCACTTAGAGTGAGTTCATCTTCCGCAAAAGACATGTAGATTGGAGCATCTTTTTCTGCAACAATAGCAACGCGTTTAATTGCGTTAATAAGCATTTGTCGATTAATAATTGCGTGAATAGGATACTCGTCAACAAAAAGACGATCTACAGAAGGAAATTCTCCATCAATAAGTTGAGAAGTGCTAACTCTTCCAGAATTTTCAAATCCTAGAATAGAAGGTTCTTGCTCGTTTAAGTTAATAACAACATTTTGATGTTCGTCAACAGAGCGCGAAATATCTTTAAGAATGCTTCCCTTAATAAGAGTTGAAGTATTTATATCGCTATGTTCTGGAGTCCACTTAAAAGTGGAACGAGCAAGACGATATCTGTCAGTAGCTGTAAAAGTAACAGTATCGTCTTCAAAATGAGCATGAATTCCTGTTAGAACTGGCCTATCTTCTTCTCTAGAAACTGCTACAGAAGCCTGATTTACAGCCTGAACAAAAGTAGGAGCATCTACTTGACCAAGTTTTGAAGGAATTTCTGGTAAATCTGGATATTCTCCTTCTGGCATAAGTTGCAAAGTAAATGTTGACTTTCCAGAAGTAATTGTAAGAGTTGTTTCGTTAGAAGATAAATATGTTTTTTCTGCTGGCAAAGATTTTGTTATATCTGCAAGTAGTCTGCCTAAAACGAGCACACTCCCTGCTTCATCTACACCCGCTTCAACGTGATGACGACTAGAAAGTTGATAGTTAAATGCGCAAAGCTGCAAAGTTCCGTCTTTTGCTTCTAGCTTTAAGCCAGCAAGAATAGGATTTGCTGGACGATTATCTATAACGCGAGTAGTCCAAGATAGTGCGTCTGCAAAAGAAGCGGAATTAACTTCAACTTTCATATTTCCTCATTTCAGTAAAACTGTGTTTATTCTATCTCATTGGCTAATGAAAATCTAATTTAGAAATAAGTGCGAATCGTTAATAAAAAATATTATTATTATTCAAAAATAAAGTAATAATAGTAATAAGCAATGTGGAAATGTTAACATGTGACTAGAAAAGCTTTGTTAAAGCCATCATCCACATAAGAAAAATGTGGATAACCTATGAGTAATTGTGTGCAAAAAGAGTCGAGTTATCCACATTCGAAGCTATTTTTTCATTAATCCACATTTTGAGCGACTTTATAAACAGTTTATTCACTTTTTTAACGGCGTTTTCCACCACTTATTCGCAGGGTTTAACCACATTTGTGACTAACTATGTGGATAACTTTTTTTATTTTAATTAACAGAGTTGTATAGATTTGTGTAAAACTACTTTTTATTCGTAGGATTTTGCTTTAATCGAACAGTTAATTCCATAACATAGTTATAGATTTCCTGCTTTTCTTGCATCTCTCCGCTAATGCGCGTATAAGCATGCATAACAGTCGTGTGATCGCGGCCGCCAAAGACTTCGCCAATATCAACAAGACTCATACTTGTCATTTCTCTAGCTAAATACATTGCAATTTGACGTGCCAAAGCAACATTCTTAGTTCTAGATCTGCCAACAATCTCGTCAAAAGTCATATGGAAGTACTTAGCAACTTGACCAATAATATCTGTTGGACGAATTTCAATATCGGAAGCAAAGAAGTCTTGTAAAGCTTGTTCTGCCAAGGCTTTGCTCACAGGTTGATTACTTAAAGATGCAACGGCTGTAACTCTAGTTAAAGCACCTTCAAGCTCACGGATATTCTCTGTAAAACGCTCCGCAATAAGGTCTAGAACATCGCTAGGGACGTTAGAATTATTCATTAATGCCATCATTCTTAGAATGGCTATTCGGGTTTCTAAATCAGGCGGCTTAATATCAACAGTTAAGCCAGACTCAAATCTAGAAATAAGTCTTGATTCAAATCCTCTAAGATTTTTAGGAGCAACATCAGAAGCAATAACAATTCTTTTACTTGCTTGATAAAGAGCATTAAAAGTATGGAAGAATTGTTCCAGAGTTGCTTCTTTTCCTCCCAAAAACTGAATGTCATCGATTAAAAGAACATCAACTTCGCGGAAGCGCCTATTAAAATTAGCGATTTGACCCTGATTTTGACTTGTGTTTTGTAAAGCCTCAATAAATTCGTTAGTAAATTCCTCGCTTGTAATATAACGAACCTTAAGTGAAGAATCCTTAACAAGAGCATAATTGCCAATAGCATTAAGCAAATGTGTTTTACCTAAACCAGATCCGCCGTAAATACATAAAGGATTAAAGTCTTTTCCAGAGCCTTCTGCAACAGCTAAAGCAACTGTGCGCGCAAAACGATTAGAATCTCCAGGAACAAAAGTATCAAAAGTTGCGCAAGTATTTAAGTGAGTAACGGGATCCCTTTTTATTGAAGAAGGAATTTTTGCTTGCGGATTATTAATACCAGAATTAATACCAGAAACATCTAAACCAGTGTTTTGCATGGTATTTAAGCCGGTTGCGTAGTCAAAATCTTTTTGAATAGGAGTATTGCTAGATGAACCAACATTTTCAACGCTATTAGTGTTTACAAGATTGTTAGTATTTTCAACAGATTGTGCGCCAAAATTTGATTTTACGTTCTCTAAAGAGTTGCTTTTAGAAGAAGATAAGTCTGAATTAACGTTTGTATTTTCTTCTAAAGATGTTGAAAATACTCGGGAAGTCTCGCTTACATTTTGATTAAGATTGCTTAAATCGGAAGTGCTGTTAGTGGCATTGATGTTAGCGGCTGCACTGTTAGTTGAAGTATTGTTATTTTCTGATTGAGAAACAATCTTAAATGCTGGAAACATATCTTTTCCAGTACAAATTTTTAATGATGTAAGAAGAGCTGAACTAAGCTCATTTTGCAAAGCTTGCTGTGTTTCTATATTAGAGACGCAAAGAACAATAGTAGTTCCAAAAATAGATTCAGGTTTTACGCTTTCAAACCAGCTTTTATCGCGGTTGCTTAAAAGGGCATTATGACGCAATACTGCAAGGGTATTTGACCACACAATAGTGGCTTGCGCATTTGGATCGCTAAAAGAATCCGTCATGCTACACCCCCATAAACTTGCAGAAACATTTATTCAATTCTTTACGCTTAGACAAAACAGATATGCAAAACAGAGATACATATCCATTCGCGCGCGTAAAGAGTGCTAGTAGAATATGTTTACTCCGACCCTAAGAAGTTATCCACAGCCTCGCGTGTTGAAAATACTTAATTGTGAATAACATGTGTGTAATTTGTGGATAAGATAAAAGCTTTTAATCCACATTTTTCAAGGCTTTTACAAGTTGTTTGATTTAGTGAAAATGGTACAGAAAATTTTACGGTGTTGAAAAATTTGACTTATTAAAGCGTACTTATAAACACGTTTAATCAAAAGTTTTTTGACTATTGGTGAGGGGTAATAGTAATTTAGTATAGCTTGACTCATACGGAGCCGTGCTTTTGCATGGCTAAATACAGGAGCGTTAGTTATGAAGAGGACATTCCAGCCTAACAACCGTCGTCGTCACATGAAGCACGGCTTCCGCGTTCGCATGCGTACGCGTGCTGGCCGCGCAGTGATTAATCGTCGTCGCGCCAAGGGCCGTAAGACACTATCTGCCTGAGATGGGGCGCGTCGTAAAGCATGGATAGGCTGAAAAGCCATCGCGATTTTGTTGCGGTGCTCAAAAAACGACGCAAGGTGTGTTCACGGGATATCGTCGCGCATTACAACATGCGTGGCGGTATAGCCGTGTTAAACGCGCTTAACGAAGGCGAAAAAACAAGTCTGAATCAGATTGCCACGGGTCGTGATGGTAATACACCCGCGGCATTTTGTGGTACCTTAAATCAGCCTCAACAAAATGAAGCTGACTTAAGGCTAGGGCTTGCTGTATCTAAAAGCGTAGGAAAAGCTGTTATTAGAAATAAAGTAAAAAGACGCTTTAGAGTAATAGCAAAACAGCATCAATCGTTACTTCCAAATGGTTGTGACGTAGTTCTAAGAGCTAAATCTACTGCTGCTAGTGCATCGTTTGAATCATTAAATAAGCAGGTTAAAAAGATTTTTGAGAAAATAACCAAAATTGTTCAAAATCAAAGCCAGCAAATAGCGCAAGAAGAACACCAAGAATGCCAACTAAATCAACCATCAGAATCGTTGAAAATCGGCGAAAACAACAATAAGTTGGTTTAAGGAATAGTGATACAGCTATGAATAGCAGAAAAAGTGTTGTAGCGAATTTGATTATAAAAGCGATTCGCTGGTATCAACGCGCGATTTCTGCTAATAGACCAGCTTGCTGCCGATACTACCCAACTTGCTCAAGATACGCTATTGAAGCAATTAGCCGCTATGGAGCGTTTAAGGGCGGTATCCTAGCTGCTTTGCGACTATTGCGCTGTAGACCATGGACCAGCTGCAGTATTGACGATGTACCACGCAAATATTCAATTTTTTATCGTTGCGCTTGGTCCAAAGCGCATGAAGAGCCACGGTTAACTCCCTTGGCTGATCAAGACAAGGAAAACTAATGTTTAATCAAGACCACTTTTTACTTGATAATGGAATTTGGGGATGGTTCTATAAAATCCTTACGCCAGTTGAGTGGCTTATGACTCAAGTAATGGCGCTTTTCCACAAGCTATTTGTTCTTATTGGAATGAATGAAATTGGATTCTCCTGGGTTCTTTCAATCGTCTTTCTTGTGCTTGTTGTGCACGCGTGCATATTCCCTGCCTTTATAAAAAGCATTAAAGGTATGCGCAATATGCAAGCGATCGCTCCTAAAATGAAGAAAATTCAGCAAAAGTATAAGGGTAAAAACGATTCTGCTAGCAAAGAAGCCATGCAGCGAGAAATGATGAAGCTGTATCAGGAGAATAACGCAAATCCTGCTGGAAGCTGCCTGCCAATGATGATTCAAGGCCCAGCATTTATGAGTATTTGGTATACGCTTTCTGTGATTCCGTTCATTGCTCGTGGAAAGCATGCTTCTTTGGGTGCTTTTGATGTTACTACAGCACAGCAATTCGTTAAAACGCATGTGTTTGGTGTTGGTGTTTCCGACACGTTTATGACGGTTCAAGCAGGCGGAAAAGTTGTTATTGTAATCTTTGTTATATTGATGTGTGCTGCAATGTGGTACATGCAATTTAACAATATTCGTAAGAATCTTCCGCCAGAATCGAAGCAGGGTCCCCAGTACACAATGCAAAAACTTATGATGTGGGGATTCCCATTAATCTATGTTTTCTCTGCATTTGCTCTTCCATTTGCAATGCTTGTTTATTGGCTTGTAAACAACATTATTAATATGCTTCGCTCTATTTGGCAGGTGTATGCCTTCCCAACTCCAGGATCTCCTGCAGCAGAGGAAAAAGAAAAGCGCGATTACAAAAAAGAATCCGAGCGCCGAAAGCGCGAAGGTTTGCCTTCTATTGAAGAAGAAAAGCTTCAACAGGCTCGAGAAGAAGCTAAGCGCAGAGAATCCGAAGGGTTCCAACGTAAGCAGCCTAATCGCAAGCGAAAAACAAGTAAATAATGTAAAAACAAGGTAAATGTGAATTTATTTATTAGATTTATTAAAATTATTAAAATAATTTATAAATTTGGATTTATCTTCAGTTAAACTGTACACAGAATTGTGATTCTTGACATTTATTGAAATTAAGGAGTATGTAAATGGCACAAGACGAGACCAGGAGCATTGACCAGCTCAATGAGGAAGCTGATATAGCTGCCGATTACTTAGAAGGACTTTTAGATATTGCTGATTACGAAGGTGATATTGAAATGGGAGTTCGCAACAATAGACCAATGATTCAAATTGTTGCAGACGACGATTCAGATATTAAGCATTTGATTGGTAGAGATGGAGAGGTTGTTGATGCTTTGCAACAATTGAGCCGTCTAGCTATTCAGCAAAAAACTGGTGAAAGATCGCACTTAATTGTAGACGTTGATGGGTTCCTTAAGCGTAAGCGTCAACATTTGCGAGATATTGCGTTGGATGCTGTTGATGAAGTTCGCGAAACTGGCGATTCTGTTGATTTGAAGCCAATGAATTCGTTTGAGCGTAAAGTTATTCACGATACAGTTAGAGAAGAAGGCTTAAGGTCTAGGTCTCATGGAGAAGAACCACACCGCTACGTTACTGTTTATATGCCTGCAAGCGCCATTGAAGACGATGATTTAGATGAAGATGTGGATGTAGACATGGATGATGTAGACGTAGAGTTGGACGAAGAATATACAGAGTAGCAATTAGCTTAAATAAAAAGTAACACAATAGAACAAAAATGTTTTATTGTGTTACTTTTTGTTTGAGGGGCTGATTTGCGGAAAAGATTTTAGATATGGAACAGGCTGACAATTTACAAAACAATGTAGATGAAAACAATGTAGATGAATTAGACAACTCCCCTTTGTTGAGTGAAGTTTTGGGCAATGCTCTTGATAAATGCAAGATGTTTCACGTGAAACTTAAGAAAGAGGGATTAGTTCGCGGCCTTGTTGGTCCTAGAGATATGAATATTCTTTGGGAAAGGCATATTCTAAATTCTGCTGCGGTTGTTCCATTTGTTAAAAAAGCAGTTGAAAAGTCAAGTAAGAAATCTATTGCAGACGTTGGAAGTGGCGGAGGTTTTCCAGGAATTGTTGTAGCTGCGTGTTTGCCTGATTGCAAAGTAACATTAATTGAGCCAATGGAAAGACGAGTTCTTTGGTTAAAAGAATGCGTAGAGGTTATGAGCCTAAAAAATGTTACAGTTTTTCATGGAAGATCAGACGAAGTTATTGCTAAAGTTAAGTCTCACGAAATTCCAGCCTTTGACGTAGTTACATGTAGAGCTGTTGCACCTATGACAAAATTGGCTGTATGGACCATTCCACTATTAGGCAAGAATGGCCAACTAATCGCGTTAAAAGGAAAGTCTGCACAAGCGGAGATTGATAAAGCTGAAAAGATGATTAAAAAAGTAAAAGGGTTAAATCCTAGAGTAGTTGATGCCCCTGTTGCTAAAGGCCTTCAATCAACAAGTGTTGTAATAATTGATAAAGGCTGATTTATAAAGGCTGATTTAAGTTTTGTGATTTAGTTCTGTACTTTTATGCGCAATTATTTTGTTGCGTTAACTTTCATTGAATGTTTCACGTGAAACTGAATAAAAATGTTATATGTTTCACGTGAAACTGTGTGTTTTTATAATATTTTTGTAGTATTTTCTGCAATTTTTATGGTGTTTTATGTCCATAGAAGAAAGGAAACTTGAAAATACTACGGTTAAATTGGTTAAGTTTGGTAATTTCCCATAGGTGGGCGGGGTGGTGTGAATGGTGGAATCAGCAGAAGATACAATTAAACGTATTTTTGGGGATTCTGGATCTTCCTTGGGCAGTGAGTTGGCAGATATAACCAGTCGCTTTCACGCCATTGATGGCGTTGTGTTCCCTAAGCCGAAGACTACACGTTTTATTGCGGTTGCGAATCAAAAAGGCGGAGTTGGAAAAACCAGTTCCGCTGTGAATTTGTCGGCAGCAATGGCTGTTGGTGGGTCAAAAGTTTTATTAATTGATATGGATCCGCAAGGTAATGCTTCTACGGCAATGAATATACCACATTCTTCCGCAGATCCTTCTATTTATGATGTTATTGAAGGAAGAAAGACCATTGCTGATGTTAAACAAGAGTGCCCAGATATTGCAGGGCTAGATGTTGTTCCAGCTTCGATCGAGTTAAGTGGTGCTGAATTAGAAGTTGCTCAAATGGAAGATAGGAATAATCTTCTTAAGAATGCAATTGATGAGTTTTTAAGCTCTAGCAGCGAACATTACGATTACGTTTTTATTGATTGCCCACCTTCTCTTGGGCTTTTAGTAATTAATGCAATGTGTGCTGTGCACGAGATGCTAATTCCGATTCAAGCAGAATACTATGCGCTCGAAGGATTGGGTCAGTTGATTAGAACAATTGGTTTGGTTCAAAAGCACTATAATCCTGCGCTTGTTGTTTCTACAATGCTTGTAACAATGTTTGATAAGCGAACTCTTCTTGGTAGGGAAGTTTTTCAAGAAGTTAAAAATCATTATCCAAATATTGTTCTTAATACCACTATTCCGCGAACTGTTAAGATTCCAGAAGCGCCAAGTTTTAATCAAAGTGTTATAACCTACGATCCGCATGGAACAGGTGCTGTGTCTTATAGAGAAGCTGCATTTGAGATAGCTAATAAGTCTGACGTAATTTTGTCTGTTATTGATTCAAAAAGAGAGGGTAATGAGTGATGAGTGCAAGTAAATCGCGTTTGGGTAAAGGATTGGGTGCATTATTCCCTGCACTTCCTGGAGAAGATAGTTTAGATGAGTTTGCTAACAAAAAGATTGAAGATGTTTCACATGAAACATTAGAGAGTAATGACACTTCGAGCACTGTTTCACGTGAAACAGACAGTAAAATAATAGATAAAAATACGCAAAAAAATGTTTCACGTGAAACCAAAGTGTTTGTCAAAAAGACCGCCAAAGTTCCTAGCGTTGATGACTCAATTTCCCCGCATTTAAGCCAAAAATTTGGGGAAAATACTTCTGTTTCACGTGAAACAGTGCCGTCAATCGCTAGCAAAAACAAGCATTCAGCAAAGCGAACTTCTATGCCGTCAATTGATGACGTTACAAGGCCAATTGACTTTTTCTTTGGTGATTCTGCTTCTAAGTCGTTTGTTTCTTCAAAGCAAAAGAACGAAGATAATGATAAAAATAAAGTTGCAGAAAAAATATCGCAAGATAAACAAACAAGCCAAACGCAAGAGCTAAAGCCTATTGAAGGTGGGTATTTAGAATATTTAGATCCAAGTGATATTGTTCCAAACGCTCATCAGCCGCGTACAATTTTTGATGAAGAAGAACTTCAAGAATTATCTGCTTCAATCAAAGAGGTTGGAGTTTTGCAGCCGATTGTTGTGCGAAAAATTAAGGATGTAAGTAAAGATGATTTACACAATGCTCATTATGAGTTAATAATGGGCGAGCGAAGGTGGAGAGCAACGCAATTAGCAGGTCTTAAAAAGATTCCAGCGATTGTTAGAACCACTTCTGATGAAAACATGCTTAGGGATGCGCTTTTGGAGAATTTGCACAGAGTTGCATTAAATCCGCTAGAAGAAGCTGCAGCTTATGCTCAAATGATTGATGATTTTGGACTTACGCAAATTCAGCTTTCTAAGTCCGTTTCTAAGTCTCGTCCGCAAATCGCAAACACCTTGCGACTTTTGAATTTGCCAGCCAGTGTGCAAAAGCATATTGCGTCGGGAGTGCTTTCTGCAGGTCACGCTCGTGCTCTTCTTGCATTAGCTTCTACAGAAGAAATGGAAGCTCTTGCAAAGCGCATTATTGCAGAAGGTTTATCGGTTCGCAGTACGGAAGAAATTGTTTCTATTAAAGTAGACAATGGCGACGATTCTTCTAGAAGAACTAGAGTTAAACGAAACAACAAGTGGGTGTCTTCTCCAATTAGAAAGCAGCTTGAAGATCGATTCTCCACAAAAGTTGCCATTAAGGGAAGTGAAAATCACGGAAGAATCGAAATAGTATTTTCTTCTCCAGAAGAATTGCAACGAATAGTCAATATTTTAGTAGATAAAAAAGATTAATAATAAACCCCCAATAAGCTGTTAATACAGCTATTGGGGGTTATTGTTTCACGTGGAACAAAAAATTATTCTTCGTTCAAATCAGTTAAATCATTCAAATATGCTTGTGCATCAAGGGCCGCGCGGCAGCCCATGCCAGCAGCAGATATTGCTTGCCTATATACGCTATCTACAACATCGCCAGCAGCAAAAACGCCAGGAACTGAAGTTCTAGTAGATGCTCCTTGTACAGAAATAGTTCCATCTTCGTTAAGATCTAAAGCACCATTTAAGAAACTTGTAGATGGGGAGTGTCCAATAGCAACAAAAATGCCGCTTGCCTCAATATTTTGAGTCTCGCCGGTTTTAACATTCTTAACAGTTACAGATTGTGCATCTCCATCCACGCCGTTTACAGAGCAAACAACAGAATCTAAAACAAAATTGATTTTGCTGTTTTTGCGCGCGCGGTCAACCATAATCTTAGACGCGCGGAATGAATCACGCCTATGAATAAGCGTTACGCAAGAGCCAAAACGAGTCAAGAAAAGTGCTTCTTCGAAAGCAGAATCACCGCCGCCTACAACAACAATAGGCTTTTCCCTAAAGAAGAATCCGTCACAAGTTGCACAATAAGAAACACCGCGACCCGAGTACTCCTGCTCTCCTGGAACGCCTAATTTGCGCACTTGTGAGCCCGTAGAAACGATTACAGCCTTAGATGTATAAGTTACACCATCATCTGTTGTAACCGCTTTTAAATCGCCATTAAAATCTACAGAAATAACATCGTTAAGCAAGATTTGTGCTCCGAATTTTTCTGCCTGTTTTTGCATTGCTTCCATTAGGTCTGGGCCTAAAATGCCGTCTGCAAATCCTGGATAATTTTCCACTTCGGTAGTGTTCATAAGCTGCCCGCCAGGTGTTAGCGCTCCAGCAATAACTAGAGGGCTGTAGCCGGCGCGCGCTAAATACAAAGCAGAAGTGTACCCAGCAGGACCAGAGCCAATAATAATTACGTTTTTTTGTACAGTTTTCATAAAATATTCCTAATATTCCTAACAGTTTTAATATTTTTTAGTAAATTCTAACGTAGTTTATGTATAGCCCATTCATTGGTATAGACCCTTGTGGAACCCACAAGATAAAGTCTTGCGCTGTTATAGGCTTTTTGAACTTTACATCTGTTACTCCGCTAGCGTCAAAAGTAAAGTCTGCAACTTTTTCTCCAGCGCTAGGATCGTTCTTGGAATTTGCAATCAAATACCCATGTCCGCCCGAAGAGCGAATCGAAACAACAAATCTGTATGCTTCTTGAGGCTGAGTTAAGTGCATGTAGTAGCCGTAGCCGCGCTGATTGCCCGTATCTTCCAAGAATTGCTGAATATCTATAGGGTAAGGCGTGTTGTTAGTAGGCATTTTAGGCTTTGGTACTTGCTTTACTTTCTTGCGTTTATTTTGTTTCTTATGCTTGTTTTTAAGGCTTTTATTATCCTTATTGCTCTTATTCTTTTCGCCAGCCTTATTTGCATCAGATTCACTAGTACCAGGCTTATTTGGTTGCTTTTCTTTAGATGAATCGCTTTTATCTTCTGAAAGAACACCTTGACTTCCAAAAGGCACATTTTCAACACTTTGCGAATCCCAAGAATTAGATTTTGCAAAGTTTGATGGCGCTTCGTGAGAGTTAAAAAGACTATGCAAAGATATTGCAAAAACAACAACTACCAGCAATGCAACAATGCCAATAGCTAAGACTTTTGTAGAAAGTCCTCCAAAAATCTTTGCATCTGCAATGTCTACATTGTTTTGACCAGAAGATTTCTTTGCTTTTAAGTCGTCTTGATGCTCGTGAGGCTGGAAGCTAGGAGGCATGGATGAGTGAGACAATAATCCAGTATTTTGGCTGCTATAATCGCCATATTCCTCGTTTTCTAGCTCCTCTTCTCGCAACGCTCTAGCGGATTCTTCGCCAGGAGCAACAAAACGCCCATTGCTGTCTACAACAGGCACTCTTCCTGTTGATTCGGCTTCTAATGGCAAGATTTGCGGCTTAGAAAGCAACTCCGTGTGCCTTGTGTTACTGCTTAGAAGGTCTTCAAAGTCGAATCTTCTAGGCATTAGTGGCGAAGATAAGTCATCTTTTTGTGAATAATCGTTTCCAGAAGTTAGCGAGTCTAAAGCGTTTAACGCGCTTTTATTGCCATTTTCTTTTGCGTACGAGTCGTTTGTAGAATCATTGCCAATGTTTGTATTCTTGCTATTCTCGTTATTTTTATTATTTTTATTTTCGCCAACCTTATTCTCTTCGCTTGCTTGCGATTTATCGGTTGAATAGCTAGGGAAACTTGTGTATGTTGAAGACAAATTGTGGAAAATTGAATCATCGGCGTCTAGCTCAGTTGGAGCTAAAATATTCGCCATTTCTGCTGCAGCAATATCGTGGAAGTCGTAGTCTGTTCCAGTTGAATCGGACTCTGGCAAAGAATCAAGTTTTTTCCCAGAATTATCACCATTTCTTTTTAGCAAAGCGCTTAAAGCACCAATGGTTTTGCTTGCATTTTTAAGACCAGTATTTTTAGCGTTTTTGCCAAACTTGTTAGGCTTTTCGTCTTCGTTTTTTATTGATAAATCACTTGAATCTAAAATACCAATAGATTCTTGACTTGATAATTGGTTTTCAAGCAAATCTTCGTTCTTAGATAATCCTTCTGGAAAATCAATAAGATCTTCGTCTTTGCAAGGTAAAAGTAGTGCTTTTTGAATAGAAGATTCGCTTGCATTATTGTTAAGAATAATATCTTTTTCGCTAAGCTTTTTAACAGGAGTATATGTGCCTAAAAGTGCCAGAAGCTCCCCAATAGATGCCATTGGAATAATGCTTGAATCCTTAGCAGAAGAAAGGCCTCTTTTGCAAATCATAACAAATTCGCCAGGAACGCCGTCTGCAAGTCTAGAAACGTTAAAAACTGTGTTATTTTGCGTGTATCCTGTACGCGTAAGAAGAGCATATAAAAGTGCAGAAAGCTGATGTGTTGCAATGTTTTCTACACTTTGTGGCAAGTTGTTAGACTGTTCTTCGCTTTTGTCTTGATTTTCGCTTTCGTTTTGCGAATCCTGCGCGTCTTGCTTATTTTTAGTATTCGGCTTATCTTGTTTGTTTTTTTGCGAATCTTGCTTTGAATATTCAACAGTAACGTCTTTTAGTAGAGGGCTTATTGGCGCGCAAGCTAGCTCTACTCCATTATTTGTGATTCTTACTGTGTTTGTTGAAATAGCATAATGAGTTATTCCAGATGCAAGAAGTTTGCTAAGTGCATTTGCTGCTTCGGCAACAATAGAGCGTATAGCTTCGTAGCTAAGTGTAGAGCTATGTGATTTTATGTAGTCGTCTACAGTTATTCCAGAATCCAACTCAGTTATAATAATAGCAACATCATCTATGTTATGAATTTTTAGAACTGGCGTAAATTTGCGGATTCTAGATAGTGCAAGAGTAGAAGATATTGTGTTTACTTCGGGAAGGAATCTACGGTCGCGCACAATAAAGAGCTGGCAATCTCTAGCAAGTATGCGGTCGCTAGCTTTCCATACTTGAACGCCTGCTTCTTCTCGCAAAGGTGATATTAGAGCATAGCGATTAAGTATAATATCTCCCAACTGAGGTTTCATCTACTCCCCGGCTTCCTACATGAGTAATGAATATGCGTAAATAATAAATCCCATCAATTATTGTAATTGCAGAATTTAGTAAAACGCTCCTTATTTTGCAATTATTGTTGTTTAATTATTTTGATTTAATTATTGCTCACTGTGTTGATTTATTTTTATCGACTTTTATTGCGACGATTTATTGTTGACTATTGTGGCCTTTTATTGCACATTATGCACTGTTTTTGCCTATTTTTGAACGAACAACGCGAGACGAATTATTTTTGTTGCCATTGTTGCTGCTGCTTTCGCTGCTGTTTTTGGCATTACTTTTTACATTACTTTTAACAGCATTTGCACGCTCAAGATTTAGCAAGAACGACCATTTTACGCCGATTTTTTTAAGAATTGGATTAATAATAATCGCCAATTCGCTTGTTCTTAAAAGCAAAAGAGTAGATACGTAAACGATTACAAGAATAATAGTTATAATTGCGCAAACAAAAATCGCAAGCAACCATCGATTAACACCACGAAGCTTTGGTGAATCTAAAGAAATCCACTTGTAAATAAATTCTCTAGTCAAAATTCCAACAACAATAGAAACAATCGAAGCCGCAATCACCTTTATGTGAGTAACAATAAGCTGCTTATCGTCTAAATTATTGTTAAAACGAGACCTAATCATTTTAACAAGCGCAGGGAAAGTAAGAATGTAGCTAAATGATGCAGCTGCTGCTAAAGCGCTAACCCAGTAGTTTGGTGGAAGGAACTTTATGCAAGAAAACACAATAACAAGCTCTACGCAAAGTTGCGCTGCACAAAACATAAATGGATGCTTTCCGTCTTCAAAAGCGTAGAATGTGCGTTGAATAATCAAATAGGCGCTAGATAGTGGCAAGCCAATCGAAAGCATCATAAGCGGATCCGCCATTAAGTATGCTTCTTTTATGCTAATTGAAGGCAAAAGAGCCAAAGAGATAGGCATTGGAATAACAATAAAAGCAACGCTAAAGAAGCACATTAAAATGCTAACGCTTCTAATGCAGGAGCTTAAATCTGCGCGAACTGTAGATAAATCGTGTTGTGCAATCGACTTGGAGATCTTTGGAAAAACAGCGGTTGCAACCGATACAGCTATAAGCGAATATGGCAGAATAAACATTGTGTATGCGTTTTGAAAAGTGGCGTTTCCTGCAACATCAAATTGGCTTAATCCCAATGTTTCTTCGGCTATAGAAGGTGCGCTTGTTGTTATGTGAGTTGTAGCCATTGTAGAAAGCTGACTAACAGCCACTATTGCAAAACTCCAAGCTGCAACAGGTCCCATAGAGCGCAAGCCAATGCCACTAATGCCAAAACTTGGCTTATACTTTAATCCGATTTTTTTAAGAGGAATAAACAAAACAAGTGCTTGAGCTGCAACGCCTAAAGTCCAAAAGCCTGCAGTTAAAAGCATTGTAGTGTTGTTCCAAAAATGCGCAGGCTGTCTACTTGCCTTTCCAAAAATCGCAATAAACACGCCAAATCCCGTGCAACTAACAATGTTTGCAGCAACCGAGCTCCAAGCATACATTGCAAATTTGCCTTTAGCAGCCAGAACTTGGCCGAGTACGGTATAAAGGCCGTAGAAGAATATTTGAGGCATACACCATAGCGTAAAAGCGTTTGTAAGTGCAATCATTGCTGGGTTTGATCCAACGTAAAGCCATGTTAAAACAGGTGTGGCAATCGCCATTAAAGCGGTTACGCCTAAAAGCAGAATAATAGCAAATGTTATTAGCTTATTTAGCCTATTTTTTGCATCTTGTTTTTCTAGAGTCTTAACGATTTGTGGAACAAGAACAGCATTGAAAATTCCGCCAGAAACAAGCGTATAAATAAGCTGAGGAATCATAGACCCAGCCTGGTAAGCGTTTGCTGCCAAACCAGTTGTGCCAAGGGCTGCGGCGAGCAAAATTGTTCTAATCTGGCCAGTTATTCTGGAAGCAGCCGTGCCGCTTGCCATTATAATCGAGTTGCGGCCTACTGAATTCATTCGTCTGGATCCTTTTTACGATTAAACTGCCTGAAAAGCCCAAAAGCTCCAAGTGCAAAAGCAAATATTATAATAATCGTACCGCTTTTATCGCTGATTTGCAGCGTGCTTGTGATTGCCGTCTCTTTAGTGCTACTAAAAACGTTGTGGTTTCTATCTTCTAGAGCAAAAGTGGCTTTAACTTTGCTAGATGTTGTAGATCTAAGTGGCAAAATCACCTGGGATTCGCTATTTGCTGCGATTTTAACTGGTGTTTTTCTTCTAGTTACTATTTCCATAGAATTGGTATACGCAGTTAAATATACGCTAATCGGGTATGGGTTTGTGTTGCTGATTGTAATCGGCATGGTTGCTGTTTCGCTTACAAGAGTAACGTCTTTTGGAGGAATAATATTGATTCCAGAAATGAGCATTTTAGCCAAATCGTGAGTGCCATTTTTGGTTTGTGTCTGCGATTCGCTAGCGCTACTGTTTGATTGGCTAGCGCTATTTAACGTATTATCTAGCTCTCTTTGAGCCATTGCGTCAAAAAGTTTAATAAGATTTTCGCTCCAGATTTTGCTATTTTGATTAATTTTTAGCTTTGCGTTTTGCTTTGCAAGAGATTGAGCATCTGATTCGCTGGTTTTATGGTTATTAAGCTCATTTTGATCAAGAATGCTGTTTATAAATTGGTTTACTAGCATTCTATCGGAAGCTAGTTGGCTAATCTTAGCTTTGCTTGCGATTAATGATTTTCCTTCGATTGAACTCGCCTTAGGAACTGGGCTATATCCAAGGTGTTCTTTAGTAATAGCTTTTGAGTGTGTTAAAGAATTTATATCTAGAAGACTAATCCAAGGCGATTTTTCTAGAATGCTTACAACTGATTCGATTAAAGGTATAGAAGAATCTGGGCTAAACGTTAGTAGCAAATGCCTAGGCATATAAGGCTGTTCCATCTGGTAGAAGGCGCTTTGTGCTGCAAGTCTGTTTAGAAGTCCTGCGCTAGTAGTTTCTGCTGCCGATTGAGCGCTTGTAAAATGTCCATTTATTAATTCGTTAAGCGTTTCTTGGCAAGAAAGCACTTTTACGCTTCCCGAAGATGTTTGAACCTCGTAAACACCATTTTTTACGGCAAAACGGTTTGCTAGAGGGTCGAATCCGCTAGTGGCCACTACTGTTTTGTATCCGTTTGCGGCAGCCTTCTCTAGTGCGCGTAGAGTCCATTTTTCGCCTGTTTGAAAAGCGTAGGAATCAAGATTTAGCGGCTTTGTTGTTGAATTTTCTAATATAGATGATTTTTTACTCCAAGAATCTAAACCAATTCCAGCTAGTTTATAAGAAACACGATTTTCAGATTCCGCATACCTGCTTATGTTAAAACCGTTATTTTGCATAAATACGGAAGGCGTAAATGTTGGTTCACTAAATTTAAGAGTGTTTGGGTCTGCTATTGTTTGCAACTTTGGATGCTTTTGAACAAGATTTATCAAAGAAGTAATGCGCTTAATACTGCTTTTACTAAGTCTGATTTTTCTGTTAGTTGTGGAGTCTGCTGTAGAGCCTGCTGTAGAGCTTGACAAATCTTCTTGCGATTCACTAATGGCGTTAATAGAAGGAGAAATATTGTGCTTGCTAATGTTAAAACGCCAATCGGAAGATTTTGCGATTATTGGCATTAGTAAAGTCACATTAATTGGCGGAGTTTGAACGTTTTTAATGCCAATATTTGCTCGAGTTACAAACGATTTAACAGAATAATAATGCTTAAAATCTAAAGAAGAATACGTTATTGAAACAGGTTTTGGACCCCAATAAATAATGTTTGAAAGATTTTGACTGTTTGCATCAACGTCAATTTGCGCACTATAGGATTTTCCGCTTGCAAGCGCTGGAACACTAACTTCGCCTATTAGTTGAGGCGTTGGAATCCTAGACTCGGCTTGGCTCCATTTTTGCAAGTCGGTTCTAGACATAAAAGTGTACCAAGGGTTAAAAGTGACTTGAATTTTGCCTTCTGGAAAATCTTTAGAACTGTTATTTTTAAGCAGAAGATTAATGTGGTATCCGCTTTTATCTGTAAGAATCGAAGTTGACTTTACGATTTTTAGCGAGATTCCTTTGAATTTTGTGTTATACAAAGAGTAGGAGCTTAAGGAAGACTGATTAGCATACGCGACTTTTGGTGCGAAGAAAAATGGGAAAGTCGCAAGCAAGAGTGCCATTAGAACTGTGGTTACGCAAAGTCTTAAAAACGCGTTTTTTTGCGACTTACGCAACTGGTTTTTTGAAAAATCAATCACATTAATCACGTTAGTAACGTTAATCACGGTTTTGCCGCCTATTCGCCTTTTTAGCATACATCCATGCTATTTTTCGTTCGTTTGGGTAGCTTAAAATGTCGTTAAGGTTCTTAAAATCAACCCAAATCGCGTCTTCTGCTTCGTGATCTGGGTCTCCCAGAACAGATAATTCGCCGCTAACATACTTAAGCGCAAAGTGGTGAACAAGTTTATGCACACGCTGGCTTGTTCCAGTAAACCAGTAGTCGATAGTTGCGATTGAATCAACAACTTCGCCAAGAATACCCGTTTCTTCGCGAATCTCTCTAACTGCTGTTTGTTGCGGTGTTTCGCCTTTTTCAATATGACCTTTTGGCAAACACCATTCCATGTGGCCACTTCGCGAATGCCGTGCTATAACCGCGACACGCCCAAGAGAGTCAAAAACTAATCCTCCAGCGGAATATTCTCGAACAATAGGCAAATCCTGTGCGTCTAGAGAAGCAAAAGTTTTAGGGCCGTCATTAACTCTTCTTTGAGGCATTAATGCAGGAGAAGGGGCATTAATAGAAGATATTTGCTGCCTGGATTCCGTTATATTAACATGAATGTTTTCAACAGTGTAGCTGCCTGAAAAGCCCGAAATATCAACAAAAATCGACTCCTCTTCTTCGGCCTGTTGTGGATGAATTTTGCTTTTCATTCTAGCAACATCAAGAGGAGTGACTCGAATGCTTGGAGTGTTTTGGGTATGATTATCCGAGGCTCTGGCGAGCATGCGTCTTAAGTCTTTCGGAGTAACCATACACTCCACCTTACTCAATCCGCTGTGCATTGGGGTAACGGTATGCTGGAATGTAGTTTGATTTTTGCTGAAAGGGTGTTTTTAAGCGTGTCTGTGAACTTTGAAGTTTGGCCAGAAGCCATAGAGTTGGGTAAATTATTTGCCGATCACAATTACGAGTTGGCGCTTGTTGGCGGCCCTGTGCGAGACATGCTTTTGCATAGAGTTTCGCACGATCTTGACTTTTGCACATCTGCTAAGCCAGAAGAGTTTGAGCCACTTCTTAGGTCTTGGGGTCATGACGGTTTTTGGGACATGGGTCGAAAGTTTGGCACGCTTGGAGCTTTGAAGCGCAGAAAAGACGGAACCGAAGTAAAAGTAGAGATAACAACTTACAGATGCGATGCTTATAATCCAGATTCCAGAAAGCCAGAAGTAAAATATGGCGATACTTTGGAAGGTGATCTTTCTAGACGCGATTTTACTGTAAACGCAATGGCTTTGCGCGTGCCAAGTCTAGAATTTGTGGATCCATTTGGCGGAGCAAGCGACTTATCTAAAGGTATTTTGCGAACTCCGGTAGACCCACGTCAATCTTTTGACGACGATCCTTTAAGAATGATGCGTGCTGTTCGCTTTGTTGCTCAACTTGGTTTCACTATTGAAGCAAGCACGGCTGAGGCCATTTTGAGCATGGTTTCTAGATTAGATATTGTTTCTGCGGAGCGCGTTCGCGACGAAATAACAAAGATGCTTCTTTCGGCAAATCCGCGCGCAGGAATTGAAGCAATGGTTGATTCTGGTATTGCAGATAGGGTTTTGCCAGAAATTCCTGCTTTGCGCTTAGAAATTGATGAGCATCACAGGCATAAGGATGTTTTCGAGCACACAATGATGGTTCTTGAGCGCGCAATAGCGCTTGAAACAGATGACGAAGGTGCTGTTCCTGGGCCTGATTTGACTTTGCGACTTGCGGCTCTTTTGCACGATATTGGCAAGCCGCGTACTAGAAAGTTTGAAGACGGCGGAAAAGTTAGCTTCCATCATCACGATATTGTTGGAGCTAAAATGACTCGAAAACGCATGAAAGCTTTGCATTTTGACCATCATATTATTGACGATGTAAGCGAGCTTGTGAATTTGCATTTGCGATTCCATGGCTACGTAGACGAGCCTTGGACGGATTCTGCAGTTAGAAGGTACGTTAAGGATTCTGGGCATTTGTACGAGCGGCTAAATCGCTTAACTCGCGCAGACGCTACTACACAAAACAGGCGCAAGTCGCTTATGTTTGAGCATGCTATGGACGAGATGGAAGATCGCGTACGCGAATTAAAAAAGCAGGAAGATTTTAACGCAATTCGTCCAGACTTGGATGGCAATGAAATCATGAATCTTCTTGGCTTGGAGCCTGGACCGATTGTTGGGAAGGCATATAAGCACATGTTGGAATACAGACTAGATAATGGTCCTGTAGAGCACAGTGTTGCTGTTGAAGAGCTTAAAAAATGGTACGAAAGTCAAGCTGAATAAAGCGAATCACGCAAAGCGTCTATATAAGCGTCTATACAAGCTAGAATACTACTGAATAGGCTTGTGGTTTGCAGCTTTTGGAAGATTCTTAATTGTGTTATACGCTGCGCAGCCTCTAATCTCGTTAATCGTAGCTCCAGCAGCAGGAACGTCGGTTTTAGGACGAAGATTGCTAAAAGTGGTTCCTAAAACAATGTCAATAAGCTTATCTTGACGGTCGTCCATGCGCAAAATAGCGTCCTTAAAATTGGCAACTAGTGTATAAGCTTCGTTAATCGACTGTTTTCCAAAATAGATTGTTGTGCGCTTAACGCGTGTTTCGCTATTTCCAACTTCGATTAAGTTAAAACCGCGATTTCTAAGGCCTTCCCCGACTGCTCGCGCGAATCCGCGGAATTTTGTTCCATTTAGAACGCGTATAGAAACAGCACGATTATCTATATAAGACGCTTTATTTTCGTCTTTGTTTTTTACAGCACAAGGCGCTTGAACGCCATAGTTTGGGTCGACTTCTGGAGTTCTAGGAGCACCAATTCCAAAAAGATGAGATTGCACAATAAGAGCTAAAACAAAGGCAATTGCAACTCCGATTGCAACAGACGATAGCACAAATCGTTTTCTTTGATACATGAACTCTCTTCGGGCTAGTCGCTCGTCGTAAAACTGCGTCATGCTAACTTCCGATCTGTGCTGTGTGCTTGTATTGTGCGCATTGTGCGTGCATATGCGTATGCATAAGTGTTAGCTATTTTACTTACTATGCATGACGGCGTTTATAAGCGTATTTTAACTGTTAAAAGCTTTAGACAGAGCTAAAAATTCGTCGCAAGTTAAAGTTTCGCCTCGTCTTGTTGAATCAATCTTAGAAAGTTCGTAGGCTTCTTTAGAAACAATGCTCTTTAGTGCTGCGTTTAGCGTTTTTCTTCTCTGCTGGAATGCCGCATCAATAATCTTAAACACTTTTTCTTTTTCTTGCTCGCTGCCTTTTGGATTATCGTTTCTCTTAAAGTACACTAGCGCGGAGTCAACGTTTGGAGCAGGCCAAAATACGTTTCTGCCAATCAAACCAGCTTTTTGAGCAGTACCGTACCATGCCAACTTTACGCTTGGAGTGCCATACGTTTTATTGCCAGGCTGCGCGCATAAGCGATCTGCAACTTCTTTTTGAACCATTACAAGAAAGCTTGTAAGATTATCGAATTTTTCTAAAAGAGTAAGAATAATCGGTGTTGCAACGTTGTATGGAAGATTTGCAACAAGCGTAAAGTGCGCCGCTTTTGCTAAATCGGGAACGTCTTGAGCATTTACCTCTAACGCGTCTTTAAGAATCACATTAAACCGTTCTAAAGCATTAGGCATAAATTCTTTAACGGTTATTGGCAAACGCTTAGCAAGATGCGGATCTATTTCTACAGCAGTAAGATTTGCGCCCGCTTGAAGAATCGCAAGTGTAAGAGAGCCAAGACCAGGGCCTACTTCCATAACAAAATCGTTTGAGTTAATTTTTGACGCAGCAACGATTTTTTTAACTGTTCCTGGGTCAATAACAAAATTTTGACCAAACTTTTTTGTAGGTGTAATGCCCTCTTGTGCTGCGATTGCGCGAATATCTACTGCTCCAAGAAGACGGCCTTGTTGATTTTCAATATTATCTTTCGTCAATTTAATACCATCCAAACTTTAATACCATCCAACTTCTTGTGAATGCTTCCATGCTTCGCTAGGATTTCCGTATTTACTTCTAATGTAACTAAGGCCCCACGTTATTTGTATTGACGCGTCTTCGTGCCAGTTTGCTCCCGCGCTCGCCATTTTATCTGCTGGAAGTGATTGCGGAATTCCGTACGCGCCAGAGCTTTTATTTTCTGCGTTCCAACGCCAATTCGATTCTTTTGTCCACAATTTAACAAGGTCTTCCCACATTACGCCAGTCCAACCAAGTTGTGCGCATGCTGCTTGAGCATAAAGTTTTGCTTGTTCGGGCGTTGCATGAACCATGCCGTTTGGGTTATCTGCAGGAGCTGGGGCAGGTGCGGGGGCAGGTGTTTGTTTTATAGCTTGTGAAGTTTCATCGGTTTGCTTAGAATTTTGCTGATTGTTGTTATTATTTTGTTGAGTATTTTGATTTTGCGCGCCCTGTTGTGCGCTCTTGTTTTGTGTATTTTGTTGATTCGTGTTTGTTTTTTGCGATTGAGTTTGATTAGTTTGACTATTTGGTTTCTTGTTTTCTTCTTGTTTATTGATTCGTTTGCTTGGCTTAGATTCGTTTTGTGTTCTAGGAGTATACTTTGCGCCAATTGCAACAATTTGATCAATCGACGGCTTAACAATTGACTGCTTTATTAGCGTTGCACTTTGAGCTTTGCCATCCACATAAGTCACGTTATACAAATCTATGCGCTCGCCATTTGCGCCAGCTTGTTTAATAACTCTAGCTCCGATTGCAAGACTTGAGTCGTTTACGTTTATAGTGCTAAATGGAATAACAACGTTTCTAGATTCTTTTCCATGCGTTACTCTAAGAATGCGAAGCAAAGTTTTTCCATTTTCTTCGCTAACAGTTACTTGGTCTTCTTTTCCTAAGACTATTCCTAAAGAATCAAGAATTGAGCTTGCTGGCAGTGTTCCGTCTGGAACAACTCTTGTTTTGTTATCGCAAATAACTGTGACTGGTCCTTTTTTGTTTATAGAAAGTCCACCAGTAAGCTTGTTATAAATGTTTTGCAAATTAACAGTTATTTTTGCAGCATGATCTGCGTTTGCTTGGAAGAATCCGATTAATTGGTCAATGCTTGTTGCAACGGTCCAAAATGGTATTGTTACACCGTCTACTGTAATGGATGTTTGATAAGCGCTTCTAACGGTAACAGTTGCGTGATCTGCTAGTACGTCTCCCGAAGTACTAATAACCTGGTCGTGTGTTTTAACTGGTACTTTTTGTTCTTGTAGAAGTCTTTGTGTAGTAGATGCATAAGTTGTTACTACTTTAGTTTTGCCGTTTATGATTAAAGCAATAGATTTACGCGCAGAAAGTGCAAAAATCCCAGTGCTAGAAATAACAAGAGCTAGAACGCATATAAAAACGCGTAGTCTTCTCATTATTACAAACCGCTGAGGCGTCCATCTGCGTGCCATTCAACCTCACTTTCAATGCAAAACTGAATTTTAATTATAGCAATGATTACAATCAGCCAAAAATAAGACTATAAGCATATGATCTAACTCATTAAAAATGGGTTAAGAAGAATCAAACTTAAACTATAAAACTATAAAAGGTAAAGGGGGGCAGGAGAGAAGGGGATTTGTCCTGCCCCCATGAGGAGGAGCTGGTTGGGGGACGCTCCATCCTCATGCTCGGAAACCCTGAGTTGGGGGAAGGTTCCCGAGAACTTACTCAAGCGAAGTAATCAGCATAAAGTATTTTTGTAAGCTTTACGATTCATCATAAAATAAATCTATTTATAATTTATTATCTTATTATTGTTATTGTAAATTTACTAAAAACTTTTTATATGCTTATGACTCATAATATGCATACAAGTGGATTTTTATAATTTAGACCGTTTTTGTTATGCAAAACGCCTATAAAATGGAGCCTCCTGCCGGGATCGAACCGGCGACCTGCCGCTTACAAGGCGGCCGCTCTGGCCATCTGAGCTAAGGAGGCGAGTTCTTGCACGCTAGTTAAAAATCTTCGCGAGCAAAACATTGATTAGTGTATCAGCACCCGTTGCCAAGTGCAACTTTTGGAACCAACACACTAATCAACAAGAACTAGTCAAGAGGATTTGGCTGATCTTTATCTGTTACCTTTGGCATAACACCTTCAACTCCAACCTTAGACTTATCTAATCCAATAGACTTAAGAATTGCATCTGGTGTACTAAGCTTCTTCTTGCTAACCTCAACCATATCAAGCAGCTTCCCGTTGATAGTGGTTGTAGGAGTTGTCATAGCTCCCTTATTTGCTCCACTAACATTCCACAAAGCCTTGCGATTTGGTGTATCGGCATTAATAGCGTTTTGCCAATCAAGATAATTTCTGTCGAATGCTTTGTTTGCCACATCTTCGCTAACGCCAGCGTTTATGGCTTGCTCAATCAGCTTTTTGTTGCTAACAGGCTTGTAGTCGTCGCCTTCTTCTGGCTGGAAGTCTTCGGCAAAAATGTTGTTAATAAATTGAAGTAAGTGCGAAGGATTGTCGTCGTTAGAAGAAATGTATGCGATTGCGCCAGTTACGCGTGTTGAATAGTGGTCGCTAGAAATTCGATCCAAGAACGACATTGGGTGAATCTCAAGGTTGATTTGGCCGGCTTTCATCATTGCAATAAGCATTTGATCGGAATCGCGATTAAAATTACCGCATCCTGGGCACAGAGGATCGGCATAAACCGCTATAGTCGGAGCGTTTGGAGCCGTTGTGTTATAGCCGTTTTTGCTGATTAAAATTCCGCCTTGTTCGTTTGCGTACTTAGGCTTTTGATTAGTCGTAAGCTTTTTAACAGCTCGTCTTGCTTGTTGAGCTTGCTCGACATTCTTTTGATTTTGCGCATTAGTGGCGTTAAGGGCTGTAATTCCAATTGCTGCAATCATGCCAATTAAAATGACAACAACAACAATTCCAACGATTGTTTGTTGGCGTAATTCTTTAGCTTTGCGCGCTTGAAGATTTTGATTTGATTGATTTTGCGCGCTTTTGCTACTGTTAGGCATGCCTATCCTTCCCCTGATTTTTACAAATAACATACATAAGTAAATTAATCTAAAAGAATAGTTTAGATTACGGTATCAACGGGCTTAATCGCCATCGGTTGCTTGCGATTTTCCCGCGCCGCAAATGGCCCCTGCTCCAACGGCGAATATTTTAGTTTTACCTAATATAAAAGAAATAATCCATCCTGCAATAAATCCAATAATGTATCCAATTGAAGTTGGCGAACAAATATCTGGAGCGTATGTTGGTAAAATCACGCTAATTGACCAAACTTGAACTTTGATTAATTGGCTAGATGCGTGGATTAAAATTGGGTACACGTATGCTCCAATAACTCCTGCTATTGCAAGAGTTATGACTTTTTTAATCGAGTATGCTATTGCTTTAATAAAATGCCAAGGTATGCTAGCGATTCTTATGAATACGTCTTTTCCGCCAACGGATTCGTTCGCGCGTTTTCTGCGTACGCTTGAGCAAACATTGTATCCGATTGTTGCTGTAATTAGCATAAAAATAACATTTGCTGCAAGCGCATCTATTGGAGAAATCGCAGCTAGTAAGCTTGCGAGAGTAAGGAATATAGCCGACGCCACTCGCCCGCGAAATAAGTATTTATTTACGTTTGGATGCGGATTTTCATCTAACTCAGGCGGCTCGGCAATTTTGGTTGCTTGTTCTGAGTTTGTGATTTGTTCTGGCTCTGTAATCTGCTCTGGATCTATAGCTTGTTCTAACCCGTTTGCGTATACCTTGGTAGTGGATGTGCTAGTGGTGTCTAGTAAAGATGTTGGCTCGGGGTCTATTAAATCCGATTCTGTAGAGTGTAACAAAGTTGTATTGTCAATATTCTTAGAAACCCACATTTTTCTAGGGTTTTCTGGAAGTTTTTTTGTTTGAAAAGTCGTGTTAAAATCGTGAGTTTTGGCATTATTAGGTACAGTTTCTCCACTAAAGCTGTTCTCAAAAGGGTAGCTTGAATCCTGCCAGTCTGTAGGGTTCATGGCATCTTGGAAAATTGCGTTTTCAAGCTGTTCTGGAGTGCATCGCTCGCTTCTTTTAGGATTCAATGCGCTTTTGAACGCTTGCATTGTTCTTATTGGAAGGCCATTAAGATTTGCGTTCCCAGATGCTGCTCTTTCTAAAACTGCCATTATTGGCTTGGTTCCAAAAACAGGCTTTCCTGTTGCTGCAAAAGCTAGAACGGCAGCTACGCTCCACCAATCTGTAAGTTCGCTCGATTCTCCGCCTTCAATGATTTCTGGAGCAATAAATCCTGGTGTTCCCATTACAAGGCCAGTTCGCGTAACATGCGACTCGCCCTGCCCCATAGATATTCCAAAATCAACTAAAACAGGGCCAGTAGTGGAAATCATTATGTTTGTAGGCTTAATATCTCGGTGAATTATGCCCGCGCTATGAACTGCTTTTACAGCGTCGATTAGTTTGTGTGCAAGTCGTTCTAAATCGCCACCAACGTATGGGCCGTTAATTGCAACGTCTTCTTTAAGATTGTGGCCGTCAATAAGTTCTGTGACTATAAAAGCGATTGAAGCATCAAGCTCCATGTCTACTATTGAGCACACGCCTTCGTGGTGTATTTTTTGCAAAGCTAGCGCCTCGCGCCTAAGTCTAAGTCTTGCTTGCTCTTGCGGATTGCTAACTTCGGCAGACTCCAAACTATCATCTTCGTTTTCTAGCATTGATGCGCGCAAAATCTTCATTGCGTAAAAATGGCCGCCGTCGTCTTGCACTCGCCAAACGGAGCCCATGGCGCCGCCACCTAGTCGCTCAATCAGCGTGTATCCGCCAACATTTTGGCCAGAGCGCAAGTCAAACATGCTCACATCTTCCATAATGCATTATGTTAGTGTGCAGCTATGCCAATTTGTTTTTTAACACTAAACACGCTATTTTATAAACAAATGTTTAGATATTTACTGTAAAAGTAATCGCGTTTATGAGCCTTTGTTTATGAGTGATTTTTATACTCGACACGCCGAAGTGTTAGAAAATACTGTAATTTTGCTGTTTTTACTGAATAAACATGATATATTGAATCATGGCTCAACGAAGAGAACCTTCAATGAACCATGTAAGTAAATGTGGACGATTGACGCCGCCGATGTAGGACTTGGGGTCTTTAGTGCACACCCTTCACAACGGATCGTTCGGCACGTACCTGCCGATGAAAGGAAAATATCATGGCAGAAGTTGTATTTGATCATGTAACTCGAATCTACCCAGGCAACGATAAGCCTTCGGTTGATGATTTGAACATGACTATTAAGGATGGCGAGTTCCTTGTACTCGTTGGTCCATCTGGTTGCGGTAAGTCCACAACGCTACGAATGTTGGCTGGCTTGGAAGAGGTTAACAAAGGTCGCATTCTTATTGGTGGTCAAGACGTTACTACAATGCAGCCAAAAGATCGCGATATCGCAATGGTGTTCCAGAACTACGCATTGTATCCACATATGACTGTTGCAGATAACATGGGCTTTGCTCTTAAGATTGCAGGCGTAAACAAGGAAGAAATCCGCAAGCGCGTTGAAAAAGCTGCTGAAGTTTTGGATTTGACTGAGTACTTGGATCGTAAGCCAAAGGCTTTGTCTGGTGGTCAGCGTCAGCGTGTTGCAATGGGTCGCGCAATTGTTCGTGAACCAAAAGTCTTCCTTATGGATGAGCCTCTTTCCAACCTTGATGCAAAGCTTCGCGTACAGACTCGTACGCAGATTGCAGCATTGCAGCGTCAGCTCGGCGTTACTACTCTTTACGTAACGCACGATCAGACCGAGGCTTTGACAATGGGCGACCGCATTGCCGTTATTAAGCTTGGCATTTTGCAGCAGGTTGGTGCTCCAACCGAGCTTTATGACCGCCCAGCAAACGTGTTTGTTGCAGGCTTCATTGGTTCCCCATCTATGAATATTAACCAGCATCCAGTGGTTGATGGCAAGGCTCAAATTGGCGAGGATTCCATCACTCTTCCAGCAGAAGCTGTTGATAAGCTTACCGAGGAAGATAAGGGTCAGATTATTGTTGGCTTCCGTCCAGAAGATGCAAGCTTGGCAACTTCCGACGATCCAAATGCCTTCTCCTTGAAGGTTGTAAACGTGGAAGATCTTGGCTCCGACGGTTACATCTACGGAAACATCATCACCGATGGATCTCCAGAAGAAGCATCTACAATGATGAGCGACCAGAACAAGCTCACAACGATTCGCGTGAACCCACGTGCGCTTCCAAAGGTTGGTGACGTTGTAAAGATTAAGATTGATCCATCCAAGATGCACCTGTTTGCACCTTCTACAGAGTTGCGTTTGAACTAGCGTTTTCTTGGGCACTTGATTCTTGTTTTGAGTGCCCAAGATTTCTGTATAAGGGTATGGCGGGGTTCGCTAGGCGAGCCCCGTTTTCGCATCATTTGAATTATTTACGATTAGTTATAATTTAATTGCGATTTTATTATTCGATTATTGGCGTTCGAACTTAACGGGTAGATTAAAGTTTATGGAATGGAACGATACTCCTTTATTGGATCCACGTGCTATGCAAGCAACATCAGTATCTGCGCAGGATGAAACTGTATCTTCTGCAGAGCCTCAAGCTTTGAAGATTACTGCCGCAAGCTCTAATCCTCAAATGTTTATGCTTCCGTGGGAGCTTCCATTATCTCAATGGCCTACGAATCTTTTTGTAAACTTGCCGCGCGGTATCTCTAGGCACGTTGTGCGTTTTGTGCACGTAGGCGACGAAGTGTACGCAATGAAGGAGATTACTCGTCAAGTCGCTGAGCGCGAATATGAGCTTTTAAGACGTTTGCGCAAGCTGGAACTTCCAACAGTTAAGCCTATAGCGGTTGTTGCTGGTAGAAAAGATAAGAATGGTGAGCCGCTTGAAGCAATGCTTGTTACTCGTCATCTTAAATTCTCACTGCCTTATCGAGCACTATTTGCTAGAACTTTGCGCCCAGATACTGCGGAGCGTTTGATTGATGCGCTTGCTGTGCTTATGGTTCGCTTGCATCTTTCGGGATTCTATTGGGGAGATGTTTCGCTTTCTAACGTTCTATTCTTGCGCGATGCCGACGCGTTTACTGCGTTTTTGGTGGACGCGGAAACTGGAGATTTGCACGGAAGCCTTACCGAAGGTCAGCGAGAATACGATATTGATTTAGCTCGCACAAATATAATCGGCGAATTAATGGATTTGAGTTCTGGCCAGCTTTTGCCTGGAGAAGTTGACGAAATTAGCATTGGAAACAGGCTTGTAGACAGATACCATTCGCTTTGGAGCACGCTTACAGACGTAGATAAGTTTAGCCCAGACGAAATGTGGCGTATTGAGCGCCGCGTGAATCGTCTTAACGAGCTTGGATTTGACGTAGACGAGCTTGAGATGAAGACTTCCGAAGATGGACGAAGAGTTTTGGTTAGACCGCGAGTTGTGGACGCTGGATACGCTTCTAGAAAGCTTTTGCGTTTGACTGGCTTAGATGTGCAAGAAAATCAAGCTCGTAGGCTTCTTAACGATTTAGATGCGTATCGCACTTCTACATGGCGTCAAGGCGAAGAGCTGGAGATTGTTGCTACAGACTGGATGCGCGAAGTGTTTGAGCCTACTGTTCGCATGATTCCGCCTGAGTTTAGGTCGCAAATCCAGCCAGCGCAGTTCTTCCATGAAGTTTTGGATCATCGTTGGTTTATGGCAGAGCGCGTTGGGCACGACGTTTCTATGCAAGATGCAGTAACAAGTTACATTAAGAACGTTTTGCCTCAATACAAGATGGATAAGCGCGTTTTGGCTGCGATTAATGCGGATGCGGATTCTGGCGTTGTAGATGACGAGTACACGTATTCCACGCCTGCGCCTGCAGCCGCTCCTGCGGTTGCGGCGAGCGACGACGATGACGAGTACGATCAAGACGCAAGTGTTTGGGCAAGCTGAGCTTTTTGTGAGCTTTTGCGTGCTTTTGTGGGCATTTTTGTTTTGCTAGCGTTTTAAGAGATTCCTTACTTTGCATCTGTTTTACACCTGTTTTACATTTGCTTTACTTTTGTTTAGTGAAGTGTGGAATTATTCTCTCTGAAATGTGGAATAATTCGTATTTATTTTAGGAATTTTGTTAATTTCTTTTGTGAATGGTGATAGAATTTTCTTGTTAGTTGTCAATGATTGCCAACTAATCATAGTTATTTATCAATTAATCAAGGGAGATTATTATGTTAAAAGGTGTAGATTCTATAATTCCTCCAGCGTTGCTGAAGGTTCTCTGCGAAATGGGCCATGGAGATGTTTTAGTATTGGCCGATGGAAATTTTCCAACTGAGTCTGTAGGAAAAGACGCTATAGTTGTACGCTGCGATGGTCATGGAACTTCGGAATTGCTAACTGCAATCTTAAAGTTGATGCCACTTGATCAATACACAGATAAGCCAGCTACACTTATGGAAGTTGTTCCAGGAGACCCTTGCGAAACTCCAATCTGGAAAGAATATGAAGATATTATTGCTAAATACGATAAACGTGGAGCAAGCACTTTAGGAACTCTTGAAAGATTTGCGTTCTACGATGAGGCAAAGAAGGCATATTGTGTTGTTGCCACGGGTGAGCGTGCTCAATACGCTAACATTATGCTGCGTAAGGGCGTGGTGTTTGCTGGAGAGTAGCGTAAATAGGTAAATAAGTTCATATTTATATGCTATTTATCTGTTATTTGCTTGTTATCTGTTTGTAGAGATATAGAAATCTAAGTGTTATAGCATAAAAGCACTGCATGCAACAAGATGATTTGGAATTTAAGAACCATCTGCTACGTGCAGTGCTTATTTTGTGCCCCCTGTGGGACTCGAACCCACAACCCAAGACTTAAAAGGACTCTGCTCTGCCAATTGAGCTAAAGGGGCAACAAATGCTTAGTGTACTACATTTTGTAGACTAATCCAACTTCTTTGATGTTGGCGTGTTAGTTTGCAAGTTGTCCTAATTGCATAAGCTTATCTTTGATTTGGCTTGCGGATGGCTCAACCATAAAGCTGCCGTCGCTAAAAGTCACAACAGGAATATGCTTCTGACCGCTAATCTCAACAGCTTTTTGAGCAGCTCCGTCTTCGGACTCAATATTGTGCCAAGTAAAAGCAACATTAAACTGGTTAAGCGCGGACTTTGCGCGAATGCAATCGCCACACCAATCGGCTCCGTAAACATTGACTAATGGCAAATTTTCCATAAACTATCACCCCAATTCAGTTTGATTGTAAAGTGGCCATTAAAGTGGTCATTAAAGTGGTTTGCAAATGTAGCATAAATTTTCACTCATAATGGTCTGTAAAATCATTGTATTAGAACACTAATATTTGTGTAATTTTTGCGAATAATCAACAATTTTAACTAAAATTTGAGCAAATTCCCTTTAATGTGTCCCTTTAATTTCATAGGCTTATTATATGAACATGGTTATGGACTTAAATTTGGTTATATGGTTTACTGTTGGCGCAGTTATTTTAGCTGTTGCTTTAGTGGCGGTAGCTGTTGTTTTGCGAATTATTGGAAAATCGAATGGCCCAGTAATACCTACTAGCAAAGAAGACCCATTGTCTAGTAGCGCTGAAAATAATGGCGATTTTAGCGCGCAATTGCCAGAAAATGCAACGTCTAGAATGGCTAGGCTTAGAGGCAAGCTTGCGAATAGTCAAAATCCTTTTGGACGCGCGCTTTTTAACATTTTAAGCAAAGATAATATTAGTGAAGATGATTGGCAAGATGTAGAAGATACGCTTTTAATGGCGGATGTTGGTGCTCAAGCAAGCGAAGAGTTGGTTGAGTCGCTTAAAAAAGACGCCAGGATTTCTGATGCTGCAAGCGCGCAAGAGGTTCGCGAAACATTGCGCGCAAAACTGCTGGATGTTGTTGGAGTCAAAGCAGATAGAAGTCTAAAAGCAGATTTGCAAGATGCAAATAAGCCAAGCGTAATCATGATGGTTGGCGTAAATGGCACTGGAAAAACCACTACTGCTGGCAAGCTTGCGCGACTAATGGTTTCTAAAAATCGTTCTGTAATTCTTGCTGCTGCCGATACTTTCCGCGCGGCTGCTGCCGATCAGCTTGAAACTTGGGCAAATGCTGCAGGCGTTAAAGTTGTGCGTAGTCAAAAAGATGGCGCAGATCCTGCTTCCGTGGCTTTTGATGGCGCTGCGGCTGCCAAAGAAGCAAACGCAGACGTTTTGATTGTAGACACGGCTGGAAGGTTGCAAAATAAGGCAAATCTTATGGAAGAGCTTGGCAAAATCCGCCGCGTAATCGAGAAAACTGTCCCTGTAGACGAAGTGCTTTTAGTTCTTGATGCTACAACTGGCCAAAATGGAATGGCTCAAGCAAAAGTCTTTGCTCAAGCTATTGGAATTACGGGCGTTGTGCTAACAAAGTTAGACGGTTCCGCAAAGGGTGGAATTGTGATTTCTGTTCAACGCGAGCTTGGAGTTCCTGTAAAGCTTGTTGGGCTAGGGGAAGGCCCAGATGACCTTGCTCCGTTTGACCCAGAAAGTTTTGTAGACGGCATTTTGGCTTGAGTTGCTTTTGGTTTTAGTCGCATTTTAGATTAAGTAATTTTGCTTTAGTAACTTTTAGCTTGAGTTGATTAGAATATAAATTAAATTGCAACCACCGATGGCTGCGTTTGTGAGGTGAAAAATGACCGCAATAGATCCGCAATGGGCGTTACTAGCTGCCGCATTAGTGTTTATAATTACTCCAGGAATCGCACTGTTTTATGGTGGCCGTGAGCGCGCAACATCAATGGTTAACATGATGATGCTTTCTGCTGGTGCAATTGCGGTAACAACCATAGTTTGGACGCTTTGGGGCTGGTCAATGGCCTTTGCTGGCAAAGACATGATTGGCGGCGTTGTTGGCGACCCTGTAAGCGGATTGCTGCTACGTGATTCAATGGTGGCAGATCACGGCATTTTTACTTCGATGGATGCAAACACTGGCCTTGCTGGCGGAATTCCAGCGGCATTTAGACTTGCGTGCGCGGTTGTTGCTGTGGCTCTTATAACTGGCGCGCTTGCTGGTCGTGTGCGCTACGCGATTTGGCTAATATTCGTAGCTGTTTGGGTAACTCTTGTGTTTGCGCCTCTTGCGCACATGGTTTGTGGAGGCGGTCTGCTTTCGCCAAATGGCGCTATATCTCAGGCTCTTGGAATCCAGGTTCACGATTTTGCAGGCGGATCTTTGCTGCACGTAGCTGCGGCTGTTTCGGCTTTAGCAATTGTTCTTATTATTGGCGGTCATGCTCATTTTCCTCTTAAGAATTTTGTTTTGCATACCAAGTCTTTTGCGACTTTGGGTGGCGCAAATTCGGAGCACAAGGGCAATTTAGTTCGCGCACTTTTGATGGAAGTCGCAAAGTCTAATAAGACTAATGATTCTGCTGCTTCTAGCGATGATTCTAAAGCTAAGGGCGATTCTTCTTTAGAAAACTCTAGCGAGCTTGCGGTTAATGGCCATTTTTCCAATGTTTCTGCACGAGCTCCGCACAATGTTCCATTTGTTGTTCTTGGAATTTTCATCATTTGGTTTGGATGGCTTGGCTTAATGATTGGATCTTCTGTAGGTCTTCCAGGAGTTGCTGGATATGCATGGGTTAGCTCAACTATTACAGCGTCTGCGTCTATGCTTGCTTGGGGCGTTACGGAACGCTTGCGCTCGGGATGTTTTAGCGCCGTTGGAGCAGCTAGTGGAATCATGGCTGGTTTGGCTGCTAGTGCCGCCGCTGCGGACGTTATAGCGCCTTTGTGGGCGGTTGTACTGGGTGCGATTGTTGGTGTTGTTACATGCCTTGCTACGCATTCTAAGACTTTTACTCGCTACGATGGTGCGCTACACGTTGTAAGCGTAAATGGCATTGCTGCGTTTATTGGCATTCTAGCTGTTGGATTATTTGCGGATGCGAGCGGATTGCTTTCCACTGGCGATTGGCATCAGCTAATTGCGCAAATATGCCTTCTTGCAATCACGATTCTTTATTCTGGAGCTGTTACAGCGTTGCTTGCGTTTGGATTAGAGAAGCTTTTTGGTTGGAGAATATCGGAAGCTAAAGAGCGTAAGGGTGTTGATTTAGCGGATCAAGGTGAGCGCGCTTATGATTTTTCTGGTATTGCTCAAGAAAAATCTGCGATTGACGCTGAAGATAAGACGCAAATGTGACACACTCGGATTGCGCAATGTGGATAAAACTTTTAGTTATCCACATTTTAGGCGTGTTGCTGTGTATATCTATAAAAGTTGTCCACAAATGGGGGATAACTTTGTGGATATCCTGCGGATAACTTTTTTGAAATCATATTCAGTTTGCAATTCAAAAAGTTTTATGATAGCGATTGCATAATTCAAGATAAATGATTCAATTACCAAAAAGGCATGAAAAGGCGTTAAATAGGCCATTATTATGAGCGATCAGAGTGAAAACGTTAACAAAAAAGACCTACTGAAACACATATTTTCTCTAGCTATTCCTACATTTGGCCAGCTTATTGCAGAGCCAGCGTTTGTTTTAGTAGACACTGCAATAGTTGGGCATTTAGGCAAAACGCAACTTGCAGGACTTTCAATAGGCTCAACCGTGCTTTTAACAACAACGGGGCTGTGCCTGTTTTTGGCGTACAACACAACAAGCCAAGTTGCAAGGCTATTGGGTGCTGGCAAAAATCGCCAAGGGCTAAGCGTTGGAATGGATGGATTGTGGCTTGCTCTCGTGCTTGGGGTTGTTCTAACGCTTGTTTTAATGGTGTTTGCGCGTCCGCTTTGCCAAAGTTTTGGTGCAAATGGCGAAACGCTTAAAAACGCGATTATTTACACTCAAACTGTTATGCCAGGTTTGCCTGCAATGTTGCTAATTTACGCTGCAAATGGCATTTTTAGAGGACTTAGCAAAGTAAAAATCACGCTTTTTGCTGCAATAAGTGGAGCTGTGCTAAACGCGATTTTAGATATTCTATTTGTGTTTGGAATGAACCTTGGAATTGCTGGGTCTGGAATAGCAACAATGATAGCGCAATGGTATATGGGTATTGTTTTAACGCTGCCAGCGATTTTTTGGGCAGCTAGAGAAAAAGCACGTTTGCGACCACAAGCGCATAGCATACTTAAAAGCGCAGGAAGCGGCATTCCGCTGTTTATACGCACATTGGCATTACGCGCGTGCATGGTGGCAACTGTTGCAGCTGCTGCGCGACTTGGAACCAACACTTTAGCTGCATATCAAGTTGCAAATTCTTGCTGGAATTTTGTTATGAACATATTAGACGCTATAGGAATTGCGGCTCAAACAATAGTCGCCTCCGCGCTTGGAGCTGGCTTATTAAAACGCGCTAATGTAATAACAAAAGTTTGTGCACAAGTAGGAGCATTAAGTAGCGTAATCGTTGGAATTTTAATGATATTTGCAGGATGGTTATGCTCTCCGCTATTTAGTCCAAATGCCGAAGTGCAACTTTTGGTTTCAATAGGAATGACGATTCTTGGAATTTTCTTGCCGCTATCTGGATTTATGTGGGCTTTAGACGGAGTGTTAATCGGGGCTGGAGATCACAAGTATTTAGCCAAATCGTGCTCAATTACAGCAGTTGTGTATCTTATTGTAATTAGCGCGGTTTGTGTGGCGAATGTGGCTCTTTTTGCTGGAGATGTTACTAAAACAATATCGCTTTGGGTTGCTCTTAATGCTGTGTATATTGGCGGACGCGCGCTTGGAAATTCGCTTAGAATTAAAACGGATGATTGGATGAAGTGCGCAAATTTGTGATTTGTTAGGTTGATTTTTAAGTTGATTTGTGAAGTGTGATTTGTGATTTGTGACTTTTAATTTGATTTGTAAAATCGTGAAGTATTTAACTTACGATTTGTGTTAGTTTATATAAACTTTTGTTTGCGTGCTCCGTGCAGACGTTTATACTCGATTTTATGGCAGATAATGATATGTGGCAGTCAAATCGAAAAGACTCAAACCGATTAAACAACGCTAACGCTAATGTTAGCTTGTTTGACAAGGTTCCTCCTCACGACGAAGACGCAGAAATGGCCGTTCTAGGCGGAATGCTAATGAGCAAAGATGCTATTGGCGAAGTTTCGCAAATCCTAGAAACAGCAGACTTTTACGTTCCAAAGCATCAAACAATTTACGACGCGATTATAAGCCTGTTTTCTGGGTCGCAACCAGTAGACGTTGTTTTAGTTGCAAACGAGCTTCTAAAAGACGAAAACCTGGAGAAAATTGGCGGAGCTGACTACTTGCATAGCCTTGTAGCATGCGTTCCTACAGCCGCAAACGCGCTATATTACGCGGATATTGTGCACAAAAATGCGATTTTGCGAAATGTGATTGCTGCTGGAACAAAGATTGCGCAAATGGGCTATTCGGCCACTGGAGACCAAGCGGAAGATGTTGTGAACCTTGCACAATCCGAAGTTTACGAGATGAGCTCGGGCAAAGTTCATCAAGATTATTCCGCTATTGGCCCAGTTGTGCAAGACGCTCTCGAGCAGTTAGACAAGTTGCAAAGTAACGAGATTGAAAAAGGCGTTCCAACAGGATTTAGAGATATTGATGACATGACGCAAGGCTTGCAGCCAGGGCAAATGGTAGTCGTAGCTGGTAGGCCTGCAATGGGAAAGTCAACTCTTGGAATCGACTTCGCTCGTTCTGCAGCGTTGCATCACAATATGACAACAATCGTGTTCTCGCTAGAAATGAATAAATTGGAGCTTGCTCAAAGAATAATCGCAGCCGAAACGGATATTCCAATGACGGCAATGCATCGCGGAACTGCAGAAGACATTACAACAGATAGGTGGACTAAGCTAAACGCGTTTTGGTCAAAAATGAAAGACGCTCCGCTTTTTATAGACGATAGTCCAAATATGAGTCTTATGGAAATTCGCGCAAAATGCAGGCGACTAAAGCAAACGAACGACCTAAAGCTAGTTGTAATCGACTATTTGCAACTTATGACTTCTGGAAAGAAAGTTGAATCTAGGCAGCAAGAGGTTTCCGAGTTTTCGCGCGCGTTAAAGCTGCTTGCAAAAGAGCTAGAAGTGCCAGTTGTTGCACTAAGCCAGCTAAACCGAGGACCAGAAATGCGAAACGATAAAAAGCCTCAGCTTTCGGATTTGCGCGAATCGGGTTCTATTGAGCAAGATGCAGACGTTGTGTTTCTTGTGCATAGGCCTGATTTTTACAACAAAGAAGATCGCCCTGGCGAAGCAGACATTATTATGGCAAAGCATCGCAATGGTCCTACAGAAACGTTTAATCTAGCTTTTCTTGGAGCAACGTCTAAGTTTAAAGATATGCCGCAAGGATACCAGCCGCAATCATATGCGCAAGGAAACGATGCCGTTGGAGGCTATGATGGCCAGGCTGCTTGATGCTTTTATGCCTGCTGTAGGAAAGCTGGTTCGCGCGGTTTCTAGAGCGTTGCACCACGGTGGAAGCGCTTTGCCAGGCAAAGTTGTAGAAACACTAGACCGTGGGTTTTTAGCTAGAACGCTTGGGAGTTTGCCTTATGGAGTTGTGCTAATTTCGGGAACTAATGGCAAAACTACTACGACTCGCATGGTTGCGTCTATGCTCAGAGATGCTGGATTGCGCGTGTTTACAAATCCTACGGGATCGAATTTTACGCGCGGAGTCGTGGCGTCGCTTGTGCAAGAAATGCCTGTTTTTGGCACAAAGTTAGATGCGGATATAGCTGTTTTAGAGCTTGATGAAGCTTATGCTGTGCATTTTGTAAATCAAATAAAGCCGCGCTATTCGCTTCTTCTAAACGTTATGCGAGATCAGTTAGATAGATTTGGCGAGATTGACACTACAGCTAAATTGCTGAGTAATGTTGCGCACGCGACTAAGCGAGTAGTTGTGTTAAATCGCGAAGATCCGCGAATTTCCGCGCTTTCTAAAGACGTTTTGTCGCCTTGCAAAGTAAAGTATTTTGGTTTGGATGATTCGTTAAGAAGCATGTTCCCAACCGACGACGATTTGCATAGTGATTTGGATGGCGATTTATGTGGCGATTTATGTGGCGATTCGCGTAGTGATTCGCGCAATCTTCCGCATGCAGATGTTGTTTTGGCAAAAGTTGATGGCAATAAAGCCGATTTTTTGATTGATGGTAATAGAAAAACTACTAGCGTTAAGTTGCGAGGCGTATATAACGTTTTTAACGCTGCTGCTGCGTCTGCGATTGTGCGCGCTATTTTGGCGGATGCTGCTAAAAAAGATGCAACGCTCGCAAAATTCAACGACGATGCGCTTATGGATGCGATTTCTCGCGTAACGCCAGCATTTGGGCGAGGCGAAGTAATCGAAGTTAACGGCGCTCCTGTTGAGCTTGTTCTAGTGAAAAATCCTATTGGATTTAGACTTGCGCTCGCTTCTTGTAAGCCTGCAAATCATGACACAATGATTGCAATTTGCGACGAATACGCGGACGGTCGAGACATGAGCTGGCTGTGGGACGTTGATTTTACGTGCTTTAGCAGCACTGGAGTCGCTTGCGTTTCTGGCACACGCGCGTGGGATATGGCTTTGCGTTTGCAATACGACAAAGTTGCTTCTAGAAACGTGAACACTGATTTAGAAGAAGACGTTAAAGCCTTTGTAAATGGTGATTTTAGTAGCAATGCTAAAAACGCAAAACGCATATATTGCACATACACTGCAATGCTTCGCGTGCGAGTTGCATTAGGGCAAATCGCAAGCGTTAAAGACGTTGGAGTTGGAAAGTAAAGAAAGTAGTCGTCATGAATAATGTTAGTGATGTTAGTCAAGCGAATACTGTAGTTGCAAGCAAAGCCGAAAATCGCGTATTAGACATTGTGTCGCTATACCCAAAAGACATGAATATTTACGGTGATTATGGCAATGTGCTTACGATTATGCGTCGAGCGGAATTGTACGGTTACAAGCCTGTGCTTCACGAATACAACGTTGGCGATGATTGGCCAAAGCAAGTAGATATGATTCTTGGCGGCGGCGGTCAAGATCATGGTCAAAGTAGAGTTACGGATGATTTATTTGCGCGCGCAGACGCAATTCGTGAGCTTGCAAAAGATGGTGTTCCAATGTTAATGATTTGTGGACTATACCAGCTTTTTGGAGAATACTTTGAGACTGTTGAAGGTCAAAAGCTTAAAGGCATTGGCGTACTCGGCGAGCATACGGTTGGTCAAGACGTGCGCATGATTGGGAATCTTGTTGAGCATAGCCGCGATTTTGGCGATATTGTGGGCTACGAGAACCATTCTGGCCGCACAAGCTTGGAGAGTGGCACGCAGCCACTAGGCTCGGTTGATGGCGAAAATTGTGGAAACAACGGCGAAGACCACACGGAAGGTGCGCGCAAATACAACGTTATCGGCACTTATATGCACGGTTCGGTTTTGCCAAAAAATCCGCGTTTGGCTGACTTTTTAATTCGCACAGCTGCGCAAAATCGTTATGGAGAATTTGAGCCAAAGCAAAGTGACGCTCAGCGCGCGGAGCTTGCCAAATTGGACGAATTAGCCGAGCGTGCTCGCCAAGTTGCCATAACTCGTCCGCGGTAAATTAACATAGGCATATGCGCGATTTAGTAAAAATTTGATTGATTATTTTATTTTATGCGCATAGTGTGTATAATCTTTTTATGAGATACAAAGAGATTGAAAAACGTCTTAAGAAGGACGGCTGGATACTTTTTGCACAGCGTGGAAGTCATTGTCAATTCGTACATAAAACTAAAACAGGTAAAGTCACAGTGCCTAAACATCCAGGTGATATTAACCCATCTGTTGTTAAGTCAATTTGGCGTCAGGCGGGAATTAGTGAAGCAAAGGTGAAATGATGAAATTAGCGTATCCTGTTATTCTTACTCCATACGAAGATAATAGTGGGGGTTTTGTTGCAGAAGTCCCTGATTTGCCAGGGTGTGTAACTGGCGGTAGTAATCTTGCAGAGGCTCTGATTATGGCAGAAGATGCAGCAAGTGGATGGGTTCTTACAGAACTCGAAAGTGGTAAGACTGCGCCAAAAGCTAGTGATATTAGTGATATTGTTGTAGAAAATCCTAATTCAAAGTTGTCTATGGTTGCGCTTGATATGGATTCCTATGCTGCAAAATACGGTTCTCAGGCAGTTCGTAAAAATGTTACTGTTCCAGCTTGGCTTGACACTTGGGCACAAAAAGCTGGCATCAGCTACAGTGGGGCTTTGCGCGATGCTTTAGAGGCTTTATATGCTAAAGGAGCTGTGAATAAAGCTTAGTTGTATTATTAGCTATATTATCTGATTTGTTATGCAATATTGCACAATCAATTAATACAAAAGCCTGCTGAAGCTTGCAAAGTGTTGCAAATCAGTAGGCTATTTAAATGTAGAACTGATGAGTATATGATTACATAGCCGCTGTGTATATTTGACAAATGGTATTTATTGTGATAAAATAATGAAAAGGGATTTTATATAATAATGGAGTTATATATGAAAAACAAAGTTGTCTTGCATTATACATTTATAGCTGCGCTATTTTCTATTATTTTAATATTGTCATTTGCTAATGTTGCTCAAGCTGAATCATCTGACTATAAATCAGAGACTTATGTAGATTTTCCCAAAAAGCAGCATAAGACAAAATTTCAGAGTATGTATTTTTCTTTACTAGATACTTATGAAAATCCAGAGTTAGTAAAAAAGTTCTATATTTCAAAATATTTTACAGAATTACAAAGAATACAGAGCGAAGCTATGCTTCCTTCTCTTAGTGAAGAAACAGCTACTATTTACAAAAATTCTCTTTTTAATTCCTCGCATAAAGATAACAATAATGTAACAAAAATATTGCAATTTCTAGATATATATGAGAATAAATATGAAAATAATCAGATTCTATCAGAATTGCATAAATTAGAGTTAAAAGTATTAAAAAATGAACTAACACAAAAGGAAGCTATTAATATTGCAAAATTGTGGCTTCCATCAAAGCAGGAGGTTACACCTCGCAAACCTTTACTTACTGAGAGAAATTCAGGCATAAATCTTGAAGCGGCCAGAGCATATGCGCGAGAATGGGCGTGGAAAATAAATCCAAAATATGGTGAAGAAAAAAGTAAGTTAATATTTCCGGCAGATTGCACAAATTTCGCTTCGCAAATTCTATATGCTGGTGGTATTGGTATGGATAAGCATAATGATGTATTTAAAGGGTGGTGGTGGAAAGCTAGAGGAGATCGTTCGGTTTCTTGGATTAATGCCAATGTTTTTAAAAATTATATGGGGTATGGATTTAGTACAAGTTATTGGGGAATGTTAGTAGATAATGTTAGGGATGGAGATTTTATTGGTGTTGATGAAAGTAATGATGGTACTGTCGATCACATAGGGTTTGTATTCCTAAAAAGCAACGGTAGATTGCGTATAGCTCAACACACTGAAAATTATTTAGATTGGGATAAGAATTGGTATTCATTCAATGGTGAAGGAGCTTATTATCGTGTTCGTCGTTAAATATTGGAAAGAATGGTTTTTACCATTATCTTTTGTATTTTTAGCAGTTTTATTGCTTATTAAAATGCCAGGAAAGTATCCAGCAGATTTTGATTTAAGTCTTTTGGGTGTTGTGTTAGTTTCAATTATTTCACCAATAATTCAAATGATTGTTGGGTTGTGTAATAGAGGATTAATTCGTAAGAAAATATTAATTATTATTGATAGCATATTAATACTTGCTGGCTTTATTGAAATATTCTTTGGCCAATTTATTGTTGTACATGTTTTGAATCGTGGAATGGTCAAGTACACAATGGATCGTGGACCGCAAGTTAATGTTGCTACTGTTGCAGCTGCATCTATCGTAGTTGTCTCAATGGTATTATGGAGTATTCACGAACTGGAATTTAATAGTAATAAAATTAAACGAATATGAGACCGACAAATAATTAAAGATGTAAATACAAAAGCCTGCTGAAGCTTGCAAAGTGTTGCAAATCAGCAGGCTATTTTGTAGTTTTATTTCTAGCTTTTGATTCTAGTTTTCGTTTGATTTAGCTGGTGATTATTAGTCAATCAAGCCGTACAAACGATCGCCAGCGTCGCCAAGACCTGGAACAATATAAGCTTTGTCGTTCAAATGCTCATCTACAGCGCAAACAACAACCTTAAAGTCAATAGAAGGATCAATCTCCTTCTCAATGCGCTCCAAGCCTTCTGGCGCTGCCAAAATGTTAATAGCAGTAACATCTTTAGCGCCGCGCTCTGCCAAATAATGCGTAGCAGCAATAAGAGTGCCACCAGTAGCAAGCATTGGGTCAAGAAGGAAGCATTGACGACCAGTCAAATCTTCTGGTAAACGATTAGCATAAGTGACGATGTCGAGAGTTTGCTCGTCTCGCTTCATGCCAAGGAATCCAACCTCAGCGGTTGGAAGAAGGCGAGTCATGCCGTCGAGCATACCAAGACCAGCGCGCAAAACAGGCACAACCATTGGGCGTGGTCGGTTCAAATGCTTGCCAGTCATCTTGCAAATAGGAGTTTCAATCTCGCGATCGCTAACTTCCAAGTTGCGTGTTGCTTCGTATGCTTCGAGAGTTACCAATTCGGAAACTAACTCGCGGAAAATATTAGATGGTGTATTCTTATCTCGCAAAACGGTGAGCTTGTGGTCCACCAGCGGATGATGTAAAACATGAAGATCCATACCTTCTAGATTAGTGCAAGCATTGCACGTTAAGCTAGCGGCGTGCCGTGATTATTTAGAAAAAATATAAACAATTGTTAATGAAGGTTGAATTTTGTGAATTGTTGGAGAATTTAAAACATCTTAAAAACGCTGACTTGTGAAAGCGCCTGTCGGCGCAAACGCCGCTCGCAGCGGCAAAAAATGGAGCCCGGGGCTTAAGCACAAGCCAGCGTCACTTCCTGAGTATACATGCTTTTAGATTTCAGCGCGCCGCGAATAATCTAATCAAGCTTGCCTGCTTGCCATAATTTTGCGCCGCTAGCAAAGTCTAAAGAAAGCGCGTGCATGTTTGCGCAAGTGTGTAAAACGTTGGCAATTTTTTGCGCGCTGCTGCTTTCAGAATTTTGCGTCTGGCCTAGTCTTTTTGCGTACGTGCGCATTCCGCGCGAAATAATCGCGCTAAACGCAGAAGCGCGATATAGCGCAACAGCAAAATCGCCAGTAAACGCGCCAGAAAGAATCGAGTCTGCAAGTCGCGCAATATCTTCTTTTGTAGGAGACTCGTCAACTCCAGTAATCGCCGAAGCGCTAGTGGCCTCTGGCTCGCCAATGCGCCAATATGCAGCATAAGAGTCGCCATTCTTGCGTAGTGATGTTCTAAGCAAATACAGTCTCCAAAGCATTCCAGGAAGCGATTGTGCCTCTGCTTTACTCCACAAATCCGCAATAATCTCAATGCCTTCGTTTTCTACCAAGTTAAGCACGCGCGCAACAATCTCGGGAGTTTGCGTTTTATGAACGCGGTTCAGCAAGACGGCTGCGGAAGTGTGGCTAATCTCGCTTACGATTTGTGGGTCTGTGCCGCCTTCGATTTGCGCGAGCATAGCTGGATCCATTTGCGCTGGCCTACTAGGGCGATTTGCGCCGATTGGACTTGGCATAAACGCAGATCTACTCGAGTGAATTGAGCCAGATTTTGAATTTAGATTAGTAGACAATTGGCAAAACCTTTTCTATGTTTACGATTTTAGGGCCTTTTTCGGTGCTTACAATGTGCAAAATTACGGCACTTCCAGTAGGCATATATGGCGATTTTTGACTAAGTATGCGTTTATTTGCTTTTGGCTTAGAAATATCCCTTAAATGTGCAAAAAATGTTCCAATAATTGGGCGATGCAAGCACATAACTGTTGTTGCGGTTGTTGTTTCTGATTTTGTTTTTGTTGTTGTTTCTGTTGTGTTGCTATCGTTAGTTGTATCTATAAGATTTTTTATTTCACTTGTTAGCACGTTTAGAGTTGATTTTGGATTTTTATCGTGAAAATCTTCTGTAAGTTCCGCCACTTTTTCTATGTTGATTGAAGAGTTTTTTGCAAAAGCGTCTACAGTTTCCAAGCATCGCTTCCAAGGAGAAGAAACAATTTTGTTTGGAGCATAGCAAGCAAGCTCGCGACCGAGCGCATAGGAGGCGGCGGACCCAAGAGGTGTGATTGGACGAGTGGCTTCGCTGCCTTGCCAAGCTTTTCGCGATTCCGCTTTGCCGTGACGCACAAGAATAAGCGTTTTATAATTTGCTTGACCAGACTTTATTCGTTCAAGGAATGCGTCTAAAACAAGTTGATCACTATCGTGCGTAAGTTTTTTGCGAGCGTCTTCGGGTGTAAGCCAAATAACATTGCCAATTTCTGTAGGTTTTGCTGGTTTTATTGGGCCAAATGCTGGAAGTCGCTTTATTGCATCGCCTTCGCTGATTTCGCGCATCATCCAATAGTGAATTCGCTTGATTACTTCTGGCTGATCGTTATTTTGCGAGCCGTTTTTTGTGCTGCTTTTTATGCCGTTTTTTGCAGACGATTTTTTGCCTTCGTTTTCGAGTGGATACTCGATTTGCGCAATATGTGGTCCAAGTGTAACTGCGTAGCCAGTCTCTTCGCCAACTTCGCGCACAGCAGTGTGACGATGCGATTCATTGGCTTCGTTCTTGCCTTTTGGCCAGCTCCAATCGTTGTATTTTGGGCGGTAAACAAGGCAAAGTTCTATGTTGCTTTCGTTTAACACTTGATTACAAGCGTTGGATTCGCTGCCAACATTACCGAAATCTTTATTTGGATTTGTGATGTTCGGATTGCTTGACTTGCTTTCTTTGCTAGCAGTTTTGCGCAAGCGGTAGATAATACCGCCAGCTGCTTCAACATATCTCTTCGCTACTGTTGCACTCATATTCACTATTTTAGCGTTTTTCTTTTGTAACTTTTAGTTGTGCTTTAATGTTTTATATTTTGTACGCAGGCATGACTGGCATAAACGTGCGTAGCAAAAGTGTTGTTATTGTTTGCTAATCTTCCAAATATCCTAAAACTGGCAAATTATTGCGTAAAAAATATCCTAAAACTGGCAAATAATTACTCAAAAAACATCCCAAAACTGGCAAATAATGCTATAATCGTTGTAATATCAACATTAAAAAGAGTAAGCCATGAAACGACTAGCATTACAAAAATTAATCGCCTGGAATAGTAAACCAAATCGCAAGCCACTAATAATATGGGGTGCGCGTCAGGTTGGCAAAACGTATCTAGTAAAAGATCTATTTGCAGAAAAGTATTATAAAAATAGCTATATTTACATCGATCTTAAAAAAGAAGATGAGGTTCGTAACTTTTGCGAAAGCACAGCAAACGCAGAAAAGATTATAGAATACTTGTCTTTGCGATTTTCCAAGGCTATAGATGAAGGCACTTTGCTGATTTTTGACGAGATCCAAGAATGCCCAAATATTATTTCGTCGCTTAAATATTTTTGCCAAGATTTTAGAAGAATTCACGTAATTGCAACGGGTTCAATGGTGCGAATCAAATTGCATCGCGAAGCTCACAAGCAAAATTCGTCGAAATCAGCAGTTGGTCAATTCCTCTTTCCAGTAGGCAAAATTGACCAGATAACAATCTATCCAATGACTTTTGGTGAGTTCCTACTAAACAATAACAGTCTTTTATATTCTAAGGTGCGTGAAGCTTATGATTCTAAGCAAGCGCTTTCTTCCGAAATACATAATCTTGCGTTAAACGAGGTGTATAAATATTTGCTGATTGGAGGTATGCCAGAAGCAGTAGAAGCATATATTGAACGTAAAGATTTACTAGAATCGCGTGAGATTTTGCGCTCGCTTTATGACAATTATCTTGCAGATATGGAGTTGTATCAAGCAAGTAGCGAATCGATTTTAAGATCTCGACTTTTATTTGAGAATATTTTTAGAGAGCTTAATAAGGAATCAAAAAACTTTTCAGCTGGTCTTATTAAAAAAGATAGTAGAACTAGAGATTTTGCTACGTCCATTCAGTGGCTGCTTATGACTCATATTGTTAATCAGTCATTCCAACTCAAAGAGCATATAACCATGCCGCTTATGCAAGAAAACGAAAGTAATTTCCGACTATTTTTGTGCGATATTGGCATGTTCTCATATCAAAGCGGAGTTAATGCAGCATCTTTTATTTCAAACGAAAGAGACAATACGCTATCTGGTATTTTCTTCGAAAATTACGTTGCAAACGAACTTAGCGCAAATGGTTTAAATCTGTTTTATTGGCGTGGAAAATCGGATTCGGAATTGGAATTTATAATTGAATCAAATAACAAGCTTTTTCCGATTGATGTTAAAAAAGGCAGAGGAACTCTTAATTCTTTAAATAAGTTTGCAATGCACAACAAGTTTGAGTTTGCAATAAAAGTTTCTAAAAATAATTATGGCTATGATGCAAATCAGAAAATCGCGACTATGCCATTTTATTTTATGACGTTTGTTGCTGGCGATTTGGCTGCTGGAACGCTTGAGATTTAGCGACTGTGACTGTGTGACTGTGACTGTGTGGATGCGTGGATGCGTGCGAAACGCGATTCGTGAGTATGCCTAAAAAAGTCGCAGCTCGTTTGAATCAGCACCGCGCATATCGTCATAATCCAAAATAAGGCAAGTAAATCCTCTATCTTGCGCAAGAACGCGCGCTTGTGGACTAATCGTTTGCGCTGCAAAAATTCCGCGAACGGGCTTAAGAAGTGGGTCGCGGTTTAGCAACTCGCAATATCGCGTAAGCTGCTCAACGCCGTCAATGCCGCCATTTCGCTTGATCTCAATAGCAACGTGAACGCCGTTAGAATCCTTAGCCATAATATCCACTGGTCCAATCGCAGTAGGGTATTCGCGGCGAACAAGCTTTGCGCCTTTGCCAATGCGTTCAATTTGCTCTGCTAAGTAATGCTGTAAATGCTCTTCCACGCCGTCTTTAACAAGACCTGGGTCTTCGCCTAAATCGTAGGAAGAATCGCTATAAACGTGTTGCAAAACTATGCGAAGTATGTCGTTGCCCTTTTTTGCTGCGATTTTTAGAACAGTTCCATTTGCAAAAACAGATTCGGCATTAGACACGGTATTAGATTCTTCGCTAGATTCATTAGATTCGCTATCTAATTCAGATTCGCCAGATTCGCCAGATTCACTATCAGATTCTTCAGAATCGCCAGAATCCTTCTCAACGTGCATCGTGCACGGAGCAACCATCCAATTTAGTGGTTTATAAGAGCCAATCTCCGAAAAAATAAGCACGCTTCCGTCTTCTTTAATAAGCAAAACGCGCTTAGCTGTTGGAAGACTTGCGTTAAGCCTACCCGTGTATTTTGCACTACAATCCGCAACAATAATTCGCACACAAAAAGCGTAGCATAAATCGCGTAACTATCTGCACAAAAACTATCTACCCAAAACTTCCGCTAAATCGCGTAAACTATCTGCCCAAAGCCGCCGCTAAATCGCGATTCTGCCAGCGCTGATGCAACGCGCAATAGCCTCCAAAAAGCAAGAGCCAAATAAGGCCGCCAATCGCAGATCCACGAGTGTCTTCGCTAATAAACAGCGTTATGTACACAAACACAAAGAACGCAATCGTTAGCGAATTAAGCAACTTATAGTGCGGCATAACAAAGCCGTCTGGCATAAAATCAGCCGAAGCGCGGTACTTTCTGTGCGTAACCATAATCAAAATGTAAATCATGATTATTACTGCCGAAGATGCAGAAGCAAACACAATAAACGCGCCATGCACTCCAGGAATTGAGTTAATAAGCGGCGAGAACAGGATTAGTGCAGCAGAGAAAATGATTGCTCGCGCAGGAACCTTAGTGCGCGAAACCTTGCGCAAATGCGAAAGAACAGGAGAATTAGATTCCAGAGCAATTTGATACATGTGCCTTCCTGCAGAATAAAGCAGTGAATTAAGCGCAGAAGACGCTGCTGTAATAACAACAAAGAACACGAGCGCCGAAGCCCAATGAAGTCCCGCATATTGGAAAACCATAATAAACGGAGACATGTAAACGCCTTTAGAATCGGTAGCTTTAAATTGTTGCCAAGGAACAATCAGCATGATTGAAGCGAGCGCTCCAACGTAGAAAATCAAGATTCGCATAATGATTTCATTAATCGCCTTTGGCAAAACTTGGCGAGGATTCTTAGTTTCCGAAACTGTAACGCCTACAAACTCAATAAGCTGGTATGCGTAGAACACCATTTGGAAGCTCATCAAAAATGCCAGCCATCCATTTGGCATAAGCGAGAAGTTGTTGAAAATATTGTCAAAGCCTGCGTGGCCTGCCGGATTTGCAACGCCACTAATCTGTGTTGCAGGGTAATGGTAGCCAATAATAACCATAACTGCAGCAGTTGCAATAAGAGCCACAATCAGCGTGATTTTAATCATTGAGAACCAAAACTCTGTTTCTCCAAATAGCTTTACAGCAACCAGATTTATGCACACTAAAGCAGCCAAAAACGCTACTTCTATAAGCCATTTCCAGCTGCTAACGTCTATGCCAAAAGTTTGGAAGAAAGTAACGCAATACGTGCTAACTGCCGTAATCTCACTCATGCCAATAAGCACAAGCACTATCCAATACGACCATCCTGCAAAATTGCCCCAGCCTTTGCCTAAATATCGCGTAATAAAGCTAATAAACGTGTGCTGATTTGGGTCTTTATACATGAGTTCGCCAATGCCACGCATAAGCAAAAACATGATTAGGCCAACAATTATGTACACAAACATAATGCTTGGGCCTGTAAGACTAATGGATTTGCCCGAGCCTAAGAATAGGCCAGTGCCGATTGTTCCACCTATAGCAATGAATTGAACGTGTCTTTTTGTAAGGCTGCGCTCCATCTTGTTAGTGTGACCATTGTTAGTTTGGTCAATATCACTCATTGCTATAACTCCATTCTTTTAGACGTGAGCTTTCAATTTTATAGGAACCCTTAAATATTGGATTATTTATATTATTTGGATTATTGTTAAACATTTTTTAACGCATATAGGATTATTCCACACTTTTAAGCGAACTTACAGGGTCAATGCGGTCCAATGCGGGATTGGTTGACCATTGAACAATCAAAGCAAAGATTAGCGTTGCAAAGCCAGCAATCGCATAGCTTAGCCAAGATACCTCGACTTCAAAATACAGTGCTGGCATTCGCAAGGCGTTTGTTAGCAAGCCAGCAACTAGTCTTCCTAGTGGTAAACCAACTAGAATACCAATTAAAGTAAGAGTAAGCATCTCCTTATGCACGTAAGCGTGAACTTCTCTACGGTAGAATCCAAGAACTTTTAACGTTGCCATCTCTCGCGAGCGCTCCGAAATATTTGTGCTTGCTAACGTGAATAGCACGGCTAATGCTAAGCCAGCAGCCAAAGTTACTATAAGCGCTACAACAGCATTCATTAAATCGAAGCTAAACGAATGTTTCATGCGCGTAATGCTCATAACAGCTAGAATGCCGCTTCTGTTTGCAAACTGATCTGCGTAACGCATTTTTGCGTCATCGTTTCCGCGAAGGCGCATCATTAGTGCATTATTCTTAACATTTTTCCCATTTTTAAAACCGAATATTCTTTCATAGCAACGAGAAGTCATATAAATGTTTGAACCAATAAGATTACGCACGATTGCGCGCAACTTCACTTTTGCACGCTTAAAACTTGAGTTTGTTATTGTAATGTAGTTTCCACTCGAAATGCCCAGTGATGATGATGCGCTTTGTGAAAGAAGCGGACCCGAGTCATCAAGCGAAATATTTTGCAAATTATTGTTAACATCTTGAAGGCGAATCATTTTAGACAACGTTGCCGAATCTTTAACAACTACGATTTGCACGCTTTCGGAATCTTCAACGCTGCTATTATGTGATTTGCTATTAGATTTGCTGTTAGATTTACTATTAGAATTACCATTATTCGCATTGCTTTTTGCGATTTCTCCAGAGCTAATGTAGGCAGGCAAAATGGCATCAACAAGATTGTTGGATTTATCTTTTTGCACGCTTTTCTTCATATTATGGAATGCATCTGGAGTAGAAATAGAAATCATATCGTAGTGGTAAATGCCGTCATATTGGCGTATTCCAAGAGTTGCTACAGTATCGTTTAACGCTAAAGCACATACGATTAATGCCGTGCAACCAGCTACGCCACCAATCGTCATAAATAATCTGCTTTTAAAACGAGCTAGATTTCTTATAGATACTTTGTTTAGGAAGCTTAGACGATTCCAAATAAAAGGTAATCGTTCAAGAATCACGCGAGCTCCAGCTTTTGGAGATTTTGGACGCAATAATGCCGCTGGAACTTGCCTTGTCTCCCTCCAGCTTACGATTATTGTGCATATTGCAACTGGTATTACAAACGCGAGCACACAAAGCGAGCCGTAAAGCCAGTCGTATCGCAAAACAACTCCAGGAACTGTGTACAATCCGCGCAAAATCTTAAGTAGTAAAGATGGGATCGCTAAGAATCCTAGAATATCTCCTATTCCACCGCCTATAAAGCATGCAAAAATCGCAAAGAAAGCGTGCCTTGTTATTGCTGCGCAACGACCATACCCTAAGCTTAAGTACGTTCCAATTAGCCCTCGCTCTTCTTCTACCATTCTTGCCATGGATGTAAGGCTCATCATCATTGCTACTACAAGAAAAAGCACTGGGAAGGCATATCCAAGAGATTGAATCGAGGCAACATCAGAACGCAAGCGAGTATAGCTCCCGTTTGATATGCGAGCAAAAATATGCCATCTTGCTTGAGGAACATGCTTTTGCACTTCTGGCTTAATTTTTGCGTAAATTTGTGCGCGAGCCTTAGCTAAAACCGAGTTGGGAGCGTTTTTAAGCATTGGCATGTTGACTATAGTTTGATCTACTTTTTGATTAGTTTGATCTTCTATAACTTGATTTGTGCGCGCTTCTTCGCAATCATTTTGCACGCTATTTTTAATTTGGTTTGAAGCATTTGCCACAATTGCGCGATACTTTTGTGAAAAATCGTTAACTCGTTGAGTCTCATCTAGGCGCACAGAAATAGACGTGTATGGAAGATTATTTGTGTTTTCACTAATCGCAGAGGTAAAAATAGGGTAGCGCGATACTACAGAATTGCGGAAAGCTTTTGATTGATACCCTTTTGGATTGTCTAAATCGTTTATGTCTAGCACGCTTCCTGTGATTAGAAGCTTATATTTTTGATTTTGATTCGGTTGATTAGACGAATTATTTTGATTATTTTGATTAGCTTGATTATTTTGATTATTTTGATTAGCGTTCTGTTGCATACTCAAAAACAGTGTGCTACCAACGCGCAACCCACTATCGTGCAAAAATCGCTCAGTTACTACAGCTTGACGATTATTCGTTGGCATATTGCCACTAAGCAAATGTACTCGATTTAGCTTTTTAGAATCGTGATTATATTGCACAACGTTCATTGCATAAGATGAGTCGGCATTATTTGAAGGATGAGCAGTAGCTTTAAAAGACTTTTCTGCCTCTGCTTCACTAACAAATGGCAATTTTTTGATTGATTTAACATCGTTTTTAGTTAATCCAAGAGTGGAAACGATTTGTAAATCGTAAGCTTTGAGCTTAGAGTAAGTGTCATTTGCTCCAAGAAGCATATCGTTGCATCCTGCATAAATGCCAGTCATAACAGCAACACCAAGCATTGCTATAACTGCTAGTATGCAAAAGCGACGCCATTCGTGAATCCACATTCTTACAGCGCTAATAAAAACTATTGGCAAAATAGAGTGTGTGCGCTTATTGCGAATCGCAATTTTGCGTTTGATTTTCTTAGATTTTACAGTCTCAATACTCACTACAAATCACCACTCAATATCTGCAATTGACGTAGGATTTTCTTGCACTGTTTCGCTTATAACTTTTCCAGAATGGAATCTCACAACTTTATGAGCCATAGGAGCAATAGCAGCATTATGAGTAATAATAAGAACCGTCATTCCTTCTTTTTGGCAAATATCTTGCAATAATTGCAAAACAGCTTTTCCAGTTTCATAATCTAGCGCACCCGTAGGCTCATCGCATAAAAGCAACTTAGGTTTTTTAGCAAGTGCGCGCGCAATAGAAACTCGCTGCTGTTCGCCTCCAGAAAGTTGTGCTGGGAAATTATTAAGTCTTTTTTCCAAACCTACGTCAATAAGTGTTTGAGCTGGATCAAAATGATCTGAGCAAATTTGTGAAGCAAGCTCCACATTTTCTAATGCAGTCAAGTTTGGAACAAGATTATAGAATTGAAAAACAAAGCCAATATCTTCTCTTCGATACTTTACTAATCCGCGGCCATTTAACTTTGTAATATTTAAATCACCAACAGTTACACTACCGCTTGTTGCTGTATCCATGCCACCTAAAATATTCAAGGCTGTAGTTTTACCTGCACCCGAAGCGCCTAATATTACGGTGAGTTTACCGCGTTCGGCAGTAAAACTAGCATCATTTAGCGCGCGCACAACACTTGAGCCAGATGGATACTCTTTTACAACATGATCAAAAGTTATGTACGCCACAATACTCCTTGCTTACTGACTACTTAATTGTGCTTTCGCTATTAATGTTTAATTTTAATTTATTCGGTTAATATTTAATTCTATTTATTGGAATAGTGATACGCCACGCCTTGCTGTGCAATATGCGTTTCCAAGCCAAGTGTGCCTTGAATTTGGCCAAACAGCGCCAAGACGTGCGGCTCCTTGACTTATCCAAATACTTGGAACCCTTCCATCGGAGCTTTTTGAGCCTAAAAGATTAAAGCCATTTTTGCTTTCAAGCCAATCAGGATGCTGCGTTGCAATCGCTAATCCTTCTTCTAAAGTTAAAGGAAGGCGCTCGTCGGAGTCTATAAGCTTTCTGGCAACATCTGGCTCACGATTCAAATACGATGTGCCCGTATGCGGGTCAATCGCAAGGTAAAATGGTCCTTCTGGAGGCTCAAAACCATCTTGAGGCAAGAAACTAGCTATATCTCGAGGTGGCATTGTTGTAAAACCGGCCATTCTCTCAATGCTAGTTCTAGAAATCAAGGATTCTGGCGAAACCAGCTCGCGAGTAGGCACAAGAAGAATGTTTGTTCCCAAATCGCTTTGCTCAAGCGCGCGAATAAGTGGCAATGCTAAAGCGCGGAACGCCGCTGCACTCATATCTGCAACATCTGGGTAGCCAAGGGCAACAATGCGGTCAAGCTGTTTTTGTATTTCTTGCGAAGCAATAGACATAGTTACATTTTACGTAAAATTTTCTACAATCGCGAGTGCGACTTAGCTTGATTAATACGCAAATCCGCGTTTTTTAGCTACGATTTCCGCCAATTGTACAGCGTTAAGCGCAGCGCCCTTGCGAAGATTGTCGTTTGTAATAAACATTGCTAATCCGCGCTTTCCATCAACCGCTTGATCTTGGCGAATGCGGCCAACGTAGCTCGCAGACTTTCCTGCAGCAAGCTGAGGCGTAGGAATATCGTCTAGTGCAACGCCAGCGGCCGATTTTAGCACTTCGCGAGCCATCTCTGGAGTTACATCGTGCTCAAATTCGGCATTAATGCTCATTCCGTGACCCGTAAAAACGCCAACGCGCACGCATGTGCAGCTTGCTGCGAGCTTTGGCAAGTGCAAAATCTTACGACTTTCGTTGCGAAGCTTTTGCTCCTCGTCGGTTTCTTGCGATCCGTCATCAACAATCGCGCCAATAAATGGCACAACGTTGAATGCGATTGTGCGCGCAACTTTGGTTGGTTGCGGAAAATCAATCGCATCTCCATCAAACACAAGCTTATCTGCGCCCTGATATAAAGCCGCTTGCGCTTCGTTCATAAGCTGCAATGCACCAGCTCTGCCAGCTCCCGAAACCGCTTGGTAGGAAGATACAATAAGTCGCTTTAAGCCAAAAGCGTCAGAAAGTGGCTTTAGAACAGGCATGCACGCCATTGTTGTGCAATTAGGATTTGCAACAATCCCACGCGGAATATCGTTCAAATCTTGCGGATTTACTTCTGCAACTACAAGAGGCACATCGTTATGCATACGCCATTGAGAAGAGTTATCGATTACTATTGCGCCAGCATCCGCAAATCGCGGCGCCCACACTTTGGATGTTCCGCCACCTGCGGAGAAAATCGCAATGTCTATTCCGCTTAAATCTGCTTTTTCCACGTCTTCTACAACAACATCTTTGCCGCGATAGTTCAAAACAGTTCCAGCAGAGTGCGCGGAAGCCAAAAATCGCAAGTTTTTAATTGGAAAATCGCGCTCGTCTAATACGCGACGCATAACCATTCCAACCTGGCCCGTGGCACCTAAAACCGCAAGGTTTACGCCTGTGTTGCTTATAATTGCCATTTTGTCTCCCTTATTTTTGCGATTTTGCGTGAGTTTCTTTGATTTTTACGATTATTTAAGCGGATTTTTGCGCGCGATCAGCGCCCGCTTCCTCCATAAACAACAGCTTCGACTTTGCTTGCGTCCAATCCGTAAGCCGTGTGAAGTGCGCGAACCGCTTCGTCGAGCTGCTTTACTGGAACAATCGCCGCAATGCGAATCTCGGATGTGGAAATCATAAGAATATTAATTCCGTGATTGCTTAGCGCTGTAAAGAAGGTGGCTGCAAGACCAGAATAAGTTTTCATTCCAACGCCAACAACTGCGACTTTTCCAACAGAAGGGTCCACATCCATAGACGTAAATTGCAATTCTCCGCGCGTGCCCTGCAAAACCTTGCAAACGGCGTCCAAAGCCGAGCTTGGAGCTGTAAGAGATATGTCTGCCGTCTCGGTAGATGCGCTTGCCTGAGCAATCATGTCTATGTTAACGTTTGCTGTAGCAAGAGTCGTAAACACTTTTGCTGCGTTTCCAGGCTTGTCTGGCACGCCTCTAAGAGTAATCATGGACTCGCTTCTATCGTGTGCAACGCCAGAAATTACAGGAGTTTCTGGTCCTAAGTCTGGGAATAAATCGCCCATTGTGGAGCGAATATCTACATTTGTCATTTTATTTGCTATTGTATTTGCCATTTTTGCCGCCTTCTGTCTATTGCTTCTGCTTATTTACTGTGTCTTACGTTTCGTCTTATTTTGTGTGTTTTATTTTGTGTTTTATTTTTGTGTATTATGCCTATATTATTTAATAAATAATTAGCTTAGATTTGGCAGTCTTTTTGGATCTACGCCATTAGGAACAACCAAAGTGCCATTTCTGTGCGAAAACGAGCTGCGAACATGCAATGGCATGCTAAATCTTTGCGCATATTCAACGCATCGCAAAGCCAAAACGCGCGATCCGCAAGACGACATCTCTAGCATCGAATCGTAGTCAATAACTGGGATTCGCTTTGCTGTTGGAACAATTCTAGGGTCTGCTGTAAAAACGCCATCAACGTCTGTGTAAATCTCGCAAATATCCGCGCCCAAAGCTACAGCCAGTGCCACTGCCGAAGTGTCTGAGCCGCCTCGGCCAAGCGTTGTGTCGTCGCCAATCTCGCTGATTCCTTGGAATCCTGCAACAATAGCAACACTGCCTTTTTTAAGCGCGTGCTGAACGCGATCTGGCTTAACAGCGCGAATATGCGCCGCTCCAAATTGCGCGTCCGTCATAAAACCAGCTTGCGACCCTGTAAAAGAGTATGCGTGCGAGCCTTGCGCGTGAATCGCCATTGCTAGAAGGCTCATAGAAATGCGCTCTCCTGCAGTCATAAGCATATCCATCTCTCGTGCAGGCGGATGCGCGTTTACACTCATTGCTTGGTCAATAAGATTGTCTGTTGTATCTCCCATAGCCGAAACAACAACCGCAACGTCGTTTCCAGCAGCTTTTGTGTCGAGAATCCTTTTTGCTACGCGCTGAATTGCGTCCGTGTCTTCTACAGACGAACCGCCGTATTTCTGCACTATAAGAGCCACTCTAACCCCTTATGTTCAGCCGTATGCTTCTAAAGCACGCGCGTTAGAAGAACTAATCTAAAATCAGATTACCAAATCAGACTACCAAGCGTGCTCTATTTATTTTTTGTTTATTTTTATTTTTATTTTGCAATATATTAGTGGCGTGAATTTTGGCGAGCGGCTGCTTGCGATTTTTCCGCGTGCAATCTCTAAACATCTTGCCTTCCTGCAAAAGCGCGCCCAAGAGTCACTTCGTCTGCATACTCAAGGTCTCCACCAACTGGCAATCCGCTTGCAAGCCTAGTCACCTTTATATCAAGCGGCTCAAGCAGTCGTGCTAAATACGTAACTGTTGCTTCGCCTTCTATATTTGGATCTAGCGCTAAAATAACCTCTTTTATTTGCGCGTCTTTTAAGCGCTCAAGTAGTTGCGTTATTTTTAAGTCTGCAGGTCCCACGTTTGCCATTGGATTAATCGCTCCGCCTAAAACGTGGTAAACGCCTGCGTACTCGTGCGTGCGCTCAATGCTCATAATGTCTTTTGGCTCTTCTACAACGCATATTTTTGTGTGATCTCTTCTAGGGTCTAAGCAAACAACGCAAGGGCTTTGTTCGCACACGTTACCGCAAATTTCGCAAAATCGCACGTTTTCTTTTAAGTCGTTAATCGAGTTGATTAGTTCTTGCGCTTGCGCGTTAGAAGACGAAAGTATGTAAAATGCAATTCGTTGTGCGCCTTTTGGGCCGATTCCAGGAAGGCTAGAAAATGCGTCTATAACTCTGCCGATTGCGCCTTCGTACGATGACACATTATGCATTTATTCCTCTTGCTTTCTTTTACGAGCATGCGCGTTTTTAGGATTATTTGGGTCGCTTGCGCCGAATTCTTTTACAGATTTGACTTCAAACATTTTTTCCAAGTCGTCTATGCTCAAATTTGTAGCGGATTCTAAAGACTCGTCTTGCATTGAGCATTCGTCTTCTTGAGCGCCATTTATGCCCTCTGCAGAATGAGTTTGTGCTTGTGACGACTCTTGCGACGACTCTTGCGACGGAGCTTGTTCTTGCAATGATTCTTGCGATTGATAAGATTCTTGCGTTTCTTGCACGTTTTGCGCACTGTTAACTGGCTTTATTGCTTGCTTTTCTTGCTGACTATGCAGTGCTTGCGATTGCTGAGTTTTATCTTGCGACTGCGTTTTATTTTGCGCTCGCGCAGGTGCAATTGCGTCTCCCATTGGAGCGGAAGCCATACTAGCCCAAGCGTCATCTTGTGATGCGTCTAAATGATCATCTAAAGGGTTATCTAAATGATCATCTAAAGAATTATCTAAAGGGTTATCACCGCCTAAAGGGCTATCAGCATTTAACTCGCTTTTCTCGCTTGTGTTTTTGCCAAATCCTTTTACAATTCCAGCTTTGCGCATAAGTAATTCGCGCTTAACTTGCGCAAGCTTTTGCGGATCCATTTTTGCTACAGACTCAACTTTTTGTCCATTTTCCGCAACAGAATCAGGCGCGATTGAAACATCTTTACCAAAAACGTCTTTTACTTTGCTCATAACAACAACTGGCACTTTTTTGCCATCGTAAGGAGCAGTCGTGCAAAGAGCAAGAGCAAAAGCATGCTGACTTATAGGCTCATCAAATGTTAAAACAAGCTTTCTTTTTAGCGGATTGCTTTCGTCTAATCTAACTTTTGGAACGTGATTTCTTTCTACGTATTCGCGAACATCGCTTGGAAGACTTTTAACAAGATTGTTCCAAGCTTCGTCAACGTCTAAAATTTGAGGCGCGCTTGTAGTTGCGCTTGCATTTGCATTTGTGCTAGCGTTTGCGTTTTCTGGCTGTTCTGGCCACTTTGCAGCTGTTTCTGCAGTTTCAATCGCATTTGCCGCAGCCGACCCAATAAAATGCTTTACGTTCGCTTTTTGCGCTTCAACATTTTTTGCATAAACTTGCGTTTGAACGTTTTCACTCGAATCCGTTCTAGTGCAAAGCAGGCGCGCAACAAGAATTTCAAGATTCATTCTAGGCGAAACAGCATTTGCCATTCCCGAAAAAGCATTATTTACGATTTCTGCCATTTTAGACAAGCTTCGCAAAGTGAGCTGACTTGATTGACGTTGCAAAACTTGCATGTCTTCTGGCGATAAATCCCCAAGCAAGTTTTTAGCACTATCTACTCCAGCAGAAGCCAATAGTAACAAATCGCGCAAGCGACCAAGCAAATCTTCTACAAACTTGCGACTGTCGAAGCCTCCAACAATAACCTTTTGCACAGTTTCGTAAAGTTTTGCTCCGTCTTTTTCAATAAGAGCGTCAACAACATCTCCGATTAAGTTAGAAGGCGTAAATCCAAGAAGAGCAACCGCAGAATCTATCGATATAACGCCATCTACGGAGCCAATCATCAATTGATCTAGCACAGAAAGCGTGTCTCGCATAGATCCGCCACCTGCACGCATGGCAAGTCGAAGAACGCCTTTTTGTGCTTTAATGCCTTCTTTTTGGCAAATACTCTCTAAATACGGCCCCATTACTTCTGGCGGAACAAGCCTAAACGGGTAGTGGTGAGTTCTGGAGCGAATTGTTCCAATCACCTTATCTGGCTCAGTTGTAGCAAAAATAAACATAACGTGCTCAGGTGGCTCTTCCACAATCTTAAGCAAAGCGTTAAAGCCTTGAGGAGTTACCATATGAGCTTCGTCTAAAATAAAAATCTTATATCTATCTCTTGTTGGCGCAAATCCTGCGCGCTCGCGCAATTCTCTAGCGTCATCAACACCATTGTGGCTTGCTGCGTCTATTTCTACAACATCTATAGAACCTGGACCGCCTGTTGCAAGATCTTTACAGCTTTGGCATTTTCCGCACGGCTTAGAAGTTGGTCCTTGTTCACAATTAATGCATCGCGCTAAAATTCGTGCCGAACTTGTTTTTCCGCATCCGCGCGGACCAGAAAATAGATACGCGTGCGTAATTTTGCCTTGATCAAGCGCTCTAATAAGCGGAATCGTAACCTGATTTTGACCAATAACACCTTCAAAAGTGTCTGGTCTATATCTTCGATACAACGCAAGTGCCATAACTATAACCTACCGCCAACTAGATATTAACTTAAATCCGCTTACTGTTTAAGCAAATCACCTGTTCTATTTTAAGCATCTAAGTACTAACATGCTAACGATGCGCACTTTACTACATGCTACATTATGGTTCACTCGCTACAATCCACTAAACCCGCTTTAGCGCTTACGGTTATTCTAGAGGCCATTGGAACGTGTAAAGGAACGCTTAATTTTAGCGATATGTCGTTATCTTTTTCCACACAAGACTCGATTTTTGCATTGTTTGCTGTAGCTGTGTTTTGAGCGATTTTGCAAGCGTCTCCGTTCATGTTTTGTATAGCAACCGCTCCCGATATTGCTGCTGCATTTGCTAACGCGTAGGCGCGATGTTTTGAAACAAGAATCGTTCCAATAACCGCACAAAGAACCAGAATAGAGCAGATTGCGGTTACTAATCCTATGCCAAGCATAGTTCCAGATCCGCAATCCGCTCCGTGTAAATGTTTAGCTTTTAAGCATTGCGTTATTAATCGCTTAGCTCTTTTTTGATTCATATTAAAACCTGACTAATGCGCGCTTCTACTTGCATTGGCAAAATCTTCAGCGGGTCTGGCACGACTGGGCAACTAACAACAATATTTGCCATATTTCCAACATATTCGACTTTTACAGAACTATTTTTCCCAGATACTTTATGCACTATGTTTTGAGCTTCTTTAGAATCGTGTGTTGATGCAATGTAATAGGCAACTTGGCCTGCTGCATCGTTGCAATTCATTGTATTTACTACTGATTTGCCTACAAAAATTAACACTATAGCAAGAATTGCAACTGTAGGTAGAATAATCGCAAATTCTGCGGTTACTGCACCTGAATCTTTAGCATTTTTAATATTTTTAGCATCTTTAGTGAATTTAGTGCTTTTAGTTTGCTTGTAACTATTTATGCTTGTATTTTTTGCATTACTTTTGTTGAAAATATTCAAAAACGTATAATTCTTCATTTTTCTCATTTCTTTCGCATTAGTGAATCTCCATTATTAGTGTTTATGCTTAGTTCTTTAGAATTCGTTTAATCTTGTTTAATCTGAATCTTGTTTAATCTCAATCTCGTTAAATATAATCGAATCTTGTTAAATTCCAACAAGAGCTTAGTAATGTTTCACGCAATGTTTCACGCAGTGCTTAACACTTATATTCTTCTGTACATTAGCTAACGTGCAAAGCTCTTTTAACAAGTTCGCCAATAGCTGTGTGCACAGCATCTGACTTAGCAATAGCAATAAGAACTGTTGCAAAAGCTGTAGCAGCTATAAGAACAACCGCATATTCTGCAGTAACCGCTCCTTCGTCTAGTTTCTTTAGACTGTTATCCAAGCGGTTTTGCATACTATTGCACGCCTGTTCTGCTTTAATCAATCCTTTGTTTGCGTTTGTTGTAAACTCGCAACAAAGTTTTGAAAATGCTTTAGCAATTGTTTTCATGTTACTTACCTTCCTTTCTTTTATTTATTGTTTATTTTTTATTTATGTACCCAGTTTGGATACAAATTTTTTAAGTGCCATTTTGCGCGCGACTATCAATCTGCAAAACCTTTTATTTAGTGCATAAATGATGCAACTGTTGGCAAAATGCCAACAAAAATAAACGCTGGCAAAAAGCACAATCCAACTGGCAAAAGAAGCCTCACAGAAAGTTTAGAACTTTCTTTTTTTGCAACATTCTTCATTGATTGCTCGTAGTTTTGCAAAACGGCATTAAGTACTGGTACGGGGGAGCTTCCGTAAATCCAAGATTCACGCAAAGAATTTTTTAGCCATGTGCTTAAAATCAAAGACGTGTAAGCGTTTTTATCTTTTTTACTAAAGCAAACATGTGGCTCGCTCCAAGCTTCTCTCCAAGTGCTGCCAGAGATAAGCGCTTTAGAAACGCGACTTAGCCAAATTCCTTTTGATGCAGGCAAAGAACAACCGACTACGTCTAGTGCTCTAGTTATTGCAACACCACTTTTTAGTGCAACTATTATCATTTGCAAACCAAGAATCGGGTCTATATCGCTTATTATGTTTTGTCTAAAGTCGTAAGTGTTTTGCATAAAAACGCTCGGCTTAACAGCGCGCTCATAGAGTGAGCTAGATGCCATTTGCTTAGAAAAAAGTTTGCACAAAATAATTATGTATGCAACTAAAATAAGCCAAATAATAATTGCTCTTAACATTTATCCTCCTTTACTGCATTAAGTTTTGACTAAAAATACTTCTTTGATTAATTTTTTGATTACTTCTTAGATTATTTTTTTGTTCGCGTTTTAATTGCCATTAAAAGAAGCAGATTGCATTGCGTTTCTAGAATTTTTAAGAATGTTTGCAACCCAAATAACTCCAACCGCGTAAAATGCCATTCCAACGCTTAAAAGCGTATATCCTTTGTAGCTAGTAAAAATCATTAGTATTGGGTTTGCTCCTAAAAGCTGACCAGTTAAAAGAGACAAAAACGGCAGTGCAATAAGCAACTTAATAGTGGCTTTTGGCATTGCAAAAACTTCTGCGCTTAAGTCATCAACCCTTTTGTTTGCATAATAAGAATCCGCAACAGCTTGAACGCAATCTGCCATTGGGCAGCCAATCGAATTACTCAACTTGTATACACTCATAAGGGATTGCGCTATTTTACGAATGTCTTTTTGTTTTTTGGCATTTTTATAATTTTTTGTATTTTTTGTGTTCTTCGCGTTTTTGAAAGAGCTATCTAAGCTAGACGTTATTGTGCTTTCGCTTAGTCTAGAGTCAATCCACTTTAATATTGATTCTGCATTTATTTGCTTGTTGTATGCTTTGCGCGCATCGCCATTAGAATTGCAATCGGAGCATACGCTAATAATCGACTCAAACGAAGCTCCCGATTTTAAAGATGCAATAAGAGATGCTAGCGACTCTTCAATACTCATGTTAAATCCTTTGTTAGCTCATTTTTGCTTGTTAAGCTCTTAAAACGATTTGCGAATTTAACGGCAAATGCCATTTAGACGAAAATTCTTTCCACGCTAAAGTGGCCTCTATTTGCGCGCCTTTAACTCTTAAAACAGGAACACCTTCCAGCGCACCAGAATCATTAGATCTTAAAACTCCAAGCTCCTTTACAACGCGTATCCCGTTTACGCGCTCAACGTGAATAACAACGTCGAATGCGTCTGCAGCAAGAGCGCAAAGTGCCATTGGCTCCAGCCCTGCGAGCAGACCAAGTGCCATTAATCGCGCTGGAACTTTTTGCACTTTATCTGCGTGCAAAGTCGTCATTCCGCCTTTGTGTCCGCATGTAAAAACGCGCAATAAATCAGCGATTTCTTTGCCTCTGCATTCTCCTAAAATGATTCTGTCTGGTCGCATTCGCAAAGTGGCTTTTACAAGCTCTTGTAAATCAATGCATCCTGCGCCTTCAACGTTTGCTTCTCTTGTTGCTAAAGAAACGTAATCGTTAGAAACACAGCCCAATTCCCTAGTTTCTTCAACAGTAACTATTCTGTCTTTTGGATTACAAGAAGCTAATAGAGCCTTCATAAGTGTTGTTTTTCCCGAACCCGTGCTACCTGTAATCAAAATATTTGCGCGACTCTCAACAAGCAAATAAAGAATCCTAGATAGCTCAATTGGGAACATGCCTTTGCTGCTAAGTTCCGTTAAACAGTAGTGCTTTAGCGCAGGGAAGCGAATCGAAATGGCAGCTCCGCTCAAAACTATTGGTGCAATAAGCGCGTGAATTCGCACACCAAGTGGACTAGAAGCGTCTGCAATTGGGCATGCGTCGTCTAATCGTTTACCCAATTGAGCACAAAGCCAGACGGCATATTCGCGCAAAACACTGGGATTATCAAACGGGATTCTTGGATTGTATTCATTAAGCCCAAGCCCAAAGTCTGCCCAAACTCTTCCCTCGTCTGTAACAACAATATCCGTTACATTTGGATTATCTGCAATATCTTGCAAAATTCCAAAATCAATATCTTGTAAAGCCATGCCTACCACCAACTATTTTTGAAAATCTGCCAAACGCATAAGAAGAATCACCTTGCGTGCTAGATGCCATTAAACCCGATTTGCGCGAGTCGCCAAGCAGCCATATGGTGATTTTTTCTACCGCACTTTGCGCGCATTTTGGTATGCTTCTAATCCCATACCCACCAATTATGTCTTCGTACATCTTAGAATCGTGACCAATTGGGCCTTCTACATTGCAAAGTAAATAATCACAAGCTTCTGTAATCTCTACTGGGCAAAATCTGTTAGAAAGTCCGCGTGGATTTAAGCCTGCAACAATATAAGTTAGATTTTCCGCGTAATTTTTATGATCCAACTCTAGATTTTTTAGATGCGCTCGCAATCGAGCTAAACCTAAAACGCTAAGCTCCGATGCAAAAATTGTTGGAACATTCGCTAGAGTTGGAAGACTTTGTAAAAGCCTTCTTGCCGAAAACCCAGATCCAATATCTACAATCACAACGTCGCAAGCTTTAGCAAGACCTCTAATTGCGGCCTCAATAACCCATGGCTTAGGCTCCTGATTTTTCCAAGGTGAGTAGGCCAGAATATCCACATTGTTCCAATGCAAAAGCTCGCAACGCAAAACGTAACCGTCTAGTCTTCCTAAAGGAGCTTGAACCTCTTGCAATCTTCTGCCTTCGTCTTGCTCCAATCCAAGTAAAACATCTAAACCGCCATTAGAAATATCTGCATCGATTAAAGCTACAACGTATTTTTTACTAGCAATATTGCTTGCAAGAAGTGCAAGAGTAGTGCTTAAGCCAATTCCGCTATTTGCTGCAGAACCAATTACAACATTTTTTGGAAAAGGCTTTAGCGAGTAGTTCAAGCTTCCAGTAGTTTTTTGAGCAACACTATTATTGCGATCGTCTTGAAGAACACGATTGCTTATAACGCCAAAATCTTTGTTAAACGTAGGATTTTCAGCCAGTTCACAACTGCGATTAAAAGATGCAATAACAGTTGAGTCGTTAACATTGTTAGACTGATTAATGGCGTTTTTAAGCGCACTCGCCTGCGGAGGGTATGTGTTAAGTACCCTAGCGGCGCACGAAGGCGCATCGTAATTATCAATACTCATATTGCTCATGCAGCTATTGAATCGCATACAAAATAAATAAGCAATACTTTTGTAAGAATGTGGTTAAAGGCTCAATAAACGTTGCAAATCCGCCAAAAAGTTATCCACATTGCTGTTTTAGCGTATTTTTGTATAAGCGTATAAGCATATTAGCGCACGAGTTTTGGATTGGAAGCCATGTACCTTTCCAGAAGTTCGCCATAGATTGGCTTAGTGTGCAAAATATCGGATACAAGAAGCGCAATAAAAGCAGATGCAGCAACTGGAAGAGTGTGAATCATTGTTCCCGACATTTCTACAGTTAGCAAAATCGAAGTGAGCGGAGCTTTTACAGAAGCCGAAAGCGTGCCAGCCATAACACACACTGTAAAAATTGGCATTAGCTTTGCGTCAATGCCAAGAATCGGAATGCTTATTATTGCGCGCGCAGCAACGCCGCCTGCTAGCGCTCCAACAGCAAGAATTGGCATAAAAATTCCGCCAGGCGCTCCGCACCCAAAGCTTGTAGAAGTAAATAGCATTTTTGCAACAAACAGAATGCACAGAAGCGCTATGCTTGCTTTTCCATATTCAGAGAGCTTAACAAGATTCGAGCCTCCGCCAAGAACTTCTGGCAAATATAAGCCAACAGGAATCGCGATTAAGCATGCTACAGATACGGGAGCCCACTTTGGCAAATACTTATACAGCGTTTGTAATCCAAGCAAGGATCTGTTCATTAAAGAGCCAATAAGTCCCGCAAAAATGCCAAGCGGAATCAGCCAAAAATGAAGCGTCATTGGCAAGTCTGGAATCTTTCCAAAGTCTAAAACAGGCCGAAGTCCAAAGCATGTTTGAGACACAAAGTCCGCGCAAATAGATGCAGCAGCAGCTCCCATAAGAACTGTAGAAGACAATCCGTGTTGAACTTCTTCCATAGCAAACATAAGCCCAGAAAGTGGAGCGCTAAATGCTGCAGATAAGCCAGCTGCAGCTCCAGCGGTTACAACATAGTGTTCTTGCGTATCGTTTTTATTGCCTTTTCTAAAAATGCGAGACATCATTTGCGCGCCGCAAGCTCCGATTTGAATCGAAGGGCCTTCGCGACCAAGAGACAAGCCAAATAGCGAACCCAACAATCCGCCTACAAATCGAACGGGCAAAATAGTGTTCCAACACATTTTTAGTCCGCGCTGAACGTATCCAACAACTTGTGGAATGCCGCTTCCAGACGCCATGCTTTCTTTGCGACTCATCCAGCCAATAAAGAGCCCAGCAACAATCGCAAAAGCTACGCACGGCACAATCCAAAGCATGTTTTGCAATATTTGCGAATACATCCATCGCGCAAAATCGGTTCCGTACTCAATTCCAAGTCTGTAAGTTGCTACAAGCGCTCCCGAAACAAGGCCAACAACTACGCCTGCAAGAACCATCTTCCATCTAAGATGCTTAAGTGTTTTAAGAATGCGATCCGAAAAGTCGCGCAAAAAGTCGCGTATAAAACCGCCTACGTTCTTTAAAGTCACAATAAACCTATTCTTAAATCAAATCGCAAACAAATACACAAAGCATTTTAACATTTTAATAACACAATAAACGTTAATTAATAAAATACATTAATTAATAAATAAAATACGTCAATTAATAAAATTAAAAACTAAGACTTTAGAAGTAAAAACATTACAAAACACGGTCCAGCGTATGCAATAAATGCGCACAAGAATGGCACTATTAGTTCGCTAATAAAAAGACATAGTCCAAGCTTGATTTTCTTTAGCTTAAACAGGCTTACGATTTCTAAGATTGCGGTTGAAAACGTTGAAAATCCGCCTAAAAATCCCAATGCGCACGTGTAGATAATAGTCGAAGCAAAAGTTAAATCGTATATAATCGAAGAACTTAAAAATACAACTAAGCCCATTATAAAAGACGCAAAAGCGTTGATTAGCAAAGTCGCGATTGGAAAATCATGGTTATAAACGCGCCCGATTGCGTCAGATATTGCGCAACGAAGAACGGCGCCAAGTCCCGCAAAAACAAGAGGCAGCCAAAAAAGAACGTATGCGTAAGACATCATTTTGCACCGCCCCTGTTAGCGTCTATTTTATTGATGGCGTTTGCATCACCAGCATTTTTTACGCTGCCATTGCCTTTAAAAGCAAAAATTTTATCTCCAATTAGACTCCCAACAAGCACTGCTAAAACGCCAAGAACCATATACAACGCCATAATGGCAATTACTTCTACAATGTTCATTGCAGTAAATGCGGAATGCGCGCCCTCAAAGGCAAAAGTAGACATTGTTGAAAGTCCGCCGCAAAATCCTGTGCAAAAGCCGTATTTTATTAAGTCTTTATTTTTGCTGCGCAATCTATTTGCTACAAGCGAACTTACTAAAGCAAGAATAAAACATGCTAAAACGTTAGATAAAAGAGTTGCAAAAGTAAAGCGGCTAAAAAGCATAGAATATCCCGAATCCCAATGCATGCCGTACGTAAAAACGCCTATTTCACTACGCACAAAAGCGCCAAGCAATCCGCCAATAAAAACAACAAAATAGATTTTTAATCCAAGTGTTTTATGCTGGCGCTTTTTAGGCAAGTCTGGGCGATTTTTTCTCGGAACACTCATATTTTTAGCCGCCTTAAATCGCATTTAATATGTATTTAGTCAACTATTTAGTCAGCATTAATAGCCACTAATCAATCAGCGAATGAACGCTAATAATGTGATCGCGCTGAGGGCCAGTGCCAATTGCAGAAATGCGGCATCTGGAAAGCTCTTCCAAGCGCTTTACGTAGCTTTGAGTGTTTGCAGGCAAGTCTTCAAACTTGTGCACTTTAGAGATATCTTCGCTCCAGCCTGGAAGCATCTCGTAAATTGGCTTAGCGCTAGCAAACAAAGACTGATCTACTGGCATCTCGTCTACGCGCTCAACGCTTCCGTCAGTTAAAGTTACATCGTAAGCTACGCAAACTGGAATCTCTTTTAAGCCAGTCAAAACATCTAGCTTTGTAAGAACAATATCAGTTAGGCCATTTACGCGAGTTGCATAGCGGCTAACAACAGAGTCAAACCATCCGCATCGGCGAGGGCGACCAGTAGTTACGCCATATTCGTGACCCTGCTCGCGCAGCCAATCGCCGCTTTCGTCCAAAAGCTCTGTAGGGAATGGGCCTTCGCCAACGCGCGTAATATAAGCCTTAGCAACACCGATTACGCGATTAATGCGAGTAGGACCAACGCCCGTACCCGTGCAAGCGCCTCCAGCTGTAGGATTAGAAGACGTTACAAATGGGTATGTTCCGTGGTCAACGTCTAGCATAGTTGCCTGGCCGCCTTCAAAAAGCACGGTTTTACCATTTTCCATTGCCTGGTTTAGCACAAGCGAAGTGTCGGCAACGTATGGCTTTAAGCGCTTTCCAAGTTCTACGAGCTGGCTTGTAACGGCATCAATATCAATTGGGTGCTGGTTGTAGAGCTTAACAAGCATTTGATTCTTTTGATGCAAGCTGGCTTCTACTTTATCTCGCAAATGATCCGCGTTAAACAAATCGTGTACGCGAATTCCAACGCGATTAATCTTATCGGCATAAGTCGGTCCAATTCCGCGACCCGTTGTGCCAATCTTGTGCTTTCCAAGGAATCGCTCTGTAACTTTATCGATTACGCGATGATAAGGCGTAATAACATGCGCAGACTCGCTAACAAGCAACCTCGAGCAATCAACACCACGTGATTCTAGCGCGTCAATCTCTTCAAAAAGAACCTCTGGGTCTATAACAACTCCGTTTCCAATAACAGGAGTTACATTTGGGCTGATTATGCCGCTAGGAAGTAAGTGCAATGCGTAAGATTCGTTTCCTACAACAACAGTGTGGCCAGCATTATTGCCGCCATTAAAACGCGCAACAATATCTACCTTAGAACCAATTAAATCAGTTGCTTTACCTTTGCCTTCGTCACCCCATTGAGCGCCAATAAGCACAATTCCAGGCATGCCGCACCTCCATTTTTTGGGCTAACATTGCCCAAATAAACACAATTCCTACGTGTCAAGATTAGCGCAAAGCCAATACCGAATAATGCTAAATAATGCTAAATAATGCCAAATAATATTTGCGATTACACTATTTTAGAGCTTTTCCTGCAGACCCTAGCTGCACGCATGCTTCAACAACACGCTGAGCCATTGCTTTTTCTGCTTCTTTACCCCAAGACCTTGGGTCGTAAAGTTTCTTGGCGCCAACTTCGCCGTCGATTTTAAGAACCGAGTCGTAGTTGTGGAACATGTGGTCGGCGATTGCGCGCGTAAAAGCGTATTGCGTATCTGTGTCAATATTCATTTTTACAACGCCATATTTTACAGCTTGCGCAATTTCTTCGGCTGTAGAGCCAGATCCGCCATGGAACACTAGCAAGAATGGTTTTGTTGGCACGCCAAACTTGCGATTACACAAATCAAGCTTGTACTTGTTGTATACAGCGCTTTGAATGTTGTCTAATAACTGCGGCCTAAGCTTAACAACGCCTGGCTTATAAGCTCCATGCACGTTTCCAAACGTAAAAGCGGCCATGTATTTTGCGCGGTCCTCTAAACCTAATCGCTCAACAACGCGCATAGCGTCTTGTGGTGTGGAATACAACTTTTCGTCAATATCTGCTCTGTGGCCGTCTTCTTCGCCGCCAACTGCGCCGATTTCAATCTCTAGAATCGTGCGCGCTTTATTTGACTCTTCTAGCAATTCTTCTGCAATGTCTAGATTGTGCTCAAGTTTAACTGTGGATCCATCCCACATATGCGACTGGAAAATCGGCTCTTTGCCGTTTGCAACTTGATCTGCCTCATAAGTTAAAAGTGGCCTAATCCAATCGTCTAAATAGGCTTCTGCACAATGGTCTGTGTGCAATGCAACCGTAATGTTTGGGTATTGTGCAGCAACTTGATGCGCGAATTGCGCAAATGCGATTGATCCAACAACGCGATTATTTACGCACTGACCAGAAAAATATGCGGATCCGCCAACAGACACTTGAATAATTCCGTCACTTTGAGCTTCGGCAAATCCTTGTAGTGCTGCGTTTAAGGTCTGTGTGCTAGTAACGTTAATCGCAGGGTAGGCGTATCCACCTTTGCTGGCTGCATCAAGCATTTGTGCGTAACGTTCAACGGTTGCAATAGTCATATTTTTATTATGACTCTAAGCGCGCATATTTTTTATATTTTGCTAGATTTTTTGCTAGATTTTACTATTTTTAACTATTTTTGATTATTTTTGATTTCTTGATGACGCTTTTTTGCGGCCGTTACTACAAAATGTAGATACTCTAGTGCGATTTCTTCTTTTAATCCAGATTCCTCAGCAATTTTTTTAAGTCGATTCGCCTGGCGATTTTCCCTAGACTTATCTTCTGTAGCAAGATTTGCGCGAGCTTTTATTTCTCCGACTTTTTCCGTAACTTTAAAGCGCTCTGCTAGAAGCGAAACAATTGCATTGTCAATATTGTCAATCGACTGACGCAGCGCAAAAATCTCATTCATTGAATCGTTGCAATCACTATAATCGCTGCAATCGTTGCAATGCGATTCATCAAAATATTCGCGTGCGTCAATCGACTCTTTAGAAAAGTTGAACATGCTATTTTTAGTCAAAATAAGTTTGCAAAACCATTGTTGTTTCTGTGCTAACTGGAACAACACGATGAATTGTGTTGATTAGTTCTTCTAGCTTGCTAGGAGTTGCAACGCGAACAACAAGCATAAAGCTTGGGCTTCCAGTAATCGAATAGCACGCTTCAATGCCGTCAATGTCTTTCAACTTGGTTGGAACGGAAGCTTCTTGCTCAAAATCAAGAGGCGTAACCGCCACGAATGCGCTTACTGGCAAGCCTCTGCGCTCGTAGTCAATCAAAGCGCGATATCCAGTTATGATTCCTTTGCGCTCGAGCTTTTGAACTCTGGATTGCACAGCGGAAACAGACAGTCCAGAAGCTTTGGCTAGCTTGGTTAATGTTGCACGGCCATCGTGCTCAAGAATATCTACAATAATTGCATCCGTAGAATCGATCGGAGCAACTGTGCTCGCGCTGGTTTCTAAGCCAGAAGGAATATTATTTTCAATCCTATGAGAGTTTCCCGTCATGCGATCTCCATCCTCATACAGCGCCACCAAAATCTTTGTTTTGCTTCTTCGACTTTAGCTGCGCCCCCTGCAGTCTCTTCAATCGTATCGTATTTTTTAATGAAAAAGAACAAAATTAGATAAAAAATCACGGTTTTTCACATTATTTAACACATGTTTACATATATAAACTTTTGACCATTCTATTTTTATGTATGTTTTTTGTATGTTTTATGCATGAGATTATTAAAAATGCCTCATGATTATTAAATCAAGAGGCATTTAATTTAGATTATTATTTTACGCGAAAACTTTACGCGATTGCGCCTGTTCCGCCATTTGTGGAATTGTTGGCTTGCTGAACAATAGCCGCAAGAAAATCGCGATTAGAAGCGGTCTTCTTTAAGCGCGGAACCAAAGTCTGATAAGCCTGTTCTGGCTCCAGTCCGCCGAACAATCGCCTCAAGCGATAAATAATCGGCAACTCTTGAGCAGGAGTAATCAACTCTTCGCGGCGCGTGCCAGAAGAATTGATATCTACAGCTGGGAACAGTCGCTTATCTGCCAAATCGCGGCTCAAACGAAGCTCCATGTTTCCAGTGCCCTTAAACTCTTCGAAAATAACTTCATCCATCTTTGAACCAGTTTCCACCAAAGCAGAAGAAATAATAGTCAAAGAGCCGCCATTTTCAATGTTTCGTGCAGCACCAAAGAACTTCTTAGGAGGGTAAAGCGCTTGAGCGTCTACGCCGCCAGAAAGAATACGGCCAGAAGCAGGAGCAGCAATATTGTATGCGCGAGCAAGGCGAGTCATGGAATCAAGAAGAACAACAACATCTTGGCCAAGCTCTACAAGCCTCTTAGCACGCTCAATCGCAAGCTCTGCAACAGTAGTGTGGTCTGATGCTGGGCGGTCGAATGTAGAAGAAATAACCTCGCCCTGAACAGTGCGCTCCATGTCTGTAACTTCTTCTGGGCGTTCGTCTACAAGAACAACCATCAAATGTACTTCTGGATTGTTAACAGCAATCGCGTTAGCAATATTTTGCAAAGTGATTGTTTTACCAGCCTTAGGAGGCGAAACAATCAAACCACGCTGACCCTTGCCAATAGGTGCCACAAGATCAATGATTCTGCCAAGCATGCGATTTGGCGTAGTCTCTTGCTTTAAGCGTTCATGCGGATACAAAGGTGTGAGCTTAGCAAATTGTGGGCGATTTTGAGACTCTTCTACGCTCATGCCGTTAATGCTGTCAACACTTTGCAAAGGAACGAACTTTTGACGCTGATTCCTGCGATCTCCCTCGCGAGGAGCGCGAATAGAGCCTTGAACCGCATCTCCCTTGCGTAAGCCGTACTTTTTGATTTGGCTCATAGAAACATAAACGTCATTTGGACCAGGCAAATAGCCAGAAGTACGCACAAATGCGTAAGATTCAAGCACATCTACAATGCCAGCAACTGGAACAAGCTCTTCTTTTGGCTCTTCGCGACGTGGAGCTTGCTCGTGAATCTCGTGCTCTTCACGAATCTCGGAGCGTTCCGCACGTTCAGTACGTTCCGCTTTAGAATCGTAGTCGTCTCTAGTGCGTCGCGTTCTGCGCTGGAATCTATCAGATCTTTCTGCTTTAGAAGTGTAATCATTTTCTTCGCTAGAGCGAGTAGACATACGCATTCTGCGCGATTCCGAGTTGCGGTTAGCGTTTGGAGCAGAAGACTTTTCGCTTGGCAAAGTGGCAAGAATCTGATCTAAATTAGCATCCACTTCGTCTGTTTTAGCAAAATTACTACCATTATTTTGCTCAGCGTTTACGCTTGCATTTGTACGAGCGTTATCTTCTCTCGTAACATTTGCAGAGCCTTCTTTGCGATATCGATGAGTCTGATTTTCGCGCGCAAAATTGCGATTACGCGTCCCACTATTTGCATCGCTTGAATCAGAAGAATCATTAAAATCGCGATTCGTGTCAATGCTCGAGCGGAGTTCAAAAGAAGATGAATTGTTTTGCGTTTCGTCGTCGCTTTGAGAAACACGATTTATTCGTAAAGTGCTTTTAGGAACATGAACGCTAACACCAGCTGGAGCATCCCCACCATTGCGCGCAGCAGTTAGCGTAGCAACCAAATCTGGCTTGCGCATTGTAGACGTACCGCGTAGACCCATTTGCTTCGCAAGATCCTTAAGCTCCGAAAGCTTCATATCATCAAGATTTTGGCTTGTTGCCACAGTTATGCCTTTCCCTAACTCCAAGATAGATTGCTTGGAGCTTTACGTGGAAGATTACGGAAAATCCGTTGTGAATATAACGACAAACACATATCAATGTGTATCAGTCGCTGATAAATGTATGCTACTACACTCGTAAGACTCACAACAACACGCGCGGCAGGGTATGCACTATATGTGCGATATACGCGAATACGCTACAGACGCTACTTCTTTTCGTGATACGATTTTTCGGTATTAACAGACCAAACGTTATCTTTAGACTTCTTACCACTATTGATGTTTTGAACAGCTTCGATAGCAGTTGCCATTGAGTGATCCTGGTTATTGTAGCGATGCTGGCCATTTCTACCAACACAATACAAGTTGCCAAAACCGTCTAAGTACTTAACAAGATCAGGCATTTGAGCGTAAGTATCAAAGTAAGCAGGGTAGGCCTTTGGAACGCGTTCGCGATGAGCATCTAAAACGTCGTCTTCGCTGTCAATAACTTGCATGCGAATCAACTCGTCAATGGCGTTTTTGCGAGCTTCTTCGTCGCTCATATTCCAAAAATCGTCGCCTTCGCTGCAGAAGTATTCAAGGCCAATCCAAACGGTATTATCAACGTCTTTAACAAGGTATGGGCTCCAGTTGTTAAAGATTTGCAAGCGTCCGACCTTGTAGCCAGGGTCTTGAACGTAAATCCAGCAATCTGGCACAATAGGAGGGTTGCCAAGCGTTGGAATATCTGTAGTGTTGCGCAAACGCATGCGCTTAACAAGCAAGCCAACAGTTACAAAATCGCGGTAAGGCAAGCCTGCTGCAACTTTTTGCAAGTCTTGTGGAACTTCTGCATTTGCATCGCCATTCGCGCCTTGCTCAATAGATGCAACCAAATCTTTAATTGGCATAGACGAAATAAACTGATCTGCACGAAGCTCACTGCGTTCGCCATTTTGATTTTCAACAACAACACTGCAAATCTTGCCATCCGCTTGCTTTACGGCAACAACTTTAGATCCTGTTAAAACAGTGGCTCCATTTTCGCGGCAGCGGCGTTCAACGGTCTCCCAAAGCTGACCTGGACCAAGCTTAGGATACCAAAATTCTTCAATTAAAGAAGTCTCAACTTCTTTCTGACTTGCATTATTCTTAGGCATAAGCTTAGAAATAGCGTTCTTCAAAACTTCAACAATGCTCAAGCCTTTAACGCGCTGAGCGCCCCAATCGGCAGAAATCTGGCTTGGATGCCTTCCCCAAAGCTTCTCGGTGTAGCCCTCAAAGAACATGGAATACAACTTTTTGCCAAAGCGATTAATGTAGAAGTTTTCGAGGTTTGTTTCTGGCAACTTGTGAATCATGGACCAAAGGTAGCTAAAACCAACCTTCATTGTTAGCACAAAGCCCATAGATCGCAAGGTGGATGCCGAAAGAGAAATAGGGTAGTCGAAGAAATGATGATTCCAGAAGATTCTAGAAACACGATGACGCTTAAGCATAACTTCATCTTCGACTTCCGGGTCTGGGCCTCCAGCCTCTAAATCGTGATGCCTGCCAAGCTTCTTATCGTCGTAAGAAGGAGCGCCCTGAAGAGGCAACATATCTCGCCACCATTGCATAATGCGATCGTCTTTAGAGAAGAATCGGTGTCCGCCAATATCCATGCGGTTTCCGTTGTATTTTACGGTGCGAGAAATGCCACCAAACTCGCTGGTTGCCTCAAGAACAGTCACATCGTAGCGGCTAGAGCCGCCATCTTTTACAAGCTCCCAAGCTGCCGTCAACCCTGCCGGACCGCCACCAATAATCACTACAGATTGTTTCTGGGATTGTGTATCAGCCAATTTTCCTCCATAACTAAAAACCGCTTTATAAAGTCAAAAACGCAAAATTGCAAGCACGTATTTATACTGAAATCTAAATATAAGCTTTACTATTATACTCTTATCACGCGATAGATTCTGGAATATCAATATCTGTTTTTTGTACTTCTTCCACATTTACGTCTTTAAACGTAACAATACGAACGTTTTTTACAAATCGCGAAGGGCGGTAAACATCCCACACCCAAGCGTCTGTTAATTGCACGTCAAAGTACACGTCTTGACCTGCGGAGCGCACGTTAAAATCAACCTTATTTGCCAAGTAAAATCGGCGTTCTGTTTCTACAACGTACGTAAAAAGCTTAATAACGTCACGATATTCCTTGTATAACGCAAGTTCGGCGTCTGTTTCGTAATTGTCGAGGTCTTCGGCGCTCATTGCTTCCCTTCCGTTGGCGTGATTTGCGTATTTGATGTAGCTTTATTCGCTGCGTCGTCTTCTTGAGCACGCTTGCGGCCTCGTCCTATAATACGCCACCATGCGCGCTTAGAGGAATTATCCGTGTGCTTAACACTATGCTCGGCCTTATCGGCCGTTAACGACTTGCGCGAATCGCCATTTTTAACTGGGATTGCAATCGAATGTTCGTGCGCGCTTAGGGCCTCGCAAACTCCAGGATTATCTTCGATAACGTGTAATCCAAAAGCGTCTAGCGAGCGAATCGCATCGTACTCGTCTACAAGAGTGTCCATAACAACAAAATCTTGATACTTTTGGCTTTGAGAATCCCAAAGTGCATCGCGAGCAGTTCCCGTTTTCATAAATCCAAGCGACTGGTACACGGAAAGCGAGCGCGTGTTTGTTGCAGGAACGCCAACCCAAATTCTGTGCAAAGCAAGACCAACCTCGCTTGGCGCAAAACCGTAAGTCATAACTCTAGGCATTGCATCCCTAGAATACCCACGACCCCTATAGTCGCGTCCTAGAATCACCTGGATCCTAGCGGATTTAGACCAACCGTCAATGTCAATCAAAAATATCATTCCAATAATATTGCCATTAGCATTTTCGGAGTCATCAATAAAATCTGGCACAATTGACCATGCGATTGTTGGGCGCGATTGAGCGTCGCTAGAGGCGGCATCATGATTAGATTTTGCCTCAGTGCTTCCAGCCGAAGACCATTGCACCGAACGATTCACCCACGCGTGAACCATGGCGCGCTCCGATTGCGCATCTTTGCCTGTTATAACGGCTGCTCCATCAAAAGCATGCAATGCGTCCATTTGCGCCAAATCTTCGATTGTTGCTGGCCTAAGACGTGCCATTTCGCCGCGGATTGGCGGAATCGTAATATTTTCTGGCAACTCGCGGTGGCTTGTAGAATCAGCATTGAATCCTTGCATATTCACCTTTTTCGTACAATCGACTTACGTGTTATAAAAGCTTACAAAAAGCGCTACAGCGATTAGTAAAAACCGCGTTATAAAATCGCACTTTTTGCACCCTATACAATGCTATAAAACACAAAGTTAAAACGCAAAGTATAAAGCGCAAAAAGTGCAAAGTAAAAGCTAATCTAAACTAGCCTTTGATTTTTGCCATTACAATCTTAGTAACGGCCTTAGCGTCTGCTTGACCCTTAGTCGCACGCATAACGGCGCCAATAATTGCGCCCATCGGCTTCATATTGCCTGCCTTAAGCTTTTCTGCAACTTCAGGATCGGCTGCAAGAGCAGCGTCAACAGCAGCTTCCAAAGCGCCGTCATCGTTCATAACCTTGAATCCGTGCTTATTAACAACTTCATCAGGCTTGCCCTCGCCAGCCAAAACGCATGCAACAGTTTGCTTAGCGAGCTTATCGTTAAGCTTACCGTCTGCAATTAGCTTTTCAACTTGCGCCACATCTTGCGGAGTAATAGGCAATTCTTCCAAAGTTACGCCACGAGTGTTTGCTTCGCGAGCAAGCTCACCAAGCCACCACTTCTTAGCGCCAGCAGCACTTGCACCAGCTTTAACGGTTTCTTCAACCAAATCAAGAGCATCCGCGTTAAGAATATCTCGCATTTCAAGATCGCTAATGCCCCATTCGCTTTGCAAACGGTTACGGCGCTCGCGAGGCATTTCTGGCATTTGTGCCTTCATGCGCTCAATATGCTCCTTAGTGATGTGAAGCATAACCAAATCTGGGTCTGGGAAGTAGCGATAATCGTCGGCGTCAGACTTTACTCGGCCGCCAGCAGTAGTCTGAGTTGCCTCATCCCAGTGACGAGTCTCCTGCAAAATCTCGCCGCCTTCGCTCAAAATAGCAGCCTGGCGACGAATTTCGTATTGAAGCGTCTTTTCGATTCCGCGGAATGTGTTCACATTCTTAGTTTCCGAGCGCGTACCGAATGGATCGGTTGGCTTTCTGCGGAGCGAAACGTTTACGTCTGCGCGCATATTGCCCTGCTCCATACGAGCATGGGAGATGTTGAGAGCGCGAACAATATCGCGAATAGCGCGCATGTATGCGCCTGCGATTTCTGGAGCGCGGCTGCCAGCACCTTCGATTGGCTTAGTTACAATCTCGATTAAAGGAACGCCTGCGCGATTGTAATCAACCAAAGAATGATTTGCGCCTTCAATACGACCGTCAGCGCCGCCAACGTGAGTATTCTTACCAGCGTCATCCTCAATGTGAGCACGCTCAATCGGCACGCGGAACACAGTGCCATCTTCCAGCTCAACATCCAAGTAGCCATTGCCATTAGTAGGCTTATCGTACTGGGAAATCTGATAATCGCGAGGCATATCTGGGTAGAAGTAGTTTTTACGAGCGAACTGGCTCCACTCAGCAATTTCGCAATGCAACGCCAAACCGAGCTTAATCGCGTAATCAACTGCAGTCTTGTTTACAACTGGCAGAGAGCCTGGCAAACCAAGGCTTACAGGTGTTAGCTGAGTGTTTGGTTCGCCGCCAAAAGATACTTCTGCTGGGCAGAACAGCTTTGTGCGCGTGCTAAGCTCAACGTGAGTTTCCAAGCCGAAAACTGGGTCAAACTGCTCCACAGCATCGGCGTATTTCATAAGTTTTTCAGCCATGAGAATCCTTCTTATTTAAGCTTTATTTCACTTTACTTAGCCAATGAATCGAGCCAACCAGCTTTAAGCGACTTCCAGATTGGGCCGCTCCACTTTTCTTCGAGCGCTGCTTCCAACGCTGCTGCAGGCTTGTACATCTTTTCATCATGGCATTGCGGAGCAATAATCTGAATGCCAACAGGCAAGCCATCATCGCTCAAGCCAGCTGGGAGGCTCAAAGCTGGAACGCCAGCCATGTTTGCAGGAATCGTAGCAATATCGTTCATGTACATAGAGAGTGGATCGTTCATCTTCTCACCAAACTTGAATGCCGTTGTAGGGCTTGTTGGGGAGACTAGAACATCTACCTTATTAAACGCTTCTTCAAAGTCGCGAATAATAAGCGTACGAACCTTTTGTGCCGAGCCATACCAAGCGTCGTAGTAGCCAGCGGAAAGTGCGTAAGTGCCAAGAATAATACGACGCTTTACTTCGTCGCCAAAGCCAGCTTCACGAGTTGCAGCCATCATGTTTGCTGCAGTTTGAGGCTTGTCTGCTGGTGGCATTACGCGCAGACCGTAGCGCATGCCGTCGTAGCGAGCCAAGTTGGAGCTAACTTCGGAAGGCATGATTATGTAGTATGCAGATAGCGAGTAAGGGAAGTGAGGGCAGGAGACTTCTGTTACTTCTGCGCCCATATCTTTAAGCAATTGCACAGCCTCATTAAAGCGTGCTTCAACGCCTGGCTGGAAGCCTTCGCCGCTAAGTTCCTTAACAAGACCAACCTTTACGCCCTTCAAATCGCGGCGAGCACCCTCGCGCGCAGCCTGAGCCATTGGAGGAACAGGAGCTGGAATCGAAGTTGAATCGCGCTTATCGTTGCCGCCAATGATTTCCTGCAAAAGTGCAGAGTCAAGAACGGTACGAGAAACAGGACCAATCTGGTCTAGCGAGCTTGCCATGGCGATTGCGCCAAAACGGCTAACTCCGCCGTAAGTTGGCTTTGCGCCGACTGTACCAGTTAAAGCGCCTGGCTGGCGAATGGAGCCACCAGTATCTGTACCCAAAGCAATAGGGGCTTCGAATGCAGCAACAGCAGCTGCAGAACCGCCGCCAGAACCGCCAGGAACGCGCTCGGTATCCCAAGGATTGCAAGTAGTTTGGTAGGCAGAATGCTCGGTAGAAGAACCTTGAGCAAACTCATCCAAATTAGTCTTGCCAAGAATTGGCATGCCAGCCGCCTTGAGCTTTTCAATAACAGTAGCGTCGTAAGGTGGAACCCAGCCTTCAAGAATCTTAGAGGCTGCAGTAGTAGGAATGCCCTTAGTAACAATCATGTCTTTAATGGCAATTGGAACGCCTGCAAGCTCAGGTAAGCCTTCAGCTTCGCCATTAGCATTCTTTTTATCAAAGGCATCTGCTTGTTCAAGTGCAACATCTGCAGAAACATGCAAGAATGCTTTGATTTCTGGCTCGGCTGCTTCGATTACTGCCAAGTGAGCTTCAACAAGCTCGCGGCTAGAAACTTCTTTAGCTTTTACAGCTTTTGCCATATCGGCAGCAGAAAGCTTTACTAAATCTTGAGTATTAGTCATGTTTATTCCTCCCCCAAAATTCGAGGTGCTACAAACATGCCAGACTCACTTCTAGGAGCGCCAGAAAGCGCTTCTTCTTGAGTCAATGGCGTAGCAGGCTCGTCTGGGCGCAAATACGCTTCAAGAGGTACTGGATTTGCAGTAGGTGGCACATCTTCGCCAGCAACTTCCTGCACTTTGTTAATAGATTCTGCAATGACGTTTAATTCGCCTTGCAAGCGACTGATTTCTTCGTCGCTAAGCGCAATCTGGGATAGAACGCCCAGATGCTCAATTTCTTCGCGTGTGAATGTTGGCATAACCTCAACTATATGTGTGATGCGTGACCTTCTTATAGAAGAAAAAGCAATATTAATAAAAGATTTACACACGTTACTGCAGAAATATTTTCCCAATTTTAGAACATGATTGTCGATTCATATTTTCTAGGGAAAATTATGTGTAATATTAAAAAATTTTATTAGCTAGACAATAAGCGAAATAACAATTATTATCACATACAGTTTTATAAAATTAACGAGTATAAAATATGTGAAAACGAGTGTCTATGCATGTCAACACGCCATGAAATGGAAATAATTCAATAAAAGAATGTTGGCATTCCAACCTTCTTCATACGTTTATTTGCAGAATAAAAAAATTTGTTTTATTTCACTATCCCAGAAATAAAAAAGCATGTAATAATTAAATGCTATGAGATATTAAGCTAATGCAGCGAAGCATGCCATGCATAGAAGCAAATAAGTTACGGTATCTCATAAAAAATAACAGAAAATATCATAATATAAGGATACATATGAAGAGTACAAAGTTCTACCGTAATGCAGCAATGTTGTTGCTGGCGGGCGCGACTATTATTCCACAATGCTTAGCAGTTCCAGCAATGGCTACTCCTGCTTCAAAAGATCCAGAACCGGCTCCATCATGCGCAGCTAATAAGAATGCCTTAAATGATTATTTGTGGGATTTGCAATACGATAAAACAAGCATTCTTGCCCGTCACGGAGAAACCATAGATAACAAGTTCTCCAGCGATAGCTTTGACAAAGGTGGCGAATTCGTTGTTGTTGAGCATCAAAAGAAGAACATCACAAATACAACGTCAAACTTGTCGGTAACTTCGGCCAACAATGATCGTGTATATCCGGGTGCATTATTCCGCGCTGACCAGAATTTGATGGATAACATGCCAAGCTTGATTTCTGCAAATCGTGGCTCAATCACATTGAGCATTGATCTGCCAGGCTTCCATGGCGGCGAGAGTGCTGTCACTGTTGAGCATCCAACTAAGAGTTCCGTAACTTCCGCAGTGAACGGCTTGGTTTCTAAGTGGAATGCACAATATGCTGCAAGTCATCATGTTGCAGCTCGTATGCAGTACGATTCTGCAAGCGCACAAAGCATGAACCAACTCAAGGCTAAGTTTGGTGCTGATTTTGCCAAGATTGGTGTTCCGCTGAAGATTGATTTCGATGCAGTACACAAGGGTGAGAAGCAGACTCAAATTGTGAACTTCAAGCAAACTTACTACACTGTAAGCGTTGATGCACCAGATAGCCCAGCAGATTTCTTTGCTCCATGCACTACGCCAGAAAGCTTGAAGAGCCGCGGAGTAGACAGCAAGCGTCCGCCAGTATATGTGTCCAACGTAGCTTACGGCCGTTCAATGTACGTAAAGTTCGACACCCGCAGCAAGAGTACCGATTTCCAGGCTGCTGTTGAAGCTGCAATCAAGGGTGTTGAAATCAAGCCAAATACCGAGTTCCACCGCATTTTGCAGAACACTTCTGTAACTGCTGTAATTCTCGGCGGCAGCGCAAACGGTGCAGCCAAGGTTATTACCGGCAACGTCGACACGTTGAAGGCTTTGATTCAAGAAGGCGCAAATTTGAGCACCTCCAGCCCAGCAGTTCCAATTGCTTACACCACTTCCTTCGTCAAGGATAACGAAGTAGCAACTTTGCAAACCAATAGCGATTACGTTGAAACCAAGGTTTCTTCCTACCGCGACGGCTACTTGACTTTGGATCACCGTGGAGCTTACGTAGCTCGCTACTACATCTACTGGGATGAGTACGGCACCGAAATTGACGGCACTCCTTACGTGCGTTCTCGCGCTTGGGAAGGCAATGGCAAGTATCGTACAGCTCACTTCAACACCACTATTCAGTTCAAAGGAAATGTACACAATCTACGAATCAAGCTGGTTGAAAAGACTGGCTTAGTTTGGGAACCATGGCGCACAGTATATGACCGTTCTGATTTGCCACTAGTTCGTCAGCGTACTATTAGCAATTGGGGCACAACCTTGTGGCCTCGCGTTGCTGAAACTGTAAAGAATGACTGAATTCATAACACATGATTAAATATAGAAAAAATACATATAGAAAAATAGAAAAGTAAATACAGGAAAGGGCTTTATCTTGTAGTCAAATCTTTTGAATCTACAGAGTAAAGCCCTTATTGTTTTTGCAAAATTATTTGCAGAATATTTAAATATTTTAGATATCGCGATGCTTTTCAACAACGTGGCCAATTGCATACATGACTACGCCCCAAGCAAGAACCACTAAACCGGACTGCCACCATGTGAAAACATATGCGTTTGGTGGAAGTTGCAGCCCAGAATTAGCGGAGGCTCCTAAGAATTGGCTTACAGCACTGCCTGGCAAAATCTGAATAAGTATTGAAGTCCACTTCGCAAAATTGCTTGCAAGCATAATAATGCTAACAATGGTCTGCAGAATCACCACGGCTCCAATAACGCACATAATTCCGCCAGCAGTTGACTTGCAAATCATGCCAAAACCGTAGGCCATTGCTGACACAACAACCATAATTGCAGGAGAGCCAAGGAACAGAGTAAGCGGCAATTTCCACACGTTGCTTCCCGATAATCCGGAAATGTTATCTCCCATAAAAGCTAATTCTGCAGCAGCTAAAGAAACTGCCATTGCAATAAGTTGGGCTACAAAAACATAGATTGCAACCGCAATAAACTTAGCCGTAAAGAACATACCCCTTTTAGGTACAGCAGTAAGAGAAGCCTGAATCGAAGTTGTAGAATGCTCCGCGGTTACAGCAAGCACTGCAAAAATTGCCAAAACAATCAAAGATACAGAAGCAAAGCTAATAACTAAGTGGAAAATGCTATCTTGAGAAGATGCAATAAGGCTACTTTTATTGCTCGGCCCAACAGTAATTGCAGCGCTTGATTTGCCTTGATTTGCTCCATTCTTAATGTCAACTTTAGACATTGCTTTTTGCACAATCGCTATAATAAAGCTAAAGATTACTGGCAAAACAATTGTTAATGCCATGCACCACCATGTTGACGCAAGTCCGCGCAACTTAACAATCTCGGATTTAAGCGTGTGCATAAATGTTAGACGCAAGTGCTGAGCGTTCATGCTGCGACCTGTTTTATACGCGTTAGACTGATGTGCGTTAGATTCAGAAGATTGCACTTGTTGATTTGCTACTTGCTCACTCATTTTGCACTCTCCTCACTATTAGATTGCTCTACGTTTTGTTCACTCGGCTTCGAGCCGCTGCTAGGAACAGCCTTCGTTAAATACTGCTCTTGACCGTGTGTAAGAGCCAAATATGCTTCCTCAAGTGACGCGTGCTCGTAATTAAGCTGATATACCAAAATTTGATTATCCGCAATTGCTCGCGCAATCTGGCTTAGTTCGCAATCTGTTATTCTAAAAAGTTCGCCTTCTTGAACGTCTTGAGGTGTGCGATTATCTGGCAAAATCTTGCACTCAGGATGATTTTGAGCAAGCACTTGCTTTAATTTTTCGCCTTCTGGAGTTACAAGTCGCACAGCGTGCTGCGAATGTGCATCAACAAAATCCTGCACTGTTGTGCGCTTCAAAATCTCGCCATGCGCAATAATCACAAGGTTATCTGCAGTAAGAGCAACCTCGCTCATTAAGTGCGAGCTAAGTAGTATTGCGCGGCCTTCGCTTGCGTAATACTTGCATAATTCACGAACCCACTTAACACCTTCTGGATCTAAGCCGTTAATTGGCTCGTCCAAAATAAGATTGTGAGGGTCTGCTAAAAGTGCCGCAGCAATAGAAAGACGCTGACTCATACCGAGCGAGAAGGATCCCGCTTTGCGGGTTTTAACACTTGATAATCCAGTAATATCAATCACTTCGTCAACGCGCTTTTTTGATATTCCGTGAGTTAAAGCGAGTGAATACAAGTGATTGTACGCCGTTCGTCCTCTGTGAGCAGACTTTGCATCAAGAACTGCGCCAACTTCTGTCATTGGGGATGCGATTTTTGCGTAAGGTTTGCCGTCAATAAGAGAAGTACCACTATTGGCATGAATAAGATTTAACGCGCAACGCATGGTGGTAGATTTACCAGCGCCATTAGGGCCTAAAAAGCCAGTGACTTTACCGTCTTCGGCAATAAAAGAAACGTCGTTAAGCGCTGTTTTTGCGCCGAAACGCTTTGTAATATGTTGAAATTCTAACATAAATTAACAATATCACAAATAAAAAAAAATGCACATAAAATGTAAGTGTTTATGAGTACAGGCTAATGCGTTTTAATTAACATTACTGATGAGATTCTGCTGCTGAAATTTTAATTAAGATTTTATTAAGACTCAGCAATTTGGTGCTGCATGCTGCGCAATCCACGCGTGCATGGAAACAGCCGCAGCAGCTCCTGCGTTTAGCGAGCGAACAGAGCCGAATTGCGAAATGTAAACAACGTCATCCGCCATTTCTAGCGCTTTTTTAGAAAGACCTGGACCTTCTGCGCCAAAAAGCATAAGGCAACGTTTAGGGAACTTGTAGTTTTCCATAGCAACAGCGCCTGGAATAATATCGAGCGCTATAACGCGAGCGTTTTTAGCGTCTTGTTCCTTGATATTTGCGATTTTTTCGGCTTCTTTATTGCCTTCTGCTTGCGCTTTAAGCAAAAGTTGATGCGCTTCTTCTGCTTCTTTAAGCATATTTTCGCGCCAATTAGTTACTAGAGTTTCAATAGTTGGGCAGCATTCAACGTATTGGTAAAGCTCAGTCATTAACGAGCCTTTGCGATTCCATTTATGAGGCCCTACAATATACACTTTTTTCGCAGTAAACGCGTTTGCAGTGCGAACCATAGAGCCTATGTTGAAATCGTGAGTCCAATTTTCTACAGCTACTTCAAACTCGTGACGGCCTTTAGAATCGAGATCCGCTTTTATAGCTTCTACTTTCCAGTATCGGTAGCGGTCTAGTACGTTACGCTGGTCGCCTTCGTCTAGTAATTCAGTGCTAAACCGCGCATCGTAATTTGGCGATTCTGGATTATCTGGACGAGGCTCACCTGGATGCTCTTCTTCCCACGGGCCAACTCCTATAGGTCGAAATTCTGGCTCGTCGGAAGCTTTTGCAGCCAAAGTAATTGGATTCGGTTCGTGCATGTGTGAGTTTTGCTCCGTTTAATACTTTTGCTTAGTATTGGCAGCTAGTCTTTGCAGCTAGTCTTGGCAGCCGTCAGTTGCGCAATCGCCTGTGCAACCTGACTTGCAGTGGCCTCCGCAGCAGTTGTCTTCGCAGCATGGCTCAGTGCAACCGTCATGAGCACAATCACCAGTGCACTCTACCTTGCAATGGCCACCGCAGCAATTATCTTCGCAGCAAGGCTCAGTGCAACCATCGTTAGCACAATCTCCCGTGCATTTAACCTCGCAATGACCGCCACAGCAGTTGTCGTTGCAGCAATCTTCGTGATCTGCATCTGCACGTAATTCTTCTTCACCGAAAGCTTGAACAAATGCCATTTTAGTACTCTCCTCACTTATTGGATTTACTAATTGAAGATGCCTCGTGCCTTGTTCGTCGGCGTCAACACCACCAATTAATGCAACTATAGCAAGAATTTGCGCGCCTTGCTGATTAACAATGCCAAAATCAAGACTTAATTCATTGCCGTGTCGTAAAGTCACAAGCGAAGAAGTTTGAACATACGATTTTTCAGAAAGCCAAGAATCAAGCAACAGCACTCGCTTGCCGTTAACTGACGGACCTTTTGTTGCAGGAAAAACAAAATCCATAACAAAGCCGTCGAGCGCAATTCCTTTACGTTCTGCAGCATGAATAAGTGCAAAAACCATTGGAACTGCAGCAGCAGTTAACGCACCAACTGCGTCAACATCGCGCTCTAACGAATACCCAGCTTTCTCAATTGCGTCAAAAAGAACATCACCAACTAGCTTAGAGCCGCGCTGAGCAAATGTAACAGAAAACAGTTCGCTAAATGGTTTCGCGCTCATATCTGCACAAAGCATGCGTTTAAGTTCCGCGCGTTCCTCTTGTAATTCTGTCATTTTTGCACTCCTTAGCGTTTAGAGTTCTTCAATTTTCTATGCTTTAGTGTTTTTACGCTTAATGATCTTCTACTGATACTTCTGGAGCGCTCAGCTCTTTAACATCAGCTTTATCGGAATCTATAAGATCTATTGAAGCAATAACTTTACTTTGGTCTAACTTCTGAAGTTTACGCGCTGTTACCAACACTCTAGACTCAAGTGAGGAAGCAAACTTATTGTAAGCTGCGACTGTTCTTGCCAAAGATATGCCAAGCTTTGAAGCATTTTCTCCAAGAACCGCAAAGCGATCGTACAATTCTCGAGATAAATCGAAAAGTTCTTTTGCGTCATCTGTAAGACTTTGCTGCTGCCATGCGTATGCAACAGACTTAAGCACGGCCCACAAGGTAACTGGGGAAGTGAGGGCTACTTTTTGCGCAAAAGCATCATCCATAAGTGTTGGATCCGCCTCAAGGGCTGCCTGAAGCAATGCTTCGTTTGGAATAAATGCAACTACAAAGTCTGGTGCTGTTTCAAAAGCCTGCCAATATGCTTTAGCTCCTAATGCTCTAACGTGCTCTCGCAAAGCCTTAGCGTGCGCTTTTAGAAGCTCACTTCTTCTAGCTAATTCTTCGTCGCTTGCGTTATCTGGGATTTCGCAAGCTCGCTGATAATCCGCATACGGAACTTTTGCATCAACTGGAATTGTTTTGCCTCCTGGCAGATGCACAACCATATCTGGCCTCTGCTGTTCGCCATTTACTCCCGTTACAACAACTTGCGTATCAAAATCAACATGCTCAAGCAAACCTGCAGATTCCACAATATTCTTTAGTTGAGCCTCGCCCCAAGCTCCGCGAACCTTATTATTTCGCAATGCTGCAGAAAGCGAACTTGTTTCGCGGTCAAGCCTTGCTTGCTGCTCGCTTAAGCCTTTAAGCTGAGTGTTCAGCGCACCCATTTCTTGCTTACGCCCTTCTTCAATCTGCGAAACTTTATTCTTCAAAGCTTCGAGATTGTCTTTTACTGGAGCAAGCGCTTCCAAGACTTTGCCTTGCTCTTTCAAAGTTTTCTCACGATTTAACCGTTCGCGTTCTTCTCGCTCTGTGCGCAATTGTTCTTCGCGATTCACTCGCAATTGCTCTGCTTGCTGCGCTTTTAACAACTCAGACTCAACAAATTTCAATCGCTCAGCAAGCTGCTCTGCTTGCGTGCGATATCGTATAGCCTGATTGCCATTTTCTTGCGCTTGAGCGCGCGCTTGTTCATACTGCGAGCTCAATTCGTTAAATTCGCGCTGGTTTACACCATTAGCGCCTTGCGTTCCATAGTTGCGCTTAACAATAGCCAGCACAACAATGGCGGTTATTACAACAGCAACCACCATTAAAACAAACATCACAATATTATCGAACATACGTTCTATTAAACACTATTGGTTCGACTTTTAAAACATAATTAAACACGCGCATTATTGCATAGAAGAATAAGTGTTATGCAACAAAATAGCGCGCTGTCTACTGGAAAATAATCCAATAAACAGCACGCTTTGTTTTATTTGACTACATTAAATAGTGCATATATTACGCAATCTTTAGGGTCACATGGTCGCTAGTATTCTCACAATCCGCAACTACGTGAGCGCCATCATGCACCTTTCCAGAAAGCAGCAATCGCGCAAGCTGATCGCCAATTTCCGTTTGAACCAATCTACGCAACGGACGAGCACCGTAAACTGGATCATAGCCATGCTCCGCAAGCCAAGCGCGAGCAGAATCGCTCACATCCAAGCTAATACGGCGATCACTCAAGCGTGCAGCCACTTGACGAACTTGAATATCCACAATTCCACCAAGCTCTTCGCGAGTAAGCGGATGGAACATAACAAGCTCATCCAAACGGTTGATGAACTCTGGCTTAAACTCAGCGTGAACAGCGTTCATAACAGCCTTGCGTTTAGCAGCATCGTCCAAGCCCTCTTGCACAAGGAATTGCGAACCCAAGTTTGATGTCATAATCAAAATCGTATTCGTAAAATCAACCGTTCTACCTTGTCCGTCAGTCAAACGACCATCATCCAAAACCTGCAACAAAACGTCGAATACTTCTGGATGTGCCTTCTCAACTTCGTCAAAAAGCACTACAGAATACGGACGTCTACGCACAGCTTCAGTAAGTTGGCCGCCTTCCTCGTAGCCAATGTAACCAGGAGCAGCACCGATAAGCCGCGAGACGGAAGCCTTTTCCATGTACTCGCTCATATCAATGCGAACCATTGCGCGCTCGTCGTCAAACAAAAAGTCGGCAAGAGCCTTTGCAAGCTCCGTCTTACCAACGCCAGTAGGACCCAAGAATAGGAACGAACCAGTTGGGCGATTCGGGTCTGCAATTCCAGCACGGCTTCTGCGCACAGCATCCGCTATAGCCTGAATTGCTTCGCTTTGACCAACCACGCGCTTAGAAAGCTCCTTTTCCATGTTGAGCAGCTTCTCATTTTCGCCTTGCATCAAGCGGCCAACAGGAATGCCCGTCCATTCGCTAACGACTCCAGCAATAGAATCAGCATCAACCTGGTCTGGAACCATCGGCTCTTTCGCTTCACTCTTAGCATTAGCAGCCTGCGATTCCGCTTCTTCCAAAGCTTTTTGAATGCTTGGAATTTCGCCATACAAAATACGGCTTGCTTGCTCCAAGTTGCCTTCACGCGTGAATTTGTCGGCTTCTACGCGCTTAGCATCGAGTTGCGCTCGCAAATCACCAACCTTGTTGTGACCAGCCTTTTCCGCATCCCAACGCGCTTTCAAACCAGTAAGCTTTTCGCGTGAGTTAGCTAATTCTTCCTGCAACTTTTCTAAGCGTTCGCGTGCAGCAGCATCTTCCGCCTTCTTTAATTGCATTTCTTCCATTTCAAGACGCGTAACTTTGCGCTGCAATTCGTCGATTTCTTCTGGCTGAGAATCAAGCTCCATACGCAAGTGAGCTGCCGCTTCATCCACCAAATCAATCGCTTTATCTGGAAGTTGTCTACCAGTAATATAGCGGTTTGAAAGCGTTGCTGCGGCTACGATTGCATCGTCACTAATCGTCACCTTGTGGTGCGCTTCGTAACGTTGCTTAAGTCCACGCAAAATCGTCACCGTGTCTTCAACAGACGGCTCGCCAACAAACACTTGCTGGAATCTGCGTTCAAGCGCCGAATCCTTTTCGATATGCTCACGATACTCGTTAAGCGTAGTTGCGCCAACCAAGCGCAGCTCACCGCGCGCAAGCATTGGCTTAAGCATATTGCCAGCATCCATTGAACCTTCTGCAGATCCTGCTCCAACAACAGTGTGAATTTCGTCAATAAACGTAATAATTTGACCATCCGATTGCTGAATTTCCTTCAACACTGCCTTTAAGCGTTCCTCAAATTCGCCACGATACTTCGAACCTGCAACCATCGAAGCCAAGTCGAGGCTTATAAGACGCTTGTTTTGCAAAGTCGTAGGCACATCTCCTGCAACAATTCGCTGAGCCAATCCTTCTACAACTGCCGTTTTACCAACGCCAGGCTCGCCAATTAGCACAGGATTGTTCTTCGTGCGGCGAGAAAGAATCTGAATCACGCGACGAATCTCCTGGTCGCGCCCAATTACTGGGTCGAGCTTTCCTTCGCGAGCGCGCGCAGTCATATCAACCGAATATTTTTCAAGCGCTTTGTAGTTGCCTTCCGCGTCTGGGCTGGTAACTTTCGCACCTCCGCGCACAGTTGGCACAGCCTTGCGCAACGCATCTGCAGAAACATTGTGCTTTTTGAAAATATCTGCAACAGCATTCGGCGCGCTTGCAACTATGCCAATAAGCATATGCTCTGTAGAAACGTATTCGTCTGCCATTGTGCGCATTTCTTTTTCTGCCTGGCTTAAGGCAGCCAAAAGCTGACGGCTTGCATCTGGCTTAGTTGTCGTTGAGCCAGTAGATGAAGGCAATGCCACTAATGCGTTGCGAATTTCGGCTCCGATTTGTTGCGCGTCCGCCCCTGCCTGAGCAATAAGCGCGCGCACTACACCTTGCTCTTGGCGAAGTAAGGCATCTGCCAAATGTAACGTATCTACTTGCGCATTGCCAGCCGCCGCCGCGCTTTGCACAGCATCACTTAATGCATCTTGCGCTAAGGTTGTAAACTTTTGTTCCATATTTACCCCCATTTGCACCGCTATTCTGCGGATTTTAGGTGATTTGCGTGAACTTTTTGCGATTACACTCAAACCACATTCTGTCAATTTCTAAAACTTGAGTCTACTACACTCAAGTTTTGTTTTCAAGATGTTTGTGGCGTTTCCTTAAATCTTCGGTTGCTTGCGACTTTTCCGCAGCAAAGTCATCAATCGCAAAGTCGTCAGTCAAGTATCAAAAATAAATAAGTATCAAAAATAAATAAGTATTAAATATGTCGTAATCTTAAAAATATGAGAATTGCACGTTTTTCCTATAATGAAGTTCCTCAATACGCTTTCGTTCAAAAAGACGAAGCAGACGGCAAGGATTATTTAGTGGCTCTAGAAGGCCATCCACTAAGCCCTCAAGGAGTTAAACCAACAGGTAAGCGCTACGAGTTAGACGCCGACGGCGTGCGTCTGCTTGCGCCAGTGATTCCTTCAAAAGTCTACGGATTGGCAAAAAACTACGATACGCGTTCTGCCGAAGAGCGCGCATCTTCTGCTGCGGCCGCGTCGCATACGGCTGCAGACATGGTGATTTTTACAAAGCCGAGCACATCTGTAATAGGACCTGACGATCCGATTGTTATTCCTGCTTTTTCAAACGATATGAATTTTGAGCCAGAAGTGGCTGTTGTTATGGGCAAAATCGCCAAAAATGTGTCGGCAGACACCGCAATGGACTACGTTTTTGGCTTTACTTGCGTAAACGACGTAACTTTGCGTGATTGCGCAGGTAGTGACCCAATGTTTACGCGCGCAAAAGGCTTCGACACTTCTTGCCCACTAGGTCCATGGATTACAACCGAGCTAAATTGGCGAGATGCGCATATATCCTTTACGCTTAATGGGAAAGATGTGCCAGAATCGAGCGGCACTACAGCGCGATTGATCCACAGTATTCCAGAGCAGATTGCTGCGATTTCAAGCTTCTCAACACTTCTTCCAGGAGATGTTATTTTGACTGGAACTCCGTATCCAGCAGGAACTTTGCACGCTGGCGACGAAGCGATTGTGCATGTAGATGGCATTGGTTCGCTGCGTAATGTGATTATGCATGCGTGACAGCAATAAAAGTAAAAGATAAAAATCAGAAGCTAGACGAAACTTAATACTACACAAATGCGCGCGGGCCAAAGATTGCCGAACCGATTCTAACCATAGTAGATCCTTCGGCAATCGCCCACGCAAAATCGCCAGACATTCCCATTGAAAGCTCTAATTTTGTAGAGTTTCCATCATAATATTGCGCAAGTTGTTCACTCACACAATCTCTGATTTCTCGCAATGCAGCGAAACCGCTTCTTACTACTTTTTCATCATTCACGCGCGCTCCGAGCGTCATGAATCCGCGCAAATTAAGTGATGGCAAACTAGATATAGCGAGCGCTTCGTCAATTGCGCGTTCTGGCGCGCATCCAGATTTTGTAACTTCTCCCGAAATGTTCACTTCCAACATAACGTCTGTGCAAAGTCCCAAATTTTGCGCGCGCGTAGATATTTTTTGCGCAAGATCAATGCCGTCAATCGACTGAATACCATTTGCAAGTGGCAAGACTTTGTTTATTTTATTACTTTGCAACTGACCTATTAAGTAGAGCGGAATTTCGCCGTTTACACCAACATTTAAGCCTTCTTTAGCAGCCTCCGCGCGTAAAATCTCGGCTTTTGCGACAATTTCTTGCGGACGATTTTCCCCAATTACGCGCACTCCAGCACGAATTGCCGCCATAATTTCGCCAACATCTCGCGTTTTAGTTGCGGCAAGCAGCGTAACGGACTCAGCTTTGCGACCATAATGCGATTCTGCTTGAGCAATGGCATCTTGCACGCTGTGCACACCGTCGGCAATTTGACGCGCGCGAACACAATCGACCTCAGTATTCGCTAAATTTTTTTGCGTCATGTATGCCATTATTGCCCCAATCTAATCTCATAAAAAATAGTCACACCAATTGAGGAATTTTATCACTATATTTACGACGTGCAGCTTCTGCAGTAACTCCAAGTGCGCGACCTATCTTATTCCAAGACTGACCATTTTTGCGGCTTTTGTATACAGCGTCATTTATCTCTTTTTCAATTGCGTGACGGCGATAATTTAATCTGCTCAATTCACGAGATGGATCCCAACGAGAATCTAAAGTTGGATCTCCTGGATTTGGTTCCGATTTTGCTTCCATTTCTTTTGAGATGAGCTCGCCATACTCCGCAAGATCTTTTTGCTCTTCTTTACTCAGTTCACTAAATTTCATTTCAACCCTTCCTTCATCAAATATCCTTTTCTCGCTTTCATAGCGTGAACTATAAGTTCTTGCGGGAATCCGCGTCTTCTTGCTGTGCCAATCTCGTACCAAACAGCACCAGAAACTCCTGGCCCCACATACATTATTGTTGGTGGATTTCTATCATAATTGACATCGACTGGTCCTCTGGATTCTCGGTACGCATGAAGTATATCGCTTTCTGAAACTCCATGCTTTAAAGCTGATGGCAAAATAATTGGCTCTTCATATTGATCCATATACACAACATTACATGCCAACATATGTTGCCGTCAAATATTGGCAAATAATATCTGCAATTATATGTAGTGGAATACATTAGTCGAGGAATGGCACGGATTTGTCGGCTAGGTTTGCGCGAACAGAATCCCACGGCGTTTCGTCGTTTTCAAACAACGCAAGCGCATCTGCAGCGCTCATGTCTACAGGCTGATTTTGCTCAGGATTCTTGTATCCCAAAAGATACATGCAATAGCCAATAATGCGCTCGGCGCTCCATCCAGATTCGCGAAGCGCACCAACGTCTAAAGAATGCTTACTTTTTGCGAGTCGCTCGCCTTGAGCGTTATCAATTAGTGGCAAGTGCGCAAATTGCGGACGCACGTAATGCACGTCATGAGCCGCAAAAAATCCCGATTTTTCTAGCAGCTCACCAATCCAAATTTGAAGCGCCGCCGAACGCAGCAAATCGCGTCCGCGCACAATATCATTTACTCCCGAAAGCACATCGTCAACAACAACCGCAAGTTGGTAGGAAAAAACGCCATCTGCGCGACGAATCACCATGTCTCCCAAATCGCGATTAATGTTAAACGATTGCGCGCCAAAAATCGCGTCTATAAAACTCACATTTGCTTGCGGCGAATCAGCCGAGGGAACAGCAAGTCGCAAAGAATGTTGCTGATTATTTTGCAAACGCTTTTCGATTTGCGCTAAGCCTTCCGAAGTTTCGCGAAGATTTCTGCACGTACCTGGGTAGCGTATAAAGCCGTCGCCTTCTTGCGGCGCTGCGATTGCGCGAATATCGGAACGCGAGCAAAAACAAGGGTAAATCAGGGAATTTCCGTCGTCGTCTTGCAAAGATTCTAGCGCCTCAAGAGCTTCTTGGTAGATTGCAGTGCGCTCATGCTGATAAGTCGGCTCGCCAACCCAATCAAGACCAGCCCAATGCAAATCGTCAATCACTCGCGCGCTGGCATCCTTCGGCATTCGCGCAATATCAAGATCTTCCAGACGCAAAATCATGCTTCCACCTTGCGACTTTGCAGAAAGCCAAGCAGCCAACATTGCTACCATATTGCCAATATGCATGCGCCCAGAAGGAGTGGGGGCAAAACGTCCAATTGCAATAGTTGACTTCGAAAACATTATTCCGTCTTTCTTAATACCTTTAATACCTTTTTTAATAAGCACAAGCTTGCAAAACATAAACTTGTAAAATAAAAAGCGCGTAACGCATTCATACTAGCATTACGCGCTTCTTACAACCGCAATTAACCGTAATTAATCGCAATCAACCGCAATCAATAACAGTTAAAAACAACCGTTTTACGCAAATAGCGACTTAAACATAAGTACGCCCAAAATTGCGCCAGCAATAGGAGCAACCACTGGAATCCACGCCTCACCCCAGCGAGAAGAACCCTTGTGTGGAATTGGCAAAATGGCGTGAAGTAAGCGCGGCATAAGGTCTCGAGCAGGATTCAAAGCAGGACCAGTAGGACCGCCCATAGAAGTCACCAATCCCCAAACAACAAAGCCAACTACGATTGAAGCGCCAGCCAAATTCTTCTCTCCCCAAGGAGAAGTTAGGCAGCAAAGAGCTGCCAAAACAAGCACGAGCGTGCCAAAGAATTCGTTTAGGAAGTAGTTAAGCTTGTTATTGTAAGCATCCGTAGTGCAGAAAGTGCCAAGAATCGCCTCTGGCTCTTCTGTCTCGTTGTAATGTGGCAAATAAGTTACGTATACAATAAGCTGACCGACCAATGCACCCAAAAGCTGAGCCACAATATAAGGTGCAACATTTTGCCAAGGGAACATGCCATTTACGGCTTGTGCAATTGTCATAGCAGGATTTATGTGCGCGCCAGAAATTCCACCAAACATGAGCACTGGGAACATAACGCCAAAACCATAGCCCATAGCAATGTTTAGCCAACCTGCGTGATGACCTTTAGTGTTTTTAAGTTCAACATTGGCAACGGCTCCATTGCCAAAAATCATAAGAATGGCAGTGCCAATAAACTCAGCCGCCAACATTACTGTAAACGAGTGTTGCATGGTTCTTCGATCCTTCTTAATTGTTTTGCTGCTACCTAATAAATCATTTTCAAAGAAGCTAAGAAAATGAATTTCAACAATATTGTTTCAGCAATTGTTCTTTGATAGTTTCCCCTAAGAGCCAGACAGTGTGAGGAGCATGGCGCGTGCAATGCGTGTAGTGGGAGACTTAGCAGACGGCGGCGAACTAAAATCCACATCAAAAGAGGCTCACCGCCTTGGCGAGCCTCTTACTACAAAAACAATCTTGCGGATTCATCTGCACAACATCCTCGTTGCAACGGTAAAAGTCTTAAGTATCCGTCCAACGTAATTGGAATCTAACATCCATACATTTTTGTGGGTTACCGCTCTTTTAATTTGTTCTTGTGATTATTATTATCACAACTTTTTACTCAAGAGTAAAGTGCAAAATTGCTTTTGTTAACATATTGTAATTAGTGTTCATTTGCACGCGGGAAAGTCGCAAGTTTTGCATCATTTTGTGAACATGCAATGGTTGTCATGTTCAAATGCGTTCACATATTGAAGATATCGGCGTGTCGAGCACTCGCAGCCGCCGACACTCAGTCGCGCACATCCCTTACAGCGCATACAATTACGGAGTATGGTACAAATTTTTGACGCTCCCTCAAAGGCGATTCTGCGCGGACAAATTGCAGAGCACATCGCCGAAGACGAAAAGGCAGAAAAGCGTGAAGCTCGTGAGGGCGAGCTACCGTTGCCAAAAGATCGCTTCTTTGACCGCGAGCTTAGCTGGTTAAAGTTCAATCGTCGCGTGCTTGAGCTAGCGCAAAATACTGATTTACCACTTCTTGAACGCGCTAATTTTGCAGCCATCTTTGCGTCCAACCTAGACGAGTTCTTTATGGTTCGAGTTGCAGGCTTAAAGCGCAGAATCGACTCGGGAATCGCAGTAACCGCAGCAAGTGGGCTTAGTCCACGTCAACAATTGCGCGCAATTAGCGAGGTTACGCATCGTCGTCAAGATGAGCATGCGCATTATGTTATTGACCACATTTTGCCAGAACTTGCTAAGCAGCGCATTGTTATGCTCAGTTGGGATAAGCTTACGCAATCCGAAAAAGATAGACTTTCAGACTATTATCGCAAGCAGGTTTTCCCAGTATTAACGCCACTTGCGGTGGATCCTGCTCACCCGTTCCCATATATTTCTGGCAAGTCAATCAACTTGGCTGTTATTGTAGAAAATCCAAATTCTGGAAAGTCGCATTTTGCTCGCGTGAAGATTCCAGATAATTTGAATCGTCTTGTTCCAGTTGACGATTTAACAGACGAAGAAGGTTGCGAAGAGCGCTACGGCTTTATTACTATGGAAAAGTTGATTGCAGCACATTTGGAATCGCTTTTCCCAGGCATGATTATTAAGGAAGCACGATCTTTCCGCGTTACGCGTAACGAAGATATTGATGTTGAGGAAGACGATGCAGAAAACTTGCTCAACGCTATGGAAAAGGAGCTTTTGCGTCGTCGTTTTGGGCCGCCTATTCGTCTTGAGATTTCCGACGAAGCTAGCCCATTCTTATCGCAGCTGCTGGCTAATCAATTGCGCGTAAGTCCAGAGGAAGTCTATCGTTTGCCTTCGCCGCTAGATATGACGGTTCTTTTTGAGTTGCAAGCGCTAGATCGCCCAGATTTGAAGTATCGTCCATTTATTCCTACTACAAATCGCCAGATTGCAGAAGTCGAAACTAGCCACGCGCAAGATATTTTCGCTTCGATTCGCGAGCACGATATTTTGTTGCATCACCCTTACGATTCGTTCTCTACTTCTGTTCAGGCGTTCTTGGCGCAGGCGGCGGCAGATCCAAAAGTGCTTGCAATTAAGCAAACGCTGTACCGCACGTCTAGTAATTCGCCAATTATTGACGCTCTTGTAGACGCGGCTCACGCTGGCAAGCAGGTGCTTGCGCTTGTTGAGATTAAAGCGCGATTCGACGAAGACGCCAACATTGCTTGGGCGCGCAAGCTTGAGCGCGCAGGCGTTCACGTTGTGTATGGCATTGTTGGATTGAAGACGCATTGCAAGCTTTCGCTTGTGGTTCGTCAAGAAGCCGAAGGATTGCGCCGCTATTGCCACGTTGGAACTGGCAACTACAATCCTAAGACTGCTCGCCTTTACACAGATTTGGGCTTGCTTACTTGCGATCCTGTAGTTGGTCAAGATTTGACTCGTTTGTTTAATCAGCTTTCGGGTTACGCTCCAAAGTCAAGCTTCCATCGTTTGCTTGTGGCTCCTCGCACAGTTAGAACGGGCATTATTGAGCGAATTCGCAGGGAAGAGGCAGCGGCTCTTGCTGGAAAAGAAGCGTGGATTAAGATTAAAGTCAATTCTGTTGTTGACGAAAAGACGATTGATGCTTTGTACCGTGCGGCTCAAGCTGGCGTAAAGATTGACATTGTGGAGCGTGGAATTTGCTCGCTAAAGCCTGGCATTGAGGGCTTGAGTGAGAATATTCGCGTTCGTTCTATTCTTGGCAGGTTCCTTGAGCACAGCCGAATCTACGCTTTTGCTAATTCTTGCGGTCCGCAAATTGGTGACGGCCCTGCAAGTGGCCCAGAAGTGTGGATTGGCTCGGCCGATTTGATGCATCGCAATCTTGATAGGCGCGTTGAAACGCTGGTTCGCATAAGTGCTCCAGACCAGGTGGAAGCGTTGATTCAGTACATTGATTTTCAAATGGCGGATTCAACGGTTTCTTGGTGGATGGATGGCGACGGCACTTACACGTTGCATTCTCGCGATGCAGAGGGCAGGCCATTGGTAGATAGCCAGGAATACTTGATCCGCACGCATACGCGTAAGCCGCGCGGCGTTAATTAACTTACGATTAGCAAAAGCCAGGGCATTTAGCTCTGGCTTTTTGCGCTCCGAATTCGTTATATTTGTCTCGCTCGCGAGACATTTGTAACGTTTTTTGGCCTACTTTTGTTAGATTTGTCTCACTCGTGAGGAATTTGTAACATTTATAGCATTTATAACGCAAAATAGTGTATAACTTGTACAAAAATGCCGCGCAAGATTTATTCAAGCGCGGCATAACATTAATCGCAGTTTAATCGCGAGTTAAATCGCAACTAATCACGAAGCGTAGAGAATATCTACAACAAAGTAAAGAGTTGAATTTGCAGGAATAGTTACATTTCCTTTTGCGTCCTTCTTATCTTCTTTGCCGTATCCATCTTCTGGTGGGATTACCAAAAGAACCTGTGACCCAACTTTCTTTCCAGCTAAGCCTTTAGTCCATCCTGGAATAACTTGGCCGGCTAGCGAGAAGTCCGCAGGCGTGCCGCGCTTCCATGATGAGTCAAATTGGTACAATTTGCCGTCTTTGTCTGTAGTCCATCCAGTGTAGTGAGCGGTTACTGTGCTTTTTTCGGTAACCACTTTGCCGTTGCCTTCAATCAAAGTTTGAGAAATCAACTTTCCATTTGGCACGTAGTTATTCTTATCTAACGACGGTGCGCCAGACTTATCGAGAGTTACCTTCGGCAGATTTTGCGGAATATCTTTAACTTTGTTGCCTGTTGCGCGATCAAGAGTTTTCATTGCAGAAACAAGAGTTAACACCATTACGTACGCGTCTTGCTTAGTTTGTGGATTTGCAGGAATGCCAAACGCAATCGTGGAATTAATCTTCCTTCCCTTAAGCAGCGTGTAGTAAGACTTGCTAGTAACGCCCTTTTTAACAACAATTGAGCAGTCTGGTTTGCCTTGCTTCCAGGTGTTCATAAGCTCTTTGCCGCTTTTAGCGTTGTATACAATGCCATTAGCGCATACGCGACTATTTTCTGGAATTTTAGCGCCATTTCCTTCTTGCAAAATTGCGTAAGAATTTGGCTTAACGTTTATAGGCGCTGTTAACTCAACCTTTGGCTGCTTTCCTAAAGCTCCGCTAGCCTTAACGCCACTTAAAACACTCATTCCAGCTGCATTTGCTTCGCTACTTGCTGCGCCATTGCTTGACTCGCTGTTTGCGCTACAAGATGCTAATCCAACGCACATGGCAATTGCGCTCGCAGCGCAGATTGCTCGAGTTATAAGTGATTTAGTCAAATTTAATTTGGTTTTTGTCATAAGTTTAAGACTATAACTTGCATGTGATTTTAGTGTGATTTAACTAGCGATTTGTGTGCGATTTGGTAGCAATTTAGGCGTGATTCTAGCGTGATTTATTGCGCAAAACAGCAAACCTTATAAAAGATTAGTAAAGATTGTAGAATAGATAGCAGTAGATGCATATAACGAATTTAAAATTACGTTAATAAGTTTGTGCGCGTGCGGGGTTGAATAATTGGCGGCGTGCCAAGCTTAAGAAAGAGGTTTGATGCAACGTCCTACAAAACGAGCTAGGTTTATGCGAGGAGTAGTGGCCCCAATTTTTGGCCTTCTTGCTGCTCTTAGTATTGTTCTTGGTGTGCTTAACGCAACTGTTTGGAAGCCAAGCTCTATTGTTTCGGCGCATGCAAACGTGTATGGGTCTAGATACATTGTTACAGATCCAGGCGTTTTGAATCTTGTTGACTATAGAGTAAAGATTAGCGTTGCGGCACTAAATAGTCGCAAGCCGATTTGCGTTGCAGTTGGCTTAGCTAAAGATGTTCGTGGATGGACTAAGGGTTATTCCGTTCAGCGAATAACGGGCCTTAATAACTGGAGTAGTCTTTCTACCGATGTTATGAAGGCAGACGATAACGCGCGTGTAGATAGCGCAAAAACGGCCGATTCTAAGGTTTCTAAAGACGTTTCTAAAGATGCTTCTAAAGACGTTGCTTTTAAGGATTCCGATTTATGGACTAACGCCACTTGCCAAATGGGTTTGGCAAAGTTGTTTGTAAATGCTGCCGACTTTGAGCAAGTGGGGAATGCGGCGGATTTAGCGATAAAGCAGGAGTCGCAAGAGCAAAATAGTGCGCAAAGCAATGCTCAAAATGGCGCGCAATCGCAGACTTCTCATCAAAAATTGTCGTCGGAGTTGCAATCAAAAATTGCACGCAGGGTTCTTATAATCGATCTTGGTAAGAATTCTCCCGAAGCTTTCGTTGAATTGCGTTGGCGCAGGCATAATCTTCCTGATTTTGCTACTCCTATGTATTTTGTAGGAGCGCTGTTTATTTTGCTATGTGGTCTTTCGGCTTCTGTGTTTGCAATGGCTCCACATCGCAGACGAAACAAGCGACTTGTTGCAAGCAGAACGGGATTGATTAGTGTTGAAAACAATAGTCAAGAAGAAGTTAAGTTCTCGGAGGCTTTGGCTGGAACAATAGCTGGCATTTTTGGTAGCAATAAAGACAAAAAGTCTAAGCACAAAGTGGGTTCTGGTGCGCATGCGCGTCACGGAGTTCACGCAAGAACGCGTACAACAAAGTCGCAAGCTGCTGGAGATTCTTCTATAAGTGTAAAGTCTGGTCTAAATTCTTCTCCTACTGCCGCTTTAGACGAAACAACTGTTATTTCTAAAGATGATTTTCAAGCTTATTTTGCAAGGCTTGCGAGCGAGTCGGGTTCTGATTTTAAGGGCGATTTTGCAGCAGGGAATAATGCTGCAGGGAATAACGTTGCAGGGAATAACGCTGCGGAGAATAATGCTGCGGAGTCTTTCGACTTGTCTAGCGCGAATCAGTCGGAGCAATCGAAGGATTTGCATGAATCTGCGGAATCTAGCGAATCTAGCGAATCTAGCGAATCTAGAAATTCGGGAATTGCAGGGAAGTCTGGAAAATCACAAAAATCACAAGGTGCATCTAAATCACAAACTGGCTTTGCAAAAAAGCGCTACAAGAAGGAATCGTATAAGGATCGCAAGGATCGCAACAATCGCAACGATCGCAAAGAAAATTTTGCTGACGACTCCAAGAAGACCAATCGCGGTGAGCGTAAAAATCGAGATGGCATAATGGATGCAGAGTTTCGTAAAGACGACGATAATCGTAAGAGCGATAATCGCATTGGTGAAAATCTTGGCAAATCATCGGAGGCTGGCGATTCGAGTAGCGCAAAGCCTGGTGAAGCAAGGCGCAAGTCGCGCAACCAGTTTAACCAGCGTGACAACAGAGGCCAAAACCGTGGCAAAAATCGCAAGCATAAAGGCTATGAGAGTCGCACGAGTGGCGCTGCAAGTGGCGGAAATGCCAACGGCAACAAGGCCAGCAATAACGCCAGCAATAATGCCAATCGTGATGCAAATGGCTCTAATAATGCTAGCCATCAAAATGGCAGCCGCCAAAACGGTCCTCAAAGTGGCTCCCAAAGTGGCTCCTCAAAACCTTCAAAAAACCGCAAAAAGTAACGTATTTTGGAAAGTGTGACTATGTTTTATGCGCATAAAATCAAGCACTACGCGCGTTTTGCGTGTGCTTCGGTAATTGCTTCGGCAATGTGCCTTACGCTTTGCGCTTGCGAAGGCCAAGTTCCTAAGGCTGCAGAAGGCTCTAGCGTTAAAGAGCTTCCAGATGTAACGCCAATCAAAGAAAAAGATATACGTTTAAGAGTTTTGCGCTCTTTAGAAAAAGCTAACGAAGAGAAAAATGCAAGTAATCTTGCAGAATACATGAGCGGACCTTCGGCTCTTGTGCGCGCAAGCGAGCTGGCGATTGCTGCAAAAATGGGCAAGCTAGATGCAAAAACCACTATTCCGCGTGAAGTTGCTCAAACAATTGTTCCAACAAACGCAAGTTGGCCGCGCGATTTAATGACAATTACCACAACAACAAAAGACCAGCAGTCTAAACGATTGTTGGTTATTCGCCAAGATAGTGCGCGCTCAAACTACAAGCTTTGGGCTGTTGCAAGGCTTTTCCCTGGCGTGCATTTGCCAAAATTCCCAGTTCCTTCAATCGGAGCTTCTATGGGTAAAGCTAATGATTCGGGACTTGTTATGTCTCCACACGCGGCTGCTGCAGCGTATGCGGATGTTTTGCAAAGAGGAGAATCGAGCAAGTTTTCAAAGTATTTTGCTGACGATTACTTGCGATCAAAGCTAAGCGAGCTTTCTAAAACAGTTCAAGCTGGAATGGAGCGAAATAAGGGATCTCAAGAACAAGTTTTTACTCCTGTAACAAACCAGATTAGCGTTATGCGCGCAAGCGATGGGAGTGATTTGGTTATTGCTCGCATTGATTCAGTTTGGACTAGAAAAGCTGGAGAAGGCCGCGAATCTAGGCCAGCTTCCGACGAAGAAAAAGCGTTATTTGGGGATTCTAAAGCCACTTCTACAATGCGCGTAACTTATGTGAACGTTGTTGCTATGGTTGTACCTCCTGCTGGCTCGGATGCAAAGATTATTCCTGTTGGAGCGGAGCGTCAGCCTATAAAAGTGGAAGCGCTGTAAGCGTTGTAGAAGCGCCTTAGGCTTTCGGTAATGCGTTTAACGCTTTAGAGATATTTGTAAAGCAATACAAGCAAAAGAGGAAATATGGTTGATTCACAATCTATGGGCATGAATCCAGGCGGATTTTCGCTTGCTGGAGCAGTAGACCTAGAAGGCGTAAAGCGCAAAGCGGAGGCTCTTGCAAAGCGCGAAGCTGCCGAAAAATCTGGCAAACCGCAGTCTAAAATTCCGCTTGCAGGCGGATACGTGATTGATGTTAACGATCAAACTTTCCAGGCAATGGTTCAAACTTCCGTAAGTTTTCCAATTATTTTGCTTGTTTGGCAAAAAAGTGACGAAACTTCTTACGACTTAGCGCAAAAGCTTGCGGATTCTGTTAGCGCCTTAGATGGCAGAATGCAGCTTGCGCGAATTGATGCGGATGAAAGCCCATCGATTGCTCAAGCTTTGCGTGCGCAGCAGCTTCCAGCTGTATATGGATTGGTTGGGGGCAGGCCAATGCCTATTTGCCAAGGATTGCCTAGCGAAGATGAGTTGAATCAGATTTGTAGTGCCATTTTGCCGCAATTAGTTAAGGTTGCGGAAAAGTCTGGTGTTGCTGGAACGGCTCCTTATGTTGATTCGGCAGATTCTGGTGTAGACGATAATGCGGCGGATTCTGGCGACTCTGCGGATTCTGGCGATTCCTCCAGCATTCCCCCTGAACACAAAATTGCGCACGATGCAGCTATGAATGGCGATTATGCTCTTGCTGCGCGCGAGTATGAAAAAGTATTACAAGCTAATCCGAATGACGAATTGGCATCTCGTGAGCGCGCTAAGGCTTTGCTTCTTAGCAGAAATATGAATACAAACGTGGAGGTTGTGCGCAAGGCTGCTGGCGATAATCCTGGCGATGCTTCCGCTCAGCTTGCTGTAGCAGATGTAGATATGATTGATGGTCACATTGACGATGCTTTTGGCAGACTTCTTGATTTTCTTGCTTCTCACAAAGATTGCGCAGAGGTGATTAAAAACCGCATGCTTGAGTATTTTGCAATGCTTCCTGCTGACGATGAGCGTTTGAATCGTGCTCGCCGCCGCCTAGCGATTCTTCTCTACTGATATATCAGATATACCACGCAATTACTCCGCCAACTAAAAAGATTAAAAGAAAAGCCAAGATTCGCATTCGTGAGAAATATGCGATTCTTGGCTTTCTCGTAGCGGGGCATGGATTTGAACCATGGACCTCTGGGTTATGAGCCCAGCGAGCTACCGAGCTGCTCCACCCCGCGTCGGCTACTTTTAGCAGCTCTATCTACGATAGGGGCAAATTTGGATTTGTCAAGTCTTCGGCGTGTTTCTCGCATAATTTTATCGCGCAAGCAGTTTAATTTTAAACAAATGTGGAGTATAATAAACAAGTGACTAAAGCGAGTTATTAAGAATTTGCGTACTTGCTATAATCGCAACACTCGTTAATAATCAGCAATATAACTCAAATATAACTCAAATGTACAAACTAAGAGTAGAATCAGCTTTTTAGAGATATGTTTTCGTTTCGCACATACGTCAACGAATGAATTTACAGGATTTACGGTTTTACAAACTAGCTTGTGAATAACTTTAATATTTAGCGCAACTGTATTGTAAAAGAGTCCTACAAGGAGGCACGAATGAGTGGAGCTATCGAAGTTTTAGCGAAAGCTGCGCATATAAATGTTGCGGCGTTGCTAGCTTCAGCAAAGCCAGAGATGCCAAGCATTAATGACTTTTTGCCGCCAGAGATTTTATTCCAAGGCACACCTTTTGCCATGAATCGAATTATTATGGTGCGTCTTATTATGGCCGTAATCGTTATGATTATTTTTGGCATTGGAGCAGCCCGCGCAAAAGTGGTTCCAGGAAGATTCCAAAGCGTGCTAGAAATTCTAATGGACTTTGTGCGATTTAACATTGTGTACGAAATGATTGGCGAAGAGCGCGGAAAGCGTTATGTGCCAATGATTACAACTCTTTTTATAACAATATTCTTCTTTAATCTTTGCTCAGTTATTCCAGGCTTAAATATAGCTGCAACCGCAACTATTACAGGGCCATTAGTGTTTGCTCTTTGGGTTGTGTGCCAATACTTAATCACTGGAATTAGAGAAAAAGGATTCCTAACGTTCTTCCGCGAATCCTTGTTCCCAGCAGGCGTGCCATGGCCGATTTACTTTATTCTTACGCCATTGCAGCTGCTGGAATTGTTGATTGTGCGACCACTTTCGCTTACAATCCGTTTGTTTGCGAATATGATTGCTGGCCATTTGCTGGTGGCCACTTGCCTAGTATTCACCAACTTCTTTGTGGTGGATTCCAGCAATAAACTCCTTGCCTTAGGCGGTGCATTGTGGCTGCTTGGTGGCATTCTGTTTACAGTATTCGAAATAATAGTTGCAGGCTTGCAGGCATTTATTTTTACCGTTCTTGCATCTGTGTATATTTCGGAAAGTTACCCCGAGAAAGAAGAAAAATCTGCTGTTGCTGTTGCATAGATAGTTAAAACTAATTAAAGCAAACAAATAAATCAGGTTTAATAATCTTAGGGTTTATAACTGGTTACTGTTCCTAAAGAAAGGAAACCAATGAATAGTATCATCGCTCTCGCAGGATTGACGGGCAACCTTAGCATTCTCGGCTTTGCCGTTGCTACTCTTTCCCCTGCTATCGGAATGGCAATGGTTGTATCCAAGGCTATGGAATCCACTGCACGTCAGCCAGAAGTCGGCAACCGTATTCAGTTGTTCATGTTTATTGGCTTGGCATTCATCGAGGTTCTGGGCTTGCTCGGATTCGTTGCCTACATTATGGGAAGCTGAACCGAACGAAACAACTCGTTCCAACGCATACAAGTGTTGAAAGAATAGAAAGGACAAGCCATGGCATATGCAGCCGAAACTAATAAACTGGCGTTGTTCTTGCCGGAGCCTTACGACGTTATATGGTCGCTGGTTATTTTAGTTGTTCTTGCAGCGTTTTTCTACAAGTTCGTTATGCCTAAATTCCAGGCAATTCTTGATGAGCGTGCAGAGAAAATCGAAGGCGGAATGTCTAAAGCAGCCAATGTGCAGCGTGAAGCTGATGAGCTAAAGAGCCAGATGGAAGAAGAACTCGCCCAAGCTCAAGCAGATGCTGCAAAGACTCGCGAACAGGCTCGTGCACAAGCTTCCAAGATTGTTGATGAAGCAAGACAGCGTGCAGAGAAAGATGCTGCGAAGATTATTAGTGAAGCTCAGCATTCCATTGAAGCTCAGCATAAGCACGCCATGACTAGCCTCCAAGGAGAAGTCTCGGTACTCGCCGCAGCATTAGCTGGAAAGATTCTTGCTTCTAAGCTAGATGACGATACCGTAGGCTCCAAAATCATTGATCATGTGATTGATGAAGTAGGAGACGTTAAGGATTCGGCGCAAAACAAGTAGTCAAAGCAAGCTTTCACTAAGTCTTAAGTTTTAAGTTTTAAGTTTTAAGTCTTAAGTTTTAGTGTTGCTAATCGCTACTTAGTTTTGCATAAATGAGGAGGTACGGATGCCAGAAAAGGCATCGCGAGTAAGCGAAAACTTATCGCGTTCTTCGCTTGCGCAAGCCATTTCAGATGCTCATGACGAAGCTCAGCGCATATCTGATGAGCTTTCAACAATGATGGATACGATCGAAAAGTATCCAGAGCTTTCTGACGCCATTACCGATCCAAATAGGTCTTCGGAAGATAAATCTCGCTTAATAGACGAGCTTATTGGAGGTAAGGCGCATCCCGTTGTTTTGCGCATTATGCACTACCTGGTAGGAACTTGGCATGGTGGCGCAGAAAGTGGCAAGACGGGCAGCTTTGGCGGCGCATGGTCTGGTTTTGAGCGCGAAGCAGGCGAAACTTTGGTTACTGTTACAACCGCTCAGCCTCTTACGGATAAGCAAATCAAGCGTTTGATTGAGATTTACAGCAATAAGTTGGGTCATCGTGCATACATAAACCCAATCGTAGATCCAAACGTGCTTGGTGGAATGCGTATACGTATTGGCGATCAAGTAACAGACCGCACAATGTTAATGCAGCTTAAGCAGCTGCAGCGTTCTGCGCGCAATGGCGCTTGGACACAGGCAGTGAAGTAATAAATTAAGGAGAATTATGGCGGAACTATCTATTGATCCCGCCCTTATACGCAAGGCACTTGACGGGTTTGTTGACTCGTACAAGCCAGCAGACATGCCAACGCAAGAAGTTGGCTATGTTGTTACGGCTGGTGACGGCATTGCGCACGTAGCTGGATTGACTGGCTGCATGGCAAACGAGCTGCTCACCTTTGAGAACGACACCTTGGGTCTAGCGTTTAACCTTGATGCTCACGAAATCGGCGTGGTTATTCTAGGCGATTTTACGGGCATTGAAGAAGGGCAGGAAGTTTACCGCACTGGCGAAGTGTTATCTGTGCCAGTGGGAGACGCCTATCTTGGTCGTACAGTAGACCCATTGGGTAATCCAATTGATGGTCTTGGCGCGATTGAGTGCAAGGAGCGTCGTATTCTTGAAGCCCAGGCTCCAGACGTGATTCATCGTCACCCTGTGGATGAGCCTTTGTCTACTGGCCTAAAGGCCATTGACGCGATGACGCCAATCGGCCGCGGTCAGCGTCAGTTGATTATTGGTGATCGTCAAACTGGTAAAACCGCAATCGCAATCGATACGATTATTAACCAGCGCACAAACTGGGAAAGTGGAGATCCAAAGAAGCAAGTTCGTTGCATTTACGTAGCAATCGGACAAAAGGGTTCAACAATCGCATCTGTACGTCAAAGCCTAGAAGAAGCAGGCGCTATGAAGTACACAACAATTGTTGCAAGCCCAGCTTCGGATTCTGCAGGTTTTAAGTACATTGCTCCATACACTGGTTCTGCAATTGGCCAGCATTGGATGTACAACGGCAAGCACGTTTTGATTGTTTTCGACGACTTGTCTAAGCAAGCAGAAGCATATCGTTCGATTTCTTTGCTTCTTCGTCGCCCACCTGGGCGTGAAGCTTACCCAGGCGACGTGTTCTATCTTCACTCTCGTCTGCTAGAAAGATGCGCAAAGCTTTCCGACGATATGGGCGGAGGCTCAATGACTGGCTTGCCAATTATTGAGACCAAGGCAAATGACGTTTCTGCATACATTCCAACCAACGTGATTTCTATCACCGATGGCCAGATCTTCTTGCAGTCCGATTTGTTCAACGCAGGTCAGCGCCCAGCAGTCGACGTTGGTATTTCCGTGTCTCGTGTTGGTGGCGCAGCTCAGGCCAAGGCTTTGAAGAAGGTCTCTGGCATGCTTAAGATTTCGCTGGCTCGTTACAAGTCTTTGGAATCCTTTGCAATGTTTGCTTCCGATTTGGATGCAGCTTCCAAGGCTCAGCTCACTCGTGGCGCTCGCTTAACCGAGTTGCTTAAGCAGAAGCAGTTCTCGCCTCGTTCCATGGAGCAAGAGGTTGTTTCCGTGTGGGCTGGTACTCATGGAAAGTTAGACGACATTCCTGTAAAAGACGTGCTTCGCTTTGAAAGCGAAATGTTGGATTATCTAGATAAGGGAACCGACATTTTGCAAGTGATTCGCGATACCGAGGACTTTACAAAAGAGACAGAAGCAAAGCTTGATGCAGCAATCGAAGATTTCCGTAAGTCGTTTAAGACTTCTGCAGGAAAGCCTTTGATTGTTAAGGATTCTTTGCCTCCTGCCGAGAATCCTGCTCCTGTTGAGAAGGAAAAGCTTGTTGCAAAGCCAAAGTCGGATGGTCGCGATTCAAGCAATAACGAGTCTGAGGGGAAGTAGCGTATGTCTTCCCAACTTGCATTGAAATCGAGAATTATTTCCACACAGTCTTTGGGTAAAATCTTTAAGGCTCAGGAAATGATTGCGTCTTCGCATATTGCAAAAGCGCGAGATATTGCGCTTAACGCTAAGCCATACAGCGACGCAATTTTCGATGCCGTGCAGGCGTTGGTAGCTCATCACGAAGCAAACATTAAGCATCCAATCTTTGGAAAAGAGCGTGCAGGCAATCGCGTAGCCGTTCTGGCGTTGACTTCCGACCGCGGAATGGCGGGCGCGTTTACGTCTTCGATTATTCGAGAAACCGAGGCACTGCTTACAAAGTTAGACGCCGAAGGAAAGCACGCAGAGTTGTATGTGTATGGTCGCCGAGGTGCAACCTATTACAAGTATCGTAATCGCGACGTTGCAGGCACTTGGGAAGGGTCTACGGATCATCCTGATGTAACAATCGCAGAGCGAATCTCCGATACTTTAATGGACGCGTACATGACTCCCGAAGAAGATGGCGGTGTTAGCGAGCTTTACATTGTGTTCACTGAGTTTATAAACATGGTGAGGCAAAAGGTTCGTACGCTACGCATGCTTCCAGTTGAGCTGGTTCCGTTAAAAGACGGCGAAGAGTTTGCTATGCATAGGCCTGACTACGAGGCGGCTTCTGGCCCTTCTGCTTCGCTTTCGTCTACGGGTGCGGTTTCGGCGCGTGAAGAAGCTGTTAGTCGCAGCAATCCAGATGCTGTGGAATACTGCTTTGAGCCTAGCCCAGACGAGGTTTTGGATGCAGTTTTGCCAAAGTATATTCAGTCGCGTATTCACGAATGCTTGCTTACATCTGCAGCTTCCGAAACAGCTAGTAGGCAAAATGCTATGCACACGGCTACAGACAACGCCCGCAATTTGGTGGATGATTTAACGAGAAAGCTTAATGCTTCTCGCCAGGCTTCCATTACACAAGAACTTACCGAGATTATCGGCAGCGCTGATGCGCTGAATAATGAGGAGGAATAGGAGCATATGGCTGAAAATCAGACCACAGCACCTCCAGAAGATGCAAAGGAAAGCGACCCAACGGCTGGCCGCGTAACCCGTGTTCAGGGTTCCGTGATTGACGTTGAGTTCCCAGTTGGCTATCTTCCAGATATTTACAATGCTCTCAAGGTTGATATCAACACCGTTGGAAACACGGAAGGAGATACCGTCCACGAGATTACATTGGAAGTTGAGCAGCACCTTGGTGATTCAACTGTGCGAGCAGTGGCGCTTAAGCCTACGGACGGTTTGGTTCGTGGTGCTTTAGTGCGAGATACTGGTGGCCCAATTTCTGTGCCTGTTGGAGATGTTACAAAAGGTCACGTTTTTGACGTTACTGGCAATATCTTAAACGCTAAGCCAGGCGAGAACATTGAGGTGACTGAGCGCTGGCCAATCCACCGCAACCCACCTGCTTTCGATCAGCTTGAGTCTAAGACTCAAATGTTTGAAACAGGCATTAAGGTTATAGATTTGCTTACGCCTTACGTTCAGGGCGGAAAGATTGGTCTGTTTGGTGGTGCAGGCGTTGGTAAAACCGTGTTGATTCAGGAGATGATTCAGCGCGTTGCTCAGAACCACGGCGGTGTGTCTGTGTTTGCTGGCGTTGGCGAACGTACTCGTGAGGGTAACGATTTGATTGGCGAAATGGCTGAGGCTGGCGTTTTGGAGAAGACGGCGCTTGTCTTTGGTCAGATGGATGAGCCTCCTGGGACTCGTCTTCGCGTGCCTCTTACCGCTTTGACTATGGCTGAGTACTTCCGCGATGTGCAGAATCAGGATGTGTTGCTGTTTATCGACAACATCTTCCGCTTCACTCAGGCGGGTTCCGAGGTTTCTACGTTGCTTGGTCGTATGCCTTCTGCAGTTGGTTATCAGCCAAACTTGGCAGACGAGATGGGTGCGTTGCAGGAGCGTATTACTTCTACGCGCGGCCATTCTATTACGTCTCTTCAGGCTATTTACGTGCCTGCAGATGATTACACCGATCCTGCACCTGCAACAACGTTTACGCACTTGGATGCAACTACCGAGCTTTCGCGAGACATTGCAGCTAAGGGTATTTACCCAGCTGTGGATCCTTTGGCTTCTACTTCTAGAATTTTGGATCCTCGTTATGTTGGTCAGGCTCACTACGATTGCGCTAACCGCGTAAAGGCCATTTTGCAGCGTAATAAGGAGCTTCAAGACATCATCGCTTTGATTGGTATTGATGAGCTTGGTGAAGAAGATAAGACCACTGTGAGCCGCGCTCGTAAGATTGAGCAGTTCCTTGGTCAGAACTTCTACGTGGCCGAAAAGTTTACTGGCCGCCCAGGTTCTTATGTTCCAGCAGACGAGACGATTGAGGCGTTTACGCGCATTTGCGATGGCGTTTACGACGAGATCCCTGAGCAGGCGTTCTCTGGCATTGGTGGCATCGACGATCTTGAGCATCATTGGCACGATATGCAGCAAGAGTTTGGTGCGTGATTATGGCAGAAAAGCAAGTGAAAACGCTGCACGTTAGTGTGGTTGCAGCCAGGCATCCTGTTTGGGAAGGCGATGCCAAGTTTGTTGTTATTCCTTCTGTGAATGGCACAATGGGCGTTCTTCCTGGGCATGAGGCTGTGCTTGCGTTGATTGATCACGGATTTGTAAAGGTTGACGATTTGCAAGGCGTTCGTCACGTTTTTAAGGTGACTGATGGCTTCTATTCCGTTGACAACGATCACATTACGATTGCTGTTGAGCATAGTTGCAATGTTGATAAAGACGGCAACGTTTTGCCCAATGCAAAAGTGATTTAAGCCTAACTCTTACGGTTTTATAAGGCCTAAGCTTAATCGGCTTGTATATTGCAGGAGTTTGCGATTATTTATCGCAGCTCCTGTTTTTGTTTTATCTCTGTTTATTTGGTCTGTTTATTTGGTCTGTTTATCTGTTATGGAAAGGTTATAACAATACATTAGGGGGGTAGGGTATCTGTATACTTTGTAATGATTTAATTTAAGCCTAAATTGAATCACTTATTGTGCTGTTTTAGCAAATAGGCTCTTCGCACGATGATTCGTGATGAGAGGAAAGGAAAAGTATGTTAAGTAAAAAAGCGATTGCCGCATTTGCAGCGGTAGCGACTTTTGTTTCGGGAATTGCGTTTGCAATGCCAGCGTTGGCTAATAGCGCGACTACAGTTCAAACGAATAGCGGTGGAGAATCTGCTAAGCATCCTTCTGTAGCGAAGCTCGAAAACCGTGTAAAAAACTCTGGTCTTCTTAAAAGTGAAATTGATGAGCTTTTAAAATACGTTAGCAAGAACGATTCAAAGGTTACTGGTAGCGGTGATGCTAACAATGCTGTTGTTAAGTACGTAGATGACAAGATTGTTGAGTATCGTGCTAGGCATCTCGACGTTATTGGTTTGCATGAGCTTGCTAAGCAGGTGCGTGAAGCTAACGACTTCAAGTCTGCGAATCAAATTTTCTTTGGTTCTAATGGACAAGATGAGACTAAAGATAAGCGCGATAAGGCTCAAAGCGCATATGTTAATGGCAAAGCTGCTTTAGTTAAAAAAGCTGAAGATGAGGGTCTTACTTTAGTTGCTAACAAGATTAAAGAGTCTAATTACAGTTCTTTATCTTCTTTAGAGAATTTGCTTAACGAAGCAGAGAAGTATGCTAAGGAAGACTTAATTAAGCAAGCAAAAGCTAAAGGTTTCAACTTTACTGCTACGCTTATGAGCAAAGCTGCGACTTTTAGTGGCGCTCGTGCTTTATTTAACGAAGCTCAAAAAACAATTACAGATAGTGCAATTAAAGGCATTGTAGACCTAGGGACATCAGAGGAAGATTTTCTTAAGGCTTTAAAAGCAAGTGGTAAAAGTGCTACGCCTTCCCAGATTGAATTCTTTAGAAAAGAATTGCAAAAGCGTCGCGATGGCCAAGAAAAATCTTATACTAATGCCGTTGAATTAGCTCAGCTAGTTAACACGGGAATGTTTACTGCTACTGGTGATGAAAAGGCTGCTGTTGCAAAGTTCCTTGGAGTTGTAAAGAGTTTTGGTAATAAGACTTTTGCTGACTTTACTACTGCTGAAGCAAATCAAGCTGGTGCTGCTGCCGTAGAATTTAATAATAAGATTTCTGCAAATCTTAAGAAAGCTATTAAAAACTATAAGGAAGAAAAGGAAGATTTAGCTAAGCAAGCAGATGATCAAGGCTTCCACTTTATAGCTAATTTGATTCGCAACTCTAAGAAGTCTAGATTGGTTGCTTTAGAGAATCTTCTTGCAGAAGCTAAGAAGAGCAAGAATAGTGCGCGTGAAAAGAATCCAGGAGCTTCTGGTGATGTTCTTCCAGATAAGCCTGGTGATAAGTCTGCAGATAAGCCTGCAGAAAAAGCTCCATCTGCTCCTTCCGCTTCCGATTCTGATGATGCTCAAGATTCTTCTGCAAAGCCTGGATTAGCAAAACCTGAGTCTTCTGAAAAGCCATCTCAAACTAAAGCTGTAGTTCCTTCGGCTCCTGCTAGCGTTGATCAGCTTAAGCCAGAATTAAAAGGTACGCTAAAGGTTGGCTCCAACAACATTGCTGTTGCAGGTTCTGCAAACAAGGTTTCTGTGAACGTTAACAACAAGGCGTTCCTTAATCGCTTGCATAGCGAGGGCTCTGTGCGTGCTTATGCGTTCATTTATTCCACTCCTAAGCTCTTGCGTAGTGTGGATGGTAGTGATTTTGTGACTGTTAAGCTTGGTGCTGATGGTGTTCCTTATTTTGATGCGCAGTTCCCTGCTGGTTATTCTGGTAAGCATACTGTTGTTCTTGTTGATGAAGATGGTAATCAGCTTGCTTGGACGGATATTACTGTTGCGAATAGTACGTCTGGCCAGGGTGATGGTAAGGGTGTTTTGCCTGTTACTGGTGTTGGTGGCGCATTTGTGGCTTTTGCTGCTTTGATGTTTGCTGCTTCTGGTGCAGTGTTGCGTAAGGTGCGTAGCTAATTAATATTACTGCTGCGTGTTAGCGCTATTGTTTTAGGGCTTTCGCGTGTGTTCGTTTGCGTTCACACTCGAAGGCCCTTTTTGTATTCTGCTTATGTGTTTTCCGATTGCGTTTTGTTTGCTGCGTTCTGCTATTTGACTTAGTTTGCGCTAAGTAGCCATTGCGCTATGTCTATTACGCGTATTCCTTCAATGTCGTAGGAATCGTAGTATTTTTCACTTTTGAAAGCAAACACGTATTTCTACTTTCAAAACTGTAATATTTTTTAAGTTTTGAAAGTGAACCGTCTTGTGTAAAATCCAAAGTTTAGGTTATCAATGACTTAAACTTACGAAAAATAAAAGTTTAGGTTATAAATGACTTAAACTTGTGAAAAATCGAAGTTTAGGTCATAATATTTATAAGATTCGTAAGATTGTAAAATTCATAAAGTTTATGACTATGCAATTTTGTGACTTTGCAATCAACGTAAGCATTGTTTTAAGAATTTCTAAATTTTCTAAAGCGGAGTAGAGACTTATTATGGTAAATTTGCAAAAACAGTTACTTGGAAGCGCAAATATGCCAATGCGCAGTAATCGCCCTGCAATAGTCGGCAAAAATATTAAAAATCGCGATATTTACCTTAATCAGCTTATAGCTTTCAAAGATACAGAGCCTGTAAAAGTTGTGACGGGTATTCGTCGCTGCGGCAAGTCAACTCTGCTTAAGCTCATGCAAAAGTATCTACTCAACTCTGGGGTTGAGCAAAATCAAATTATATCTATAAACTTTGAGTCGCTCGAGTTTCAAGATATGAGTTACAAAGACTTATACAATTACGTTAAAAGTCGGATTGAATCCAACAGTATTGAATCCAACAGTATTGAATCCGCTGATATTGAGTCTTCTAGTATTAAGCATCCTAAAAAAACGTATCTTTTCTTTGACGAGCTTCAGCGTATAGATCGTTGGGAAGATGCAATTAACTCGTTTCGTGTAGATTTTGATTGCGATATCTATATAACTGGCTCTAACGCATACCTGCTTTCCTCGGAGTACTCAACGTACTTGTCTGGTAGGTATGTGGAAGTGAAAATGTATCCTCTTTCGTTCAAAGAGTTCGTTGATTTTCAGGATTATTCCATTGAAGAATATAAGTCTCCGCTCGGCGATTTGAAAAAAAGAGCGGTGAGCGCGAATGGTAGTAGTGTAGAGCTTGATGACTTGTTTGCAGCTTATATGCGTTACGGTGGTATGCCTGCAATCTGTGATATTGCTTTAGAATCAGGTTTTGATCAGAGTAGTGCAATGACTTTGCTGGACGGAATTTATTCCACTGTAGTAGTTCGCGATATACTCGAGCGCGAGAAGCGCCGCGGGCAAAGGCAGATTACAGACGCAGATCTTCTTAGAAAAATCATTATGTTTTTGGCAGATAATATTGGAAACAATACGTCATTAAATTCTGTGTGTAATACGCTTTCTTCTGAAAATCTTCTTGATGCTGTTGATAATAATTCTCGCGTCTTGCGCGCGCGCGGCGGCAAGCCTGCAACTCAAACTATATCCGCATATGTTAGTGCGTTAAAAGAATCTTACATGTTTTATGACGTTAAGCGCTTTGACATTAAAGGAAAGGATTATTTGCGCACTCTTGGCAAGTATTACATTGTTGACATTGGGTTGCGTAATTATTTGCTCGGATTTAGAGACAGAGATAGAGGGCATGCGCTAGAAAATGTTGTGTTCTTTGAGCTTTTAAGGCGCGGACATGATGTTGCTGTTGGCAAAATAGATAATTTGGAGGTGGATTTTGTTGCGACTTCTGCTTCCGAAAAGCTTTATATTCAAGTAACTGAAAGCATGATGGATGAGTCTGTGCGCGAGCGAGAGTTAAAGCCGCTTCGTAAGATCCAAAATAATTACGAAAAGCTGGTTATTACTTTGAGCAAGGCTTTAGATGATAATTACGAGGGCATTCGCGTTGAAAACATTGTTGATTGGTTGCTTAAGTAGGGTCTATAAGTAGGAATTACAAGTAGATGCTAGTGTTTTAGGGCTTTCGTTTGTGTTCGCTTGCGTTCACGCTCGAAGGCCCTTTTGTATTCCGCTTATTGCTTTCTGTTTATTATGTTTTGAGGCTTGCGTGAATGTCTTCTCACTTCGCAAAATTAAAAAATTTTCAAATTTGCGAAGTGGGATTTGGCTGGTTTTGCGAAGTGAGGTTTGCTTGGCATTAAAGCGCGTAAATCATGCTACTCGAAACGAGTGGCGTTATGTTGATGTTGTCGATGCTACCTATGTTTCTATAGTGCGTTTTTGCGAAAATGTAGGTATAGATGAGTATTTTTTGCGTGCTATGCCTTCATTTTGCCAAAATGTAGGTATAGAATGCGACTGCCTGTAAACCATGACGACATTTTGCTGTTTTGTGGCTTTTGGGGGATATTGTTGTGGTTTTTTATGATTGATAAAGTGTTTGATGTTGGGAGTAAGGCAAATGATGTTTTTGCGTGAGGAAAGCGATGTTTAGGAACGTTGTGGCGATTGAGCGCGCGCTTGGAACTGGGATTATTATCTCTAGCAGCGTGCCGATTTCGCAGCGCGTGCAGAAGCGGATTCGCGCTTTTGTTGAAGAGTATGAATCGGTACTTTCGCGCTTTCGTGCGGATTCGCTTGTTTCGCGCATGGCTTGTGCGGAGCATGGTGGCGAGTTTGAGTTTCCAACGTGGGTTCAGCCACTTTTTGCGCTTTATAGCGAGTTTTACGCTGCTACGCATGGCGCTTTCGACGCGTGCATTGGCGCGGATCTGCTTGCGCTTGGCTACAATAATTCTGTGCAATTCGTTCCAGAGTCGGCAGCTAGCGCGAGTTCTAATATAGGCAGTTGGGCTAATTATCGCCGCTCTTTGCCGATTGCTTGGTCGGATATTTCGCAAGATGGCGGCCGTGCAACGCTTTGCACAAATCAGCCAGTGCAGCTTGATTTTGGTGCAGCTGGAAAGGGCTATTTTGTAGATCTTGTAACACAGATTATTAAAGAGGAGCTTGGTAGTGAGATGCCTGCGGATAGCGATTCGCATGCGGATTTTGATTTTCTTGTAAACGCTGGCGGTGATATGCGCGCTTGTTTTAGCGAAGAGAATGATCAAATAAAAGTGGCTCTGGAAAATCCGTTTGACACAACTCAAGCAGTTGCAGTTGCATCAATCGCAAGCGGAGCATTGTGTGCATCGTCTAGTGCAAGAAAGCGTTGGAAAGTAAAAGAAGCAAGTTGCTTAGGTAAAGATGCAAGTGGCTTTGAGTCTAATTTAATTGCGACTCACTTGATTAATGCGCTTGATGGCATTCCTGCTTGCGATTTATGCGCAAGTTGGGTTTATATTCCTGCTAAAACTTGCGATTTTCCAACAGCTTACGCCGATGCGCTCGCAACTGCGTTGTTTGTATCGCAAGAAAGCGATTTGCAAAAAATCGTGCAAACTACCAGTGCTGAGTTTGCTGTAATCTCGCCAAATAGTGCGCTTCGCAAAACGCGCGTATTCCCAGCGCACTTTTTTGCCGAATGATGCTGAATAATGCAGGATAATGCAGGATAATGCCAACTAATGCCCAATAATGACTATGCGAGCTAACTTGCTTGCAAGAATCGAAGCTAGGCTAAGCGATGCGAGTGGCGTTGCTGCTGATTGTGCGCGTTTACAGTAGAATATTAAAGAACGCTTATTTAATTATTGCGTAATATTGCGTAATATTGCGCTTGTTTAATTAGCTTATATATTGCGCATACGCTTGCACAAATTGCACAAATAGGGAGCAGCAAATGGACACTCGCAAAGAAGAAGAACGCGCGGAATTGCATCGCACGATTTGGAAGATTGCCGACGATTTGCGAGGTTCAGTTGATGGTTGGGACTTCAAAGCATACGTATTGTGCACAATGTTTTATCGCTATATTTCCGAGAATTTATGCGATTATATTAATAAAGATGAGCATGAATCTGAAGGCGGAGATCCAAACTTTGATTATGCAAAAATAAGCGATGAAGATGCAGAGCCTCTTCGCGGTGACATGATTAGTGAAAAAGGCTTCTTTATACTTCCTAGCGAACTGTTTTGCAATGTGCTTAAGAACGCTCCTCAAGATAGCAATCTAAACGAAACATTAAGCCGCGTGTTCCGCAATATTGAAGCTTCTTCTCAAGGCACTGATTCGTCTGGCGATTTTAAGGGATTATTCTCCGATTACGATGTGAATAACATTAAGCTTGCAGACACTGTTGAAGGCCGCAATAAGCGTTTTGTTAAGTTATTACAAGTGATTAGTGAGATGAGGCTTGGCAGTGTAAACAACAATGTGATTGAGGCTTTTGGTGACGCTTACGAGTATTTGATGGGCTTATACGCTTCGAACGCTGGCAAGTCTGGCGGCGAATACTTTACGCCTGCAGAAGTCTCAATGCTGCTCACGCGCCTTGGAACCGTTGGAAAATCAAGCATTTCAGACGTATACGACCCAGCATGCGGATCTGGGTCACTTCTGCTAAAAGCGAAAAAAGTGCTAGGCATTGAAAATATTAATGGCGGTTTTTACGGTCAAGAAAAGAACGTTACTAGCTACAACTTGTGCCGCATGAATATGTTTTTGCACGATGTGAATTTTGATAAGTTTACTATTACTTGCGGCGATACTCTTATAAATCCGCAAATCGATGCTAATAAAAAGTTTGAGCTAGTTGTTTCTAATCCGCCTTATTCCACGAGTTGGGAGGGGGATTCTAATCCGTTGATGATTAACGATCCTCGTTTTGCTCCAGCTGGAGTTCTTGCTCCAAAAAGCAAGGCAGATATGGCGTTTGTGTTGCACTGTTTAGCGCATCTGGCGGAAGATGGTGCTGCTGCTATTGTTTGCTTCCCTGGGATTATGTACCGCGGTGGAGCCGAGCAAAAGATTCGCCAATATTTAATTGAGCATAATGCTGTTGATTGCGTGATTCAACTTCCAAGCAACTTGTTCTTTGGCACTTCGATTGCTACATGCATTATGGTTTTGCGCAAAAATAAGCAAAACGACACTTCTATATTGTTCGTTGATGCTAGCCGAGAGTTTGTAAAGTCAACGAATAGTAACAAGCTTTCGGATGAGAACATTGAGCAGATTGTTAACTGGTACACTTCTAGGCAAGATGTGGAGCATATTGCGCACGTAGCGTCTTTGGAAGAAGTGGAGTCCAATAAATATAATCTTTCTGTTTCCACATATGTTGAAGCGGAAGATATTCGCGAAAAGATTGATATTACGGAGCTTAACTCGCAAATTGCATCGATTTGCGCTCGCGAGCAAGAGTTACGCGAACAAATTGAGAAAATTGTAAGTGAGATTGAAGCTGGCAGCGTTAATTCTGATAATAGCGAGGTGGCTCAATGACTAGCAAACTTGAGGATTTAATCGCTGAATTGTGCCCGAACGGTGTGGAGTATAAGAAGATTGGCGATATTGCGGATGTAAAAACTGGGAAAAGTAACGGTAATGAAGCAGAAGAAGATGGTCTATATCCATTTTTTGTGCGTTCTGAAAATATAAAGCGTAAAAACGATTGGGAATACGACGAAGAAGCAATTATAATACCTGGTGAAGGTGGGATTGGTGATATTTACCATTACATAAAAGGTAAATATGCATTGCACCAACGTGTGTATCGTGTACATTTTGAGGAGCCAATAGTTAACACGCGTTTTGCATATTACTATTTTAAGTCTAATTTTAAGCGATTTATTATTCGTAAAGCAGTAAGCGCTACCGTTACTTCAATACGGAAACCAATGATTGAAGATTTTGAAATCCCAGTGCCGCCGCTTGATGTGCAAGCGGAGATTGTGCGGATTTTAGATACGTTTACAGAGCTTACAGCAGATCTTACAGCAGAGCTTACAGGTCGTAAAAAGCAATACGAGTATTATCGCTATACCTTGCTCACCTTCAACGATAATAATCCTCTATACTCGCTTATCCAACGCTACTGCCCAAACGGTGTGGAGTATAAGAAGATTGGCGATATTGCGGATTATGAGCAGCCAACGAAATATATTGTAAAAAGTACAAGATATGATGATTCTTTTACTACTCCAGTATTGACTGCTGGACAGAGCTTCATACTTGGATATACAGATGAATTAGATAATATTTATTTAGCATCAAAAGATAATCCTGTAATTATTTTTGATGATTTTACTGGCGCAATTCAATGGGTTGATTTTCCATTTAAAGTTAAATCATCTGCTATGAAAATGATTACAGCGAAGCCTAATGTGTTAATACGATATTTATACCATTGGATGGCACTTCTTGGATTTTCTTCTTCGGAACACAAACGTCTTTGGATTAGCACATATTCTAATTTTGAAATCCCCGTTCCGCCTCTAGAAGTGCAGCGCCAAATCGTACAAATTCTGGATCGATTTGACGCACTTTGCAATGATTTAACTCAAGGCTTGCCTGCAGAAATCGAAGCTCGTCGCAAGCAATACGAGTATTATCGCGATCAACTCCTAACCTTCAAGCGTGCGTAATGTAGTTATGCACAATTTATGTAAAGTAAACTATAAAAGCGTATTTAGTATTACAATTTACATAAATTACATTTCTAGTGAGACTCGCCGAAGAGATTGAGGAGGTAAGAAATGTCTGCTAAACTTGCCAGTAATAGCAGCCCCCTAAGCCTACTAACAGTGCTCAAACCTGGGGGTTCTTCTTTGCCTCTTACCCAAATTGTGAAAAAGATGTGATGTGAGTAAGAAGGAAGCAAAATGAAAATTGTGTTAGAGAATCAAGATAGCACTGTAATGTCTACGTTTACGCCGAGCGCGCGCAATAACGGCAACTATCAAAGCGAAGCGCAACTCGAAGAAGAGTTCATTAACATTTTGCAATCCCAAGGCTACGAGTACGCTCACATTCACAACGAGAAAGATCTTATAGCAAATCTTCGAGTGCAAATCGAAAAGCTCAACGACTATCATTTTTCAGATGACGAGTGGGAAAGATTTTTCAAAGAAAATATTGCAAACAGCACTGACGATATAGTTAAGAAAACAGATACTATTCAGCGAGATAACGTTAAAATACTCAAAAAAGATGACGGCACAGATAAGAACATTACTATTATTGACAAAGAAAATATTCACAAGAATATTGTGCAAGTAATCAACCAATATGCTGTTAATGCAAACGATAATGCAAACAATAATGATGCAAATGGCCCTGCGCGTAGCAATCGTTACGATGTGACTGTTCTAGTAAACGGCTTGCCAATGGTTCACATTGAGCTAAAGCGCAGAGGCGTGCCTATTAGAGAAGCGTTCAATCAGATTAACCGTTATGCTCGCGACTCATTTTGGGCTGGAAGCGGACTATTTGGATACGTGCAAATTTTCGTAATCTCAAATGGCACTGAAACAAAGTATTACTCTAACTCAACTCGCAATAATGCGTACAACGAGCAGAAAAGTAGAGGATCTAGCAAAACAACAACAAGTAACAGTTTTGAATTTACAAACTATTGGTCCGATGCTCAAAACACTATAATCTACGACTTATGCGATTTTGCTAGAACCTTCTTTGCAAAGCACGTAATTCTTAACATTCTTACAAAATATTGCGTTTTTAATGCAGACAAATGCTTGATGGTAATGCGACCATACCAGATTACTGCAGCAGAAAACATAGTGGATCGCGTAAAATACATGTTTGCTAATGCAAGCAAAATACCGGCAGCAGAGCGACAAAAGGGCGGATATATTTGGCATACTACTGGATCTGGTAAAACGCTAACTAGCTTCAAAACATCGCAGCTAGTAAAAGCGTTAAAAGACGCAGAAGGCAAGAATCTTGTTGACAAAGTTTTGTTTGTTGTAGACCGTAAAGATCTTGACTATCAAACAATGAGAGAATATAACGCGTTTGAAAAAGGGTCCGCAAATAGTAACACTTCAACAGCTGTACTTACAAAACAGCTAGAAGACAATACCGAAAAATGCAGGCTTATTATAACCACTATTCAAAAGCTTAGTAGGTTTATAAGCAGCAACCCAAGTCATGAAATTTACAAAAAGCGCATAGTGTTTATTTTTGACGAATGCCACAGAAGCCAGTTTGGAGGCATGCATGCAGATATTGTAAAACACTTTAAAAATGCTCTGCTTTTTGGGTTTACTGGCACGCCAATTTTTGAAGCGAACGCTGCTGGCTCCGACGCTGCGCATATTTCTACAACCGAGCAAACCTTTGGACCGTGCTTGCACACGTACACAATCATTAACGCGATTAACGATAAAAACGTGTTGCCATTCCGTGTGGAATACGTTGCTACTGTAAAAACGTCGAGCGAGCTGGAAAAAGCAACCGACGAATTGGTTAAAGATATTAATCGATCAGATGTAATTAGGCACCAAGCTCGCGTGCATAATGTTGTTCAATACATTATTGAGCATTTTAGTCAAAAAACGTATCGCAACGAGAAAACTTACAAATACAAGCGCATTATTAACGTTAAAGAACTTGCTGCAGATAAGCATAATACTTTAGAGACTAAAAAATCTTCTGAAGCAGTTGACGTAAACGGCTTTAATTCAATCTTTGCTGTTGCAGACATTCCTCTTGCAAAAGCGTATTACAACGAGTTCAAAAAGCAGCAGCAAAATCTGCCTCCAAGTGAACGCTTAAAAGTAGCAACTATTTTTAGCTATGCAGTAAACGAGGGTGAGTCAGATTCTTCGGCGTACGCCAACGGCATGGGTTCTCTTGGAGAAGAAAATTCCGAAAGTACTGCAAAGCTAGACGCAAATTCGCAAGAATTCTTGGAAAGCGCAATAAAAGACTATAACGAAATGTTTAATACTGCGTATGATGCGTCAAATAACAAATTCCAAAACTATTACAAAGATGTTTCGCTTCGCATGAAAAATAAGGAAATTGACGTTTTGATTGTAGTCAACATGTTTCTAACTGGTTTTGATGCAACAACTTTGAACACGCTTTGGGTAGATAAAAATCTTCGCATGCACGGGCTTATTCAAGCGTTTTCGCGCACAAATCGAATCTTAAATTCCGTTAAAACATTCGGAAACATTGTGTGCTTTAGGGATTTGAGTTATAGAGTTGACGAAGCGGTAAGTCTTTTTGGAGATAAAGATGCGCAAGGAATTGTGCTTTGCCCTACGTTTGAGCAGATTTTCAACGGTTACGTTGACGATAAAGGAATTGAGCGTTGCGGATACAGTGATTTAGTAAATGAGCTTATGGAAAAGTATCCGCTGCAAGGATTCAACATTGTTGGAGAAGAGAATCAGAAAAAGTTTATATCGCTTTTTAGCAATATTTTGCGCTTGCGTAACATGCTGAAAGCTTTTGATCAATTTGAAGGCAACGAAATAATCAAAGAGCGCGATATGCAAGATTACTTGGGGCATTACCAAGATTTGCATGAAGAGTGGAAGCGCAAAGAGCAAAAAGGCGAGATTGCAGACATTACGGATGATGTTGTGTTTGAGATGGAGCTTGTGCGCCAAGTAGAAGTAAATATTGACTACATTTTGATGTTAGTAGAACATTACCATAGCAAGCATTGTAAAGATAAAAATGTTCTTGCCTCTATTAGGGTGGCGGTTGACTCTAGCCCGCAGTTGCGTAGTAAAAAGAAGCTTATTGAAGGGTTTATTGCGCAGCTTAACGAGAATGAGCTTGGGAAGCTTGTGGATTCTGAAGGTAACATTACCGTTTACGATTCTAACGGCAACAAGTTGAGCATTGTTGATTGCTGGAGCGAGTATGTTGAGCAAAAGTATAATCATGATTTGGAGCAACTCGTGCAAAGTGAAGGATTAAACGATGCTTTGACTCGCAAGTTTATGGAGAAATCTTTTAGCGCTGGCGAAGTGAGTGAGCTTGGTACAGACATTAATGATTTAATGCCTAGAATGAGCAGATTTGGCGCTGCGGCTAAGGCGCGCGCTGAGAAGAAAAGTCGCATTGTAGAAAGTATGAGAAACATGTTTAATGAGTTTGTTGGGCTTATTGGCTTTTCTCAATACGATTCGCAAAAAGATTGATAATTATCGTTATCAATATCATTTTTGTAATATTTGCGAGTTTTTTGCGCTGAACTATATCAATCTACTTGATATATCGATATTATGTTGATGGGGTTACTTGCGAGGCGACTTCAAATATAACAAAACGGAACAAGTTCTAGCAAAACAGAACAACCGCGTAGAAATCGCCAAAAAATTTGAACGATTAAAACTGAAGACTAAAAACTGAAGCTAAAACTTAAAGATAAAAGCTCCAGCAAAACTAAAAAATAGAACGAAAATAAAAGAAGTTGGGTGCGCTCGATGGGGATTAGAGCCAAAGGAGATATGGAGACATTATGCACGCGTGTGCAAAAGCGCGCCAAAAAGCACAGCAAGTGTATGCATTTTTACTTGCGATATGCGTTTTTGTAAGTTGCGCAATAGGGTTTGCTGGAATTGCTGGTGTTGCTGGGTTTGCTGGGCTAATCGCAGCTCCAACGCCTGCTTATGCTACGGATGCCAATAAAACATACAACACTTGGTCGGAAGTTTCTTTAGCTATTAAAAGTCAGCTAGAACAAGGCAAAAGCGAGTATGCAAACGCAAATATGGCAGGAGCAGCAACCAGGTTTCAAGCTGCATACAACTCTGTTTATGTAGCTTCAAACATGATTACAGTTGTGCGAGATACGATTAGTCAGAATAAAGTTCAATCGCAAAGTGACCAATTCCAACAGTTACAAACGCTGGTATATCAACCAAATCAGGCCGCGCAAATTAGTGAAGTTGTATCTGCTCTAGAAGAAGACGTTGCGCAAACAGCATCTCAATTAGACTCAAATGCAAATCTAGATAAGCCGAATGTTTATGCATCCAAATTGCGTGCGCAAATCGCAAAAGAACGCAAAAAGCTCGATGCTGCAAAAAAGAAGAATCTTGGGCGAAACGGCAGAACTTGGAGTCAAGTAGCGCGAGAAATGAACGTTATACTCGACAAATCTGCATCAACGTATAAAGCAGCAAAAGCAAATAAGCAAGAAGTTGCAAAAGCTGTTGATTTAGTGAACGAAGCCTATTACCAGTATTACGAAAAGCTCGGTTTCGAGAAGAACGTTATGAACGCAATAAGCGGAAGCCGAGTAAGCACTGTTGAATATCAATTCAAAGAGTGCAGGCAGGCTATGAACAATGGCAAATCATTTGCGCAAACAAAAAAGCTGTTTACAGATCTTAAGTCAATGCTTATTGAAGATGCATCCAAGCTAGACGGCGGAGCGGCGGCTAATGCCAATGTGTTTATGCAATTTATAACAAGCTCCTTTGGTCAGGCTTTTATAATCTTGTTGCGCGAAGGGTTGGAAGCTCTGCTGGTTGTTGCTGCAATAATCGCATATCTTATTAAATCTGGGCACAAGCACATGGTTAAGTACATTTACATGGGTCTTGTTGCTGGAATTGCGGCGTCGCTTGTTGTTGCTGCGCTATTTGGATTGTTGTTCAATGGCTCTGGACCGCAGCAAGAGATTACGGAAGGCGTTGTGGCGCTGTTTGCAATGCTTATGCTGCTGTACACAAGCAATTGGATGATTTCAAGATCTTCTGTGCAAGCTTGGAACGAGTATATTCGCAACCAAACGACGGCAGCTGTTTCTAAAGGCAGCCTGATTTCTCTAGCGTTGCTAAGCTTCCTAGCAGTGTTTCGCGAAGGCGCAGAAACTGTGATTTTCTACCAGGCGATTTTTGCTGTATCAAGCGGAGCTGACTCCATGATTTGGGGCGGATTCGTGGCCGCAGCTGCTGTTCTAGTTGTAATCTTCTTACTGATTCGCTTTGCGTCTGTGCGCATACCGATTCGCCCGTTCTTTGCAGGAACAAGTGCGCTTATGTGCATTTTAGTGGTGATTTTTGCTGGCGGAGGTGTGCATGCGCTTATAGAGGGTGATGCGCTCGCTGGCGCGTATATTCAAGGCTTGCCAACTAACGATTGGCTTGGATTCTATCCGTACGTTGAAACGATTTCGGCGCAAGTCGTAGCTGCAATCGTAGTTGTTGCGCTGCTTTGCGTAAGTTTTGTGCGCACGCGCAAATCGCAAGCAACCGTTGACAACCGTTAACGGATAGTCAAAACTAAAAATCAAAACTAAAAATCAAGCAATAATAAACAATAACTAATAGAAAAGGTTAGATATGAAGAATAAAAAGATGATGGCAATTGCAGCCTTAGCGCTTGCAGGAATGCTAACACTCACTGGCTGTGGCGCAAACGGAAATGCAGCAAAGTCTGCGTCAAAGCCACAATCATCTGAGCAGAAGGCCGACGATAAGGGCGGAGACAAGGGCTTTGAAGAGGTTCCAGTTGGACCTCACCAAGACCAGAACATTGGCCCGCTTACGATTGGCGCTGTGTACTTCCAGCCAGTCGACATGGTTCCAGCAGGCATGGGCTTAAAGGCAAGCGAGGCAAGCTTCCACCTTGAAGCAGATATTCACGCAAACAAGAAAGGTACACAGCTTGGCTACGGCAAGGGCGAGTTTATTCCAGATTTGACTGTGAATTATCAAATTATTGATAAGGCGAGCGGTGACGCTGTTGTAAAGGGAACGTTTATGCAAATGAACGCTTCCGACGGCCCACACTACGGCGCAAATGTTAAGCTCGATAAGGCTGGAAACTACAAGTTAGTGCTTTCTGTTGAATCGCCAGAAAAGAAGGGTTGGATGCTTCACGTAGATCCTGCTACGGGCGTGACTGGCCGATTCTGGACTGAGCCAATTACCGCTACATTCGACGATTGGAAGTACACTCCACGTCAGTGGTAGTTTTTGCCAGTGGTAGTTTTTAAGAATAAAAACAACAAATAAATAATGCATAATGTATAAATAATGCATAATGTATAAATAAAAAACAAAAATCATGTAAACAGCAAAGGAGGGAGACATGCTCAGGCTGTTCGTTACAGTTCTTCCAGGGCTGCTCCCTCTTGCGCTGCTTACAATGGGATTAAGCTCAACGCTAAGCGTTGGCGAGGGACGAGATAAGCCAATCAGCTGTCGCTGGCGACTTTTTGGTTTGATTTTTGGAACAGTTGCGGCGCTTGTTTTTGCATTTTTGCGCGCAAGCGTGGTGATTAATCAGCGCAATTTTGTGAATCTTCCAGCGCTTTGCATTGCTGTTCCGCTAGATATTGCAACAATCGCTTGTGTTGCTGCGTCTGGCAAAACGGTTGCAAAATGGCGCAAAAATCCGCTGCCCTTGCACATAAGTAATGCAATTGGCGCGCTTTGCCTAGCGTTTACAGTGTTTTACGCGCTTCCAGACGTGATTTTGCAGCTTACGATTTTCGTTGACTCCAGCACGCCTCCATTTACTTCCGACATGCTTCTTCGCGCACTAGGATTTATTCTTGGCGCGGCTGCTGCGATTTGCATAAGTCTTATGGTTCGTTCTTTGCGCGCAACCGCCAGTAAAGTCGCCTTTAGAATCGCGATTATTCTAAGCATAATAATTTTGCTAATTCAGCATTTAACATCCCTGCTGCAAATTATGCAAGGAAGTATTTTGCTGTATATAGACGATTTTTCGTTTAGCATTCTTGTTTGGCTTATAAACAACGCTCCGCTTATGATTATTGCGCAAATTTGCGTGTTTTTGATTCCTGCATTTGCGTCTATTGTAATTGGTTTTAAGACGCCTGTAGATGGAGAAAATCCTGCACAAATCCGCGCAAAGCGAGCGTTTAAGCGCAAGTCTAGAAGGTCTGCGCTTGCGGCGCTAATGGCTGCAATCGTAGTAATACTTACGCTTACTGCTGGCGTGTCTCTTATGAATATTAAGCCAACGCTTACGCCACCAGAACCGTACGAGTTGCATGATGGCGTAGCAACAATCAACTTTGTGCAAATTAGCGATGGCCACTTGCATAGATTCCAATACAAAGCTAAAGATGGCACTGTTATGCGCTTTATAATCATCAAGAAAAATGGTGGAGCGTATGGAGTGGGCTTGGACGCTTGCGAAAATTGTGGAGACGCAGGCTACTACGAAAAAGACGGCAAGATAATATGCCGAAAATGCGATGTTGCAATAAATTTGGCGACTATTGGTTTTAAGGGCGGATGCAACCCGATTCCATTCCCATACAAGGCTGGTGGTGGCAAAATTACCATTCACACAGCCGATTTAGACGTGCTTAGCTCGCACTTTAAGTAGGAGTGCTTGCAAATGTTTATGATTCGAATGATTGCGCGATCTCTTGCAAGGCAGATTAAAAAGCGAGTTCTTATAGCGATTGTTGTGTGCTTGAGTGCGTGTGTAAGCGTTGCAATGCTTAGCGTTGTTTACGACGTTGGAGACAAAATTAACGCGGAGCTTAGCTCTTACGGATCCAATATTATTGTTCAGCCTAAGTCGAATGCTGTTGTGAACGACTTGTATGCGTCTCGCACAAAGTCGGCTTATAGTAATTCTCAATCTTCTCAATCTTCTCAAACTTTGGCGGATGCTGAAAGTCAAGAATCTACCGCTTTTTTGAAGGAATCGGATGCTGCAAAAATCAAAATGATTTTTTGGGCGTTTAACATAACGAATTTTGCGCCAAAACTAACGATTTACGCAAATCTTAAGGCAAATTCTTCTGCCGAATCTGCTAATTCTGCTAACTCCTCTAATTCCACTAAATCTGCTAATTCAGTAGTTCCGATTGTTGGCACGTGGTTTAATCGCAAGCTTGCGCTCGCTTCTGGAGAGACAACAGTTGTTGGCGTGCAAGGAATGCGGTCTTGGTGGAAGATGCTTGAAGGCAGATTCCCGCGCGATTTTAAGCACGAGGCCGCTGTTGGCACAAATCTTGCTAAAAGTCATAATTTAAAAGTTGGTCAGCTAATAAAACTAACTCGTTCTGGCAGACAAATCTCACTTAAAATTGTTGGCATCTACGATTCTGGAGATAGTGACAATAACGCGATTTACGCGGATTCCAGCCAGGCACAACGCCTTTCAAACAAGCCAAATATGGTTGAGGCGATTGAAGTTAAAGCATTGACTACGCCAGAAAACGATTTAGCGCGTAAAGCGGCGAAGAATCCAGCGGCTCTTAGCCAAGAAGAGTGGGAGACGTGGTATTGCACAGCCTACCCAAGCTCGATTACTTACCAAATTGAAGAAGTGATTCCAGGAGCTGTTGCAAAGCAAGTGCGGCAAGTTTCGGCTATGCAAGGCAGCGTGCTTAACAAGACGCGCGCTGTGATGGTGCTTATGACGGCGCTTAGCTTGGTTGCGGCGGCTGTTGCGGTTGCGAATCTTATGGCAGCTGCGATTTCGGAGCGCTCGGGGGAGCTTGCGCTGCTCAAGGCGCTGGGTGCGCGCGATGGCGCTGTTGCGCGGCTAATGCTTATGGAAACAGCGGTTATTGCGTGCGTTGGTGCGCTAATTGGCATGATTGCAGGCTTTGGAGTTGCGCAAGTGATTGGATTTGGCGTGTTTGGTTCTGCGATTTCGCTTCGACCAATGGTGTTTGTGCTGGTGTTTGTTCTTCTTGCGATTACTGTTCTTGCTGCCGCTGGCTCTTCTATTCGCTCTATTTTGCATGTGCGTCCTGCGGAGGTGCTTCATGGGCGTTAAATCTGGTTCTGGTATGACTTCTAATAGCGCAATGTTTGCAACTATGCTTTTTGGCGCGGTTTTTCGCCGAAAGTCGCGTGCGCTTATGGCAGTAGTTGCAACTCTTGTTGGTGCTGCAACGCTGTTTTGTTTGGCTGCAATTTGCATTGTTGTTCCTCAACAAATGAGTGACGAAATGCGCGCGTATGGAGCGAATATTATTGTGACGCCGCTTGCAGGCGAGTGGAAGAATGGCATTGATCGCGCAATGGTTTTGCACACTAACGACATGGTTCTTGCAAAAGGCGCTATGCGATCTGCTACGTACCGTTACGAAAATGTGCGCATTAATGCGGCTCCGTACGTGCTTGCTGGAGTAGATGTTTCCGCTGTTAAGTCGCTTAATAAGCATTGGAATGTGGATGGCGCTTGGCCTAGCAGTGGAAACGTTATGGTTGGGCGAGATGTGTCTTTTGCTATGGGCTTGAAGATTGGCTCGCGCATTGCAATCGCGTATCGCGCTGGCGATAATTCCTCGGATTCGCATAAGCCTGCACAAAAATCTTCCCAAAATAAGCTTGTTGAAGGCAGAGTTTCCACAGATATTATGGATACTCACGGCACAACTTTCCGCGTTTGCGGCATTTTAGACACGGGAGACGCCGAAGATTCCATGCTTTACGCAACTAACGCGGATTTGCGTGTGCTTACAGGCGTTAAGCGTGGCGCGGACGTGATTGCTTACTCGTCTTCTGCGCCGAACGTAGATGCGGTTGTGCGCAGCATTAACGATATGACTTCTATGCGTGTTCGTGCGCAACAAGTTACTAAAGTTACAGCGGCAGATACTGGCATTATTGCTATGCTTCGCAGCCTATTTTGGATTGTTTCGCTGGTTGTTCTTGCGTTGATGATGGTTGGCGTAAGCACTACGATTTCTTCGATTGTGCAGCAGCGCCGAAATGAGATTGGCTTGCGCAAAGCTTTGGGTGCGAGCGCTAAGAGCATTGGCATTGAGTTCACTGCGGAATCTGGGCTTTATGGTTTTATTGGCGGAATCGCTGGTACGGCAGTAGGGTATGGATTTGCGCGATTGCTTGCGTCAATGGTGTTTGCGCGAGATTTGAGCGTGAATTGGTGGCTGGTGGCGTTTTCTATTGTGTTTAGCGTTGCAGCGTCTTGCGTTGCTGCGTTGCCGCCTGTTTTGCGCGCTTCAAAAATCGACCCTGCGATTGTGCTTCGAGAAGAATAGCTTTTATAGTGATTTTAGAGTGATTGGTTAAGGATTTAATATGACAGAGAATAAAGAAACTAAGCTGGAGAGCACAAAAACTGAGCCAGAAATGCTGTTGACTTTGGACCACGTTTCCAAGATTTACGGCTCTCTTCGCGCTGTTGACGATTTGTCGCTTACTGTGCCGCAAGGCGAGTGGCTTTCGATTGTTGGCTCGAGCGGCTCTGGCAAAACTACGCTAATGAACATTATTGGGTGCATGGATTCGCCGTCTAAAGGCTCCGTTGCTTTGCAAGGCCGCAAACTCGAGGATTTGAACGCGGGCCAGCTTGCAGACGTTCGCAAAAACGTAATCGGCCTTGTGTTTCAAAAGTTTTATCTTGTGCCACATTTAACAGCAGTTGAAAACGTGATGGTTGCGCAATATTATCATTCAGTTGTAGATGAATCGCAAGCAATGGAAGCCTTGGAGCGAGTTGGATTAAAGGATCGCGCTCACCATTTACCAAGCCAGCTTTCTGGCGGTGAGCAGCAGCGCGTGTGCGTTGCGCGTGCGCTTATTAACTGCCCGAAGTTGCTTCTTGCGGATGAGCCGACTGGTAATTTGGACGAAAAAAATGAGCAGATTGTGCTCGATTTGTTTAAGCAGCTGCACAAGCAAGGCACTACGATTATTGTTGTAACGCATGATTCTTTGGTAGCTCAATGCGCGGATCGTGAAATTATGCTCAACCACGGTGTGCTTGTTGGGGAGCGTTGGAATAATGAGGATGCGCGCAAAGCGTACGAGGCGATTGGTGGCAAGCCTGCGTTTACGAGTGCGCATGTTGATGAAAGCGTTGCGCAATCTTTGCAAAATCATGAGCCTACTAAGTCGCCTAAATTAGCGAATTTAGATGATTAGTTTTTAGATGATTAGTTGCTCATAGTTTTAATTTAAGATTTAAAGGCGATGATTTTATGGTTTCAGATAATATGTTTCATAATGTTTCACGCTGCAATAATTTGCGTGATGATTTGAAGTCTAAAAAAATTGCAAAAACGGTTGCTGCGATTGCGGTTTTGGCTAGTTCAAGTGCTTTTCTTGCATCTTGCGGTGAGCCGAGCGCTGTTCCAATGAATGATGAGTTTGCTGGTAATTCTGGTCAAAGCGAAAACGATAGTGGCAATGCTTCGAAGTCTTACGATTCTGGCGCTCAACAATCGCACGCTTCTGCGCAAAGTGAAGATTCTGGGGACTCTAAAAACCAATCTAAAACCGATACTGGCAACTACAAAGATGGCGATTACAAAATCAAAGCTACGTATGGCCCAGTTGCAGAAGACAGTATTGATGTGAATTTAAGCGTTGCAAGCGGCAATGTGAGTAGTGTTGAAATTACGCCTCACCCGTTTACGCCAATCTCCAAAAAACACATGAGCGCTTTTAGCGAGGCTATTCCAGGTAAAATCGTTGGAAAGCCGTTGAAAGATTTGCATATCTCGGTTGTTGCTGGAGCAAGTTGGACTAGTGATGCCTTCAACAAAGCGCTTGACGTTGCTCGTCAAGAGGCCTCAATTCAATCCGCAAAATAATTTACAGCAACCTTAATTTTTAATATAACCGTGATTATATTGTTGAATATTTGTGTGTATTAATAGGGGTTAGTACTGCAGTTGTTTACAATACTAACCCCTATTTTGTTTATTTTTTATGAAATTATTGCTTATTTATTTTTATGCGCTTTAATTTTGCTATTACTACAGCAAGTCCGAATATTGCAATCGCAGCAAAGGCAGTTAGTAATATTTCGCTTCCTGTTTTTGGAAGTTGGTTATTATCGTGTTTGCGTTTTTCTGCAATTTTATTATTCGGATTTTCTTTTGGTTGTGGCGCAGGGTTTGGTGTTTTTTCTGGCGTCGGCTTATATTTTGGCCATGGTGTTTGTTCTGGGGTTGGTTCTGGAACGGGTGTAGGTTCTGGAACAGGCGTTGGTTCTGGAACAGGCGTTGGTTCAGGAACTGGTGCTGGCGGTGTTGGGGGTGTCGGCGGAGTTGGAGGAGTTGGAGGATTATATTCTACTGTGAGAGAAATATCATTAGCGCCTGCTGCTGCGTCAGAGTTTTTCCCTTCGCTTGTTTGCGAGCCGTTCCAAGTAAAGTCAAATAATTTTGTTGTTCCATTAAATGTTGCAGCTGCGTGGAATGAGCCCGATACGGTTCCAACAATTGTAGCTTTTCCGGAGAAATCTTGGTTTATCTTTATTCCCGGAATAGTGATTTTCATTGCGTCGCCAAGATTTGTTTGTACTGCTGTCTGTAATTCCGCATACGTTTTAATACCAGATTTCAAATTAATAGTAACTGTTACAGTTTTGTCTTTAACTTGCACATCCTGGATAGCAAAAGTATCTGAGAATCCATCGAGCTTAAGCGTATTTTTTGTGATATTTTCAGGCAGCGTTAAACTGTCTGGGATAGTAAATGTAGCCATGAAAGAAGATGTCATATCGCTTAGAGCAATATTGCTATAATCTGTCGCTTTTACTTTGTTAAATTTATTTTCTATCGCTTTCATTTGGTCTTTTACTACTGAAGCTGTGATTGTGCCAGTGAAATCAATAGTTTGTCCTGGTGTAACTTTGTATGCTGTAGTTGCTGTGTTATCGCCAGTTAATAAATCTGCAGGAAGATTAATATTCTCCTGCTGTATGTGTTCAATGCTTGGATCAATCTTCCACTTAAGGTAGAAGGTAAGATCATCGTTCACTTTTGGATCATTGTCAATAGTAGCTTTTTCTGTTCCATCCTTGTCTTTGAACCAGTAGTAGTAATCTGTGCTATACACATAGCCAAAGAGTGAGTTTTCTTTTTTCTCATTTATTAAATGATAATATTTGCGCGTGGCAAGATTCGTATAATTTGCATCTGAATCGGAACTTGCTTTGCCACTAATGCCAGGTGTGTCTATATTGACATTATCATCCAAACTTTTAATAAGATTGATTAGCGTCTTGTTTTCGCTAAATTTTGCTGTTTTCTTAACAACAGCAACATCTCCACCGTGCTCATCTTTTTTAATCTCAAATACTTTTGTATTTTTCTTAAAAATACTGCTATCGGAGAAAGTTCCGCCGTTTGCTGAGAATTTTACTGTAAATTCTTTTTCTTCCCAATTTGCATATAAGTCAATTAAGTTTTTATTCTTCGCTATAGCAATATTGCTACCTGCTTTTACAGTCTTGCCTTTGCCGTTTTTCTCTGTGGTCCAACCTTTGAAGACCATTCCTTCGCGGGCAAATTTTGCATTATTCTTAATAACTTCGTCGAATGAAAGAACTTTGCTGGTGCGTTTTGGGTTAGTTTCACTAACAAGGTATGTTGCATCATCTTGAGCGCAATTATGGTAGCGAACAGCATAAGATGAGGCATCTTTTTCCCATTTTGCATACACTGTTGTGTCGCTTGTTATAGGCATACTTTCAGTAAATTGTTGCTCTTTATTCTCAGCGTTCTTGAAGAACCACCCGAGGAACTTATATCCAGGAGCAATTGGATTTGCTGGTACTTCAGTACTTCCTCCTGCCACTGTTTTTGCAAAGTTTAATGCGTAACCTCGTACGGCAAGGGATTCTTTTGCTTTAGTTGAAGAGTCAGAGAATATAGCTTCTTTAGCTTTTTTAGAATCCTCAGCATTTGTATCATTGAGCTCGAATGTCACTTTTGCTGCTGGAACCCATACGTGCTTTTTGTTATCTTTAGAAGCTTTTTTAACTGAGTATATGTAGGCATTTCCATTTTTGTTAATTGGTTTTATCTCATTTACAGAACTATCAGCAAGAGTAAAGAGACTTAGCCTTTCATTACCGTTTTCTTTACCGTTTACAGGAACAGTGCTTCCCCTGTTGCTGTGATAATCAGGAGCATATGTAACCATGTGCGAGCCTCCAGTAACAACATAGCTATTTCCTGTTCCAGCTCCACCATCTGCATTTTTGATTGCCGGGCTATCTATTAAGCAGTCTTCTCTAAGTTCAATAGATCCGTTTTCCTGAGCTCCAAAAAGCGCTCCACTATTTTTTCCATTGCCTTTGATTGTAGAATCGGAGATAATTACTTTTCCGGTATTTACATTTAAGCCGCCAGTGCCACCATTATTAAATTCAAGAGTAGAGTTGGTAACAGTTAATTTTCCGTTTGATATTCCAACGGAAATGCCTGCTGTAGATCCTGCATTCGCAACAATTCGTGAATTATTGGTAACAGTTGAGTCGCCTTGAATTGTTAAACCAGTTGAGTGCCTCCAACCAATTTTATTAATCACAAACTCCGAATTATCCATGTTTAATTTGTTTACGTAGTATGACATTCCAAAGCCTGCTACAGTAAGTGAAGAATTCTTCAAAGTTAAATCTCTTGCATCAAACCATGTGCGAATTTGTGATTTAACGTTAATAGTAGCGTTTTCGAAAGTAATACCATCAGCATAAAAATCTGTATCACAGTTGTCGTCAGCAGTAATTGTTAATTTATCTTTGCTTGTACCTTTTACTGTTCCCGCAAGGTAGATTCCGTTACTGTCTTTTACTCCGTTATCTTTGAAATTGTATGTGCCGTCCGTAATAAGAGAGCCTTCTTCTGCTGTAAGTGCTACCTTAAACGCAGTCATTTTCAATTCGCCGTCACCGCGAAGTGTGGAACCAGATTTCAGCGTGATTCCATCGTTGGCACTATTCGAGCCTGTTATTGTGGCGCCGGATTTATCGATAGAAAGTGTAATGCCTTGTGGAATTTCTATAGGTGCATTAAGTGAAAAATTGCCTTTAATGTTGATATTTGCAGGTTTTTGTGTGGCTTTTTCAAGAGCTTTTTGAATAGTTTTTAATGGCTTACTTTCAGATCCATCGTTTGTGTCTGATCCGTTTGTGCCATCTACAACAAGTTGTGTTTTTGGAGCTGGGTTAGTTACGGTTACTTCTGTTGATGGGGGGGGGGTAACAGCTAATGCACTTATTGGATATACAGAAAGTAGCGACATTGCTGCAATGATAGTTGAAGCAGTAAGTATGCGCATGCCTTTATATTTATTATTTCTTCTCATTGTTAGCTCCATATTATCTGCTGAAGTTTGGCATTAGTTAATGCATCGTATTAGTACAATCTCTACACTATACCCGTAGAAGGTAAAAGTATACTCGTATTTGTATTAAACACAATAGCTCATAAATATTTACATAATCTAATTTACGGAATGATAGTTATTGATGCTCGTAATAGTAAGCAAAATAAGCAACTTGATGATTTCCATTTTGACCTGCTTAATAATCATGACTCACATCGAGCTGATTATAACAATTTAATTGAAGGATTATTTATAGCAGCTTCGCATCACAGCGTAGGTGTACAGTTTGCAGATTTAGTTGCAGGAGCAGTTTATAGAAAATGCTCTAAAAGAGATTCAACTTTTTATAATATGATAAGAAATAACGTTCGTAGAAATAGTCAAGGTAAGGCGGAAGGATTCGGAGTAGTCGCCGTGCCTAATGGTAGCTGCATTATTGAAAATTGAAATAATAAAAATAGACGCCGTGTTGAAGATTAACCTCAAACCTGCAATATGGCGCAGTCACGGCGTAACGAAGTTATATCATAAATTGCTTATTGTTTGCAATATTGCGTTTTAGTACCATATCTACCTTAATCTTTGACTTCAAGAATAGTGCCTTCGTCGCGAATCATCGCCGCTGCCATAGCTCCAGTTGCTGCCATAAATGGAATAATCGCATTTCTGTATTCGTTCATGAACTGTGCAAAATCATGATTCCAAGATATAAGCGCAACGTACAAAAGAAGGAATTCGATTGCTGTAAATATTGCCCACTTAAGAATCCAAATAAGCGTTTTTTTAATAAGTTTTATAGAGTCCTTGCTCATGAGTTGTTTCCCTTCCAATTTGCTGTTTTGTTTGTGAGCATTGTAGCTAATTCATGTACATTGCTTATCGTTCGTATGCATTTTGTATTTCTAGTATAAATGCTGCAAGTCTTCGAGAAATACTATGTACTCAGAACTTAGTACTCAAGATTGCACGGAAAATGTTTGTAATTAGACTTAAAGCAACGCACAAATATATTGAAAATATGTGTTGCGAATATAAGTTGTGAATATATTACAAATACAAGGAGATACAAACATGAGTAGCGCAAATATTGGTAGTGTAAGCATGAGTGATTTTGGCATAAACTCTTGGCAGCCAGAAGATAACGTAAACAAAATAGGAAAAGTTTGCGAAAATAGCATTAATCAAATTCAAAAGCAGGAAGATAACTTTGCGGAAAATAGTAGCGAAGAGCTTTCGCAAGATGAAATTGATGAATTAGCTAAGCAATTAGAAGAATTCTTTACAAAATATATTGTGCTAGAAAATGGCTCTTTTGTTGTAAAAGAGGATGCTATTATTGCAGACGGTTATGGCGATCACATAGAATATTTTCGCAATGCTGCAAAAGGATTAAATCTTTCAATGGAAGATCAGCAATAAGCTTAAATCCTTAAAGTCTTAAATCTTTAAAAATCGCTTTCATCAATAGGGTGACCTTGTGGGCGCTTTATTACTCGCCACAAAATCACCAATGTTAAAACGCCGTTTGCAATTCCGTAGTAATAAATCCAAGGAACGTGAATAAGCCCACAAATAAAGCATGAAATAATATTTATTAAATTATTTGAGTAATTGTTGAGTATTTGCTTATTTTGTGATTCGACTTTTTTGCGTTCTTGCTCAAGCGTAATTATGTAATCTTTGTTGTTCTCTGTATTCTCAACATCACTACTTATGCTGTTAGCGCCATCGCCATCAATCTTAGATATATTATTTTCTATATACGCATTTTTTTCTTTAATAACGCTTTTACGCAAGAAAAAATATGCATAAGAATACAATGCAACAGAAAGAAGTCCTAGAACAAGCCACAAAACGAAAAAGTCAAAGCTACGCATAAAAGCAGCTGTTGAGGCAAGCGCCATCGCAGCTACTTCTGCGGAGTGTAATACTACTAATCGTTTTGTCATATAATCCTGCTGCAATCATTATTGAATATGAATTTCAACGCAACCAAAAGTCACATATTGTTACTTATTATAACCAAATTTGACTTACGTGCATTACTTGTAATCATTTATTACTACACAATTTGCCCTACTTTGCGCGCGTTTATAAAGTAGAATATAAGAAAAGTAGCGTGTGATTGCAAGAAAGCCATTATGCCAAAAACGTATGCAATAGTAGATAACGACCCATTAGTTTTAGCGGTTATGCGAAACGTGCTCAGCAAGCTTTTGCCAAGCGAGTACGTGTGCAAATGGTGCGTAAAATCAGGCGTGCAAGCTTTGAAATATTGCCAAGTAACAAAAACCACTCCGGATTATATTTTGATAGATATGTCAATGAAAGACATGTCTGGAGTAGAGGTAATACGCGCAATTCGTGAACAAAACAACAGCATTGTTTTAATTGGCATGACTTCGTACGATTGTAGATCCTACGCTTCGATGGTTTCGCAAGTTGGTGGGCAAGCTATGGTTGCTAAAGACAATTTCAAAGGACTAGCAGAAGCTTTGCAATATTGCGATAATCAGCACGTGTATGGCTGCCGTTGCGTTAAGAATGTTGCTTACGATTTTGCTACTCCGCAAGAATCTTTTATTAGACTTTCTAAATCAAGGTCGCGCAGCGTTTTGCCGCCTCAAGAACTAAAAATCATGGATTTGCTTGCTAAAGGCTACACAACAAATCAGATTGCGGCTCAACTTGGTCTTATGCCAAACACTATTAACACGCATATTCATAGGATTTACAAAAAATTGCACGTTTCTAACCGCGTGCAAGCAATATCCGCATTTGCTGCAATGCAAAATCGTGAGCAAGCTAGCAATCTGCAATATGCTTATGATTCGACGCAAAATCACCCGAATCCTTCTCAAGAAACGGATAGCGCATGTTAATGAAAACATTTTCGCGTGTTATTGAGTTGGTTAAAAGCTGGAAAATTCAGCGAACTTTATTCATAATATTGGCGATTCTTGTAGTGTCAATGGATGTGCAATCTTGCAATACAGCTTGGTTGTGGCGCAACCCATTACAATCTGCGTGCCAATACATTTGGATGTTTGCAACTTTTCTTATGATTGCTTTTCCGCGTCAAATATCCCTCGTAACTCCGATTTTATATTGCGTAACGTTAGCAGTACCAGGCGTAAATGCAACCTGCGTGTTTTTTGCGCTGCTCGCTAGCATGCTTGTTGCAGGCTTTTATGATTCGTGGAAGTATTTGCTTTGTGCGTACATAGTTTCGCTGAATATTATGTACTTTGCAAAAATGGCGTACATTCCGCTTACTTTCCCTTGTTTTATTCTTATTTCCATGATTTGCGGTTACGCTTTGCGCAAGTATTTGAACATGTTGGAAGAAAATAATCGCGCAAAAATGGATATTGTGCGCAGTGAGTTCCAGTCTTATATTGCTTCTGTTGCATTGCAATTGCACGACGATGTGAACAATGAGATTACGGATATTACATTGCTTGCGACTGATGCTTTGTATGCCGAGAAAAGTGATCATACAAAAGAGTCGCTAGAGCAGATTGTTGAGCATTCTCGTAATGCGCTTTCTAAAACGCGACTTGTTATTAATCTACTTGAGCAAGCTGAGCATAAGTATGATGATTCTTTAGATTCAAATATTGCTAGTATTGCTAGCACGCAGTTCGTTTATGGTTCTAATGGTAATGATTGCATGACTTTGGCTGATTTCTTATGCAATATTCGCGCGCGCTTACAGGCTGAACGTAAGATTTGTGAGCAGCTTGGGTACTATGGCTCTCTAACAGTAAATGATGAAAGTTCGGTAAGTAACGATTTTGCTGCATCTGCAATAGTTGATGCCGAAAAAGCTCAATGTGCTATTCGCATGTGCAGCGAGCTGCTTACTAATATTCGCAAGCATTGCAATACTAGCGTTGATTTTTCTATGAATGTTACGGTTGATGAGCGCGAATGCAAAATAATGTGTATGAATTCGATTTCGACGTTGAATAAGTTTGGTGAAAGGCTTGTTTTTGGCAAAGGGCTACTATTCCACAAAAAATCTGTGGAACGTTTAGGTGGATCTTTAAGCGCGCAAAAAGATGACGACACTTGGCTGGTCAATGTTGTTATTCCACTAAACTAGCATCACTCAAATCATGCGTTATCGTGGCAAAAATCGCAAAATTAGCAAAAACTGCCACGATAACGTGTATAACATAGCAACGAAACAGCATTCTGCATTGCAAATTAACCGCCTACTTGCATCTGCCATGCAGCAGACACGTCCAAATACTCGATTAACGCGCAAGAAAGCACAATAAGTATCTTGCACAATGGCTATTTCTCTACATGAAGCGGAACGTGTACATTAATAATCCACGAATCGCCATCTTCAATAACTTTAAAAGTTCCACCAACGCGTTCCGCAAGCATCTTATGAAAACGCAGTCCATATCCTAATTGCAAGTTAGCAAGAATACCGCGTTGCGCACTATTTATACACGTAATATGACATTCATGGTCATTAAGCATTACATTCATGGCGTATTCTTTAGGCTTTGCAGCGTGCTTTTTTACGTTCGCAAGCAGTTCTCGGCAAATATACTCAATTTGAGCACATTCTTCAAAAGGCAAATGCGTTGATTTCGAATCTTCAGCAGCTAAATCACTATTCAAGTCAATGGAACCAATATAGCCAAGCTTCTCAAATGACTTTTGCTCACCATCAAATAAAACGCGTAATCCTGTACAAAAATCTTCATAACATGTAGTCGATTGCATAACATCGCCAGTGCTTGCAGTTGTAGCATTGTCAAGAAGAGAAATGATATTACGTGCTCTATGAACAGTTGTAGTAGCACGTTGAAGAATCTCTCGCGAATTTTCATGCTCTTGGTCATGAGTCGTTTGAGGTTCAATAGATTGTTGAGCCATCATCATAATGCTGGAAAGTTCATTAGTTACTTCATCGTGCATGCGAATTGCGGCAATAGTGGCATATTTTTGAAAAACGTTGTAACGCTGTGCAAATAACTGTTCCTGCTGTTGGTGAATAGTAGAAATATAGTATTTTACGATTGCGCTAGAAATAAGAACGATAAGAAGCCACCACGCTAACATATGAGCGTTTTGAAAATCGCAGATAATAAAGAACCATGAAGATACTCCGCAAGAAGAAAGCACAGTGTACCAAGGCTGAGTGATTACAGCAATTGCCAAACAGATCAATATGGTCAGCATCATAGATGAGTAGTTGATATTTGGCGCAATAATTACCAACGGCATCCAAATGAGCACAATAAAAGATGCTTTACGAGGCCATATTGCAATGCACAAGCATATTACAATCCATACTATTTCAACTGTAATTGCATGCCAATTAGAATAGTAATGAAGATTATTATAAGAACAAATTTCAAGAATCAAAGTACAACTTATGATTACACCAATTCCAATTTTCTGCCAGGCATCATGCGGCAAAAAATTGATCATACGCGTTAATAATTTCATAACTACCTACTTTTACACGTTAATTTCTTACACGTTATATGTCATGCGAATACTTTGCGAGCGCAGCAAGCGCCTGCATTCGACTTCGGACTTGAAGTTTTCCATAAATACGCCGTAAATGCGTGTTTACTGTTGAAACTTTCACATTAAGCTGATCTGCAATCTCTTTCGTAGAATACCCCTGTTTGCACAAGCGCATAATTTCCGATTCTTGAGGAGACAAAACTGAAGTCTTCGGAAGTTGAGAAATCATATTGAATGATTCTTGCGGAGTGTGAAAATAGTCAATATATTGTGGCAATTCTGGACAACCGTAGCTTGTTGCGTGCGATTGGATGGCTGCAACTACGTCTGCTAAATTATCTTTATGCACTAGCGCTTGACCACCCGATTTAGCAACTTGCAATACGTATTCATCTAGCATGTAGGAAGTAATGCCAATTAAAACAATATTGCTATTGCGCTCGCGAATTGCTTTAATTACATCAACACCACTCATTTCTCTCATTGACATATCTACTAAAAGTACGTCAGGAGTATTTTCTGTAACGCAACGATGAATAGCCTGTTTTGCAGAAGAGCACATCCATGCACAAACAAAGTTTTCAGGCAAACGACTTTTCAGAAGAAGTTGCATATATCGCAATACAAGCGTGTCATTATCAACAATTGCGTAAGTAGTGTTCATACAATATATTGTATCTTGTTTTGGAATCCACTTATCAAGAGATGTGCGATTGTATTGTTTTTCTCAAATTATCAAGATTGTACACATTAAAGTGCCATACGCTAGCACTTTCCGTTGGCACACTCCATTCTTCGGTTTTACCATTCGCAGTAAAACGAATTATTTGAGTTGTTGGCTTATTTATAACTTCAAAATTAGTGAGTTGATTCCACGCAATACGACGAAGATACTTATCGTCTAATTTAGCTAGATTACCCGAGCCTAAAATTACATTCGGATTAACAACAATAAACTCATTATTAGTGGCAGCAATAATACGCGCAGCAACGCCTTGCTCTACATAGAATAATTTAGGTAACAAAAATAGTTTGATTAAATCTTTCCACCAAGGGTCGTATTTCATTGTAAATACATACGTCTTATCAACTGAAAGATTGTGATCTTTAAAGTACTTGACGATATCTTCTTCTCGTATACCGCGCAAAGGATTAGTCATAATAAGCACCTCCTTGTGATTCTTGTTTTGTAAATTACCAACATACTAACGTGCAGATTTTATCTACACAAATAGGCGTACCTATTTTTAACGATAGTGCTTTTAGAAAACTTTTACTATTAGCAGTTTGCATGTTCTCAACAATCAACATTTAAGAATATTTACATTTTGAAGCTATTTTTAAATATAGCGTACTTATGGAGTTGTCGTGGCAGTTTTTGCAATTTTTGTAATTTCTGCCACGATAACTTGTGATTTAGTAATAATTGTGTGTACAATGGTGCTACTTTGGTATTACGTTGGGTGCTGTAGGTCTGTTATAATAAAGCAAAACATGAATAACAAATTTATGATTTTGAGCTTAAAGGAAACGATATGACTTCTACAAAAACAGCGAGAACAGGCAGATTAAGTGTAAGAGTTAACCCAGAAATACGAGATAGCGCATCGCAAGTTCTTGAACATTATGGTCTTGATATGAGTTCAGCAGTCAACCTATTTTTGTATCAGATTGTAAATACGCAACGTTTCCCATTTTCACTTGAAAGTTCTCCATGCGAGCACGCTATTGATGAAGCTATGAAAGAAAAACCAATAGCTGCAGGCACTGTAGACGATTTTGCTGAGCTGATGCGCAATGCCTAAACCGCCATTTTATAGTCCAATCTATCTGCGAGATGTTAAGAAATATAAGCAGAAGCATTACGATATTGAGCAAGTAATCAATATTGTAAGACTTATTTGCAATGGTGCAGATTCTCGCGAGCTTGCAACTTATAGAGATCATATTCTTAAAGGCTCATATAAAGGCGTGCATGAATTACATGTGTCTGCAGATGTTCTACTGTTGTATCAAGTTAAAGAAGATTGCATTATATTTCTACGCTTAGGATCTCACGACGACTTATTCTAGCTAGCAAAAATTGCAAAATTAGCAAAAACTGCCACGATAACGCCATAAGTACGCGGATATTTAAGAATAGTTCCAAAATGGAAATATTCTTAAATAATTAAATAAAAAAGAGGTTGCTTATGAAAAGTACATAAGCAACCTGATTAATTAACTAATTAACGAAGCAATGAAACAACTAAGTGACTAGAAGTCCCAATCATCGTCGTCGGTTTCAACAGACTTGCCCATAATATAGCTGGAACCAGAGCCAGAGAAGAAGTCGTGATTTTCGTCGGCTGCAGGAGAAAGAGCTGCGAGAATTTCTGGGCTTACGTGAGTTTCTTCTTCGCTGTACTTAGCAGGGTAGCCAAGATTCATCAAAGCCTTGTTAGCGTTATAACGCACGAAGTCAAAAACGTCATCGTGGAAGTCAAATCCTTCATAAATCTGACCAGAATACTCAACTTCCAAATCGTACAAAGTGTCGAGCAAGTTCATAGTGAACTTTTCAAGATTCTTCTTATCGTTCTCGCTTCTAAGCTCCAAGCCGCGCTGGAACTTGTAGCCAGAATAGTAGCCGTGAATTGCCTTATCGCGCAAAATCAAGCGAATCATGTCGGCAGTGTTCATCATCTTACCGCGAGAAGCAAAGTAAAGTGGAAGGTAGAATCCCGCGTAAAGAAGTAGCGAAGAAAGCATAGTCGCTGCTATCTTGCGCTTAAGCGGATCTTCGCTCTCGTACTCACAAAGCACGGTGGTAACGCGCTGCTGCAAAACGTCGTTGCCAACAGCCCAACGATAAGCTTCGTCAATCTCTTCGCTAGAGCAAAGAGTAGAGAAAATAGAGGAGTAGGAGCGCGCGTGAATTGACTGCATAAAAGCAATATTCGTGTAAATAGCCTGCTCGTGCTCCGTGCGAGCGTGCTCAATCTGGCAAAGCTCGCCAATAGTTGCCTGGCTGGTATCAAGCAAAGTCAAGCCCGTAAAAACGCGAGTAGTGGTCTTGCGCTCAAGATCGGTGAGGGAACGCCAAGAAGGAATATCATTGCTCAGCGGAACTTTTTCTGGAAGCCAGAAGTTAGCAATAAGACGATTCCAAACGTCCAAATCCTTGTCGTCAATAATATTGTTCCAATTAACTGGGCGCACGCGCGAACCGTGATGATAGCGATACTGAGCTGGTGTGATAGAAGCTGCCATCATAGCGTCATCTGCGATTACGCGATTTGTGCCGAAAGGCTTATCGAGGCTACTTCTAAGCTCGGTTGGGCTGAGTTCTGTCATAATTACTCCTGATTCTGTGTTTACGTTTTATAAAATTTTTAAGTTTTTGATTTAATTTGCGAAAGATTTTCAGCGTTACGACTTACAGCGTGCAGCTTACGCAACCTTCGATTTCCGTACCTTCCAAAGCCTTCTGGCGAATACGAATGTAGTAAAGAGTCTTAATTCCCTTACGCCACGCGTAAATCTGAGCTTTGTTCAAATCGCGAGTAGTCGTAGTGTCTGGGAAGAACAAAGTAAGCGACAATCCCTGATCCACATGCTGCGTTGCTTCAGCGTAAGTATCAATAATTGCCTTCCATCCAATCTCGTATGCATCCTTAAAGTACTGCATATTGTCATTCGTCATGTATGCAGCAGGATAGTAGACGCGACCAACTTTGCCCTCTTTGCGAATCTCAATGCGAGAAGCAATCGGGTGAATCGAACTCGTGGAATGGTTTATGTACGAGATGGAACCAGTTGGAGGAACAGCTTGCAAATACTCGTTGTAAATGCCGTCGCGCAAAATCTCGTCGCGCAAAGCTTCCCAGTCCGAAACGGTTGGAATTGCAACGTTAAAACGAGCAAACAAATCGCGAACCTTTTGAGTTCTAGGCTCAAGAGAACGGCTGCCATCTGTATACTTATCGAAGTAGTTTCCTTGGCCTGCAGGCTTAGCGTAGGCGCTCGTCTTAAAGCTTGCAAAAGCAGTTCCGCGCTCTACAGCCAAAGCGTGAGAAGCCTTATAAGCGTGGTAGGCAACCGTCATAAAGTACATGTCTGTAAAGTCAAGAGCTTCCTCGCTTCCGTACTGCATATGCTCGCGAGCAAGGAAACCGTGCAAATTCATTTGACCCAAGCCAATAGCGTGGCCTTCCGCGTTTCCGCGACGAATCGAAGGCACAGAATCAATCGAAGTGTGCTCCGAGACAGAAGTGAGTGCGCGCACAGCCAAATCAACGCTTGCACCCAAATCGCCGTCCATTGCCTTAGCAATATTAAGAGAGCCAAGATTGCAAGAAATATCGCGGCCAACGTGACTATAAGACAAGTCGGCGTTATATGTACTTGCTTCTTGAGTTTGCAAAATCTCGGAGCACAAGTTGCTCATAGTAATGCGACCCTCAATAGGATTTGTGCGATTTACAGTATCTTCAAACAAAATGTAAGGGTAGCCGGATTCAAACTGAATCTCTGCAAGAGTCATAAAGAATTCGCGAGCGTCGATGTATTTCTTGTGAATGCGAGGATTTGCAACCATCTCATCGTAATGCTCGGTAACGGAGATGTCTGCAAAAGGCTTTCCGTACTCGCGCTCAACGTCGTAAGGGCTAAACAAAGCCATCTTTTCCTTACGCTTAGCGAGCTCAAAAGTAATATCTGGAATTACAACGCCCAAAGAAAGCGACTTAATACGAATCTTCTCGTCTGCGTTCTCTCGCTTAGTATCGAGGAAACGCATAATATCTGGGTGATGCGCGCTAATATACACAGCTCCAGCGCCTTGACGCGCGCCAAGCTGATTAGCGTAAGAGAATGAATCTTCCAAAAGCTTCATAACAGGCACAACGCCACTCGACTGATTCTCAATGCGCTTAATAGGAGCGCCAAGTTCGCGCAAATTCGTAAGCAGAAGAGCCACGCCGCCGCCGCGCTTAGAAAGTTGCAAAGCAGAATTAATTCCGCGCGCAATAGACTCCATGTTGTCTTCCAAACGCACAAGGAAGCAGCTCACAGCTTCGCCGCGCTGAGCTTTGCCAAGATTCAAGAACGTTGGGGTTGCTGGCTGGAAACGGCCTGCAAGCATCTCGTCCAAATAGTTAAGCGCTGCTTTTTCATCGCCGTCTGCGAGTTCCAAAGCGACTGCAGCTGCGCGCTGAGCGAAGTTTTCCAAATACTTCTTTCCGTCAAAAGTCTTCAAAGCGTAAGAAGTGTAGAACTTAAAAGCACCCAAGAATGTGCCGAAAGTGTGGTGAGCGGCCTCAGCGTGCTCATAGAACTTATCTAGAAACTCGTCGCTATATTTGTGGAAAACGTTGCCGTTGTAGTAGTAGTTGCTAATCAAATAGTTCAAGCGCTCGCGAGTGGAAGCAAACTTCATGCTGTGTTCTTGTACGTAACCCGAAACGTAAAGCTTTTCTGCTTCCTGATCTTTATCAAACTGAATGCCTTTTTCTGGGTCAAAAAGGCCGAGCATAGCGTTAAGAACATGGTAGTCGCGGCTGTTGCGAATGCGATCGGCAGTTGTGCTGCTAGCAGTGCTGGCATCGTCAGTGTGATCAAGATTAAGCGAAGTAGATTCGCTCATCGGATCCGTGCTATTCATGGGTTTTATTCCTTTCCTTGTGCGTTGTTTTTGCTTTTCAAACGCTGAATTGTTTTGTTGTTTTTGTTTGTTTATCTTTATTTATCTTTATTTATCTGCTTCTTTTAATTGCCTTAAAAATCTTGGTATTCCTTGCGCTACTTTTTCTATGTCTTCTTGAGTTCCCGTAAGTTCAAACGAGTACATATTTGGAATCGCGCATTTTCCTGCGATTTGACCGCCTGCAGCGCAATATGCGTCTCCAAAATTCGTGTTTCCAGAAGATATTACGCCGCGAATAAACGAACGATTTTCGCGATTGTTTAGGAATTTGCGCACTTGCATTGGTATTGCTTTCTTAATATTTCCGCCGCCGTAAGTTGGCACAATCAAAACGTATGGTTCGCGCACGTGCAATTCTGGTTCTTTTGGACGAAGCGGTATGCGATACACGTTCACATTGTTGCTTGGAAAATCGCAATTTTTTACGAATCGTAGTGTATTTTCGGAGACGGAAGAAAAATAGACTACAGCTCCGATTGATTCGCCTTGTGCGCGCGCTTCTGGCTCGCTTGGTTGTGACATATTTTCTTGATCACACATTTTTATGCTTCTTAATTGCTTTGATTATTTTGATTGCTTTGCATATTTTGATTGTTGATTTTTGACTGCTTTAATCGTTTTGATTGTTGTCTTCTAATTGACTTGCGATTTGTGCAATCAAATCTGGACGATATCCGCTCCAAGATGAGTTTGGAGTAATCACCACTGGCGCTTGGCGATATCCTGCAGCGCGCAACTGGTCTAAAGTAGAAGGGCTTTGAGTTAAGTCTACTGTTTCAAAATTCACGCCTAGCTTAGTGAATTGACGCTTTGTGGCATCGCACTGTGGGCAATGTGGCTTGGTGAAAACTGTAATAGTCACGGTTCGTCTCCCTTCGTTATGTGGTGTTTAAGTTTTTGCTTTATGATTATTTAATTTCGTGCTTTTTGGCACGATTTAACAGTCTACTACCACTTAACACTATTTGTAGTGGCGTGTTGTATAGATAATCCCTATATCTAGTGTCTCCAAATTTGAGCCAGCACGCGTGTCTATAAGATTTAAGCGGTATTTATGCTTTCTAAATAGCGATGAATAAAAGTAAAAATGTAATCTTTATCACAAAATTGCCACTATTGCGATAGTGCAAAATTTACGTGTGAGCGCAACAAAAACGCTTGTGCATATAAAACGATAAACTTAAAAAAGTGTGTTTTGATTGGTTAAGTGTTAAAGATAAAACAATCATAAAATAATAAAACGGTTATAAATATTACTGTTATAAATATTAAAAGATAGAGGTGCAAAATGGCGGAAACTCAAGCTAGAGCAAATATTGGTGTTGTTGGCTTGGCAGCTATGGGATCGAATTTGGCGCGAAATCTTGCGCATCACGGCAATACAGTTGCTGTTTATAATCGTCATTATTCGCGCACAGAAACGTTGATGAATCAGTACGGCAGCGAAGGCGATTTTGTGCCTGCAAAAACCGTTGAAGAGTTTGTGGCTTCGCTTAAGCGTCCGCGCACAGCAATTATTATGGTAAAAGCTGGTGCCCCTACAGACGCTGTTATTGAAGAGCTTGCAAATGCTATGGAGCCAGGAGATATTATCGTTGACGGCGGAAACTCCTACTTTGAAGACACGATTCGCCGAGAGAAAAACATTCGCGCGCGCGGTCTTCACTACGTTGGTTGTGGTGTTTCTGGCGGAGAAGAAGGTGCTTTGCGCGGCCCTTCGATGATGCCTGGTGGAACGGAGGAATCTTGGAAGACGCTCGGCCCTATCTTAAAGTCGATTGCGGCTGTTGCAGAAGGCGAGCCTTGCGTAACGCATATTGGCACCGATGGTGCTGGTCACTTTGTAAAAATGGTTCACAACGGCATTGAGTACTCCGATATGCAACTTATTGCCGAAAGCTACGATTTAATGCTTCGCGGTTTGGGCATGAAGTCCGAAGACATTGCAGATGTGTTTAGCGAGTGGAACAAGGGCGAGCTTGATTCTTATTTGATTGAGATTACTGCGGATGTGCTTCGCCAGAAAGACGCTAAGACTGGTAAGCCTTTGGTTGAGATGATGGTGGATCACGCTGGAATGAAGGGCACGGGTACTTGGACTGTGCAATCTGCGCTTTCGCTTGGAATCCCTGTAACGGGTATTGCAGAAGCTGTGTTCGCTCGCGGACTTTCAAGCCAAGTTGCTTTGCGTGAAGCTGCAGAAAACCAGGGATTGACTGGCCCAGATATGCATTTTGATTTGAACGATTCTGAGCGTAAGGCATTTATTGAGGATATTCGCCAAGCTTTGTACGCTTCTAAGATTGTTTCTTATGCGCAAGGCTTTGACGAGATTGCTGCTGCTGCAATTGAGCATGATTGGAAGATTGACCAGGCTGCTGTTGCTCGCATTTGGCGCGGCGGATGCATTATTCGTGCTCAGTTCTTGAACCGCGTTTCCGAGGCTTTTGAATCTGGGCAGGCAAGTGTTTCCTTGCTTTTTGCGCCGTACTTTAAGGATGCTATTGAAAAGTCGCAAGCTGCTTGGCGACGTGTTATTGCGCGTGCAGTTGAGCATGGCGTGCCTGTTCCAGCATTCTCTAGCTTGCTTGCATACTACGATGCCTTGCGTTCTAAGCGTTTGCCAGCATCACTCATTCAAGCTCAGCGCGATTTCTTCGGCGCGCACACATACGGGCGCATTGACGAGCCAGGCGTATTCCACACTTTGTGGGCAGAGCCTAATCGCCCAGAAGTAAAGCAAGATTAAAACTAATAATATTTAGGACCAACAGGCCTTTGCGTTATTATGCATAGGCCTGTATTTTATTGTTCTAAATATTATGCACGATGTTAGAAGGCTATGCAGATTATTGGATTGCAGCGCGCAAAGTTTCGGCGGTAGTTAGCCATGCGATTTCTTCTGTGCCGTTGGCAAAAGACGCAGGATAGTCTGGGTTATTGCTTCCAGAAAGCGCGTTCATTAAAGCTTTTCCTTTTTGCTCGCCAGCAGTTAAGAACCAAGTGCGGCGGCTATGAGCCAGAACGGGTGCGCTAAGCGTTAATCGCATTGGCGGCTGCTTAGGGGAGTGATTCACACCTAAAACTATGCGATCGCGATTGTGAATTTGCGGCAATCCTGGGAAAAGAGAAGCCATATGTGCGTCTGGCCCCATGCCAAGAATCGCCAAATCAAAGTGAGGCTCTGGCCCAAGTAATCCTATAATCTCTTCTTCGTAATCGCGTGCTGCCGCATCTAAAATAGCGTCATTTTCAGCATCGCTAGCATTTGCCACTTCTTGCGCATTGCGCTCATCTGCAGGCATTTCGTGAATATGAGACTCCTGCAAAACTTTGTGATCGCTAAGCATGCTAAGAAGTAGCTCGCGAGCCTTGCGCGCATTACGATCGCTGCTGTTATAAGCTACAAAACGCTCATCTGCCCACCAAATATGCACATTAGACCAGTTGATTGCTGGAAGTAACGGATTGCTAGCTAACATTTGAAACATGCGAATCGAATCTGTTCCACCTGTTAGCAAAAGATGGAATGGCTTATTAAGATTTTCAACATTGTTCTGCCATTGCATAATCAAAGTTACAAATTTTTGTGCAGCAACAGCAGCTAAAATATCTTGATTGTCGTAGCCGTACACTGTTGCGTTATGCGCAAATCTAAAATCTTCAGCCATAATGAATCCTTTTATTACTTTTACTTGTTGTATTAGAGTTCGTTATCTTGCAAGTTCGTTACTCTGCATTGTGCAACAATTTGCGTGAATAAGCTGCGCATAAATCTCGTCTGGGTCAATTCTGCGTAATTCTTCACTTAAACAGTCTTGTAAAGAACGAATCGGCATAGAAATAGGCTGAGAAGCTTGCCCAGGGAGACTTATTATTGCTTGGCTGCTGCCGGAAGGTCGCACAAGCGAAAGCTCGCCATCTTGCCGCTTAAGACTTACTTCCGTAATTGCATTCGCGCTTGAATCTTCAACAATTTCTACAGGAACATTAAGTGAGATTTTTAGCCATTGCGCAAGCAAATGCAGTGGAACGTAATGCTTAGGGCCGCTAACTTTAACGCTAAGAATCGGCAAGTGAGGCGGTTGATCAAGCATAGAAGCCAGCATTGCACGCCAAGACGTAATGCGAGTCCAAGAAAGATCAACGTCTTTAGAAGACCAGTTTTTTCGCAGATTTTGTACAGTTTCAAGAGTGTTGCTGGCGCGTTGAGCGTCTGTGATTCTGCTGCTTGCCATAGCTCCAAGCAAGTCTTTAGCAGGATTTTCGGGAGCATTTGTAGGCCACCATGCAACAATAGGCGCGTCTGGAACAAGAAGCGGAATAACAAGCGTATCTGGGTGGCGAACAAGGTCATTATGTGGGTAGAGAATAATGATTTCGCCTGCTCCAGCATCTGCGCCAAATCGCACTTGAGCGTCTAAGTTCGGCGTTTCTTCTTCTTGATTTTCTTGATTGCCTTGATTTTGATTGCCTTGATTTTGATTATGCAAACTTGCATTAGCGCTTTGCCAATCGCGAACAATCGCAATAACTCTGCAAGGATGCTCGCGGCTAGCTGCATTTGCTGCGCCCAGTGCGTTTTCAAGCTCTTTAAGAGTGGTGTCAATAAGAAGAGTGAGCACGCGGCCAGTGGCGGATTCGCCTCGTTCTTCGTGAAGCTCGTCGATTTTTGCGGAGATTTTAGACGTGTTTGTGTTAGGAAGATTAATAATCATGGCAGCCTCCAATGGCGATTATCGCGCGCAAGCATTTGATCTGCCTCTTCAGGCCCCCACGTTCCAGCGCGGTATGGTTGCGGACGCGTGTTAAGCGAAGCCCAAAAATCTTCAATCGGATCCAAAATTTTCCAACTTAAATCAACTTCTTGCGTTGTTGGGAAAAGTGGCGGCTCGCCAAGCAAAACGTCTAAAATAAGGCGCTCGTAGGCTTCTGGAGAGTTTTCTGTAAAAGACCTTCCATAGCTAAAGTCCATAGAAACATCGCGAACTTCCATAGACGTTCCGCCTGGCACTTTTGCGCCAAATCGCATTGTTACGCCTTCGTCTGGTTGCACACGAATCACAATCGCATTGCTACCAAGTTCGCGAACAGCAGTAGTCTCAAAAGGCAAGTGTGGAGCGCGCTTAAAAATCACAGCAATCTCTGTAACGCGCTTACCTAAGCGCTTGCCAGTTCGCAAGTAGAATGGCACTCCAGCCCATCGGCGAGTGTCTACGTCTAATCGCACAGCAGCATACGTTTCTGTAGTGCTATCTGGGCTAATTCCTTGCTCTTGCAAATATCCAATAGCCTTATATGACCCCTGCCAGCCTTCTGCGTATTGGCCTCTTGCAGTGTTTGCGCACAAATCTTTAGGCAGGCGTATAGCAGACAAGACTTTAGTTTTTTCTGCTGTTAAATCGCTAGCACTAAAGCTTACAGGCTCTTCCATAGCGGTGAGTGCCATTAGTTGAAGCAAGTGGTTTTGAATAACATCTCGCGCAGCGCCAATGCCGTCATAATATCCAGCTCTGCCACCTATGCCAATGTCTTCTGCCATAGTGATTTGCACGTGGTCAACATAATTAGCGTTCCAAATTGGCTCATACATTGCGTTTGCAAAGCGCAAAGCAAGCAGATTTTGCACAGTTTCTTTGCCTAAATAGTGGTCTATGCGGAACACGGAATTAGGGTCAAAAACCTCGGAAACTACGCGATCCAGCTCTTGTGCGCTTGCTAAATCGTGGCCAAATGGTTTTTCGATTATCACTCGTCGCCATGCGTTTTCGGAGGAGTGTGAAAGCCCCGATGCAGCCAATTGCTGCGCTACAACAGGGAAGCTGGATGGCGGAACCGACATGTAGAACGCGTGATTTCCGCGAGTTCCGCGATCTCTGTCTAGTTCGCTTACGGTTTTGCTTAATCGCTCGAAAGCGCTTGCGTCGTCGAATGTTCCGCGAACAAAACGTATGCCTTTTGCAAGATTAATCCAAGTGGATTCGCAAAATGGCGTACGGCAATGCTGTTGAATATTTTCTCGCACAAAGTTTACAAAATGCTCATCTGTCCAGTCGCGTCTGGCGAATCCCGTAAGTCCAAATCCAGGAGGCAAAAGTCCTCGATTTGCCAAATCGTATACGGCTGGCATTAGCTTTTTTCTAGCTAAATCGCCCGTGATTCCAAATATAACAAGGCTGCACGGTCCTGCGATTTTAGCTAGTCGCAAGTCGCGCGGGTCTCGCAGAGGATTCTTCCAATCTGCAATCGAATCGCCCTTATTGCTTTGGGAAAATGGGGTTATTAACTCACTCATATATACCATCGTAATATTTTGACGTGATTTGGGCGGTTTGTTTTGCTAGTCGCAAGTCATCCGCCGCACACTGCTAGTCGTATCATTCGTGCGTATTGTGGTCCGCCAATAGGCGTTAAGTGTATTCCGTCGTCAGTTAGAAACTCGCTATGACCTGCACTCGTGCCATTCCAGTCAATAATTCCAACGTTTTTACGCTTTGATGCAAATGCGCGCAATTTTGCGTTCGTCTCGTCTTGCCAAGGTTGCGGCACGCGAGTTGTTACAAAGTACACGGGCTTTCCGCCAGTAATATTCACCATGTTTTGTAAAACTGACTCGTCTCTAGGCGGCCCGTTGGTTCCAAGTTCGTAGATTACAACACTTCCAGGGTGTTTTTCTGCTATGTCTTTTTGGTAGTCTTCGGCACCGTGGAAAATCTGCCTGCTAACTTTTCCGTCAATCCAAGCGTTTGGTAGAGCTTTTATAAGGTACGGTTTTGCGCCTTCGGTTACTGAGTCTCCAACCATTGTTATGTCTGCCGTGCAAACGTCTTGTTTTGAGTCAATTTTCCAAGGTTTTGTGTTTATGTTTGCTGGCACTTTTTCTGCGATTGGGTTTAGAACTCTATGCGCGCTTGGCTTTGTTGGAAGCATTTGTTTTGTTATATTTTGGCGCTTTCCGCCCACTTTTCTTTTTTGATTTTGATTTGATTTGTTGTTTGACTTTGTGTTTGTCTTGTTGTTTGAGTTATTGTTTGACTTTGAGCTTTGGCCTGACTCTGGCTTTTGCTTGCCATTTTGCGAATGAGTTTTATTGTTTTGTTCTTGACTCGTTAGTTCTGGTCTTAATTGTATTGCTCGCGCCTGCGCAATGCTGTTCCAGTTTAATGGCGCAGCAATTAGTACTATGCACGCTATTGCGCACACAGTAGTTGCAACTCTTCGTAGAACAAATGGAAGTCGAATGTTTTTGCTTTTAACGCTTAAAGTATCGCTAGAAAGATCAAGGTTTTTATTTTCATCTATAGAATCATCTATAGGATTATCTTTTGAATCATCCATCGAATTATCTTTTGCATTCTCTGATTTTGTGTTAACACTAAAAGTCATATATTTACTTGCAAATGGCATTTCAAAAATTCTGTAAAATACTTCACCTGCAGCAACAACAATCACGCATTGCAAAATCTGCTCAAATAGCGTTATATGCGTTGTTCTAGTTGCAGGATTTAAGACTTCGAGTATAGGAAAATGAACAAGATAAATCGCAAAAGATCTCTTGCCTAAGTAGCTTAACACGCTAGTGCCAAGTATCTTTGCGCAAATGTTGTTTTTTAGCATGCAAGCGTGCATTAAAATTGCGCAAACTATTGCAAAAAGTGCATAACCGCCGTACACAATCCACGTTTTTAGTCCGTCTTGTTTAATAAAGCAGAATAAAATAAATGCTAGTGCAGCAAATCCTACAATGGATTCTAAAATTGGCTGTCTGCCTTTGTTTTTGCCATTTTGCGAATCGTTTTCTTGGTTTTCAATTTGTTCTTTTTCGCTTTTGCTTCCAACAATGTAGCGGCACGCGTCTGAGATGATTTTTATAGCAGATTTTCCACTAAACCACGTGCAATACATTGCTAGAATCGCGCCGATTAAGAATTCACATGCGCGTGTATCTAAAGCGTAGTACACGCGTGCAATGGTTTGCCCTTCTCCATAAAGAATTGTTATTGCAATGTTTGTAAGCGCAGACACAATCGCAAGCGTTGCTGTAACAAGCATTCGCACGAACTTTGATTTAACTATTTTAAGAATTGCGCATAGAATAATAGGCCAGCAAATAAACATTTGCATAATAAGGCCTAAGTACCACAAATGCTTAATAGGAGAAGGCAGCCCCGATTGCTCAAAATACGAGACTTTTCGCAAAACATACGCCATGTTGCTGCTAAATGTTGCTCCGCTTAGAGCATCTGATTGCAACTTTGTTAAAAGGCTTGGCGAAAACAGCCACATAAGTGGTGCGCTTAGTGCAATAATGCCCAGCGTAGAAGGCCATATTCGTTTTATGCGTTTAAGCAAGTACTTAAAGTAGGCAATAAGTTTTGATTTTTTCTTCTGGCTTTCTTGGTTGCCATCTAAATGCGAATTTTTATTGTTATTCTCGCTGAACATTTTTAGCAAAGATACGGTGCTAAAGTATCCTGCCATAACAAGAAACATTGTTACGCCTAAAAAGCCGCCGTTGAATACAATTGGACGCAAGTGGAACGCTACAATTCCAATAATTGCGATCGCGCGCATGCCGTCTATTGCAGCGTTGCGTTTGTTTGCAGCGTTTGTTGCGTTGTTCAATTCTGTCATCTTGCCTACAACTTAATACGTGTTTGTTGTGTTTGTTGTGTTTTTGTATTCAGTTTTGTATTCAGTTTTACAAGTGTTTATGTTCGATTTTTCCCATTAGTATCGCGCCAAAACGTAGTCATATTATCTATGTATTAAGACACTAAAGACGCCTATAGCGTGTCTTAGGTTTTCCTTGATTTTTAGCATATTTTTGCGTAATTAACGAGAGTTTTTTTAATGTGAGCTAAAATATTTTTCAAATGTTTTACTGTTTTTATTAATATTTTTTATTAATATTTTTCATATTTTTCTTTGTGTTTTTCTCATTGGTTAGTCGCCATTTTTCTGTGTTTATCTAAATCGCGCATTATTGCGCTTTGCTTCGATTTGCTTGTGCATATATCGTAAAGCGTATTGCGCACTATTTTTCACATGTCGCAAATATATTACACAAATATGTCTCGCATATATTCCGCATATAGTCTGTATATCTAACTGGTTCTGAATTGCTATCGTGCGCGTAGTGTTTTATATACTCTTTGCTGCGCGCTAAAGTTAGATTGAACAGTCTAAGTTAGATGTACAAACGTTAGATTGATAAACAAATGCTTAAACGTACTAATGTACTTAAGCATTAAGTTTTACGTTAAGGAGTAAAAATGGCAGAAACATTTAACGTTGTGGTAGAGATTCCACGCGGCTCTAAGAATAAGTACGAAGTTGATCACGAAACTGGTCGCGTATTTTTGGATCGTACTCTATTCACTGCAATGGGCTATCCAGATGATTACGGCTACATTGATGGCACTTTGGGCGAAGATGGCGATCCGCTTGACGCTCTTGTTATGATTCCAAATTCCGTATTCCCTGGTTGCGTTGTTGAATGCCGCGCTGTTGGTTTGTACCACATGGTTGACGAAGCTGGCGGAGATGACAAGGTTTTGTGCGTGCCAGCAGATGTTCGCTTTGACGATATTAAAGATATTGATGACGTTAACGAGTATCACAAGGCAGAAATCAAGCACTTCTTTGAGCAATACAAGGCTTTGGAGCCAGGCAAGGAAGTTCTTCCTGGAGACTTCTGGGCTGGAGTTGAGCAAGCAGAGAAGGAAATCGTTGCAGCTCGCAAGCGTTTGGAAGAAAGCGAAAAGTAGTTCTTGCGATTAGTCGCAAAGCTTCCGAACGTTTTAACAACGTATCTATTAGTGTCTAACGCATTTTATGTGTTAGACACTTTTTAATATCTTTTAATATTTTTTAATATCTTAATAAGTAATTGCTATCTAATTGCGTGAAACAGTGCGTGAAACAGTGCGTGAAACAACGTGTGAAACAACTAGCATTAACTTTAATCGCTTACGCTACAAGCAACATTGCCAATCCAGCTCCGTAAACAACCATTCCGCACATCATAATTGGAATCAAAGCTGTTCCAATTTGCGGGAAAACTGTTCCAGCATTGTATTGTGCGTCTTTAATCCAAAGGTGAGAAAGACCAGCCAAAACAAGAACAACAAACAATCCAAGAATTGCCACTAACACGCCAAGTTCTAATACGCGCACAGAAAAAGTGAATTTAATAATTGACGGCAAGAAAAGCCATCCAGGCAAGGCTGCGCATGCAATACTTGCAGTAAGGCAATGAGATAGGTTTCGTACAAGATTAGACCTATCTTCTCTAAACATTTGTCTAGCAAAACTAACAAATGTTGCTGCAACAAGAATTAGCGCAAAGTTTACCGCCCATCGTTCGTATGGTCTAATAGCAGCAACAAATTTGTGAATACTAACTTCTGATTCGCCATCAATCACACTGCTTGGCAGCCATCCTTTTAAGGCCAGCGTTGCGCACCACATAGACGCTAATGATGCAAGAAAAGGAATAGCTTTATCGGCTGTGGAGCCTTTGAGTGGCCAAAAAGTTATTAAAGCAAGAAGAATAAGAATGCAAACCGTTAAAACTGCTTTTGTTGTTGCAAACGGAAGCATTGCAGTAGATGCTAAAAGAACTATAGCAACAAATTGAGTTACAGCAATCGTAATGTGACCATACATTTTGTTGCGCTGAATATTGTTGCTCATTGTACGCTCCTATCGCGTTTACGCAGTATTCAATCTGTGTATTCAATCCGTGTATTTAATTCGTTAATCATGTATTTACATCATTTTATATGCAAGCGTACACTTGCGCTTTTTGATTCTTCTTAAGCATGGATTACAATTCTTTTTTATAACAGCTTGATTTTGAATTTTAATTCAATTCTATGCGCTATGGAGGTGTCAATATGACGGATATTACATTGATGACCTCTTGTGCCGCGCCTGCAAAAGTTTTGCCATCGCTAACGCTTCTTTCGCATCGCGTGCGCGTAGTGCCAATGGAACCTTCTAGCATGCTTAAAATGCCCGAAGATACTATTCTTCTTGTTGATGCTAGAGAAGACTTATCTTTAGCAAAATCGCTGTGTTCTCTTGTGCGCGCGTCTAATTTAACAATGTCTATTATTCTAATTCTTACCGAGGGCGGTTTTACAGTTGTAAACCCATCTTGGGGCGTTAACGATGTTATGCTAACAACTGCTTCTCCTGCAGAAGTAGAAGGAAGATTGCGCTTAGCTGCTAAAAAAGTTGTATCTGCAGATTCTGCTGCTGGCTCTACTGTTGCCGATTCTACTAGCGTTGAGGTTAACAGCAATGGTCAAATGTGCTCTGGAGATTTAGTTGTGGATACGCAAAGTTACACAGTTAGTTTGCACGGAAAGCCTATCGATTTAGCGTATAAAGAATTTGAGCTGCTTAAATATTTTGTTCAGCATCCTCGTAGAGTTTTTACGCGTGCACATTTACTTCAAGAGGTTTGGGGCTACGATTACTATGGCGGAACGCGAACGGTAGACGTTCATATTCGTAGGCTTCGTGCAAAGTTGGGCGTTGAATATGAGCATGTTATTGGAACAGTTAGAAATGTTGGATATCGTTTCGACCCATTAGAAGCTCAAGTTGACGAAGTAGAAAATGACGATTACGCACAAAATGGCAATAGTGCGGATGCTGGCGATTCGCGTGCCGAGGATTCAGGCGTTTCCAACGATTTAGACTAGGCTTATATTGGCTACAAATAACACGAATAAAATAAATAACACAATAGATAACACAAATAAAATCAATGCGGTAAATGTGATAAATAAAAACAAAATGCGCGAAGAATATAGGATTTTATGCGAAGAAATCCCAAATCCAAAATGTGCGCTAAATTTTACGAACCCATTTGAGCTTTTAATCGCAACTGTTCTTAGCGCGCAAACAACCGATAAGCGCGTGAATCTGGTTACTAGTAAGCTTTTTAAGGCATACCCAACGCCAGTCGATTTAGCAAAAGCACAAATATACAACGTGCAAGAAATAATTCATTCGCTTGGATTCTATAGAGTAAAATCGCAACATATTATTGAGCTTTCGCAAAAACTTGTTAAAGATTTTAATGGCATTGTTCCAAATAATATGGCCGATCTTACAAAGCTACCAGGTGTAGGAAGAAAAACAGCAAACGTTGTTTTAGGAAACGCTTTTAAGATTCCAGGATTTCCAGTAGATACTCATGTTATGCGTGTTACGTCAAGACTTGGCTGGGTTAGTGAGGCTAGTGCTAAAGCTAAAGATGCTGCAAAAATCGAGCGAGAAGTCACAGCTTGTTTTGCTCCAGAAGAATGGACTAATCTTTCACATCGTCTTATTTTGCACGGAAGAATGTTTTGCACTGCTAGAAACCCGCGCTGTGGCGATTGTCCTCTTAGGTTTTTATGCCCTTCTGTTAGATTGTAGAAAATAAATTTGCACAAGATTAATGGCGTCTAGTAAATTTTTTAGAATATTTTTAGGATATTTTTAGACTATTTTGTGAATAAATTCGGCAATCAAATTCAAACGGTGATATAAACTTTTAATCATGCCTGAATTTGAAAGATACTCATCTGCTTCGCATGTGCGTAGTGCAAGATATGCGCATAGAACTAGACGAAGCGCTAAACCATGGGTTGTATTTATTGTTTTAATCGGCATTCTATCTGCAATAATTTGGGGCGGATGGCGGTTTATAGGCGGAAGATCTTTAATACCTACAAACATCTTTCCAGCGTCAAATTCAACTTTAACAATAGGATTACGAACGGCTCCAGCCTCGCTAGATATTAGAACAGACGATAGTGATTCCTTACAACAGGCACTTTTAGAGAACGTTTACGAAACACTTGTAAAACGAGACGAAAACAATGCTTTACACCCAGGACTTGCGCAATCTTGGAGCGTTTCGAACGATGGATTGAATTATAAATTTAGGCTCCGCAGCGGAATTAAGTTTGCTAACGGAGACCCAATGGACTCAAGTTCCGTTCTTAAATCGCTTCAGCAAGGCATTACAAAGAATTATCCTGGCTACGAAAAGCTAACAAACATAACAAGCGTTTCTAATTCTGGGCCTAACGTTCTAGATATAACTCTTAAAACTCCAGACCCACTTTTGCCAAGGCGATTAGCTGGAAGAGCTGGAATTGTTTACAACACAAACATTTTTGTTAACTACGCTTCCGACGCTATTGGAACGGGCCCGTTTACAGTAAAGGGATATAACAAGGGTGGGGATCTCGTTCTTGCTAGAAACAACAATTATTGGGCGGGGCAAGCTGGATGCCAAAGCATAACTCTTAAGTATTTTAACGATGACACGTCTTTAGCAAACGCTGTTAAAGATGGCAGCGTGCAAATGGCAATTCCACTAGACGGAAATGAAAACAAGCGAATGGCTGCAATGCCAAACACTAAGTTGGTAAAGGGAAAAAGCACAAGATTAAGAATGTTTGCTTTTAACACGGGAATGTCATCTATGTTCTGCGATCAGCAAATTCGTAGAGCTGCAAGACACGTGATTGAGCCCAATGTTATTCTTGCTTCCGATCCTTTTGGAGGCCAGCTTGTTGGCGGTCCAATCGACCCTATGTCTCCAGGGTATGAAGATTTTAGTAATACGTATCCTCACGACGTTCAAAAAGCTTACGGTATGTACCACTACTTTGTTGCAGGATATTTGCGCGGAATCACAATGCTTGTTCCAACTGGAATGGCTAGCGTTTGCGATCAAATGGCAAAAAACTTAAGCTATGCAGGTGGATTCCCAGTAAAACTAGAAGAATTAGACCAAAGTGTAATCGATCAACGAATACGCGAAGGTAAATACGACTTAGCTCTTACTTGGACTAATCACACTCTTGACTCTGGAATGTATGCAGACACTAAGTCTAACTATTTGTTCCAAGATCACGCTTCGCAAAAGTATTTTGCAGACGCAATGAAGTCTACAAGTCCGCAAGAGTACGAAGAAAACATTAAAAAGTACGCTAAAGAATTGTGCGATTACGCGGTTTCGGGATGGTTGTACGCAAGGAATAGCGTTGTTGTTGCAAAGTCAAATGTGAGTGGATACCCTACTAACATGACCGATCAGCTGCTTCCTTTGCATGATGTGACTGTTAAATAGTGCTGGCTTAGTGAGTTCTTAGTGCTCTGTTATAGTGCGATGTCTCAGTGAGTTTCTAATATTCAGTTCATGAGTGAACAGGATAACACAGTAAAACACGCACATTTAACACCATTGCCTAATAAGGTTGGTGTTGATGGTCTTGAAGACAAATGGCGTAGCAATTGGGACGAAGCTGAGACTTACGCTTTCCACAATTCTCGCGACCGCAAGGCCGTGTATTCAATCGATACGCCGCCTCCAACGGTTAGTGGCCACTTGCACGTTGGTCACGTATTTTCTTACACGCATACGGATGTGATTGCGCGATATAAGCGCATGCAAGGCTTTGATGTGTTCTACCCAATGGGTTGGGACGATAATGGCTTGCCAACAGAGCGCCGCGTGCAAAACTATTACGGCGTGCGCGTAGATACTTCGCTTAAGTATGACCCTGATTTTAAGCCGCCATTTGAAGGTACTGAAGGCAAGAAGATTGAGGCAAAAGATCAGGTTCCTGTAAGTAGACAGAACTTTATTGAGCTTTGCGAGCGCCTAACTTCCCAAGATGAGAAGCTTTTTGAAGCTTTGTGGCGCAGGCTTGGTCTTTCTGTTGATTGGTCGCAAACCTACCACACTATTGGCGAGCAGCCTCGCAGAGTTGCGCAAAAAGCATTCTTGCGCAATCTTGCTCGCGGAGAAGCCTACCAAAAGGATGCTCCAGGCTTGTGGGATGTTACATTCCAGACTGCAGTTGCCCAGGCAGAGCTTGAAGCGCGCGAATACCCTGGTTTCTATCATAAGATTGCTTTCCGCTTTGAAGATGGTACGCCAATTTATATTGAGACTACGCGCCCAGAATTGCTTGCTGCTTGCACGTCTTTGATTGCACACCCAGACGATGAGCGTTACAAGAAGTACTTTGGCAAAGAAGTTTACTCGCCGCTGTTTAAGGTGAAGGTTCCGATTTTGGCTCATCCTGCTGCTCAAATGGACAAGGGCGCTGGCATTGCAATGTGCTGCACTTTTGGCGACGTAACAGACGTTGAGTGGTGGCGCGATTTGAGTTTGCCAACTCGACCAATCATTCAGCGAAACGGCCGCATTGTAATGACTACTCCTGATTGGATTACGGACGAGTCTGGCCGCGAAATGTTTGAGAAAATTGCTGGTAAAACCACGTTCTCTGCTCGCAAGGAAGTTGTTGAAGCTTTGCAAGCTGCTGGAGATATGGAAGGCGATCCAAAGCCAACAAAGCGTATGACGAACTTCTACGAAAAGGGCGATAAGCCTTTGGAAATCGTCACTTCTCGCCAGTGGTATTTAAAGAACGGCGGTACGGACGAAAAGCTGAACGCTGAGCTTATTGAGCGCGGTAAGGAACTTAACTTCCATCCAGACTTTATGCGAGTGCGCTACGAGAATTGGGTTCACGGCTTGAATGGTGACTGGCTTATTTCTCGCCAGCGCTTCTTCGGCGTGCCATTCCCACTTTGGTACCCAGTAAATGAAAATGGGGAAGTTGACTACGAGCATCCTTTGACGCCTAGCGAAGCCCGTTTGCCAATCGACCCAACTATTGACGTTCCAGAAGGCTTCGACGAGTCTCAGCGAGACCAGCCAAATGGCTTTACTGCTGAGCAGGATATTATGGACACTTGGGCCACATCTTCCTTAACTCCACAAATTGTGACTCGTTGGGAAGAGCCAGGTGAGGAAAATCAAGCTTTGTTTAAGGCTACTTTCCCAATGGATTTGCGTCCACAAGGCCAGGATATTATTCGTACATGGCTGTTTAGTACGGTTGATCGCGCGCATCTTGAAAACGGCTGCTTGCCTTGGAAGCATGCTGCGCTTTCTGGCTGGATTCTAGACCCAGACCACAAGAAGATGTCTAAATCTAAAGGCAACGTTGTTGTGCCAAATAAGCCAATCGAAGAGTTTGGTGCGGATGCTGTGCGCTACTGGGCAACTTCTGCAAAGCTTGGCTTGGATGCAACTTACGACGAAGGCCAGATGAAGATTGGCCGTCGCCTTGCGATTAAGCTTTTGAATGCTACGAAGTTTGCGCTCGCGATTGGTCGCGAAGATGAGGAACATCAGGTTCTTGAGTCTGCCAGCGCGGATTGGGATTTTGCAGACGTTACGGAAGTTTTGGATCGCTCTGTTATGGCAAAGCTTGCATCCGTTATTCGTACAGCAACTGATGCGCTTGAATCTTATGAGCATTCTAAGGCTTTGGAAGCAATAGAAACCTTCTTCTGGGAGTTCTGCGACGATTACATTGAGCTTGCAAAGAATCGTGCTTATGGAACTGCGGAATCCACTGGACGCACTCCAAGCGAATCTGCTGTAAAGTCTGCTCGCACAACTCTTGGTCTTGCACTCGACGCTTTGGCTCGCTTGCTTGCTCCTTACTTGCCTTACGCTACGGAAGAAGTGTGGAGCTGGATGCATGATGGCGAAGGTTCTGTGCATCGCGCAAGCTGGCCATGCGCTAAGGCGTATGAGGCTGCTGCAAACGGTGTTTCTGCAGACACTTTGGCTTACGCGGGCGAGGCTTTGGCTACTTTGCGCAAGATTAAGTCTGAAGCAAAAGTTTCTATGAAGACTCCTATTTTGCAAGTGACTTTGAATGTAGCGCAAAACGCGTATAAGGCTGTTGAGGAGACTTTGGATGACGTTGCAGAAGCGGGACGCATTACTGGAGAAGTAAAGCTTAACGCTGTTAAGGCTGCGGATGCTGGAGATTCTTCTGATTCTGAATCTGCGGAATCTGAATCTGCGGAATCTGATGCAGCTAATGTAAACGTTTCTGTTGCTCAAAGCGAACTCGGTGAAGCTCCTGCAAAAAAGAAGTAGTTTGCAAATAATTAAAAATGATTAATTGCAAGTAGCTAAAGTAGCTAATCGTAAGCTGCTTGCGATTAGTCGCAAAACAAAAGCGCTGGAAGTCAATCTTCGACTCCAGCGTTTTTTGTGTATTATAATCGCGAAGCATCGCGCGGTAACGCTAGACTGTAAACCATGAATCCAGAAAGCTTAAGTGAATTAATTGAAAAAATTGCTAAAGATTTAGTAGCAAGCGGTAAAGCTGGCAGTTTAACAGAAGATTTGATTCCTGCTGCCGAAAAACTTGCAGTTATGAGGCCAAAAGATCGCGCACACGGCGATTGGGCTACAAACGTTGCTATGCAGCTAGCTAAAAAAGCTGGTATGAAGCCTCATGATTTGGCGGAACTTTTTGCCGAGCGTTTGCAAGAAGCAGAAGGTATTTCGCTCGTAGAAGTTGCAGGCCCTGGCTTTATTAACATAACGCTTGATTCTGCGTCTGCCGCTGCTGTTGTAGACGAAGTCTTAAATCAGGGCGCGGATTTTGGCAAAAATACGCACTTGAGCGGCAAAACTTTGAATCTTGAGTTTGTTTCCGCAAACCCAACTGGTCCAATCCATATTGGTGGCACTCGCTGGGCTGCGGTTGGCGATTCTATGGCTCGAGTCTTGGAAGCGAACGGCGCAAAAGTTGTGCGCGAATACTACTTCAACGATCACGGTGAGCAAATCAACCGTTTTGCAAAGTCTTTAGTTGCTGCAGCTCATGGCGAAGAAACGCCTGCAGACGGCTACAAAGGCGCGTATATTAACGAAATCGCGGACGCTGTTATAAAAGAAGCGCAAGCAGACGGCGTTGATGTTCTTTCCTTACCTCGAATTGATCTTGGAAAAGACGAGGAAGGATTGCCGCTTGGCGAAGGCGATTCCGAGCAGCGCGAAGAGTTCCGCAAGCGCGCAGTGCCAATGATGTTTGCTGAAATTCGTAAGTCAATGCGCGATTTTCGTGTTGGTTTCGATGTGTGGTTCCACGAAAACAGCCTGTACGAGGACGGCGAAGTTGAGCGCGCTATTGCAGACTTGCGTGAGCGTGGAGATATTTTTGAAAAAGATGGCGCAACTTGGTTTGAATCCACCAAGCATGGAGACGATAAGGATCGCGTAATTATTAAGTCCGACGGCAATTACGCTTACTTTGCTGCAGATATTGCGTACTATCGTAACAAACGTCATCGCGAACAGAATCCTGCAGACGTAGCAATCTACATGCTTGGCGCGGATCATCACGGCTATATTGGCAGAATGATGGCAATGTGCGCGGCTTTTGGAGACAATCCTGGCGAAAACATGCAAATTCTTATTGGTCAGATGGTAAACGTTATGAAGGATGGCAAGCCTGTGCGCATGAGCAAGCGCGCTGGAAACGTTATTACGATTGACGATTTAGTTGATGCAATTGGCGTTGATGCTTCGCGCTACTCGCTTGCTCGCACCGACTACAACACAAGTGTTGATATTGATTTGGATTTGCTTGCTTCTCACAGCAACGATAATCCTGTGTACTATGTGCAATATGCTCACGCGCGCAGTTGCAATGTGGCTCGTAATGCGGCAGACGCTGGGATTAGTGCAGACGGAGCCGATTTAAGCTTGCTTAATACTGAGGCAGACGGCGAAGTGTTGGCTGCTTTGGCGCAATGGCCTGCGGCTCTGGCGCAAGCTGGCGATTTGCGCGCTCCGCACCGCGTTGCGCATTATCTTGAGGATTTGGCCGCAAGCTACCACAAGTGGTACAACCTTGAGCGCGTAGTGCCAATGGAGTTGAGCGACCCAGAAAATCGCTTGCCAGAGGCAGAGCGTGAGGCTATTCGCATTGCAAAGTGCCCAGAGCCAGCACGTGCTGCAGCTCGACTTAAGCTTAACGCTGCTGTGCGCACAGTAATCGCCTCTGGCCTTGATTTGCTTGGTGTTTCTGCTCCAGACAAGATGTGATTTAGCGCATTTGCTATTATTGCGCATTTGCTTTTTATTTAGGACGCTAGCTTTTATGTTGGCGTCCTTTTATTTTGATTAGGAGACACGCGCGAAATTGCAAATTTTTGTCTATTAAGTACATGCGATTTATTAATATACCCCCTAATATTATTTTTCGGTTTCAGTTTTGTTATTCAATGCGTTAAATAATATGCTTAAACAATTTTCACCATATAGGAGGTGTAAGCATGAGCGTCACAACACAAAGTGTCAGCACAGACAGTGCCCCGAAAAAAAGGAACTTGACAATTATTGAATCCGCATACGTGGCGGTCATGTTGTTTGGCATGTTCTTTGGCGCTGGAAACCTTATTTTCCCAGTATTCCTTGGTGCTAACGCGGGAAACAATTCTGCTCCTGCAGCATTAGGCTTTATTGTTACTGGCGTTGGTTTGCCATTGTTAGGCGTTACGGCTCTTGCAATGAGTCGCGCAAACGGTCTTTTTGAACTTTCAAGCAAAGCTAGTAAAAAATACGGCATGTTCTTTACATGCGTTCTTTATTTAACAATTGGCCCGTTCTTTGCAATTCCGCGATGCGCAACAACTTCATACACTGTTGGCTTGGAGCGAATTATTCCGCAAGACGGAAATGGGCAATTGTACTTGTTCTTGTTCTCTGTAGTGTTCTTTGCGCTCGCGTTCTTCTTTGCTATGAAACCAAGCGGCATACTAACGTGGGTTGGTAAAGTTCTTACGCCAATCTTCCTTGTGTTCCTAGCGGTTTTGGTATTTACTGCACTATTTTCCCCTATAAGCGGTGCTTCTTCAGATGCTGCTCCTATGGGAAATTACGTTAATAAGTCATTCTTTACGGGATTCTTAGATGGCTACAACACAATGGATGCTTTAGCTAGCTTGGCATTTGGAATTGTGGTTGTTAGCACCATTCGCCAGTTTGGTGTAAAAGATCCTAAAGATGTGGCAGTAAATACTGCTCGCTCTGGATTCTTTAGCTGCTTGCTAATGGCTTTGATTTACGTTGCGATTGTTGTTGTTGGTGTGCGTAGCCGTGCTCTGTTCCCACCTGCGGAAAATGGTGGCGTAACTTTGGCACAAGTTGCACGCTACCATCTTGGAAATGCTGGCTTATTCGTGCTTGCTGCAACAGTAACGCTTGCCTGCTTAAAGACTGCGGTTGGATTAATCGTAAGCTGCTCGGAAACCTTCTCTAAGTTATTCCCTAAGGGTCCTAGCTACCGTGTTTGGGCTGTATTGATTACGCTTGTTTCGTTTGGTCTTGCAAACTTTGGATTGAGCGCAATCATCGAATACGCGGTTCCAGTATTAATGTTCTTGTATCCACTGTCAATCGTATTGATTCTTTTGGCTTTGTGTGGTCGACTTTTTGGAAATTCCAAGGTCGTGTATGCTTGGACACTTGGTTTTACTGGTGTTGCAGCTGTATTTGACTTTTTGAATAGTTTGCCAACAGCTTTGCGCAACGCATTGCATATGAACGATATGTTGATTGTTGCTCAAAACTGGTTGCCGTTCTCGGAATTTGGAATGGCTTGGGTTTGCCCTGCTGTTGTTGGATTTGTTGTTGGCTATGTTCGCATGGTTATATGTGACAACAAAGGTATGGAAGAAGTGGCTCGCGTAGCTGCTGGCCCAGATCTTGAAGGCAGCGTTGCTAATAGCGATGATTATTCTTCCAGCGAATCTGAGCTTGATGAACCTAGTTTTGGCAATCAATCTTAGTGACTAATTCATATTTATTTGTATAGATAGTTGCAATAATAAATAATCGCCATATTTTGGTGCGTATTTTACGTAACAAGATATGGCGATTTTTGTATAAAACTTGCGACTAGAAGTTGCCGCCGTTCCAGCCCCAGTCAGTTGTTGCAGTGTAGCGAATGTAAGTGCGATCTTGTGGTATTCCAAGCTCGCTCTCCAAAGCCGCCATAATTTGCTCAGTTAACTTTTCCCAAGCCGAACCAGGCACGCTAGAGCCAAAAACGTTCACTTCAACGTATGCTGCAGGCTTAGTATTATCTCCAGCAAAATAAATTGGCATATTGTCTTCGAATGGGCACATAAGCCAATGCTCGCTTTTGCCTGGAACTGCACTAATCGCCTTGCCGTATGCTGCTTTTAAGGCATCGCGCTGTTCTGGCGTAGTGCTTACAGAAACATGAGTGTGAATAACTGGCATAATCGCTCCTTTGCTAAGTTTTATGAATTTTCTAAGTTTATAAACTTGTGCTGCGCAACATATGTTACGCAATAATAAACCTGTGTTACGCAATAATTATAGTAAATTGTTAGCCTCCGCGTGTTTAATTGAATGTATGAAAAAACTTATTGAACAGGTTGTTAAGTTTGGAATCGTAGGAATCATTGCGCTGATTATTGACGTAGTATTGCTAAATCTGCTTCTTCTTGTGCATCTTAATAACGTTGTTGCTGGAACAATATCTTTTATAATCTCGCTTATTTTTAACTACATTGCCAGCATGAAGTACGTGTTTAAGCACCGAAAAGACATGGCTCGTTGGATGGAATTGCTGATTTTTGTTATTTCTGCAGTTATTGGTTTGCTTATTAACGATGCGATTATTTGGCTTAGCACGCTTGGAATGGCACAAACTTTGCGTGGTACTGCGATTTACATGCTTCGCACAAACATTGGCAAGCTTATTGCAACAGTTGTTGTAGCTGTGTGGAATTTTGTTATTAGAAAGTGGCTTTTAGACGACACAAAGTCGCAAAAACCTGATTATGATGCCGCTAAAGACAATACTTTTGCTCACAAGTTGGGCGAGTGGTCGTTAAGTAACACTCCAAAAGGCTGGAAGTAGGTTTGGAAGTAGGTTTAGAAAATATGCCAGCTACGACTATTCATTTTGTGCGCCACGGAGAAGTGGAAAACCCAAATCACGTGCTTTACGAGAGACTCCCAGGATTTCACTTATCTAATCGCGGATTAAAAATGGCTCGCGCTACAGCCAAATACATTGCGACTGTTCCACAAATGCGCGGAATTAGTGCTATTTATTCGTCTCCTTTGGAGCGCACGCAAGAAACGGCGCAACAAATCGCAAACGCTTTGCAAATTGGCCCGATTATTTTAGATAATCGTCTAATCGAAGCGGAAAACAATTTTCGCGGAAAAAGAATCGGCTACGGCGAAGGCGCTTTGTGGAAAAACAACAATTGGAAGCTTGTATCTAACTTGTGGAAGCCGAGTTGGGGAGAATCCTACAAAAGCATCGCAGCTCGCGTTGGCGATTTTGCGAGTGAACAAGTGAAAAATCACCCAGGCGAACAAATCGTAGCTGTAACGCATGAATCGCCAATATGGTCTTATCGTCATCTGCTAGAAACTGGTCACGCGGAGCACAATATGCTTTTGCGCAAGACGGCTTTGGCGTCGATTACGTCGATTACATACGATTGCACAAATATGAATGTGCTTTCCATCACATATGTGGATCCTGCGGCGCGTGTGCAGTAGAACGTGTGGAATAATAAGCAGTAGACTTTAAAATATGCATAAAAGATGCGTAGAAACCGTGTTTTTTACGGCTAATGCGAAGGAGCGTTATTATGAGTGATTCTGTAGAAAAGCTGGATTCAAAAGCTTTAGATTTGCTTGAGTCTGCTGCAAAGTCGGCCGCGGATTTGACTAAATTGTGGCCTTTAAGCGAGGCTCGCCATTTAGATAATGACGCAAAATATGCGGAAAACCTAGAAGTTAGGGCGATTCGCGCTATTGCACGAATTATTACGGATTTAGACGTTACTGTTCCAGATGCAGAGTTTGTGTATGAAGGTGCAGACGAAATTCCAGGACGCCCGCAAGATATAGTTGACGCGCTTTTGGCTGCTGCAAGCGCTTACGATGATATGGATTTATGCTACGACCCAGACTATAGCGAAGCGCAAGAAGAGCTAGAAAACAACACGAATGATGTTAACGCTATTTTTAGCAAGCTTGAATCCAATCTTTCTAACGATGTTAACGCAATCAACGGTGTTGCGGATTCTCTAAGCGTTGCAGGGAATTGGAGCGTTGATAGCTTGCAAGATGCGTTTAGATGCGCAAAACAAGAGTGTGAACAATCATATGAACAAGAGCGCGATTTTTACGGGATTAATCCTGTAGAATCGCAAAAAATTACGGCAATACTTTCTATTCTTAAAAGTCTTATTAAAAAAACCAGTAACATTTACGAAACTTTGCCTATATTCCTATATATTAACGAGGTGTGCGAGTGTGCTGGAGTTCCGCGAATGATGTTTAAGGACGATCAGTGGCGTGCGCTTGTTGATTGCGCAAAAAGTGGTAAGACTGGCGATGATGGCGATGATGGCGAAAATAGTAAAAATAGTATGAGCGCGCTGGTTGAATTTGCGGCTCCATTGCTTGAGCGTGAATGGTCAAAGCATAAGGAAGACGTTCTTTGGGACCCAGAAGAAGCTAAGAAGCTTGCAAAAGAAGAAGACGATAGAAAGTCTCGCGAAGCTCTTGCTGCTAAGTTTGCGCATGTGGAAGGTAATAAGGAATCAACTCAAGCGCTTGACTAGATAGGCACGTCCGTAACGCGCGGCACAATGGAACCTATGACTGATACAGAGGAAACTCAAGAAGTTGCTAATAATGCAACAAAATCCACAAAGCCTGAACTTCCAAAGAATGTTCGCGTGCGTTTTTGCCCTTCGCCAACTGGTACGCCTCACGTAGGTATGGTTCGTACCGCGCTGTTTAACTGGGCAGAGGCTCGCCACACGCATGGCAAGTTGCTTTTCCGCATTGAAGACACAGATAATGAGCGCGATAGCGAGGAAAGCTATCAGCAGATTATTGAGGCTCTTCGTTGGCTAAATATTGATTGGGACGAGGGCATTGATGTTGGCGGAGATAACGGGCCATACCGCCAGTCCCAGCGTCTGGAAATTTATAAAGACGTAGCGAAAAAGCTTTTCGATGCAGGATACGCTTACGAATCCTTCTCTACTCCAGAAGAGATTAAGGAGCGCAATATTGCTGCTGGCCGTCCAGCTGAGTTTGGTTACGATGGCTACGATCGCAATCTTACGGAAGAGCAGAAGCAAGCTTTCCGCGATGAAGGCCGCAAGCCTGCGCTTCGCTTGAAGATGCCAAATGAAGACATTACTTTTAACGATTTAATTCGTGGCGAAATCACTTTTAAGGCGGGTTCTGTTCCAGATTATGTGATTGTGCGCCCGAATGGCGATCCGCTTTACACGCTTACGAACCCTGTTGACGATGCGTTGATGGATGTAAACGTGGTTTTGCGCGGTGAAGATATTCTTAGCTCCACGCCTCGCCAGATTGTGCTTTACCGTTATCTTATGGAAATGGGAATTGCTAAGGAAACTCCGCTTTACGGCCATATGCCTTACGTTATGGGCGAAGGCAAGAAGAAGCTTTCTAAGCGAGACCCTGAGTCCAACTTGTTCTTGCATAGAGATAACGGCTTTATTCCAGAAGGCTTGCTGAACTACTTGGCTTTGCTTGGCTGGTCTATTGCGCCTGATCGCGATGTGTTCACTATGGACGAGATGATTGAAAAATTCGATGTGCGTGACGTTAAAGCAAACCCTGCACACTTCGACTTAGACAAAGCAATTTCCATTAACGCTGAGCATATTCGCATGCTTGAGCCTCAAGATTTTTTGAATCGTTCTGTGCCTTACTTGCATAAGGATGGCGTAGTTAGTGCGGACAATTGGGATGCGTTGACTAGTCGCGAGCGCGAGGTGCTTAGCGCTGCTGCTCCTCTTGTTCAGCCTCGTGTGCGCTTGCTTGGCGAAGTTGCTGGTATGGTTGGTAGCCTGTTAAGCGAAGATGGCTACATTGAGCCAGATGACGATGCGCGTAAGCAGCTTAAGGAATCTGCTGGTGAGGTTCTTGATGCTGCGCTCGCTGCTTTGAATGGCGTTGATGCTTCTGATTGGCATACTGATTTCTTGCACGAGCTTTTGAACAAGAAGCTTGTTGAGGAAGCTGGATATAAGCCGCGATTGGCGTTTGGTCCTGTGCGTGTGGCTCTTTCTGGCCGCCGCGTTTCTCCGCCACTGTTTGAGTCCATGGAAATCGTGGGCAAAGACGTGACTTTGGCTCGTTTAGCTGGATTGCGTGAGCATTTGTAAAAATGATTAAGCTTAATGCTGTTTTGCCCCCATGCTTGTTGATTTTTGACTTGCATGGGGGCATTTTGTAGCTGATGCGACACGCCGCTAGTTGCATATACTTGCGTTATGTTGTAAAGTCGACATTTGTTGCGTCTAGAGGCGTAGCAAATAAATTAAGCCCCCGTCGTCTAGCGGCCTAGGACTACGCCCTCTCACGGCGCCAACACCGGTTCAAATCCGGTCGGGGGTACAAAGACGGAACGGTTCCAAGAGCCGCGAAGCCTGCCAATTGGGGTATGGTGTAATTGGCAACACAGGTGATTCTGGTTCATCCATTCTTGGTTCGAGTCCAGGTACCCCAGCGAATAGCTCTCGTAATCGCGGGGGCTTTTTCTTTTTCAACTTCCGCAAATGAATCTTACGAAAATCCCACTCAAAGCTTACACAAAACAAAACCCCGAGTGATTGGCTCGGGGTTTGAAAGAAGAGAAGAAGAGAGGTTCAGTTATTAGTTCTAAATCACTGATTATTGTGATTTATTTCGTCTATGCTTTATATGTAACCACTCTTTTCTTAATGCGAATAGGTTATTAGCTTAAAGTTATCTTAAAATATTGTAAAAAAACGCTATTTTGCGGTGTTTTGCGGCCTTCTGCCGTGTTTTTCCGTGTTTTGTTGATACGCCAGATGCTGTGCCGTATGCTTGAACTATGTTAAAAATTGCAGAATCTGATAAAAGCGACTCTAAGATTTTGAAAAGCAGCCTAAATGAGCAGGAGACTTTTCAAAATGCTAAGTCGTCAAGTTTTGCTAAGTCGTCTAATGCCTCTAATAAGTCTAATTTGTCTAATTCGTATAGCGCATCTGATTCGTCAAAGCTTCCAACATCCGTCTCTGCAAGATTAGGTAAGTTGCAATTTCATCTTTCGGGAAAATTCCGCGTTTTACAGTTTGCAGATGTTCAAGATGCGCCAAAAATCAGCAAAGATACGATTAAGCTTATAGAGTCTGCTTGCGATGCAGTTAAGCCAGATATTGTGATTTTTAGTGGCAATCAGATTGCAGGGTATGCTAAAGATTTTGCGAACACTTTTGTGCGAAGGCGCTGGGATGAGTCGCAAGATGACCGTGGAGTAGATGCTCGCAAATCGAATGAAAAAGATTTGCAAGATACGCGCAAAAAAGTCTTAGAGCATATTAAGCGCATGGTAAAGCCTTTAGAAGATCGCTCAATTCCTTGGGCGCTAACGTACGGGAATCACGATTTTCAGTGCGGATTAAGTAACGCGGAGCTGGATTCGTTGTATCAAGAGTTTTCGGGATGCTTGAATCGCCAGCAAACCGATGAAGCATTTTCTAGCGGATCCGCAATGTCTCTTCCAAAAAGCATTTTGCCAAAGCAAATCATATTTCCTTGCAAAGCAGGAACTTTTGCTTTGCCTGTTATGGACGTAAATCAAGAAAAAGTCGTATTTTCTATTGTGCTCGTAGATTCTGGCGATTATGAAAAGCGCGGCGGCTACGGAAGCCCTTCCAACAAGGCACTTGACTTTTTAGCGGATTTGCCAAACTTTTTGCCGCCAAAATTCTGCGTTTTTCAGCATTTTCCTCTTCCGCAATACTACGATTTACTACGCGAAGTTCCTAAAGATTGCGCTGCTAAAGAAAACGCTATCGAAGGCTACAGGCGTTTTGCTGGAAAATACTACGCTTTAGACGATAATCGCGTTTTGCCAGATGGGTATCTTGGAGAAGGCGTGAGCTGCCCAGATAAAGACAGTGGGGAATACAATATTTTGCAAAAGATTGGTGCTTTTGCTTTTTGCGCAGGGCACGATCACAGAAACGCGTTTGCTGGCAGGTGCGAGGATTCTGGCATGCTTCTAATGGCCACTGCAACGTGCGGTTTTGCGTCTTATGGGCCAGTGGCTTCTAAATGCGGAGCAAGGCTTCTTGAGTTCGACATTCGTCACCCTTATGAGCCTAGAACGCAAATGCTGGAATTTGGCGATTTAGTTGGCAAAGCATCGTCTAAAAAAGCGTACACATATGGATTAAACGCGGATTGTAGCCACGATTTGCCAGAAGTGGACCTATTGCAAAAGCCTTCACTTTTTGCAAGGATCTTAAGAAGATGGCGGTCTATAGTTGCAAAATAGCACGCGATTATTGTGCGATTGCAACGTCGTTTACATGCGATTGGCACGCGTATCGGTATTATAGTTATTAGTTTTAGTTGCAAACGAAAGAGGTAAATGTGTCTGCGCAAAACACGGCTGAACATAACGAAAGCGGCATCGACGCTGCAGACGTTTTACATGTAGAAGGTGGCAAGCCGCTTAACGGAACGATTAAAGTTCGTGGCGCAAAAAACTTTGTTAGCAAGGCGATGGTTGCAGCGCTCCTAGCTCCTGGAAAATCCGTGTTAAAGAATGTTCCAGAGATTAGAGATGTTCACGTTGTTTCGGATTTGCTTCGATTGCACGGTGTAAATGTAAGCGTTGATGGTGCTGCAGGCGTTGTTAGCATCGACGCAAGCAACGTTCAACTTGCAGACGTTGCCGACGTAGACACGTTATCGGGGTCTTCTCGTATTCCGATTCTTTTTTCTGGCCCGCTTCTTCACAGGCTTGGCGAGGCTTTTATTCCAGCGCTTGGCGGCTGCAATATTGGTGGGCGTCCTATAGACTTCCATCTTGAAACTTTGCGCAAGCTCGGCGCAAATGTAAACAAAGACCACGAAGACGGTATTCACATTACTGCTCCAAACGGTTTGCACGGAACTAAAATCCACCTTCCTTACCCTTCGGTTGGTGCCACTGAGCAAACTCTTCTTGCTGCTGTTCTTGCAGAAGGAAAAACGGAGCTTTCGGGTGCAGCAATCGAGCCAGAGATTATGGATTTGGTGGCTGTTTTGCAAAAAATGGGCGCAATCATCTCTGTAGACGTTGATCGCACGTTTAGGATTGAGGGCGTTGATAAGCTTCAAGGTTACAATCACACTGCTTTAACAGATAGGATTGAGGCGGCATCTTGGGCTTCGGCGGCGCTTGCGACTCACGGAGATGTGTTTATTAAAGGCGCAACTCAGCCAGAAATGATGACGTTCTTAAACGTGTTCCGCAAAGTTGGCGGCCAATTTGATGTTGCAGATAACGGTATTCGATTCTGGCATCCAGGTGGAGACTTGCATCCAGTTGCTATTGAAACTGACGTTCACCCTGGTTTTATGACAGATTGGCAGCAGCCGCTTGTTGTTGCTTTAACGCAAGCTAAAGGCTTGAGCATTGTGCATGAAACAGTGTATGAGAATCGTTTTGGCTTCACGAAGCCGCTTGTGCAAATGGGCGCAATGATTCAGCTGTATCGCGAGTGCTTAGGTTCGCTTCCTTGCCGATTCCAGCAGCGCAATTACAAGCATTCTGCTGTGATTTTTGGGCCAACGCCTCTTACTGGTCAAGATATTGATGTTCCAGATTTGCGTGGCGGTTTTAGTCATCTTATTGCCGCTCTTACAGCTAAGGGGCCATCTAACGTTAAGGGCATTTCGCTTATTGACCGCGGTTATGCCGACTTTAGAGGCAAGCTCACTGCTCTTGGCGCAGACATTGATTAGTGTGATTAATGCTAGCAACTATAACAACGCAAGCAACGATAGCAATGTGGATAACTTTTCCCTTATTTTTCTAGGGCTTTGATGGCTTTGGTACACATTTTCCATTAAGTCTTTTCTTTGCATGAGTTAGTGCATAGAGTTTAGCGCACAGGATTATTATCGGTTTGATTTTATGAAAGTGCGGTAAATATGGTTTGTGTAGGTGGAAAATATCAGCTTTTGGGAAAGCTTGGTTCGGGCGGAACTTCTAGCGTTTATCTTGCTGTAGATAATGTTTTACACAAAAAATGGGCTGTTAAAGAAACGTCTGATGAGCATCTAGATAGTGATAAAAAAGCTTTGATTTTGCAATCGCTTCGAGCAGAAGTAGAGGTTCTAAATCATTGCAATCATCCTTGTATCCCTAGAATTGTTGATTTTTTTGAGGAAAATGGCAGAGCGTACGCAGTTCGCGACTATGTTGAAGGAAGTTCGCTAAAAACGATTATTGCGCAAAGCGGAGTTATTGCTCCTAGTCAAGTATGCGCTTTAGGAATCCAGCTATGCGAATTATTGCAATATCTTCACTCGTTAAATCCAGCTGTTGTTTATTGCGACTTAAAGCCTTCTAACGTTATGATTTCTAATGATTCTAGTGTGCATCTAATTGATTTTGGCTCTGCATTAGAGCTTAAAGGCGAAGATGGTGTTTTGGTGCAACCAAGTCGATTTAAGCAAGATGCGCGTTTTGCAACATGTGGATTTGCAGCTCCCGAGCTTTTTGAGCAGGATGCTAAAATCGGCGTTTTTACAGACGTTTATGCGCTTGGAGCAACGTTGTTTTACGCGCTTACGGGTACATGCTATTGCGAGAGTTCCAATCATTCCGATTCCTCTTTAAGTTTTAACAATTCCGATTTTTCTAGTTTTTCTAGTAATCAGACTTTAGATTTTAAGGATTCTAATAAATCGCATCCGCTTACTAACTTCGACTTGAGCTGCGACGATTGCGATAGTGGTGTGCGATATGTGTTAATGCGCGCATTGGCGCATAATCCAAAGGATCGATACGAAGATTGTGCGGAGTTTTCTCAAGCGCTAAAAGATTGTTTAGAAGATTTAGAATTTGGCGAAAAAGTTGAGTCAAATATGGGAGAATCTGGTCTTGTTTTGCGCAATAAAAGGCGTGCAAGAGGTGCGCAAACTAGCAAAAAATATGATGCAAGTCGTAGCAGCCGTGCTAGAGCGCGATTGCGCGTGGAAAGTGGTAATCAAAATATTGGCAAAAGACACAAGAAAAATGGTGTTAAAAATGGCAAGAAAAATATTTTTAAGATTGTTTGTTGCGTCTTAATGGCATTTATTGGATGTATTGTTTTTGCATTTGCTTGTAAATCCGTAATAACAAACGCAAGTAGAGCAAAAGTAAGCGAACTGCGCTCATATGTAAAAAGCGGCAATATCCCTACAAAAAACAAGAACGCTAGCAACATAACAAGCAGTGTACAAGAATATAAAAAGTACATGTCTAAGGCTGCAAAATCAACAGATTCTAAGCAAATTGTTGAATATGTTAACAAAGCTATGTCTTTACAAGTAAAGCTTTTTAATGCAAATGTTCAGCCTATATCCATTCAGCCAGCGTTGCGACTTTTAGTAAACCAGATTGAAGATTTTCGATGGAGTGCAAGCGAAAGAGAAGATTTTACGTCGTTTGTTAATAAGTACAAGTCGGATCTTAAAAAATCCGAAGATTGGTATGAATTATGCTTATCTGTTGGAAAAGCGTATTGGTATTACGGTGTTAAAGATAAAGAAGAATCAAGTAGTGCGAATAGAAAGGAACGTATTGAACAGTCTGCAAAGTGGTTTGAAGAGGCGCTAAAGGGTGTTAAGGCAAAGGATTATGAGTCAGCGTTAATGTATTCCACGCTTGGCAAAGGCTACTTAGATCTTACAAACTATTCGCAAGCTAAGCCAAAGCCTAAAGTGCGAGAGTATGCTGGAAAGTTGCGCGCTTTTGTTGAAAATGCAAAGAAAAACGAAAATGAGATTGTAAAAATAGATGCAAGTGAGATTGTGTTTGAGTCCCTGAACTCTTGGAGTGCGCAATTTAAGGCAGATGGCGTAAATCAAGATATTGTTGAAAAGATTTTTGACGATGCGTTGGATTTAGCGCGGTCTTTGAAGTCGCAAAATAAAAACGTTGATAACAGAGTTAAGAGCATAATGAGCCAGGCAGATCCGCTAATCGATTCGATTGAAAACGCATTCGATAACAGCGGTGCTTAGGATTTGCAAAGAAAAAGCCCACTGCGGTGGAATGAATGCAGTGGGCTTAGTGGAGCTAATGGTAATCGAAACCACGACCTCTTCGATGCGAACGAAGCGCTCTACCAACTGAGCTATAGCCCCAATGTTTTACACAACTCTGCACACTGTACTACAAAATGCGTAAAAGTACAACGCTAGAAGTGATGGAGTGTTGTAAAACACGATTAATTTTGCTTAAGTTATTTTGCTTAAGTTATTTTGTTAAGCTAATTCTGGTGCGCTTCGTTTTCTAAGCGTTTTTTGGCTTTGTTGGCAGCGTGAGCTTTGTAAAGCCCAATAAAAGTTGGAACAAGAGAAATAAGCAAAATCGCCACTATAACAAGCTCAAAATTCTTTTGAACAAAAGGAATATTGCCAAAGAAGTAGCCGAGAAGAGTAAAAAGCGATGACCACACTATTCCGCCAAGAACAGAAAAAGGAGTAAAACGAGTCCAGCGCATGCCAGAAATGCCAGAAATAAATGGCATAAATGTGCGTATAAATGGGAAGAATCTGCCTAAGAACACGGCAATTGGTCCCCACTTATCAATCATTTGCTCTGTTTTAGCAATGCGTTCTGGTGTTAAGGCCTTAACTTTGCCTGATTCAACGATTCGCCTGCCAAAAAAGTGGCCAATAAAGTAGTTGCATTGGTCACCAATAATGGGCGCAATCCAAACAACGGCGAGCAAAATCGCAAGTGGAAGCGAGCTTTTACCTGTTTGTGCATCTGGTGCTGCAAAGAATCCAGCAGCAAAAAGCAAGGAATCGCCAGGCAAGAATGGGAAGAACACAACGCCTGTTTCAATAAAGATGATTAGAAAAATCAATCCTAGTGCGGGTGCAGTTCCCATAGCAATCCAGCCAGCTATAGCAGAGCGCGGATCTTTAAGAAGGTTAAGAATAAAATGAATAAAACCCATGTGTGTACCTAAATCTGTTTGTGATTGCGCATTTTGTTGCAATCGCGTGGAGTATCATTATATTGCACGCTTTAGATAGGGGAATGTGGCTGGTAAGGTATTCACTAAGATTTGCCGTTACTAGATTTGTTGTAACAAATTTAATCTAGTCTAATCAGCACTAAGAGTTTAGCACGTTAAAGGAGAGTGCAAGAGATGGATCAGCGTAAAGCAAACGCTAATGCTGCTAATGCTAACGCAGATGAAACCCTTGAGTTGCCTGGCGAATTGGAGTCGGAGCTTTCTATAGCAGATATCTCCAAGCGCCACTCAAATCCTAAGCGTTGGGTGCTTTATTTTGCGATTCTTCTTGTAGCGGTTGTTGTTCCTTATTGGGCAGGTAGAACTTTGGCAGTTCAACACACTGCTTGGGTTGTTAAGAATTTTTCTGGATTATCTGCGCAGGGAGTTGTGTTTATTGCTTGGGTTACAACAGTTGCAACCGCTACAGCTTTGGCAATGGCGCTAATTGAGTCTAGTAGATGGCTTTGGCGATTCTTGTTTGTTGTTTTTCTAACGATTGAACAATTTATTAGCGGATTATGCTTGTTGCGCTTAAGTTTTTGGTATTCAACATACGTTGTTTATGGGTCAGCAAGTGGACTTGCAAATGCTGCAAATCTTGGAATAATCTCTGCTGGATTTGGCGTTGCTGTTTATGCGATTTTATTTGTTGGATTGCTTGTAATGGTTCCTAAAAAGTCGCGATTAAACGTTTTGACTTGCAGCTGGGCTTCGTTAATAATGTTTTACGCTATTGAAGTTCTTGCGATTCTTGTTGTGATTTTTGGTGGATTTATTACTGCTATGTAGGCTTTATAAGCTTGTTTGGGCATAGTTGTAACATTGAAACTCGGCGTGTAACGCCCGCGGATTTGCAAGCGCTGTATTAAAGGATGCGGCACCGCGCAGTAACTACATAAGGAGGACGCCGTGGCATTAACGGCTGAAGATAAGAAGAACATTATCAACGAATACGCAACGCACGAGGGTGACACGGGTTCCCCAGAGGTTCAGGTTGCTTTGCTCAGCAAGCGCATCTCCGACCTTACCGATCACTTGAAGGAACACAAGCATGATCACCACTCTCGTCGTGGTATGATGCTCATGATTGGTGACCGTCGTCGTCTTCTTGATTACTTGAAGCGCGTAGACATTAATCGCTATCGTTCTTTGATTGATCGACTCGGATTGCGTCGATAAGTCTTTTTGCCCGAGCGTAAGCTCGGGCTTTTGTATTTATGCATCTGTATTTATGCGTATTGTTTATGCAATTCTAGTGAATTTAGTGTGTTTGAAGTAGAATTAAAAAGCTTGATTAAATGGCTGAATTTGAGGTTTGAAGATTTAAGTTTGAAGATTTAAGATTAACGATTTAGATTCTAAGCTAAATAATTTAAGAATAATTGATTTAAGGTTAAATGATTTAGTATTTAAGCGATTTAAGATTTAAGTGATTTAGTTTTAGCAAGTTCTTAAGTTTGTGGGATTTATAACTGAAGAATAAAACATAATTGAATATGGATGATTGAAGTAACCGAAACAAAAAACTACGAAATGTTGGTTATGCATTTTGCAAAGATTCGCGCGGATGTTAGGTAAAGGTAACAAAAAAGCGAGTCTGCCAATGACGACGCATGTTGGTTGATTAGGTAAGTTAAGAAAAGGAGGAACCCGTGGAGGGTCCCGAAATTAAGGCTGTAGAAGCCGTTATTGATAATGGTTCATTTGGAAAGCGTACGCTACGCTTTGAAACTGGTCGCCTCGCTCAGCAGGCTGACGGTGCTGTTGCCGCATACTTGGATGATGATTCCATGATTTTGTCGACGACGACTGCAGGATCTAGTCCAAAAGAAAACTACGATTTCTTCCCACTGACTGTGGATGTGGAAGAAAAAATGTACGCTGCTGGTAAGATTCCAGGATCTTTCTTCCGCAGAGAAGGACGCCCGTCAAATGAGGCAACGCTTGCGTGCCGTATTATTGACCGCCCGTTGCGCCCGCTTTTCCCACACACTTTGCGTAACGAAGTGCAAGTTGTAGAAACGATTTTGGCAATTAATCCAGATGATGCTTACGACGTTATTGCTTTGAACGCTGCATCTGCTTCTACTATGATTTCTGGTTTGCCATTTGAAGGTCCAGTTTCTGGTGTGCGTTTGGCTTTGATTGATGGCCAGTGGGTTGCATTCCCTCGTTGGAGTGAGCGTGAGCGTGCTGTATTTGAGATTGTTGTTGCTGGTCGCGTTATTGAAAATGGCGATGTTGCGATTGCAATGATTGAAGCTGGCGCTGGTAAGAATGCTTGGAATTTGATTTATAATGAGGGTCAAATTAAGCCAGATGAGGAAGTTGTAGCTGGAGGCTTAGAAGCCGCAAAGCCGTTCATTAAGGTTATTTGCGAAGCGCAAAATGAGTTGAAGCGAATTGCGTCTAAGGAAACCAAGGAATTCCAGCTGTTCCCAGAGTATACGGATGAGCTTTATGCAAGAATCGATGAGATTGCTCATGCTGATTTGAACGAGGCTCTTTCTATTGCAGAAAAGCTTCCACGCCAAGACCGCATTGCGGAGATTAAAGAAGGCGTGCGCGAGGCGATTGCGCAAGAGTTTACTGATATGGACGAAGCCGAGAAAGAAAAGGAACTCGGCAATGCGTTCAAGGAGTTGCAGCGCCAGATTGTTCGTCGTCGTATTTTGACGGAAGATTACCGTATTGACGGCCGCGGCTTGCGCGATATTCGTACGCTTAGTGCAGAAGTTGATATTGTTCCTCGCGTTCATGGTTCTGCGCTCTTCCAGCGCGGCGAAACCCAGATTTTGGGCGTAACTACTTTGAACATGCTTAAGATGGAGCAGCAAGTGGATGCGCTTTCTGGCCCACAAACCAAGCGCTACATGCACAACTACGAGATGCCTCCATACTCCACTGGCGAAACGGGTCGCGTTGGTTCTCCAAAGCGCCGCGAGATTGGTCATGGTGCTTTGGCAGAGAAGGCTTTAGTGCCAGTTTTGCCAAGCCGCGAAGAGTTCCCATACGCCATTCGTCAAGTATCGGAAGCTATTGGTTCCAACGGCTCTACGTCTATGGGCTCTGTGTGTGCTTCTACGCTTTCCTTGCTCGCTGCTGGCGTTCCTTTGAAGGCTCCAGTTGCTGGCATTGCTATGGGCTTGGTTTCGGGAGACGTTGATGGCAAGCACATCTTTAAGACTTTGACCGATATTCTTGGCGCAGAAGATGCGTTTGGAGATATGGACTTTAAGGTTGCTGGTACGTCTGAATTTATTACTGCTTTGCAGCTTGATACTAAGCTTGATGGCATTCCAGCAGACATTTTGGCTGCTGCTTTGCAGCAAGCTCACGAGGCGCGCACGACTATTCTTGAAGTGATTAACGAGTGCATTGATTGCCCAGCAGAGATGAGCCCATTTGCTCCACGCATTATTACAACTACGATTCCTGTAGATAAGATTGGCGAAGTAATTGGCCCTAAGGGTAAGATGATTAACCAGATTCAAGAAGAAACTGGTGCCGAGATTGCTATTGAAGATGACGGTACTGTGTACATCTCTTCCGAAGGTGGCGAAGCTGCTCAAAAGGCTAAGGAAATCATTGATTCTATTGCAAATCCACGTATTCCAAAGGCTGGCGAGACTTTTACTGGCAAGGTTGTTAAGACTACGAGCTTTGGTGCTTTCGTAAACTTGACTCCTGGAAGCGACGGCCTGTTACATATTTCCCAGATTCGTAATCTTGCTAACGGTGAGCGCATCGACACCGTTGAAGATGTGCTTAAAGAGGGAGATACCGTAGAAGTAATCGTGCAAAGCGTAGACGAGCGCGGCAAGATCTCTTTGGCAATTCCAGGTTTTGAAAATCAAGAGTCTTCGGCGCCAGCGCCTCGTGAAAACCGTGGTCGTGGATCTCGCGAAGATCGTGAAGATAGGGATGATCGCAGAAGTGACCGTAGGCGTGCTCCACGCGACGATAGGGATGATCGTGGAGACAGAGGAGATAGAGATGATCGTCCTCGCCGCCGTAGCGTTCGCGATGATCGCGATTCGCGCTATGACGATAGGGAAAATCGTTCTGATCGTTCCAGCCGCTACGATGAACGCTCTTCTAGAAGGGATGATCGCAGAAGCGATCGCTACGATAACAACGATTATGAAGACCGTCCTCGCCGCCGTAGCGTTCGCGACGATCGCTATGACGACCGAGATGATAGCTCAAGCGAGCGCGCAGAGCGTTCCGATCGTTCAGACGACCGCGCAGAGCGTCCTCGTCGCGGATCGGATCGCAGAGTGAGCGACCGCAATTTGCGCTACGCTGCAGACGACGATCACTACGATGAGTACCGCGCTGCTCGCGAGGAGCGCTCTGAGCGCCCTCGTCGCAGAATCCGCCGCGATTTTGACCCATTTGACGAGGATTAATCGCAAGCTAATCGCAAGATAAAGACGCAAGCGCATAAGCGCCTAGTCATATAAAATAAAAAATCTAAATGCCTTCAAGTTGCTTTTTGCGCTTGGGGGCATTTTGAAACATTTGAAGTATTTGAACAGGAGCAAAATGGCCATGAATCGCACTATAGGATCGTTTAACACTACAGCTATTGGCTTTGGCGAGATGCCATTAACGATTGAAAACAATCTTGGACACAGTATGGGCATTGAAACAATCCACGCGGCTCTAAACGCTGGATGCACGCATATAGATACGGCATGGGCGTATTATTGCTCGGGCGGCGAGGAGCAAACTGGCGAAAAGCTTGTGCGCGAGGCATTGGATAGCTGGAATGGAGACAAGTCTTCGATTCTTGTTGCAACAAAAGTCGGTCACTTCCGCAACTTTACAGATGGCAAGCCAACGTGGGGTAAAGATGGAAAGCCAGAGCATTTAATTGCGCACGCTAAAGAGTCTGCAATGGCTCTTGGCGTAGATACGATTGATTTGCTTTACTTCCACAGGCCAGATCCAGAAGTTCCATACAACGAGTCGATTGAAGCAATGCAACAGCTGCTTGATGAGGGAGTCGCGCGAGAAATCGGCATTTCTAACGCATCTGTTGAGCAGATTGACATTGCGCGTGAGATTTTGGGAGAAAATCTTGTTGCTGTTCAAAATCAGTATTCTCCAGTGCATCTAGAAAACGAAGACACGTTGCAATATTGCAAGAAGCTTGGAATTGCGTTTGTTTGCTGGAGTCCGCTTGGAGGGTTCCGTCACCCGTATGACGAACATCTTTTTGACCCATTCCGCAAAGTTGCAAATGATCACAACGTTAGCTATCAACAGGTTGTTTTGGCTTGGGAGCTTGCTAAGGGAAACAATGTTTTTGTTATTCCAGGCGCGCATAGGCCAGCTACGATTTTAGATAGCTTAAAGGCTGCAGATTTGCAATTAAGCGATAAAGAATTAGCTTATTTGGGTTAGTCTAATTGTGATTAACTTTTACATAAAATAAGTTGTTGCATCAAATAAGACAAAACGAATAAGACAAAACGAAAGCGAATAATATGCAAGAAACTAGCGTAGCAGGAATGCCACTTGCGCATGAAGACGAAGATGGCTTGCCAATTCCAGTGACAATTCCAGTGCCACTTGGAGCACGCGCTCATGCTGTTTTTACAACACGATTAGGTGGAATTTCCGAAGGTGCGTTTGCGTCGCTTAACTTAGGTGGCAAAGCTGGTGACGATGCTAAATCTGTGTTTAGCAACCGTTGCGCTTTGCAACGCGCGCTTAAATCTGACTTGTGCCTTGTTAGCCAAGTTCACGGAAATAGCGTTTTTGATGCAGATTCAATAGTTGATTCGTGGAACACTCCGTACGGATTTGATGCTACAGGTTTTGCAGATTCACACGCTAAAATCGAAGCGGACGCGCAAGTTTCAACTGCTTGCTCGCTTGCTTTAGGAATGTTTGCTGCAGATTGCTTGCCAGTTTTGCTTGCAGATAGTGAATCTGGCGTAATTGCTGCAGCGCATTGTGGCAGAAAAGGCTTAATGGCTGGCGTGCTTGATTCTGTTATTGAAGCAATGTGCGAAAAGGGAGCCGAACGCTCGAATATAACAGCTGTTTTAGGGCCATGCATTTGTGGTGATTGCTACGAAGTTGGCGAAGAAATCGCGCGCGACTTTGAACGCCGATACCCACAAACTGTAACGCAAACGCGTTTTGGTGGACTTGGAATTGATATTGCAGAAGCTGCTCGCATTGATTTAGCGCTTGCAGGAGTTGCAAACATTGTCGACGCTTTGCCGCGTGTTACTGCTGCCACACAATATTTGGCTAAAGATGAAGAGTTGCAAACGATTTGTAAGGTAGACGGCGAAGGCGAAGCGCTGGAAAGTCGCCTTAAGGCGTTGCAAAACCCAATGTGTACGCTGGAAAATCCATTATGGTATTCTCACAGGCGCGCTGGTCTTGCAGGAAAATCTCACGAAGGACGATTGCTTGCGCTTGTAGTTAAAGACAAGTAAAAGCTATTGTTAGAAAGCTATAGAAAGCTATTGTTATGAATCAAATTAACGTAGTGATTTCTGGGTTTGGGCCATACGAGGATTTAAGCATAAATCCTTCGCACGAAGTGCCGCTAGTTCTTGAACACGCCAAAAATGGCGATTTGCTTGCGGATTTTGATCTTCCAGAAGATGTTAGCGTAAAAATCACGTCTGTAATGTTGCCAATCAGCTTTGCAAATGCTTGGCCGCATCTTTTAGAAACGATTAACGCGCAAGACGCGGATATTGTAATTGCAACAGGCGTAAAGCACGCGGCTCGTGGAGTGCAACTAGAACGATGCGCTACAAACATAATGGATGCAAATAAGCCAGACGTAGATAACCACACTCCTCAAAGCGTATCAATCGTTGAAAATGGGCCTGCTGCGTACTGGACTAGGCTGCCGCTAAGAATGATTCTAAACGATTTTGCTCATAGTGGGATTGCGTCTACGCTAAGCTCGGATGCAGGAACATATGTTTGCAATTCGCTGTTTTATAGATTGCTAGATTGGGCGTCGAATAATTCTAAAAAGCACATAATTGCAGGGTTTGTAAGTTTTCCGCCAGTGGTTGCGTTGCATGATGCGCGCCACGGGCTGCCATTGGACGCGCAAATAAAAGCTGGAAAAAGCATAATTTGCGAAGCTGTAAATTACTATATGAAACCTTCGTCTTCGGGAATATTGCTCAAGTAGTTTGCGCGACACGCTCGAGTGTTTTAGCAACTAAAGTGATAGTGTTATTGCTGATGGAGTGTGCACGATAAGTAGTAGTCGTGCGGGGGTTTGTGAAAGGAATAAACATGGTGCCAGATCGTTTCCCAACTGCTTTGCGAGGGTACGACAAAGATAAAGTCAACGAAGCCTTTACCAACTATGAGCGCACAATATCGCGTTTGCGTGAACAAGTGCGATCTAGTGACGAATCTATTCTTCAATTGCAAGCACAATTGCAAGAAGAAAAAAATAATGTAAAACGCGCAAAAAGCGGAAATACTTTTGCATCTTTGGGCGCAAATGCGCAACAATTACTTGCTTCGGCAGAGCAAACTAGTGCGCAATTAATTGAGCGTGCAAAGCAAGACGCTGCGTCTATTAAAAAGACGGCTCAAGCTCAGGCAGGAACTTTACTGAATAATGCAAAATTAGACGCGGAACATTTGCTTCAAGAAGCGCAAACTAAGGCAGATACGCTGCTTTCTACGGCAAGCAATAAGGCAAATCAGATGACAAGCGCTGCGAAAGAGGATTCAGAGCGTTTGCGCGAAACAACGAGTAAAGATGTTAATGCACAAAAAGATGCTGCAACGCTAGAAATCAACAATGCGCGTGAAGAGCACACGAAGCGAATGGCATCCGAAAAATCCGAGCAAGAACGCGCAATTGCACAGCTAAAGGCGGATGCAGCGCAAAAAATCGCGGAACAAAGGTCGGCTGCAAACGCGGAAATCGCACATGCTAAAGCAGAAACGAATGATCAAATTGAATCGGCTTTAGCAGAAGCAAATAAGAAGCTTGCAGATATGCAAGAGCGCGCAACAAAGATGATGGCGGATGCTCAGCGCAAGGCTGGAGAAATCACGGATGCTGCAGCTGCAAAAGCCCAAGAGATTGCAGACGAAGCGCAAGTTGAGCGCACGCGTACTCTTAGCCAAGTTAGTGCAGAAGTTGAGCAAATTAGAAACGATATTGCCGCTCAGCAAGAAGAGGCCACAAAAAAGGTGAACGAGCTTATTTCTGGTCTAAAAGAGCGTGAGCGTGCTGCGCAAGAAGAGGCGGATGCGCTTGTTGCGCGAGCGAAAACAGTGCATCAAGATGCGGATGATTATGCTGCTCAAGCGCATAAGGATGCGGATGCTCAGGCTGCGCAAATCGTTCGCAAAGCTATGCAAGATGCTACGGCTCAGGTGGAAGAGCGTAGGGCTGCGGCTCAGAAGGAGCTGGACGGCATGACGGCGCGCTTAACGCAGTTGCAGCATAGGGAAGCGCAAATCACGCAGCGCGTTACTGAGCTTAGGTCTTTGTTTGCAAACGCATTCTCGGGATTTGACTTTGGAGATGCATCTGGCAAGCAGGGCAATTCTGGCGATTCTGCAGGTGATGTTGCTTCGGAGCGTAGAGATGCGGATGCTCAAAAGCAGGCTAGAAAAGATGCACAAGCTCAAGTGGAAGAGGCGATTGCGCAGGAGTCGTGAGTTCAAGAGTCGTGAATTTCTGGCGTAGATGCGCGCGGCGTGATTTGGATGAGTGATTTGCGCGGAAAAATCGCAAGCAAGCCGCAAGATTTGCGAAAAAAGCTAAAATAAACTATAAAAAATAAACATAAAACAAGAAAAACAAGAAAGGTTATACAGTGACTGAGATCTGTGAATTAAGTGCCGAAGCTTTGCAAGGTTTGCGTGACGATTTTGACGCAAATCCATTGAATCGTTTGGCAATGAACGGCGTTACGGCTGCAGGAATCGAAAAAGTGGCGCGAAACTACGACCGCGCTCGCCTGCTGCAGCGCCGATTCTCAACGGTTGTGGATAATGGCGACGCAAGGCATCAGGATCATTCTGGTCGCTGCTGGTTATTTAGTTCTTTGAATGTTGCGCGATTTGTTGCTAAAAAATCGCTTAAAGTTAAAGATTTTGAGTTTTCGCAAAATTACGCAATGTACTTCGACAAGCTTGAGCGAATCAACTACTTCTTAAAGGATGTTGCGGCTCTTGTTCGCTCTGGAGAGCCTTCCGATTCTCGTTTATTGCAGCATTTGCTCAGTGACGTTATGGGTGACGGCGGTCAGTGGACTATGGCTATGAACGTCTATAAGAAGTATGGTGCTGTTCCTAAGGATTTGTATCCAGAAACAGAGTCTTCTAAAGACACTGGAGATATGAATACTCAGCTTAAAAAGCTTTTGCACACGGCTGTGGCTCATATGTATGCCAACGCTGCCGACATTGACAATATTATTGAGACGACTATGGCTGCGGGTCATAGGATTCTTACAATCCACTTGGGTGAGCCGCCAAAGAGCTTCGATTGGGAGTGGACAGACGAGGACGGAAAGTTCCATCGCGATGGCGAAATTACGCCAGTTGAGTTTTGGAAGAAGTACGTTACTGCTGGTTTGGAAGACTATGTTTGCTTGGTGGACGATCCACGTGCGGAGCATCCAAAGGGCAAGAAGATTGCGATTGAGCATTTGGGCAATGTTGCTGGCGGAGATGCTACGGAATATTTGAACGTGCCAAACCAGTTTATGAAGGATTGCGTGCGTAAGATTCTTGTTGAGCAGGGTATTCCAGTTTGGTTTGGTGCGGATTGCCACCCTATGATGGATCGCGATAATGGCGCGTGGGCTACGGATTTGTTTGAGTACGATCGCGTTTATGGCGTTGATTTTGATTTGAACAAGGAGCAGCGAGTGCGTTTTGCTGATTCGGCTATGAATCATGCTATGGCGTTTGCTGGAGTTGATGTTGCGGATGACGGCACGACTACTCGCCGCTGGCGTGTTGAGAACTCTTGGGGGCCAGAGATTGCCGACAAGGGTTACTTTACTATGAGCGACGATTGGTTTACTGAGTACGTGTACGAGGTTGCTGTGCCTAAGGCTCTTTTGCCAGAAGAATATAAGAAAGCACTAGAAGAACCAGCAATTGTTTTACCGGCGTGGGACCCAATGGGCGCGCTCGCCTAGGCTAATTTCACTAGGAAATTAGCCTACTCGAGCGCGCCCGAGCTTGCTCAGGTTGAAAGTCCAGTGGACTTTCAACGCAAGCGAGGACATTCGCGCGCGTAGACCGCGCGAATGCAGTGGCTTAGCTTAAGCGCATTGGGCGCTTAAGCTACTCCAAAGCGCCCGAGCCGCTTAAGGCAGAAGCATTGCTTCTGCGCACGCGCTTTGACTGATGACTTTGCGAAGTACCCCTATAAAGCATTGCAATTGCTTCTGCGCTGCGAAGACGTTAGCGCGCTTAGACCGCGCTAACGACAGGATCTGCCTTTTTCGCTTAGAGCGTAACGCACAAAGGCAGGTCGGAGCGACTACATAAACTTGTAGTGCTTTTGTAATTACGTCAAACGCTTCCACATTTAGCGCAGCTTATTTTATAGGATGGTGACAAATGGAATCTACGCCTGATCAGCGCATTTCAAGCGCAGTCAAGCAAGCTGTTGAAAACGGCATGAATCCGCTTGACTCGTCTAAATTCGAGCGCTGGGAAGACCAGGTTGGCGTAGATCGCATAATCAACCGTCGCGTGTTGGAGTTGGAGCCGCTTCCCACTCCTGCTCAAGTTCTTGGCGAGTTGCCACTTTCTCCGTATGCGCAAGATATTGTTGCCGAGTCACGCGATGAGATTCGCGGATGCCTTAACGGAGACGACGACCGCTTGCTTGTAATCGTTGGACCTTGCTCGGTTCACGACCCCGCTGCGGCTCTTGACTACGCGTCTCGTTTGGCTGATTTGCGCGCAAAGCTCGAAGGCGAGCTTTTGATTGTTATGCGCGTTTACTTTGAAAAGCCGCGCACAACAGTTGGCTGGAAGGGCTTGATTAACGACCCAGATATTGACGGCACGCACGATATTCACAAGGGTTTGCTTTTGGCGCGTCGCACGCTTCTTGGCGTTTTGGACGCTGGTTTGGCTGCAGCAACCGAGTTTTTGGAGCCGACTAGCCCGCAGTTTATTGCGGATGCGGTTAGCTGGGGGGCGATTGGCGCGCGCAACACGGAATCGCAGATTCACCGCCAGCTTGCTAGTGGTCTTTCTATGCCAGTTGGATTTAAGAACGCTACAGATGGCTCTGTTACTGCCGCCGTCAATGGCTGCCTAGCTGCTAGCCAGCATCACACTTTCTTTGGAATTGACCATCTTGGACGCGCTTGCGCTGTACAAACGCTTGGAAACCCTGATTGTCATGTTGTTTTGCGCGGCTCTAGCAAGGGGCCAAACTACGATGCATCTTCTGTTGCAGCTGCCGTTGCTTCAGTTCGATTGAGGCTTGGAGCGAATTGCGTAGCGTCTAATGGCGTTGTAATCGACTGCTCGCACGGGAATTCTGGCAAAGATGAACATCGCCAGATTCAAGTTGTGCAAGATATTGCGGATCGTTTTGCGCACGGCGAAAAGGGCATTAAAGGCGTTATGATGGAAAGCTTCTTGCAAGGCGGAAACCAAGATCCTGCGCCTTTGAGTGAGCTTGAGTACGGAAAGTCGATTACGGATCGATGCATTTCTTGGGAAGATACCGAGCGTTTGCTTAACACTCTTGCGCAGTCTGTTTCTTCTCGCCGACTTAAGTCTTGATTCGCTCCGACCTGCCTTCGAGCTTAGAGCGTAGCGCGAGAAGGCAATTCGGAGCGCTGAGCCGCTCAAACGTAAAGTCCAGTGGACTTTACGTGCGGCGAAGACGTGAGCGCGCTTAGACCGCGCGAGCGAAACATCTCATTCAGGGCGAAAAATTTCGAATCTCTACCGCGCTTAGCGTAATCGTGTAGTGCGTTTGTACCTGATTTACGGCGTGTCGTCATACAATCGCACTACATAAACACGCAGAACTGTAGTGCGATTGTACTGAATTTCCGTGTTTTTTGATACAAACGCACTACACAAACAAACAAAACTGTAGTGCGATTATATGGCGACACGCCGTGTTTTTTTTTAGTTACAAACTATTACAATAAATCCTCAAATAGTCAGCATTTTTGAACAAAGGAGTGCAAAATGTGTGAATCGCCAGCCACAAATCGCAACAGTCTTCCTAAAGATAAAGATGGCGCTTTAAGCCGCGCTCTTCCAATTGCACGATATGCGATTTTTGCGCTTTTGCTTGCTGGCGCATTTCTTCTGGCGTTTGCGTGGTATCGCGGCACTCACAGCAAAGGCTACACAGTTGTTGCCTGTTCCGCACTATGGTTTAGCGTTATTGTTCCGTTTATTACGTTGATTGTGCTTTGCGTTTTTGTGCGCGGATGGCGTCTTGTTGTTGGCTCTACGATTTGCGTTTTGCTAATAGCGTCTTTCTTTGGATTTATTGCGCTTCAAAATCAAATCATGGAGTTTTTGAATGTTCCAGCTACAAATCCTTGGTTTGAATTCACGTGCAGCGCTTTGCTAAAAATTGCAACCGCGTCTTTTGTTATTATGTGTTGTGTAAGCGTATTTTTGATTAGACGCAATGCAACGCGCGAGATTAAATACAACGCGCGAGATTAAATGCAACACATACGATTAAGATTAAAGGATGATTTGACGAATGCCTAAGTTTACAAAAATCGCCATTGTTGGCGCTATGGAAGAAGAAGTTGCGCACATTGCCGCTTCTCTTAGCAATGTTAAGCATAATAAAGCCGCCAGCTTAGATGTATCTTGCGGTGTGCTTGAATGCGAAGATGGCGGAAAAATCGAAGTTGCTGCAACAGTTGGCGGAATGGGACTTGTAAATGCTGCTGCAACTGCGCAGTATTTAATTGATACGTACAAGCCGCAGGCTGTAATCTTTTCGGGAATTGCAGGAAATCTCAATAAAAATTTGCATACGAATGATGTTGTTCTTGGAAAAACATTAAGATATTTAGACACCGACATGCGCATGATTAGTCAGTGGAAACCGTTTACAAACGAGTACCATTCAGACGATTATCTTCTTAAAACAGCAGACAGTGTTTTAACAAAGATGGGCATTAATCACATTTTGGGAACAATCGCATCTGGTGGATATTTTGTAGACACGCCCGAAAAAGTGGCGGAAGTAATTGAGGCAACTCAAGCGGATGCTGTAGAAATGGAAGGCGCTGCGATTCTTCACGTTGCTGCAAGAAACGACGTTCCAGCGTTAGTTGTGCGCGCAATGAGCGACAATGCAGACACAAAATACGAGGAGTTTCACACTTTCGACATATCCGAATACGCGGATACGGCTGCAAAAATGACGGTAAATATTGCTAGAAATTTGTAGAATTCAACACGCCGATGTGGTCGCCGACGCGTTGCACCGTCAATCAAAAGGCGAGTAGCGCTAAATGCCGCCATTTTCTAAGCTCAATCAGATTTTGGCGGCAAGGTTTTTACCCCCCTCTTAATATTGGCATCGTTAATAGAAGAAAAAGGTAATAAGAAATAAAAGATGCCAGTTTTGAACATTAGTTTAATTAATTTAAGAGGAAAATTTGCGGTAGGTTATACGAGAAACGCAGATTGGCTGGCATAATGGCAATTCTTCTTGAAAGGAATGAAGAATATGCGTAAAAATGCAGTAAAAAATGCAGTAGAAAATAGTGCAGTAAAAAATCGATCAATCAAATTGAACACAAAGTGGAATATGCGCGCGATTGCAGCAGGATTGTTAGCGTCCGCAACTTTAGTAAGCTTTGCGGCTTGTGGCGACAATATTCCTGCAAGCAGTTCGCAACCGTCCACAAATTCTTCCGCAAAAATCGTAGGAAACTTCCAAGGATCTGGTGCATCTTCCCAGCAGGTTGCTGTAGAAGCGTGGATTGCAGGATTCCAATCCAAAAATCCTGGCGCTAAAATCGCCTATAATCCAACTGGCTCAGGCGCAGGAGTTACAACATTTATGACGGGAGCCACAGCTTGGGCTGGGTCCGATAAATCGCTAAGCGACGACGAAGTTGAAAAGTCTAAGTCGGTTTGCGCTAATGGCACTACAGCTTTCGACGTTCCAGTATACGTTTCTCCAATCGCAGTAATCTTTAATCTAAAAGGCGTTTCGGATGCTGGAAAGCACATAAATATGGACGCTTCTACAATCGCAAAAATCTTCGACGGCAAGATTACGCGTTGGAACGACGATGCAATTAAATCGCAAAATCCAAAGCTAAAGCTTCCAGATAAGCCGATTACAGTTGTTCACAGGTCCGACAAGTCTGGCACAACGCAGAACTTCTTAAGCTACATAAAAGACGTTGCTCCAAGCGATTGGGCGTACGATCTTAGCGAAAATTGGCCAAATAGCGTAGGCCAGGGCGCAAAAGGCACGTCTGGCGTTGTTTCCACAATCCGCATGGCAGACGGAGCGATTGGATACGCGGACTTCTCGCAAGTTGGAAAGCTTGGAACTGTTGCAGTAAAAGTGGGAGATTCTTACAACCAGATTAGCCCAGAAGGTGGCTCTATAACCGTTAACGATTCAAAGGTTGACGAAGATGCTGCAGCAAAAGCAAAGCACCGCGTTGTTGTTAAAATAAACCACAAAACGGAAGAAAAAGGCGCTTATCCGATTGTGCTAGTTTCTTACGATATTGTGTGCAATGCGTACAAAGATGCTGCGACTGCGCGATTTGCAAAGTCGTGGCTTTCGTACGTTGTTAGCAAAGATGGCCAGGCTGCGGCTCAAGGTGCTGCTGGAACTGCGCCTTTGCCAGAAAAGCTTATGGGCAGGATTAACAAGTCGATTCAGTCAATTCAGTCGATTGGCAAGTAAAAATAGCATTTTGCAAAGATTTTAGAGTAGTCAATATATTGCTGCTGATAGCATTTATATAATGACTACAAAAGGAGCATGAGTGAGTTCTAAACAAAGAACTGAAATCAGTAAGGATGCGAACAAAAGCGGCCATTTTGCCGACCGCGTGTTCAAAAACGTGGCTCTTTTATGCGGATTGCTGATTTTAATGGTGCTTACAGCTGTGGCGCTGTTCTTGCTGTTTCAAGCGTGGCCGATTCTAGGCGCAAACAAAAGCCAAGTAAGTCAAGTATTTTTGGACTTTACTGGTGGCAAAGCGCATGATTTTCTAAGCTACGTAGCGCCGATGGTTTTTGGAACTGTTCTTATGTCTGCGCTCGCTCTGCTCTTTGCATTCTTTGTTTCGATTGGAATCGCGCTGTTTATAAGCCATTATGCTCCGCCAAAAATAGTGCCGCTTTTAAGCGGTGTTGTTGATTTGCTTGCTGCAATTCCGTCCGTAATCTACGGTCTTTGGGGCGGATTGGTGCTCGTGCCAGCAATATACCCGTTCTGGAAGTTTATTTCGCACATTTTTGGCTGGATTCCGCTTTTTGCAGGACCTGCGGCAAGTCCTTCGCGTAGCGCTGCAACCGTTAGTATTGTTCTGGCAGTTATGATTTTGCCGATTATAACTTCTATGGCGCGAGACATTTTCCAGCAAGCTCCGCGATTGCAACAAGAAGGTGCGCTCGCACTCGGTGCCACAAAGTGGGAGATGATAAAGCTAGCGGTTTTGCCGTTTGCAAAGTCGGGAATCGTCTCCGCATCTATGCTTGGTCTTGGTCGCGCGCTTGGCGAGACAATGGCAGTTCTTATGATTTTGTCTCCAGGATTCACCTTTAAATTCAACATTTTGCAAGCTTCACAAAACCAAACTATTGCAGCAAACATAGCAGCGCAATACCCAGAAGCAAACGGATTGGGTGTTAGTGCGCTTATTGCTACAGGTTTGGTGCTGTTTGTTATTTCATTCGCTGTAAACCTTATTGCTCGCAAAATCACGGGAAAGGCGAGTGCATGATGCAAAATTCGCAATCGTTACAAGCTGGGGTTGTTGGGGTTGATCAGACTATTGAAGATAGCTGCGAATCCCCAAAAATCGACTTTAACAAGTTCCGCCCAACGCGCTCTAGAATCGCAAGTCGCAAGCGAAAAGACGCGTTTATGCGCGTTCTAATCTTCCTGTCTTTTATAGTTGCGCTAATTCCGCTTCTTTCTTTGCTTTTTACGACTATTGCAAACGGCATTAAGCGATTAAATCTTGACTTTTTAACGCATAATATGACTTATGTTGTTGGTGGCGCTGCAACTGGAACAGGCGGTTACGGCGGTATTTTGCACGCCATTATTGGAACTTTGGAGATTACGCTTGGCGCAATGCTGATTTCGATTCCGATTGGAATTATGTGCTCCGTGTATTTGATTGAGTATGCGAGAGGAAGTCGCTTAGCTAGGGTGATTAATCTTGTTGTAGACGTTATGAGCGGAATTCCTTCGATTGTGGCTGGCTTGTTTGCGTTTTCTAGCTTTACGATTTTTGTGGGTCCTGGAACAATCAACGGTTTTGAAGGGTCGGTTGCGCTTTCGCTGCTTATGCTGCCAACTGTTGTTAAGTCGTGTCAAGAAATGTTAAAAATTGTGCCGAACGATTTACGAGAAGCGGCGCTTGCTCTAGGCGTTACAAAGCAGCGCATGATTACAAAAATCGTATTGCGAACCGCTTTGCCTGGCATTGTTTCTGGCTGTATTCTTGCTGTTGCGCGCGTGATTGGCGAGACGGCTCCGCTTTTAATGGCAGCTGGGTTTATTGCATCCACGAATTTCAATCTTTTTGACGGGCAAATGACCACTTTGCCAGTGTACGTTTACCAGGAGTATTCAAAGCTTTCGGCGAATTGCCCAGCTAACGCGCCATCTTCGTGCGTTACTACGATTCCGATGGAGCGCGCGTGGGCAGCGGCGCTTGCGTTGATTGTGATTGTTTTGCTGCTGAATATTGTTGGGCGAGTTGTGGCTCGCGTGTTTTCAGTAAAAGCAAAGTAAGACGAAATAATGCGAAATAAGTCGAAACAGAGCGAAATAGATTTTAGAAAGTGAGGCGCAAATGGGTCAGCGCATTGATGTTAAGCATTTGAACATTTACTACGGTGATTTTCTAGCAGTAGAAGACGTTAACATAAGCATTGAGCCAAACAAGGTTACGGCTTTTATCGGGCCTTCGGGATGTGGAAAATCAACGGTTTTGCGCACTTTAGACCGCATGCACGAGATTACTCCAGGCGCTCGCGTAGAAGGTCAGGTGTTGCTTGAAGGCCGCGATTTGTATGGCAAAGATGTGGATCCTGTGGCTGTTCGCCGAGATGTTGGAATGGTGTTCCAGCGCCCAAATCCTTTCCCAACAATGTCTATTCGAGAAAACGTTCTTGCAGGAGTTCGCTTAAATAATCGCCATATTTCAAAGCAAGACGCCGATGACCTAGTTGAGTGGGCTTTGCGTGGCGCGAATTTGTGGAACGAAGTTAAAGATAGACTCGATAAGCCAGGAATCGGGCTTTCTGGCGGCCAGCAGCAACGGCTTTGTATTGCGCGAGCTGTAGCTGTGCATCCGCAAGTGTTGCTTATGGATGAGCCTTGCTCTGCGCTTGACCCAATTTCTACTCTTGCTGTAGAAGATTTGATTAACGAGCTTAAGCGCGATTACACGATTGTGATTGTAACGCACAATATGCAACAGGCTGCGCGTGTGGCCGACTACACTGCGTTCTTTAACCTTAAGGCTGTTGGAAAACCAGGTCATCTTGAGTATTTTGCAGATACTACCACTATGTTTAACAATCCGCGCAATGCGGAGGCGGAACGCTATATTTCTGGCCGCTTTGGGTGATTTTTGCCGCGGTTTCTGGGTGATTTTTGCGCGATTTTTGCATAATTTTTGCGCGATTTTTCTTTGGTCAGCACGTGCGCGTAAGGTCGAACCTGTTCGGTTGTTCAAAGTTCTATGAGTCGTTTCTAATTCTCGCTAGCTTTCTAGAGTGTTTGTTCGGCTTGTGCTTTGCGCGCCGAGCGAGTCGCAGTAACCTCTGCGTGAATGCCCAAATGTAATTGCGTCCGCGATTGCTCAAGTGCTCTCGCCACGCTTTTTATGGTCTTTTGCGCTGTAAAACCAAGGAACAGAGAGTTTATGGAAAAGTTCTTCCATCTCAAAGAAAACGGCACGAATGTATCAACGGAGATCACTGCAGGTCTCACTACATTCTTTGCAATGTCGTACATTATTGTTGTAAACCCAATGATTTTAAGCCAAACTGGCATGCCTAAGGGTGGCGTTTTCCTCGCTACAATCATCGCAGCAATTATTGGCACGCTTGTTATGGGCTTGTTTGCTAACGTGCCTTACGCTCAAGCTGCTGGCATGGGTCTTAACGCATTCTTCACATACACAGTGTGCTTTGGCTTGCATTTTACGTGGCAAGAAGCCATGTGTATGGTGTTCTTGTGCGGTTTAATTAACATTATTATTACCGTTACCAAGATTCGTAAGATGATTATTCGTGCCATCCCAACTTCGTTGCAACACGCGATTGGTGGTGGCATTGGTTTATTCGTTGCATACGTTGGCATTATGAGCGTTGGCTTAATCACCTTTACTTCTAAAGATCCTGCAGCCGCCGCTAAGAGTAAGCCAACCGCTGCTATTCCAGGTCTTGCGGTTATGAACAATCCTATTTTGTGGCTATTCCTTATTGGACTTGTTTTGGCTATTGTTCTTACTGTTCTTAAGGTTCGCGCAAGCTTGCTTATTACGATTATTGTAACCTCTTTGATTGGTATTCCGCTTGGCTTAACTTCGCTAAATAATGCCGTTTCTGTTACGGATGCTTTTGCCCAGCTTCCAACCACCTTTGGTGCTATTTTTGGCCCGCAAGGTTTCCCTGCTCTCTTCTCTAATCCAGCACGCATTCCGCTTGTTTTGGTAACTATTTTCGCCTTCTCTATGTCGGATACTTTCGACACTTTGGGAACGTTTATTGGAACAGGCCGCAGAACTGGCATTTTCTCGGAGGCAGATGAGAAGGCTTTGGAAAACGGCTCTGGCTTTAGCTCCAAGATGGATCGTGCGCTGTTTGCTGATTCGATTGCAACTTCGGTTGGCGCAATTTGCGGTACTTCTAACACAACTACTTACGTTGAGTCTGCTGCTGGTATTGGTGCTGGTGGCCGCACTGGTTTGACTTCTGTAGTTGTTTCCGTGTGCTTTGCGCTTTCGATTGTTCTTGCGCCATTTGCTAGCGCTGTTCCTGCAGCTGCTACGGCTGGCGTGCTTGTAGTTGTAGGTTGCATGATGGCAAGCTCGTTAAAGGAGATTGCTTGGGACGATATTTCCGAAGCTATTCCTGCGTTCTTCGCCGCCGTGTTTATGGCGTTCTCTTACTCGATTTCTTACGGCATTGCCGCTGGATTCATCATGTACTGCTTAGTTATGACTTGCAAGAAGCGCGCTAAAGACGTGCATCCAATGCTTTGGATTGTTTCGCTTTTGTTCATTCTTGACTTTGTTGCTAACGCAGTTTTGTAAATCTGCTAGTTAGATATTAGTTAAGTTAGATATTAGTTAGATATTAATTTAATTAATTATTTTACGAGCGTATTTGATGCGTACGGCTGCTTGCGATTTTTCCCTTGCGATTTTTCCGCATTAGTTTGGGATAAGTCGCCAGCAACCGCGCGTGTTGAGTACGCTCTTAAATAATCTTAAATAAGTAATCTTAAGTAATATTAAGTAATCTTAAATAAAATAATATAAAGTTTGCGAAAAAATATTGACATTGTCGCAAGTAGGTATTAAACTTGCCCAACGTAAACCACAGACCGTTGGTGGAGTCGCAAGATTCCTGAAAATGATGTGTCATGCCAGCACAGGTTGAGCAGTGATTGTTGCGATTGATTTGCGATTTTTCACAAACTTTTTAACACTATGTGTTTTTTGGATGCTCTGCTGTGCGCAGGGCTTTTTTGATATGTTATTTCCATTCCAGCGGCCAATTTAGGAAGGAACGCCATGAAGAGGCCCGAAAAGGAAGCGGTAGTTGCAGAGCTTACGGATTTGTTCCGTAACGCCGACGCTGTCTACCTTACCGAGTACCGCGGGCTTACAGTTCCGCAGATTTCTTCTCTGCGCGAAAAGCTAGGCCGCGATACTTCCTACTCTGTGGCTAAGAATACGCTTGCTCGCATTGCCGCTAAGGAAGCGGGCATTGAAGGTCTTGATGAGCTTCTTGCTGGCCCAACTGCAATCACCTTTGTAAAGGGCGATTTCATTGAGGCTGCTAAGACCTTGCGTGATTTTGCCAAAGAGAATAAGACCCTCGTCATCAAGGGCGGTTTCGCAGATGGAACCGTTTACGATGCCGAAGGCGCCAAGCAGCTGGCAGACCTCAAGTCTCGCCCAGAATTGCTTTCCGAGATGGCTGGCGCGCTCAAGGGCACCATGTCCAAGGCCGCCTACCTGTTCAACGCTTTGCCAACCAAGGCAGTGCGTACTATCGACGCTTTGCGCGAGAAGCAGGAAAAGGCCGCTTGATTCCCTTGCAGCTTGCTGCATGAGACCAAAAAATAATAAAAATGTTATGGCTCTAAGGCACAAGGTGTGTCTGGCCAAGTAAGAAAGGAAGCCATTATGGCTAAGCTCACTAGCGAAGAGCTTCTTGAAGCTTTCGGTGAAATGACCCTCGTCGAGCTTTCTGAGTTCGTCAAGGCCTTTGAAGAGAAGTTCGATGTTGAGGCTGCTGCTCCTGTAGCTGCTGTTGCTGCTGCTCCAGCCGCTGCCGCTGGCGCTGCTGAGGAAGAGAAGGACGAGTTTGACGTTGTTCTCGCTTCTGCAGGTGCTCAGAAGGTTGCCGTCATCAAGGCTGTTAAGGCTTTGACTGGCCTCGGCTTGAAGGAAGCTAAGGACATTGTTGACAATGCTCCAAAGCCAGTCCTCGAGAAGGCTAAGAAGGAAGATGCCGACAAGGCTAAGGCTGCTCTTGAAGAAGCCGGCGCAACTGTTGAACTTAAGTAGTTCTAGGCTCTTTTGTTAACTTTGTTAACGCATGCGGCTGGTTGCTAGCGTGATTTGCTGGTTAGCGATTTGCTAGCGCATTAGTCGCGGATGCGTTTTGAATGCGGCAAGGTTTTTGTGGTTATCACGAATTCCTTGCCGCTTTTCGCTTCGACCTGCTTTTTCGCTTAAAGCGTAGCGCGAAAAAGCAATTCGGAGCGCTGAGCTTGCTTAAGGTTGAAAGCACAGTGTGCTTTCAACGCAAGCGAAGACGTTAGCGCGCTTAGACCGCGCTAACGACAAAAACACCAAAATTCAGTACAATCACACTACATCTTGTGTCACCAAATCGTCGCGGCAAAGTGGCATAATAGGAAAGCTTGTGACTGGAGGAGTAATCCGCTAGCACAGCACAGCAATATAAGTTGCGGGAGGATCCTTAAAACGGCTTAATATCAACGTTTTAGGGCGCCGATTTAACCGCTTCAAAAGAAAGAAGAACCATATTATGGCTCCAAAAAAGAAAGTCTCTGCGCTTATTAAGCTCGAGATTCAGGCTGGTAAAGCAAATCCAGCCCCACCACTGGGTCCTGCATTAGGCTCCCACGGCGTAAACATCATGGACTTCTGCAAGGCCTATAACGACCAGACGAAGGACAAGATGGGTCAGATCGTTCCAGTAGAAATTACTGTTTACGAAGATCGTTCCTTTACATTTATTCTTAAGACTCCACCAGCTGCTGCTTTGTTGCTTAAGGCTGCTGGCATTCCTAAGGGCACCGAGAACCCATTGACACACAAGGTTGGTTCTGTAACCAAGGCTCAGGTGCGCGAAATCGCCGAAATCAAGATGCCAGATCTTTCTGCACGAGATGTTGAAGCTGGTATGAAGATTATCGCGGGCACTGCTCGCTCGATGGGTATTACCGTTACCGACTGAAAGTGAGTGGAAAAAATGGTGAAGCGTTCTAAGAAGTATCGTGAAGCGGCTGAGAAGATTGACCGCAACAACCTTTACACCCCAGCTGAGGCTATTGCTTTGCTTAAGAGCATGCCAAAGCACGCTTTCGACGAGTCTGCTGAGGCTGTTATGCGCCTTAATGTGGATCCTCGCAAGGCGGATCAGTTGGTTCGTGGCGTTGTGAACTTGCCTAATGGCACTGGTAAAACCGCTAAGGTTTTGGTGTTTGCTCGTGGCCCAAAGGCTACTGAGGCTCAAGAAGCTGGCGCAGACATTGTTGGCGATGACGAGCTTATCGAGAAGGTTGCCGGTGGCTTCCTTGACTTCGATGCCGTTGTTGCAACCCCAGACATGATGGGCAAGGTTGGTCGCCTTGGTCGTGTGCTTGGTCCTCGTAGCTTGATGCCAAATCCTAAGACTGGCACCGTTACAATGGATGTTGCAAAGGCTGTTGCCGATATTAAGGGCGGTAAGATTGAGTTCCGCGTTGATCGTCAGGGCAATCTTTCCTTCCTGTTTGGCAAGCTTTCCTTCGACGATAAGGCTCTTGAAGAGAACTTCAAGGCTGTTGCCGATGAGATTCGCCGCTTGAAGCCTACAACCATCAAGGGTCGTTACATCACTAAGGTAACGATTACCTCTACAATGGCTCCTGGCGTTCCAGTGGATATTGCAAGCATTGCTGCGTGATTTTAGCCAAGCATAGCTGAGTAATTTTTTAGCGCTGAAAATAGTGTGTTCTTTTTTAGAGCACATTGTTTTCGGCGCTTTTGCTTTAGAGCGCAGAATCGTGGATGCGCCCAATCGTAATCGCAGTTTGCAAAACGTATGCTTCTCGCGGATCGGTGGCGTCCCAGCCTGTTGTTTGCGCAACTTTGCGCAAGCGGTATCGTATTGTGTTTGGATGCACGTTAAGATTGTGCGAAGTTTGATCTAGCGCGCCGCCAAATCGCAAGAAAGCGTCTACTGTTTGCAAAGTCGGGTCATCTGGGTTGTACGGCGCCAAGCTTTGATACACCTTAGTGTATAAGGTTTCTACGGCGGTTTCATCGCCTATAAGTGCGCGCTCTGGAAGAACGTCGTCGCAGCGGATTATTTGCGGCAAATGTGTTACAGACGGCGCAACGGCAAGCGCTGCAAGTGTTGCTGTGATTTCTTTGCATATTTTTTGCGCGCCGACTACAACTTCGCTTATGCAAACGGGTTTTCCCGACTTTTCAAACACTTCGCACATCTTGTTTAATGCTGTTGGATTTGGGTTTTCTCTTAGCGCAAGAATGATTATGTGCGAAGGCGCTGCATCTTTGCGCGAGACGCTTCCCCCCGATTTTCCGCCGATTTTCCACGTTTTTGCACGCGCGCTAATGGCGTCTAGCTGCACTCTGTCAACTATTGCATCGTATGCGCCGCATGCGCCAAGTTGCGTCCATATTGCGCGTCTTAAAGAGTCTGTGTTGTTCTGCGCCGCATGCGCGCCTGCGTTTTGCGGTGTTGGATTTGGGTTGTCGTCGTTTGCGTTCAATTCCGTTTTATACGTGCCTGCAATCGCCACGAATCGCGTATTTTCTTGCCATTGCAAGAGGTGCATTAGCGCGCTTACGCGGCTGTCGTAGATTCCGTTCATAAGGCACGTTCCGATTAGCGCGTGTAATCGCAAGCGTGTTGATGCGTCAAAAATTTTGCCGTCTCGAATGTCAAAAATTCCGAGTGCATCTTCGCTTTTTGGAGCGCATGGCATTGGCGTAAAGTTTGGTGTGGAACTTGGTGTAAAGCCTTGTGCGCTAGATTCTTCGGCAGATTCGCATGCTTCACTGCGTTCGTCATCTGGCTTTACGCTTGTAAGAATTGTAAGAAAGTCAGCGTTTTCGTCCATTCACTCCCTCAATTCTTGTGCGAATCCTCGTGTGTCTTGTAGTGTGTATTGTTGTGCTAATCCTCGCGCGTACTATCATGCACCAAATCGCAATTTATTTTATCACTTTGACGGCATGTATTACGGCATGAGATGCAAACGCTATCCCTTATAAACATTAGAACCGTAAAGAAGAACACAAACGCAATCGGCAGCATGTGTCGCTCAAAATTGTTTGCAGGAGCCAACACCATTACGCCCATCAAAAGCGCAAGAGGCGCGTGCAAAACCAGCGTTTTCCACCTGCGCAATGCTATTTCGGCAACGCCAATAAGCAACGTTGCAACAACATACAAGTTTCCGTGAATAATCCACCCAAGAATCGGCGTATTGCTCCACGCTTCCGCGCTGCTTGATACAGCGCCACGCCACTCGGGCAGCCAGTAGCGAATCCACTCGGAATTCTTTATATTCTCGGTGTTTACGTAGTATTCTGGGCCAACATAAGGCACGTCTAGAATGTCGAAGTAGCCGTACGACTTTGCTAGCAGCGCATCCGTTGCAACAATCGGGCTGTGCGTAATCATAAGCAACCATGCGTGGTTAAACTTTTTCATGTCGTCTTTTGTAATATAACGCCAACGGTAGCTCACTTTTTTAGATTGCAAGCCAGAAGATTTTACAGGATCCGCGTCTTGAGGAGTGTACGCTTCTGCAGTTTGACTAAGATTAAAAATTGGCGATATTGCGCGCTTTGCTGCATGCGGTATGCTTTTTGGATCTAGCTTTGCGATTCTTGCGATTTGCTGAAGTTGCACTCCGCGGCTTTCGATTGGGTCTCCATTTATAATCGCGCCGCTAGAAATGGCAAGCATAATTGCGCCATGTATAAGAATTGTTGGGAGCAGAATGCACAAAACCCATATTTTCCAACGTTTTCTGCTAGATATAATCATCAACACAAATTGAATCGCAAGAATGTACCACGCGTATTTTGCAGCAATCAGCATAATGCACACGCTGATTATTAATTCGACGATTGTGTGTGCGGCTGGCTTTTGCTTGAAATCAAGGCAATTAAGCTCGTACATTATTCCAAACCACCACACAAACGCAAACGCGAACAGTGGCGATTTTGTAAGCGAAATCGTTGAAAATACTACAAGTGGACTGAATAAAAATGTGATTATTACGGCTGCGCGCAAGGCGATTGGCGTTGTTGTGATTGGTGTTGATGTGATTGATGTGTAGCCAGCTTGCGATTCGCCTGTTTTAGATTTAGCCCACGGCGTGTTTAAGAATCGGTTTGCGGTTGCAGCGCAACAAAATGCCGCGAGCACAAATTGCATAACGGCAAGCAGCACGATTCCTGCATCGTTCGATTCGGTAAAATATCGCGATATTGCGGCTGTAGCGCCGTAAATGAGCGTTAAAACAATGTTGTGTTGGTCGCTTAAATACGTTGGTTTTGCAGGCCAAAGATAGTGTGCTGTTGGGTAGATGTCTGCTGGAACAAAGCTAAAGAAGCCAATGTATGGCTGTTTTAAGCCAGTAACTTGATTCCACGCCCAGCTGTATTCGCGGATTTGCGAGCAAATGTCGGCTCCGTATGCGGCGAGCAGCGTTACTGGCGCCCATAGCCAGCCGATAATCAGCGTTAGAAAAATGTTTCGCTTGCGGCGGGTTGAGTGGTAAAAACACCACTTTAGGGCGCGTTTTGCGTTAAAAAATGCGGCGCGTAGGGTTGTTGCGATTTTTGATTTCGATTGTTTTGTTTTTGATTTTGTTTTTGATTTTTCTGGCGATAATTCTGCTTGCGATGATTCTGCGCGCATAAATCTTACGATTTTTGGCATAACTCCGTTTTTGCCAAAATAAATAAGAACCCTCAAAATTGCGTAATATGCGCAAAATGCGATTACAAAAATCAGCGCATTTAACCAGTTAAAATCTGTTAAACACCCTTGCGCGCGGTAGATTACGCCCAGACTTGTGCAAGTTGCAAGGAAGATACATGTAAAAACGATTAGCGAGTTTGCGGCGATTTTGCTTGCCGTGTTTGCGCCCGTGTTAATGCGTTTCATGTTCCACCTATACATCTATACACTCGTGTTTTACTTGCACTCTAATTATACCCGCTATAATCGCTTGCGCTCTGATCTGCCTTTTCGCGCTACGCTTTAAGCGAAAAGGCAGATCGTCGCGCAAATCGCACTTGATATTTTCATAGGGGGGGGGGTATATTATTAATGGCTTATGATAAGTGCCCATTTACTGGCCGTAGTTAGCAGATGATTATTTAATCTGTAAGTTTTGCATTTTGCTTTGCAAGCTTAGTAAATACGCGGAGAGGGAGGTGTGCCGATGCGTAATTTACATTGCGGTGGCCATTTCCTTCGATTATTGCGCTCAATTTGCGCTAAAACTGCGTGCGCTCGCCGTGCGATTGTTGCGCTTTTTGTTGTTGCTACTATTCTTGCTACTTTTATGATTATGCCATCCGCCTCTATGGGCGCTAGCTCGCAAAATGAATCTAATCAGGAGCAAACTCAGTCGCAAGCTAAGAGCGAAAATCCTGAGCCTAAGACTGCATCAAGTAATGAAGCAGATGCAAAAGGCGGTGCTGTCGTAGAAGATGGTGCTAGTGTAAAAGACGGTGCTAAAGAATCTAATACCGATGAGCCTAAAAATCCGCAACCTTCTATTAAACCAGACGGCTCTAGTGCAAGCAGAGCACAAAATGTTGACTCAACGAATCAGCCAAACAATGATGTAGAAGGCGCAAATAAGAATCTTAATAAAGATGTTATTAAAAAGGGCGTTGTTAACGACGTTGCAAAAGACGCTAAAAAATCAGAGCTTGCAAATAAGTCGCGTCGCCAAAATCGTGCTTTGGTCAACACTCTCGCTGCCAATGGCACACAAGAGTGCCAAAAGGCTGGATCTCTCGCAAAATGCTATAAAGTCAAGTACGAGCCTCATTTTAGCAAAGATAGTGATAAGAAAACTGTAGTATCTGAACGCGGTAAAGAATTCTATGTAGAGCCGACTTTTAAGCCGTTAAAAGGAAAATCTAAAAAAGTAAACTATGAAGATTTCGTTACAAAATTTGAGCTAGAGGAATTTCTTAACGAAAAACATAAAAAAACAGAAAATAATGGTCTTGTTACTGTAGACCCAACTACTGGCAAAATTACAGTGTATGCCAATAAGTGGATGAAGGAATCGAAATATTATGCGCATGTAAAAGTGACGTATTCGGATGGCTCGTACACTACTAATTTTGATTGCCCTACTGGTGGCACAAAATGTGTTAAATCTGTAATAAGACTTTCATTTTCGATTGCTTCTATAGACGGCACCAAAGGAGACTTATCTCTAAAGGTTTACAATCACCAGGACTCTAAAGGTCGTTCCGAAGTGCAAGACACGGACGGTGTTACTTTTACTTCGAATGAAAATGGAAGCTTTAGCTCAATAACTCCGATTTTTATTGACACTACATCTGCTAAAAAGCCAAATCCTATTTATCATCGCATGATTTGCCATAAAGACGACCAAAGGACTGGCTATACCTTAAATAATGTTGATGGTTTGAAGCTTAGAAATACAAACGATGCAACACTACTCGATGAAGATGATGGAAGCGTTGAAGGCTACACATTCCAAAAGCAGTGGGATTATGCTTTAGGCGATCGCCCAGGTGAAGAATCAGCTAAAGACTTTACAGTGTATGAAAATGATACTTTTACGGAGCGCTCGCAAAGCTGGATTGTTGGCACGCCTACAGATGTTGGTGATTTTACGTGCAAAGTGTTTGCTTTTAATGATGCTGATTTTACTCCACTTAAAACTTCAGTTGGTAGCTATGTAAATCTATTTAAATCAAACACTGAAAATCTTGATGATAGTAAACTACAGTCTATCTTCGAAGATCCAGCGATGGCTTTTTGTACAGCTGCTGGCGCTAAAGACGAGTTCGGAAATGAAGATCAATGCAAAGCTTCGCTTTCTAAGCAAAAAACCATCGACTGGGACTATAAGACTATTAAGATTGTTTTTAAGTCGAAGAAAAAGAAGCAGCTTGAGGTTAAAGATGGAGATCTTAAGCTGAACGTGTATCCGTTTAAGAGCAATGATGCTGGTTCTGGCTCTGCTGCTGGTGGCGCGTCTGCGGCCGCTCCTTCGGCTTTAGGCAATAACAGCACTGTTTCTGTTATGAAGGGAATGGAGCTTAAGCCGTTTATTGAAGCCACATCTGAGGCGGATTCTCAAAAAGAAATCAACCTTAAAATATTGTGCTCCAAAGGCGAGAAGCCGAAAGAAAGTGACGCAAGCGATGCAGGCGGCTCTGGCACTAAGTCAATACAATCCAACACAGATCTTAAGTATACAAAATGGGTAGATCCAAGCAGGCTTGGCTTTAATTTCCCAGATAATAGTCAAATTAAATGTACTTCAAGCGAAGGAGAGCAGTCTTGCATTCCTGATGGAGCTACTACCAAGTTTGCGGCTAGGACTTACGCTAGCGCTATGTTTAAGTCAACTGAAGCTGGCGATTATAAATGCGTTGTGTATGCGCTTAAAAAACCAGATGCGCTTAATAAGTTCAATGACGAAGCAACTAAAACAGACGTAACGCCAGAGAAAATATCTACCTCTTTTAAGGGTGCGAATCTAACAGCCAACAAAGACTTTGCGCAGTTAGCTTTTAAAATTCACGTGCCAGAAGATTTCACTCTGCCGCACACGGGCGGTCAGAATTGGAACTTGCAGCTGGGTGCTGTAGCTGCCGTAATGGTGAGCGTGCTTGCCGCAGGATTTGTGGCAAGTCAAAGTGAAGCATGCAGAAAGCTGCTTTACGAAAGTCGGCGATGCTAATGTGAAAGCTGCCTACGTAATCAAGTTGTGCTCGCGTATTAGTGCAGTGCGCGTAGCAAAAATAAAAACATAATTAGATTAACTAAACCAAGATATTCCAGAAGATATTTCAGGTAGTCAAAAAACAAAACAAACACACAAACACAAACAAGTATCGAGTAAGTACGTAAACAAGTGCTAAATCGGTACTAAAACAAACACACAGTAACAAACACAAAAACAAAACAACTTAACTCAACTGCTCTTAGAAGCATCGAGTAAAGGAGATAATATGAATAAACTAACAAGAAAGTGCGTTGCGGCTGTTGCGTCGCTCGCGATGGCTGGCACGCTGTGCGTTGCTGGCGCCGTAACAATGGCAAGCGTTGCGTGGGGTGTGCCTAAGCCTGGACCTGTTCAAGCCCCTGCCGATAACTCTCCGTGGGGTAAGAAACAAGATAAAACAGGTACATTAACGATTAACAAGTTTAAGTACGCAGATGCTGTAGATGGCGAGGGTCACCACAAGGGCGAAGCTCTTAATGGCGCAACATTTACGCTTAAAAAGGTTACCAAGATTGGTGGCGTTGATCTTGATTACACTAAATTCGAAACCTGGTCCAAGATTGCTGGCATAGTCGGTGCGCTGAATCGTGGTGATGAGGCTAGCGCAAATCTTACGTTTGATAATTCAAATCCTACTTCTACAGTGAGTAACAACACTACAACGTTCGAGAATCTTCCAGAGGGCTTGTACAAGGTTGTTGAAACTCCTCCTGCGGGGTATGGTGCTGCGGATATGACCGAGTTCTACATAACAATGCCTTTGATTGAGCCTGCTAATAAGACTAACCCTTACAACTGGAATCCAACAATCAACCCAAAGAACAAGGATATTTCTAAGACATTTACCAAGAAACTAGACGACGGCAAAGATCACAACTCTGTTCTTGCAAAAGATAAGACGCTTTACTACACGATTAGCGCTTCTGTAAACCGTACCAAGTCTGGCACTTTGAGCGCAGATGATCTTAATGGATTTGCTGTGTTTGATGATTTTCCTACTGCTGCATTTGCGTCACCAACGGATGCCAGCAGCGCTGTTGAGTCTGTGAAGATTGGCGATGGTGATGATGCTGGACTTACTGCGACCGATGATTATACCGTTTCTATCGTGAAAACTAGTTCTGAAGAAGGCGGCAAGAATCTTGAATCTACCAGAAACCGTATCTTAGTTAAGTTCACCGACGCTGGTTTGAAGAAGATTGCTGATAAGCTGAATGGCATTACCAACGGCCAAGACCCTAAGGTAAACGTTGCTATTAAGCTCGATCTTAGTGAGGATTACCAGAAAGGTACTGCTCCTACTGACACAACTTCAACAGAGCAAAACGGCAAGAACGAAGTCGTAAATAAGTCTGGTTACTTCCAAGCAAGTCCTAAGGGCACGCCAAATCCAGACCCAATCGTGTCTGGAGATGATGACGGCGGTACTTCTAAAGTCAAGTATGGCTGGTTCGACGTGTTCAAGTACGATGCTGCAGACGAAGGCAAGAAAGATAGGACTGGCCTTCCTGGTGCTGAGTTCAGACTTTTCAACACTGAAGAGAAAGCGAACGCTTGCGCTGAGAAACTTGTCGACGCAAGTAAGGATGCAGATAATATCGCCGAATGCAGTGCTGCTTCTTCTACGTTTAAGGGCGAAGAGGCTACAACTCAAGAAACTACTGGTAAATTGAAGGCGGCTGTTAAGGTTCAAGCTGGCACAAACATTTACCTTGTTGAGGTTAAAGCTCCAGAAGGCTACATTCGTTTGCCAGAAGTTAAGGCTGTGAATGTAGAAGAAGGCAAGCTCAAGATTGTTGACTTCTCTAACACAAAGAAGAACACATTTGGTACATGGTTCAACCTTCCTGCAACTGGTGCTACTGGCGTGATTATTTTCGCGCTTGCTGGCATGGGCTTGATTGCAGCAAGCGTGTTCCTCTACATGTGCAATCGCAAGGAAGAGGAGCAGGCAAAAGCCTGATGCGCTTTTGCAAAGTAGCTGCTTCAGTAATCTAGTAGTCTAAAAGTAAAGTGTGTGAGTCTAGGGTTTGTATGTAAGCCCTAGACTCGCGCATATTTGCGCTTTTGCTGCTTTTTGTTCAATATTCTGTTCATTTTTTGTAGTGCGTTTGTATTTGATTTCGGTGTTTTTTGGTACAAACGCACTACAAGGCAGGTCGTGCCGTTCGCGCGGTCTGAGCGCTATTCCTTACGGCTATTAGTAGCCGTAAGGCTGATTTGGCATGTAAAGTCCACTGGACTTTACATTTGAGCCAAATCACGCTTTGAAGGAGCTTGAAATGCGTTATGCAATTTCAAGCTCAGTCAAAGCGCCCATGCAAGTAGATTCGCGCATTGGAGGAGGAATGAAGGCTAAGAAAAAGAAAAGACCTTTGCGTCGAGCGCTAGAGCCAGTTGTCTTGGCAGTCGCCGCAATCCTATGTTTTACGTACCCAGTGGCGTCAACGCTGTGGAATAATCACGCGTCTAAACAGCTTTCTGCCATTTACGACAAGCTTAGCCGCGAGCAGCCTAAAGATGCGCGTGCAATTAGCTTAGAAAAGGCTCGCAAGTATAACGCGCATCGCAGCGCGATTTTTACGGCGGATCCGTATAACGGAACGGAAGATTTTAAGAAAACACCCGAGTATAAAAAGTACAGTAGCGTGCTGGATGAGCCAATGGGCATTATGGGAATCGTAAAAATCCCAAAGATTGGTGTAAAACTTCCTATTTATCACGGCAGTTCGCAGGATGTTTTAGCGTACGGTGCGGGTCACCTATATGGCACGGATTTACCAGTTGGCGGCAAAAATAGGCATTCTGTTATTACTGCGCATACGGGTTTGCCGCATGCGACTATGTTTGACGACTTAATCTACCTTAAAAAAGGCGATTTTTTCTATTTGGATATTCAAGGCGAGACGCTGCGATACAAGGTGTTTCGCATTAGCGTTGTAGAACCAAATGACATCAGCTTGTTGCAGCGCGAGAAGGGGCGTGATTTGGTGACTTTGCTCACTTGCACGCCGTATGGTGTTAATACGCAAAGGCTGCTGGTAACGGGGTATCGCGTGTTGCCAGATCTTGTTAAGGCGCCAGACGACAAGCTGCAGTGGCCGCTTTGGATGACGCTGTTTGTTATTGCGCTTGTTGGGTGCGCGGTGATTCTTGCGACTATGGTTGTTGCGGATGTTAAAAGAAAGCGCGGCAGGTTTGATTTGCACGCTAAGCATTTGATTAGCATTTAGCGCAATATACACAAAGCATGACACAATAGTGTGTAGTGTGTTTTTTGAAGGGAGCAGGTTCCGTGAGTGTTCAACAAACCTTGCAGCGCTGGATGATTACGGTAGGTGGAGTGGAGCAGGCACGCGTTGGTGCGGGTCGGTCTGTAGAAATTGGCAGGAAGCCTATACGCCCTTTGCGTGAAGATGGTTTTATGCGTGTAGACGTTGTAGACAATAAGCGCTCTATGTCTAAAAGGCACGCGCTTTTTATTGTTGATGCGAGCGGCGCGGCTACTATTCGCGATTTAAACTCTACAAACGGAACTTACTTGGTTAGCGAAAGCGGTGATTTGCTGCGACTAGACCCAGGCGTTGATTTTCACATGCCAGACAGCATTGTTCGCATGCAATTTGGCGACGTTCCAGTTGATTTTGTGCGCATTGAAGAAAAAGCGCCGCAAGGAAGCGATGCGAGTGCGCAGCCAGTGCGCGATTTATTCTCTTATGCTCCAGATAATGATATTAAGGAGCCAGATGCGGCGGATTTGTCGGTAGATGATATTCTTGACATTCGCGCTGGTGAGCCAACGGGCGTGTTTCATGCGCAGTCGGTTTCTAGGCCTGATTTGGTTTGGGATAGTCAAAAGCGGCTTAATGATGCTGCTGCTGCAGATGATCTTGGTAGTGCTTCGGCGGCGGATGCTGGTGCTGATTCGGATGATAATTCAACTTCGGCTGCGACTTCTGCTGTGCCTTCTTCTGCGACTTCAAGCGTTGAAGATGTTGCAAGTGTTATAGATGCTGCAAGTGTTGCAGAAAGCGTTGCGGAGCAAATTAAGCCTGTTATTGCAGGTCAAGTTGTTTTGCCTGTTGTTCGAGATGAGTTTGCTTCCCCTGTGGAACCGCGCAATTTATTTGACGATGCTGCTAATAATGATGCTGCTAGCGATTCGTCTAATAGTGATTTGTCGAATAGTGATTTGTCGAATAGTGATTTGTCGAATAGTGATTTGTCGAATAGCAACTATGCAACAAATAGTCAGAATGTAGAATCTCAAGCGGATTCTAAAGAAGATTATAAAGAGGATTTGCAAGCAAGCGTTCAATCAGATATGCAAGATGTTGCTCAAGATCAAAGTGTTGCTCAAGGTGTTGCTCAAAATTATGCCCAAGAAGAAGTGCAATACAATGATTCTGCAGATGCTGTTAATAGCGTTAATGATGCAAACGATGTAAGTGATGCAAGCGCTGCCATAGCAAGCGATTCCGCGCAATTTACACCAGCTTTTGAGCCAGGATCCGTGTTTGAAAAAGTTTCAAATGGCGAATTTAGCGCTCGCAAAGAAGTGGTTTCTGCTGGAGGATTTACATCGGAAGAAGCGCAAAAAACAGACGATTTTGCCGAGCAATTTGAGATGGCAAAGTACCAAGAGTTACTGCCATTCTTGGCAATGAACACAAATTTGTACGACGATTTGTATGCGTGGCTTTCGGCGCAGGGGAACGCAGACGTGGATCAAGCGTTGGCGCAAAATAGCGGATACAGCGCGTATCGCAATGCAATCGGCTTGTAAATAAGGGAGTTGAGTAGTATGAGCGATAATCAAAATGACTTTATGCACAGCCAGCAAGGCCAGGCAAGTCAGTTAAGCCAGCAAAATCAGCAAAATCTTTCAGATCAACCAGATAAGCCAGACCAGGCTGCGCCTCGCCAATCTGCACAATCTTTGCGCGCCGAGAAACTCGAGCGCATGAACAAATGGTATGAAAAATACAAGTCGCAGCTTGCTCCTTCTCCGCTAGAAGACATAACAAAACTTTGTGCGCAACTAGAGTTGACTCACGCGCATCCTTCGGGAATCGCCCAGCTTTTTGCCAGTGGGAAGGCCACTCTTCAAGCGCTTTTCCGCGATTCGGGAATGCTGCGCGCGGCAGGTAGAAGGCTAGACAGAGTTTTTGAAGACAGAGACAACAAGGCGCACGAAAATGGCGTTTCGGAGCTTTCGCTTGTTGTTGGAGTTGCGTCTTGGAGTGGAAATCATGTGCCAGTTTTAACATACCCAGTACGCGTTTTGCGAGAAGCTGGAAAAGACGAGACGGCTGCAACGATTTACTTTTCGGGAAACGTTCGCCTAAACCACGCTCTTGTTCTTAGGCTGCAAGAAAGAGGCGTGCACCTTAGCGAAGACGCGCTTTTTGATGGTGCAAACTACCAGAGCGGCACACCAGAAACATCTGCAGTTTTTGACGCGATTTGTGCTGCTGCGCAAAGAGTCTTCCCAGATTTCGACATTGAGCGAGATATTGTGCTCGGTTGTTTTACGGACTCGGGATCTAGATTCTTAGCAGAAAGCGGCCAGATTTTACGTGCGCTTAAGCTTGGGAACGTTGGAAATACAATGATTGATGCGATTGCGGGAGATGATATTGCCGTTGAATCGCTGGGCGCAAAAGCTACTTCCGACTATTCTCCACTAGATGCAGACCCACACTACGAATACGAAGTTGGTGACGTTAGTAACGCTGTGCGATACGCTGCAGGAATGGCGGCAAATGGCGCTTCTTTGGCAATAGACGCAGATGCTGGATGTGATTCCGCTTTAATCGCATCTGCGATCTCTTCGCGCTGCGTTCTTGCAGGAAAGTCCGTTTTGTACGTTCCAAACGTTATGGAGCAGCAGCGCCGATTCCGCCACGCTCTTAGCGCAAATGAGATTTCTTCTCTTTCGCTAGACGTTTCGGATTCGCATCTTGCAAAGCACGTTGATGCGCAGCTTATAGCGGCCGTTGGGTCTCGCCAAAGCGTTGCTTCTAGCCGCTTTGAGCAAGTTTGCGACGAGCTTGTTGGCGTTAAAACGCGATTAAACCGCTACTTGGGAGATTTGCACGGAGTAAACGAGCGATGGGGTGTCTCCGCTTATCAGACGATGCAAAATCTTGCAGGAATCGCCATGCTGCCTACTCATCCTTGCACGCATGTTCGTCTTAGTGTAGATGCTGCGCGCTCGCTTTCTGGTCATTTAGACGAGTGGGCGCAAAAGCTGCACGAGGCAGATTCTCTTGGCGAATTTACTACTAATGCCGAAGATACGCCGTGGTTTGGTGCTTCGCTGTTTAGCGAGAACGAGGCTGTAACAGTGTATCAGCGCGTTGTAGACGTTCTTACAAAGCTTTTGCCAGCCGCGCGCGAGCACGTTAAGTCAACTGTGCAAAATTGCGGTTTCCCTATTCCTTCTACGGCGCGAGAATGGGGTAGGCAGGTTACGGTTCTAAAGAATCTTCGCCGCGTTTTAGACGTTTTCCAGCCAGATATTTTTGAGCGCGATCTTAACGCAATGATTGAAGCGAGCAAGCCGAAGGCTGTTCGCAAGCGCGAAGGCACGCCAATGGGCTTTTGGGAGCGCAGGCATCATATTAAAGAAGCGCGCAGCCTTTTGCGTGTTGGCGCAAAGGTAGACGATCTTCACGAAGCATTAAAGATTGTTGCCGCGCAAGCTGCGCAATGGCGTACTTTTGTGCCTCATGGCGGTTGGCCAGTATTGCCTCCTAAGCTAGACGAAATCGTTAGTACGCAGGAGCTTTTAGACCGTAATCTTGTAGCGCTTAACGCTGTGCTTTCTACAACGCGCCTTGGTGCAGACCTTGAAAACATTGAGTTTACTAAGCTTGACGAGCGCTTGCAAGCCTTGCACGATAGTCGCGAATCCTTAGATACGCTACCAGGTAGGTGTGTTATTGAGCGCGAATTGCGCGGCGTTGGTTTAGAAGATCTTGTTTGTGATTTGCGTAGGCGTAAAGTTACGGGCCAGGCTTTAGATGGCGAGCTTCATCTAGCTTGGTGGACTACCGTTTTTGAAGATATTGTTAATTCTTCCGAGATTATATCTAATCAAGACGGTTCCGCGTTGCAAGACGCTTCTGATCGTTTTGTTCAAGTAGACACAGAGCATGTGCGTTCTGTAGGACCAATGGTTCAGCAAGAAGCACTTAAAAAGCTTTGCGACTTGCTTTTTGCGCGTTCTCAAGAGGCAAATCAGCTTCACACTGCTCTTGCAAGCAATGGTTCGGGTGTAACTTTTGCTAAGTTGATGAACTCTTACCCAGATTTGCTGCTTGCTGCTAAGCCGATTCTGGTTGCAATGCCGTCTACTTTAACTATGATGACTGAGTTTAAGCCGATTGTAGACGTTGTAATCATTGATTCTGCAGAGCATATTAACAACATTGAGCTGCTTAGCATTCTTGCGCGCGCACGCCAAGCCGTTGTTATTGCGCACAAGCAAACTGTTAGCTCGCAAAGCGTAAGTGACCTTATTAGTGTTTTGCCTACTATTTGCGTTAAGTCGCGAGCAACCAGGCGATCCACGTATCTTGCTGATTTCCTTGAAAATCATGGCTACGGATTGCTTAGACACGATGTTCCTGTAGAAAAAATGCAAGGCAAGGTTAAGCTTCATCAAGTAGAAGCCGCTGGCGTTCCAGTTATGGCAACGGGTCTTATTGAAAGCAGCCAGCGCGAGATTGATGAAGTTGTGTCTTTGATTAAGCAGCGCGCTAAGACTTTTAGCATTGTTCCTTCTAGCTACGTGCTTGCAGTTGTGACTCTTACAAGCGTGTTTAGAAACAGGCTTGGTGCGGAGCTTAAGGCGTTGGCTGTTAAAGACGAAAACATGGGTAGATTCCTTAGACATGTTCGACTTGTAAGCGTAAACGAGGCTGTTGGTGCATACGCAACGGATGTTATTCTTTCGCTGTGCTATGCAAAGACTTCGCACGGAAGGCTTTTGCAGCAGTTTGGAGTTTTGGAAGAAGAAGGCGGAAAGTCCATGCTTCTTGACTCCTTGGCTTTGGCTCGCAGAAACTTGGACATTGTTTGCGCATTTAAGTCTAGCGATATGGAAGATGATCGTTTGCATCAAGACGGACCTAAGCTTCTTAAGGATTTGCTTACTTGGGCGCAGAATTTGGACGATAATCCAGTTGATGCAGTAAATGCAGCAAATGCAGCGGTTGCTGGCGATACTGGTGATTCTGGCGATACTGCTGATTCTGCTGACGCGGGCGAAGCTGCAAAATCGCAAGCTGCTGGCGATTTTTCCGCAAACGGCTTTAGCAACGTTTTGTTTGCTGATTTGGCAGAACGAATTCGCTCTCGCGGCCTTAATGTTGCAGTAAACTACGGTTTTAGTGAAGATCATAGCATTCCTCTTGTTGTTGGCTTGCCAAATAAGCCGTTTGCTTTGGCTGTTCTAACAGACGATGCGCGTTTTATGAGCATTGAGTCTACTCGTGAGCGCAATCGCGTACTAGCTCAAGATTTGGAGTATCTTGGCTGGTCGGTTATGAATGTTTGGAGCGTTGGAGCATTCGTTAATCCCGAAAAAGAAGTTGAGCGAATTGTTTCTAGAATTGGCGAGCTTTATAAAAGCGGCGAGCAGCAATGAGTGATTACAACGCTAATCGCAGGTGTTCTAGGGGGCATTCGCGCGTGGTTCGTAAAGGTTCGGAGCTTTTCGACGCGGATGGCGTAAAACAAGAGCCAGGTGATGCTCAAACGATTGAGCAGCGCGCAAAAGACGACGATAATCGTATTCTTGGCGAGCTTCCTCCTCATTGGGCAGTTTTTAGCGAGCGCGGCAGATAAACTTTGCATAGCGGCATAAGTTTCTTTATTGTTCGCTAGTTTTGCACAGCTATAACTGCAAGGTTTGGAATAATCGCCTGCGTGTTTATGATTTGCAACGCGTTTTCTGCTGGCATTGCCAGCAGTGCGCTTTGCGCAGAATTGTTTACGTTAACAACGATTACGTTGTGAACAAGCGAAACGTTTTTGTCTTGCAAAGTAATGTTATCGGGAAAACTGGCGTCGCTAGATGTTTCTATTTGTGCTGGATTTGTTGAATGATTGGCTGTATTTGAGCTATTTGGAACTTTGCTAAACGCTATAGAAATAACGTCTCCTGGCGCAAGGCTGGCGCTGCTGCTTGCAAGATTCACCGAAATCGTTGTAAAACCAGGCGGAATTTTTGTTTGCTTTGTAACTTGGTTGCTAAAAATCGGCGTTCCGTATTTAATGTTGCATGCAGCAATAATCGCGTTTTTAGTGGAATTGCTTATAGAAGTGTAGTTAAGAACATTGTTAAAAACGCTACTTTTAGGAACATTAACGTAATGCAAGTCGCTTTGCTTAATTACGCTGCCTTTTGCTATGTTTCTAACGGCTACTGGCACACTTTGAGTAGCTTGAAACGTTGAAATAAGGTGTATTGAAAACAATGTTGCAACACTTATAAAAAATATTGAAAGCATGTTTAAGGTTTGCGCCCTTTTTCTGCGCTTTATAAGCTCTACTGGCGCCTTGTTTTCCGTGTTGTAGCCAACTGTTTTTAGTAAAAATGATGTACTCATATAAGCATCATTTATCACGCGGAGCGCTTTTGCAAGCTTTTTTGTGCAATGTGGTTAAAGGCTAGCTTAGATGGGGATTTTATGAGGATTTTATTCACATATAAACATTTTTGATGAAGTTTAATAGTTACTTACGCACATATGCACATAAATAGCCATTTTTGATTGGTATTAATCCACATATCAACATATATCAATATAAGTGATTACTAACATACGCACACATGCGTAGCAAAATAAACGCCACTTACGCACATAAGCACATAAGTGGCGTTATAAAGTTTCAATTTATTCACATACACACATAAGTTGCGTCATATTTTTTCACTTATGCACATATGCACAAATTTTAATGGGTTATTTGCACGTTACTTATCGGTGCGGTAAAATCCGCTACCCTTAAAGCTGATTGGTGGTGCGCTAAAAACCTTACGAACTTCTTGCTTTCCGCACTTTGGGCACACGGTAATTGGCTCATCCTCAAACGATTGATGTTGTGAAAAATCATATCCGCATTGCTTGCAACGGTAATGATAAGTAGGCAACGGTTCCTCCAATCTATAATTCCATCACATATCCTAGCTCATAATACCGCCTCGTTAAAGCGGCTAATCGCTAATCGTAAACGCTTTTTGTTTGTAAAATTTTGCGAAACAATCGCAAAAAATCCGACACGCCGACTTATTTTTAGCCTTTACATCCTTAATGCACTTTATATTTGTACGTATGGGTTATGAATCGGTGAGCGCGTTAACAGTATTGATCATCATCGTAACCTTAATGTTTGGTTGGTTGCCTAAACGCACTGAAAACAGCATGAAGTCAATGCTGGAACACAGCGAAGATAGGTATTCACCTTCGTTGCACATTGTGGATTATAGCAGTGATTCGCTTTTCCACGCGTGTAGCGGCACGATGGCGAAAGGGGTTGGCGTGCAGCCGTCGAAGATGCAAGCGAATACAAAGCCTAATAATGGCAAGTCCAGTCGCAATGGCGTGAATGCTAATAAACATAAGTGCGCTAAGCAGTTTAATGGTGTTTTTACGCCTGAACATGTTGCTCGTATTCGCGCGCTTCGCCGTGCAGCAATCCGCCGTCGCCGTGCGTTGGTGCTTTCTCTAACGTTTTTAACTCTTGTTGTGTTTGTTGCTGGTCTTTCTGGCCTTTATAGTGCGTGGTTTGCAATCATTCCTCTTGCTGCTGTTTGCACTGTTCTCTACTTTGGTTCTATGGCTGCTAAGCAAGCGCGCAAGTGGGAAGCAAAAGTTGCTTTGTATAACAAGCGTTCTGCAGCTTTTAATGATTCTGTTGTGGAGCCAATTTTTGACGCTGCCGTAAACTCAGTTGTTGAGCATGTTGAGAATTTAGACAATTCCAGCAATCCAGACAACACAGAGACTTCAGTTATGCAACAGCGAGATATAAGCATGGCTTTAGCAGGAGCAAATAGGCAAGAGGTGGCAAAAAGCGCGGTTGCTGGCGATTTTTCCGCTGCTAATGATGCGCGCTCGCAAGTCGATATCTCCAACTCTAACCAAGATCTTATATCGTTCTCGTTTGGCGATGATTCTAGTGATTTTGGTGCTAATGGCAAAAATGCGGGTCCGCAAAGCTTGGAAATAAAGTCTACTAAGCAAGTTACTAAAGCGATTTCAACAGACGATTCAAACGAATCGGCGGCGGCTTTCGATTCAAGCAAAGTCTCTGAAGTATCTGAAGTTACTGTAGAGCCTCCAGTTAGCACAAAAGACTCGCTTGGTAAAGCCGATTTAAGGGATGTTTTGGCTCGTCGCGCTGCTTAAAGTTTGTAAAAATTTTCTAAAATTTTAGCACTCTAGTTGGTAGAGTGCTAAAAACGCGCTATTATAAGGTTCAGTGCTCGATAGTTTTGACGTGATCGTCAGCCTCGTCAACATTATTCGCGCAAAGGTTACATTTCTCTAGAAAGAGGTACCGAAGTGTCGATTAAGCTCACACCTTTGGAAGATAAGATTATTGTTAAGCAAGCTCAGGCAGAAACTCAAACTGCTTCTGGCTTGTACATTCCAGATAATGCTAAGGAAAAGCCACAGCAGGGAGAGGTTTTGGCTGTTGGCCCAGGCCGCAGAGACGATAAGGGCGAGCGCATCCCTATGGATGTTAAGCCTGGAGACAAGATTCTTTACTCCAAGTATGGTGGCACAGAAGTTCATTACGAAGGCGAAGATTACTTAATCGTTTCGTCTCGTGACGTTCTTGCAATCCTTGGCTGATTTTGGTTAATCACTTGGTTAATCACTTGTATTAGTCAAGTAATATAAAGCTATTTAGCGCTGAAAATGACGGTTTACCGCTGTTTTCAGCGTTTTTGTTTAATCGTTTAGTGTGTCTGATTTGTTTTAATACGTCTAATAATTTATTTAATTTGTTTAAGACGCGACTATTATAAAATCATGGATTACAAACATCGCAGTATTTTAGATACTTTGCCAAATTACAAGCAGGGTAAACCAGCGCCCGCATTAGATGGCATTCGTGCGTATAAGATTTCTAGCAACGAAAACCCATTTGAGCCGTTAGAAAGTGTGAAAAGCGCCATTTCTAGCCGTGCGCTTGGTGTTATTAATCGTTATCCAAACATGCGCGGAACAGAAGTCGTAGAAGAGTTAGCTAAAAAGTTTAACGTTACTCCAGAAGAGGTTGTTCTTGGATGCGGCTCTACAGAGGTTATTACGCAACTTGTAAATCTTGTTGCAGGCTCTGGAGACGAAGTCATATACCCGTGGAGAAGCTTTGAAGCGTACCCGATTATTGTTACGGGTGCTGGCGCTACAAGCGTTAAAATCCCTAATCGTGCAGATGGGTCGCACGATGTGGACGCAATGATTGATGCGATTAATGAGCGCACTCGTCTTGTTATTTTGAACAATCCAAACAATCCAACGTCTGCATCGCTTTCAGACGAGGAAGCTAGACGAGTGCTGGATGCTGTTCCAAGCAACGTTTTAGTGCTTATTGACGAAGCTTACGTGCAATTTAACAACGCAAAGGGAACGGCAGATGGCATGCAACTTTACCGCGAATATCCAAACGTTGTTGTTGCTCAAACATTCTCTAAAGCCTACGGATTGGCTGGTTTGCGTATTGGATACGCTATTGCTGCAGCAGATGTTGTAGAAGGCATGCGAAAAGTAGCTGTTCCGTTTGGTGTAAGCCAAATTGCACAAGTTGCAGCTCTTGCGTCTTTGGAGAATGAAGCGCTTGTAGAAATGCGAAATCGCGTAGATGCGCTTGTTAAGGAGCGTGCGCGCGTTGTAAGCGGTTTGCGTGAGCAAGGGTGGAATGTTGCCGAGCCATACGCAAACTTCTTCTGGATGCCGTTTGGTGAAGATACAGAGCGAGCTAATCAACGTTTTGTTGATGCAGGTCTTTCTGTGCGCGCGTTTGCTGGAGAAGGTATTCGCATTACGATTGCGGAGACTGAGGCAAATAATCGCGTACTTAAAGTGTGTGAGTCTTTAAAGAAAGATGGTTTTTCGCTTAAATAATTGCTTAATAATCGCTTAAAGGCATATAAATAGCATATAAATAATCGCATTTTTTAGATGCATTTAGATGTGATTTTTGCTTTCGGCGTGTCTTGAACTTGCATTAGTCGCGCGTTCGTGGCAAAATAACAAAGTTGCCGTTTGGAGATGTTCTTCTCCGCGCGGTTACGTTGGCGGGTTACCAGAGCGGCCAAATGGGACTGACTGTAAATCAGTTGCTTCGTGCTTCAGTGGTTCAAATCCACTACCCGCCACGCCTCGATAGCTCAGTGGTAGAGCACTTCCTTGGTAAGGAAGAGGTCGTGAGTCCGATTCTCACTCGAGGCTCTCTGGCGGGGTAGCTCAGCTGGCTAGAGCGTACGACTCATAATCGTAAGGTCAAGAGTTCGAGTCTCTTCCTCGCTACAATGGCCAGCAGGAGTTGGTCAACATACAATATTCTAGAGGTGAACAAAATGGCAAGTAAGAGCGCAGACATCCGTCCAGGCATTACGCTTGCATGCACGGAGTGCAAGGAGCGTAATTACATCACGACGAAGAATCGTCGTAATACGCCTGATCGCCTTGAGTTGAGCAAGTTCTGCCCACGCTGCGGCAAGCACACTCTCCATCGCGAGACTCGCTAAAAGCGTGAACTTCGGCGAAGTTTTATAGCTTTATTACCCCGCGTTTTGCGGGGTTTTTTGTTATTTATTGCTGTTAGGATTAGTCGTATGAGTATGCAATCATCCTTATTGGAATCTGATAATCCAACTTTTGCAAATCTTACAACAATCGGCGTTGGAGGCTCTATTGCTCGTTTTGTAGAGCCTACTAGCAGAGTGGCTGTTATTGAAGCTGTAGAAGACGCAGATTGCGCTGGATTGCCGCTTTGTGTTATTGGCGGCGGGTCTAACATGCTTGTAAGCGACGAACCGTTTAACGGAGTTGTTGTGCGTGATGCTCGTCGTGAGATTTGCGTTTTAGATGAGGCAGCTCCTGGCATAGACGGCGTTGATAAAACTAGCGGAGATTTTTTGGTTCACGTTAGTGCAGAGGCTGGCTGCAATTGGGATGATTTTGTGTCTCACACTATTGAGCTTGGATTGCAAGGCGTAGAAGCGTTATCTGGGATTCCTGGAACTGTTGGTGCGTCTGTGGTACAAAACATTGGCGCATACGGTGCGGAAGTATCACAAAGTGTTGATTCTGTAGAAGTTTGGGATCGTAAAGACAAAACCACTTTTTATATGAATCTTGCGGATCTTAAATTTGGCTATCGCACGTCTGTTCTTAAGCAAAGCATGTATAAGGCTCCTGGTGTTGCTGCTGATTGCTTCTTCCCAACGCCTAGATACGTTGTTTTATCTGTTACTTTTTGCTTAAAGCATTCAAAAACAGGTGTTGTGGCTCATTCGCAGCTTGCTCACGCGCTTGGCGTACAAGTTGGAGATAGGATGGAAACGTCTAAGATTCGTCGCGAAGTTTTGCGCGTTAGAGCATCTAAGGGCATGCTCGAAGATGCTATGCGCTACGCAAATAAGTGGATGTGCTACGCAAAAAGCGAAAACGGTGTTGAGTCTTCTATTAGGCTTCAAAATGAAGACTATGTTTGTGGTGATTTGCAAGAGGGCGATTCCAAGTATGCGGATCGCCATAGTTGCGGAAGCTTCTTTATGAATCCGATTTTGACTAAATCTCAAGCAGATTTGCTCCCAGAAGATGCTCCGCGATTTGACGCCACTTTGCCAGATGGGTCTAAAGGAGTTAAGACTTCTGCAGCTTGGCTTATTGACCATGCTGGATTCCACAGGGGATTTAGACTTACGCAAAGCGATGGCATAAAAAGTAAAGCTGGATTATCTTCTTTACACACTTTGGCGTTGACTAATCGCAGTTGTGCAAAGTGCTCGGATATTGTTGATTTGGCGCGCAAAATCATAGATGGTGTTTACGATTCGTTTGGTGTAAAACTTGTTCCAGAGCCTGTTTTAATCGGCGTTAGTGCGGATTGTTAGGACAATTGTTAACACAAATTTAGCATAATTTAACATAATAAATTGCGATTTGTGTTGTGATTTTCCGCTAGACAAAGTACTATGCTCTTTTAATATCGTAAAAATTATTGTTTGATGACGATTAATGCGAGTTGAACCGTATTTTTTGCGATTTATAACATATATACCCTTATATGGAATGTTTTAGACGTAGTTTTAGAGAAGGTTGGATTATGCAAATATGGAGAAAAAAGTCTGTTGAACAGACTATTGCAGAAACAATGGATGGTGATCGCCATCTTAAGCGTACATTAAATGCTTGGGATTTGGCAGTTATGGGCGTAGCTGTTGCTGTTGGCGCTGGAATCTTCTCCGTTGGCGCTCAAGCAGCAGCATTCCACGCAGGTCCTGCAGTGATTATTAGCTTTATTATTGCTGGAATCGTTTGCGGAACGGCTGCAATGTGCTACGCGGAGTTTGCTTCGATGATTCCTGTTGCAGGATCTGCATACACCTTTACGTATACAACAGTTGGCGAGCTTGTTGCTTGGATTATTGGCTGGGATATGATTCTGGAAATGCTTATGGCAGGATCTGTTATAGCCAAATATTGGGGCGTTTATCTTAACGATTTAATGCACTTGTTTGGTCTTAACGTATCTACTTCGGTAAATATTGGCGGTTTTACTTTTGATCTTGCTCCAGTAGTTATTGTTGCGTTCTTTACGATTATGCTTGTTGTTGGAACAAAGCTTTCTGCTCGTTTTGACGGTGCTTTAACAATCTTGAAGATTGGTATTGTTCTGTTTGTTGTTGTTGTTGGATTCTTCTACATTAAGGCGTCTAACTTCACTCCATTTGTTCCACCTGCAACAGACGTTGCTAGCGTTAAGGGTATTCACGTTTCTGGCACTATGAGCCAGCCGCTCTGGCAGTGGATTACTGGCATGCAGCCAGCTGTTTACGGCGTTACGGGTATTCTTTCTGGCGCAGCACTTGTATTCTTTGCATTCATTGGATTCGACGTTGTTGCAACTACGGCAGAAGAAACTAAAGACCCACACAAGAACATTCCTAGGGGCATTGGTCTTGGTCTTTTGATTGTGACTGTTCTTTACATTCTTGTTGCTGTTGTTACAACTGGTATGGTCTCTTACAAGGATTTGGCTAAGCAAGAGGCTCCTTCGCTTTCTACTAGCTTTGAGCTTGTAGGTGCAACTTGGGCTGCTAAGATTATTTCTCTTGGCATTGTAATCGGCTTAACAACTGTTGTTATGGTTCTTCTTTTGGGCCTTACGCGTATTGTGTTTGCTGTTAGCCGAGATGGTTTGCTTCCACGTAGCTTCTCTAAGGTTAGCAAGCGAGGAATTCCTGCACGCATTCAGATTGTTTCTGGCGTTGTTGTGGCAATAATCGCTTCTACATTAGATATTGGAATTCTTTCCGATATGGTGAATATTGGTACGCTTTCTGCGTTCTTGCTTGTTTCTGCAGGTGTTCCGATTATGCGTATGCGTAGGCCTGATTTGCATCGATCCTTTATGGTTCCATGGAATCCAGTTCTGCCAATTTTCGCCGCGCTTTCTACATTCTGGCTTATGCTAAACCTTTCTGTGCTTACATGGATTCGTTTTGCAATCTGGCTTGCAATCGGCTTTACTGTGTACTTTGGCTATTCTTACCGCAACTCTTTGCTTGGAAGGCAAATTCGTAAAGCTAAGAAGCTTGGCGTTCCAGTAGAAACCTTGTTTGCACAAGATGCTGCTGCTGCAGAAAAAGTTGCGGAAGGCGAGTCGGAAGACCAAGCGCGAGCTGAAGCTGCTCAAGAGGTGGCTCAAGAGGCGACTGTTGGGTCTGCTCAAGAAGATGCTCAATAGGCTTTTGCTTTGAGACGTTGATTTCTTGAGACGTTAATTTAACTGTATTGAGTCGGTATGCGATTACGTATGCCGACTCAATGCGTTTTGCACTCGTAACGTGAACTATAATAGAAGAGTTAGTTTATTTTTGAGTGTGAAAGGGGGCGTTTGTTATGCCTTACGTTATTGCAGAACCGTGCGTTGACGTTAAAGATAAAGCGTGTGTTGACGAGTGCCCTGTTGATTGCATTTACGAAGGCGATCGTACGCTTTACATAAACCCTAACGAATGCGTTGATTGCGGTGCATGCGAGCCTGCATGCCCAGTAGAAGCCATCTTTTACGAAGACGATGTTCCAGAAGAGTGGGAATGGTATAAAGACGCTGCTGTGGAATACTTTAACAAACTTGGCGATTTAGGCGGAGCGCAAGAAGCTGGCCCATCTGGCTGGGATGAAGATCGCGTAGCTGCTCTTCCTAAAAAAGATGCTTAAATGCCCATTTGAGCAGCATCTTTACCATACTTTTTTCTTACTGCATCTAATACGTGTTCTGCGTGACTTATTCTTGCATGCGTATTTTTTATTGCGTTTTGCGCAATTTCTGTTGAATTTTTACGCATACCACTTATGGTGTTTTCTCTTTCGTTCTCTTCTAAGATGTCGCTAATCGTAGGCTGAACAAGCGCTTTGCTTTTATCTACAAGATTGCTTACGCTAACGCCAGCAAGCCTAACGGAGCTTAGTAAACAGACATGACTTCCGCCTAATTTATGGTCATGAACTGTTGGATTTACCGATTCTAGTAAATCGCAAGCATGCTTGTATAACTCTGGTGCGCAATCGGTTACGTTTCTTAATGTTTTGCATCTTGTTGCATAGTGCAAATCGCTAAATCGCAATTTTAGCGTTACCGTTTTTGCCATTGTGTTGCGATTGCGTAATTCTTGTGCCACTTCGTTGCAGCAGTGCCTGATCAGGTTTTTCACTGCTGCAATATCCGTGGTGTCTTTATCAAGAGTGCTTTCTGTACCAATGGATTTTTCTGGAACGTGGGGCGTTACTTGCCGTGTGTCAATTCCGCGCGAAGTGTTATAAAGCATTCGCGCAAGAACTTTAGACCCAGCAACTCGTTTCAAAGTCTTCTCATCTACACCTCTAAGCATCTCAATGCTGTTTATTCCCCACGTAGCTAGTTTTTTAGCAAGCGCAGGTCCAATTCCTGGTATTGCTCGTAATGGCATTATTGAAACAAAGTCGGCATTGCGATTTTGGGGGATAATCAACATTCCATTTGGCTTTGCGTTCGTTGACGCCATTTTTGCGATCAGCTTATTTGATGCAATCCCCACAGAGCAAGTGATGTGAAACTTGCGCGCGACTTCGCTTCTTATCCACTCGCCTATGGCGATGGGCGTTTTCCAGCGTAATAACGCTGAGCTAACGTCCATGTAACACTCGTCTACAGAAACCTGTTCAACTTTATCTGTGATCTTTGAAAAGACCTCCTTAAAAATCCTAGATGAAATGGAAACGTAATATGGCATATCTACCGACAAGAAAATGCCATTAGGGCACAATCTTCGTGCTTGCGCTGTAGGCATAGCGGAATTCACGCCATACTTACGTGCTTCGTAGCTGGCTGCCGAAACTACGGAGCGCGAGCCTGTACCAATAATCACAGGTTTGCCAAGTAACCTAGGATTACGCGCCGCCTCGAGTGATGCATAAAATGCATCCATATCGATATGAAGTATTGTGCAGCCAGACGCATTGCGCCCCCAATCGCGTTTAGCTGCATTAACTCGCGGTGCTGTGCTCATGAATTTATAGTAGAACAAACGTTCGATTTTGTACAATAGCGTGTCGCAATAAGTTTACGAAAAATAAGTGTAAAATACGCAAAATAACTACTGGCAAATATAACTACTGCCGTGTAGGGTATGCTTTATGAAACAAATCATAGTAAACGCGCTAAATCGCATGCCTGTTTTGCTAATCGTTGTTGCAGAAGCTGCAACGGTCTATCTAGCAACGTCTATAGCAAAAGTCGCGTTTAGCCAGCTCGATCCGCTATATTCTGTGTGGTATCGCGTTGGGTTTATGTCTTTGTTTTTGCTTGCTTGGAGAAGACCTTTTTCGCGTAAAAAGCGCGCTCGCAACTCTCTTCCTAAAACGTTAAAAGAATGGGCAATTGTTGTTGCTGTAGGCATTTCTGTTGTTCTTATGAACACAATGTTTTATTTAGCTATTAGTTGCATGGCTGTGGGGGTGGCTGTAACTATTGAGTTTGTAGGGCCTTTAATGGTTGCTGTTATAACTGGTAAAACATGGCGTGAGCGCGTTGGTATTGTTATTGCGGCTTGCGGAATTGTGCTTCTTGCAAGCGCGTCTATGCATTCTAACGAAAGTCCGCATTTTCTTGTTGGATTAGTGGCAATTCTTATTGGCGGATCAATGTGGGGAATGTACATTGTATCTGGGCGTATGCTTGCAAGAGGTTCTAATGCAATTGACAGAGTTAGTATAGCTATTTTAATTGGTTGGCTTTTGCAGTCGAGTGTTCTTGGAATCCCTGCAATTTTGCATGTTGTGCATCCTAAATCGAGTGCAACTTGGGCTGCTCAGCCTTATGGATCTTTGAAACTTCTTGGATTAATGGTTGTTATTGCGATTTGCGCGTCTTTTATTCCAACGCTTTTAGACCAGGTTTTGCTAAAGCGTGTGTCTTCTGCAAGATATTCAGTTATGCAAGCGCTTTATCCTGCGATTGCGGCGCTTGTTGGCATGGGATTTGGTGAAATGCCAACGTTGATTGACGTTTGCGGAATGGCTTTAGTTATGTTGGCTGTTGTGATTACATTTTCGGGAGATCACAATCCCGCATAAATCTTGCTGTTTTGCTATTAAATGCACTTTTGCGCGTTTGGTGTGTCGCTTAAGCATTGTGCACGTCCTCAAGAGGTGATATAGTCTGAATCTGTTGCTATCTTGAATAGTTACAAAGTGGAGTCATGCCTGAGTGGCCGATAGGGGCACCCTGCTAAGGTGTTAGTCGCGTAAGCGGCTCGAGAGTTCGAATCTCTCTGACTCCGCGATTCTAGCTCTAAATCGTTGAAAAATCAGCGGTTTAGAGCTTTTTTGTTTTGATTTTGTAAATAGCACCATGGTTGCTATTTTTGGCCTATAACCCCTGTTTTTCTGATTGCAACATATTCCTATAACCCTATAAACGCGAATCGCCAGCAACCACCACTACTGTGTGTAATTGTGCACAATTGTGTATAACAATGTGGATAACTACCCTCTAAAATAGCCTTTAACCACATTGAAAGTTTTTTATTTACAGATTGAAATTCCTAAATCATAGTTAGAGCATGAGCGAATTTTTCGTTCATCGTGGCTAGCAAAAACGTTTGTCACGTTAGAGAAAACAACGTTTTAAGGAGTTGATATGGGAAAACATGGATGTAAAGGGATTCCAATCTTTTTACGCAATAAGCGCACGCGAATGTTCTCTTTACTGACAGCGTTGCTGGCGACTATTGCAATTGTTGTTGGGAATGGCGCAATAAATGCTGCTTCTGCAGATATTTTTGCTCAATACTATACGTATAGTGATGCCTGTTCAAAAGTGAGTCCGAGCAGAAAAATTGTAAAAAAAGATGAAGATGGTAATTACGTATTTTGCATTAATACGGGATCAACTGTAAAAGCTGATTCCGATTGGAGAGATATTCCGCTTGATGTTAACAATATTAATGAAATCACAGCAAGAATAGCTAAGTCTTCTATTGAAAATGATTTTACATCCCAAATGGAGGCTGCAGCATATTTAATTCATGAACATTATGATGAAGATAAACGCGGGTGGGAAGAAGCGAAGCGTAGGGGATTTGATGGTGCGCCCAACTTAAAGGAAAATGCCGAAAAACTGTGGAATGAAGTAAGCAAAAAAACGCCTAACAGTATGGGATTCAAAATACTTAATCCTTATGCTACCTACTATTCTAAGCACGGTAGAGTAGTTATTGATGCGAATGGTATTGATCTAAACAAGGTTCCCTCTGGCTATGAAAATATAAATTTTAAAGTTACTGCAGTAGGCGATAAGTTGCGTTTTATAAAAGATAAGAAGCAGGTTAAAGAGGTTAAAGATTACATTGGATCTTATAGTACGTTGTATGGAATTGATTGGGTTGCAACAGGAGAAGGTGAAGCAGAAATTAAGGGTGAATACTACATTCCATATTTGCAAAGAAAAGATATAGGGAATGGAGCAGCTTTAATACGAGTAGCAAAAGATGAAAAAGTCAGAGAATTTACAAATGTATTAACAGAGAGAGCACACAGAAAGTTCCAGCCTTCGATTTCTTCTAAGTCGACTGTAAAAGAGTTGAAAGTAGGCGATTCTGTAGAAGATACTGTTACTTCGTCGCTAAAGAATCCTACTGAAGATGAGTGGGTAAGTGGTAAAGACGTTCGTGCTCGAGGATACTACTTTGTTGGTTCTTATAACGATATTATGAAAAAACGCGAAAATAAAAAAGACAAAGTAGAAGAGTATATAAAGGAACTACGAGAAGATAAGAATATTCGTCAAGTTGCTGCAGCCGATGTTTATTTTTCGGGAGAAAATCAAGAAGTTAAAGCGGTTGCGCACGAAGCAAAAGGTGACTTATCTAAAGATGAACTTGCTAGCGCAAAAGTTTATAAAGTGAACAAAGATGATGCAGGATTATTTGGAACGTGGGTTTGGTTTATTGATCCTGGAAATCAAAAAGACGACGTTAGAGAGTTTATTCCAGAAAAGTTTGTTGAAGAATTTGGAAACGTAAATTCAACAGTTTCGCATAAGGCAAAAATATCGATTGAACATGTTAAGAATCTAAAAAATAAAGATACAAATGACGTTTCGGATGCGATAGTTGTTAGTGGTGTTCCAAAAGACTACGGAAAATTTGATGGAAATACCGATTATGGGTTTAGTAAAGATGCAAAGATGAACATTCGTCTTTGGTGGGTTGGAAACAAAGATGGTTCAATGAGCAACGAAAATATGGTAAAGCTTGTTTCCAGCTCTGTAGAAGAGCCTAAAGAAGACGAAAATCATAAGAAAATAGATTCATGGGATGTTCCATTGCGTAATGGAACTTACACGCTTGGCAATGGAAAGATAATTCTTACTCATAACGAGTCTAATGGCAAAGAATCTGGCAAAGATAGCGATAGTGAAGATAACAAGGGCAGTGAAGATAACAAAGAGAACAGAAGTGCTGAGAATAAAAAAGAAAAGTCTGAAAAAGTTGGAGATATGATCGATCTTTTAGACGGCAATACGGCTAAAAGTGGAATGTATGTTTTTGTTTATGAATTCCCAGGTTCTTCTAGAGCGCAAGAGTTTAAGACGTCGTTTAATAACGAAGATAGTAGAAGCTTCTTTGATAGAAATAAGCCTGTTACTGTGACTGTTAATAAGGCGGAGAATGCTAGTGGTAAGGGCGAGCCTGGTAAGCAGGAGCCTGGTAAGCAAGATCCTGGTAATGTGAATCCTGGAAAAGAGCAGCCTGGTGGTTCTAGCGAAAAGCCTAGTAAGCAAGATCCTGATAAGCAAGATAATCCTGGTGGTTCTAGCGAAAAGCCTGGCGGTTTGCAGCCTGGCGGAACGCAGAATAATGGCGGCGCAAGTAGTGGCCAAAATGGTGGTGCAAGCGATGTTAAGAATGGTAATAAAAGTGGAGAGTCATCGGGTGAGCCTGCTGGTAGTGGAAATGTTACGGGTAGTGAAGTTGATCCAAAGACGTCTCCTAGTGGTGGCGTTGTAGATAATATTGTTTCAAAGCAGAATCCTCAGAATCCTCAAAATCCGCAAGGTTCTGGTGTGCAAGCTGGCAATAATACTCAGTCTGGCAGCACACAGGGTTCTGGGAAAAACGAGCCTGGTAAGCAGGAGCCTGGAAAAGAGCAGTCTGGTAATGCGAATCCTGTGAAGAGTGAGCCTGGTGTGCAAAAGCCTGGTGGTTCTAGCGAAAAGCCTGGCGGCACACAAGGTTCTAGTGCGCAGAATGAAGTTGCTGGCACACAGTCTGGCAGAGCGCAAGTCGGCAACAATGCGCAATCTGGTGTAAACGCTGGAGCGAATAATAATACGCTCGGTGCGCAAGTAGATGCTGGAACCAATAATACAGTTCATCAAAGTGCAGATGCGACTGGCGAGAGTAATGCTAATAACGATAAAATTAGTGAAAAAAACAATAAAAAAGATGGTCAAAGTAATGTTAATACGGATTCTCAGCATAAATCTGAGCATGTCGAAGGCAAGGAAGATAGCAAGGAAGGTAAATATACAGCTACTAAATCAGGTGCTATTCAGAGAGGTGATTCTAAGAAGGTTGATACTCATCAAAGCGCTACTCAGCCGGGAGATTCTAAACAGGGAGATTCTCAGTATGGAGATAATCAACAAGTAAGCGACTCTAATGTAGAGCAGAACTCGCAGCCAAATAATCAATATGTAAGTGGAACAAAAAATTCAAAACGACGCCATGCTCGTCTAGGTGCTAATGTTGGGCATCTAGTAACAACTGGCGTAAAAGTTGAAACAACATTAATGTTCTCTCTGGCTATATTGCTTATTGCAGGATCTGTGATTTTGGCAAAACGTGTAAGCTACATTGCATAAAATCTCTCATAAAATATTTGATTCATATGTGCATAAATTTGTAAAACATGTATGTTGAGATATATTAATAAAGTATTAAAACAGATAAAAATAGTTGCGTTGTATAATATGCATAATTTATTCTATAAACATAGCTTTTTGGCGCTTATAGTTTTGCGTACTATACAACGCACAATTATTATGTAAATAGTATATAAAAGCACTGTTTTCAAATGAGGTTTTTATGAGTGACTACAACATAGATAAAGAAAAGATGTTGGTTCGCTTGCATAGAGTATGTGGGCAAGTTCACGCTGTTGAAAATATGGTTGAAAAAGGGGAAGACTACAACAACATTCTTATGCAACTTTCTGCATCTACGGCAGCTCTTAGGGCAGTTGCGCTTATAGTTGCTCATCAAGAAATATCAAAGGCCTTAGAAGAAGCGCAAGACGCTGGAAATAAAAAGGTTACAGATAAGAAAGTTGCAGAGCTTGTAGACGTTGTAGATCACTTAATGCGTTACGATAAGTCGTGATTTGTGATTTGTGACTTGTGACTTGCGATTCTAGCGGTTGCATATAATCTTTTGTAGCTTTAAGACTGTTTGAATTGAAAACGATTTGAATATCGAATATCGAATATGAAGAATATGCAAAATATGCGAACCGTAACTGATTTATGTGAGAATCCTGCGCACTTTGCTTTTGTGGAAAAGAAGTCCGAATTTATTTCGGACGCTTGCCACGTTTCTAGTGCTGAAGAAGCGCTTGAGTTTGTAGAGTCAATTAGGATGATTCACCCCAAAGCAAGGCATGTTGCGTACGCTACGATTTACGCAGATAAAAATGGCAGATTGTGCGAGCGTATGAGCGATGACGGCGAGCCATCTGGCACTGCAGGTAAGCCAATTTTAGATGTTATTAGGTCTTCTAATGTTGTAGACGCAGTTGTAACAGTTACGCGCTATTTTGGTGGGATTTTGCTTGGCTCTGGTGGTTTAATAAGAGCGTATTCTGCTTCGGCTGCAGGTGCTATAAAGTCTAGTAAAATAGCGGATATTGTAGAGTGTAATTGTTTTTCTTGCAAAGTTGAGTACTCGCATTTAAGAATGTTTAAGCATTTATTGTTAAAAAATAATGCGGAAATTATAAGCGAAGAATACGGCGTTTCTATTGAATTAACAGTGAGTTTGCCGCGTGAAGAATCAGATAGATTCCTTGAAGCAGTAAAAAATACATTTTCGGGAGTAATAATTCCAGATTTTTGCGGTGTTTGCACTAGAATTTGCTGATTTTTATTTTTAGTGATTCTTGTTTGATTCTTGTTTAACGCTTGTTTGATTCTTGGTTTTAAGATTTGTGTTGCAAAGCTGGTAGATTATATAAGTGATTAAGCAAAGGTTGGTGAGTCGTTTATGAATGATACGCAAAAGCTTAATGGCGTTGAGCAAAACGATGATTTAGGCAATGGTGCAAGCCGCGATTTATCTATTGAATCTAATGATTCTAGCAATTCATATGAGCCGTTAACCGCGGTGTATGAGCATTTAAGGCATTCCAGTGATTCTAAAGAATTGCATGAATTTGCTGTAAAAGAGTTGCCAGATAGGTCTGATCAGGCAGGATTTTCTAGAGCGACTGCACTTTTGGAAGCTGTAGCAGGCAATTCAAACACTCCAGAAGAAGATCGCATTCACTTAGCAACAGTAATGCCATTCCCGAATATCTTGGTTAAGCTTTCTCAAGACGAATCAAGTAATGTTCGCTTAGCTGTTGCAAAGAACGAAAATGCTAAGAATTGGCTAGTTGGAAGGCTTACTAAAGATTCTTGTGCAGAAGTTAGAGATGCCGCTTTGTGCAATCCGCGAACATCTTGGAAAATGCGATTAGAAGGTGCGCAAACAAATGGTGTTAGCACAAAAACGTTGGATTACTTGGCTTCTCTTGGTGCAAGCGAAGAAAGTGGCGATTCTCCTGTGCTCTCTGCAATGGTAAGAAGAGCAGTGGCTCTTAATCCTGGTGTGTCGCAGCCAACTTTGATTGCTTTGTCTAAAGATAAGGACTCGGATGTCTCGCTTGCTGCGTCAAAAGTCTTAAATAAGTCTTAAATAAGTCTTAAATATAAAAATAAGTCTTGAGTATAAAAGTAAAATGAATAATAATTGCATACGTTTGCATTAAAACCCCACAAATAGACTCGATGGAAAATATGAACACTAAAAATGAAGAAACAGTGCAGCCAACAAGTCCGTTAATACATTTGGCTGAACTAATGGGCGTTCGCTCCAAATTTGTTGGATCGGATGGTGTAGAGCATAAAATAGCAGATAGCGTGCTTGTAAAAGTATTGCAATCACTATGCGTAGAGGCTCAAAACAATAAGCAAATCGAAGAAGCAACTCAAAAAATTCTTAATGAGCGTCATACTCGCCTAGTTGCTCCAACAGTTTTGCACACAGTTGGTAAAGAAAGCGAAGTAAGTATAAATACTGGGATTTTAGAGTATCCTACAGCAACGCTTATTTTGGAAGATGGCAGTGAATACAAGGGTGATTTGCAGATTTTGCCTTCTAAAAATGACGTTGCAATTCCAGTAGACGGCAAGTTTGTAGCAACTTCTTTGCTTAAGATTCCTGCAGACGTTCCAATGGGCTACCACACTTTGCGTGTTAGTGTTGAGAACCGCGTAGAAGAGGCCACTCTTATTAGTGCGCCAGAAAGCATTGATACTATTGAAAAGCTAGAAAAAGATGGCAAGCAGATTTGGGGTTGGATGGCTCAGCTTTATTCAATCCGCTCTTCTAAGTCTTGGGGAGTTGGCGATTACGCAGATTTGGCGGATTTGCTTGTTAAAGCTAAAGAAAAGTCGGGAGCGGACTTTGTTCTTGTAAATCCACTTCACGCTGGAGAGCCAGTTGCTCCGTTAACGCCTTCGCCATATTTGCCTGTTGCTAGGTCTATGGTAAACGTTACGTATATTCGCCCAGAAAACATTCCAGAATATAATCTTCTTAGTGAGCAAGATCGCAAAAGTGTTGACGATTTGCACAATCAAGTAGAGCCGCTTAATAATGATGCGCAAATTATTGATCGCGACGCAATGTGGCGCGTAAAAATGCACGCTTTGTGGATTATTTTTAAGTCGGGCATGTCAGATAAGCGCGCGCAAAAGTTTGAAGCGTTTAAGAAAGATATGGGAGACACGCTTGAATCCTACGCAACTTGGTGCCTTTGCTACGACAAGTGGGGCGCGCCTAATGGCGATGACTGCTGGGAGAAGCATCTTACTAAAGATTCCGATGAGATTAGCGCTTTAGCAAAGCAATTCCCAGATACGTTAGAGTTTTATCGCTGGCTTGAGTGGGTTGCGTTCGGCCAGTTGCACGATGCGCAAATGGCAGCTAAAAAAGCAGGAATGCGCATTGGAATTATGTCGGATATGGCTGTTGGCGTGCATCCAGCAGGATCGGAAGTTTGGTGGAATCCAGAGCGATTCGCCAATGGTGCTTGCGTTGGTGCGCCTCCTGATTACTTCAATCAGCAAGGTCAAAACTGGTCTCAGCCGCCGCTTAATCCGTTTGAGCTTGAGCGCACGGGCTTTAAGACCTACAGAGATATGGTTCATGGCATGTTTGCTTCTGCAGGAGCTGTGCGAATCGACCATATTCTTGGGCTTTTCCGCTTGTGGTGGATTCCAGAAGGATCTACTCCAGGAGACGGAGCTTATGTTTACTACGATGCAAACGTTATGCTTGGCATTCTTGCGATTGAAGCCACGCGCGCAAATGGCGTTGTAGTTGGAGAAGACCTTGGCGTTGTGCCAGCTGAAGCTCTAGAAGTTTTGGCTAAGAATAAGGTTCTTGGATGCACGGTTGAGTGGTTTGAACAGAGAGATGGCGCGTTCCGCGAGCCTAAGAAGTGGCGCGAAATGACGCTTGCATCTGTAAATACTCACGATATGCCACCTGCTGCAGGGTACTTAAACTACGAGCACGTTAATATTCGTGAGCGTTTGAATCTTCTTTCTGGATCTGTAGAAGAGTTCCGCGCAGACGCTGTTAAAGAGCATAATGCAATGCTTAAGATGCTTGTTTCTGGCGGATTCTTAAGCGAAAGTGCGTTAGAAGACGAGTCGCAGCATGAGCAAGAGATTGTAGAAGCGTTGTATAAAGCGCTTAAAGCTGCGCCTTCTAAGTTGCTTGCTGCGTCGATTGTTGACGCCACTGGCGAGCATCGCGCGCAAAATCAGCCTGGAACTAACGACGAATATCCAAATTGGCGTATTCCTTTGGCAGATGCTGATTGCAATCCTGTTCTTTTGGACGATTTATTCGACTTGCCTAGAGTTAAGTCTTTAGCGCAAATCATGAATAAATAGAGATGAATAAATAGAGGTAGATGCATTATTAATTGCGGGCTGCAGCGTTTGTTTTTGACTTGCGAGCGTTGTAGTCCGCATTTGCATAACGTTGCAGTCCGTGTTGTAGTCCGCGTTGTATGTAAAATAGAAGTTTGCAAATAGTCGTCATATGGCGATATACTTGCAGATTGTTGTGTTTCCCTAAGGGGTCCTTCAAAGCGCTTTTCCCACTCGCCATCGAGGACTTTCAGGGAGCCCACGGATTATGAGTAGAGTATCTTCTATAAACCAAGAAGATATAAAGCTCGAAACACAATAGAGAAAAGGTACGATTGTGAAGACTTTCACACCGAAACCAGCAGATTTAACTCATGACTGGTACATTATCGACGCCACTGATGTGGTGCTTGGTCGCTTGGCTTCCCAGGTAGCTATTTTGCTTCGTGGTAAGAATAAGCCAACTTATGCTCCTCACGCTGATTCTGGCAATCACGTTATTATTATTAACGCAGATAAGATTGCTTTGACTGGCAATAAGTTGAGCAAGGAATTGTATTCTCACTCTGGCCGTCCAGGCGGACTTCGCCGCGATAGCTATGCTGAGCTTTTGGAGAAGAATCCAAAGCGCATCATCGTTTCCGCTGTTAGGGGAATGCTTCCAAAGAATCGTCTTGCTAAGGTTCAGCTTGATCGCCTTCGTGTGTTCACTGGCGCTGAGCATCCTCATATTTCACAAAAGCCACAGGTCTTCGAGATCTCTCAGGTTAGCCAGCAGGCTAAGTGAATCGTAAGGAGAATATGATTATGGTAGATAACAACAACTCCGCGGTTCTTGAGAACGAAGAAGAACTGACTAGCTACACCACCGAAACCAACGCTGGTGCAGGCACTGGTATTTCCGCTATCGCTCCAGGCTATGGCACTGGTCGTCGTAAGGAAGCCGTTGCTCGCGTTCGCTTGGTTCCAGGTTCTGGTAAGTGGACTATTAATGGCCGCACTCTTGAGGAATACTTCCCATCTCGCTTATTGCAGCGCGAAGTTAATTCCCCAATCGTGCTCCTAAAGCTTGAAGGTAAGTTCGACGTTGTCGTTTTGGTAGACGGCGGCGGCACCACTGGTCAGGCTGGCGCAATTCGCTTGGGCGTTGCCCGCGCTTTGAACGCTATTGACCGCGATGCAAACCGTGCTTCCTTGAAGAAGGCTGGCTTCTTGACCCGCGACGCTCGCGTTGTGGAACGCAAGAAGGCTGGTTTGCACAAGGCACGTCGTGCACCTCAGTTCTCGAAGCGTTAAGCTGCGAAGAATTACAACTTCAATGGCTCCTGGCTTATGCTGGGAGCCATTTTTTATTCGTGTGTAATCTAGAATCAAGTTAAATGTTATTAATCGTTTGTAAGTAACATCTAAAGCTAACATTCTAGAAAATTTTTCGGCAAATCGCACATAAATCATTACAAATAAGAACAAATAACGAACATTAGAGGATAAACCTCGCTCATAAATAGCGCAACTCGCTGCAAAGCCAAAATAGTACAGTAATTCAAGTAAATTGTGAAATGTATCACATACCAGCATTATGATGCGTCTTTCATAGAAGATTATGCATGTAAATGTTGATGTGCAAAAAGCGTAGAAGTACGTAAGGAATCTAAAGATCAAGGAGGACCAAATGGCGCAAGCGCAAGAAACAGCGCAAGAAAATGTGCTCGATGAAAAAGAGCAAGCGGCATTAGTTGCAAAACAAGAAGTTGATGAGTTAGCTAAAAAAGCAAAAGTCGCTTTAGATGAATTTGAAAAGTTAAATCAAGCTCAAGTAGACAGAATCGTAGCAAAAGCATCGATTGCAGCTCTAAACAAGCATTTAGTCTTAGCAAAAATGGCTGTTGATGAAACAGGCAGAGGATTAGTAGAAGATAAAGCTACAAAAAACATCTTTGCATGCGAACATATTACGCATTATCTTGCAGGCCAGCGCACAGTAGGCATTATTAGAGAAGACGATGTTCTTGGAATCGACGAAATCGCTGAGCCAGTTGGCATTGTTGCTGGCGTTACACCAGTCACAAATCCAACGTCTACAGCCATTTTTAAGTCGCTAATCGCGCTTAAAACTCGCTGCCCAATTATTTTTGGATTCCACCCATTTGCTCAAAAGTGCTCCGCGGAAGCAGCAAGAATTGTGCGCGATGCAGCAATAGAAGCAGGAGCGCCAGAAAATTGCATTCAGTGGATTGAGCATCCATCAATCGAAGCTACGGGAGCTTTAATGAAGCACCCAGATGTTGCAACAATTCTTGCAACAGGCGGCCCTGGAATGGTTAAAGCTGCTTATTCTTCTGGTAAGCCAGCACTTGGCGTGGGTGCAGGAAACGCTCCAGCATACGTTGATGCAGATGTAGACGTTGAACGCGCTGCAAACGATTTAGTGCTTTCAAAGCATTTTGATTACGGCATGATTTGCGCAACAGAGCAGGCGATTATTGCTCATAAAGACGTATATGATGCTTTGAAGCTCGAATTAAAGCGCCGTAAAGCTTACTTTGTAAACGAAGAAGAAAAAGCAAAGCTTGAGAAGTACATGTTTGGTTGCACGTCTTATAGTGGCCAAACTCCAAAGCTTAATTCTGTTGTTCCTGGAAAGTCGCCTCAATTTATTGCGCAACAAGCAGGATTTGAGATTCCAGAAGATGCCGTGATTCTTATTGCTGAGTGCAAGGAAGTTGGCGAGATGGAGCCTCTAACAATGGAAAAGTTGGCTCCTGTTCACGCTTTGCTTCGCGCAGATAACAAGGGACAAGGCTTTGAAATGTGCGAGAAAATGCTTGTGCACGGAGCTGGCCACACTGCTGTGATTCACACCAATAATCAGCAGCTTGCTCGAGAATACGGCAGCCGTATGCATGCTTGCCGAATCATTTGGAACTCCCCAGGATCTTTAGGTGGCGTTGGAGACATCTACAACGCAATCGCGCCTTCTCTTACATTGGGATGCGGTTCTTATGGCGGAAACTCTGTTTCTGGAAACGTTCAAGCGGTAAATCTTATTAATATAAAGCGCATAGCGCGAAGGAATAACAATATGCAATGGTTCAAGATTCCGGCCAAAACGTATTTTGAGCCGAATGCTGTTCGCTATTTGCGAGACATGTATGGCATTGAGCGCGCTGTTATTGTGTGCGATAAAGTGATGGAACAGCTTGGCATTATAGACAAGGTGATTGATCAGCTTCGCGCTAGAGACAATCGCGTAACGTTTAGGATTATTGATTACGTTGAGCCAGAGCCAAGCGTTGAAACTGTTGAGCGCGGCGCGGAAATGATGCGCGAAGAATTCCAGCCAGACACGATTATTGCTGTTGGCGGCGGATCTCCTATGGATGCTGCAAAAATTATGTGGCTTCTTTACGAGCACCCAGAAATTTCCTTCGCAGATTTGCGCGAAAAGTTCTTCGATATTAGAAAGCGTGCGTTTAAGATTCCGCCTCTTGGTAAAAAGGCTTGCTTAATTTGCGTGCCAACGTCTTCTGGAACAGGATCGGAAGTTACTCCGTTTGCTGTTATTACAGACCATAAGACTGGTTACAAGTACCCGATTACGGATTACGCGATTACGCCTTCGGTTGCAATTGTGGATCCAGTTTTGGCGCGTACGCAGCCTAGAAAACTTGCTTGCGATTCTGGTTTTGACGCTTTGACTCACTCTATGGAAGCTTTTGCATCTGTTTATGCTAACGACTTTACTGATGCAATGGCATTGCATGCAGCAAAGTTGATTTGGGAGAATCTTAACGATTCTGTGAATTCCAACGATTCCGAGCGCAAGATTCAAGCTCAAGAGAAGATGCATAATGCAGCTACGATGGCTGGAATGGCGTTTGGCTCGGCGTTCCTTGGAATGTGCCACGCAATGGCGCATACAATCGGAGCTTTGTGCCACGTTGTGCATGGCCACACAAATGCAATTTTGTTGCCTTATGTGATTCGCTACAATGGTCAAATTCCACAAGAGCCTACAAGCTGGCCAAAGTACAATCGCTATATCGCTCCAGAGCGCTATCAGCAGCTTGCTAAGAATCTTGGTGTGAATCCTGGTAAAACTCCTCAAGAGGGCGTTGAGAATTTGGCGCGCGCTGTTGAAAATTATCGCGATAATCTTCTTGGCATGGACGCATCGTTTAAGGCGTGCGGTGTGGATGAAGAATACTACTGGTCTTTGTTGGATCAGATTGGTATGCGTGCTTACGAAGATCAGTGTGCTCCTGCAAATCCGCGTATTCCTCAAATCGAAGATATGAAGGATATTGCGATCGCAGCGTATTATGGTGTTTCTCAAGAAGAAGGACATCGTATGCGTTTAGAGCGCGAATCTAAGTGATTATTGCGTAATTTATTGCATATTTAGTTACAAATGGCAGAGGCTGCACTAGCTGTAGTTTCTGCCATTTTTCGTTGGAAAATAGCCGACACGCCCGATTTTTGTTAATCCAAGGTTGATGGTTTAATTACTTAGTTGCCTGTTTTTAAGGCTCGCATATTGTAATTCAAAAAAGCGAGCGCAGAAACAGAAATCGCAGTTTTTTTGTTGATTTTTGTAGGCTGCGCACTGATGTGGAATAGCCTTTAGTGTCTATTCTCCCGGTGCCCTTTAATACAGGTTGGTAAACAGTAAACGAATCGCTAGAAAGGGCGGACGGCAATGGCGGGACAGAAAATCCGCATCAGGCTTAAGTCCTATGACCATGAGGTCATCGACCAATCGGCGAAGAAAATCGTCGAGACGGTGACGAACGCGGGCGCCACAGTAGTGGGTCCGGTTCCTCTGCCGACCGAGAAGAACGTGTTTGTTGTTATCCGTTCTCCTCACAAATATAAGGATTCTCGCGAGCATTTCGAGATGCGCACTCATAAGCGCCTCATTGACATCGTTGATCCAACGCCAAAGGCTGTGGATTCTTTGATGCACATTGACCTGCCTGCGGATGTAAATATCGAGATTAAGCTGTAGGAAGGGGGGTAAATAATGTCGCAAAATAAGAATCGCACTGCTTTGCTCGGCCGTAAGCTGGGCATGAGCCAAGTTTGGGATGAAAACGGCCTTTTTGTCCCCGTAACTCTGGTTGAGGTTGCTACCAACGTAGTTACCGCTGTTAAGACCGAAGAAACTGACGGTTATTGCGCCGTACAGCTCGGTTATGGCCAGATTGATCCTACCAAGGTTACCAAGCCATTGGCTGGTCACTTTGCAAAAGCTGGCGTGACTCCTCGTCGTCACCTCGCTGAGGTGCGCACTGAAAATGCAGCAGATTACAAGCCAGGTCAGGAATTGACCGCTGAAGTATTTGCTGAAGGTGCAGAAGTTGACGTAACGGGTACTACAAAGGGTAAAGGCTTTGCTGGCACAATCAAGCGTTGGGGCTTCAAGTCTTACCGTCGTACTCACGGCTCGCACAAGAATGAACGTCGTCCAGGTTCTGTGGGCGCATGTGCAACTCCAAGCCGCATTTTGAAGGGCAAGCGTATGGCTGGTCGCATGGGTCATGTGACTTCTACTGCGCTCAACCTCACAATCGTTTCTTCGGATGTTGAGAACGGTATTTTAGCTATCAAGGGTGCTATTCCAGGACCTAAGGGTGCTATCGTTCTAGTCCGTTCGGCAGTGAAGGGAGCCTGATTTAAATGGCAAACGTAACTCTGAACGTAACTGACACCAAGGGTAATGCAAACGGCACTGTTGAAGCTCCTGCCGAGATTTTCGGCATCTCCAACGAAGACGTTTTGGCTCACGGCCCATTGGTTCATCAGGTCGTTATTGCTCAGCTTGCTGCTGCTCGCCAGGGTACTCACGCGGTTAAGAATCGCGCTAACGTATCTGGTGGCGGTAAGAAGCCATGGAAGCAAAAGGGCACTGGTCGTGCTCGTCAAGGCTCCATTCGCGCTCCACAGTGGGTACATGGTGGCGTTGTACACGGTCCAGTTCCTCGCAAGTATGATCAGCGTACTCCAAAGAAGATGAAGGCAGCTGCTCTTCGTTATGCTCTTTCGGATCGTGCAAATGCTGGTCGCATTGCAATTGTGGACTTTGGCATTAAGGATGTTCCATCCACAAAGGCAGCTGTTGCAGCACTTACACCAGTAACTAAAGATCAGTTCACCACTGTTGTTCTCTCTCGCGAGAACATCAACGAGTGGATGTCTGTTCGTAACATTCCTACGGTGCATGTGATCTTCGCTGATCAGCTCAACACCTACGATGTCATCACCGCTCAGTACGTCGTCTTCTCCAAGGAAGGTTTCGAAGCCTTCGTTGCAGCTAAGACCGAGCCTGAAGTTAAGGAGGCCTGATTTCAATGGTCGCAGTCCATAACCCAGCACATGACATCATCTTAAAGCCAGTTGTTTCTGAAAAAAGCTATGCAGCTTCCGATCGTGGCCAGTACACGTTCGTCGTAGCTCCAAACGCTAACAAGGTTCAGATCAAGCAGGCTATCGAAGAAATCTTCAAAGTCAAGGTAACGAATGTTAACACCTTGAATCGCGCTGGCAAGCTCAAGCGCTCTCGCACCGGCTTCGGTCGTCGTGTGAATCAAAAGCGCGCTATTGTCACCGTGGCACAAGGCCAGACAATCGATATCTTTGGTAACTGAAGGCTAGCCGAGAAAAGTAAAGGAATACTATATTATGGCTATCCGCGTTTATAAGCCTACGACTGCAGGACGTCGTAACGCTTCGGTTTCGGACTTCTCCGAGATTACGCGTTCCACTCCTGAAAAGTCGTTGGTACGCAAACTCAGCAAAACTGGCGGTCGTAACTCTTACGGTCGCATGACTTCCCGCCATCGCGGCGGCGGACATAAGCGTCAGTATCGTCTCATCGATTTTAAGCGTTGGGACAAGGATGGCGTGCCAGCAAAGGTCGCTCATATTGAGTATGACCCTAATCGTTCCGCTCGCATCGCATTGTTGCATTATGCAGATGGTGAGAAGCGCTACATTATCGCTCCTGAAGGCATTTCCCAGGGAGATGTTATTGAGACTGGCGCCCAGGCTGATATTAAGCCAGGCAACAACTTGCCTCTTAAGAACATCCCAACTGGTACCGTGGTTCACGCAATCGAGCTTCGTCCACTTGGTGGCGCAAAGATTGCACGCTCCGCAGGTGCTGCCGTTCAGCTCGTAGCTAAGGATGGCGCTTACGCTCAGTTGCGTATGCCATCTGGCGAAATTCGTAACGTGGACGCTCGTTGCCGCGCTACAATCGGCGAGGTTGGCAACTCCGACCACGCTAACATCGAGCTTGGTAAGGCAGGTCGTGCTCGTTGGCTTGGTCGCAGGCCAATCACCCGAGGCGAATCTATGAACCCTGTTGATCACCCTCATGGTGGTCGTACCCGTGGTGGTAAACCACCTGTTTCTCCATGGGGCAAGGGCGAGGTTCGTACCCGCCGTCCGAAGAAGGCTTCGAACAAGATGATTGTTCGTCGTCGTCCGAATGGTAAGAACCGCAAGTAAGGGAGTGTCGAACAGATGACTCGTAGCATCAAGAAGGGCCCTTTCGTCGACGCCCACTTACAGAAGAAAGTCGATGAACAAAACGACAAGGGCACGCATAACGTCATCAAGACGTGGTCGCGTCGTTCGATGATCACCCCTGATTTCATTGGACACACCTTTGCCGTACACGATGGCCGCAAGCATGTGCCGGTATTCGTTACCGAAGCAATGGTTGGTCATAAGCTCGGTGAATTCGCCCCAACCAAGACCTTCAAGGGTCATGTGAAGGACGACAAGAAAGCACGCCGCTAAAGGAGAGTTAGGACACATGGAAGCTAAAGCAATCGCTCGTCACGTACGTGTGACGCCGCGCAAGGCTCGCCGCATGGTCGACCTCATCCGAGGCAAGCGTGCAAGCGAAGCCATTACCATTTTGAAGTTTGCTCCTCAAGACGCATCGTTGCCGGTGCGCAAGGTTCTTGAAAGCGCGATCGCTAATGCTCGCGTTAAGGCTGAGAAAGCTGGAGAACCATTCCGCGAGCAGAACTTGGTCATCAAGGAAACTTATGTGGATGAGGGTGTAACGCTTAAGCGTTTCCGCGCTCGTGCACAGGGTCGCGCTGCGCGCATTAACAAGCGCACAAGCCATATCACTGTTATCGTCTCGCTTAAGGAAGGGGATCGCTAAAGATGGGTCAGAAGATCAATCCTTTCGGCTATCGCCTGGGCATTACCGAGAATCATCGCTCTAGGTGGTTCTCCGATTCTACTAAAGCCGGCGAGCGTTACCGTGACTTCGTCCTTGAGGATGACAAGATTCGCAAGGAAATGAGCCATGACCTCGAACGTGCAGGCGTGTCCCGCATTGTTATCGAGCGTACCCGTGACCGCGTTCGTGTGGATATTCACACCGCTCGTCCAGGTATTATTATCGGTCGTCGTGGCGCAGAAGCCGAGCGTGTTCGTGCAAAGCTTGAGAAGCTCACTGGTAAGCAAGTACAGCTCAACATCTTTGAAGTAAAGAACGCTGCACTTGACGCTCAATTAGTTGCTCAGGGAATTGCGGAACAGTTGACTAACCGCGTTACATTCCGTCGCGCTATGCGTAAGGCACAGCAAGACGCAATGCGCGCAGGTGCCAAGGGTATCCGTATTAAGCTCTCTGGTCGCCTTGGTGGCGCCGAAATGAGCCGTTCTGAGTTCTACCGCGAAGGTCGCGTTCCACTGCAGACCTTGCGCGCCCTTATTGATTACGGCTTCTTTGAAGCCAAGACCACTTACGGCCGTATTGGCGTAAAGGTTTGGATTTACAAGGGCGATATGACTGAGCGTGAGTTTGAAGAGCAGCAGGCTCAGCAGGGTAAGCGTGAAGGTCGCCGTGGCGATCGTCGTCCACGTCGTGGCGCACGCTCTGCCAATCAGCAGAAGGCTACCGAGGCACAGGCCGAAAAGCCAGCCGAGGCTGTAGCTGCTGAAGCTCCTGCCGCAACGGAAACGAAGGAGTGAGCAGATGCTTATCCCAAAAAGGACTAAATATCGCAAGCAGCACCGTCCTACCCGTAGCGGCATGTCTAAGGGTGGAACCGCTATCGCTTTCGGCGATTTCGGTATTCAGGCGCTGGCTCCGGCGTACATCACTAACCGTCAGATCGAGGCAGCCCGTATCGCAATGACCCGCTATATTAAGCGTGGTGGTCGCGTGTGGATTACGGTTTTCCCTGATCGTCCATTAACCAAGCACCCGCTTGGTGCACGAATGGGTTCCGGTAAAGGTGCTCCAGAATTCTGGATTGCCAACATTCACCCAGGTCGTGTAATGTTCGAGATCGGTGGTGTTTCTGAGGACGTCGCTCGCGAGGCTTTGCGCCGCGCTATCGACAAGCTCCCAATGAAATGCCGTGTTATTGCGCGTGAAGGCGGTGACATCTGATGCCAGTCGGAACTGCAGACTACACCATCAAGAATTTAAACGAGAAGACTAATGCTGAAATCGAAGGCTTCTTAAAGAAGTCTAAGGAAGAGCTTTTTAACTTGCGCTTCCAGGCAGCAACTGGTCAACTTGAAAACAGCGCTCGCCTCAAGGCGGTCAAGCACGACATAGCCAGGATGTATACTATCCTGCGTGAGCGTGAACTCGGCATCAGCCAAGAGCCTGGCGCCACTGAGGTCAAGGAGAAGTAAGCATGGCTGAGAACCAAGAGCGCAACTTCCGCAAGGTTCGTCGCGGCTACGTCGTGTCCGAGGCCATGGACAAGACGATTGCCGTGGAGTTGGAGCAGCGTTCGACACACCCACTTTACGGTAAAGTCGTCCGCTCCACCCGCAAGGTCAAGGCCCATGATGAACACAATGAGGCGCATATTGGCGACCTCGTGAGTATTATGGAAACTCGGCCTTTGAGCAAGACCAAGCGTTGGCGTCTCGACTCGATTATCGAGCGCGCCAAGTAAACAAGTTCAGCAAGGCTCCGCGCTTCACCTGTGCTGTTCATTTGAGCGGTACGGGTGAGCGGGGAGAACCAGCTCGACTAAGGAGAATCAATGATTCAGCAGGAAACGCGGCTTCATGTCGCCGACAACACGGGTGCTAAGGAATTACTTGCCATCCGCGTGCTCGGTGGATCGAAGCGACGCTATGCCGGCATCGGCGACATTATCGTCGCCTCCGTTAAGGATGCTATTCCTGGCGGGTCGGTCAAGAAAGGCGACGTAGTTAAGGCTGTCGTCGTCCGTACTGTCAAGGAACATCGTCGTGTTGATGGTTCCTATATTAAGTTCGACGAGAACGCCGCTGTTATTCTCGGCTCCGGCCGTGAACCAAAGGGCACTCGTATCTTTGGACCAGTCGGTCGTGAATTGCGCGATAAGCGCTTCATGAAGATTGTGTCCCTCGCCCCGGAGGTGATCTGAGATGGTAGCCAAGATTAAGTCCGGCGACCAGGTAAAGGTTATCCGCGGCAAGGATCGCGGTAAGGAAGGCAAAGTACTTCGTGTACTCGCCGAAGACCGTTTGATCGTCGAGGGTGTTCAGGTTGTTAAGAAGCACGTGCGTGCTACCCAGCAGGGTCAGCAGGCAGGCATCGTCTCTGTTGAGGCTCCAATTCACCGTTCTAACGTTATGGTGATTGACCCAGAGACCAAGCAACCAACCCGCGTGGGCGTGATTGTTAAGCAAGAAGCTCGCGACGGCAAAGTAAAGACCGTGCGCGTGCGTGTAGCTAAGAAGTCCGGAAAGGAGCTGGCATGACCGATACTACAGTTGAAGCGCCGGCAACTCCGCGCTTAAAGCAACAATACAATGATCAAATCGTTCCAGCTTTGGAAAAGGAATTTGGCCACACTAATCCTATGCAGGTGGCTCGTTTGCAGAAGGTCGTCGTCTCTATGGGCGTTGGCGCTGCAGCTCGCGATTCCAAGCTTATCGAAGGTGCGATTAAGGATCTCACTTTAATCACTGGTCAGAAGCCAAAGGTTACCAAGGCTAAGAAGTCTGTTGCGCAGTTCCATTTGCGCGAAGGCCAGGCTATTGGCGCTTACGTAACTCTTCGTGGTGATCGTATGTGGGAATTCTTGGATCGTTTGCTCACTCTGGCTTTGCCACGTATCCGCGATTTCCGTGGTATTAGTGGCAACCAGTTCGACGGTCAGGGTAACTACAACTTCGGTCTTACGGAGCAGTCAATGTTCCACGAGATTGATCCTGATTCGATTGATCATCAGCGTGGTATGGACATCACCGTGGTGACCACCACCAAGGACGATGTGGAAGCGAAGTCGCTGCTTAAGCACCTCGGTTTCCCATTCAAGGAGAACTGATATGGCAAAAACCGCTCTGAAAAACAAGGCGGCCGCTAAGCCGAAGTTCAAGGTGCGCGCTTATACGCGTTGCCAGGTTTGTGGTCGTCCTCACTCCGTGTATCGCAAGTTCGGTCTGTGCCGTGTATGCCTTCGTGAAAAGGCACATCGCGGTGAGTTGCCGGGTGTTACGAAGTCCAGTTGGTAAATATCGACGCTGAAGGTCCACTGCTTTATAAATAACAAACAGGCGGTGGAAACCACGGCGAGAAAGGGCGTTAGCCCAACATGACAATGACAGATCCTATCGCAGACATGTTGACACGTCTGCGTAATGCGAGCGCGGCAAAGCACGATATCGTGGAAATGCCGTACTCCAAATTCAAGGCGAATATCGCCGAGATTCTTAAGCGCGAAGGCTACATTAAAGACTTTGCTGCTAAAGAAGCTAAGGTTGGACAGACTTTGGAAGTCACATTAAAGTACGGCTCCAATGGTCAGCGTTCCATCCAGGGCATTAAGCGCATCTCTAAGCCAGGCTTGCGTCGTTACGCAAAGTCTGATTCTTTGCCTATGCCTCTTGGCGGTCTCGGTATCGCTATTATCTCGACCAGCTCGGGATTGTTGACTCAGAAGGAATGCCTCGATCGAGGCATTGGCGGCGAAATCGTCGCCTACGTATGGTGAGAAAGGAGAGCTGAAAATGGCATCGCATATTGGTAAGCTCCCCGTCGACATTCCTGCAGGCGTGGAAGTTAAGATTGAAGGTCAGTCCTTTAGCGCTAAGGGTGCTAAGGGTTCTGATTCCTATGTAATTCCAGAAGGTATTACCGCTGAAGTTGCTGATGGCAAGATCGTTTTGACCCCAGTTGACGATTTGCGTCCAACTCGTGCAAAGCACGGCTTGGCTCGCGCAATCGTGGCGTCTATGGTTAAGGGTGTGCACGAAGGTTACGCCAAGACTCTAGACATTGTTGGAACTGGTTATCGTGCTGTAATGAAGGGCAAGGGCATTGAGTTCTCGCTCGGCTATTCGCACACTATTACCGTTCAGCCACCTGAGGGCATTGAGTTTGAATTGCCAAACGCAAATCAAGTAATCGTCAAGGGTACTGACAAGCAGGCCGTTGGTCAGGCTGCCGCGAATATTCGCAAGCTTCGTGCTCCAGAACCTTATAAGGGCAAGGGCATTAAGTACAGCGATGAGCGTATTTTGCGCAAGGCTGGAAAGGCTGGTAAGTGATATGAGCGTTAAGATTTTCGGTAAGGGTACCAAAGTCGCACGTTTGCGTCGTCACGCCCGCCTTCGTAAGCGCATTTCTGGCACTCCAGAGCGCCCACGTTTGGTAGTTTCTCGTTCTAACCGTCACATGGTTGCTCAGATTGTGGATGACACTAAGGGTCTTACCCTTGTAAGCGCTTCCACCTTGACTTCTGACTTCGCTGGTTTTACTGGTACGAAGACTGAAGCTGCTACCAAGGTTGGCGAGTTAATCGCAGCCAAGGCGAAGGAAGCGGGAATCACCGCTGTTGTCTTCGATCGTGGCGGTAATAAGTATCATGGTCGCGTCGCAGCCGTAGCTGAAGGCGCCCGTCAGGGAGGTCTAGCACTGTGAGCGATAACGAAAAGGAAACCCAAGTGGCTGAAGAAACTCAGAACACTCAGGCATCCGCTGAGGAGCGTACCGACGATCGTCGTTCCCGTCGTTCTAAGGGCGAAGGTAAGCGTAGCGAACGTCGTAGCCGTCGTGAAGAAAACCGCGGCGAAGAGCTTTTGGATCGCGTAGTTACTATTAACCGTGTTTCCAAGACCCACAAGGGTGGCCGTACCTTTAGCTTTGCAGCACTTGTTGTTGTTGGCGACGGTAAGGGCACTGTTGGTGTTGGTTACGGTAAGTCTCGCGAAGTTCCAGCAGCTATCGCTAAGGGTCAGCTTGACGCTAAGAAGCATATGTTTACTGTTCCACGCATTCGTGGTACCGTGACTCACCCTGTGTTGGGTCACGATGCTGCTGGTACAGTTTTGCTTCGTCCAGCTGCTCCAGGTACTGGTGTAATCGCTGGTGGCGCTGTGCGTGCTGTTATGGAGTGCGCTGGCATTACCGATATCCTCACCAAGTCCATGGGCTCCGCAACCGCTGTTAACGTGGTTCGCGCTACTGTGGATGCTTTGAAGAAGCTTGAAGAGCCAGAAGAAATTTGCGCTCGTCGTGGACTTTCCCTCGAGGAAGTTGCACCAGACGCATTGCTTCGTGAGCGCGCTGCTGGCATTGCCGAAGCACGCAAGGCTCGTGAAGAAGCTCAGGCTGCTAAGGCTGCCCAGGCAAAGGATGGTGAGTGATGGCTAACTTAAAGATCACTCTGGTGCACGGTTTGGTTCATTCCACCGAGCGTCAGCGCGCTAACGTTAAGACTCTTGGCCTTCACAAGATTGGTCAAAGCGTTGTTCGCGAGGACAATTCAGTCAATCGTGGCTTGGTTATGGCCGTTCGCCACTTGCTGAGCGTTGAGGAGGTTGACTGATTATGGCTAATGAAGAACCAATGTTGCACATGCACACGTTGCGTCCAGCTCCAGGAGCTAAGAAGGATCGCATCCGCGTGGGTCGTGGTGAAGGCTCTAAGGGTAAGACTTCGGGTCGTGGAGACAAAGGTACAAAGAAGCGTTACCAAGTTCGTCCAGGCTTTGAAGGCGGCCAGCTTCCACTTTACATGCGCTTGCCTAAGCTTCGTGGCTTTAAGAGCCCATTCAAGAAGGAGTTCCAGGTTGTTAATGTTGCAGCCCTTGCAGAACTCTTCCCAAAGGGTGGCGAAGTCACTGTTGCTGATTTGGTAGTTAAGGGCGCTGTGCGTGATGGTTACCCAGTTAAGGTTTTGGGCGATGGCGATCTTAAGGTTGCTTTGACTCTTAAGGGAGTTAAGGCTTCTGCATCCGCTAAAGCCAAGATCGAAGCTGCTGGTGGCTCTGTTAGCGAAGAGTAGTAATAAGTAGTAATACTTAAGCTAGTAATGCTAATTAACGCAGTGATTTAACTGTTTAATAATCCCCCTAGTTTGCACTGGGGGGATTATTTTATTGCAAAACTCACTCAATTATTGTTTCAGTATGTACCGTGATATAAACTATTGCCTCAGAGTTTGTTTTTTTACTGGTGCGCCTAGATCGTAGCGCAAAAAAGGGAGGAAGACCCAGGTGAAAACGTTAATCCAGGCCTTCAAGACGAAGGAGTTGAGGAATAAGATCCTCTTCGTCTTCGCAATGATTATTATCTACCGAATCGGCTCATTTATTCCGATTCCTGGAGTTGACTACAAAGTTATTCGAGCTTGCACCGCTAAGCTGGCTTCTTCTAGCGAGAACTTTATTGGGTTGGTGAATCTGTTCTCTGGCGGTTCTCTTTTGCAGCTTTCGATTTTTGCATTAGGCGTTATGCCATACATTACGGCGTCCATTGTTATTCAGTTGCTTAGAGTTGTGATTCCACGCTTTGAGGCTCTTCACAAAGAAGGTCAGTCTGGAGAAACGAAACTTACTCAGTACACCCGTTACTTAACCATCGGTTTGGCTGTTTTGCAATCAACTACCATTTTGGTTACGGCTCGTTCTGGCGCGCTATTTAACTATCAATGCGGCCAGGTTATTCCAGACGGTTCTATGTGGAGCCTTATTGTAATGGTCTTAATCATGACTGGTGGCACTGGCCTCATAATGTGGATGGCAGAGCTTATTACAGATAAGGGTATTGGCCAGGGTATGTCTGTATTAATCTTTATGTCTATTTGCTCTGGATTCCTTCCAAAGTTGTGGGAAATCGGTTGGGGTACGAATGGCCTTAATGGAGATTGGACTAAGTTCTCCATTGTTGCTGGCGTTTTCCTTGTGATTCTTATTTTCGTTGACTTTGTGGAGCTTGCTCAGCGTAGAATCCCTGTTCAGTACACGCGTCGAATGATTGGCCGCAAAATGTACGGCGGCTCTTCCACATACTTGCCTCTTAAGGTGAATATGAGTGGCGTTATTCCACCAATCTTTGCGTCTTCGATTCTTGCTATTCCAACACTTCTTGCTCAATTTGGAGATAGTCGTAAGGATTGGGTGCGTTGGATTAATGCCAATTTAGCAAACTCTACTTCTGTTTGGTACATAGCGTTGTACACCGTTATGATCGTGTTCTTCTGCTTCTTCTACACCGAGATTACTTTTAATCCAGATGAGACTGCAGACAACATGAAGGAATACGGCGGATTTATTCCTGGTATTCGCGCTGGTAGCGCTACAAGCCGTTATCTTAGCTACGTTATGAATAGGCTTAACACAGTTGGTGCTATTTACTTGCTGTTTGTGGCTTTGATTCCAACGGTTTTGATTATGTCTTTGCATCTTAATATGAAGCTTCCATTTGGTGGTACAACAATTCTGATTATTGCTGGTGTTGGCTTGGATACTTTGCGTCAAGCTAAGGCTCAAACTGAGCAATTCCAGTATGCTGGATTCCTGTTTGATCACAGCAATAATAAGCAGGTTGCTAAGTAGTATTTCAGATAGGTTTTGTTTAATATTTGTATTGGATTTGCATTGGCATAAAACTAGGAGATTAATATGCGATTGTTAATTATGGGTCCGCAAGGAGTAGGTAAAGGCACTCAAGCCGCTTTGCTTGCAGAGCATTACAATATTCCTGCTATTTCTACTGGCGACATTTTCCGTTATAACTTAAAGAATAAAACGGAACTTGGCAAGAAGGTTCAAGGTTATCTCGATAAGGGAGAGCTTGTTCCAGATGAATTGACAAATAGCATTGTTAAAGATCGTCTTGCTCAAGATGATGCAAAGAATGGCTGGATTCTAGATGGCTATCCTCGCAACGCTTCTCAAGTTCAGGCTCTTGATCGCATGTTGGAAGAGCTTGGTACTCCACTAGATCATGTTGTTGCTTTAGAGGCGGAGCGTGAGGTTTTGCTTGAGCGCATGCAAAAGCGTGCTGTAGAGCAGGGTCGTTCCGACGATACTCCAGAAGTTATTGCTAAGCGTTTGGAAACTTACGAGAAGGAAACAGCTCCTTTGCTGGATATTTATGAAAGCCGCGGTCAGCTTGTTGAAGTTGATGGCGTTGGAGATATTGCCGAAATCAACAATCGCATAGTTGAATCCTTGGTATGAGATTTATTTAAGATTTAGATTTTCTCATATTTGTAATGCGCCCTTGCGACACGCCGAGTGTTGTATTGGGCGCATTTACTGTATCATAGAAGATTGGCGTGTCTTCGGATGCGCAAAGTAGTATATCCAAGGAACGGAACGAGGCTCATGGCAAAAGACGGTGTGATTGAAGTCGAAGGCACGGTAGTAGAAGCACTACCTAACGCGATGTTTCGCGTTCAGCTTGAGAACGAGCACATTGTACTGGCTACGATTTCGGGAAAAATGCGTAAGAATTACATTCGCATTCTTCCGCAAGATCGTGTTGTGCTGGAGATGAGTCCTTACGATTTGAACCGCGGACGTATTACGTACCGTTATAAGTAAAGGTACAAGCAAAGGAAAACCATGAAGGTCAGCCCTAGCGTGAAGAGGATCTGCGAAAACTGCCGCGTGATCCGCCGTCACGGTCGCGTCATGGTGATTTGCATCAACCCACGTCATAAGCAGCGTCAGGGCTGAGTGGATCTCCACCGCGAATATAAAGGAATAAGGCGCTAAGTCGCAGCTTAAGCTGAACCCTGGGTGCGCAGGCCCAGGCCGCAAATAATCGATATTATTGCGGGAGACTTGGTGCACGACCTGCGTAATAGTAAAGGAATTACAATGGCACGTCTTGCCGGAGTAGATATTCCCAATGAGAAGCGCATTGAGATTGCCCTCACCTATATTTTTGGTGTAGGCCGCACTCGCGCTAAGGAAACGCTTGCCGCGACCGGTGTTAATCCGGATACCCGCGTCAAGGATCTTACGGATGAACAGTTAATCACTTTGCGTGATTATCTTGAGGCCAACTATAAGATTGAAGGCGATTTGCGTCGTGAAATCGACGCTGACATCCGTCGTAAGATTCAGATCAACTGCTATCAAGGCCAGCGTCATCGCAAGGGTCTTCCTGTGCGTGGTCAGCGTACTAAGACTAATGCTCGTACTCGTAAGGGTCCAAAGCGTACTGTCGCCGGGAAGAAGAAGGCCACCCGATAGTCGGTGGTCGGCTCTAGGCCACGAGTTAATTCTCATCGCCTAGACATACCAACTAATTCGTCATAGGAAACGAGGGTCAATGGCAGCTGCAAAGCAAGCCTCGCGCAAGCCGCGTCGCCGGGACCGCAAGTCGGTACCGGTTGGGCAGGCGCATATTAAATCAACATTCAATAACACGATTATTTCCATCACCGATCCATCGGGTGCAGTCCTCTCTTGGGCTTCTGGTGGCGATGTCGGCTTTAAGGGTTCCCGTAAGTCGACTCCTTACGCTGCAGGTATGGCCGCTGAGTCTGCTGCTCGTAAGGCAATGGAACATGGCCTTAAAAAGGTCGACGTGTTTGTTAAGGGTCCAGGTTCCGGTCGCGAAACCGCTATCCGTTCCCTTCAGTCCGCGGGTCTTGAGGTCGGTTCTATTACCGACGTCACCCCACAAGCGCATAACGGCGTTCGCCCACCAAAGCGTCGCCGCGTCTGAGCACTCTTACGAATCCATCCATCCAACCCGCTTATGGGCGGCGAGTGCACCACCGACCAGAAGCTGAAAGGATACAAAAGTGCTTATCGCACAGCGTCCAACACTTACCGAGGAATCACTGAATCCCCAGCGTTCTCGCTTTACTATTGAGCCGTTGGAACCAGGTTTCGGATACACGCTCGGCAATTCGCTGCGTCGTACCTTGTTGAGCTCCATTCCAGGTGCGGCCGTTACTTCGGTACGCATCTCTGGTGCTTTACATGAGTTCACGACTCTGCCAGGTGTTGAAGAGGATGTCACTGAAATCCTGCTGAACATCAAGGGCATCGTACTTACAAGTGAGTATGACGAGCCAGTAGTGATGTATCTACGCAAGAGCGGCAAGGGTGAGGCAACAGCTGGAGATATTACTCCTCCTGCTGGCGTCACTATTGCCAACCCACAGATGCATATCGCTACACTTGCTGAAGATGGCGAGCTCGAAATTGAGTTCACTGTGGAGCGTGGTCGTGGCTACGTGCCTGCTCAAATGAATAAGCAGGAAAACAGCGAAATCGGTCGCATTCCAGTGGATTCGATCTACTCGCCAGTTTTGAAGGTGAGCTATAAGGTCGAAGCTACCCGCGTGGAACAGCGCACGGACTTCGATAAGCTTATCCTGGATGTGGAAACTAAGCCAGCTATTACACCACGAGACGCAGTTGCGTCCGCAGGTTCGACTTTGGTTGAGCTTTTCGGTCTTTGCCGTGAGCTTAACGTCGATGCTGAAGGTGTTGAAGTTGGTCCAGCTCCAGTCATGGCGGAAGCTGATTCCCAAATGGCCACTCCAATTGAGGATTTGAACCTAACGCAGCGCAGCTACAACTGCTTGAAGCGTGAAGGAATCCACACAGTTGGTGAGCTGGTAGTTCACACTGAGCAGGATTTGCTCGATATTCGTAATTTCGGCATGAAATCCATCGATGAGGTTAAAGAAAAGTTGCAATCCATGGGATTGTCTCTTAAGCCTTCACCGCTTGGCTTTGACGCCAATAATCTCGAAGGTGGCACATTCTTCTCGCCAGAAGACGAGTAAACAACCACCGCAAATCGTCGCGGTTTTTGGATGTTCGGGTTTTTGCCCACCTGAATTCCGCGGCAATAAGGAGTAATAATGCCTACACCGAAACAAGGGCCTCGTCTGGCTTCTAGCCCAGCGCATGAGCGCCTGATGCTGGCCAATATGGCTACCAGCCTCTTCCAGCACGGTCGTATTGTGACTACTTTGCCAAAGGCAAAGCGTCTTCGTCCACTTGCTGAGCGTTTGGTAACATTCGCTAAGCGTGGCGATTTGCATTCGCGCCGCCGCGTGTTGCGCGTAATTCGCAATAAGTCCGTTGTTCACATGCTTTTCACTCAGATTGCTGAGCAGATGAAGCAGCGTGAAGGTGGCTATACTCGCATCGTTAAGATGGCCCCTCGTCGTGGTGATACTGCTCCACAGGCTATTATCGAGCTTGTTGTTGAGCCAGTAAGCCCAAAGAAGGCTGTTGTTAAGGAAGCTGAGTCTGCTACTAAGGTTGCCGCTAAAGAAGAAGCAGCTGAGTAGTTGAGATTAGCATCTTGATGCATCGGTAAGTAAATCTTTTGCGATTAATCGCAAGTATAAAGGTTTATTAAACGGGTTGGAGATATCTCCAGCCCGTTTTTCTATATCTGACATATCTTTTCTATATCTGGTATCAATTATTATTGAACTATGTCAAATATTCTCGATTTACTGAATAACGATTTTACTAACTTTGAAGAGCGAAAATTCAACGCCGTAGATTCGCTTATTTTATGCGAGTTGGCGTATATTTGCATGCCTGAATCGATTCCAAAGTATAATGACGATTCTAACTCACTAGCAACCGTTCCTTTAAGCGAATTGCTTCGCGGTGAGGAGTTTTCTTCAATGTTTAGCTCTGGTTCTACTAAGGTAGATGAGTTTCGCAAGAATCTACTTTTGGCTGTTGAGTCTAGCCCGCGTTATAGGGGCATGCGTGTTGGTGAGGTTCTTGAACGTTTTGACGAGTCGAATATTGATGACTCTTGCGAACAGCAATTTGCGGCTGTTACTTTTGATTTAACAGATTGCATTGGGTCTAGCTGCTTTGTTGTAGCTTTTAGGGGAACAGACAATACTCTTGTTGGCTGGAAGGAAGACTTTAACATGGCGTTTCGCTGCCCAGTGCCAGCACAGGAGTCGGCAGCGGAGTATTTGCTCTCTATATCTAGGCGCGCGTGTAAAGATTCTTGCAAAAGTGGCGGTATTCGTGGGATTTTTAGCAGTGTTGGTGATTATTTTGCGAATTTGTTTAATAAGAAGAGTGATTTTAAGAATAGTGATTTAGATAAGAGCAATCTAGAAAATAGCAATGATTGCGATTTAAGTGATAATCCTACAATATTTGTTGTGGGCCATTCAAAAGGCGGGAATATGGCTGCATACGCGGCAATGCGATTAGACGCGAAAGATCGAAGCCTTGGAAATCATATTAATAAAATCTATTCAATGGACGGTCCTAGTTTTGGCTCGGATGTTGTTGATCCAAAGGTTTTTTCTCGCGTTGTTTCCAGAATCGAAAAAGTTGTTCCGCAATCTGCTTTTATTGGATTGATTATGGATACGGGAGTGCCGTATAAGGTTACAGCTGCTGATTCGATTGGATTAATGCAACATTTTGGCATGTATTGGCAAGTTAAAGATGGTGATTTTGACTACTGCGATTGTGTAACTCCGCGCGCTCTGGCTGTTTCTAAAGCTGCAAACGAGTGGATGATGAATTTGCCATTTGAAGAGAGAAAACGCAGAATTGATAGTGTTTACAGCATTTTTAGTAGTTTAGGGTACTCGACTTTCGACGAGATGTCTTCGCATTGGTCGGAGGTTGTTCCTACATTATTGAAGATTGCAATGCATATGGATTCAAAGACATATGAGTTGATTCGTAGCGTTATGAGTGCTTTTGCGCTCGCTGGCGGTTCAGATAAGAAAAACTAGTGGAAGTCTGTTTGTAAGTCTGTTTGTAAGTCTGTTTGGAAAGGTTTTGAATGCGTCTTCGTTTGGATTTAGCGTATGATGGCGGCGATTTTTATGGTTGGGCAAAGCAGCCTACTTTGCGCACTGTTCAAGGTGTTTTAGAAGACGCATTGCACAAGGTTTTGCGCGTGAATAAAGACGATGCTAGCGAACCTTTGCGCCTTAGCGTTGCTGGCCGCACAGATACGGGCGTTCACGCATCTTACCAAGTTTGCCATTTAGACGTTTCGGAATCCGTTTTGCAAAATTGCGTCGGTCACACAAATCTTACGCCTGTAAAAGCATTGGAATATAGGCTTTGTGGCGTTTTGCCTAAAGATATTTCGATTCATAGCGTAAGCGTTGCGCCAAGCGGTTTTGATGCGCGTTTTTCTGCGTTGGATCGCACATACGTGTATAGGATTAGCGATGCGGCAAATCGCGCGAATTTGGATCCGCGCATGCGTGGCTTTGTGTTGCAGCTTGACTACGACTTAAACGTTGATGCCATGAATCAGGCGGCGTCTTTGATTGTTGGTTTGCACGATTTTGGCTCTTTTGCGCGGCCAAATCCTGGTGGAACTACGATTCGCTGCGTTAAAAAGGCTGTTTGGAATCGCGTTTGCGTGGGGAGCTGTTTATCTAAATCAACTGGAAAAATTCCTTGCATTGAGAACGGTTTGATTGAGTTTACTATTGTTGCAGATGCGTTTGCGCATAACATGGTTCGTTCGCTTGTTGGAGCGTGCGTGCAAGTTGGGCGTGCAAAGCGTTCTGTTGATTGGTTCAAAAATAAGATTGAAAATCCTATTCGAGAAGGATCTACTGGTCCGATTGCAGCAAATGGCTTGACTTTGGAATATGTTGAATACCCTAAAGACGAGGAGCTTGGTGCGCGAGCAAACGCGATTCGTGCTAAGCGCACGATCGAGGAGCTTGGGTGAGTGTCAACGCGCCATGCGTCTTATATATTCTAGGGTTGTTTTACAATTGAAAAGTTGCGTTTCTTTTTGCATTTGCGTTTTGCGTATTTGCGATTTGCGCAAAGGATGAATGTCCGAGCGGTCTAAGGAGCACGCCTCGAAAGCGTGTGAGGGCTACACCCTCCGCGAGTTCAAATCTCGCTTCATCCGCAAGCAGGGTTTCTAGCAAATCGCTAGAAACCCTTTTTACTTACGCGAGTGATTTCATACTTAATGTTGCGCGAGGTTTGAGTATTTCTCTCCTCGCAAATCCCGTCGCTATGCTCCTCTTTTATTGCTCGTAGAGAAATACATCAAACCTTCTGAATAGCTAGAACTTCTGCGTATTTTTAATCACTGCATTTACGTAGTCCTGTAGTGCGATTGTACCTAAAACACGACGTGTCGTCATACAATCGCACTACAAAAACACGCAGAACTGTAGTGCGTCTGTATCAAAAAATGCCGAAATTCGGTACAATCACACTACACTCTAAGTGCAAGGCAGGTTTTAGCGCATTACATAAATCGCAGTGGGCTATTGCTCAAAAATCATGGAAGAATCGCTAGGATATCCATAAGCATACGCGCTCATAATATGCGAAATAGCAATGTTTGCAAGAATCTCAATAAACTCTTGATTTGTGTTGCTAGAAAGTGCGCTATGATTTACGCTACCGTCTTTGTTTGTAGGGAAAATAGCTTGATTTAGCGCATCTAGTTCTCCTCGCGCACAATCCATATACGCTATTGCAACTATCGGCAACTCTTTTTCACTCGCTGCGTCTTTTGCAACGCCAGAATCCAGATTCTTTTGCGGTATTTCGTATACTTTTTGTCGCAAGTCACTTCCGCTTGAAGCAAAGTGCATAAGTGTGTTAGCAATCGTAGCTGTAATATCGCTTTGTCTTAAGGAAACATTATCAACATCTTTTGCAGCTAAAGTTTGTAACATAAAAGCTAGTTTGTCTTGTTCTAATGCCGCTTTTGCAAGTGGATCGTGATTCCAATACAAGTTACTTGTGTTATTCGCAAAGTCATACAATTTTTTGTAAACGTTTAATTCCATTTGATTTGCGATTTTAGAGGCGTTCGCTGCTCCGCTTTCGTTGCCTTGACTTAAGTTGGCCAATCTCCAGGTGTTTTGCGCGCTAAAAACAACGCCTTGAGCAAATCGTGCGTTGCATTGTATTGCAACGTTTTTCCAAGAATTCGCAGCATTTTGCAAGTTGTTTCTAGTTACGTTTGCTTCTTGTTTATCTACGATTTTTTGATTGTGCTTTGCACTTTGTAGAACTTGGTAGCACTCATTATTGCTTTTAGATGAACGAACCGCAGTGTTGTTAACGTTATTAAATTGCCCTGATCCCGAGCAAGCGCTAGAAGCCATTAATACAGCAATAAGCGATGCAAATACTAGAACAAACTTTTTTTTGTGCATTGGAACACCTTTTGCTACGCGTTTGATAATATTTTGCACGCCTTGCAAGGCTTTAGAACAAAACAAAACGTGTCTGCATAATCTACTAAAATAGTCCGTGACTGTGACCAATGTTGGCTTGCTTTGTGTCTAACATTTTATGCTTAACATTTTTAATCATAGTCATAAAATTTTGCGCTTTACATACTTGTTAAAATTAGATTTTAGCGTTTTGTTATGCGTAAAACGTATAAAAGAAGAATAAGTTAATTTTATAAGTGAAAATTTATAAATGAATCACAGGAGGACATGCACGATGGAATTGGATTTGGCGGGAATGCATCAGCTTGCGGCTCAGCAGGGGATTAATGCCGACGAGCTGGACGAGGCACTCGCCGAGGCTTTGCGTCTTGCATACATGAAGACTTCCCACCCAGCGAGGCATGCTCGAGTTGAGCTAGATGAGCGTGCTGGTTGCTTTACTGTATGGGCACGAGATGAGATTCCAGGTGTTCCTACAGAAGATAATCCTCACCCAGCATTTACTTTGGGCGAAGAGTATGACGATACGCCTAGAGATTTTGGACGTCTTGCTGCAGCAACAGCTCGCCAAGTTATTACGCAGCTTTTCCGCAAAGTGGAAGATGACCGCGTGTTTGGAGCTTTTTCTGGTCAAAAAGGAAAGCTTATTAACGGTATTGTGCAACAGGATTCTAAAGATCCTTCTAATATTCACGTTGCTGTTGGAGATGTTGAAGCCATTTTGCCTAGAAGAGAGCAAGTTCCTGGCGAAAGGTATCGTCACGGCGAGCGTATTCGCGTTTATGTTGTAAACGTTGCTCGCGGATTGCGCGGACCAGAAATAGTTGTTTCTAGGTCTCACCCAGATCTTGTTCGCAGACTTTTTGAGCGAGAAGTTCCAGAACTTGTTTCGGGAGCTGTTTCGATTATGGCAATTGCTCGAGAAGCTGGCGCTCGCACTAAGATTGCTGTTCGCGCTAACACAGATGGCGTCAATCCAAAGGGTGCTTTGATTGGTCCTGGTGGTTCGCGCGTTCGTGCTGTATTGGAAAATCTTGGTCAAGAAAAAATCGATATTGTTGATTGGTCGCAAGATCCAGCACAGTTTGTTTCCGCTGCGTTGTCTCCAGCAGTAGTAACTGAAGTTCATGTTGTTAGTGAGAAAAGTCAGACTGCTGTTGCTTTTATTCACGATTCTCAGCTTTCGCTTGCCATTGGCAAGGAGGGGCAGAACGCGCGACTTGCAGCAAAGTTGACTGGTTGGAAGATTGGAATTGAGTCTGCGGAAGAGCATGCTAAAAAGCAAGAAGCAATGAACGCTGATTCTAATTCGGCGGAATAGGATTTTGCTAGCATTTAGCAAACTTGCGACACTCCCGAGAATCCAACGTTTCGAGTAAGCTGAAAGCTGCAATCTGGGCTTATTAACAGCTTTTTGCCTAGGGAACGAGGTACAAAATCATGGTTGAAATCATGGTTGCACGATGAGATATCGCATTATGAGATATCTAAATAAAAAGCATAAGAGTAAGAATCTTATAACAATATAAAGTGGCTGCGTTCGTTTTACGCTGCCACAGACTGAGGAGAACACTGAGTGGTAAAAAAGCGCGTATACGAACTGGCCAAAGAATTTGGCGTAGATAGTAAGACCGTATTGGAACGTTTGAAGAGCATGGGCGAATTCGTAAAGTCCGCATCTTCAACCGTTGAAGCTCCTGTAGTGCGTCGTCTAAAGACGGAATTTGTGCCTGCGGATTCTGCTGCAAAGAGCGAATCGAAGCCTTCTGCGTCTAAGAATGTTGATCATGCGTCTAATAAATCTGCGGATTCTGTGCCTAGTAACAAGCCAGAGTCGCATGGTCAAAATGTAGAAAAGAAGGCTAATCAAAAGCCAGAACAAAAGTCTTTTGCAAAGCAGAATTCTGCGCAAAAAGTGCATGAAAATCATGAATCTAAGACTTCTAACGCGCATGCTACTACCACTGCAACTCCTAAGCCTTCGGCTGGAAACGCAAAGCCTAATAATGCTTCTAGGTCTGGCGATTCAAAGCGCAACGCAGAAAAGCGCAGTGGTGCAGAATCTAAATCTGCTAAGCAAGAGCGTTCTGCGCAAATGCCTCCACGCCCTAGACCACACCAAGGCTCTGGCTCGGGAGCCGCTCCTCGTCCAGGAAACAATCCGTTTAGTCGAAAGCAGGGTATGCGCGCGCCTACACCTGGAGACATTCCACGCCCACACCCAATGTCGCGCCCAGGCGCAGCTGCAGAGAACGCTCGTGGCTCAAAGACAGGATCTGGCAATGGCAACGGCGGCAATGGCGGTGGTCGCGGACGTGGTGGTCGCGGCGGAAACCGTCAAGGCGGCGGCAATGGCAACGGCGGCAACGGAGCAAATCGTTCCCAATGGCAAGGTTCGCATCGTTCAGGCGGCGGCAATGGTGGAGCAGGATCGCGCCCATCGGCAGAGTCGCGCTTTAACGCAAATCAAGCTGCAAGCTTCCAAGCAGCGGCTGCAGGCGCTCCAAACGCAGGCCCATCTAGGGGTGGTCGCGGACGCGCAGGAGCCGCAGGCGCGTTTGGTCGCCAAGGTGGAAAGTCCTCTAAGGCTCGCAAGAATCGTCTTGCAAAGCGCAGGGAATACGAAGAGCTTAAAGCACCAGTTATTGGTGGCGTGCGTATTCCTTCGGGTAATGGCGCTACGATTCGCCTTCGTCAGGGAGCAACGCTTTCTGATTTGGCAGAAAAGATTGATGTAAATCCAGCAGCTTTGGTAACCGTTTTGTTCCATCTTGGAGAAATGGCTACAGCTACGCAGTCTTTGGATGAAACAACATTCCAGATTCTCGGCGAAGAAATCGGCTGGAATATTAGCCTTGTTTCTGCAGAAGAGGAAGATAAAGAGCTTCTTCAGCAGTTCGATATTGACTTAGACGAAGAAGAGCTTCAAGAAGACGATAATCTTGTAACTCGCCCTCCAGTTGTTACTGTTATGGGCCACGTTGATCACGGTAAAACTCGCTTGCTCGATACAATCCGTAAGTCGAATGTTGTAGCTCGAGAAGCTGGCGGTATTACGCAGCGAATCGGCGCTTACCAGGTTACAGTTACTTTAGACGGCGACAAGCGCAAGATTACGTTCTTGGATACTCCAGGCCACGAAGCATTTACAGCTATGCGTGCTCGTGGTGCGGAGCTTACAGACGTTGCAATTCTTGTTGTTGCAGCAGACGACGGCGTTATGCCTCAAACTGTTGAAGCAATTAACCACGCGCAGGCTGCTCACGTGCCTATTGTTGTTGCAGTAAACAAGATTGATGTTGCTGGAGCAAACCCAGATAAGGTGCGCGGTCAGCTTACAGAGTACGGTCTTGTGCCAGAAGAATACGGCGGCGACACAATGTTTGTGAATATCTCTGCAAAGCAGGGAACCAACGTAGATAAGCTTCTTGAGGCTGTTCTTTTGACTACAGATGCGGAGCTTGATCCTAAGGCAAATCCAAACATGGATGCTCGCGGTGCAACTGTTGAAGCTCGTTTGGATAAGGGTCGCGGAGCGGTTGCAACTGTTCTTGTTCAGCAAGGTACGCTTAAAGTCGGAGATTCGATTGTTGCAGGCACGTCTTATGGTCGCGTTCGCGCAATGCTCGACGAAAATGGCAATCACTTGCAAGAGGCAGGTCCTTCTACGCCAGTTCAGGTGCTTGGCTTGACTTCTGTTCCAACTGCAGGCGACTTGTTCTTGGTTACTTCCGACGATCGTTCTGCTCGTCAAATTGCCGAAAAGCGTCAGGCTACAGAACGCGCGGCTCAGCTTGCAAAGCGTCGTAAGGTTGTGTCTCTTGAAAGCCTTAAGGAACAGTTTGCTAAGTCCGAAGTGGATATGCTCAACATTGTTATTAAGGGTGATTCTTCTGGCTCTGTTGAAGCTTTGGAAGACTCCTTAATGAAGATTGAGGTTTCCGACGAAGTTGGAATTCAGGTTATTCACCGCGGCGTTGGTGCAATTACTCAAAACGATGTGAACCTTGCAACAGTTGATAAGGCCGTTATTATTGGCTTTAACGTGCGTCCAAATCGCCAGGTTGCAGACTTGGCAGATCGCGAAGGCGTGGAAGTCAAGTACTACTCTGTTATTTACAAGGCAATCGAAGATATTGAAGCTGCTTTGAAGGGTATGCTTAAGCCAGAGTTTGAAGAGGTTGTTACATCTCATTCCGAGATTCGCGAAATCTTCCGCTCGTCCAAGTTTGGCAATATTGCTGGCGTTATGGTTCAAGATGGCGAGGTTAAGCGCGGAACCAAGTGCCGTATCTTGCGAAACGGCGTTGCTACTGTTAACGATCTTGAAATCTCCACTTTGCGTAGGTTTAAGGATGATGTGCAATCCGTTAGCGAAGGCTACGAGGCAGGCATTAACCTTGGCAGCTTTAACGACATTGAGCTTGGCGACGTAATCGAAACCTTTGAAATGAAGCAGATTGAGCGCAAGTAATATGGCTGGAACAAACCCTAGAGCCGCGCGAATTGCGGCTTTGATTCACAGAGTTATTGCGTCCAATATGGAATCGCATTTGCACGATAAGCGACTTGCTAACGTAACGATTACAGAAGTGAGAGTGACTAACGATTTGCAAATCGCTAAAGTGTATTGGACACAGCTTGGCACTGCTGGAAAAGAGCAGGGTGAGCGAATGCGAGCAAACCAGGCTTTGCAGCAGGCTAAGGGGCGTTTGCGCACTTTAGTTGGAGCTAAAGCAGGCTTGCGATTAACGCCTCAAATCCAATTTGTTTACGATGAAGTTCCTAGCGAAGCTCACGAGATTGAAGACATTTTGGTTGCTGCGCGTAAGCGTGACGAGGAGCTGGCTAAAGCTCGAGAAACAGCTCAATACGCTGGAGAAGCCGATCCGTATAAAAAGCCGCGTGAAGATGAGGAATTTGAAGACGACCTTGATAATGACCTTGATGACGACGACTTTGAAGACGACTTTATAGAGGGCAATGAGTAATTTTCAAATGCAATCTTCTAGCAAGATGCCATCTTCTGGCATTTTGCTAGTAGATAAGCCAAAAGGCGTTACCAGTCACGATGTTGTATCTTTTGCGCGCGGCCTGTTGCACACTAAACGAGTGGGTCATGCTGGAACTTTAGACCCAATGGCAACGGGCTTGCTGATTCTTGGCTTTGGTAACGCCACGCGCTTACTTAACTATTTGCTCGGTCACAATAAAACGTACGAAGCTGTGATTCGTCTTGGCGAGTCAACTAATACGGACGACGCAGATGGTGATGTTGTTTCAAGCGCGGATGATGAAAATGGCATTATAAACTTTGCAAATATTGATGAAATTCTTAAAGAATTGCGCGTTGTAATAGCAAAGAATTTTACTGGCTCGATTATGCAAACTCCAACATCTTTTTCTGCTATAAAAGTAAACGGCGTTCGTGCTTACGACTTAGCGCGTGAAGGTAAAGATGTTCATTTAGAGCCTAGAGAAGTTGTTATTCATGACTTTTCGCTACTAGATGCGCATTTTAGTGTGGGCGTAAGCGGAGCGAAAGTTATTGATGTGAGCGCAAGTGTTTCTTGCTCTAGTGGCACGTATATTCGCGCTCTAGCACGCGATTTGGGGCGTGTTCTTGGAGTTGGAGGACACTTAGTGAGCCTTAGAAGAACGCGTATTGGCGATTTTTCTATAGAAGATAGTCGCGTACTTAAGCTTAAAAGTGTTATTCGCACATTTACAGACAAAAATGGCGTGACTCAAACTCGCGCGAAGGCTGTTTTAGACGATTTATACTATTCGCAAGGTTCATGCGATTCGCTGGTTTCTGGCGATTCGTCATCTGCTTTGCCAGCCTCATCGCCTTTAGAAAACACTCTTAATCAACACTTGCTAAGCATGTTTGAATCTGCAAAATTAACAATGCAAACAGTAGAAGTAAGCGAAAATCAAGCTAAAGACTTGCGATTTGGCAGAAAAATCACAATTCCTACGATTAGCGCAAAAAACGCGATTGCATACGTAAAAGCCGCAAAAGATGAGAAAAACGACGTTGTTGCAGTTCTAGAGGTTGCACAAAAGTCGCAAGCTTCTACGCGCGAAAGTATTACGTTCTATAAGTCACAAGAGAATAACGAGAATAACGAAAAAATCGAGAATAACGAAAAAAATACAAATCAAATAGAAGCTAAACCAATTGTAGTATTTGTACAAAGCTAGTTTGCTGGTAAAATAGATATTAGTGTGAAAATGGGGTTGCGGCAAAGTGGCGTCTAAAATAAAGCGATACCAATATTTGCGGCTCTTGCGAACAGTAAGGATATGATGAAGGTCATCGACATTCGACCAGATGCCAACGGTATGATTAGTTGGCCAACGTTGAGCGCTCAACGTAAGTCAGTTGTTACAATAGGTGTATTCGACGGAATGCATCTTGGGCATCGTAAAGTTATTGAGCGAACAGTAGAGATTGCGCGCAAAAACAACGCGTTTTCGGTTGTTATAATGTTTGACCCTCGTCCAAGCGTTGTGCACGAAAATCCAGATTTATTCGACGATTTTGGCGATGACGCGCAAATTCCAGTAGATTCGCAAGCTCTAACAAGCGTTCGTCAGCGGCTTAGGGTTTTGCAACAGTTAGACGTTGATCACGTTATTATTGTTCGATATAGCCTTGCTTTTGCGGCAAAATCATACAGATTCTTCCTTGGGCAGCTGGTTGGTAAGCTAGGCATGCGCGCGCTTGTTTTAGGCTCGGATGCAGCTTTGGGCGCTAAAAGAGCTGGAAACGTTCATGCTATTAAAGAGCTTGCGCAAGCTACAGGCGTTTTTAATCTTGTTGTTGTAGATGATTTTGGCCCGGGAGACGTTCGCGTTCCAGACCCGATTGTGCCAGAGGTTCCTTTAGAAGGCGGAGAGCCAAAAGACCCTGCAGATGGCATGAATAAGGCGGAATATCGCGCTTGGAGCAAGGGTATGCCGAATAAAAAGGTTCGTGCTTGGAGCTCTACAAATGTGCGATGGATGCTTGCAAATGGTAGGGTTCGAGATGCTGGAGATATTCTTGGACAGCCGCATAGAGTAGAAGGCATTGTTGTTCACGGAGCTGGTCGCGGCCATCAAATTGGCTTCCCAACTGTAAATCTTGGGGAGCGAATTGACGGATATATTCCTGTTGATGGTGTGTATGCTGGCTGGATTATTGATTTAGATGCAGACGAGCAAAATGGCGCTTCTTCTGGCAGAAACATTCCTAGCGTGGGTGTTTTGCGTAAAGATGAGCTTCATCTTGGATCGCATTCTCCTTGGCGTTGGGCTGCTGCGATTTCAGTTGGCACTAATCCTACTTTTGAAGATGACGCATCAAACGCATCAAACGCATCAAATAGCGCGGATGCTTACGACGATACTCTAGAAGAGCAATCGTCTAATCGAACTGTTGAAGCATACGCGTTAACAGATAAGATTCAAGACTTATACGGGCATAGGGTTTGCATTGAGTTTGCGCGCTTCTTGCGCCCGCAGCAAGCATTTGACTCGCAAGAGCAGCTTAAGGACGCTATTAGCAAAGACGTTGAGCAAACGCGCGCGCTAGTGGCGGAATGACTTAAAGAAGTTTTGCGTTTCTGGGTCGCTGCAAGCGTCCATAACCTCGTACGGCGTGCCGTTTTCTGCAACAACGCCGTTTCTAAGCAAAACCACTCTATCGGCAGCTTCGTGCGCAAAATGCATCTCGTGAGTGGCCATTAAAATGGTTGTTCCTTGCTGCTTTAGCTCTGCAACCATGTCTAGAACTTCGCCAACAAGCATTGGGTCTAGCGCGGAAGTAATCTCGTCTAAAAGCAGAAGTTGTGGGCTTGTCATAAGCGCGCGAGCAATCGCCACTCGCTGTTGCTGTCCGCCCGAAAGCTGATCTGGGTAGGACTTTGCTTTATTTTCTAGCTTAATCCTAGATAGAAGCTCCATTGCGCGGCTTTCTGCACGGTCTTTGCTCCAATGATGAACTTTTCGCGCAGCAAGAGTTACGTTATCTAAAACACTCATATGCGTAAAAAGATTGAATTGCTGGAACACAACTCCGATTTGAGATCTAATTTGATCTTGATTTATGCGTGGATCTGTAATATCTGTGTTTCCAAGCCAAACTTGGCCGTCGTCTACTCGCTCAAGCAAATTAATGCACTTCATAAGAGTAGATTTGCCGCTTCCAGAAGGCCCTAAAAGAGCCACCACTTCGTGAGGCGCAATATCAAAAGAAATACCCTTAAGAACAGGTGTTGAGTTATACGATTTTCTAATATTACTTAAGCGCAAAACTGGAGTTGAATCCGTTTGGTTGCTTGCATTTGTTTGGTTGCTTGTGTTCGTGTAATCACTCATTTGTTGATTTACCTTTTGATTTGTTACGTTATTCATCACACAGTTCCTCCGTTTAGCTCGCGCTTGCGAAGTCTTGTTGTATACCAATCGTTTAGAACAATAAACGGAATGCTCAGCGCTATAAACACAACGCTTGCTACAACGTACGGAGTGAAGTTATAAGAAGTTGCAACAGATATTTGAGCTGCTCGAACTGCGTCTACAGCGCCCAAAACAGATATAAGCCCTGCGTCTTTTTGCATTGATATAAAGTCGTTCATTAAAGCAGGAGCCACTTTTCTTAAGCCAAGAGGAATTACCACTAATCGCACAGTTTGACCAGATGTTAAGCCAAGAGACCTTGCAGATGCTCGCATTGACGGATGCACGTCTTCAAATCCTGCGCGCAATACCTCTCCAACGTATGCGGAGTAGCTCATAACAATGGCGATTGTGCCGAGTATTGCTGGTGGAATGCGCCCAAAAAGCTGCAATCCTGGTATGCCGAAGCCGATTAAGTAAAGCACAACAAGCATTGGTATGCCCCGCATAATGGTTGTGTAGAATTGCGCTATAGCTCGCAACGGGAAAAGCATTGGGCTTACGCTTGTGCGAATAACTGCGATTAAAGTTCCAAGTATTGCAACTCCTATTACAGCAAACACAAGCACTTGCAAATTAAGCATTAAGCCTTGCAAAACAGATGGCAAAGATAGCATAAAGTATTTGCCAGAGAAGAACGTTTCGCGCACTCTTGGCCAACCAGGGCTCATTGCAAGCGCCGCAATGCACACGCCAAGCAATACTAAAGTGCTTATTATGCTTGTTAAAACAGATTTAAGATTTTGTTTTTTGCGTATTGCTCTGCGCTCAAGCTCGATATTGCTTAAAGCGCACGTTCCTTCATCTAATGCCGTATTAGCGCTAGATAGTGACGACGCATTAGTGAGTAACTTATTTGATTCGTTGCTTGCAGAATCTGTTGTACTGCCGTTAAGTACTGTCATTGGCGGTAGCCTGAGCCTTTCGACATAATGAATGATACGCACTATTGTAAGCACTTTTATGTGACGATTGGGTTACAAATTGCTTACAATAATGCGTATTGGTAATGACGTTGGTACGATTTTTATTTATTTTGATCTATTTTTAATCTATTTTGTTTGATTTAATTTAGATCAATTTACTTAAGAACTGGCACATCAGTTGTGTACTCTGCAAGCCACTTTTCTTGCAGCTTCTTCAAAGTGCCATCTTTTTCTAGCGCGTTTACAGCCTTAGTAACGTCTGCAGTAAGCTTAGAGCCTTTTGGAAGCACAAGGCCAGTTCCTTCCTTATCTTCCGATCCTGCAATCTGTCCAAGAACAACACCATCTTTAACTTGCTTACTGCGAACAATGTTCACAGAAGATGGAGTATCTATAACAAGTGCGTCAATTTGCTTAGAGTCAAGAGCCTGAACCAATGCGTCGTTATCGTTAAAGGTTTGAATATCGCTCTTAATCTTGTCTTTAGCAAAGCTGTAGCTTGTTGTTCCAACCATTGCGCCAATCTGCGCGGTTTTAAGATCTGCTAAAGTCTTTGCGTTAGCAAACTTGCTGTCTTTTTTAATAACAACGCCTTGAGTTGCATTGTAGTAGCTTGGCGAAAAGTCTACTGCCTTCTTGCGTTCTTCGGTAATAGAGAACTGCTGAAGGTTAAAGTCAAAGTCCTTTGGGCCTGGAGTTACTGCGGAGTCAAAGGTTGTGCGAACCCACTTAACCTTGTCTTTGCTGTAGCCAAGTTTCTTTGCAACAGCGTATGCTACTGCGGATTCGTATCCTTTGCCGTTTTCTGGCTTGTTATCGTACATCCAAGGTGTGTAAGTTGGCTGAGCTGTGCCGATTGTCAAAACGCCTGGAGTGATCGTCTTTTGGTTTGGATCTTGTGCGTTTTGGCTTCCGCATGCCGCTGTGCTAACCATTGCAGCCACTGCTAATGCTGCTGCAGCGATTTTTGTAGCTGCGATTGCTACGCGGTTAGTGTGCAAGTTGTTATGTACGAAAATAGCCATTTTTTCTCCTTGTTTTTGCTAAAACCTTAAAATTTTTCGCTTATTCGTTTTTTAAGCGATTTAAGTAGGTTTTGCGGCCGTACATTTGATAGTTTATAAGACGATAGGCGTATTTAAGGCTTAATTGTTACAGAATTGTTATCGCGATTGTTTATAACGTGCTATATTTTGTTGATTTAATGGCGTAAATTTGCTCTACTTATGTTCAATTTTGTAAATGTTAAATGGCTGTTACAATCGGTGTGTTGCGGTGTGTTGTGTTGTTTTGGCGTGTATTTACGATTTTAGAGTCATAAGTATTTGACTGTATTTGGTTGTATTTGATTATGTTTGACTATATTTGATTTTGTTAGATTTTATTAGATTAGATTTATCGAACTTATTTTAGGGGAGACTATGCAAAAGGAATTTTCAATCGGTAATTCTAGCGATTTTAGCAATCTTTCAAATCTCGCGGTTATAGTGGCACTTCAAAAAGAGGCTCAACCTATTTTGCAAGCGTTTAGTGGCGAATATAAGTCTTGGCAAGATTACGGCGTTACTTTTATTCAAGGTAAAATCGCGTCTAACAACAACGAAAATAGCGCGATTCTTACAATATGTATTGCTGGAATGGGAAAGTGTGCCGCAGCTGCAGCAGCTCAGGCTCTTATAATCGAAGCTAAGCCACAAGTGTTGATTTTTAGCGGAATTGCAGGAGCATTAAATCCGCGTCTTAATGTTGGAGACATTGTTATAGGCAAGAATCTTCACTATTTAGAAACAAATACGCAAATTATTGCAGATTGTGCTCCATACAAAGAAGTTTTTGAATCGGACTCAAAGTTATGCGATTTAGCGGCAAATCAAGCGAAGTTATTAGGCTTTAGGCTTGAAAAGTCTTTGCAAGAATCATCTTCGGCTGCTTGCGATTTTTCCGCGGAATCTAAGCAAAGCGCGTCTAATAAGAGCGAAAATGGCGTTGCATACGTTTGCGGAAACATAGCAACAAGCGACCAATTTAACACAGATCCAAAGGTTCTAGATGCAGTTCGCGAAGAGGTTTTTGGCGATTGCGAAGAGATGGAAGGCGCTGCAGTAGCGCATATTGCAGCTAAAAATAGCGTGCCGTTCCTTGCGATTCGCGCAATGAGTAATCGTTGCGGAGAATCTTACGAATCGCTTGATGTGCATAAAGACGATTTAGTTCTTGCTGCAAATCGCGCTGGAAGCTTGACTTTGAGCGTTTTGAACGCGCTTGTTAAATAGCTTACGCCTTCAAAGTAGCATACTAGTTTTTAGACGCTAAATTAAATCCGCTAAAAGTAAAGCCAGGGCTTACAACGCAAGACACCAATACATCTGCGTTGCTAGGTACAGTTCGCTGCCATGTTCCAGCAGGAATCACAAGATGACCGCGCGTAAGTAAATCGTTACCATCTTTAGTGTTTCCCAGAGTAAAACGTTGCAAATCAGCCTCTGCGCAAGGATTTTGGCTGCATCCGCCAAGTTCAATCGTAAGATTTGCTGGGCCATGCCAAAGCCAAATCTCGTCTGCATCAACTTTATGCCACGCGCTTGAATCGCCAGCTGGTAAAAGAAAATAAATAAGCGATGCTAGTGGTCTTGGAGCGCTGGCTGCGGAGTTTTCGTCAACTTGTGTATTAGTCGCGTTTGCGCTCGCGTCTGCGCTCGCGTCTGTGCTGTTATTTGCGCTATATAACTGTGCTGCTTGCCAATCGCGAGCGTACCATCCGCCTTCTGGGTGGGCTTCTAAGTGCAATTCTTTAACAAGATTTTTTGCGTAATCGCTCATATCTTCTAATTTAATGCTCATAATATCTCCTGATATTTTCTGATTTATTTTGCGAGACTTATTAGTCAAGACTTATTGCGCAAAAGCGCCATTATTGTACACAAGATTTCCAGATATTACTGTTGCTTTTGCACTACCTGCGCCGTGACGAACAAAATTATGCAAAGTCTCTTCAACTCCTTGCGGCGAGCTTGTGTCTGTTGGAATGTTAAAGAACGCCAGGTCTGCTGTTGCTCCAGCATTAATTTGACCAATTCTGTGCGGCCCTACGTGCAAGCCCATAACGCTTGCGCCGCCTAAAGTAAGCATGCGAATAATTCGATGTGTTAAATCATCTTTTCTATATCCTTGTGCTGTTGCTAGGTCGTAGATTTTTGCAGCATCGTCTAAAACGTCTAAAGATGGGGAAGAAGATAGGGAATCTGTACCAATTGCAAGTAAGTTTCCTTCTTCCATGTAATCGCGAATCGGCGCGTCTCGCTCTGTAACAGTAATGCGATTGGACCTTGGGCAAAGTGCCACTCCAACTCCGCGCTGGCGTAAAATCCTGCGGTCTTCGCCGTCCGCCCAAACGCCGTGCGCAATATGCACGTCTGGCCCTAAAGATCCAAGCTGATCCAAAAACTGAATTGCAGATGCAGTCATTCCGTGCGATTTAAGTTCGCTATAGCTTTCCCAAACATTGCTATTCCAATCTGGCGCAGAATACGTAGTTAGCGTATCTGCGTGATTTCCTGCTTCCATTGGCGTTTCGGCCAAGTGTATGTGCAAGCGCATGTTTAGCTGGCGCGCAATGTCTGGCAAATCCACAAACGGCTCTGTTTCTAGACTATAAGGCGCATGTGGGCTAATACCTATGCTCGGTATGCTGCCGTTGTTCATCATTTGCCCAAGCATTTCTAGCAGCTTAGCGTAGCCTTCTTCCTTCCAATCAACGTTTTTCCAGCCCATTACCTCCCAATAGGCAATTCCGTGCATTCCCTGGCTTGCAAGCGCTCCAACCGCTTCAATATCGGTTACAATATCGGCAGCTGCGCTAGTGCCAGCTTCCACCATCATTCTTGCGCCTTGGTATGCAGAAGTCTTCCAAGTTGTTAGCGATGGATTTTTTTGTTTATCTTCTTGCAACTTGTCGTAAACAACGTTAAATCCTTGCTCCCAATCGTGGAAATTTCTATATTCTCCGCGTCCTACGCTTGCCATATTTGTGTATTGCAAATGCGTATGTGCGTTTATAAGACCTGGTGTCATAAGGCCGTGCCAATGTTTCTCATTTCTAAACATTTGCATATAAGAATCGCTTGGCATCTCGTCTTTTAGAATATTAAGCACCCATTGGCGTGTTCCAACGTGAACAACGCGTCCGTTAGATACAGCAACGGCACCTTCGGGGATTATTGGCCCCGTTACTGGAATAACCATTGATGCACTGTATAGTGTGACTTCGCTAAGTGGTGTTGGGTGTGCAAGTTTGCGTATTGGGTCTGTAAGCATTGTGTTCCTTAAGGAATTACGTTGTACTACTTTTTGCTTTATTTATTCTATTATTGCTTAGATTTATTATGATTTGGTTAATTGATTTATGCTAACTATTTGCTTCTTCCGCAAATCGCGTTAAATCCCACTTGTAGCCGTTGTTTTTATTGGCTTCGCTTGCGCTATATCCGCGTTTTGCTAGTGCGATTCTTGCTATTTGATTATCGGAGCTTTCTGGAAGTTGGTAGATTCCAGAATTAAGGCGATTATCGTTATTTTTATTGCCATTGCCGTCTTTATTGCTATTGCCATTTTTATTGCCATTGTGCTCTAGCAAATACGCAACCGCGCTCACTTGAACAGCAAAACTAAAGTCCATAATCTCAATAGGATTTCCGCCGCCTGTAGTGTAGTTAGTTCCGTCTCCTTCGCTTATTAGCGTGATTTGAGGACCGCACGGAACTTGGATTTTTCTTTGCGCGGTTCCAACAACTGGCTTAAAATCAGGGATTTCGTCTAGTGCAATCTCGTTTGCAATTCCACCAATAACAGCCAAAATCGCGTTTTCTTGCATGTTTTGCATATTTTGCAATGTAATCGTGTGACGAACGCCAGTCGCAGAAACAATCATATTGCTTTCTTTAACAGCGCATTCAAGATTTTTAGCTTCAAATCCATCGAAAACTGCGCGTAAGGATTGAACAGGATTTGTATCGCAAATTGTAACTTTCGCACCTAATGCGCGTATTCTTAATGCAAATCCGCGGCCAACTGGTCCATATCCAACAACAGTTACTTTGGCATTGTTAAAGCATTCACTTCCAAGAATTTGTTGCATTGTTGTAACGCATGTTTCTCCAGTTCCATGACGATTGTCAAAATCGGTTTTTAGAGCGCTATTATTTACTGCGATTACGGGGTAGTGCAAGTGACCAGCTTTTTGCATTGCTTCAAAAGCGCGCACTCCGCTTGTTGTTTCTTCTGCAACGCCTATTAGATTTGCTGCGATTTGTGGGCGTTCTAGGCTTGCGAGTCGCGCAAAACTTGCACCATCGTCGATTATTATGTTTGGCTGTATTTCGTCTAGAAGTTTTAGAGCGCCTTCGTGCGTTTGCTCAGGAGACCAATCGCGGTTTGCTTGCACTAAAATGCCCTCTTTTTTAAGTTGATCTGCCACTCTCTGGTCAGTTTCGTCTGGGCCGCAAAAAACTCCAACAATCGCTCCGTGTGCGTGTAGCTCCCTTAGTAGCACGGCTGTTTTTGGCTCTAGCACAAGGCAAACGGCTATTCTAACGCCTTCTAGATTAAGGCCATTTTCTTGTAAATTGTTAAGTAGTGTGCGCATTACTGGCATGTGGTTTTGCGCGTAGTCAATGGCATCTTTTCCGCTTAAATTAGGCGCGTCTACATTGGTCTCTAGGTTTTTTGCGCATATTTTTACGCAAAAATCAGCATCTTCCTTAGAATTTACTGGAATTATTCCCCAGGATTGCGCGTTTTGCAGGAATTTTTGCACATTGCTATTGTTGCTGCTATTGATGTTATTGCTGTTGTTGCTGTTGTTGCTGTTGTTGATGTTATTGTTGTTCTCTTTATTTTCATCTTCAATAAACACTCGCGAACCTGCAAGCGAGCGATTAGTTTTTTGCGATGTAAAAGCAGCCCATTTGCTAAAGTCAACCATATTAATCTCCATTAATCTCCTACAATCCCAGCGCTTTCAACGCTTCTTTAAGATTATTTACTTCAACTACATCAATTCCTGCAACGTGAATCTTTTTTTGCAAATGGCAAACAATCGCACGTTTATAGCCAATTCTTGCAGCTTCTTTAAGTCTAGTTTCCATTCTAGAAGCCGATCGAACTTGGCCAGTCAAGCTAATCTCGCCAATTGCGCATGTAAAAGGCAAAACTGGCTTATTTTTTGCAGCGCTTGCAAGAGATGCGACTATTGCTAAGTCGCAAGCAGGCTCTTTTGCTTTAGCGCCAGCAATCGTAGAAACGTAAATGTCTTTAGCAAGAAGATTCAATCCGCCATGCCTATATAAAACTGCCGTAAGCATAGCGATTCTGTTTGTATCTACTCCCGAAACCGCGCGTCTAGGAGCAGGTAGAACAGAGTCTGTAACAAGCGCTTGAACCTCAATAGCAAGGCTTCGATTGCCCTCTAAAGTAAGCGTTACGCATGTGCCTTCGTTTTTGCAATCCTCGTTAGAAGACAAAAACAGGCCAGAAGGGTCGGGGACTTCTTCAATTCCACATCCACTCATATCGAAGCATCCAACTTCGTCTGTAGGTCCAAAACGATTTTTAACAGCGCGAAGCATGCGCAATGCAGTTTGACTATCTCCTTCAAATTGGCAAACTGTGTCTACAAGATGCTCAAGCGTGCGCGGACCTGCAATCGAGCCGTCTTTTGTAACGTGACCAACTAAAAGCACTGGAATATTACAAGTTTTAGCAACGTCAATAAGCGCGCTAGCTACTTCTCTAACTTGAGTGGAGCCTCCTGTAATGCCATCAACATCGCTAGAAACAATAGTTTGTGCCGAATCAACAATTGCAAGTGTTGGCTTATATTTTTCGATTAATGCTAAAGCTGTGTTTAAGTCTGTTGTGCTAGCAAGAAGAAGATTTTGACTTATAGCGTTTATGCGTGACGCGCGCAATTTTACTTGCGACTTTGATTCTTCGCCAGAAATGTATAAGACTATGCTTTCTTTGGATTCGCCACCATTTTTGGCCACTTTTCCAGCTGTTTCTAAAAGCAAAGTGGATTTTCCGATTCCTGGCTCGCCTGCTATAAGTGTTACGGACCCTGGAACAAGCCCTCCACCTAAAACGCGGTCAAATTCGCTAAATCCCGTGTGTATTCTAATTCCATTATCCGCTTGAATGCTGCTAATCGGCTGTGCGTCTACGCTGGAATCGATGTTTAACGCGGCAATCGCATTTGTTTTTGCGCTTCTTGAATTTCTAGACGATCTTAAAGCTTTAGAAACGCCACTTTGCAACTTTGGCTCGCTAAACTCGCTTAGTGTACCCCATTCGCCGCATTCTGGGCAGCGGCCGTACCATTTTGACCCACTCCAACCACATTCGGAGCACAAGTAATAAGTAGAAGATTTTGCAGCCATGATTTGACGCTAGCTGCATTTATAGACATTTTGCCGTCATACTTTTGTGAGATAATCCAAGTATGTTTAACAGTGTTATGTGGGGTAAAAAATGAATTCTTATACAAATAATTCTTCTACTTCTTCGCAAGGATTTTCTGCGTCTCATAACAATTTACGAAAAGTGCTTATTGTTGCATTAATAGTTGTTGTTTTGGCAATTGTTTCCGCGTTTGTTTGGCCAGGTTGGGCGTTAAATCACCAGCAAAATGCGCAATCTGCTAAAACGCATGTGCCTTCTGCAAAAACGCCATCTATTAAGGCTAAAGATTTGCCTAGCACTTCTACTGCTCTGTTAAAAGCTATGCCAGATACTGTTCTTGATTTTGCTCGTGTTGATGCTTCTGCTAGCGCAAAATGGTCTTCGGCTTCTCCTTTAGAAGAATACACAGTTAAGTATTCGACTGGAGAATCTGGAAGTGATGTTTCGCTTGTTGTTGCTCAATGGAGCAGTCGCGACTTAGCGAATAAGCAATATGAGCTTTTGCTAGATGGATTAAGTGGGGTAGATGTTGCTTCTGGAAAAATTCAAGTTTCTGGAAAAACCACTGGCAGCTATGTGTTAAAGACTGAGTCGGGCAATAAAGCTAAAGCTAGTGCCATTTGGCAAAACGACACAGCTGTGTTTGAGTTAACTGGATCAAAGCAATCTGTTGAAAGATTCTATAAGCAATTTCCAATGTAAACTTTGCAAAATATAAGCTGTTTTGCATGTGTTTTGTATGTGTTTAACGTATGGTTTTGCGCATGTTTTGCATGTGTTTTTGTAAAACTTTGCTTTAGGATTTTCCAAAGTCGTCAAAACGGTGTAACATTAGGCAAGTTGCACACTTTACATATGAATGGAGGCTTCAGATGGGTTCTGTCATCAAGAAGCGCCGCAAGCGGATGAGCAAGAAGAAGCACCGCAAACTGCTGCGTAAGACTCGTCATCAGCGTAAGTAATGCTGTTTGGCGCGCCTGCCCGTTTGGGCACGTAACACTTTTGAAAGCGTTGGATTTTCCAGCGCTTTTTTTTTATTGCGATTGAAGATTGTAAAAAATTTCCCGAAAACGTATGCAAATTAACTAATTTTACATACATTCTCGGGAAATGATTGGTTAAATATTAGATTATGACTGGATTATGCAGCTTACTTATTTGGATTTGTAAGCGTGCGAGGACCGTTTGGATCTCCAACAATCACAGTATCAACCATGTTCAAGAACAGGCCGTGTTCAACAACGCCAACAGTTTCAATCAAGTCTTTAGCAAGCTCTTGTGGGTGGTCAATGCGCTCCAAATGCAAGTCAACTACAAAGTTGTTCTCGTCTGTGCGCACTTCTTTGCCATTTGCATCAAGTCGCAAAACTGGCTTGTATCCGCGCTTCTCGAACTTGCGAATCACTTGAGCAGATCCAAATGGAATTACCTCAACAGGCAGTGGGAACTTGCCGATTGTGTCTACAACCTTGCTTGCGTCTACAATCCACACAATGCGATCGGAGTTGATTGCAACAATCTTTTCCCAAAGAAGAGCTGCGCCGCCGCCCTTAATGCCGTTAAAGTTCTTATCAACTTCGTCTGATCCGTCAATCGTAACGTCAATATGGTCAACATCGTTAATGTCAAGAATCTTAATGCCGTAGCCTTCTGCCTGCTCTTGAGTGCGGCGAGAAGTTGTAACTCCAGTAAAGCTTAAGCCTTCTTCCTTAACTCTGCGGCCAAGCTCGTCTACTAAGAATCGCACTGTAGAGCCAGTGCCAAGACCAACCATCATGCCATTTTGTACGATTTTTGCGGCCTCAATGCCAGCTGCTTTCTTTAGCGCGTCTTGTTGTGCTTTATCCATGTGTGCCTACTTTCTTGTCTTTCTTGCTGGCGTGGCTAAAATACCAGCGTGTTTATAGCGATTTTTACTAACCGCCACTTATTTCATACATACTACATATTAGTCTGCGTTCAGATTTTATTCTGTTTTGTTCGTATTTGTTTGCATATAAAACTCGCTTGGCTCTAGGTTAAAAGTGCCATCTGGCATAACGTATCCGCTTAACTGTATTGTGCCTGTTATAAATCGTGGATTTCCGTTAAAACTTGGGCTTGTGTTTGGAGCAGGCGTAAATTGCAATGTTCCGCATACGCGCAATCCTGGAACTGCTTTATATTTTTGCTCTGATTTATTTTGAGATTCGCTATTTTTGGATTCGTTATTTTCATGCGAATCTTCATCGGCTTTCGATTCATCATTTGCTGGCGATTCATCATTTGTATTAATGATTTGCGTAGATGAGTCGCAAGCAGCGTTGTTATTTGCGTATTTAGTGGTATCGCTAAATGTTTCACGCTCTGTTTCACGCGTATTATTGCCATTAAAATCAGGATTAATATCTTCTCCAACGCATCTGCCAATGTGGTATTCGCTACTAGAAATTTTTCCATCCAATAGCATTTTTGCGTCTTGCGGAACGTCAACGCCATCTGAATATGAGGAAGAAATCAACGATTTCCACCCTTCTAGTGGCAAATATCCATCCTTCAATTTGCTGCGGCAATCTTCGGCATAAGTTCTAGCAAGCTCGTCAACTTTCTCGTTTCCAGCGTTTCCAGCATGACCCTTAACCCAAACGAACTTAACGGAGCCTTTGCGCTTACAAATCTCCGAATCGATTGCGCGAATAAGTTCTGCATTTTTTACAGGCTCTTTTTTGGAGTTCTTCCAACCGTTCTTTTTCCAACCATGAATCCAAGTTGTTGCACAATTAATCGCATATTGCGAGTCGCTTTCGATTGTTAAAGGCTCGCTTCCAGGATGTGCTCGCAAAGCTTCTAGAACTGCGCATAATTCGCCTATTTGATTCGTGCCGTTAGTAGCTCCGCCTGCATCCGCGTTACCAGCGTGATTGTGCTCGTGAGCGTTGCCCGCTTCGTCTATGTGGTCTGCCCAAGCCCAACCCATTGATCCATTTGGATTTCCTAGAGCAGATCCGTCTGTAGAAACAACAATCATTGCAAAACCTTTCAAAAAATGCGCTGGCAGCATCAGCAACCAGCGCATATAGAAGCTGTTAACTTCGACTAATCGTAAATCAACTTCGACTAGTCGCAGTCAACTTTAACTAATCGCAATTAAAGCGTTACGCTAAAGCCTTGTCAACTACAGCAGTAGCTTCCTCAAGCACCTTGTCAAGCGCTTCTGGAGAAACGAAGGACTCAGCATAAACCTTGTAAATGTTCTCGGTACCAGATGGGCGAGCAGCGAACCAATTGTTCTTAGTTGTAACCTTCAAGCCGCCAATCTTAGCGCCGTTTCCAGGAGCCTCAGTGAGCTTTGCTGTAATATCTTCGCCAGCAAGCTTAGTCGCTTCAACGTCGTTGCCACTAAGAGCCGCAAACTTCTGCTTTTGCTCAAGAGTGGTTGGAGTATCTACGCGCTTGTACCAGCTTTCGCCAAAGCGAGCAACCTGGTCTTGATGAAGCTGAGCAGGATTCTTGCCAGTCTTTGCAGTGATTTCTGCAGCGAGCAAATCAGGAATCAAGCCATCCTTATCGGTTGTCCACACGCGGCCATCCTTGCGCAAGAAGCTCATGCCAGAGCTTTCCTCGCCGCCGAAAGCAACTTCGCCACTAAAGAGTGGGTCAACAAACCACTTAAAGCCAACAGGAACTTCCACAAGCTTAGCGTTAATAGAAGCAGCTACGCGGTCAATCAAAGAAGAAGACACAAGCGTCTTGCCGATAGCAGTATTCTTTGGCCAATCTGGGCGAGCGCCGCCGAACAAGTACTCCACGCACACTGCAATGTAGTGGTTCGGGTTCATAACGCCCCAGTTAGGGCACACAATTCCGTGGCGGTCAGCATCTGGATCGGTGCCGCCAACTAAATCGTACTTATCCCAAGCGCCAGCGTTAAGCTGATCAACTAAGCCCTTCATTGCGTAAGGGGAGCTTGGATCCATACGAATCTTGCCATCGTGGTCAATTGTCATGAATCGCCAAGTTGGGTCAACATCTGGGCGCACAACGCCAATGTTTAAGCCGTACTTTTCGTTCATAAGTGGCCAGTAGTTTACGCTTGCGCCGCCGAGTGGGTCAATTCCCAAGCGCACACCGCTAGAGCGAATTACATCGAAGTCAATAACGTTTGCTAAATCGCTAACGTAGTGTTCGCGGTAATCGAAGCCTTCAACCAAATCAGACTTGATTGCTTCCTCGAAAGGCACGCGCTTAACGGACTTGTAATTGTCGAGCAATTCGTTTGCGCGGTTTGCAATCGCATTAGTTACGTCTGCTGGGGCAGGGCCGCCAGTTACAGGGTCGTACTTAAAACCGCCGTCGGTTGGAGGATTGTGTGAAGGAGTTACTACGATGCCATCTGCCAAACCTTCGCCGCTAAAACGCTGAGTGCCATCAGCTGCGCGATTATGCGTCAAAATAGCTTGCGACACAACAGGCGTTGGAACAAAGTCGCTGCGCGAGTCCACACGAACGTGAACGCCGTTAGCAACCAAAACCTCAATAGCGGTTTTTTGAGCAGGCTCGGAAAGAGCGTGCGTATCTCTACCAATATAAAGTGGGCCAGTTACGCCAGCCTTCTTGCGATATTCGGCAATGGCTTGTGTGATTGCAACAATGTGAGCTTCGTTAAACGAAGTTTTTAACGCAGAACCACGGTGACCAGACGTGCCGAAAATAACGCGCTGTTCTGGAATATTGGAATTTGGAACTTCATCGTAGTAAGCGCCAATCAAAGCGTCAACGTCTACTAGATCTTCTGGGGTGGCGGGCATTCCCGCATTTTTTGCTACCATAATTTTTTATTTTGCCACGGCGGCGGTATTTTAACGTAAGTCGGCGGTATTTTGAGTTAAAGAAGATTGCAAACTCTCTGGCACGCGCACGCATAATGCTCGTTTATCTACACTAAAACGCAAGTGTTTTGTGTAGCCTAAAATATCTCCATCAACCTGCACAGGAGCAGGCCGTTCTAGCTTAACTTCGGCTTCAACACCCTGCGATTGGTCAATCTTGGAGTTTGTAGAAAGTGGGCTTTGTTGCGCTTTTCCTGTAACGGTTTGGTGCACAACATCTCCAAACAAGTTAGCCCATCCAATTAATCCGCCAGAAGTGTCAATAATCTCAAAGTCGAGTATGCCATCGTCGTAAGCTGCATCTGGCATAAGTGAAAACATTGGAATCTGGCCGCAATTTCCAGCCATAAGCGTGCGGAAAGATATTGCACTAGATGTGTAATCCGTTCCATCTTTGCGCGTAAAAGTAACGTCTCCGCGGTATTTTGGCGCAAATAAGTGTTTAACACCTGCAACAAAGTATGCAAGCCAGCTTATGTTCTTTTTAAGTGCAGGATTAGTGTCGTCTATCATAAGCGCGTCGAATCCAATTCCCGCAATAATCAAAAACGCGTGACCGTGGTCTTCGTACGGCTTATCGAGTATAAAAACGCGACCAACGTCAACAAACCTAGATCCATGGCTAGTGGCCACCCTTAGCGCAGCTTGAACATTGTCTACAGGAATCCCCATGTTTCGCGCAAACAAATTTCCCGTTCCAATTGGAATTATCCCCATTGCGTGGTTCGTTCCGCTAACTGCGCTCGCAACCGTTCTAACAGTGCCATCTCCGCCAACTGCAACAACAACGTTTGCGCCATTTTTCAAAGCTTCTAGCGCGCATTCGCGCCCGTCTTTATTAAGCTGTGTATCTATTATTTCGTAAGTAAGATTGTTAGAAGCACAGTAATCTTTAATGCTTTTTCGGTATTCTTCGGCTTGCGGTTTAGAAGGATTTAGTATAAAAGCATAGTGAACGCTGTCTCCATGCCTTTCTGCCAGTTTTTCTGCTAAATGATGCTTCTTCAGGGTACGCGTAACTATCATGATGACGAATGGCGCAAAAACTAGCGCAAAAACAATCACCATTAACGCAATTGTTGCTTGAATTGGCATATCTGGCATATTTATTATTCTTGCACACATCTTTAATATATGGACATTATTTTGACAATATTTATAAAATTTGATTATTTCTTTACATTTTCATCACTTATTGCGTTATTTAGCGCGTTGCGGCATTTGATTAGCGCATTGATTATGAGCTTGATTATGCGCTTAATTACATTTTGACGTTGGCATGTTTGCTTAGTTAGTGCCATTTATATGATTTTTATATGCTAAGCAAGTGATAAGCTTGCACCATGCGTTTTGCGCGTAGAACTAGCAGGGGTTTAAAGTTATGTCTGAATCGCAAGAAAATAATATGAGCGTTTTTGAATCCGACGATACTGAACAATTTGAAGTATCGAAAAAACGTGTTAAAGGCAATAAGTCTGCGCTTGTATTGCTTTACTCGTTTATTATTTTCTTAATACTTGTAGTTGCGGCTTTTGTAGGGTCGCAAGCATACTTCCATAACCGTGTTGCTCCTGGAGTGCATTTTGCTGGCAGCAGTGAAGTTTCGGGCGCGCAGATTGAAAAAGTCACAGATGCTGTAAATAGGGCGATTGAAAACACAAAGATTGAGATTAAAGACGATTCTGGAAAAAGCTCTGTTGAAACACTTAAAGACTTATCGGTAAGTGTAGATAAAAGCGCAACTGTGCAAAACGTTATGCGCGCAAAGCACAATAACGTGTTTACAATGCTTATGCCTTGGTTGCAAGAAAACGTTGGGCTTAAAGCCAAGTTAGACAACGAAAGCATGGACGCGTACATTGTTAAAAAGTTTGTTAGCGAAAAAGATAGGGCAATGCCGTATACAGCTAAGTTCGATTCTTCTTCTAACTCTTATGTTGTAGAAGATGGTGTTCCAGGCCGTACGATTATAACTTTGCCAGTTCGTGAGGCAATTAAGCGCGTTCTAGAAAATCCTGGTAAAACAGTAAAAGTTACGGTTGGCTCTCGTAAGGTAGAAGCTCCAATTAAGCGTGATGTAGCGCAGAAAACTGTTGATCAACTCAATAATTTGCTATCTAAAAAAATTACGTTAGATAATGGCGATTCAAAAGATTTTACGCTTTCAAAGGCTGTTTTAGCATCTTGGATTAAGATTGATGCAGATTGTGCAAAAAAGAAGATTTCGTACAAGGTTGATTCGTCTGCTGCCAACGCATGGCTTTCTAAAGAGCTTGCTAAGAATCTTAATCAACAAAAAGTAGACCAAGAAGATACATACAACAAGCAAGGAAAGTTTATATTAACAACGCTTAAGGGTGAAAACGGCATAGAAGTTAAGTATTCTAAAGACTTTGCAAATAAAGTTGTTCAAGCTGTAGAAAAGTCGGCAGATGCAAAGCTTAGTGTTCCAACAAACGTTGTTAAGTTTGGAATCGAAAAAAAGACTGTTGACATGCGCGTTGTTGTTAACAAGTCAAACCAAACAATAAGCGTTTACAAAGACGATCAGCTTCTTAAAACATTCCCAGTTTGCAGTGGCTCAAACGGTTATTACGAAACGCCAAACGGAACGTACTTTATTTACTTGCGCTACCGAGTGCAAGATATGCGCGGATTTAACCGAAACGGCTCTAGGTATTTCTTGCCTGGAATTACTTGGGTTAGCTACTTTAACGGCGGAATCTCATTCCATACAGCTCTTTGGAACAATGTTGGTATATCTCAAGGATATCCTGCAAAGTACGGTTCTCATGGGTGCATAAACATGTATGAGCAAGATGCAAAGTGGGTGTTTGAAAACTGCCCTCGCGGAACAGTTGTGGAAGTTGTTGGAGAACAACCAGATGGACCAGTACGCTAATAAAGCAGCAAATTTGAAGGGCGATTTGCCTGCTGCATCTAGAAGAGTTAGTAGCACTCCGATTCAGGTTCGTGTTACAGAAACGCTGTTTGATGCTCCTTCTAGCGAAGAGCGCTTAGATAAAAAACCTCCGATTGTTCAATTTGCTAGAAAGTTTGCAACGTCTAGCTTTGGACTTTGGGTGCGCATAAGTGGCAAAATCGCTCGGCATTTTGGATGGTTTCCTAGCGTTGAGCCATACATTGGTTACGGTACAGATCGCTACGCGCGCTTGATTTGCCGAACTGTTCTAGCGCCTAAAGCTGGTCATCATTCCGCTTTAAAGCGCGGTATTTACGCGATGCTTGTTGTTCCTGCAATTCGTGTTAAGGTTGCTCTAAGTATTGATAACGTTGCTGTTGAATGGGCGCAAGTTGGCGATTCTTCCGTGTACGATAAGCCAGATTCTGCGTATAACAGTAGCGCAGAATATTGCGTTTCGGATTGTTCGGGTTACTTGGATTTGGTTACCGAAAGGTCGCTTTTGCCAGGCGAACACAAGGTTTCGTACACGGTTGATAATCGCAATGCTGTTGAAGCAAGCATGTTTGTTATATCGGAGCAAACGCCTTTAGGTATTATTTCCGACGTTGACGATACTATTATGGTCACTCAAGCGCCTTCTCCTCTTAGAGCTGCTTACAATTTGCTTATTATGAATCCTGAACATAGGCATGCTGTTGATGGAATGAGTCACTTTTTTAGGCGTATTAAGGATTCAATTCCTAGCACCCCTTTCTTCTACCTTTCCAATTCTCCTTGGAATGTGGAAGCTTCAATTCGACACTTTATTTTGCGCGAAGGTTTTCCTGCAGGACCTCTTCTTCTTAGGGATTTAGACCCGCGTCCTAAGACTTTTGTTCCAACTGGACCACAGCACAAGCTCGAGTTTGCTCAACAGCTTATGGATGATTTTCCAGACATGCGATTTGTTCTTATTGGAGATGACGGTCAAAAAGACCCTTCGACTTATGCAAAAATCATTGAAAAATTCCCCAATCGCGTTCTTGCTGTTGGCATACGTCAGCTTAAAAAAGACGCAACTTTGGTTGATTTCAGGCGAAACATGTCTAAGAATTTTGGTGTGACTCTTGCATCTTCTAGAGTTGCTAAAACTTGCAATGATATTTTTGTTGAAGCTAAGGGTGCAGCTGGTACTTTTGAAGGTGTTCCATTCTTTGCTGCTCAAAATGGCAATTTGCTAGAAGATATTATGATTCCGTTTATTATGGATTCTGTTAATTACAAAGAATGATTTTAATCAAAGACTGATTTTAAGTGTTCTAAGTGTTGTAAGTGTTGTAAGTATTTTAAGTGTTGTAAAGATCATAAAGATTGTAAAGGTTATAAATGGAAGATAGTTCGCTAAAAGTTAGTGATTTTAATACTGTTAAAAAGCCACTTCTTGCAAAACGAGTTGACTACGTTCGTAAGTTTCATAACGATGTATTCGTAGACGAATATGCATGGATGAGTAACACTAAATCCAAGGAGTTGCGCGAGTATATTGATGCTCAAAATGAGTACACTAGCAAACGCGTTTCTAGTTTAGAGACTTTACGTAAACATTTGTTTAGTGAGTTAAAGAGCCGTATTCAAGAAACAGATATGTCGGTTCCAACGCGCGTGGATGGCTATTGGTATTACGTTAGAACAGAAGAAGGAAAACAATATGGCGTTCAATGCCGTATGAAAATTAAGAGCGAAGATGATTGGAATCCGCCTGTTATAGATGAGCGCGCTCATGCTGGTCAAACGCCATGCGAAGAGGTTATTTTTGACGCAAATATAGAAGCTAACCGTTTTAATGGCGGATTCTTTCAGCTTGGTGGAATGGATATTAGCTTAGATGGTAAGCGAATGCTGTTTGGAGTTGACTCTAAGGGCGATGAAAGATTTGACTTTTATATTCGCGATTTTTGCGCGGAGAAAAGTGGCGATTTTGATTGCAAAAATGGCGAAAATATCGAAGAAAATGGTAGCGAAAGTGCCGATTACATCACTCGCTATAACAGTAGTTTTGTAACACTTTCGGATTGCATAAAAGGCATATCTTCTGCGCTTTTAACGCCAGATGGAAAATGGGTTTTCTACGTAACTTTAGATAGTGCTTGGAGGCCATACCAAGTGTTTAGGCATAAGGTTGGAACAAGTGTAGAAAATGACGTTAAAGTTTTTGAAGATTTAGACGAACGCTTTTTTGTTAGCGTGTACGAAAGCTTCGACGAGCGAAGTGTTATTATAAACAGCAGTTCTAAAACCACTTCACGCGTGTTAATGCTGCCTCTAAGCACTCCAGAAGGCGATTTTAGAATGGTTCTTAAGCCTATAGAAAACGTAGAATACGACGTTTCGTTTGCGTGCTTTGAAAATGCTGGGCAAGATGGCAAAGATATTCCACTAATGTTTGTAAGCCACAATCTTAAAAATCCTAATTTTCAAATTGATGTTATAGATTTGCGGAAGCACTCTGCGGATTCAATGCCATTTAACATTGGCGAAGGCATCTGCGTTGCGCAAGGGTCTCCATACGGATGCCAAAATGGCGATTTAATAGAAAAAGGCGCGAGTAAAAAGGCCATTAGTGCGCCGTATTACAACAGCAAAAATCCTAAGATTTTGCAAGGATTGCGCGGCTTGAGCGTAGATGGTTTAAGCGTTTATAAAAATTACGTTGCTCTTTCTTTCCGCGCGAATGGCTTGCCTCAATTGGCAGTTATGACTAAAAGCAATGCCGTTGAAGATTTTAAGACTGGCTGCCCATGGAGATTCCGTCTTGTAAAAGAAGATGGGTTTGTAGGAGATTCTTTCGATTGCGCGGTTTCTTGCGATTCTTTGGCGCTTAACGATTCGTTGGAGGCTAGCGATTCTTGCGCAAAAGTCGCAAGCTTCCGTTCCACTAGCGCTCGCAAAGAATTGTCTAAAATAAGTCTTGAACAAGCCAAAAATAGCAGAATCAGCCTTATTGGAGCAACGGGAAATCCGTGTTATGAAGCGCCAAAAATACGTTATTCTTGCTCAAGTTACGCAACTCTTGGAGCGTTAAAAGAACTAGACCCAGCAACAGGTGAAAGCGTTTTGCTTAAGCGCGGAAAAATTTTAGGCGATTTTAACGAAAACGACTACGCAGAAAAACGAGTGTGGGTTAAAGTTCGAGACGGCGAGAGCGTGCCAGTTTCGCTAGTGTGGAAAAAAGACGCTGTTGCAAAAACGAACGCAATGTTTATAACCGCTTACGGAGCGTACGAGATTAGCAGCGATCCGTATTTTTCTGTTGCGCGTTTAAGCATGTTAGACAGAGGCGTGCTTTTTGCGCAAGTGCATGTGCGAGGCGGCGGAGAAATGGGTCGCGCGTGGTATGAGAATGGCAGGCGGCGCAATAAAAAACACACTTTTGAGGATTTTGTAGACGTTACGCGCGCTTTGCAACAAGCAGGGTATGCTGATGCAAATCATACTGTTGCAAATGGTGGTTCTGCGGGCGGCCTTCTTATGGGAGCTGTGGCAAATATGGCTCCGCAATGCTACGCAGGAATCGAAGCGGACGTTCCTTTTGTAGACGCGCTTACGTCTATGTTGGACGACTCGCTGCCGCTTACTGTTACCGAGTGGGACGAGTGGGGAGACCCGTTGCACAATGCGCAAGATTACGCGTATCTAAAGTCGTATACGCCTTACGAGAATGTGCCTGAACACGTTGATGCAAGTGAGTTTCCAAAGATTCTTATAACGTCTTCGATTAACGACACTCGCGTTCTTGTTACGGAACCGCTTAAGTGGCTTGCGCGATTGCAAGCGGCTGGAGTGGATGCGATTGCGCGCGTTGAAACAGAAGGTGGCCACGGCGGAGGCTCTGGTAGATATAAAAAGTGGGAAGAAGTTTGCTACGAAAACGCGTGGTGTTTAGATGCCATGGGTATTTCGTAGAATATCCTTAAAACACATTGGAGGCTGATTGTGGTAAGAATTAAGCCAGATAAGCCCTATGCGGAAGACCTTCCGTTAACGCATACAGCGTTATTTAAGCAAGTGCCACTAGACCAAGCGAGGGAGCTGCTAGAACACTTGCATGAGTCGGTTTTTTCTAAGGGGCAGGCGATTTTTAACGAAGGAGATACGGATCGCCGCATGTATCTTTTGGAGCGCGGACGCGTTAAGCTTGTTCGTCATTCTAGAGATAATCGTGTGCAATTGCTTAGCATTCACACGCATGGGGAAATTCTTGGGGAGATTCCTGTTTTTGACCCGTATGGCGGGCCGCGTACGGCTTCTGCGATTGCTATTACAGATAAAACTCGCGTGCTGTGGCTAGAAAATGAAGTACTTTTTAACTGGTTAGGTCATCATCCGCGAGTTGCTGTAGATATGCTTCAAGTTTTAGCTGCTCGCTTAAGAGCAAACAACGAGCATATTTCTGATCTTGTTTTTATGGACGTTCCAGCAAGATTAGCAAAAACGCTTTTGAACCTTGCTTCTAGATTTGGAGAGCCTGTTAGAGAAGGCGTGCTTGTTCCTCACGATTTAACTCAAGAAGAGCTTGCGCAATTGGTTGGATCTTCTAGAGAAACAGTTAATAAAGCGTTGATGGATTTTGCGCAAAGAGGTTGGATTAAAAGGCACGGAAGGTCGATTATTATTTACGAGCCTGGAATGTTGATTCGCCGAGCAGAAAGATAAATCGTGCAAATCATGCAAATCGTGCAAATCGCGTAAATCTTGTAAATCGCGATTTTTGCGTGCCGCAACGTAGAGGCAAGCCTCTAGAATAGTACGCATGCCTAAAAAGAAATCCCTAACAACTCGTAGAGTACTCGCACTGTTTCTTACGTACATCACTTTGTGTGTTGCAGGTGGTGTAGCTTCTAGTATTCTATTTGTTCCAGGGGTAATGAGCATAAACAGCGTTGTTAAGTCTGTTGTGCCTTCTCTTAGGGTAGATGGTATTGATTTTGACGTTACTGCTTTGCCTCAAAAATCGCGATTATACGCTTCCGATGGCAAAACTGTTATTGCCACTTTTTATGCGCAAAACCGCACTGTTGTGCCGCTTAGGCGAATATCGCAATATATGCAACAAGCAATGGTTGCTCGAGAAGATCGACGATTCTTTGAACATTCTGGCGTAGATGTTCAAGGCGTTATGCGTGCGTTTGTGCAAACGTTTATTAAAAAGTCAGATATGCAAGGTGGTTCTTCCTTAACGCAGCAGTACGTTAAAAACGTTCTTATGATTAAAGCTAGGGAAGATAACGATCCTATATCGGAATATCATGCTGCAGAAAGTACTGTTGCTAGAAAATTGCGAGAAATGCTAATCGCAATTCAAATGGAGAAAAAATACTCAAAGTTAGAGATTTTGCAGGGTTACTTAAACGTTGCGCAATTCGGTAGTAATAATCTTTATGGTGTAGAAACAGCTGCAAAGCGCTACTTTAACACTACTGCAGCAAAGCTTAATCTTGTTCAAGCGGCAACGATTGCATCAATCACAAAAAATCCTTCTAGGTATGATCCTTCTATAGAAGAAAATTGGCCAGAATCGCAAAAGCAAAGGAATATTGTTCTTGATTTAATGCTTAGGCAGAATTTTATAAGCCAAAAAGAGCATGATGATGCTGCAAAAATTCCAATTAAAGATACGCTTAATATTCAGCACGAAGTTGCAAATGTTGGATGCCAAGCTGCTGGAGACGCTGCATTCTTCTGCGATTACGTTACTAAAAAAATATTGAATTCTCGCGAGTTTGGTAAAACCACTGTTGCGCGTCAAAAGCTTCTTAACGAAGGCGGATTAGACATTTACACAACAATGGATATTCTTGCAAACTCTTCTGCAATGGACACAGCTAGGGCTACTGTTCCAATCAACGATCCAAGCGGTTTTGAAGTTTCGATTGCTGCGATTAAGCCTGGAACTGGAGAAGTACTTGGATTTGGAAGCAACCGTATTTACGATGCTACAGATGCAGCAAAATCAGACCCTACGCACACTGCGATTAACTACGCTGTAGACGAGCGAGACGGCGGCGGCTTAGGCTGGCAGATTGGTTCTACGTGGAAGCCAATTAACATTGTTGCTTGGTTGCTTGCTGGAAAGTCGATTAATCAGCCTCTAAGAACAAGCATGCTTTATAACAACACTGATTTTTCTTGTGCAAGGTATCGTGGAATTGGTCGCTGGTCTGTTCAAAACTCTGGTGGCGGTAGTGTTAGCCCAGAAACGCCTTTAATGGGTCTTGTTCATTCTCATAACACTATTCAGGCAGCAATGGGAACCCAGCTTAAGCTTTGTGCTGTTGCGGAGGCAGCTAAAACGTTGGGGTATCACAATTCGCCACTGGGTCAAGAAGATGTGTTTTCTAAGAACTCGTTCAATCCTCCTATGTTGATTGGTGCTGTGCAAGCTTCGCCGCTTACAATGGCAAATGTTTATGCAACAATCGCAGCTGATGGCGTTCAATGCGATCCTATAGCCATTAAGCGTGTAGTAGACAAGAATGGTAAGCGTTTGCGTGTTCCTAGCGCTAATTGCCATCAAGCAATACCAAAGAAGGTTGCTCAAACGGCAGCATACGCTATTAATCAAGGCGTTGTTCAGCCAACTGGTGTTGCGCATATGGCTCAGCTAGAAGGTGGACGAAAAACGTTTACTAAAACTGGTACTAACGAAGACTTTTACATGGCAACAGCTGGATTTGTGCCAAACAAGGTATCTGCGTTTATTGCGGTTGGAAATGCGGAAGTTCAAAAAAGCTTTAACAACATGCGCATTAATGGCGTCTACCACAGCACATGGTATGGTACCTACATTGCTATGCCTGCTTGGAAAAAGTTTATGGATACGTACCTAAAGGCATCTAACACGCCTATGGATAACGATTACGGAAAGCCAGATCCAAAGTATATGGCTGGCGGAAAAATGCCGTTGACTAGCGAGCAGATGCGCAGGCAATATGAGTTGCAACAACAGCGCGATAGGGAAGAAGAAGCGCGCAGGCAGGCAGCTCAAGAGCAAAGCCAGGGTTCGCAAAGCGATCAGAGTGCGCAAGGTGATCAAAACTCGCAAGGTGATCAAAACTCGCAACAAGATGCTGCTACAAACGGACGCTACGCAACGGGCGACGGAAGGCAAGACCAATATTCTGGTGACTCCAGCAGTAGAGATACCTCCAGCTCGTATTCTGGCGGAACTCGCTAGTGTTTGGTCGCTAGTGTTTGTTGCTAGTGTGTGGCCGCTAGTGTTTGTTGTCACTAGTGCGACTCTCGCCTAGAGCGCGTCTACTCCAACAGCATCTTTAACACTATTAAAGCCGTCTTTTCTAAGCATCTTTGCAAGACCGCGCTTTAATGTTGTAATTTGTTGAGGGCCTCTGTACATAAGAGAAGAAACGAACATAACTAAGTCGGCGCCGTTTCTAATCTTTTGATACGCCTGTTCAGCGGTAAATACTCCGCCGATTCCAGCAATTGCAAAGCGAGACCCGAACTCGCTTCTAGTGCGCTTAATAAGCTCATTGCTTGCATTGTAAGTTGGAGCCCCTGAGATTCCACCTTGCCAATCTGCAGGAATGTCTAGCCCATCTCGATTCTTGCGCAAATTTGCAATGCTCACGCCATCAACCTTATGCGCGCTTAAAACGTCTAACAAAGACTTAAATTGAGGCCACCCTCCCTTTAAGTTCAAAGGCATTTTTACAAGAGTTGGCTGAGGTCTGCTTACTTTATCTAAAACACTAAAAAGCTTATCTAAAGCATCTGGATTGCTAAAAGGCTCGCCAGCCATAGTGTTTGGGCAAGAAATATTAACCTCAATCATGGAGCTTTTGCCGCTCGCGCGCTCCATAGATATGCGATAATCTTCAATACCTTCGTCTAAATCACCAACAAGATTATCGTTAGTTCGCGCAATGCTTACAGAAAGTTGCATGCTTTTAGCGTTTGTCCACGCTTTTTCTACTCTAGGAATCACAAATTCGCTGCCGTCATTGGCAAGACCTGCATGAACAAGAAGTGAATCATATTGCGGAAGCCTATGATACCAAGGCTTAGCGTTTCCTGCGCATGGGCGAGCAGTTGTGGAGCCAACTGTTTCAAAACCAAAACCGGCGTTGTCTAGAACTGTGCACAAATCACAGTTTTTATCGAGTCCTGCGCTTAAGCCAAATGGATTCGCAAAATCTACTCCCATAACTTGCGTTTGTAAAATTGGATCTGTGTAGTCAAGCATTTGTCGCAAAAGCCACATTAATCCAGGAATGCGCTCGCTTATTTTGCAAAATGCAATCATGCGGTCGTGTGCTTCGTCTGGCGGAATGTTAAACACTAAGTGCGGCTTAATAATGTGCTTGTAGCTAAAAGTAAAGAGGTCTGTTGCAGCAAGATTCACAGCATTGTGTAAAGAATTTTCAGATACGTAACTCATGATTCAATACTATACGACTTTAAGCATTTTGCAATTTTGGTACAAAGTCAAGCGAAGATGTGAGCGGATTTTCCTATTTAGTGTTGCTGAGGGCTGGCTAATTCTTGTCTCACAACGCTCCGCCTCTTACGTGTTGTTTGTTGTTGCGGTTGTTCCGATTTGGCTTTGATTTTGTTTTTGGTTTAAGTTTGTTTGTAGGCGTGAGCCGTTGGATTATTTGGTATCGGCTGCCGCTCTTATACTGTTCGACCAAGAATCACCCAGCCCTCTTACGTGTTTGAACAATTGCGTATTGCTTAATCGCCTGAGATTCTCGATTTTTCTTCTTCATTCGATGAATCACCACCTTCGGCGCTGAGGTTCATCTCATTCAGGGCGAAAAATCTCGAATCTCTACCTAGCTTGCGCGCCAACCTGCCCGAGCGCTTAAAGCGTAGCGCGCGAAGGCAATTTGGCGCGCTGAGCAGCTCAGCGCAGAAGCACTGCTTCTGCGCTGCGGAGACGTTCGCACGGCTAATCCGTGCGAACGACGACCTGCATTCGCGAATGGTATAGCAGCACAGCTATATTTGTGAGTTATGCCTACTTATGATTTGGGACTAGAACATGTTTCCCTTGAATTTGCAACAAAAACGATTTTCAAAGACGTAACTCAAGGCGTTTTTGAAGGCGACCGCATAGGAATCGTAGGCAAAAACGGAGACGGAAAGTCCACTCTTCTAAAGCTTCTTCAAGGCGCGATTAGCCCAGATTCTGGAAGAGTTACTCGCAGAAATGGCCTAACATTAGGCATTTTAAGTCAGCGAGATCCGCTAGACGATAATGCTACGGTTCGCCAAGCTGCATTGGAGAATCGCCAGGATTACGAGTGGGCTGCAGATTCAAAGCAGCGAGAAATTGTGGAGTCTCTTTTGGGCGGAATCAACCTTGAAGCTAAGGTTGGTACGCTTTCTGGCGGACAGCGCAGGCGTGCGGATTTGGCAAGGCTTCTGCTGCACGATTGGGATATTTTGGCTTTGGACGAGCCTACGAATCATCTTGATGTTCTTACAATTCATTGGCTTGCGGAGCATCTTTTGCACAGGTGGCAAGATGGGCAGGGCGCTCTTTTGCTTGTTACACACGATAGATGGTTTTTAGACGAAGTTTGCTCTTCTATGTGGGAAGTTCACGATGGCGCAATCGACCCGTTTGAAGGCGGCTACAGTGCGTACATGATGCAGCGAGTTGAGCGCGAACGCCAGGCGGATGTTCGCGAGGAGCGCAGGCGGAATTTGGCTCGTAAAGAGCTTGCGTGGCTTTCTAGAGGTGCTCGAGCGCGTTCTACAAAGCAAAAATTCCACGTTAAGCAAGCTCGCGAGCTTATAGCAGACGTTCCGCCAATGCGAGATACTCTTGAGCTAAAAAGAATGGCAACTTCTCGTCTTGGTAAGCAAGTTGTTGATTTGATTGACGTTACGCAAATTTTTGAGGATTCATCAAGTCCTGCTGCATCCGATGCGGATATTGTAAAATCGCCATTTTCACAGCCTACGCATGATGGTAGCGTTACGATTTCTGTAGAAGAATCGCAAGTGGAATCGCAAGAATCGCCATTATCGCAAGAAGAATCGCCATTAAAAGAAACATGTGCAGCATTGCAAAAAACGATTAGCGGCCGCATGATTTTAGACAATCAAACGTGGCTAATAGGGCCAGGAGACCGATTCGGCATAGTCGGAGCTAATGGCGCTGGAAAATCAACGCTTTTAAGCATAATCGACGGCTCTTTGCATCCAACTAAAGGTCATGTAAATATTGGCAAAACTGTAAAATTTGCCGTGCTATCTCAGCGCCTAGAAGAGCTGGAAAAGCTTGGAAAATATAAGGTTAAAGAGGTTTTGAGCCGATACAAGCCAAGCTACATAATCGACGGCAAAGAAGTGACTCCTGGTCAGCTTATGGAGAGGCTTGGTTTTAAGCCAGAGCAGCTTATGACGCCGATTGCAGACCTTTCGGGTGGCCAAAAACGTCGCATGCAATTGCTTTTGATTCTTCTAAACGAGCCAAATGTGTTGATAATGGACGAGCCTGGAAACGACTTAGATACAGACATGCTTGCCGTTATGGAAGATTTACTAGACACTTGGCCAGGCACTTTGATTGTTGTCTCGCACGACAGATACTTGCTTGAGCGCGTGACTGATCAGCAGTTTGCGTTGATTGACGGCAAGATTCGCCATCTTCCAGGCGGAGTTGACGAATATTTAAAGATTATGGAAGACTATGAGCGCGCAAATATGCAAGAGTCTAAGGCAGATTTTGCGGCGGAATCTGGTGGTAAGTCGGAGTCAAAGTCGGAGTCTGCAGAAGGTGTTGGATTAGATTCAAATCAAAAGTCAAATCAAAAATCAAATCAAAAATCTGAAGCAAAATTAAGCGGAAAAGCGTACTACGATGCTACAAGAAGAGTTGCGGCAATAGAGCGCAAGCTAGAAAAGCTTGAAGAAGAAAAAAGCGCGATTGAGCAAAAAATGGCAAGCCACGATCCTAGCGATTTTGTTGGCTTGCAAGAGCTTAACGAGAAGTTGCAGGCGAATCAAAGCGAATCTAGCGCGTTAGAAGAAGAGTGGCTTACGCTTAGCGAGCAAATTTGATGCAAAAGTCTACGGTTTTGTATAGCGATTTTGCTAAAGATTAATGCTGTGTGCTAGCAAGATTAATGCTGCGTGCTAGTTAATGCCGCGTGCTAAATTGTTGAATTATGGCTCAAATTAAGGATATGTTGGAATCTATAAAACCTATTCGCTTTGATGGCAGAGATGTGGACGAGTTGCGGCCAGTAAAAATCACGCGCAATTTTACAAACGTTCCAGAAGGCTCCGTTCTTATTGAGTGCGGAAATACGCGCGTTATGTGCACTGCCACTTTTACTATTGGCGTTCCGCGCTGGAGGAGAGACACTGGTTTAGGTTGGGTTACAGCCGAGTACTCAATGCTTCCAAGGGCCACTGCCGAGCGCACCGATCGCGAGTCTGTTAAGGGCAAAATCGGCGGCCGCACGCACGAGATTAGTCGTCTTATTGGTCGCTGCCTTAGGGGCGTTATAGACATGAAGGCAATGGGCGAGTGCCTTATTCAAATTGATTGCGATGTTCTTCAAGCAGATGGTGGCACGCGCACAGCTTCGATTACAGGCGCATATGTGGCTCTTGTAGACGCGCTAAATTGGGCCGAAAAGCACAAGCATATTCGCAGCGCTAAAAACGTTCTTAAAGACTCCGTTTCCGCTGTTTCTGTAGGCGTTATTAATGGCACTCCAATGCTTGATTTGCCCTATGTAGAAGACAGTCAAGCTATGACAGATATGAACGTTGCTATGACTGGTTCGGGCAATTTTATTGAGATTCAAGGCACGGCGGAGCATCGCCCGTTTAATCGCGATGAGCTTAACGTTTTGCTTGATTTGGCAGCCAAAGGTAATCGCGAGCTTCAAGCGGCTCAGCGTGCAGTTTTAAGCCAAAATTAAGTTAAGCCAAAATTAAATAAAATTTATGTCTGTTTATTCGATAAATTACTAAGGAGTGGCGAGCGTGAAACTTGTTGTGGCAACGCATAATGAGGGTAAACTCGTTGAAATTAAGCGGATTCTTAACGAAGAGTTTGCGGAAATATCGGAGCATATTGAGCTTGTTACTGCTGGCTCTTTGGGGCTTCCAGACCCAGTGGAAACAGGCGTGACTTTTGAGCAAAACGCGCTAATCAAGGCTAGAGACGTTGCGCAAAGAACTGGATTACCTGCGGTTGCTGACGATTCTGGCTTGATTGTAGACGTTTTGGGCGCGGCTCCAGGAATATTGTCTGCGCGCTGGAGCGGGGTTCATGGAGACGATAATGCCAATAACGCGCTTTTGCTTAAGCAGCTTGAGGATATTCCAGACGAATGCCGAACGGCGCGATTTAGATGCGCGGCGGCTCTTGCTGTTCCTAAAGACTGCGTTGATGCGGATCTGGAAAACGCTATGTGGAAAAACAACGGTTTTGAGACTGTTCGCGTTGGAGAAATGGTTGGGCGCTTGATTCGTGAGCCTAGAGGTTGCAAGGGTTTTGGCTACGATCCGCTTTTTGTGCCAAATAATCAGCCCGTTAGGGATGGTGTTCAAATGCACGATTTAACTAGCGCGCAACTTAATCAGCAAGAAAAAAATGCGATTTCTCATCGCGGCAACGCTTTGAGGGCACTTTTGCCTGAATTAAAAGCTATGTTTATTGAGTAGTTGCGATTTAATTTGCGATTATAGTTGCGATAAACTAACGACTTCAGCTTGCGATTAAACTACAAAATGTGCGCGAGATGGGACTTGAACCCACACGTCGTAAGACACAGGAACCTAAATCCTGCGCGTCTACCATTCCGCCACTCGCGCAAAATCGCCTAAACAGGCAAAAAATGGGTTTTTAAGAGCCACTTGACAGAATCGAACTGTCGACCTTCTCATTACGAGTGAGACGCTCTACCGACTGAGCTAAAGTGGCAACTGCCCGAGAAGCATTCGCGACTCGCGCACAAATCAAATACTATATATGAATATTTCGATTTTGTCTAGTGCGCCGCGCCGTAATGTTCGCATGTGTTCTAGTCAAAGTGTATTTCTGTCCGCTTTTGTGAGTATCTTGGCAATTGGAAGATGTGATGCAAGCACCTTGCTTAAGCTCATTTTTACACTTGTTTACATTATGATTTTTGCTTACGATTCATGATGATTCTGCATTGTGTTTAAGTGTGCCAAAGATTGTGCTTAGACTTAAAACATTTATATAAAACATTTATAAATCATCACATCACTTAATAAAGATGAAAGGACCTAGAAATGGCCATCAATCCACCAGTTGACGCCGTTAAGACCCCAGAATGGGCTGCATTGCAAAAGCACTATGATGAGTTGCAATCCGAAGGCGTGAGCCTGAAGAAGTGGTTTGCCGAAGATGCAAATCGCGTGGATAAGTTGAGCTTCGAAGCTGGAGACCTCCACTTCGATCTTTCTAAGAATTTGATTAAGCCAGAAACGCTTAAGCTTTTCGCAAACCTTGCTAAGGCTGTAAAGCTCGACGAGCGCACTAAGGCAATGTACACTGGCGTGCACATTAACAACACCGAAGATCGCGCAGTATTGCACACCGCTTTGCGTCGCCCAGCAGAAGACGCTGGCAAGTTCATTGTTGACGGTCAAGATACTGTTGCCGACGTTCGCGAAGTTTTGGGTCGCATCTACGACTTTGCAAATAAGGTTCGCTCGGGAGAGTGGAAGGGTGTTACTGGCAAGAACATTAAGACCGTTGTAAACATTGGTATTGGCGGATCTGACTTGGGTCCAGTCATGGTTTACGAAGCCTTAAAGCCATACGCAGATGCTGGCATTAATGCTCGCTACGTTTCCAACATTGATCCAAACGATATGGCAGAAAAGACCAAGGATTTGGATCCAGAAACCACGCTTTTCATTATTGTTTCTAAGACTTTCACCACTTTGGAGACTTTGACTAACGCTCGTAGCGCTCGCACATGGTTGCTTAACAAGCTTCAGGAGAGTGGTGCTATTGACGGCAGCGATGCAAAGAAGGCAGAAGCTGTTGCAAAGCACTTCGTAGCTGTTTCCACCAACCTCGAGAAGGTTGAAGAGTTCGGCATTAACCCAACCAACGCTTTTGGATTCTGGAACTGGGTTGGCGGCCGCTACTCTGTGGATTCCGCTGTTGGCACCTCTTTGGCTGTTGTTTTAGGACCTGAGCGCTTTGAGGAGTTCTTGAAGGGCTTCCACGCAATCGATACCTACTTTGCTGAGACTCCATTCGAGAAGAATGTTGTTGTTCTTCTTGGTATGCTCAACGTTTGGTACCGCAACTTCTACAAGGTTGCTTCCCATGCTGTTCTTCCATACGATCAGTACTTGCATCGCTTCCCAGCGTATTTGCAGCAGCTCACTATGGAATCCAACGGCAAGTCGGTTCGCTGGGATGGCACTCCTGTAACCAGCGAAACTGGCGAAATCTTCTGGGGCGAGCCAGGCACCAATGGCCAGCACGCTTTCTACCAGTTGATTCACCAGGGCACTCAGCTTATTCCAGCTGATTTTATTGCTTTTGTGAACACTCCAAATCCTACTAAGGATGGCGATCAAGATGTTCACGAGCTGTTCTTGGGCAACTATCTTGCACAGACTAAGGCTCTTGCTTTCGGCAAGACTGCAGACGAAGTTCGCGCTGAAGGTACTCCAGAAGAGATTGTTCCAGCTCGCGTATTTAGCGGCAACCGTCCAACCACCTCTATCTTTGGCGATGCTTTGACTCCATTTAGCTTGGGCGAGTTGATTGCTCTCTACGAGCACATCACCTTTGTTGAAGGCACTGTTTGGGGCTTGGATTCCTACGATCAGTGGGGTGTGGAGCTTGGCAAGCAGCTTGCAAAGCAGATTACTCCTGCAATTTCTAAGGATGATAGCGCTTTGGCAGCTCAGGATGCTTCTACGCAGAGCTTGATTCGCTTCTACCGCGCTCATCGCAAGTAAGCGAGCGAGTAGCAATCTTATTTGATTGTTGATTTAAAGCCTCTTGTTGATTAAATTCTTCAAGAGGCTTTTTTATTTTTTGCTCCAACCTGCCTTGCGCTTAAAGCGTAGCGCGAAAAGTCAATTCAAAAAATAGGTTGACTTAAAAGTGGTGATAATTTATAATGAGCACGGTCGGTAGGTAAGGCTACCACGGGGATACGGGTTGCTGCCGCAACACAGTGGAGACACTGCAAGTTGGTCAACAGTCGTTGTCGATTTCAAGGCTTCGACTAATGCAACGCCATCGCCCTGCGAAGCTGAAGCTTGAACGACAAGATTAATGTTGATTTCTTTTGATTTGTAAATCACATTGTGTCTTCTTGCTTGCCGTCCGATTCAATGACGATGCGATAGTACGGTTTTGCGTTGGCGCGCACAAGCTGGAGGAGGTGATTGCTGTGAAACATGACAGTACGGGTTGTAATCAAAGTTCTAATACTGCTAATACTGTTAACGCTGTTAGTGACGATTCAGACAGTGTTAGTAGTAGTACGGACGTTCCTCCTGAATATAAAAAAAGCCAGCAATCGCCGCCAAAATACTTGCGTTTAGTGATTTAGTGATTTAGCTGATTAGGCTTACTAGCTTTATTGGGCTTATTAGCCTTATTAGTATTACGCAAAATAGTGGTGATAAGCGGCTCTCAAAGAAAATACGCGTTACCAGAGGACTTATCATGACAATATTTACAACATCTGGAAAAAGTAGTGCCAGCGCGCAAGTAGACGAAAACACTCGTTTTTGGTCCGACATTATTGTGTGCGTTGGCATAATCGCACTTTTTGGAGTAAGCGCTTTCCTTTTGCAGCGCATTAACCAGCCGATTGGACCTAGTGGCATACCTTCCGCGGTTTCAACCGACCTTATTAATTTGCCTTATTACACGCTTAGATCCGTGTTTCGTATGATGCTTGCGCTTATAGCATCGCTGATTTTTACGATTATTTACGGCTCTCTTGCAGCGCGCAGCCGTCGCTTGGGCAAGGTTCTTATTCCGCTGCTAGATATTTTGCAATCCGTTCCAATTCTTGGCTTCCTTTCGGCTACAGTAACGATTTGGCTTGTGATTTTCCCAGGATCGATGATGGGCGTTGAAGCCGCTTCGATTTTTGCGATTTTTACAAGCCAGGCTTGGAATATGACTTTCTCGTTCCACCGTTCGCTTTTAAGTGAGCCTAAGGAGCTGGACGAGGCAGTGCGCAGCTTGCAACTTACGCATTGGCAGAGATTCTGGGTGCTGGATATGCCAAACGCAATGATTCCGCTGCTTTGGAATTGCATGATGAGCGTTGGTGGCGGATGGTTCTTCCTTACTGCTTCCGAGATGATTTCCGTAAATAATCACACTTACGCGCTTCCTGGAGTTGGTAGCTTTGTTGCGCAATCTGCTGCAGAAAACAAGCTTGGAAATATTTGGTGGGCAATTTTATCCATGATTATTGTTGTGCTTGCAATCGACTTCTTCCTTTGGAAGCCTCTTACCGCGTGGGCAGAACGATTCCGCATAACGCAAAGCGCATCCGACGAAGAGCGAAAGAGCGCGATTTTAACGCTGATTCGTCATTCGCATGCCGACGAAGTTATTAGCAAGCTGTTTTCGCCTATTCGCGAGTGGCTGGAATTGGCTACGCGCCCATTTGGCCGCACGGGTGCAAAATGGCCTCGTAAAGCGTCTGCTCGCAAGCTTGGCGATTTAGTTTTTAACGTTGTAATGATTGTTCTAATTATTGCTGCGGCTGCACAAATGCTTTACTTTGTAGCAACTCGCACAGGTTTGCAAGAGTTTGTTACAGCTGGAGCGTTAGGCGCTTTGACTTTTGCGCGCGTTGCTGTGTTGATTTTTGTAAGCTCGCTAATTTGGGTGCCAGTAGGCGTGTACATTGGCATGAATCCTAAGATTTCTCGCATTATGCAGCCTGTTGTGCAAATCTTGGCTAGCTTCCCAGCAAACTTTGTGTTCCCATTTGCAATGATGTGGTTTATGGCTTGGCACATTGACCTTGGTTGGGGAAGCATTATTTTGATGGCGCTTGGCACACAATGGTACATTCTGTTTAACGTTATTGCAGGCGCTAGTGCGATTCCAGACGACTTAAAAGAGATGACAAGAAGCTTTAGATTAAATCGTGTGCTTAAGTGGAAGACTCTTGTTTTGCCTTCGATTTTTGGATCTTGGTGCACTGGCGGAATTACGGCCGCTGGTGGCGCTTGGAACGCTTCGATTGTTGCAGAGATTGTGGAATACGGCAAGAATCACATGGCAACTCAAGGTTTGGGCGCGTATATTACGAATGCAACAACCGTTGGTGACTCTGTAAAAACGCTTGTGGGAGTAACGGTTATGAGCTTAATAGTTGTGTTAAGTAATCGACTGTTCTGGTCGCCTTTGCAAAGGTATTCGGCAAAAAGATTCGTGTTGAATTAAGTGATTGATTAATCAATTGATTAATCGACTAATCAATCGACTAATCAATCGAATAAATCTATTAAACTACGGAAAATTAAACTTTTTAACTTTATAAAACAGATTGGCAAAATTATGAACACTTTGAACAAAAACGCGCAAAAGGCTGCGCAGTCTTCAATTACAAGCGACATTATTGACGCAAAGCACATAAGTCAAAGCTTTACGTCCGATAGCGGCACTACTCAGCACGTGCTTCACGACATATCGTTTACGCTGCGCGAGGGAGAGATCGTAGCAATTCTAGGGCGTTCTGGCGCTGGAAAGTCAACCTTCTTGCGAACAATGGCAGGCTTAATTCAGCCAACAGAGGGAACAGTTACGTATCGCGGCCGCGAGCTTACAGGGCCAAACCCAGGTGTTGCAATTGTTTTCCAAACATTCGCACTTATGCCGTGGCTTACTGTTCAAGACAATGTGGAGCTTGGTTTGCGCGCTAGAGGAGTTAGCAAAGAGAAGCGTACGGAGCTTGCGCTTGCTGCAATCGACGCAATCGGCTTGGACGGCTTCGAAACAGCGTATCCAAAGGAGCTTTCTGGCGGTATGCGTCAGCGCGTAGGCATTGCTCGCGCACTGGTTTTGCGCCCAGACGCACTGTTTATGGATGAGCCTTTCTCTGCTCTTGACGTTCTTACTGCAGAAAATCTTCGCCAAGAAGTTCTTAAGCTTTGGTCTAGCGAAGAGCGCGATATTAAGTCCGTGCTAATCGTTACGCACAATATTGAAGAAGCTGTGCAAATGGCAGATCGCGTGGTGGTTTTGGGATCTCATCCAGGTCATTTGATTGCAGACGTGAAAGTTGATTTGCCTCGACCAAGAGACAAGCATAGTGCCGAATTTGAGGCGATGGTAGATAATCTTTATGCGATTTTGACTGGCTCTAACCCAGAAAGCGATCTTGAATCGCAAAATACGGATTCGGCGGAAGCTTCCGATTCGCCTAGTGCGGTTGCCGACTCTTTGCCTGCGGAACAAGTGGATGCGGAAGAAACTGAGGCTGCTGCAATCGCCGACATGCTTATTCAAAAGCATCACGATGCAGAGGTGGAAGCTAAGCAAAACGAAGAGCAAGCGGAATCTGGCGAGCCTAAGCCAGAGCCTGTTGCTGTGCACTTGCTGCCGAACGCAACGCCAGGAGGTATGGCTGGTTTGCTAGACGTTATATCGGAAGAGCCAGATGGCATTGATTTGGCTGATTTGGCCGCGGATTTGTCGTTTGAAATCGATGACTTGTTCCCGCTTGTGGATGCTGGAACAATGCTTGATTTGCTCACAGCAGAAAATGGCCATATTACGATTACGCAAGCTGGTCAAGAGTGGCATAATGCCGACATTTTGCACAGCAAGCAGGTGTTTGCGCGACTTGCGATTGAGCATGCGCCTCTTGTTCACGCGATTGATCAGGCTTTGAGCAGAAACCGAAACGGCAAGCTTCGCGGTGAGTTGATTTTGGATTTGCTTCGCAGTAAGCATACGGACGCTTTGGCTCGTCAGCAATTTGATATTGCGATTAGCTGGGGTCGTTATGGTGAGCTTTTTGACTACGATGCCGACGACGACGAGCTAACGCGTACTGTTGAGACGGCGCCGCTTAATGGCGTTGCACGCTAAAATAGTGCGAAATAGTGCTCAATAATGTCCATTATTGAGCATAAATTTATGTTCGTATGCTTTCAATAAGCGGATGCCGCATAGTCTGTTTATTAGTAGTCTAGCCAGCTTTTGAAGATTGGCGGATGGAAGCCCCAAAAAGCAAACTTTTTGGGAAAGATTATTCAAAGTAAAGTTTAAAAGTCAAAATTAAAATTAGACAATTTACTTTGATATAACTTGCGCTGATATGCGGCGGCGATGGAGGAATTATTATGGTGAATGCTGTAGAAGCATTTGATGCTAAGCATCTTAAGGCTGCCGAAGAAATCCCAGCTTTCCGTCCTGGAGATACTGTTGACGTTAACGTTAAGATTCAGGAAGGCAACAACACTCGTATCCAGACTTTTACTGGCGTAGTTATTGCTCGTAAGGGTGCTGGCGTTCGCGAGACTTTTGTTGTTCGTAAGGTTAGCTTTGGTACTGGTGTTGAGCGTCGCTTCCCACTTCATTCTCCAGCTATCGATTCGATTAAGCTGGTTCGTAGTGGTCGCGTTCGTCGCGCTAAGCTTTACTACTTGCGCGCTTTGCGTGGCAAGGCTGCTCGTATTGCCGAGCGTCGTGACAACAGCGCTGCTAAGTAAATTTATTTAGGTTAAGGATTTACATAAGGATTAATATGCATTCCGAAGACTTGCAAAATAGCGATAATCATATTGTTAATGTAGCAGGTCACGGCTTGAATCCTTCTCCTGTTCCACCCGAGCCAGAAGTCAAGCGTAATCTTGCTTCTGGCTTTGGTGTTATGAGCGTTTTTAATTTTGGCTCTAAGAGTGCTAGGAGGGGTATGCACTCTAAACATTGCAAAATAAGGGGAAATCACGTTTCTGGTAATTACGTGAATCATAGCGATTATGCGAATTATGCTTTGCGTGGTAATAATTCGGAGCAAAGCGATTACCAAAATTCGCAAACGCAAAATGGCTCTAAAGCAAGAACAGTAAAGCTTTTCAAAACTTCTTGGAAAGAGCTTATTGCTTGGTATCTTGTGCCTATTATCGTTGTAATTTTTTTGCGTATTTTTATTCTTGGCGTGTATTTTATACCGTCGGGATCTATGCTAGACACAATTCATATAGGCGATTACGTTGTTACGTCTAAACTAACTCCTAGGGTTTTTCCGCTAAATCGTGGTGATATTGTTGTTTTCGAAGATCCCGCTAATTGGCTAAGCGGAGAAAGCAGCAGTGGCGGCATTCTTTCAGGCAAAGATTTAATTAAGCGCCTTATTGGTCTTCCTGGAGATACAGTTGAGTGCAAAGGGGATGGCGACCCGATTTTGGTTAATGGAGTTCCAGTTCTTGAATCTGCTTACATTAGGCCAGGTGTAAGTCCGAGCGCATTTGCTTTTAAGGTAAAAGTTAAGCCAGGCCATGTTTTTGTTCTTGGAGATAATCGCGCTAATTCAGCGGATTCTAGGTATCATAAGAACGATGGGGACGATGGTTTAGTGCCAATTTCTAAAATTGAAGGCGTTGCGTTTATGCGTTTTTGGCCACTTAATCGTATGGGCATTTTTGAAAATCACAGCGATGCTTTTGACGATGTAAAAGCTAAATCTGCAAATAAGTAAGGCGTAAGTAGACGTAATTAAGCATAAGTAAACGTAAGTAGATATCGCAAATAAGTAGTGCAAATAAGTAGTTAAGAGTAGGCAAATTTGGCAATTATTCCATCTTTTGACTTTGAACAAAACCTTATAAGCAGCGGATTTGACTGGGTTATTGGCTTAGACGAAGTTGGCCGCGGTAGTCTTGCTGGTCCTGTTATGGTTGGTGCAGCGCTTTTTAGTGCGCAAAAGATTAAATCGGGTAGTTTTCCGCAAGGTCTAGCGGATTCTAAGCTTCTTAATGCACATAAGCGGGAGGGTTTGCTGGATCCGATTGAAAATTGGTGCAATGCTTTTGCTGTTGGCTCTTGTACAAATCGTCAAATTGACGAGTGGGGTATTAGCTACGCTCTTGGTGTTGCTGCGATTAATGCGATTAACGATGTTCAAAATCGCATGCGCTCTAGCCTTAAAGATGCGCGGATTGCTGCGATTTTGGACGGTCCGTTCAATTACGTTGGCAAAGCTTTAGGTACTTTTGATGCGCCTAGTATGCAATTTTCTGTAAAAGTTCACACTTTAGTTAAGGCAGATCAAAAGTGTGCTAGTGTTTCGGCGGCTTCTGTTATTGCAAAGGTGACTCGAGATTCGTTGATGATTGATTTAGCACAAAATCCAAAATATGCTGTTTACGATTGGGCGCATAACAAGGGCTATGGTTCTAAAGCGCATAGGGATGCGATTTTGGAGCATGGCGCTAGCGATTTGCACCGTTTGAGTTGGCATTTGGGGTAGATTGCAATCTACAATTCGGCGTGTTGATGCCTGGCGTTTAGCGTAATCTTATGTGTTGTAAAAAGTAGCGAATCTGTGTGTTAGAGAGTGCTTGTAAAAGTGCATTTTACGGGTTTGAAAAGTGACTTATAGTGTTTTAAGAGTTTAGATGTTAGATGTGCTGTGAGTATTAGATTTGTTTGATGTTTAGATATTTAGATGTTTGGCTTCTTTTGTGTTTGTTTGCACTGGTTAAATGTGTTCGCTCTTATGCATAATATAGCTACGTTGATTTTGTAGGTTTTATGAACAAGAAAAGGATAGTTAAATGATTAGTCGTTTCTTTGCTTTTGTTCCAGGTGTTAAACATCTGGTTGCCTTAAGAGCGGCGTGTCTTGCTATATCTTCTCTTGCAAACATCGGTTTTGTGTATGTTTGTGTTGGCATTCTTTCGCCTATTTTGATTCCAGCAAAATATACTGGTAAATCTTTGCTTAGCTCCGTTGAGCTAACGTCTTATTTGATTTCGCTTGTTGGTATTTTGATTATAAAATACGTTGCTTTTCATCAATCTTGTATTTTTTCTACCGAGATTGGCACTCGCGTAGCTATGAAGCTTCGACCGAAGATGTTGCGGTCTATGATTTCGCTCAGTTCGGCTAATCGTACTGATTCTGTTGAGTATTCTTCGATTTGCGTAAATGAAGATATTGCTTGGGTTCAGCGTTGGGCTGGTTTGCTTTTGCCGCAAATTTTTGCAGCTTTTCCTATGCCTTTTGCTGTTAGCATTGCGTTGTTCTCAATCAACACTTATCTAGCGAGTATTTGCCTCGTTGCGGCCGTTTTTTCTGCTTTAGCTCTTTGTACTGCGCTTTATAACGTTCGTGTTTTGTTGCGTTGTTTGTGTGCTTTTTTGACGTATTTTATGGTTGCTGTTGCTGTTGTTTGCACGGTTTGGCTTCTTTCGGTTAGGTCTGTGGGTCTTCCTGCAGCAATGCTAACTTTGCCGCTGCTTATGTTAAGTGTGGATCCAATTCGCAGAGTTGCTAATTGCATGCATATTAAAAATCGTGCTGTTTCGGGGCTAAATAATATTGGCGATTTGTTCAAAAGTGTTGCTGCTAATGGTGGTTCTTCCAATAATTCATCTACTTTAGATTCCGATTTGGATTCCGAATATTCACAATCCGTGCTAGAAAAAATAGACAATAAGTCGTCTTTGAGTATTCCAGATGGCGCTAGCAACGTTTCTCTTCATGTTCGTTGTAATTTTGTTAAGAATAATCGTCCTTTGCGAGCATCCTTTAATGTTTCTAGTGGAAAACTGAATGTAATGCCAAGCGAGTATTACGATTTAGTTGCGCACAACGTTCTTAATGGCGTTACTTTTAGCTCTAAATCAAACGTTGCTCTATCTTACAGTGATAGTTATGCTCTGCCTGATTTAGGTACGGATTCGCCATTTGTGGCATCTGATTTTGGCGATATTGCTGGAAATCCTTCTTATATAACTCTAAATAATGTAGATCCTGGCGCGTTGGCAGATCTTGTAACGATTGTTCGCAAGAATAGTCACATGTTTTCTGCCACTTTGCGAGAAAACTTATTGATGGCGTCTAAAAATGCTACTACAACGTCTATGTGGCAGGCACTTGGAGCTGCTCGCGCGGATGGTGTTGTTTATGCAGATTACAACGGTTTAGACTTGCGCGTAGAAAATATTCATGCCGAAAATAAGCAAGACATTCTTAGGCGACTTGTTATGGCACGCGCGTTGATTCGACGCACTCCTGTATACATTTTTGACTATTCTTCCAAAGATATTAGCGCTAAAGAAGCTAAAAACTTATGCGATATTTTGCGCAAAATTGCCAAAAAAGCAACTATTCTTGTGTTTCTTCCAAGCGATAGCTACGCCACTAGTGCAGACAATTTAGTTAAAGTTAGTGTGTTTAGTGATTCGCGTGCGCGAGCTGCATCTGTAGGCGCACTAAGTGATGATTCAAACGGAGATTTACGCGCGCAAAGTGGCGATGCAAGTGGCGATGCAAGTAGCGATGAGCATGAAAATGAGCATGAAAATATTGTGCATAATAGTGGCAAAAAATCAAAAGTGTCTTACTTAAAGAAAGCATTATTTGCCATTCTCAGTGCTTTCTCAACTGTAATAAATATTGTTTGTGCTTTGTTGATTCCTGTTTGCGCAATCGCAGCAATGTTTGCTATAGCAAGCAGGCCGCTTTTTGGCTTAGGTGTTAAAGACTATGTTCTTGTTGTAGTTGTTTGCGCATGCTTAAGATGCTTAACGCTTGTTGCGTCTTTTGCAGGACTAGACCTTCATCACGCGCACTTACACAAGGCAGGTCTTAGTATGAGCGTTGGAATGATCCTTTCGATTATTCCAGCAATCGTTTTGCTAAGCTACTTTAGTGTTCAAATCGCGATTTTTGCATCTGTGATTTGTTTGCTAATCGTGTTTGTAATCCCAGGATTGTTTAGTTTGAGCCTTAAAAGCTTTATTAATAAAGTTCATTTAGACCAAAAAATGGTTGAACTAGAAGTAGACGATGTAGAGCTTGGTTTGCAAGAAGTATTGGCATTCCGTCAAGGAGATTATTGCGTTAAGCGAGTTGTTGACTCAATGCGAAAATTGGCTCAGCAACGCGTAAGATTATCGCGCAAAGTCGGCAGAATGCAAGCGATTCTTATGTCGGTTTCTCTTATTGGAATTGCAAATGCAATAATGCTTGTTTCTAGTACAATCCACCCACTTGTAACTAAGAATCCGCAATGGAACGTTGTGTACGCAGTTATGGCAATCATTATTCTTATTAGCCTTATTCAGCAAGTGCTCAACATTGTTATACGTCGTATTCCTTGGGTTGTAGATATTAATCATGCTGCGCAATCGTAGTAATAGTAGCGGTCGTGGCGGTCGTAGCAATCGTAGAGTAGGTGATGCGCGCTATAGTAACGCTCCAATCTCTAGGAGCGTAACGTCTTTTATATGGCTTATTGCTCTCGCGATTCTTGTAGGAATTGTTATTGGCTTAGTTTTGCCTAAACTTAACCAAGATGTTGGGAATATTACTGGAGAATACGTTGCCAGTGGAGATGCTGCAGAAAAGCTTAGTAAGCTAAAAGTAGATAAGTCGCATGCTTCTGGATATAACAGAAGCGTTTTTGGGTATAGAACTACAGACGATGATAAAAACGGTTGTGATGTTCGAGAAGACGTTCTTGCGCGCGATTTAACGCATGTTCGCTTTAAGTATGCGGGATCTTGCAAAGTAGCGTCTGGGCTTTTACACGACCCATATACAGGATTAGATATTAACTTTGTGCGAGGCAGAAAAACTAGCGCGCTTGTTCAAATTGATCACGTTGTGGCTCTAGAAAACGCTTGGCAATCGGGTGCTTGGAAGTGGAATCGCGCTAAGCGACTTAAGTTTGGTAACGATATGCTGAACCTTCTTGCTGTGCAAGGAGCAGCAAACCAAGAAAAAGGCTCTGCTTCTGCGGCCTATTGGCTTCCATCTAATAAGTCTTTTAGATGCGGTTATGTAGCTAGGCAGATTGCTGTTAAGTATAAGTACGACCTTAGCGTTACAAGCGCCGAAAAGCAGAGTATGGCGTCTGTTTTGCACGGGTGTTCTGCGCAAGAGCTGCCTACAAAGTAGTGGCGTTTTGAGCAACAAGCGCAAATGTCAAAAACAAAAGTGTGCAAACCAAAACTGATTTGCACACTTATTAATCAACGTTAATATCAAAGGCTTAAAGCTCTGTTAGGCTTAGGCTTTTAGGCTTCCCACTTAGTAGGCTCAATAACCTCTTTGCCGCCCATGTATGCTTGCATAGCTTTTGGAATATCAATCGAACCATCTTCGTGCTGATGATTTTCCAAAATAGCAACAAGCCAGCGAGTAGTAGCCAAAGTGCCATTAAGCGTGCTAACTGGGCGAGTTCCGCCATCTTCTATGCGCTCGCGAACATTCAAGCGACGAGCCTGATACTCAGTGCAATTAGAAGTAGAAGTAAGCTCGCGATAACGGCCTTGCGTTGGAACCCAAGCTTCGCAGTCAAACTTGCGCGCAGCAGAAGAGCCAAGGTCGCCAGCAGCGGTGTCAATAATGCGGTAAGGTACTTCCACCTTAGCGAGCATCTCTTGCTCCATGCCGAGTAACTTTTGATGTTCTGCGCGAGAATCTTCTTGCTTGCAATAAACGAACATCTCTACCTTATCGAATTGATGCACGCGAATAATGCCGGAAGTATCTTTTCCAGCAGCACCAGCTTCTCGGCGGTAGCAGCTCGACCAACCGCAGTAGCGCAAAGCGCCATTGCTTAAGTCAAGGATTTCATCTTCGTGCATGCCAGCAAGAGCAACCTCGGATGTGCCAACTAAGTATTGGTCATCTGGTTCGCGAAGGCGATAAATCTCGTCTGCGTGAGAATTCAAGAAGCCAGTTCCGCGCATAACTTCTGGTCGCACAAGCGTTGGCGTAATCGCAAGCGTAAAACCATGCTCTTCTGCTTGGTCTACAGCCATTGTAAGCATTGCGATTTGCAAGCGTGCTACAGCTCCGCGCAAGAAGTAGAAGCGAGAGCCTGCAACCTTAACGCCTCTGCGCATATCGATTCCAGCAACGCCAGTTCCAAGAGTTAAGTGATCCTTTGGCTCAAAGCCTTCTGCTGCAAAGTTGCGAGGTGTGCCAACCTTCTTAACTACAACGTAGTCGTCTTCTCCGCCTTCTGGAGCTTCGTCTTCTACAATGTTAGAAAGCTTCCACATTGCTGTTGTGTAGTCTGCAGTAGCTTGCTCGGATTGAGCCTTAAACTGTGCAACTTTTTGCGCTAACTCTTTTGTTTGTGCAATAAGTTCGGCTTTTTGATCTGCACTTGCGGCTGCTACCTTTTTGCCGATTGCTTTTTGATCGGCTCTAGCTGCCTCAAATGCCTTTAAGCTTGTGCGGCGCAAATCATCTGCGCGAAGCACTTCATCGACAAGTTCTACGGACTCGCCACGCTTGCGTTGCGACTCCTTAACTACGTCGGCATGTTCACGAATAAATTGGATATCAAGCATGTTTTCTAGCCTAGTGCCGCAAGGCGACAGATGATGCTAATAACTATAGTGCAAATGAGTACGTGTTCGTGTAAAATTTATTAAATCTTGTTTTAAGGAGTAAAAATGGCACTTATTCACGCTACTCAAGAAGATTTTGAGAAGATTGCAAGCACCAACGAGGTAGTTGTTGTTGATTTTTGGGCCACTTGGTGCGGTCCTTGCCGCGCTTTTGGGCCGATTTTTGAGCAAGTAAGCGCAAAATTTGAAGATGTTCCGTTTGTTAAAGTAGATATTGATCAGTCTCCAGATTTGGCGAGTGCAGCTGCGATTAAAGCGGTTCCAACAGTTATGGTTATTAAGCGTGGAGATGTTATTTATCGTCAAGCTGGCGCTTTACTTCCAGCTGATTTAGAAGATTTAGTTAATCAAGCTAAGGCTTATGATCCTAGTAAAGATGATGAAAATAATAAAGATAATTAAAAACAGTAAAGATAATTAGGTGATTCTGTAAGCGAGTAAAGCGAATTTAATAAGAGTGTGAAATAATCGCAAGAACCTTGATTTTTAGCGCTTCTCTTTACGTAAGACTACAATTACATATACTTTGTGCAAAAAGTCGTATAACTAAAAATCGTATAAAAGATCGTATAAAAAGTCGTATAACGTTTTAGATTTACACTTTGCACTAACTTCTATCAAGGAGAGTTATGACAAGTCACAGAAAGAAAACTGTTACGCTTACTTCATTGAGCATGCGTCAATGGGCAAGAGTTGCAGTGATTTTCGTTAGTATTGTGGCTGTTGTAGTTCTTGGAGTTGTTTCTCGAAACTTTTATTCTGGTTCCAAATCAAATTCCGCAAAGTCTTATGTAACTGCCTATTCGGCTACAGATAGCGAAAATCAGGTTTCTCGTGGAGCATACAGAAACTCGCTCAACCCATCTAAAAAAGGCGCAACTTCTTATATTACTGTAAATATAAATGGCCATCATCGCGCGGTTTTTGGAACAGATTTTACAAACGTTAAGTCCGTTTTAGAAGCGGGAGACATAACTTTGGATTCGCACGACGTTGTTACGCCGTCTCTTGATTCAAAGGTTAGTGAATCTACAGTTATAACTATTAAGCGCGCTGGTGCAAAGCTTGAAACTTCCGACGAGCCTATTGCTTTTAATACGGTTAAAAAAGAGACATCGGCTCTTCCAAAAGGTACAGAAAAGGTTAAAGATCAAGGTGCGCCTGGCGTTATGGAAACGAGCAAAATCGTTACGCGTGCAGGTAAGAAGATTGTGTCTTCCAACGTTTTTGTGTCTTTTGTTAAGCAAGCTCCAAAAGATAGGGTTGTTCTTGTTGGAACTGGCGGCGCTAGTGTAGATTCTGCTTCTGCTGAGTCTATTGGAACCACAGTTCCAGCTGGCGAGATGCAAGAGTGGGCGCATTCGTGGCTGCTTTCGAATGGATACAGCGAGGCTGATTTTACTGCTACTGTGTTTATTATCTCGCATGAATCGGGTTGGCGCGTAAACGCTATGAATCCTTCTGGCGCGTATGGCTTGCCTCAAGCTTTGCCTGGAAGAAAGATGTCTTCTATGGGAGCCGATTGGGCAACTAATTATCAAACTCAGCTTCGTTGGTTCTGGAATTATTGCAATGGTCGTTATGGCTCTATTCAAGGCGCCTACAGGCATTGGCTATCGCGCAGAAGCTACTGATTTGACTTGTAATTATTTTTTCGAGAATCGTTGGGTTATAGAGAATCGTGGGTTTTTAGTTTTGTAAACAACATAGTTTTGTAAACAACAAACTCACGGAGTAGTCTTATAGCTTGTTTTAAGGCGATTATTGTAGAGTCGAGTATATTTCTTGATTTTGCAATAATCGCTGATTATTTTATGCGTGTTTTGCAAATATGGAAGGAAGTTTAAGTGACAATATTGCCTAGAAAATCATGGTTTAATAAGAGTAGTGACTCTGTTAGCAAGTCTTATAAATGCAAGCCTTTTGGGAATTTGCGTGAACTTAGCCATGCTCTTGTTGGTGAGCAGGCGTATAAGAACAATCGTCTTACTCGAGCAGCCTTGGTTTCTTTGGCAATTCTAACATTTATAACGTTTATTGGTAATTTTGCGCAATTGCAACTTACGGCCGCGCTGCCAACGATTGTTCGCGAATTTAACATTAGTGTTACTACAGGTCAGTGGCTTACGTCTATTTTTCAGCTGATTATGGCCATTATGGTGCCGCTTACTGCGTTTTTAACTAGGCGATTTTCCACGCGTCAAATCGTTATATCGTCTATGATTCTTTTTACGCTCGGCTCAATTATGGCATGGCTTAGCAATGACTTTATTATGGCGCTTGCTGGTCGAACTTTAGAGGCGATTGGCACGGGCGTTATGTGGCCAGTGTTGCAAATCACCGTGTTTTCCGTGTACCCAGTAACACGGCGAGGAATGGCAATGGGCAGCGTTGGTATGGCTATGAGCATTGCGCCTGCAATCGGCCCAACTGTTGGTGGCATGCAAACCGATTTTAATGGGTGGCGTTCAATTTTCTTGTCGCTTAGTATTATTGGCGTAATTTCTATTGTTCTTTCTGCGTTCTTCTTGCACAATTTTGGTGAGCAAGATCGCAGCGCTAAGGCCGACTTTTTCTCCGTTGGACTTTCGATTATTGGCTTCGGCGGCGTTATGTTTGGCTTTACAAATATTGAAGCGTACGGAATTGCTAGCGCGTTCTCTTGGGCGCCTATGCTTGTTGGTGCGTGCGGAGTGGCGTGGTTTGTTGTGCGACAATTGCGCGCGCACGCGAGTGGTAAGCAACCGCTACTTGGCATTAACGTTTTGAAAAATCGCTATTTTACAGTTGGAACGGCTTGTGCATGCTTAACGTTCTTTGCGTTTAGCTCGATTATGGTTGTTATTCCGCTTTATATTCAGTCTGATCGCGGTTTTTCCGCCACTATGAGCGGCCTTGTGCTTTTGCCAGGCGCGTTTGGAATGGCCATTTCGCAATACTTTGGTGGGCGTATGCTCGATCGTTTCGGCGTGCGGCCAGTGGCAATGGCTGGCTCGTTGATTTTGCTTTTTGGCACAGTCATGATGAGTCTTATAGACATGCATACGTGGATTTGGTGGATTTCTATTTGGCAATTTACGCGTCAAATCGGCATGGGTTTCTTGCTTATGCCTGTTACAACTTGGTCATTAAACTGTTTGCAACAAAGCGAGCTTGGCGATGGGTCTGCTGTGACTAACACAATGCGCCAGCTTTGGGGTGCGATTGGTGCGCCTGTGCTTGTTGTAACAATGGCTACTTTTACGCAATGGCATCACGTTCTTACGGGCGTTGGAAGTGCGGATAACGTTGCAGCTAGTATTTTTGGCGTGCAATGGACTTTGAGAATTAGCGCGATTATTACGGCTATTATGGCGTTGATTGTTATTTTTGGAGTTAAGGGAGAAGGCGCGGGTTCGGCGCATCAGCTTGCGCGCAGGGCGATTGATCGTATGCGCGTTTTGCACATTCCGCACGCATCGGAGCATAAAGATGTTATGCACGATCATACGCATCATCAATACTGATATATTTGCGCGCGCGACGACCTGCCTTTTCGCTTAAAGCGTAGCGCGAATCTACTTGCATGAGCGCTTAAAGCGTAGCGCGCGAATGCACTTCGATTCGCTGAGCCGCTCAAAACAGAAGCACTGCTTCTGTGCGGCGAAGACGTTAGCGCGCTTAGGCCGCGCTAACGATTTTGCAATTCGGAGCGCTGAGCAGCTCAAGGCAGAAGCACTGCTTCTGCGCTGCGAAGACGTTCGCGCGCTTAGACCGCGCGAACGATTTTCCGCACTTTTTACAAGCATTTGTTCGTTTTGCCAGATTTTATGTGATTTTTGTTAAATACATAACGTTTTGAGCCTAGAAACGCTCATCTGCGTTTGTTTTTTGCGTTTACTTGTGCGATAATGTTCACATGATTTCTTCACAGCGTCAACAATTGATTTTGAGCCGCCTTCGCACCAGGGGGGCCGTGCGTATTACCGCTCTTTCTAAGGAACTCGCCGTTTCTGCAATGACAATTCGCAGGGATATTGCGGAACTTTCGGATCGCGGTCTTCTAAAGCGCGTGCACGGTGGTGCTGTTACAACTAACACGCTTCTTTCAGAGCCGCTGTTTTCCGTAAAGTCGCAGATGGACATGGGGCTTAAGGATGCAATCGCCACTAAGGCGGTGGATTATGTTCAGCCAGGAGATGTGATTGCAATAGGTGGCGGAACAACCGCATACGTGTTTGCGCAGCATCTTCTTGAGTCGCGCAGGGCATCTGGAATCACGATTCTAACAAATTCGATTCCAGTTGCGGAGCTTGTTCAAGCGCTTGAATCTAAAGATATTGAGGTTATTGTTACGGGCGGTGTGATTACGCGTTCCAACTCGCTGGTTGGACCTATTGCCGATAAAGTTGTTTCGTCTTTGCGCGTAAACACAGTATTTTTGGGCACGCATTCCGTGAGCCTGCCTCGCGGATTCCTTATGCCAAATTCGCTGGAAGCCGCTACGGATATGGCTTTGATGGATATTGCGGATCGCACGATTATATTAACGGATCATACTAAGTGGACTTGCACGTCGCTTTCGCTTTTTGCGCGATTTGACCAGGTTGACACTGTTATTACAGACGATTGCTTAGACGCTGATTCGCAGCTTCGCACTCGCGAGTTGGTTAAGAATCTAGTTCTTGCGCCAACAGTTACTGGCGAATAGTTTGCGCGACGACCTGCCTTTTCGCTTAAAGCGTAGCGCGAATCGACGATTTCGAGCTGCATAATGCGCGAGAAATCACCTCGATTCGCTGAGCCGCTCAAACGTAAAGTCCAGTGGACTTTACGTGCGGCGAAGACGTTAGCGCGCTTAGACCGCGCTAACGATTTTCCAATTCGGCGCGCTGAGCTTGCTTAAGGTTGAAAGCACGGTGTGCTTTCAACGCAAGCGAAGACGTTCGCACGGCTAATCCGTGCGAACGACACGACCTGCCATGTAGTGCGTTTGTACCGAATTTCGGTGTTTTTTGATACAAACGCACTACATAAACACGCAAAACTGTAGTGTGTTTGCATTTGATTTACTACATGACTTGCCTTCTCGCTTAGGTTGCGCTAACGTTTCTCCGCTTTTTGTTGTTTATGTTGACTTTTGTTCAATGTTTTGTTCATTTTTTGTAGTGTGTTTGTACTGCGACACGCGCGAAAAGTCTTTCCTTAAAAAAACCTGGGAAAATTCTTCAAAAACCTTGAAATGCGTATTTTTACGGTTTAATCGTTGTTTATCCACAAATTTTACGGCGAGTGTGGCTTAATTGTGGATTAGTTTGTGTATAACATCATTTTTTTCGGTTTAGCATGTGTGGCTGGGGCTTGACTTTTTCAAACGGGGGGGGGGTATGTTAATAGCAAACATGGCCGCACCTAGTTTGGCCGTGTGCCACGATTCGTTTTGGATTGTGGAGCAAATTTTTCTATGCGCCCCTAACGCATAGGAGAAGAAGAAAGGAAAATAAAATGATGAATAAGAAGGCTATCGCCGCTTTCGCTGCTGGCGCAACTTTGCTTGCTGGCTTCACAATGGCCACCCCAGCATTTGCTGAGACTCCAACCGCTCCTAAGAATGATCAGACTCCTGCTGCTCCTAAGAATGATCAGACTCCTGCGGCTCCTAAGAATGATCAGACTCCTGCGGCTCCTAAGAATGATCAGAATCCTGCGGATTCTAAGAAGGATCAGACTCCTAAGAAGAAGGATTCTGAGTCTACAGATGATAAGATTCATGCTCTTAAGTTAGCGGATGCTAAGGCTGAGTTTGATAAGCAGAAGGCTGAGTTGGGTAAGAAGAAGACTGCTCTTACTACTGCTGCTACTGGTCTTAATAATGCTGTTCAGGCTGTTCAGAAGGCGAAGAATAGTGTTGATGATGCGAAGCGTGCTTTGGCTCAGAATAAAGATAAGAAGAGTGTAAACTCTTTGAAGGATACCCTAAATGGTGCTGATGCTGCTTTGAAGAAGGCTGAGAAGGTGCAGGAGAAGAAGAGTGCTGCTTTCAAGGATGCTTACAAAAACTTTATGGAGTTGTTGACTGGTGATTATGCTAAGGCTGTTAACGCTTTAACTGCATTGGATGAGACAGCTGTTAATACTGATGATACTGTGGCTGGAGTTGAGGAAGCTTTGGCTGATGATGAGGCTGTTAAGAATGCTTTGAGTATTGTTCCATCTGCAACGATTCAGCAGGGCAATACTGGTGCTGCAAAGCCAGGTCAGGCTGGTGCTAATGGTGCTGCTGCTGGTGCTAAGACCACTGTGGTTGAGAAGAAGAAGGATGGCGGTAAGAAGTTGCCTGGTACTGGTGTTGGCGTAACTTTGACCGCTTTGGCTGCCACCATGCTTGCTGGCATGGGTGCTGCTGTTCGCAAGGCTCGTCACTAAGCATTGTGCGCGCACTGGTGTTCGCTGGTGCGCGTGTAAAAAATAGGCTTGCGTTAGGCGGCGGCGCGTGTTTTGTGCTGCAGCTTGCATGTGGGGTTTAGAGTTTGCTTGGTTTGCCGAAATTTCCTTTTCTTACCGTGTAGGTTCTTTATTCTGCTTGCGGGTGCTTAATGCTTGTTGCTAGAGATGGTTTTCCGCTAGGGACGGGATTCTGTTCTTTAGTTTTAAAGGCTTGTTAGGTTTTCTAACAAGCCTTTTTCTTTTCCAGTTTCATGTAGTGCGTTTTGCGGCGCAGCGCGCGCCAAAAGACGGTCAATCTGCGAGCGTTTATCAAGACTTATCAAGACTTATCAAGACTTATCAATCAGCCAATCAACCACATACTTCACGTGAATGCCGTCTATTAAATCAACTCCAGCATATCTGCCTGTAATAAGGAATTTCGCGTAATTATCGCGTAATTTAAGCAAATTATCGGTTTCATGCGTATTTTCTGGCAATTGCTGAGTAACTTGATAATATTCAACCAAATCGCCCTTGCGCGCAATAAAATCTACTTCACTACCCTCAACTCGAGCAACATCAACGTCATACCCTCTTCGCAGCAACTCCAAAAATACAATATTTTCTAAGCGATTACCCATATTCCCAAGACGATGACTAACTGCCTGATTCCTCAAACCACTGTCAACAATAAAATACTTTGCATTCTGCCTCAAGTATGCTTTACCTCGAATATCGTACGGGCGAACTTCAAAGAACAAATAAGCATTTTGCAAAAGCTCTAAATACCTAGAAATAGTATGATTCGAAACTTCTATCCGCTCATTTTTTAAAAGACTCGTAACTTTGGAAGCATTAACAAGCTGACCAACATTATCGGCCAAAAATGCGACTATTCTTTTAAGAGTAAAACTATCTTTTATTTGCGCGCGAGCAGCAATATCGTTAAGAATAATGGAATCATATATTCCGGAAAGAATAGTGTATCTAAGCGGCTCATCCGCAAGAACAACACTAGGAAAGCCGCCATATTGTTCGTATTCTTTATATGCCAAATCGACTTCTCTAGAATTAACGTCGATTTGCTTTGCTCCTAAGAATTCCTTGAAAGAGAACGGATATACTGGTATTTCAACGTACCTTCCACTTAAATTAGTTGCAAGCTCACCAGAAAGAAGTTTTGCGTTAGAACCCGTTATAACAATATCGCAATTAAAACTAACTCTAAGTGCGTTAATGGCTTTTTGCCAACCATCTACAAACTGTATTTCGTCTATTAAAATGTACGTTTTTTGTTGATTTGCGGTTGTTTGCTGACTTTTGCCATTGTTCGAATTTTCGCTACCGTTTGGATTTTTACCACTGCGATTTTTACCACTGTGCATTTTTGAACAGATAACATCCATAAGATTGGAATCTGTAAGCACGTCGCGATATTCAAAACTTTCAAGATTTATGTATATTATGTGCGAGTCTGGCACTCCAAGCTCGCGAAGAGAATCCATGTATTGTTGAAGAATAACCGATTTTCCGCAGCGACGTACGCCTGTTATCACTTTTACAAAATCAGTGTCTTTAAAAGCAAGAAGCTTATTAAGATAATCAGTTCTGGAATACATACGTTTGCCTTTCGCAAGTTGGAAGTCTACTTCCAAGTTTAGTACAAAATGGCAAAAGTTGGAAGTCTACTTCCAAATTCCGCAAAACAAGCTCATGCTTGGAAGACTACTTCCAGTCACTCAATACCGCCGTAAGTATAGTGTGCTTGGACAGCGCAAGCGATTTTCGCGTGTTTATTTCCCGAATTGCGTTAAATGGGAACAAACGCGGGCAAAAATAGACGCTTTTTGTTGCTCGACACGCCAATGGGCGGCGGACTTGAATTTATAAATATTTCTGGTATAGTAGTTACTCGTGCTTCGGGCTGGCGTTAGTTAGTGAGAAAGCATTGCGGACATAGCTTAGTTGGTAAAGCGCAACCTTGCCAAGGTTGAGACCGCGGGTTCGAGTCCCGTTGTCCGCTCTAGGTCTGGTGAGTTATCGGCCTTGTGGTGGGTTAGCCAAGCGGTTAGGCAGCGGCCTGCAAAGCCGTATAGATGAGTTCGACTCTCGTACCCACCTCGATTGAGCGTGTTAGCTTAATAAACAACCTGGGCGGTTGGCGCAGTGGTAGCGCACTTCCCTGACACGGAAGGGGTCACAAGTTCGAACCTTGTATCGCCCACTCGAAAGGATTGCCTTTCACGCATAATTAAAAAAATTTTGGGTGATTGGCGCAGCGGCTAGCGCACTTCCTTCACACGGAAGGGGTCATAGGTTCGATTCCTATATCACCCACAATATGTTTGTTTTCGCGGTATTTTACCGCGTTTTTTTTTTACTCATTTACGAACGCGCGGCTACTAATAGCCGTGAGGAATAGAGCGCTGAGCTGCTCACACGTAAAGTCCACTGGACTTTACTGTGGCGAAGACGTGAGCGCGCTGTAATGCGCGAACGACGCGACACGCCATATTTTAGGTATAATCGCACTACATGAATTTCCGCTTTTTGTTGTTCGGCACGCTGTTTAGAGCTACAAAGTGCGGATGTCTACAAAAAGCGGATGTCTACAAAAAGCGGATGTCTACAAAAAGCGGATGTCTACAAAAGCGGGCAATAAAAAAGGCCCAGAGCAATCGCTCCAGGCCTTTGTTTGTTGGTTTATAGTTACTTAGCGCGTGCTAGCTAGTTGCGCTTCTTGCGGCGAGATACAGCCCTTCCTGCAGCACCCATGCCAGCAAGCATCGCAGACGCAAGAGCACTTAATGCAACACCAACGCCAGTATTGCCTAGCGCACCTTTACCTCTTCTAGATCCACTATTAGATCCACTATTGTGAGATTGGTTTCCATGATTATTGCTGCCATTGTGGCTGCTAGCATCATTTTTGTTGCCATTATTCTTTGCGTTGTTGGCGTTGTTTGCGTTGTTGCCATTATTGTCGTGGCTTCCGTCTGCAGGCGTATCTATGCGTGGAACGGCAATATCTCCGTCAACCGTTACTTCAACAGTGTTTCCAGTCTTAGCAAAATCACCTGTGCCGTTTGTAGGCGTAAGGTTTACAATCGCACCAGGCGTTTGCTTGTTGATAGTAATAGTGAAGTTGCCATTCTTATCTGCAACGCCTGTTCCGATTTGCTTTCCATCTTTGTCGGTAACAGTTACTGTTGCGCCCGGAAGAGTCTTTCCAGTGATGATTTGTTTAGTAGAATCATCTGGATTGTCTTTTAGCGTTTGCTCACTAATCTGTGGAGTCTTAAAGCCAGTTACAGCAGTAGCGGGATCAGATGGTTTGTCCGTCTTGTTCTTAGATACTGCAGTAATAGTGCTGCCGTCTTCCAAATTCTTTGTTGGAATAGTAACAACGCCAGTATCTGGATTAACGATTACGCCTTCTGGAGCGTCTCCGTCAATCTTCCACTTACCATCGTTATCCTTCTTAGCAATAATTGTGCGAACTGGCTGTTCTGGACCATTGATTGAATTTGGCTTAGCATTGATTTCAATTTTCACAACCGTTGTGTCATCAGTTGGCGGAGTTACAGTTACGTTTCCGTCGTTCTTCTGGTTGTCGGTTGGTACCGTAATCGTTGGCTTTTGTGGCTTAGCTGTGACGATTACAGTAGTTGCGTCACCATCAACTCCACCCTTGCTTGGAACAAGCTTGAGTGTTGTGCCAGGATCCTTCTTATCGATTTCGATAGTGAAGTTTCCGTCTTTGTTGGCATCTCCAGTACCAACAGTATTACCGTCATTGTCTTTGACAGTTACTGTGTTTCCTGGCTGAGTTTTACCAGTAATAGTGGTCTTATCAGGCTTAGTTGGCGTGTTTTCAGCATTGCCATCGTTGATAAATGGCTTGTTGGTCACGTTTACTGTTACTTGCACTTCTACTGGGTCTTTTACGCCTGGAATATTGACGAGCACAGTGCCTTTAGTGGTGCCTGGCTTGTCTGTCTTTGGCTCGCCATCCTTCTTCCAGTCGAAAGTAGTGCCTTGTGGGAAGTCACCATTGTTTGCAATGCTATCTTCTGCCTTTGGCTTGGCGTTTACTGGCACGCTTACTGTCTTGTCTTTTGGATTTGGAACAACGAGCACGTTGACTTGAATGTCAACATCTGGCTCGCCTGGCACTGTAACAGTCACAATTCCTGTCTGGTTGCCAGTCTTTGACGTATCAGGCTTCTTCTTCCAAGAAGTCTTGGCATTCTCAGGCAAATCGCTATTATTCTTAATAACATCCTTTGGCTGAGGAGTGTTGTCCTTGCCGTCAGTCTTTTGCAGCACAGTTACGTCTTTTCCTTCAGGAGATGCTGTAACAGTAATTTTTACAGGCACTTCTTGAGGCTCTTGTCCTGGAATCTTTACAATCACAGTGCCAGTAGTATTGCCTGGCTTGTCTGTCTTTGGAGCAGCATCTTTCTTCCACTCAAATGTGGTTCCTTCTGGCAACTTGTCGTTGTCTTTAATGCTGTTCTTAGGATCTGGATCGCTGTTCTGAATGACGAAGGTTTCCTTCGCTATAGGCGCAGGATTTACGTTCACAGTAACTGTGGCTTCCACTGGATCTTTCACACCTGGGATATGAACGAGCACAGTGCCTTTAGTGGTGCCTGGAGTAGTAGTACTTGGTCCATTGTTTTTCCAAGTGTACTTAGTTCCCTCAGGGAACTTATCCTTATTAGCAATACCCTTCGATGCGTCTGGAAGGTTGTCGCCAACCTTCACATTAACAACCTTCGCTTCTGGATCTGGCGTAACGTTCACTGTTACAGGCACTTTCACAGGATCCTGGCCTGGAATAGTAACAATAATCTTGCCATTCTTCGTGCCGGGATTCTTGGTATCTGGTGTATCTTCCTTACTCCACTCGAACTTAGTTCCTTCTGGGTACTTGGTCTTATCAGTGGAACCATTAATTACATCTTCAGGCTTTGGCAAATCCTTACCTTGCGGCACATTGATTTGTGGAGCACTTGGGTCAACAACGTTCACAGTTACTGGCACTTCCACAGGAGCTTGACCTGGAACTGTTACAACAACAATGCCTGACTTGTTTCCTTCCGAAGAAGTATCTGGTTTGCCAGTTTCCTTGCCGTTGTCTTTCTTCCACTCGAACTGCGTACCCTCAGGGAACTTATCCTTATTGGCAATGCTGTCTTCTGGTTTAGGTTCCACGCCCTTTGGCACAGTCACAACTTTAGCTGTAGCAGTTGGAGCCTTAATAGTTACAGGCACGTTAATCACGATTGTTGATCCATCCGGATACGTAACTGTTACAGGCACTTCAAACTTGCCAGCCTTATCTCCATTAGGGATCTTAGACTTATCTCCCTCAGCAATAGAGTAAGTTGGCTTATTTGTTTCGTTCGTTGGCCAGGTAGGAACACTTACTTTGCCGATAATTTCGTCGTCCGAAGGCTTTTGACCATTATCTTTTTCAAGATTATCTGCCTTAGGTGGGTAAAGTTCAGACTGCTTATTGCTAATAGTTACTGGCACGTCAACAGTGTCAGTTGTGCCATCTGGGTAGGTGACTTTAACCTTAACAGTAGAGTTTCCAGGAGTCTTACCATCTGGAAGCTTTGTGTTAGGCTCGTTCAACTCAATCTTTGGTTGTTCCTTTGAATCTTTTGACCAATCAGGAACAGTTACATTCTTAGTTACATCATCAGATGTAACCTTCGTGCCATACGGCTTAACAACAGGCTTTGCTTTTGGCTCGAAAGTATCCGACTGCTTGTTCTTAATAGTCACATCAACAGTAACTTTATCAACAGTTTTGTCAGGGTACTCAACATCTACATTTACATGATAAGTACCAGGCTTTGTGCCGTCTGGAATATCCTCATCTTTGCTGGTGATAGTGACTTTTGGCTGTGGCTTAGCTTTATCATCTTTATCTGGCCAATCAGGAACAGTTACAGCAGCTGTAACAGCTTCCTTGGTCTTTTCTTTACCAGTGCCATACGGCTCTTCCACAGGGTCAACGTTCGGAGTGTATTCGTCTGCGTTTGTATCCGTTACAATAACAGGAACCTGTACAGTTGTGGTAGTGCCGTCTTCATACTTAATAGTTACAGGTACGTTAGTTGTGCCAGTCTTATCTGTAGTTGGAATCTTATCCGTATCTACAGTAATGGTTGGCTGCTTCTTAGTTTTATCAACGTCAGTTGTGACATGCTTTTTAATGTCATCTTCACTTGGCTTATTTGTATTGTCTTTATTGCGCTTCAACTCTATAGGAGTTGCAGAAGCCTTATGAGTAACGTTATCTGGATTGCCAACTGTTACAGGAACTTCCACGTGATCCTCAGAACCGTCAGGATACTTCACAGTAACCTTAACGTTTACGGTTCCAGGAGTAGTAGTGTCGATAGGTGTTTGACCATCGTCAACTGTAATTTTTGTACCGTCTGTTGGAGGTTGGTTTTTATCGTCAAACTTGACTTTAGCAATGATGTCATTGTCAGAAGGTTTGGTTTTACCATAACCAACGTTGATTCCATCAGGCTTATTTGGCTCATACTTCTTATTCTGAGGCTCGCCAACCTTAACGGTCACTGTTGCATGATCAGTTGAACCATCACCATAGGTGATAGTTACAGGAACAGTAAAATCGCCAGGCTGAGTGCCATCTGGAATAGTGCTATTGCTGTCAATGGTCACTGTTGCGTCAGTAGGCAAAGTCGTGTCAGCGCCATTCTTCTTTAGCTTAATGCCATTCTTCTTTACACTATCCTCTATGGTAGTGTTCTTCGTCTTACTGTAGTCAACCTTAATAGTTTGGCCTTCTGGCGTGTAATCCTTGTTTTGTGGATCCAAAACTTTAACAGTTACTGTTGCAACGTCACTAGAGCCATCCGAATACGTAACCTTAACCTGCACTTGGCTTTCGCCAGGCTTATCGGTGCTTGGAACGTCTTTTGTGTTGACGATTTCTACTGACTTGAGTTTATCGTTTCCAGATGTGCCATTCCACGTCAAGCCGCCGCCATTATCAAACGACTTAATCTTATTGGAAAGATCTTCTTTTGAATTCCATGGAACTGTAATAGTTTTACCAACAGGGTCATAGTTGTTGGACTCCCTATTAACGACAATAGGCACTTCAATCTTGCTGGAAGATCCATCTGGATATTTAACAGTTACAGGAACAGTGTAATTTCCATCATCTGTAGGAATTTTTCCAACTTCAAATGTTATACCAGTCTTATCGATTGGCGTATTTGGATTATCATATTTTGTTATTGTGATCGCGTTGGTAATTGCGTTGTTATCCTTAGGATTATCAACTTGCTTAGCTGTAGCAGTATGCTCTTCAGCATCCGTGTATACGGAAATCTGAACCTTTAGCTTAGACTCGTTGCCAGCTTCGTCTGTAACAACAAGTTCACGAGACCACTTATTGTCTGACGAATTGGTTATATTCGCATCTCGCTGAGCAGTGCCTTTAATATGAATAGTCGCAGGCTTTTCTGCAGAATTCCCGTTTTGATTGTCAATAGTGATTTTTCCGTCATGACCTGGGAATGTTGCTATTGTTGCACTCTTAATCTTTCCGCTGTTGTCATAAGCGTTGATATCAATGCTGAACGGTTTGCCATTATGCACCTTGAACTGGTAGTACTCAGCTGTTTTCTCAGTGTCTGCTCTCTTTGCCTTATTGGTACTAGGTGTGTTAATAACAGGCGCGATATTGTCTTTAACGGTAACTTTTGTCTCCACGTCTTTAGTTGAGCCGTCTGGGAACGTTATGCGGACTGTAGCGGTTGTATCTTTGCCAGGCTTATTCCAATCTGGCTCCGTAGTCCAAGAGTAGGTAGCGTCACTAGGTAGATTCTTTAGATCATCTGCATTAATGCCGCTCTTAGGATCTGGATGCGTTGTTCCGCTACTCATGTTGTACGTAACAGGCGTGCCTGTGACTTTGCTATACTTATCTGCCTGCGTCTTAACAACAAACTTCACAGACACGTTTGTAGTGTTGCCCGAAGGATCCACCGCCGTGATAGTACGCTTATACTCGCCAGGCTCAGTGTTGAGTGGAGTAGTGCCGTCAAGCGTCAAAGTCTTAGGATCTGCAGTTGTGCCAGTTCCAGTAGGAGTTTTTTCTGTCTCGCCTGGAGTTTTAGGCGTTAAAGTAAGAGTTGTAACTTTTCCGCTGTTGTCGGTTGCAGTAATCTTAATATCGTTCTTATCGCCGCGGTATGTAGTGATAGTGAATACTTGTGCGTGTTTTGGCCCATCAGGATATTCACCATTAATGGTGTTATATGTGCCACCTTCGCCTTTTTGCTGAATCGTAACTTTAGGACTTTCGCTATCCTTAACAGTTACCTTAACGGCAACAGTTTCAACTTGTGGATTATTTGGGTCGTTAGTAGGAATAGTTACAACAACTTTTCCAGGCTTTTCCTTGCCAACGGTGGAAGTGTTTGGAGTTCCGCCAGTTTCAGTGCTCCATGCGAACTTAGTCCCTTTTGGTAAGCTCCTGTGGTTGGCTATAGTTTTCTTTGCCCATTTTTCGTCTAGCGTTTGACCCAAGTTAACAGTAATAGGCCTAGTCTGAAGATCTTCTTTCTTCTTAACTGTTACCTTTACAGTTACAGGCGTTGACTCGTTTCCTGCAGAATCGAATGCCTTAAATGTTAAGTCGTATGTGCCAATTTCTTCAGTCTTAAAGCCAGAGAATGTATAAGTAAGTTTCTTCTCTTTGTCTGTGTTCTTAGAATCGTACTTTGATCCAGCGCGAGTCAGGTTACTAAACAGCTTTGTTTGGTCATTTTTAAACAGAGTCATCGTAGCTGTTGATGTGTCGATTCTATCAACTTTCAAATTGTCTTTTGCTGTAAGGTTGATAGTTAAATCTTTGCCAACTTCGACTTCAATATTGGTTTTATCGGCAGTAAGCGTTGGAGCTTTGTCGTCTTTAGTAGCATTCTTAGGGTCGCTTACTGGCGACTGGACCGACTGCTCCTTAGTTGGATCTGCAGGATTTGTAGATGTTACGGCAGTTACATTTCCAGCAGGAATGCCGTCTTCAACAGTAATCGTAACTTTGCCATCGGCTCCAACTTTTCCAGTGCCGATAACTTTATTATTATTGTCTTTACTTTTAAGAGTTACAGTGCTTCCTTCGGTGCCAGGGCCAGCGTCAACTACAACTTCCTTGTTTTTTACGCCTGCAACGCCAGTCAAATCAGTTTCAATCTTAGGCTTTTGAGGGCGAACCGTGAAAGTAACCTTTTCTTCCGCTGTGCTGCCATCATTAAACGTGACTTTAGCAGTGTAAGTTCTCTTTCCTGCAACGTCTGTGGAAGGCTCGCCATTAACCCACTCTGCACTCTTGATGTTATCTTTAACCTTCTTATCGGTTATACCAAGATATTCCTTAGCGTCAACCTTGCTGCCATCTTTGGTCATTGTGAGCTTATCTTTAACGCTCACTTCAACAGTGTGATCCTTAAGCTCGCTCTTATGTTGTAAAGAAAGTGGCTTATTAACATTCACAGGAACAGTCACATTGTGATACGAGCCATCGCTATACGTCACTTTTCCAGAAGCGTATGCAGGAATAGTATCTCTTCCGTTAAAGTACTGCTCAGGAATTTCAGTATTTGGAATAGAGTCAAAAGTAAGCGTGCCGCCGTCGGCTCCAGAAACATGCTTCTTGAGCTCATCTGCAGTTGGCTTATGACCCCAATCAACAGTAATTGGGGTAGCGGTTGGAACCTTATGCTTAAGATTTTGGTTCTTAAGATGTACAGTGACTTTCTTTTCTGCTTTGTTGCCGGAAGCATCGGTTGCAGAAACAGTAATCGTGTAGTCGGAGTTTACTGGCGTATTGCCGTTCTTGTGCTCAAACTTAACGTTTTCAACAACCTTGGTATGAGGATTGCTTTCGCTAGCGTTAATGCCATTATCGTTTTTCTCGTCAACATTGCCATTTTTAGCAAAGTCTGGCAATCCGCTTACAGAGAATTTCGTTACTTTTCCACTGTCGTCGGATGTTCCGAATTTGATTGTAGGAATATCTCCCTGATACACGGTAATGCTGTTGTTGGAATCGCTAATCTCTTTGCCATTAAAATACAGCTTTGGAGGGATTTTATCGCTTTTTGTAGGTGGCACATTTTCATCTTTTGTGCGACCAGAAATAAAGGTGTAAGCAGAATGAGTAGTTCTACCATAAGAGCTGCTATTTGCCCAAGTAAAGGCATTCTTGATTTCTTCATCGGTTACGCCTGGTCTAAGCTTCAACTCGCAATGCATGTGAACAGCGTAATCAACGTGAGTTGTTGTTATGCCAATGCCATAGTTGTAGCCGTTATAAGGTCTTTGGTTTGGTGGGAGAGCCTTTTTAATAGCAGAATCCAAAGCATCTGGGTTAACATGGAAGTTATCTTTTATGTCTTGATCACCTGGTCTGCCAGGGCGTACACCTATAGAGTAGTGATATGTTGAGTTATTGTGATCCTGGCTATCTTTCAAGAAGTCTTGGCTGAACGATTTGCTTGCGTCGTAATCGAACAAGGTAATATCGTGAGAAAGATTTGCATACGTCTGAGGTGATTTGTCATTGCGCTTGTAGAAGTCAAATCTAAGATTGCGCATAGTGTCATTCTTATATCCGCCGTTGCTTAAATCGGCAATTGCATAAGGAATTTGCCACACGTATTGATGCTTTTTTGATGCAGAAATCATGGATTTACCGTCGTTGTTAAAGAACACGTCGAAAACCATGTATTTGTTATTGCCTTCGCCTTGAACGTGTGCATACATGTCGGTTTTGTTGATGATTCTATCCCAGTCGCCGACTTTATCGTCTCCAACGTAGCCAAATTCGCCTTTACTGTTTAAGTAACGGTAGCGCTGATACTCAAGAATGTTTGGCGTATGTAGCCAAGGAGTAGGGTCTGCGTTACGCACTTCTTGCGCAAATGCCGCAGTAGTTGGAGGAAGAAGAATATTAGAGGATGCGAGGATTGGCTGACCGCCCAAGCAAGTGGCGGCAGTAAGAACTGTTGTAAGTGCGCTAAGTGACAGTTTGCGTGCGGTTGATGCACTAAAATCGGCGCTTACATTTGCAAATGAGCGATACTCTTGATTGCGAGCGTGCTTTTGGCGAGTGCTCTTTACCATAATAATCCCCGTTCTTTTTGTGTTCTTCTTTTATTCGGCCGCTTTGCGGAGCATGCGATGCATTGCGATTGCTAATGTGTGCTTAACATGCATGCATTCAAGCTTTGCCCAATTACATGAACAGATAAATATTCATCAATTCAAGATATTATATCGTATTTTTGTTTTTTGAGTGAAATTTTTTAAGCGTGACGTTGTTTATAAGTGTAAAATTTACTGATGGGGGGGGGGTATTTGACGCATATTATGTTGATATAACGATATATAGAGGATTTTATTATAAATTTTTAACCTTTTATGAAAATTTATTCATATGTTATTTTGGCGTGTTGCACAACTAAGCGATTATACGCGGCGGGCAATAGTATAAATAAGGAGCAAAACGCGCGCGAATGGCAAGCAGAATAGATAGAACAGCTGTTGCGCAGCAAAAATCACATATAGCCAATAGGAGTGATTATGAACACCACTAATAATGATGAAAACAAAGCCGTAATCACCGTAGTGGGCAAAGATGCTGTAGGAATCATAGCAAAAGTTACGACTCATTTAGCAAATAGCAAGGCGAATATTTTAGATATATCTCAAACAATCGTCAACGGATTCTTTAACATGATGATGATTGTAGACGTAAACGAAATAAGCGTAGAATTTGGCGAGCTGGCCGAAGAATTGGCAAAGCTGGGCGAAGGAATAGGCGTTAGCATACACTGCCAGCGCGCAGAAATATTTACAAACATGCACAGAATCTAGGGATTAGTAGGAGAAGCCCATGCTAAACATTATGGAAGTGAGCGAAACAAACTCCATGATCGAGCAAGAAAAGCTCGACGTTAGAACCATAACAATGGGAATAAATCTGCTAGACTGCGCAGACGCAAGCGTGCAAAAAGTGTGCGAAAACGTGTACAACAAGATTACGCGCCTTGCAAAAGACTTAGTTAGCACGGGCTGCGCGATTGAGCGCGACTACGGAATTCCGATTGTAAACAAGCGCATAACCGTAACGCCAATAAGCCTAGTTGGAGCAGCAGCGTGCAAAAGCCCAGACGACTTTGTGCAAATCGCGCACGCGCTAGATAAGGCTGCCAAAAAAGTTGGAGTAGATTTGATTGGCGGCTACTCTGCGCTGCCTGCAAAATCCATGACAGCTGCCGATCGCATGCTTATAGAATCGCTGCCAAAAGCCTTGAGCGAGACGGATATTGTGTGCTCGAGCGCAAACGTTGGGTCCACGCGCACTGGAATTGATATGGATTGTGTGGAGTTGCTTGGACGAGTAGTTAAGCAAATCGCGCGCGCGACTGCAGACCGTGATTCGTACGGATGCGTAAAGTTCGTTGCATTTTGCAACGCTCCAGACGATAATCCATTTATGGCAGGCGGATTCCACGGCGTAACCGAAGGAGACGCTGTAATAAACGTTGGCGTATCGGGGCCAGGCGTGGTTTCGCGCTCGCTAGACGAGGCGCGTGGCAAGGATTTTGCGTTCTTGTGCGAGACGATTAAGCGCACAGCTTTTAAGATTACGCGAGTCGGTCAGCTTGTTGCGCAAGAGGCATCTAGAAGGCTTGGTGTGCCGTTTGGAATAATCGACTTGTCGCTTGCGCCAACGCCAGCCGTGGGAGATTCCGTAGGCGAAGTCCTAGAGAAAATCGGACTTTCTACTGTTGGTGCGCCTGGCACAACAGCCGCTCTTGCAATGCTTAACGATCAAGTTAAAAAGGGCGGAATAATGGCCAGCAGCTACGTTGGCGGGCTTTCTGGCGCGTTTATACCTGTTTCGGAAGATGCAAACATGATTGCTGCTGCAAAGTCTGGATGCCTTAGAATAGAAAAGCTAGAAGCAATGACGTGCGTATGCTCCGTAGGCCTAGATATGATTGCGATTCCTGGAAACACAACTGCTGCAACAATATCTGGAATGATTGCGGATGAGGCAGCAATTGGCATGATAAATCAAAAAACAACTGCTGTACGCATAATACCTGTGGAAGGTAAAAGCGTTGGGCAAATGGCTAATTTTGGCGGTTTAATGGGGTACGCTCCTATTATGCCAGTAAATACCGCAAGCTGCGAGGAGTTTGTTTCGCGTGGCGGAAGAATTCCAGCGCCTGTTCATAGCTTTAAGAATTAGGCGAGTTAATCGTAAGTTAAATTGTGATTTGATTGCGGCTTGAATTAATACTTAATCACGCTTAAATCACGAATTAATGGAAGTTTACGAAAGGATTTATGATGGAAAAGACTACGCCACTAAGCGGCGAAATGCTTGCTAGCGCGCTAAAAAAGATAGGCGAATCAAGCAATCACGTTGCTGTAGTAGGCTCCATGAACGCAGACTACACAATAGTCGCAGATCGTCTCCCAAATCCTGGAGAAACTGTAAACGGAAGTGATTTGCGCGTTCTTCCAGGCGGAAAATCGGGAAATCAGGCCGTTTCTGCAGCAAAAATAGGTGCAAACGTGCAAATGTTTGGCGCGGTAGGCAGCGACGAAAATGCAAAATTCCTACTAAACACGCTAGAATCTGCTGGAGTAGACACGTCTAGAATTTTGCGCGTAGAAGGCGTAAAAAGTGGCGCAACAGTAATAACAGTAGACGCAAAAGGTGGCGAAAACACAATCGTTTACGCTCCAGGGTCTAATGCAAAAGTGAGCGTTGAATACATTAATCAAAACGATGTTAAGCAAGCAATTTGCGGCGCAAGCGTTTTAGGACTTTGCCTAGAAAGCCCAATGGAAACCGTAACGGCGGCGGCAAAAATTGCGCGTGCGGCTGGCGTAAAAGTTTTGCTAAATAATTCTCCTTTTGTAAGCGAGCTGCCACGCGAATTGATTGAAAACGCAAGCATACTTCTTGTAAACGAGCACGAGATGGCGCAATTGCTTAAAATTAGCGAGCCAGAAGACGGAAATTGGGATGATTTTGATTGGCATGATGCGGCGCGCATTATGCACGAGTACGGCTTTGACGAGGCAGTTGTAACGCTTGGTGCAGAAGGCTCGGTTGTTTTAGACTATGCTGCGCAAGATGGCAAGAAGGCTGTGCGCATTTGCCCTCAGCGTGTTAAAGCAGTAGATACAACGGGTTGCGGAGACGCGTTTATGGGAACCGTTTTAGCAGGACTTGCAGCTGGATTTAGTCTGGATCAAAGCGCGCAAGTTGCCACTTACGTTTCGGCGTATGCAGCAATGGGATTTGGAGCACAAAGCTCGTATGGAAGTGCGCAGCAGGTTGTTCGCGCATTTGAGTAGTGGCGTTGTATGCTGCTAAACTAGTCGCGTATGCGTTTTTACAGATTTTGCAAACGGGAAGGCAAATATGTCAACAATTCTTGAAGGCACTCCAAAAAAGCAAATGATGCTTGTAACGGGTAGAGCGTATCCGCAACTTGCGGAAGAAACCGCCAACTACCTTGGAATAGACGTGCTGGAAACAACTGCCTACGATTTTGCAAACGGAGAAATGTATGTGCGCTTTACGCAGCCAGTTCGAGGCGCAGACGTTTTTGTTTTGCAAGCGCACACAGATCCAATCAACAATTGGATTATGGAGCAGCTGCTTATGGTGGATTCTTTAAGGCGAGCATCCGCTAGAAGCATAAACGTTGTTGCGCCTTTCTTTGGGTATTCGCGTCAAGACAAAAAGCATCAAGGCCGCGAGCCAATTACAGCGCGACTTATGTTTGACTTATTCCGTTCCGCTGGAGCTACTCGTATTTTGACTGTAGACATGCACGCGGCTCAAGAGCAAGGATTCTTCGACGGGCCTGTGGACCACTTAACAGCTATGCCAGTGCTTATTGACTACGTTCGCAACACAATGAGCCTAGAAAACACTACGATTGTTTCGCCAGATGCAGGGCGAATTAAGGTTTCGGAACAATGGGCTGCAAAGCTTGGCGGATTGCCATTAGCGTTTATTCACAAAACGCGCGATATAACAAGGCCAAATCACGCGGAAGCGCATGGAATTATTGGAGACATTCAAGGCCGCGATTGCATTGTTGTAGACGATATGATCGATACGGCTGGCACGATTTGCGAAGCTGTGCGCACGCTTAAAGGCGCTGGAGCAAAATCCGTTACTTTGGTTGCAACTCATGCGCTGCTATCTGGCCCTGCAGTAGAGCGACTTAAGAATTGCGGCGCGCGCGAAATCATTTTAACGGATACTGTTCCTGTTCCAGAAGAAAAGCGCTTAGAAAACATGACGGTTCTTTCGATTGCGCCTCTTTTGGCTGCTGGAATTAGGTCCGTGTTTAGGTCGGGATCGCTTGTTTCGCTTAGAAACGCGCTTCCAGAAGACATGAAGCATAGGAATATTTACGCTCATTAGTGTTGTTGATTAGCTGCGCGGCGGTGAGTCGCAAGCATGATGTAGACTTAGTAGGTTGTTCGTAAAATTAAATATGCAAAAATATTGCGTGAGAATTTGCGTAATAAATTGTGTAATAACTTGATTTACGAACGATTTTGCAAACACACTCCTGCTGTGGAAAGCCCGCAGCCGAATAGTCCGAAGGAGGTGGGTGATGTCTGCACATAAGTATGAACTGATGTTCATTGCCGATCCAGAGCTTGACGAGCGCGGTCTTAAGAAGTTGACCGAGCAGTATCTTGAGCTTGTCACCAAAGAGGGCGGTTCCGTTGATGGTACCGACTATTGGGGTCGCCGTAAGCTTGCTTACGAGATTGATGGCAAGAACGAAGGTAACTACGTTGTAGTGAATTACACTGCCGAGCCAGCTCTTAGCGACGAGCTTGACCGTGTTTTGAACCTTAACGAATCTGTAGTCCGCACGAAGATTCTTCGCAAGGACGCAAAGTAAAGCGAAATAAAGCAAAGTAAAGTCAAGATTTGAAAATAGTCAAAATTATTTTGGATTTGCTCTAATTGTTCCAAGTCTTACTAAATTGTTCCAAGTCTTAATAGAAAAGAGGCTACGATGGCTGGAGAAACTGTTATAACGGTGATTGGTAATTTGGCTAAAGAGCCAGAGACTGCTACCAGTTCTAACGGTAGTGTTAGAACGTCTTTTACGATTGTTTCTAATTCCTCTACTTTTGACAGAAGAACAAACAGCTACGTTAACGGCACGCCATTATCGCTTAGATGCGTTGCATGGGGTGACTTAGCTGAGCATTGCGCGCAAACGCTTACAAAGGGAATGCGCGTTATTGTTCAAGGTAGGTTGCGTGCAAACAACTACGTTGATAAAAACAGCAACGAAAAACGATACAGCATTGATTTGATGATTGATGAGATTGGGCCATCCTTGCGTTTTGCAACCGCTCAGGTTAATCGTTTGAGCTCGAAGGGCGGTTTTGCTGGGAACAATGGCGGATTCAATCAGGGCGCTGGTGCTGGAGCTGGTATGAATGCTGGTGGATACACTGGCGGTTATGCTGGCGGCGCGAATTATGCGAATAGTGCGGCTGTTGGTGCTGGTATGAATGCGCAAAATGGCGCTAATCAGGGCGTAAACGTTGAAGATCCGTGGAGTGCTTCTGCTCCATCAAACGGCGGATTTGCAACGTTTGGAGCTAGCTCCGATTTTGGTGGATCAGACGAAGAGCCAGAGTTCTAGTTTTTCTAGTTTTACTGGTTTACTAGTTTTATGCGCGCGCTAATGGCGTCTAGTCGCCGCTGCTTTAGGGCAGATAGTTTAGCGAATATGACTTATTGCTTGTAAAACTAATGCTGGTAAAAATCTAAATACGACTTTACAATTAAAAACATCAGTTTAGCGTATAAACAAAAACAAAAGTTTAACGCATTTAAGAGAGGACATCCTATGTCACGTAAGAGGCCGCAACCACCGGTCAAGCCTTTTAAGAAGAAGCCAAATCCTTTGAAGGCTGCCAAGATTACTGAAATTGATTACAAGGACGTTGCTTTGTTGCGTAAGTTCGTTTCGGACCGCGGCAAGATTCGTTCCCGTCGTATTACTGGTGTAACCGTACAGGAACAGCGCAAGATCGCGAAGGCCGTTAAGAACGCTCGCGAGATGGCTTTGCTCCCATACGCCACCACTGGTCGCTGATTGAGAGGATAAGAACATGGCAGAAACCAAGGTTATTCTCACCAAGACCGTTGCAAACTTGGGTCACTCGGGTGACGTTATTACTGTTAAGGCTGGTTACGCACGTAACTACTTGATTCCACAGGGCTTGGCCTTTGCGTGGAATAAGGGCGCTGCTTCCCAGATTGAAGCGATGCGTCGCGCACGCTTGGCTAAGGCTGTGGCCACTCGCGAAGAGGCCGTTGCAGCTAAGGCAGCAATCGAAGGCACTGTTGTAGAAATCGCCGCTAAGGTGAGCGAGTCTGGCAAGCTCTTCGGTGGTATTTCCGCCGATAAGATTGCTGCTGCTTTGGCACCAAAGGCCGCCGTTGAAGCACGCGCTATTAGCGTTGCTGCAATCAAGACCACTGGCGAATTCCCAGCAACTGTGGCTCTTCACCCAGAAATCAGTGCTTCCTTTACTGTTAAGGTTGTAGCTGAGTAGTTAAACGTGTTCCAGCTTCCCACGCGGGTTTTGTGAGTTCTTGCTGGTTATCGTGATTTTGCGAGTTTTGTAGGATTTGCGTATTCTTGCAGGATTTCTGCGAAATTTGCGATGGGAGGCAATCCATTTGGATTGATCTTAAGCATTGGCTCTGTGCGAATTGTGGTGAGTTTTACTTGCTGCGACTTGCGCAGAGCTTTTTTGTTTTCGCGCTACGCTCTAAGCGAAAAGGCAATTCGGAGCGCTGAGCCGCTCAAACGTAAAGTCCAGTGGACTTTACGTGCGGCGAAGACGTTCGCGCGCTTAGACCGCGCGAACGACGACCTGTCATGTAGTGTGTTTGTATTTGATTTTGGTGTTTTTAGTACAATCGCACTACATAAACACGTAGAACTGTAGTGTGTTTGTACTGGATTTACGTGTTTTATGATACAAACGCACTACATGAAGCGGGAAATGTGAATGTGTTGTGTGTGTATTGCACAAATCGTGGTGTTTAGTCGCTTTAGCTACTAAATTATAAAAGTTGTGCAAATAAGCTTAAACGCGCATCAATTAAGCAATGCCAGCGAGTGAGCCAGATGAGTCGCAAAGGAGGATTAGTGACTGAGTGCAACACTTTAGCGAATCGCCACGCGTCCAATCCGTGCGATTGCAAGAATGAGCGCAAGAATGAGAATATTTGTGAGAGCGCGGAAAATCGCGTACATAATCGCATTGGCGTTGGGCAGACTTGCGCAAAAGTGATTCTTTTTGGTGAGCATTCGGTTGTTTATGGCTACAGTGCAGTGGCTCTTCCGCTGAAAAATCTTAAGATGCGCGCAACAGTTAGTAGCGCAAACGCAGAAAACGTATTAAACACAGGTGCGCAAAAGTCACAAGCAACCGACGAGCTAGTTGCACAAATCGAAAATAATCCTAATAAAAACAGCTTGCAAGAGCTTGCTCAAAGTTACGTAACGCTTAAAGCGTTGAATTTTTGCGGGCCATTAAAAAATGCACCAAAGTGTTTGAACTCCATTAAAACCGCGATTTATAAGGCTTTGCAATTTGCGAATTGGCGCGGCGAAGCGTTACAAGTGGAAACGGCTTGCGATTTTCCGCCAGAGCGAGGATTGGGGTCGTCGGCTGCAGCTGCAGGCGCTGTAATTCGCGCGATTCTAGACTATTATGCGATTGAAGCCAGCGAGGATCAGCTTTTTGCGCTTACGCAGGAGGCGGAAAATGTTGCTCATGGAAAGGCATCGGGATTAGACGCTAAGGCTACTGCTTCGGCGCGCGCGGTGCGATTTTTGTGCGGCGAATTTAGCAACATAAATATACGATTGCACGCGTGTCTTGTTTTGGCTGATTCGGGATGCAAGGGTCAAACGCGCGATACGGTTGAAGAATTGCGCAAAAAGCGCGATTTGAATCCGCATGCGGTTGATGCGATGCTAGAGCAGCTTGGGAAAATTGCTATTAGCGCGCAAGAGGATTTAGAGCTTGGGCAGCCGCTGGAAATTGGGCTTAAGATGAGCCGCGCGCACAAGATTCTTGCGCAATTAGGCGTGAGCACGCCACTTTTAGACGAGTTGGTTAGTGCTGCGTGCAAAAGTGGTGCTTTGGGAGCAAAGCTAACTGGTGGAGGCGGTGGCGGATGCGTTATCGCGCTTGCGCAAAGTTACGAGGATGCGCTTAAAGTGGCGCTGGCTTTAGAGCGTGCAGGTGCTGCCAAAACGTGGATTGTGGAAATCGGCAGTTAGAAAGGTTATAGAAAGGTTATTGTGGAAAACGTTGAAATTGAGCCAAAAATAGCGTTTGACGAGTCGATGCAAACGCATTGCGCAATCGCGGAAGCAAACGCAAATATTGCGCTAATCAAGTATTGGGGAAAGCGCGACGAGCAGCTTATTTTGCCGTATTCTTCCTCGCTATCTTTGACTTTAGGCGGATTTTCCACTAAAACTAGCGTGCATTTTGACGATTTTCTAAAAGAAGACTCCGTTTGTTTAAACAACACAGAGCTTAGTGGCGATTTATTGCAAAGCGAAGAGCGTGCGCGAATCGTAAGAATGCTAGACATGGTGCGGAAAATGGCTGGAATCGAAAGCCATGCGCGAGTCGTAAGCAAAAACACGTTTCCAACGGCTGCAGGTCTTGCGTCTAGCGCCTCGGGTTTTGCGGCGCTGGCTGCGGCGTCAGCGTATGCGTCTGGTCTTAGGTTAAACGCGCGCGAACTTTCGATTTTATCGCGCAAAGGGTCGGGGTCGGCATGCAGGTCGATTTATGGCGGATTGGTGTTGTGGAACGCGGGCGTGAGTAGCGAAACAAGTTATGCGGAGCCAATTGAATCGCCAAAAGATTTGAATCTTGCAATGGTGGCTGTTGTTTTGAATACAAGCAAAAAGAAGATTTCGAGCCGCAATGCAATGCGGCAAACGGTTGAAACATCGCCGCTTTATAAAAGTTGGATTGAAAGTTGTAAAGATGACATTGCAACGGCTTTGCAAGCGATTAAAAACTGTGATTTAGAGGCTTTGGGCGAGGTTTCGGAGCGAAACGCTTTAGGAATGCATGCTGCAATGCGCGCGGCCAATCCTAGCGTTGACTACCTTAGCGAAGAATCGCACGCCGTGCTTAGAGTTGTGCATCAAATGCGCGGCGAGGGGTGGCCTGTTTGGGCTACAATGGACGCAGGTCCAAATGTTAAGGTTTTAACTAACGCGGAGCATGCTTTGCGCGTTAAAAATGAGTTGAGTTTGCGCGTGTTGAGTGAGATTAAGAGTTTGCGCGAGTTGCAGAAATCGGCGGATTTGGCGGATTTGTCTCATGTGGATTTTGCGGAATCTGTTGAATCAGCGCAATCCAATCCGCAGTTTGTTATTGCGCGCCCAGGCGATGCGGTTAGCGTAACGGCGTACGGAGAAAATCATGACTAAGTTTCAAGCGGAAGCACCTGGAAAGCTTTATATAGCAGGCGAATACGCTGTTGTGGATGGAAGAGCGGCAATCGTAGCAGCTGTGAATCGTTATGTAAAAGTTACGGTTGATGCGGCTGGAGCTTGTGATTTTCTTGAAAATGGCGCATGTAGTAGGAATTTTTACGGCAGGAATTTTTACGGAAAAATTACGTGTGAGGATAAAAATTTTGAGCCATTATATTGGAAGTTTGGCGGCGGAAACGGTGACGGCACGCGTTTTGGCAATAACAAGGAATTTATTTTAGATAAAAATGATGGATGCGGATGCGATTCGCGCTCGGTTGCTTGCGATTTGCCAGCGGAAAAATCGCCAGCAACCAACGATTTGCTAGAACAAACTAATGTAGAAAAAATTAAAAAATACTACGCGTATGTGATTTCCGCAATGAACGTTGTAGATGAATATGCGCGCGAGGTGGGCGCGTTGGGTGCGGCGGAAGCACTGGGCAACACGCGCGAGTATAACGTACACATTGAAAGCGATTTAGACGATAAAAAAACGGGCAAAAAATACGGGCTTGGATCTTCGGCTGCAGTAACGGTGGCTGCTGTGCGCGCGCTGTGTGAATGGTACGGATTGGCGCTTGCAACGCCAGAACTGTGCAAGCTAGCCATAATTGCGTCTTCGCTAGTAAAAAAGTCGGGAAGTGGCGGAGACGTGGCAGCCAGCGCATACGGCGGATGGGTATTGTACCGCGCGTACAATCGCGAATGGCTTAAAGCAGAAGTAGAAATGATTGAAAGCGGAGACTCCAGCTTGTGCGAGTTGATGCAAAGAAAATGGCCGCGATTTGAAGTAAAACGATTAAAAGTGGGCGGCGGCTTGCGACTTTTAGTTGGGTGGACGGGTAGCCCTGCAAGTAGCGCGGAGCTTGTTGGAAGCGTGAAGGCTGGCGTTAAGGCTGGCGCGGATGATGGCGCAGCAGCTAGTGATTTAACCGCGCGCAATCCTACTAAAACATGTGCTAAAACCTACGAAGATTTTTGCGCGCAAAGCGAAAAATGCGTGCAAAAAATCGCAAATGCGCTAGAAAATGGTGATTTTAACGCGTTGTTAAGCGGATTCGCGCAAAATCGTGCGTTACTAAAAGATCTTGGCGAAATCACGGGAACGCTAATCGAAACGCCAAAACTTACGCGACTAATAGAAGCAGCAAATTGCGCAGGATTGCCAGCAAAAACAAGCGGCGCAGGCGGCGGAGATTGCGGAATCGCGATTGCGCGCGCACAAGATTTTGATGCCGTGTTTGCTCGCATTAAAGACGAATGGCAAAAAAGTGGGATTGAGGCGCTTAATCTGAAAGTCGCAGAAATTGATGAAAGTGGCGATTTTTCGCTTATCGAGCAACGCAAAAACGATCACATAAAACTTGCGTGCGAACAATATAAATCGCACGCGGACGCTGGTTTTGAACAAGTGCGATTTATTCCAAATGCGTTGCCGCAATTGGCGCTAAGCGATGTAGATACAAGCGTGCGCGTGTTTGGAGAATCCGAAAAATGGGACGTTCCGCTGTACATTAACGCAATGACGGGCGGCAGCAAGAATGGCGAAAATATAAACGCAATGCTTGCAAAAGTGGCGGAAAAAACTGGTGTAGCAATGGCTTCTGGCTCGCTAAGCGCAGCGCTTAAAAATCCGCGTCTTGCAGAGACTTTTAGCGTGATTCGGCGCTTTAATCCGCGCGGATTTGTGATGGCGAATGTAAGCGCTGGGGCAAGCGTTGAGCAGGCGATTAAAGCTGTGGAAATTTTGCAGGCAAACGCGTTGCAAATCCACCTTAACGCGGCGCAGGAGCTTGTTATGAACGAAGGAGACCGCGATTTTAGCGCGTGGCTTAGCAATATTGAGGCCATTGCGCGCGCGCTTGATTCAATGAAAGTGCCAGTTGTTGTTAAGGAAACTGGATGCGGAATGAGCGCTCGGGATGTGTTGCGCTTGCAAAATGTGGGCGTGCGCGCGGTTGATGTTGGCGGACGCGGCGGCACGAATTTTGTTGCGATTGAAAATGCACGGCGTGGGCGTGGGCGCGGCTACGAGTTCCTTGATTCTTGGGGGCTTACTACCGTTGAGTCGTTACTAGACATAGCGCAATGCGATAAGATTTTGCGCGGTTCTTGCGATTCTGGCGATTCTGCGGTTGCTGGCGATTGTGCGCAAATGCAAGTGTTTGCAAGCGGAGGAGTGCGTACGCCGCTTGATGTTGTGCGCGCGCTAAAGCTTGGGGCGAGTGCAGTTGGAGTTGCGGGCGAGTTCTTGCATACGCTCACTTGCGGTGGACAGGATGCGCTTGTTGATCAAATTGAGGATTGGAAGGCGCAGATTCGCGTGATTATGGCGTTGCTTGGATGCAAGAATATTGCCGCCTTGCGCAAAAATTCGCGCATCTTGATTGATTCCAACTCGTGCACGCTGTAATGTCTGGCGTAGTGATATACTTGTGTAGTTGTGCGTTCAGGCATGCTTATTTGTTTATGCGATTTAACATTGGTTAGTCGCGTTTGGATTTGCATGAATGAGCGACGCAAGACTTGCAAGTCAAAGAAAATAGGAGTCCATTATGGCAGCTCGTTGCGCAGTATGTGGCAAGGGACCGCAGACCGGTTTCAGTGTTTCACATTCGCACATTCGCAATAAGCGCACCTTCCGCCCGAACCTTCAGCCAGTTCGCACCACCATTGATGGCGAAAATGTTCGCCTTCGTGTGTGCGTAAAATGCATTAAGGCAGGCAAGGTTCAGCGTGTTGAAGCGTGAATCGCGTGTTAAATGTAAGGCCCTGAGCAGTGCTCGGGGCCTTTTTTGTTCGCTCCGACCTGCCTTTTCGCTTAGAGCGTAGCGCGCGAACGACATTCTCTGTTTGATGTTGTAGGAGGGCTGGCTAATTCTTGTCTCACAACGCTCCGCCTATTACGTGTAGTTTGTTGTTGCGGTTGTTCCGATTTGGCTTTGATTTTGTTTTTTGGGTTAAAGTTTGTTTGTAGGGTGAGTCATTGGATTATTTGGTATCGGCTGCCGCTCTTATACTGTTCGACCAAGAATCACCCAGCCCTCTTGCATGCTAGAACTTTTTTGTATCTTTCATCACCGAGATTCTCGATTTTTCTTGCTACTTCAGCGAATCACCATTTCATGCTGAGGTTCGCTTCATTCGCTGCGAAAAATCTCGAATCTCTACCTCACTTGCGCTCGCGCGTCACGGCGCGCTTAAATCGTAGCGCAACGATTATAATCGAAGTATGGCAGCACGCATAACACTTAACACAGCAATATCTTCAATCGTAAGCAACAAGCGCCGCGTGTCTGCATTAAAATCGCTAGGTGTAGTCACAGTAAAAGACGCGCTAACGTACTACCCGTTTAGAGTCACAAATCCGCTAAAACGCGCGCATTTAAGCCAAATTTTGCCAGGTCAAGAAGTGGCGTTTTGTGCGATTGTACACTCCATAAACTTAGTGCAAATGAATGCGCGAAGAGGGTATCGCCTAGACGTAAACGTTGCGCAAGATGCGTCGCGCGCTCAAATCGTCTATTTTTCAAAAAGCAAGCAATACGCGCAATGGGTTAGCAGCCGCATGAGCGTTGGTCAAACCGTTGTTGTGGGCGGCACGAGCGGCGCGTTTAATGGCGTTTTGCAATTTACGCATCCGCAAGTTATAAGCGTTTTAGCGGCGTGTAGTGATGATGAGAAGTCTAGCAACGATAGCAATGAGAGCAACGATGACAAGTCTAGCGCGTCTGGCGATTTTGTTGCACAAAGTGTTGAAGAAGCGTTTGAAAAGTTATGCGCTCCTCGGCCGATTTATCACGCAAATTCGCGTATTTCTAGCGACCATATTCACGAGACGATTTTAGGATTATTGCAACTTTGTAAGAGTTATTGTAGTGGCGATTTTGCGCCTGAATCCCTGCCTGAATCCTTGTCTGGATCCCTGCCAGACATTCTTCCGCAATCCGTAATCGCAAGTAAAAATCTTATGCACCGTGCGGATGCGTTTGAATCAATCCACAATCCGCACAGCAAAGAGGATTTTGCGTGTGCAATTAACACAATGCGTTTTGAAGAGGCGTTTATATCTCAAATTGCTGTTTTGCAATCGCGCGAGAATTCGCGTCTAGGCTCTGCTTATAAATGCAACAATGGCGCTTTAAGGCAGCAGTTTGAAGAAAGTTTGCCATTTGCGTTGACGGAAGGTCAAAAAAACGTTATTAGCGAGATTACTGAAGATATGCAAGGCGCGCAGGGCGAATCGCAAGCAGCCGCAGAATCCCCATTAAAACCAATGCGTCGTCTTTTGCAAGGAGAAGTCGGCTCTGGAAAGACGGTTGTTGCAATGAGCGCAATGCTTCAAGCTGTTGGTTCGGGCCATCAAGCGGTTCTTGTTGCGCCAACTCAAGTGCTGGCTCATCAACACGCCGAAAATTTGCGCAAAATGATTGCGCGCGCGCATATAAACGTTGAAATTACGCTTGTGACGGGCGGGATGAAGCTGGCGGATCGAAGAAGTGCTTTGGCAAAAGTAGCAAGCGGCGAGCCAGCGATTATAGTGGCCACTCATGCCGCATTTTCCGCCAGTTTTAAGCCCACAAACCTTGCGCTTGCGATTATCGACGAGCAACACAGATTTGGCGTTGAGCAGCGCGATTCGCTTATACGAAAAATGAGCAATAATGCGGATGTTCATCTTCTTGTTATGACTGCTACGCCGATCCCTAGGAGCGCTGCAATGACTTGGTTTGGTGATTTAGACGCGTCTTATTTAACGGAGCTTCCAGGCGGCCGCAAGCCGATTCGCACCTTTGTTATAAACGAGCTGGACTTTGCAAAAATGGCCGCTATGTTTAGTCACATTCGCTCCAGAATTGACGCAGGGGAGCGCGCGTACATTGTTTGTGCGCGAATCGACGATGATGATAATGGCGATAATGGCGATAATCGCGATTGCGCGGTTGCTGGCGATTTTGGCGCATACGCATCTAATCCACTAAACGATTCGCAAGTTAACTCGCAAGTTCACACAGTATCGCAAATTTCAACTCGTCTTAAAAATCTCGCTCAATTTAGTGGCGTCAATTTTGCTGAGCTTACAGGCCGCACAAGCGACGACGAGAAGCGCAAAATTATGAGCGACTTTGAAAGCGGAAAAGTGCAAATCTTGGTTTCTACAACCGTAATCGAAGTTGGCGTAGACGTTGCAAAAGCAAGTTGCATAGTGATTTTTAACGCAGAGCGATTCGGCCTTGCGCAGCTTCATCAGCTTAGAGGCAGAGTCGGGCGCTCTGGCACGCAATCATGGGCTTTTTTGGTATCTGCAGCTCAAGACAACGAGTTGGCAGCAGAGCGTTTGCAAGTTGTAGAAGAGTCGTTAGATGGCTTTGTAATCGCGCAAAAAGACTTGGAGCTTAGAAACGCTGGAGACGTTTTAGGAGACAGTCAGTCTGGCGGAAAATCAAGCTTAAAGCTGCTTCGAGTTGTTAAAGACGCGCATATTATTGCAGACGCAAGGCAATGCGCAACCTCGATTCTTGCAATCGACCCGACTTTGCAAAATCACACGCAACTCGCTGGAGCTGTTTTAGACTTTACTCGTGGAAGTAGCACTGCGATTTTGAGCAATTAGAAGAAAATCGAGAAGAAAATCGCACAATTTTTTACAATTTACGTGCGAAAAAGACAATTTTTGAATATTCTAGAGATATAAGGTAAAAACGCGAGAGACGAGGCAAAGATGACTGAACGCGAACAACAAATATTGTCGTGGATTCAGCAGAATCCTATGATTAGTCAGCAAGAGCTTGCAGATTTAGCTGGCATTACGCGATCGGGCGTGGCCGCGCACATTTCTAATTTGATTCGCAAGGGATACCTTAGAGGCAAAGGTTACATTGTTACGCCACCAAGCTACGTGACTGTAATCGGCGGAATAAGCATGGATGTTTTGGGAATTGCGTGCGGAGACCTTATGGACTACACGTCGAACGCTGCAAAAGTGCGGTATGCGCTTGGCGGAGTTGGGCGAAATATCGCAGTTGCTTTAGAGAGGATGAACACGCGCGCAAGTCTGGTCTCTGTGTACGGAGGCGACCATAATGGCGAACTGTTCAAAATCGACGCATCTGTAAACGGACTAGACATAGGCTACTCAAAGCAGCTGCCAGACGCAATGACAGCATCTTACATGTACGTTGGAGACGCTTCTGGTCAAAGGCTTTTGGCGCTAGATGACATGAGTATCTACGATTACATGACGCCAGACTTTTTGCGTGAAAGAATATCAATCATAGAAAACGCAGATATTGTTGCGCTCGACACCAACATTTCGCAAAAGTCGTTTGAATGGGTGTGCGATAACTACAAGAAGCCGATTATGGTGCGCGCAATAACGGATGCAAAAGCGCCGAGAATACTTTCGCGCCTAAATTGCATTGATACTCTTGTCTTAGACACTGCAGAATCGCAAGCGCTTACTGGAATTTGCGCTGTAGACGAAAGGTCAGCCGTTCAATGCGCAAAGGCGCTGCTTAAGCGCGGAGTAAAGCGCGTGTTTGTTAATTCTGGGCGAGAAGGCGTTGCGTATGGAATTCTTGGGGAAGGAATTGCATTTTACCCTGTTCCTTTGCGGCGCGTTCAAAGAATGATTGTTTCTAGAGGAAACGGATCCGAAGGCGCTAAGGCTGTTGGCAACGACAACGGTTCTAGCGATACTGCGACTGCTGCTTTGATTTACGCGCGATACAACCACTTTGACAATTCTAAGACTGGGCGATTTGCGGTTGCTGCTGCTGCGCTTAACATGGAGTCTGTTGAAGCGGTGCACGAGGCGATGACGCCAGAGCTTGTTGAGGAGCGTATGCAAAGCATTCATGAGCGCGCGTGACGACCTGCCTTTTCGCTTAAAGCGTAGCGCGAAAAGGCAATTCGGAGCGCTGAGCCGCTCAAAACAGAAGCACTGCTTCTGTGCTGCAAAGCGCTTTGACTGAGATTGAAATTGCAAAACGCATTTCAAGCTCCTTCAAAGCGTGATTTGGCTCAAATGTAAAGTCCAGTGGACTTTACATGCCAAATCAGCCGAGCGGCTACTAATAGCCGCGAGGAATAGCGCGCTTAGACCGCGCTAACGATTACCTGCCTTTTCGTTTAGCGCATAGCGCGCGGCTTCCTATTTGGTGTTGCGCGAGGTTTGAGTATTTCTCTCCTCGCAGGCGCGCCAACCTGCCTGAGCGCTAAAGAGCGTAGCGCGAAAAGGCAATTCGGAGCGCTGAGCCGCTCAAAACAGAAGCACTGCTTCTGTGTGGCGAAGACGTTAGCGCGCTTAGACCGCGCTAACGATTACCTGCCTTGTAGTGTGTTTGTATATGATTTACGGCGTGTCGCTATACAATCGCACTACAAAGTCGGTAGGATTTTTGTTTTGATATAAAAAAGACCGCAGCTAAAAAAACTGCGGTCTTAGTTTATTCTGCTATTTTCTTGTGATTGATTAGTAAATCACTCGCAATCTTCTGGCTTAGGGATTAAGAACGAGCATGCAAACGCGAGCGCAAGTAGCACGATTCCAGCAATCATCGAAGCAACGTAGCCAGTGGTGGCTCCAGCGTTCTGCGCAAAATTGGTCATAACAGCGTAAAGAATCGCAAAGCTCAATCCTGCACCAAGGTTAAACGCTCCAGCATTCATACCAGGCAAATATCCAGGATTATCCTTAGGCGAAAGCACAATTCCAAGGCCGTTAAGCATAATGTTTGCAACACCTGCGTAGCTAATTCCAAGCCACAAGGAAAGCACTACGAGTCCCCAAACAGAAGGCATCTCGGAAACATACATTCCAAATACAACGCCAAGAACGCTTACGAGGATTCCAGCGCGCAAAACGAGTCGGTAGCCAAACTTTGCAGCAAGCATGCCAGCAACAGGGCCAAACACAAAGCCAATGATTGCGTATGGCGTAAGAGTTGCAAAGCTCACAACACTTGCGCTCATTGCAGCACCAGACTTAGCATCTTGTGCAAGCTGTGGAACAACGCCATTCATGATTGCAAAAACGCCCGTCATTGTAAGAAGCGTGCAAGAAAGCAAGCCCCAAGTGCGGCGTTGGCTCATATATTTTGTAGAAACAAGCGGAGCGGAGTTTTTGCCCTCTACGTTCCAGAAGATTACAAAGAAAACGATTGCAAGAACTACAAGAACTGCAACAAGCGTCAAGTTGGCGCCAGCAAGCTTGCCGATTTCGTTAATCGCAAGATATGCAGCCAAGAACGCGATGCCAAGCGTTACAACGCCAACCCAATCCATCTTAGGAGTGTCTTGAGCGTGCGATTCTTCAGTCTGGAATATAACCAAAAGAACTGCAATTACGCCGATTACAGCCATAGTCCAAAATACGGATCTAAAGCCAAAGTTGCCTGCGAGCCAGCCGCCTGCAAGTGCGTCCACGCCTGCAATTCCGCCGTTTACAGACGTTAAAATTGCCATCAACTTTGCGTAGCGCTTTTCTTCGCTAACGCGCACGCGCAGCATAATCAAGCACATTGGCACAACAGGACCGCTTGCGCCTTGAAGGATTCGGCCAATCATAAGAACCGTAACATTTGGTGCAATGGCGCTAATAACGCATCCTAAAATGGTTGAAACCAGAATGCCTGTAAGTACTTTTTTGCGACCAACAATGTCTGCCAAGCGAGGTAGGAATAGCGAAAACAGCGCTGCCGCCGTAAAGAACACGGTTTGTGTTAGCGCGATTTGCGTATCCGTTGTTTTAAGCTCGTGCGTCATAGTGGCGAGTGCTGGGGAGAGCATGGATGCGTTTAGCTGGAACGCAAAAATGGCCACTAGAAGTGCGGTCATAAGTGCTACGATTGAGCGCCCGCCCTTGTCTAACATGTGTGGAGCTGGAGATGAAACCTCAGTCATAATAACTCCTATATATTTGTTTGGTTATTAGGGATCTTCTCTTGTTAGGGATTTTCTCTATTATCTTTTATTTATTTGTTTGATGTCTATTGTTTGACTTATTTGGTTTATTTGACTTATTTGGTTTATTTGATTCCATCGATTCGCTTTAGAGCGTCGATAATCAAATCCCAGAACTTGTTAAAGTCAAGCTTAGTGGCCACTTGCGTATGGCATTCGCTGGCTGATGGCTCTGGTCCGCGCAAATCTGCAACCGTCATTCCAAGTGTTAAATCGCCTTTAATTTCAACGTCTAGAGGGCATCTGCGAGTTTGTACAACACTGTGGTCAATCAAGTACGCAACCGTGCAAGGATCGTGCACAGGTGGGTCAATAAAATCTTGATTGTTTTGGTATGTTTTGCGGAAGAAGTCCATCAAACCGCTTGCAAACGCAGAAAGAGGTGTGCCGATTGCGTCGATTTTAGCTTGTACTTGCGGCGTGCAAAGTGCTTGGTGCGTTAAATCAAGACCAACCATTGTAATAGGCCAATCTTCATTAAACACAACGTGAGCGGCTTCAGGATCTACCTTAATGTTAAATTCTGCGACCGCGCTCCAATTGCCAACGTGGTAGCCGCCGCCCATAAGCACAACTTCCTTAACGCGGCTAACGATTCGCGGCTCCATTCGCGCAGCCATTGCAATGTTTGTAAGTGGGCCAGTTGGAACAAGTGTAATCGTGCCTGGCTCGCTGTTCATAATCGTGTTGATAATCCAGTTTACTGCGTGGCCTTCGTCTAATGGGCGAGTTGGCTTTGGAAGCGTTACTCCGTCTAGGCCAGTTTCGCCATGAATGGATGCAGCCACTTCTAGCGGGCGAATCATTGGACGATCGCATCCTGCGTGAACTGGAATGTTTGTTGCGTGAGCCATTTCTAGCGTTGCTCGCGCGTTGTATGTTACTTTTTCGAGGCTTTGATTACCGCCGACTGTTGTTACGCCAATCAAATCAATGTTTGGGTTGCCAAGCGCTAGAAGAATTGCCATCGCGTCGTCGTGGCCAGGGTCGCAATCTAAAATGATTGAAGTCATTGCTGCTCCTTAGTTGTTTAGTTATATGTCAGTTGTATTTGGGATTTAGATATTTTATGCTTAGGCTTTTTAGCAAACTTCATTGTTTAGCGTAGTTTTGGATAAATCGCCAGAAACCAGTGCTAAGCAACATTTGTTGATGTTAATAAACAAATGACCAATACAATTTTAACAAGGATAAAATTTGACACAAGTAAAAAAGATACATAAGTCAAAATAAATTAAAATGATATGCTTAAAATATGCACGTAATTGCAGGAAGATTTAAGGGCACGCCATTATGCGCCGCAAAGTCATGCACAAGACCAACAACAGACCGCACAAAAGAGGCGATTTTTTCTAGACTTGACTCGTGGGGAGTGTGCGGGGGAGCGCGCGTACTCGACTTATTCGCAGGCACTGCAGCTCTAGGTGTAGAGGCGATTTCTAGGGGTGCAAACGAGCTGGTGTGCGTAGAGGCGAACGCGGCTGCGGCGTCACTAATTGCAAAAACCGTTAAAGTGCTAGAAAGTCAAAGCGCGTGGAGCCAGGATTTAAGCGTGCGCGTAAATAAAAAGCGCGCAGAGCAGTTTGTGCAAGACTACAGCGGCGAGGCTTTCGATTTGGTGTTTATAGATCCGCCGTACGCGTTGGAAACAGAGCAAGTTGAGCTTTTGATTGAAAACATGGTTAATAGGGGAGTTGTGAGCGCTGCTGCAGATACGTTGATTGTTTTGGAGCGTAGCGCGCGCAGCGTTGTGCCTAAGATTTGCGCGGGGTGGGAGATTTTCGACACGCGCAACTATGGCGAAACTGCCGTTATGTTTATTCAAACCTCGCATTGATGGCTTTGTTTGCGTTTAGAGCGTGACCAAGTGAGGTAGAGATTCAAGATTTTTCTTGTAGTGCGTTTGTATTAAAAAACACCAAAATCAAGTACAATCGCACTACAGTTTTGTTTGTTTGTGTAGTGCGATTGTATGACGACACGCCGTAAACTCGGTACAATCGCACTACATGGCAGGTCCTGTCGTTCGCGCGTTACAGCGCGCTCACGTCTTCGCCTCCGTAGAAGCACACCGTGCTTCTACGCTAAGCGGCTCAGCGCGCCAAATTGCCTTCTCGCGCTACGCTCTAAGCTCGAAGGCAGGTTGGCGCGCCTGCGAGGATAGAAATACTCAAACCTCGCGCAACGTTAAGTGGGAAATTGCACAACAACAACCAATAGGGAGCCGTTCTATCGATAGCTAGATTTATAGGCGTTTTGGCGAATCGCCAGAAACCTCCCACCCAAGGCTAATCAGCGTTTTTCTATCTTGCTTACTAAGCGACTTGCAATCAAGTTTTTCAATCAAATCTGGTCTAATTTGACTTGTGCGCTCCAACGCATCATCTCTACGGAATCGATCCACTTTAGCGTGGTCGCCAGAAGTTAGAATCGCAGGCACACTAAGGCCGCGCCAAGTTGTTGGTCGCGTGTACTGGTGATGCTCAAGAATCGCGTCCGCGCCCGTGTACGACTCTTCCACAATCGACTCAGGGTTACCCATAAAGCCTGGAATCAAGCGCGTAATGGCCTCTACCATAACGCTAACAGCAACTTCGCCGCCGTTAAGAACGTAGTCGCCAATAGAGTACTCGCGCACATCTAAGCCGCGCGATTTGTAGTATTCTGGGATTCGCGCGTCGTAGCCTTCGTAGCGGCCGCATCCAAACACAAGTCGCTTTGCGTTTGCTAATTGCGTTGCGTCTTTTTGCGAAAACAGTGGTGCAGAAGGATTTGGGAAGATTAGAATTGTACCGTTATCAACGCTATTGTTTGCGATGCAGTTATTGTCGTCGCAGACATTGCAGACATCGCAGCCGTCGCCGCTGTTATCTGCGATATTATTGCCACTAAAAAGCAGCTCATCAAGGCACTCCGACCACACTTCGGGCTTCATCACCATTCCAGCGCCGCCCCCAACTGGCGTATCGTCAACAGATTGATGAACGTCGTGTGTCCATCTTCTAAGATTGTACGCGTTAATTTTAAGCAAGCCATTATCTTGCGCTTTACCGAGCAAACTCAGATCAAGCATGCGAAAATATTCAGGGAATACGGAGATTATGTCGATTTGCATTTTTATAAGCCTTAAGCTTAAATCCTGCGCATTAAAGCCCAGGGATTAAGCCGCCTGGAGGGTCTAAAGTTAAATATTCGTTTTTAAGATTTACTTCTGGAACAAGCGCTTGAACAAAAGGAACTAGCGCAATTTTATCATCGCCAACTGGCTCCAAAAGGCGGATTTTAAGCAGCGACTGCGCGCCGTCCACAACGTCTACGACTTTGCCGATTTCGCGAGGAGCAACACCAAGTGAATTATTCTTACAAATGCGCGCGCTAAGGCCTACTAAATCCTTAATATACCAGGCGTTTTCTTGCTCTAACTCTTCCGCGCTTTGAGCCTTAGTGTAAAGCTCCAAGCCGTTTAATGCCTCTGCATCATTACGATTTAGACTCTGTTCAAAAAGCAGAATCCAGCGGTTTTTGAAAGTGCGAGAAGCTTCAATTGTAAACTCGCGCTTGCCGTCTTGAGTGTAAAGCACATTGCCTGGTTCAAAGCGATTATAAGGCTCGTCTGTAAAGATTTGAACCGTAACTTCGCCTTTTAATCCTTGCGCTTTTCCAATACGACAAACCCTCAGTAGGGTGTTTGAACCTTGCTGAGGGTTGTCAAAAAGTTGGTTTTTAGCCACGTTCAATCTCACTTACGTACGTCCATAATGTCTACGCGCACATTGCGACGGCTTAGAGCCTGAACAACAATACGAATAGCATTAGCGGTACGACCGTTTCTTCCAATAACGCGACCGATGTCTTCTGGATTTACGCGCACGCGCAAAAGTTCGCCGCGAGCGTTTGAATGAGAACGCACGGATACGTCATCTGGAAAATCCACAATGTTCTTAATGAGATGTTCCACAGCTTGAGCCAGCATAATTACTCAGCCTTTTCCTCGGCTTCAGCATCTGCTGCTGGAGCTTCTTCGGCTTCGTTCTTAGCGGCTTCTGCAGCAGCCTGAGCCTTTGCAGCGGCTTCGGACTTAGCAGCCTTAAGCTTCTGAGCTTCGGCTTCTACAGCTTCAACGCGAGCCTGAGCGTCTGGGCCAGCTTCGCTAGTCTTCAAAGTGCCTTCTGCACCTTCAAGACCCTTGAACTTCTGCCAATCGCCAGTAATCTTTAGCAGCTTCAACACTGGTTCGGTTGGCTGTGCGCCAACGCCAAGCCAGTACTGTGCGCGATCAGACTTAATCTGAATCAAAGATGGCTGCTTGTTTGGATCGTAGATGCCGATCTCTTCGATGGACTTGCCGTTACGCTTGTTGCGCGAATCAGAAATCACAACGCGATAGAAGGCGTAGAACTTCTTGCCCAATCTCTTAAGACGAATCTTGGTTGCCAAAATGGCTCTCCTTATAACTAGAGTCGTAGAATTTCGCTCGGGTGTGGGGCACTCCTTGCGAGTTCCACTGTTCCTCGCGTGGTCGATAAGAGGGCTTCGATTCACGCGAATAACTTTTCTATTATGACTGATTGCGTGGACTAAGCATTTTGCCAAGAATGTTGCTCAAACTGGCGTGTTGAGCTACAAATTCGGGCTAAGACGTGGGCGTCTTTTCCTTGCTTGCTATTTGCGCGACTTCATATTTGGTGTGTAGGAGGGCTGGGTGTTTCTGCGTTCGCGCGGATTAGCCGCGCTCACGTCTTCGCCGCGCAGAAGCAGTGCTTCCGCTTTGAGCGGCTCAGCGAATCGAGGTGACTTCTCGCGCATTATGCAGCTCGAAGTCGTCGATTCGCCGCGAAAAATCTCGAATCTCTACCTTACTTAGTGGGGTATTGTATGCAAAGAGCATTGTTATTCGGGCGAATAAGCGGGGAGTTAGAGGGGAGCTAGAGGGGAGCTAGAGGGGGATTGAAACGCAAACGATTAGCGCAAAGTGGTCGCTGCCGTCCACGCGAATTGTGCTTTGCTCTGTGGCTTTAGCGCTGCAGCCTGTTGATTTTACTAGCACATGGTCAAGCGCAAGATTTGGCCATTTTTGCCACGTTGGCCAAGTCTTTAGTCGCTTGCCGATTTGCATTGATGCGTCTAAAAAGCCTGATTTTAGTAGCGTTCTAAAGCTTGGGTGGTCTGGGGTGGAGTTTAAGTCTCCTCCTATTATTGTGACTTTTTTGTATCCGCTTTTATTATGATTTTCGCCGATTTTTGCAAGCGCCATTATTCCGCTGCACCAAGCCGCGCATCCGCGCATAGGCGATTTTGGATGCGCTGAGGCGAATGTTATTAGAAGATTTTCCGCGCGCGAATCGCCAGAAACCGCCGTAACAATTGGCACGTTTGCTGCATCAATCTTAATCGACTTACCAAAAGATTTAACATTGCTTAGTCGCGTATAAATCGCGTTAAATCCGCCATTTTCGTGGTTGTTTGTATTTCCCAATTGAACATGCGCAAAATCGCGTTTAATCCCAAGTTTTTCAAGGTTTTTTACAAGTTTTTTGCTTACTTCTTGCAAAAGAATCGTATCGATTTTATGCGTTTTTGCTAGCTTTATTATTTGACTTGCGTTTGCGCGGCCATATCTGCAATTAAGCGTCATAACGCGGATTTCTAGTGATTTTTCCTGCGATCTTGTCTGCGATTTTTCCTGCGTTTGTTCCCGCAATCGTCTTGAAAAATAGGGCGAATACGATTTCAAAGAGATTACGAACAACACAATATATGCAACGCACAAAAATACGTAAGATTTATAAAATCCATTTTGCGAGCGCGTTGCAATTGCACTTACAATGCTGGCGATTAGCCCAAACCCTGCGCAAAACGGCGCAATCGGAAGCAGCGCAATAACATAGGGCAGTGGTTTTAGCCCGTCTGCTCCAGCTGGCAGCCACCTAAGCAACTGCCAAGCTAAAAGCAAAACAAGCGCAACAAGTAAAATCGCAAGTAAAATCGAGTAAATCATCTACTGATTATCTGTTATTAGCTTATCTGCCGAAAAGTCCTGCGAGTCCGCCGCCCAAATTAGGCGGCAAATCAGGCATTCCGCCAGCAAAATCACCTTCGCCACTCATAAGATTTTGAAGATTTTCTGGCAAATTATTAGGCAAATCCTGCTTCTTCTTCATAAAGGCAGACTCGCCAGCGTCATCGCCATTATTTGAATTATTTGCAGAAGAATTTCCAGACAAGCGGTCTCTAAGCGCGCGCTCCTCGGCCTCGCGGCGCATAGGATTGCCAGACTTTCCGCCCTTCTTCTTGCTCTTTTTGTCTTTACGCTTAGACTTTCCAGCGCCGCCGCCAAACCCAGGCATTCCGCCCATTCCTGGCATTCCTGCGCCGCCGCCATTGCTCATGCGCTTCATCATCTTAGCTGCCTGCTCAAAGCGTTGCAAAAGCGCGTTCACTGCGGAAACCGAAACGCCTGCGCCAGCTGCAATACGCGCGCGCCTAGAACCATCAATAATCTTTGTGTCTTTGCGCTCTTTAGGCGTCATCGAGCGAATAATCGCCTCTGTGCGGTCTATCTCGCGGTCGTCAAACTGCTCAAGCTCTTGCCTGTGCGCTGCCATTCCAGGCATCATGCCAAGAATCTTCTTCATAGAACCAAGCTTTTTAACCTGTTGAAGCTGATCCAAAAAGTCGTCTAGTCCAAAAGTTCCTTCAGATATTTTTGCAGCCGCTTTTCTAGACTCTTCCTCGTCAAACTGCTTTTGCGCATTCTCAATAAGCGTTAGAATATCGCCCATGTCGAGGATTCTGGAGGCCATTCTATCTGGGTGGAAAATCTCAAAATCCTTCAAACCTTCGCCAGTAGAAGCAAACAAAATCGGCTTGCCTGTAACGCTTGCAACAGATAGTGCAGCGCCGCCTCGCGCATCGCCATCTAACTTAGAAAGCACAACGCCTGTAAAGTCAACACCCTCGTTAAAAGCTTGAGCTGTGCGAACAGCGTCTTGACCAATCATGGCGTCTATAACAAACAGAATTTCTTGCGGATTAACAGCATCGCGAATTTCTCGCGCTTGATGCATAAGAGCATCGTCCACGCCAAGGCGACCAGCGGTATCAATAATAACCGTGTCGTACATTTTTGCGCGCGCGTAGTCAATGGAATCTCGCGCAACTTTAACAGGATCCCCAGTGGCTAAACCAGCCGAAACAACTTCGCTGCCGCCATCACTTTGCACACCTCGCTCTGGCGCAAAAATCGCCACGCCTGCGCGCTCGGCAACAACCTCAAGCTGCGTAACGGCGTTAGGGCGTTGCAAATCCGCCGCAACAAGCAAAGGTGTATGCCCAGAATCTTTAAGCCAGTAGCCCAATTTTCCTGCAAGCGTTGTTTTACCAGCGCCTTGCAAGCCAGCAAGCATGATTACGGTTGGGGGGTATTTTGCAAAATTCAGCGGACGCTCAACGCCTGCGCCCAAAACGTTTGTAAGCTCGTCGTTTACAATTCGCACAACCTGTTGAGCAGGATTTAGCGCGCTAGAAACCTCTTCGCCTAGTGCGCGCTCGCGGATTTTAGCGGTAAAAGATCGCACAACGTCTAGAGCCACGTCTGCGTCTAAAAGCGCGCGGCGGATTTCGCGAATCGTGCCGTCGATGTCGGAATCGGATAATTTGCCTTTTCTGCGCAAGTGCTTGAATGCGCCAGAAAGTCTTTCTGTTAACGAACTAAATGCTGCCATAATTGCTCTATTCTATCTGCTGTTGTTAACGTTGCGTGATTACTGCTATTTTGGTTGCGTTTACTAGCGTTGCGTTTATTAACGTTGCGTTTTCTGTACTTACGCTTACTTCAAATGCCACGAAGATCCTTGAACCGCATCTTCAATCACAATTCCCGCGTTATTTAGCGCGTAGCGAATCGCATCCGCTGTCGCAAAATTCCTCATCTCTCTGGCATTCGCTCTAGCTTGAAGCAGCGAGTTGATTAAAGCGTTCAAAGCAGTGCGCTTCTTGCTGATACTGCCGCTGCCGCTGCTACTGACGCCCTTGCTGCCATTTGCGCCTTCTGCAGAAGATTTCGCATTAGAAGCCCAAGGTTCTGCATAAATGTCTAATCCGAGTGTGTCTAGCATGGCGCGCACTTGCAAAACCTCGTTATATAGCAGTTCTTGAATGATTTCGATTTGTGATTGCGCCTCATTTTGCGATATTTTATGCGCTTTCGCAGCGTTTTGCATTTGTGTATAGTAGTCAAGAAATGCATTTCCTTGTCGAATTGCTGTAAATATTGCTGCGTTTGCGCCGGAAACGTTAATATCGTCGTTCATTGCGCGCGTAAAGTCTTCCGGAAGCTTGTCCGCGTTTACGCTTACTACCGCTTCTCGTGTCGGCTGCGCTTTAATTACGCGTCCGGCTCGCTCAAGGAAGTTGCTTATGCGATTGTAAGCAGCTTTTGCTTCTACCAAAGCTTGATCCGACCACTCCAACATTGCGCGATACTGCACAGCTCCCAGCGCGTAACGCACAACCCAAGCCGAATTATTCGCCAAAACTGTTGGCACGGAAAGCCCATTTCCCAACGATTTGCTCATCTTCTCGCCTTTGGCTGTAACCCACGCGGAATGCATCCACACGTTTGCGCTTTCCCAGCCGGCGGCACGCGTTTGTGCCATCTCGTTTTCGTGATGCGGGAATCGCAAATCCAATCCGCCGCCGTGAATGTCAAAATCGTCGCCAAGATAACGGTGGCTCATAGCAGAGCACTCAATATGCCAACCTGGGCGCCCCTCGCCAAAAGGTGTTTTCCAGCGCGCGTCCGGCTGATCGAAATCGCAAGGAGCTTTCCAAAGCGCAAAATCCCTAGGATCGTGCTTGTCTGGGGAAGCGTCGGCCGGGTCGGTCGGGTTGTAAATATCGTTGCCGGCTGAGTCTACGCTTGGGCCTTTTGTATCCGCAATTGAGGACGCTTCGTCGCAACTGTTTACATCACGATTTTGATTTTGGTGCGTAAGCTCGCCGTAATGCTCCCAACTTGGCACGTCAAAATAAACGTTGCCAGTAGGATTTCCCGAATCGTCTTTAATAACGTAAGCGTGACCGCGCTCAATCAAGCGCTCAATCAGCTCAACCATATCCGTAATATGACCGGTAGCTCGCGGCTCAACCGTCGGCGGCAAAACGCCTAAAGTGTTATAAGCTTCACTAAATTCGCGCTCGTAAAAGTAGGCGCGCTCCCACCAAGTTTGGCCGGCTTCACTAGCTTTTTTCATGATTTTGTCGTCAATATCTGTGACATTGCGCACAAAAGTAACGTTGTAGCCTAAACGTAGCAGCCAGCGGCGGATTACGTCGAAGGCGATTGCTGCGCGAATATGACCTATGTGCGGCGAGCTTTGCACAGTTGCTCCACACACGTACATTCCAACGTGGCCAGGAGTAACGGTTGTAAACTCGCTAGTGCTGTGAGTTGCCGTGTTGTATAAGCGCAATCGCGCGGCTGCTGCTGTAAGAGTTCTGTTCGTATTTTCAAGCATAATCTCAATTATAATAACTCACGCTCACGTCTTCGCCGCACGTAAAGTCCAGTGGACTTTACGTTTAAGCGGCTCAGGCAGGTCGTCGCGCTTGCTTTTGTTTCCAAAATCGGCCGAAATGTAAACAAATGCGGGCAAAAAGAAACAAACGCAGGAAATCGCTCGCGCGCTACGCTTTGAGCACGCCGTAACTCGCGAGCGATTTGCAGAGAATGTTGCTCAAATCGGCGTGTTGAGCAACAAAATGCGTAGATAGGCATAGGACTATGATTGCAAGCAGATAGAAATCGCAAGCGCTGCTACGGAAAAATGGCCACTAACCGCCCGCCGAATGCACGCCACTAAAATCGCAAGAAAGGATTGAAAATGATTGATTCTTTTGATTTCGCAAAGTCTGAAGTAAAGTCTGACGTAAAATCCTACGCAAACTCTTCCGTACTCATGACCGATATGTACGAGTACACAATGCTAGACGCAGCGCTAAAAGACGGCACAGCAGACCGCAAATGCGTTTTTGAGATTTTTACGAGGCATCTTCCGCAAGGTCGCCGCTACGGAGTGGTAGCAGGCACAGGCAGAATTTTAGAGGAGCTAGCGCGATTCCACTTTAGTGACGAGGACTTGCGATTTTTGCAAGACCGAAAAATCGTAAGCAAAGACACCATTAAATGGCTAGAAAACTACCATTTTAGCGGCAAAATCCGCGGTTATAGGGAAGGCGAAATGTTTTTCCCAGATTCTCCGATTTTGCAAGTTGAAGGAACTTTTGGCGAGTGCACATTGCTAGAAACACTGCTGCTTTCCGTGCTTAACTACGATTGCGCAGTGGCAAGCGCCGCCGCACGCATGGTTTCCGCATCTGCTGGAAGGCCGTGCATGGACATGGGCGGCAGGCGCACAAACGAGTGGTCGGCGGTGGCTGCCTCGCGAGCGGCGGTAATCGGCGGTTTTAAGGGAACTGCAAACCTGCTTGCGGCAAAGCTTTACGGGCTTAAGGCGATTGGAACGGCTGCGCATTGCTTTACTCTTGTGCATGATTCGGAGCGCGCAGCCTTTGAGTCGCAGATTGCCGCGCTTGGCAAAGGCACAACGTTGCTTGTAGACACGTACAACGTGGAGGAGGCTGTTAAAACCGCCGTGCAAGTTGCTGGCGCGGATCTTGGCGGCGTGCGCATTGATTCGGGAGATTTGTGTGTTATGGCTCGTCGCGTGCGCGCGCAGCTCGATGCGTTGGGCGCTAAAAACACTAAAATCACGGTTACTAACGATTTGGATGAGTATGCGCTTGCGTCTTTGCAAAACGCGCCAGTCGATTCCTACGGCATTGGCACAATGCTTGTTACGGGTTCGGGCGCGCCTACTTGCGCAATGGTTTATAAGCTTACAGAGCGCGAGGGCGCGGATGGCGTTATGCAACCTGTTGCTAAGAAGTCTAAGAATAAGGCGACTGTTCCAGGGCGTAAACTTGCGTATCGTTCCTACGATTTTAGTGGCGGCGCGAATGGTGGTGCTGCTGGCAATGGCGTGGCTGACTGCGAACACGTAATTTCTGGTTCGGAGAGCGCACTCGCGACTTTTAAGCCGCAAGATTCTTGGGAAGATTTGCTAGTTGACTACGTGCAAAATGGCGAATTTAATACGGAGTTTATGGGGCATGACGCGATTATGCGAGCACAAGATTATTGTGCCAAAGCGCTTAGCAGACTTCCGATTTCTGCTCAAAGTCTTATGCGTGGCGACCCTGCGATTCCTACAGAAATCAGCGTTTTAGGCTAGTTTGAGTTAGCTTAGACTAGTTTCTAAATCAGCTTTAATTTGAGTTGCTCTAAAAGCCCAGATTGTTCATCTCTTCGTAGATTTTTTTGCACTCTGGGCAAACAGGGTAATCGTTTGCTTCACGTTTTGGAATCCACACTTTTCCGCACAGCGCCACAACAGGGCGGCCAGTCAAGCGCGATTCGATTACGCGATCTTTGGAAACGTAGTGTGCAAAGCGGTCTGCGTCGCCGCCATCGTCCATTTTTGCGGATTCGTCTACTTCTGGCTTTTCGAGCACGCTTGTGCTTGTGCTAGACCCAGAATCTGGGAGGCTTTGCGAATCGTCTTCCATAACAGCGTTCAAATTAGCAGCGTTTAAGCTATCGCCATATTTTGAATCATTTGAAGATGAATCATTTGAAAACGTCATTGCATCCCTTTCGTACAAATCCTTTTCACACAAATCGTGTTTGCACAAATCATGTTTGCATAAATCATGTTTTGTTGCTTGCGATTTATGTTTATACAAGCATAAGCCATAATCGCAACAAACAATCAAACGATACATCTGCCAAGTGTTTCATCTCAGATTTGTTAGATTTGTCTCATCAATGATGCAAATATAACGAATTTAGGCTAAAAAATGTTACAAATGTCTCATGAGCGAGACAAATATAACGAAAATCAGCCAAAAAATGTTACAAATGTCTCATGAGTGATACAAATCTAACGAATCTGTAGTGGGCTTGTGCCTGCTCGTGGCTGATTCCTGCATAACCAGTGTCTAGCTCGTGGCAGATTCGTGGTAACCTAAAAGTATGACTATAGCTGTTTGCCCAGGCTCCTACGATCCCGTTACAGCCGGACACTTAGACGTGATACAACGTTGTACGCATCTTTTTAACGAAGTGCATGTTTTAGTGGCGGTTAATGCGGCCAAAACGCCCATGTTTTCCGAGTCGGAGCGCGTGGATATTATTCGCAAGGCGCTGGAAGACTTAAAAGACGATTCGCCAATCGGCAAGTTTGCGCCACCTTTGCGCGGTGCAGCTAAATCGCCAGCGTGTAAAATAGTTGTTTCTTCTACAGATGGTCTTATTACAGATTATTGCAAAAAAGTTGGAGCAACCGTAATCGTTAAGGGATTGCGTCAAAATGGTGACTACGAGGCGGAGCTTGGAATGGCGCTGGTTAATCGCAAGTTGGCTGGCATTGAAACCATGTTTTTGCCAGCGGATCCTATTTTGGAGCATGTTTCTAGCTCTGTTGTAAAAGATGTGGCTCGTCATGGTGGCGATGTTTCGGGAATGGTGCCAAATAATGTGATTCCACTTTTGCAAAGCGTTTTTTCTAAAACAAATGTATCGTAATCATAAAATTAGCGAAATATTGTAATGGCAAGTTAAATATCACCGAAATAAGTACAATATTACTAAAATAAATACGTACTAAATAAATACGTACTAAAATACATACAATAAAATTGTTAAGAGATAAGAGAGCAGCTACTTAGCGAAGGAGCGAAAATGAGCGAAAACGAAGACGACACAATGGAAAGCCAAGTATCGGCAAATCGCAGCCAAAAGTTGCCATTAAATCCAGTGATTGCAAACAACGACGATTCGCCTAGTGCTGCTTTTGAAGCTTACGACGCTGTGCCTGCGGCAAGTAAGGTTAATGATGATGCTAGTGACGCTGCTAGCGACTCAGCGGCTGCTGGCGACTCTGCGGTTGCTGGCGATGAGGCTGCCAATTCTGCGGTTGCTGGCGATAATGCGCAAAACTTGTTCCCAATGCCAGATTTGCGCGAGCGAGAAGACGGCGGCGCAATAGCGTTTGACGACGAAGAAGAAAACGTGTTTAAGGCAGCGGATCCGCAAACCGTTAGTGAGGAAGTGCGCACAAAGTCGCGTGAAGAGTTCACTACTGTGTACGACATAATCGACACGATGGAAACGGCGTTAAATAGCGCAAAGGGAGTGCTTTTTGCTGCTGGAATGGCAAAGGTGGATCGCGAAGAGTTTGGCGATTATTTGTCTAGGCTAAAAGACATGCTGCCTGTTCAGCTGGAGCGCGCTAGTGCGTTAATGCGAGAGGCAGAGAGGCGTTTGCGAACGGCTCAAGCTCAAGCAAATTCTGTTGTAAGTTCGGCTCAAAGTCAGGCTGCGCAAATGGTTGAGGAAGCTCAGGAGCGAGCCAGATTCTTGGCAGGTCAAGAAAATGTTGTTGCGATTGCAAAGAATCAAGCGCGCGAGATTGTAAGCAATGCGCAAGCAAAGGCTGAAAAGCTTACTCGCGGTGCGGATCAGTACAGTGCCACGGTTATGGAAGGCTTAAAGCAGCAATTAGATAAGCTTGAGCAAGACGTTCAAGCAGGTCAGCGCGTTTTGGAAGAGCGTAGACGCGCAGCTGCACATGTGCAAAATCAGGCTGCGAGTAAGATAGATGACGAATTTGACAGCGAAAGCAGTGAAAGAAGCGACGACGAAAGGAATTAAAATGACATCGCATCCCTCCCAGTCTTTGTGGGCGGTACCAGTTGCGCAAATGGCGGCGCGAGCGGGAAGTAGCATGCAGTTGCATCGCGCGTTCCCAGCGCCAGAGGGCATTGGAGACAGCGTTATTGGCGTGCAGCCAGGGAGCGATGTTACAGTAGACGGCAATTTTGATTCCGTTGTGGACGGGCTTATGTTCCAGGGCACGATTACGGCGCGAGTACATGCAGAGTGCTCGCGATGCTTGATGCCGTTGCATAGGGATTGGCCTGTTGATGTGTGCGCGTTTTTTGCGCGCGTGGAAAGCGGCAAAGGCGGCAAGAGCGCAAATGGCGGCGCGCGTTCTAATAACTCTAATGATGATTTAGAAGATGCTGATATTTGGGACGAGGGCGACGATTCTGGAAATGTGTATCCGCTGGTTGGTGGCGGCGATTTTGCCGACATTGAGGCGCTGATTCGAGACACGATGGTTAGCGAGTTGCCACTTAAGCCTTTGTGCGAGCTAGATTGCAAGGGGCTTTGCTCGCAGTGTGGCGAGAATCTGAATGAGCATCCAGAGCATCATCACGACGTTACGGATATTCGTTTTGTGGCGCTTGAAGGTCTTAAGGAAAAGCTTGAAAAATCGCAAAATCGCGGTTAATCCGCGCGAACGATTACCTGTCATGTAGTGCGATTCTGAATAATGTATGGCGCTTGCTGTAATATACAGAACGCTTAAGCTCAATCGGTTGAACGAAATAGAGGAAAGATTATGGCACTGCCAAAGTACAAGACCTCGCGCGCTAATACTCATTCGCGTCGCGCCAATTGGAAGGCTTCTGCCGTGCAGACTATTACCTGCCCGAACTGCGGTTCGCCAGCGTTGTCTCACATGGCTTGCCCAACCTGCGGTAACTTCCGCGGTCGCGTGTATCGCGAAGCAATTCGCTCTGCGCACACCAAGTAGGTTGTATTTTAAGAGAACCCTGCCATCGACGGGTGGCAGGGTTTTTGTTTTTTTCCTAGTTTTTGTTGTTTCCCGAAAATGTACGTGATTTAGGTCAAATTTGGTACAAAAGCGCGAATCGACTTGCATGAGCGCTTAGAGCGTAGCGCGCGAATGCACTTCGATTCGCTGAGCTTGCTTAAGGTTGAAAGCACGGTGTGCTTTCAACGCAAGCGAAGACGTTCGCGCGGCTAATCCGCGCGAACGATTTGTCAAATATGCTACAAAGTCGGGAAGCATATAGCGCAAATTAATGACTTCAACGCATGCGCTATAATGTTGAAAATATGAGTGGGAACAATACAAAAGATCACTATGACGTTCAAAATGATGTAAAAAGTGACGTCAAAAGTAATGACAAAAGTGACGTTCAAAGTGACGTCAAAAATGACGTTCAAAATAGCGCGTACAAGGACCCAAATCATCCAGAAAATACTAGAACTGGCAGCATTGGCGTTGCGCGCACTCAAGATGGCCACACGCAGAATGGTGACCCCACTCAGGAGCTTTTGCGCGCGCTCGGCACTACGATTTCTCCAGATTTGCTTGTTGAGGCTCTCACTCATCGATCTTTTTCGCACGAGCATCCAGGCACTAAAAACTACGAGCGTCTAGAGTTTTTGGGAGACGCTGTTTTGGAGCTTGTTTCTACAGAAACGCTGTTTTCTGCTCACCCAGACATGACGGAAGGCCAGTTGGCTAAGCTTCGCGCTAAGGCTGTTTCGGAGTGGGCTTTGAGCGCGGTTGCGCGAGATAAGTTGCACGTTGGGCCGTATATTCTTTTGGGTCATGGCGAGATGGAGCATGGCGGCGCTCAAAAAGACTCGATTTTGTGCGATATTGTGGAGGCGCTTATTGGCGCAACTTTTGTTGAGCATGGCATTGACGAGGCGCGCGCTGTAGTGCATCGCTTGATTGACGACACTTTGGCGGAGGTTCTTACAGAAGGCCCTGCGTTGGATTGGAAGACTTCGCTTACGGTTTTGGCGCACGAGATGGGGCTTGACGAGCCGCAATATAGGATGTCGGTTTCTGGCCCAGATTATGCGCCCGTGTTCCATGCGCGTGCTGTTTTGGCGCACGAAAGTGGTGATGAGCTGCTCGGCGAGGCGGATGGTTCTAGCAAGCGCAAGGCTCAGCTTGCGGCTGCAGATAAAGCTTGGCATGTGTTGGATAGAAGGCGTAAGTCGAGCGGAGAAAGCGGTAATTAGGTCTTTCTGATTGCTGTTATATAGGCGATTCGAGGCGGTTCTATGGCTAGCAGTCGTAATAATAATGATTTATTATTTGACGATGATTTGGTATCGTCAACGGAAGCTTGCGACTTTTGCGACTTACGCTACCACTGTGCGCGCTACGTTGACTATTTGCGCGCAAACAAAGGCCTTGGAAGCGCCACCTTGCGCGCGTATAGCGCTGATGTTTTGCAATGCTTAGAGTGGTGCAATCGCAATGGTTTTTGCGATTTGCGCGAGGTTTCTACGAGTGTTTTGCGCCAATGGATGTATTGGCTTAACAAGAATCACGCGCGCTCGAGTTTGGCGCGCAAAGTGGTAGCTGTGCGCGGCTTTTTTGCGTGGGCTACGCACGTTGGTTTGATTAGCGCGAATCCTGCGCAAATTCTTGCAACTCCTAAGATTGCTAATGAGCTTCCTACTGTTTTAGACGAAGCGCAAGCGCAAAAGTTGCTTGATTATGCGGATAATTGCGCGGATAACTTTGCGCAGGATTCAACTGAGCAGGATTCAACTCCGCAAAATTGCACGCAAAAAAAGCCGCGCGCGCAAAAGTCGCAAGCTTCCGAGCGTAAAGAAAATACGCCACAAAAATCGCCCAAAAAATCCCCTCAAGAACATGCAATCGCCCTTAGAAACGCTGCGATTCTAGAGCTTTTATACGCAACGGGCATGCGCGTGGGGGAGCTTACAAGCATTAATGTGCAAGATATGGATTTTGAAAATCACACTGTAAAAGTTACAGGTAAAGGAAACAAGCAGCGCGTTGTGCCTTTTGGCGTTCCTGCTGCAAACGCTTGCAAAGAGTGGATTGAGCATGGTCGAAGTGAGCTGCTGGAAAAGCACGCAGAAAGCTCGCAAGCGCTGTTTTTGGGCGCGCGAGCAAAGCGCATTGATCAGCGCATTGTTAGGAGTATTGTTCATGCAGCTGCAGCTGCTGCAAACGTGCCAGATGTTGCACCGCACGCGCTGCGCCACAGTGCTGCAACGCATATGCTCAACGGTGGAGCGGACCTTCGCGAGGTTCAGGAGCTTTTGGGGCATTCGTCGCTTAACACAACGCAGCGCTACACGCACGTTTCTATTCAGGCTCTTAAGCAGCGCTACTCGCAAGCCTTCCCGCGTGCGTGATTTTTGCTCCACCCCCACGCTTCATCTGTCCAGGCTTTAATCATCGAGCGGGACCTCGTGTATAGTTCCGCCTGTTTCTTCCATGTGTGCTATGGATTTTTTTAGACGACTTATATTCTCTGGATTGTAAAACGGATCTGCTGAAACTTCGAATGGTATTCTGTGCTCTCTTCCAACTTTCTTAGCAAATATTGTGAATGCTGCACTCATTGAAAGTCCTAGCTCTCGGCAAACATTTTCCATAAGTCGTTTATCGTCTGCATTTAGCTTGAAATTAATGTTCACTGTATTTGTTGTCATATAGATTACCACCTTTCTAAATAAGATTTTAATAAAAATGCAATAAAAAATAAAGTATTTTTCTTTGTGTTTAATTGACATATAGAGAGAATGAAAAGATGTGATTTGAATCACGTAATGCCGCCGCGTGGCTAAATGTATAATCGACTTATAAGCTTGATAGGAGGGTAAAACAGTGGTTGATGATTCAAATAAGCCTGAATCAAGCGCATTGATGAATAGCGTATCGACGAATAAGAATGTAGCGAATCAAAACGAATCCAGCGACTCAAAGGTAAGCGCCGCCGAATCCAGCGCGGCAGACGTTGAAATGAGCCAGTATGTAGCAGATCGCGCTCGCGTAAACGAAGATAAAATCCGCCAAGACGAGCAAATCGTTGCCGAATTTGGCGAATACAATTACGGTTGGCACGATTCGGATGCTGCAGGCGAAGCTGCTAAGAAGGGCATTGACGAGTCGGTTGTTCGCGCAATTTCTGCCGACAAACACGAGCCAGAATGGATGCTAAACCTTCGTTTGCAAGGCTACCGCGCGTTTTTGCAAAAGCCGATGCCTGATTGGGGCGTGGATTTGCGCGGCTTTGACGCAGACGATTTTAAGTACTACGTTCGCCCAGTACACGATCAAGCGAAAACTTGGGATGATTTGCCAGAAGACATTCGCAAAACTTACGATAGGCTTGGCATTCCAGAAGCGGAGAAAAAGCGCTTAGTTTCAGGCGTTGCAGCACAGTACGAGTCGGAAGTTATTTACAATTCGATTCGCGAGGACTTAGCAGCTCAAGGCGTGATTTTTGTGGATACGGATACGGCAGTTCAAAAGTATCCAGATCTTGTAAAAAAGTATTTTGCAACTGTTATTCCAGTTGACGACAACAAGTTTGCGGCTCTTAACACCGCAGCTTGGAGTGGCGGCTCGTTTGTGTACGTGCCAAAAGGCGTGCATGTGGATATTCCGCTGCAGGCTTACTTCCGCATTAACACGCCGAACATGGGTCAGTTTGAGCGCACTTTGATTATTGCAGACGAAGGATCGTACGTGCATTACGTTGAAGGTTGCACAGCTCCGATTTATTCCACGGATTCGCTCCACGCTGCAAACGTTGAAATCGTTGTAGAAAAGCATGCGCGCGTGCGCTACACAACCGTGCAAAACTGGTCAAATAACGTGTACAACTTGGTAACTCAGCGAGCTTACGTGCGCGAAGGTGGCACAATGGAGTGGGTTGATGGAAACATTGGCTCCAAGGCTACTATGAAGTATCCTGCTTGTATTCTCGCCGAGCCGTACGCAAAAGCGGAGACTATGTCTTTGAGCTTTGCGGGCCGCGGTCAGTATCAGGATACGGGTGCGAAGATGATTCATTTGGCTCCGCACACGAGTTCTACGATTGTTGCTAAGTCGATTTCGCGCGGCGGCGGTCGCTCGGCTTACCGCGGTCTTGTGAAGATTGTTAAGGGCGCTAGTGGCTCTAGCTCTTCGGTTGTGTGCGACGCTTTGCTTGTTGACGATTTTTCTAGATCCGACACTTATCCGCATGTTGACGTGCGCGAAGATAACGTTTCTATGGCTCACGAGGCCACTGTTTCCAAGGTTTCCGAGGATCAGCTTTTCTACTTGATGAGCCGAGGGCTGGAAGAAAAAGAGGCCATGGGAATGATTGTGCGCGGCTTTGTGGAGCCGATTAGTCGCCAGCTGCCGATGGAGTATGCTCTGGAGCTTAATCGTCTTGTGGAATTGCAAATGGAAGGATCCGTGGGGTGATGAGCGAAGATCTGAAAAAGAATTTAGGCAATAAAATGACGGAAAAAGAAATTAATATTCCTGTAGCAGACCCTAACGATCCTTATGCTGTTCCTGCTGCAATGCCTTCTAGTGCAGATAAATCCGTGCGCTCTTTTAACGTGCAAGACTTTGCTATTCCAACGCGCAAGCAGGAAGATTGGCGATACACGCCAGTTGAGCGAATCGATGAGTTTTTTGAAAGCTTTGAGCCGTCTAATAACGTTACGGTAGAGCTAAAAGGCGTTGATGGCGATTCGCGCGCAACGCTACAAATTCTGCCAAAAAACGAGGCTCCGCACACAGAAATGAAGCCTTCGGATCGAGTGGCTGCTGTTGCGTGGAATTCTGCAAAGTCGGCATACGTTTTGCATGTTTGTGGCGAAGTTACAAAGCCAATAATATTGCAAATCCACGGAAACAACTTGCAATCACTAGACGCTGTGAAATCACTAGACGCATTGCACTTAGTGATAGAAGCCGATTCCTGCACAAATGCGGATATTATTGTAGAACACACAGGAGTTGCAAAGCTTGCTGAAGGCGTAGAAATCATTCTTGGAGATAATGCGCACGTTTCTACAACGTTCATTCAAGAGTGGGATTCAGGCAGCAAACACGTTGGAAATCATAGGATTCACGTGGGTGCGGGCGCTTCACTTCGTCACACAATGGTCACTCTTGGCGGAGACGTTGTGCGAATCCGCATGGATCAGGATTTTGGCGGTGAAAAGGGCGATTTGAACATGCTTGGCATGTATTTTGTGGATCCAGGCGAGCATGTTGAGCATCGCACTATGGTTGTGCACAGTCACCCAGAATGCAAGTCGCGAGTAGTGTATAAGGGCGCGCTGTACGGCAAAGGAGCGCATTCTACGTGGGTTGGAAACGCGCTTATTAAGCCAGAAGCTCCAGGCACGGATTCGTACGAGTTGAACAGAAACCTGGTGCTAACTCCTGGCGCGATTGCCGATTCGGAGCCAAATCTAGAAATCGAAAACGGAAATATTATTGGCGCAGGTCACGCAAGTTCTGTTGGCAGATTCGACGACGAGGAGCTGTTTTACTTACAATCTCGCGGAGTGAGCGAGGCAGATGCTAGAAAGCTTGTTGTGCGCGGATTCTTTAACGAGCTTATTGATGAGATTGGCGTGCCGCAAATCGTAGATCATTTGATGGCTGCGATTGAGAGGCGTTTAGCTAAGACTGACGAATCTGTAAATGCGAACGAGTCGCAAGCAACCGAAAAATCGCAAGCAACCGACGAATCTGTAAATGCCGACGAATCGAAATATGCGGAAGAATAGGAGATAAACATGTCAACTTTAGAAATCAAGGATTTGTACGCGTCTGTAGAAACAAAAGAAGGCAAGAAGCAAATCTTAAAAGGTGTAAATCTTACAGTTAATTCTGGTGAAACGCACGCGATTATGGGTCCGAATGGCTCTGGAAAGTCTACTCTCGCATACACTTTGGCAGGTCACCCAAAGTACGAAGTGGATTCGGGCCAGGTGCTTTTAGACGGCGAAGATATTTTGAAAATGACTCCAGACGAGCGCGCAAAAGCTGGGCTGTTCCTTGCGATGCAATACCCGGTAGAGGTACCAGGCGTGTCGATGACGAACTTTTTGCGCACAGCAAAAACAGAAGTGAGTGGCGAGGCTCCGACTTTGCGCTCGTGGGTTAAAGAGCTTAACGAGGCAATGAAACGCTTAAGAATGGATCCAAAGTTTGCGTCTCGCTCTGTAAACGAGGGATTTTCGGGCGGCGAGAAAAAGCGCGCGGAAGTTTTGCAACTAGAGATTCTAAAGCCAAAGTTTGCGATTTTAGACGAGACGGATTCTGGTCTAGATGTGGATGCTTTGCGAATTGTTTCGGAAGGCGTAAATCGTGCTAAAGAAAGCACTGGTTTGGGCATTATGATGGTTACGCATTACACGCGAATCCTTAAGTATATTAAGCCAGATATTGTGCACGTTTTTGCGCAAGGCCACTTTGTAAAAACAGCAGGACCAGAGCTTGCAGACGAGTTGGAAGAAGAAGGATACGACAAGTATTTGCCAGAAGGCGCAAGCGAGTCTGCTATTGCATGAGCGGCGTGTCTAAAGCCGCGAGTAAACTCGTTTAGGTTTGGCTAAATAAAACGGAAGAGGTTTGTAATGACTGTTCGCGGTGATATCAGAAATGTGGCAATCGTAGCGCACGTTGACCATGGTAAAACAACGCTCGTAAATGCCATGCTTCAGCAGTCGCACGTATTCTCCGAGCGAGAAGAAGTGCCAGACCGCGTAATGGATTCCAACGACCTCGAGCGCGAAAAAGGCATCACCATTCTTGCCAAGAACACGGCCGTGCAATACACTGGCCCGCTTGCAGAAAAGTACGGTCATCCAGAGGGAATTACAATTAACGTAATCGATACCCCAGGTCACGCCGACTTTGGCGGCGAGGTGGAGCGCGGCATCTCTATGGTTGATGGCGTTGTGCTGCTTGTTGACGCTTCCGAAGGCCCACTTCCGCAAACTCGATTCGTTCTACGCAAGGCACTTGAGGCAAAGCTGCCAGTGATTTTGTGCGTTAACAAAACGGATCGTCCAGATGCGCGTATTGACGAGGTTGTTAGCGAAGCTACAGATTTGCTTCTAGGCCTTGCACAAGATGTTGTTGAAGAAGGAATCGACCTCGATATTGATTCGCTTCTTGATTTGCCTGTTATTTATTGTGCTGCAAAAGCTGGCTATGCATCCTTGAATCAGCCAGAAAACGGCGGTTTGCCAGACAATGATAATTTGGAGCCGCTTTTTGACTCCATTATTTCCAATATTCCAGCACCAGAATACGAGGAAGGCGCGCCTCTTCAGGCGCACGTTGCAAACATCGATTCCTCCGACTTCCTTGGCCGCTTAGGTTTAGTGCGAATCTACAATGGTATTTTGGAAAAGGGCAAGACTTACGGGCTTTCTCGTGTAGACGGCTCGATTGAAAACTTCCGTGTTTCCGAGCTTTTGCGCACTCAAGGCTTGGAGCGCACTCCTGTTGCATCTGCAGGTCCTGGAGATATTGTTGCAGTTGCAGGCGTTAACGACATTATGATTGGCGAGACGATTGTGGATCAGAACGATCCAAAGCCTCTTCCATTGATTCACGTTGACGACCCAGCTATCTCCATGACTTTCGGCATTAACGATTCGCCGCTTGCTGGCACAGAGGGCAAGGATCACAAGCTTACAGCGCGCATGATTAAGGATAGGCTTGATCGCGAGCTTATTGGTAACGTGTCTATTAAGGTTCTTCCAACAGACCGCCCAGATGCTTGGGAAGTTCAGGGTCGTGGCGAGTTAGCGCTGGCAGTTTTGGCGGAGCAAATGCGTCGCGAAGGCTACGAGCTTACAGTTGGCCGTCCTCAGGTTGTTACTAAGACGATTGACGGCCAAATTAACGAGCCTATGGAAAACACTACGATTGACGTTCCAGAAGAATACATGGGTACTGTTACGCAGCTTATGGCGGATCGCAAGGGTCGCATGGATTCTATGAGCAATCACGGATCTGGCTGGATTCGCTTGCAATTTACTGTTCCTTCTCGCGGTCTTATTGGCTTCCGCACGGCTCTTCTTTCTGCAACTCGCGGAACGGGAATCGCAAGCTCTATTTCCGCAGGCTATGCGCCTTGGGCTGGTCAGATTGTAACTCGTCAGAATGGCTCCATGGTTTGCGATCGTAAGGGTGTTGCAACGCCTTACGCTATGCAGCGTTTGCAGGCGCGCGGCGTGTTCTTTGTGGATCCGCAAAGCCCTGTGTACGAAGGTCAAATCGTTGGTATTAACAATAAGCCGGACGAGTTGGATGTTAATATTACGCTTGCTAAGCATATGACTAACATGCGTTCTTCTACAGCAGATGTGCTTGAGACTTTGACTCCACCAATTAAGATGAGCTTGGAAGAGTCGCTTGACTTTGCTAACGAAGATGAGTGCGTGGAAGTTACACCTGAGTCGATTCGCGTGCGCAAGATTATTTTGAGCCGTGATGAATGGTATAAGTGGCGCGCTAAGCAGCGTAGGCAGAACAACAACGCTGCGTGATTGCTGCGTAAATTTAGCGTGATTTCTTAAAATATCGCTTAAAATATTCCTCAAAATGATGTTTAACATAAAGTCGCATTCCGTGCTATTTGCTAGCAAGTGTGCGGCTTTATGCGTTTTGGCGGTATTTTGCGCGGTTTTGGGCACTTTTGCGCACCGAATGGGAGCTATGTACGGCTTTCCGTACGGTCTTGTAATCGCGCTTTTGCTTGTTACTTTGAGCGCGTGTTTTGCTCGCATGCTTTGTGGCATGTTTGGCTTTATTTTGTACGCAATCGTGTGCTGTTCGGTTGTGTGGATGATTGCGCTTGGATGGTTTAGAGTTTTTGGCGCGTTTCGCGGCGTGCTAGTTGCCATTGGCTTTGGTGTGGATAATCTTCCGTGGATTGCACAAAATGCTGGATATTTTTGGCTTTATGGCGTGATTATTGCTCACGCAGTTTTGCTTTGTATGCCTAATAAATTCTTTGTTATTTCTGGCGCCAAATAAGTGGTAGTGGCGCTAAATAAGTGGTGCCAAATCAGTGTAAGGTAGTCTTACTTATAGTCTTAGTCTTATAGTCTTAGTCTTATTAGTCTTAAAGTAGTTTGAGGAATAGTCATGAATAGCAATATAGTCATGAATAGTAATAAGAACAGCAGTAGTGACCGCAAATTATGCTATTTAGGGCCAGAAGGTTCTTTTACTCATCAAGCGGCTTTAAAAGTTAAAGAGCAATGTAAATCGTTAGGTGCTTCGCGTCTTATTCCAACTGCGTGTGAGAATATTTGTAATATCGCTAGCAAAATTGAAGATTGTCACGATTTGGGTATTATCGCATGGGAAAACAATATTGAAGGCGTAGTAATACCTAATTTAGATTTATTAATTGATGCAAAAAATATGGTTGGCATTGCTCGCTTGGGCGTTGATATAAGTTTTGATGCTGTTGTTTGCCAGTCGGATTCAATCGATAACTGTTCGACTATTGTTGCTCATCCTCACGCGTTGGCGCAATGCCGTAAGTTTGCTCAAAAGCATGGATTGAAAGAAAAAACCGCGTCTTCAAACGCTGCTGCTTGTAGGGATTTAGTTCCTGGCGAAGTTGCTTTGTGCCCTAAAATTTGTGCTGATTTATACAATAGGCAGATTGTGAGCGAAGGCGTTGAAGATTTTTCTGGCGCGCGCACTGAGTTTTTAGTGTTAGCTCCTAGAGATGAGGCTTTCAATTTTGTTAGTATGCATCGCGAATGCTATTCATCTTTTTCTTCGATTATTGCTTTTATTCCGCGTTGTACAGGTGCTGGAGTGCTAGCAAATTTGCTTGACGTTGTGCGCGATCATGGTCTTAATATGACTTCTTTTATGTCTAGGCCGATTAAGGGTCAAGATGGTTTATATAGTTTTATTGCAACTGTTGATTCTGCTCCTTGGGATTCTACGTGTAAAGCTATGATTCAAGAAGTTGTTAAACATGGTGATTGGGTTCGAGTTTTAGCAGTGTACCCTTCTAATAATCGCAATAATCCGATTATGAATGATTGGATGCTGCCAAATGGTGGAGTGTGCATTGAGGCTTCGAGCGATTTGAGTACTTTGAACGTAATGCGTGCAGAAAGAGAATTATTATGGTAGAAGATGCTGAATTTTCTCAAAAATTTTCTGTTGGTATTGTAGGACTTGGACTTATTGGCGGATCAATCGCAAAGCGTTTGGTGGATGCGGGCTCTTGCAAAGTGTACGCGTATAATCGCCATCAAACAATGTACAGCGAGGCGCGCGCCCTTGGAATCACTTGCGTTGAAAGCGTTGTGGATCTTGCGCGTATGCAGCCGAATGTTTTGATTTTGTGCAATTCGCTTGCATCTATGCCAGAAGTTCTTGGCGAGATTTCGCGCGGAATCAACAAGCAGCGCACTACTTTGACGGATGTTGGCAGCGTTAAAGGGCTTGTGCGAGAGCAGGTTAAGGCTGCAGGTCTTGGCGATTGCTACATTGGCGCGCATCCTATGGCTGGAAGCGAGTTTACGGGTTGGCAGGCTTCGAGCGCGGAGTTGCTGCGCGGTGCGCTTTGGGCAGTTAGCGTTGATGAAAGCAGCGATTTTTGGCGATTTTTGGCGATTTTGCGCGTGATTGTTAATCTGTGTGGAAACCGCGCGCTTGTGTTGAACGATTCTATACACGATGCTTCTGCGGCGCTGATTTCACACATGCCGCACGTTGTTTCTACAGCGCTTGCGAATGTTTTGTGTGAAAACGAGAATCGCAATGTTGCGTTGCAAATGTCGGCTGGTTCTTGGAGAGATATGACGCGAGTGGCGCTTACAGACCCGAATCGCACGCGTGCGATGGTTGTGGAAAATCGGCGAAATGTGGCGGATTTGCTGGGTAGCGTTATTGCGGAGTTGAGTTTTGCTAAGAAGATGCTTGAGGGGAGCGATGAGTGCAATGAGTGCGATGAGCGCGCGTTTTTTGCTAAGGCTGATTCTTGGCGCGAATACAAGTATAAGGAGCGCGCGGTTGCTTGCGATGAGTCAGCTGGCGATTTGCGCGAGCTTCGATTTGCGATTGATTGCCCAGGTGATTGGCAAAGTCAGCTGATTCAAAGCGCGCAAAGTGGCGAGCAGATTGTTTGCGTGTCGTTTAGCGATTCTGTGGTTACTTGCGATTTGCGCAACTCGAACTGGTAGATTCGAGCGGCATATAATTATCATATGACCGAATCGCAGCAACCGAGCATGAACCAATCGCAGAAACCGCATCAGCCGAGCACTAATCAATCGCAACAATCGCATGCAAATCAACCGCAACAATCGCCATTTTCCCCAAAAATCCAGCAGTTTCTAAACCACATAAGCGTGGAGCGCGGGCTTTCGCCAAAAACCGTTGAAGCATACGAGTCGGATCTTACAAAATACACGAACTGGCTGCGCGAAGTCCGAAAAATCAACGATGTTAGCAAAATCACGCAACTAGATATTGAAGAATACGTGCGCGCAATGTCATCACAAGCAATGTCATCACAAGCAATGGCAGCGCAAAGGTTAGGGCCTCGCACGATTGCGCGGCGAATCGCAAGCATACACGAGTGGAACAAATTCATGCTTTCCAACGCGCAAATCGCAAGCGACCCTTCTGCAGAAGTCAAAGCGCCAAAGCAGTCGGAGCATCTTCCAGACGTGCTCAGCATTAGCGAAGTGGAGCGCGTAATCGATGCTGCTGGTGGCTTTGGTAGCACGGATGCCATCTCGCTTCGAGACCGCGCGCTTGTGGAATTTTTGTACGCGACTGGCGCGCGCGTGAGCGAGGCGGTTGGCATAAAATTCGAGGACATTGATTTGGCGGAATCAGTTGTGCGGCTTAGCGGCAAGGGGCAAAAGCAGAGGCTTGTGCCGATTGGAAAGTGCGCGGTTAGTGCGTTGCGCGATTATTTAGATAAAGCTAGGCCGATTCTTGCAAGTCGCGCGCAAAAGTCGCCAGCAACCGCAGAGTTACAACTCAAATCGTCCTTAAACTCATCGTCAAAATCCGCGTCAAAATCCGCAAATTCTCACATGATTTTCCTAAACAAACGCGGCAAATCGCTTTCTCGTCAATCCGCGTGGGAGGCGATTTCGCATGCTGGCAAGATGGCAAAAATCGGCAAAGAATTGCATCCGCACACGCTTCGTCACTCCTTTGCAACGCATTTGATTTCGGGCGGCGCCGACGTTCGTACAGTTCAGGAGCTGCTTGGCCATGCATCCGTTACAACAACGCAGATCTACACGCATATAAGTCCAGACGCGCTTATGGAGGCGTATGTTATGAGCCATCCGCGCGCAAGATAGGTGTGATATTCGCCGCCGCATCGCGCAAATCCACTGAACATACCTTTTGATAGACTGGAGCGTATGCCTACTGATTTACTTGGACGCGAATATGAGACTTTCCGCGCGCCCGATGCGCTTACAACGCACGGTCCTGCGCGCATTATTGCTATGTGTAACCAGAAGGGTGGCGTTGGTAAAACTACCAGCTCCATCAATATCGCTGGTGCGCTGAGTCAATACGGTAGGCGCGTTTTAATTGTTGACTTCGATCCGCAAGGCGCTGCAACGGTGGGGCTTGGGATTAATGCGAACGCGCTTGATAACACTGTTTACACGGCGCTTTTTGATTCTTCTGTAGACGTGCACGATGTGATTCGCCACACTGCCACAGAAAACATTGATGTTATGCCTGCAAACATTGATCTTTCGGCAGCCGAGGTTCAGCTTGTTACCGAGGTTGGTCGCGAGCAGATTTTGGCTGGAGTGTTGCGCAAGGTTCGTAACGAATACGACGTTATTATTATTGACTGCCAGCCTTCGCTTGGCTTGCTTACCGTCAACGCGCTTACGGCGGCGGATGGTGTGATTATTCCTGTTGCTGCGGAGTTCTTTGCACTTAGAGGCGTGGCGCTGCTTATGCAGTCGATTGAAAAAGTGCAGCACAGAATTAACCCAGATTTGCAAGTGTTTGGCGTGCTCGTTACCATGTTTACGCGCACTTTGCACAGCGAAGAGGTTTTGCAAAGGATTTACGAGGCTTTCCAGGGGCGCGTTTTGCATTCTGTGATTTCGCGTTCGATTAAGTTACCAGATTCCACTGTCGCGGCGGTTCCGATTACGATTTTTGCTCCTGAGCATAAGACTGCTAAGGAGTATCGCGAGGTTGCGCGCGAGCTTATTTCTAACGGCGTGGTTGCGTAATTTTTTGCTCAAAATGCTAATTAGAGCTACAAAGTGCGTCGAATCGTTCGCGCGCTTAGACCGCGCGAACGACACGACCTGCCTTGCGCTACTTATGTAGTGTGTTTGTATTAAAATGCACCGAGATTCAGTACAATCGCACTACATGCCTTGCGCATATTAGCTGCGATGTTTGCGCTCGGGTATTGGCTTTAGTCTTACGATTGCGCGCGCGTTGATGAACATTTCTTGCTCGGGTCGGCTTCCGTTTGCTGCTGCGTCGCGCATAAGGTGCAATGTTGCTCCGTCCCAGCTGATTACGTGACCAATCGCGTCGTGGTATTCGATTTTTTGCGTGTTGGCGTCGTCTGTTTTAGCACTGTCATTGTTTGCTTGCGCGCTGCCAGCGTTTTGCAATCTTTCGCCGCAGCCTAATTGTGCAATTTTGTACGTTCGCACCACAATCCGCGCTCCAACTGGTATAAACTCTGGCAGAATCTGCCGCCTAATTAAGCTGATCGTAGTGCGCCTCCGCGTTGTTTGTGTCTTTGCGTTATTTGCTGTGTGTTTTGCTTTGACTTTGTTAATTGTATCGTAGTGCTATCAAACTCGTAACGTTTTGCAATGCTCTGCAGCGCGCGAGCGATATTTCCGTTTTTTGTTGTTGATTTTGTGGTTTTGAGCAACATTTTCGGTAAATCCTCTTGTTTTGTAGAATTATATTTATGCGCTGATGCATGCTAGTTTTGCTAGTTGCTAGATGTTATATGGCTTGCGATTGATTTTGTAATTTTGCTTGTGATTTATGGGGATTGTGTCAGAAGTGTAGTTTTTGTTGCACGGCGCTAGGTTTTACGTACATTTTTAGGAGGTGTCTTATGGTAGAGCAGAATAAAAATTTAATTATCGCGGACACTAGAAGCGTGCCATCTAAAGCGCTTATAGACGCTAAAACGATAAAAGAAAAAATTTATAACATTCGCAATCAAAAAGTCATGCTTGATGTGGATTTAGCTGAAATATACGGATACAGTACAAGAGCGTTCAATCAACAAGTAAAAAATAACATAGAAAAATTTGATAACGACTTTATGTTTCAGCTAACCGCTGATGAGTTCAAAAACTTGATGTCAAAAAATTCTACATCAAGTTGGGGTGGTCGCAGAAAGCTTCCATATGCTTTTACTGAGCAAGGTATTTATATGCTCATGACAGTGTTAAGAGGCGAACTTGCCACAATGCAGTCGAAAGCGCTTATTAGAACTTTTAAGCAAATGAAGGATTATATTGTTGAAAATAAGGATTTTATTGGCGCGAACGAGTTAGCGCAGCTTGCGATTCAAACAAGCCGGAATACTAAAGACATAGCGGAAATAAAATCTAAAATGGCAACGAAGGAAGATTTTAATAAGGTAATGGATAATTTTATTAATCCAGATTCGTATAAACATTTTCTTCTTATGGACGGTAACAAAATAGAAGCGGATCTTGCGTATTGCAAAATATATAAGTCAGCTAAGAGAAGCATTTATGTTGTAGATAATTATATTGGTCTTAAAACGTTGGAATTATTACGCTTTGCTGGTGAAGGTGTTGAAATTGTAGTTTTTAGTGATAATGCTAGGAATAAGAATATGCTTACGGAAAGTATGTTGAGCGATTTTGTAAGCGATTATCCTAGTGTTGATTTGAAGTTTAAGACTGCTGGTAGGAAGTATCACGATAGGTATGTTGTTATAGATTATGGTACGGATGATGAGACTGTCTACCTTTGTGGCGCTTCGTCGAAAGATGCTGGCGGCAAAATCTCGACTATTATGCAAATAGAATCTTTTAATTTGTGCTTGTATCATGCGATGTTTGATGAGTTGTTAAAGAATCCCGAGTTAGAGTTTTAGGGTTTTATAATGTTCTAGTGTTTTGCTCCAAATGTGCGCGACGACCTGCCTTCGCGTTTAGAGCGTAGTGTGTTTGCGCGACGATCTGTTTGAGCGCGGCGATTTAGCGCGCGAACGACATTTCCGCTTTTTGTAGTGCGTTTGTATAGCGACATGTTGCTGTCTTTAGCAAGTGTTGTCTTTTTATATTTTGTTATTATCTTTCGTGCTCTATACGGTATTTACATTTGAATATTGACTTTATGTTTAATAGATGAAATGCTAGATAAATAGTAACTAGATATCGGCAAAAAACTATAAGATTTGCCGATGTGCGTTATAATGTTTTTATAAGAGGGAAGAGGGCAATAAAAACATGAAGTGGTATGAAGAAGTGCTTGACGAAATTAGTGCAAGCAGAACTTATTCTCATGGGGAATTAGTGAGCAAGCTTAAATCGTTGAAGTCAAATATGTCAAATAGTACTTATCATTGGTCTATATCGTCTTTAGTTCGCAATGGAAAATTGCTTAGGCTTGGGTATGATTCGTATAGTCTGCCAGAAGCTTCTCGCAAAAAACAGTATTATCCAGATTATTCCAATAAGGCTATTAAATTAATAAAGGTTATTGCTAGAAAATATCCCCGCGTTCTTTTTACAGTCTTTGAAACAGTTTTAATGAATGATTTTTTGAATCATTTAGTTGCTCAAAATACAATTTTTTTGCAAGTTGAGAAAGAAAGCAGTATATATGTTTTTCGATTTCTTCAAGAAGCTGGATATAAAAATGTTATGTATAATCCTAGTAAAAAAGAATTTGATTTGTATTGGTCAAAAGATTGTATTGTTGTAACAGATATGATATCTGAGTCTCCAGTTTTTGCAGTGGATTCTTATTTGTCAACTGATTTTCATTCAATAACCTTAGAGAAAATTCTTGTTGATATGTTATCGGATAAATTAATATCTACAACTTATAGTATCGCTGAATTTAGTGATGTTATTGCGCAGGCTAAAAGTGTATATCTTCTCGATAAAGTGAGAATGCTTAGATACGCAGCAAGGCGGAATCGCAGGAATATGCTCGTAAAGTACCTAGAAGGATAGAAGGTGGTTATGTTTCTTAAAGAAAATTTTACAGCAGAACACTCTCTAGGCTTAGGGCTGAAACGAAATCTGATCCTTCTATATTAGAGAGAACTGTTTTTGCTTTTGGTTTGCTTGAGGCGATTGCTAAAGTTGGTCTTCCCTTTATATTTAAGGGCGGAACGTCTCTTTTAGTTATGCTTAATTCTCCAAAGCGTTTAAGCACTGATATTGATATTATTGTTAATCCGAATACAGATATTGATGCTTATATTGAAAAAGCTGGGAAAATATTCCCGTTTATAAGTGTAGAAGAGAATATTCGGGAAAGCTCTCGTAACATAGAAAAGCGTCATTTTAGATTCCATTTTCTTTCTCCAAGAACTGGTAAAGATATTAACGTGCTGTTAGATGTCTTGTTTGAGAATAATCCATACGAAGATATAGTTAAATATCCAATTAAGAATAAGTTCCTTTTAAGCGATGATAACAATCTTATTGTAAATGTTCCTAATAAAAATTGTATTTTAGGAGATAAACTCACTGCGTTTGCACCTCATACTACTGGCATTCTTTTAGGTGACGGCAAGGAGTTAGAGGTTATAAAGCAATTGTTTGATTGTTGGACGCTTATACAAGAAATGGACGATTACAACTTAGTAGTTAAATCCTATAACAGAGTTTCTCAAATTGAGCTTGAGTATAGGAATCTTAGTATTAGTTCATCGGATTGCTTAAAAGATACTATTGATAGTTGCATTTGTATTATGGGCAGAGGTTCTGTAAATTCAAATGATTATGAGAGTTTTTCTTTAGGTATAAATGCTATTAAGGGTCATGTTTTTTCCGAAAGAATCAATGGCGAGAATGCTTGTATTTATGCTAGCGAAGTAATGTATCTTGCTGCATGCATTTTAACTGGCAAAACTGTTTTCAGACGTATTACAAATCCAGATGAATACAGAGATGTGTGTTTGAAAATAAGTGGTATGAAAAAGATTAGTAGTATTCGAAACACTAATCCATTGTCATATGCTTATATGATTAAAGCGTTGCAAATGTTAAATGATGTTGGGCTGTATAACGAGAGCATTTTATAGATAGTGTGTTCTTACTTTTGTAAATTGGCCTGAACGTAAACAAACTGGCACACGACTAGAGCTACATTTTCGGTAAAGCGTTTGCGCGACGACTTGCCTTTTCGCTTTGTGATGTAGTGCGTTTGCGCGACGACCTGCCTTTTCGCTTAAAGCGCAGCGCGAAAAGGCAATTCGGAGCGCTGAGCCGCTCAAACGTAAAGTCCAGTGGACTTTACGTGTGGCGAAGACGTGAGCGCAGCTAACCTGCGCGAGCGACAAAACGCCGAAATTCGGTACAATCGCACTACAGTTTTGTGTGTATATGTAGTGCGTTTGTATCACAAAACGCTGAAATCCAGTACAATCGCACTACATTGCGCGCAGATTAGCTGCGATTTTTGCGCTCGGGCACGGGCTTTAGCCTTACGATTTGCTCGCGCTTGTGGTTAATGGCACTCCAAGCCACAAGATGTTGTGTTTTTTTGCGACACGCGGGTCACAAAAAACACTCCACCTGCTACATAAAAGTATTCGGTTATTATCTAGTATTCAATAGATTTTTTTGCAAAAGTCAATCATTATAAAAACTTTTACGCACTCCGCGATTTGTAGAGGTTTTAACTTGCAATTCGTTCTGGGGGGGGGGGTATATTTGCTAAATGCTTTTGCTTGAGTACTTTAGTAAAGCTGCGCGTTCTGCTGCTTTATTGTTGTGCTCACATGTGGAATTGCATTAAGCGTTGTGTAAATGTTGCGATTGCTAAATGCTAGTTCATGTATTTGAATGCTCTTAGTACTTCTGTACTGGATACGTGTAGTATTCTGCCCAATTTTGGGATTCATGTAAAAGCAGGGTGTTGCTTATGCAATAGCCGAAATTGCCAAAATGGCTAGGATGTACAAACTAGCCAAAAATGATAATCGAAGGTGAGTCGATTATGTTACCTGCAAAGTTTGCTCGTTTCACATCTCGCGTGTGCCGTATTGCGCAGAAGGTTTTTTCTGTGAGCGATACTGACAATGCGAATAGCGTGGCAGATGCGCCTGCTGGTTCTGACTCTACCTATTCAACGCGCCCAGATTCCGATTACCACAGTGCGCCAATTTATTCGTACTCAAATATGCAAGTAAATTCTTCATCATCTTCTTCCTCATATTCTTCATCATCTGAGAATGATTCATTAGGCTCATACGTAGGTAAAACAGCAAGAAAATCGCATATCTTGCAAAACTCGATTCTCGCAATAATTGTCACCTTTGCCACCATAGTAACCATGCTCATAGTGCCGCCGGTAAAAGAAGCTAATGCAACTCAGGCTTGGTGGGATTACGCTGGCAATGGCTACTTTACTGATGGAAACTTCTGGGTTGGCGATGCTGTTCGTGATATCTCTATTACCTATCCGAATATCGAATATAATCAGTGGGATAGTGATTATGGCAAAAGCGGAACTAAGATCAGCTGGGATATTGTTTTCAACCAGGAGTCCATTGGGTTTGCTTCTGCTTCGTTGAAACAACTTCCTCACGGCAATCAGCCTAAGGATGGTGCGTCTTGGGAAGGTAGACCGCTTTTTATTGTTTTTCTTCCAAAGGGTCTTAGGGATGGGGATGAAAATCATAAGAGTTCTGTTTACATTACACGAACGAAAACAGTGCGTACTTTTGACAATGGATTACATAAATTTGTATTTTCAAATGAAGTAAAACATAATCATCAACGTCCTGCAGAATTTGCTACAGGTAGGAATTACTCTTACGCTGATGGCGATGACGATTTTCAGACTGTTTGGAATGCAACTTTTGGCAAATATGGCGATAACGCTACTTGCGGCGAATTTAAGAATCAATATGGTTTTTGTGAAATTCGTAAATGGCGAGGTAGTCCGCATAATCCAAATGATTCCAGCAATAAGTTTGGTCGCGTGCTAGCCGATTGGGGACAGGCTGATACCACTTATGGATATAAGTGGCACATAGAGGCTTTCGTTGAGGATGGTGTTAATCCGGAAACATTGCCTATTATCGCTGGTTGGAATTCAAATGGTACTCTTAGCAGTTGGGGAAGTGGTACACGTAACAAGTGGGCTGCTATGGGTCCATTTGATACTGATGGTGATGGTATTCCTGATTACATTGAGCATCAAGTAAAAATGAATCCGACAAATGGTGATGAGATTTCATACCCTCAATACAATAATTCAGATGATAAAAAGTATGGGCAAGATAATATTCCTATTACTACATATCATCGTCCTGTTACAGTGAAACCGTTTGCAAAAACCGGTGAGTGGGAAGGTAATTCTTCGGAGGGCAGTTTTGAATACGATGGTGGTACGACTACTAATTTGCCTACCAATCTTGGAATAAAATATGAACTTACTAACAAAATTCCTAAAGGTGTAAAAGTAGTTAATTCTCCATCTAATATGCCTGAGGGTTCTGTGTATATTGATAGCAGAACTGGTCATGTAACTTATAATCCTAGAAAAGAAGATAAGGGCAAAGTTCTTGAATTTGGGACAAAAATTACTTATCCTAATCCTTCTAGATACCCGTATAACTGTAAGTATTATGATCGTGGCTCTTTCGTTACGGAGCAGCACCCAACTAAAATAAAGATCGTTTCACAGGCGTCCTTGTACAACCCTGTTTATACTCCAGTTGATTTGACAGAAAAAACCGGTGATGATCAGAGATATGTTACGCCGATTGTTTACACTGCCAAACCACAAAGTGTTAAGGATGCAAGCAAGAAACACTCGGATATTGTTCAAGTTGGACCTCTTCCGTCAGATGCTACTTTTGAACTGCAACAGTATACGAAAAAATCTGGTAGGAATACTCTAAAGAGCGATTCAGTTCTTGGTTGGTCGCGCATAGAATCTCAAGATAAAAATAATGGGCAAGTACGTTTTTATTCAAACAAATGGAGGGATCCTGGAGATTCTGGGAAGTACCGTACTCCTGTAGTAGTTCACTATGCGGATGGTTCTAGTTCTACTGATGACGATGCAGGTAATGCTGATGCAAATGGAGATTTTAATAAGAGCGTAGTGTATGCTTCGCTTAATCTTAAGCGTCCAAATCCTAAAGATTCTGAGCTGAAGTTGAATATTCATAACGGTTATGCAGGATCTAATTTAGGAGATAATGGTTCTGTCACTATTACTGTTAACGATCCACTCAAACCAAGTATTTGGATTGATTCGTGGGCTCAGTATCAAATTGGTCAAATATCGTTAAAGTCACTCTGTTGGAAGGAAACAACGCAAAAAGGTGGGAAAGTAGAAAAGTCAGACTATACCTTTAGTGACCTGTCCAAGGAGTATAACGATAATACTTTTAATGGTTTGACTTTTAAGCAGACTGAAAAATGGCCTCACGCTGATGATAAGGAGCAGGAATCTTGCTTCACTAATGGAACGTGCAATAATTCAAAGTTATATGATGGTGACGCTTTTACTATTGAACGTTCGCGTGGTGAGATTTCTGGCATGCCTAATAAGGGCGGTAAGTACGTTTGCCGCGTGTTTGCTTTGAGAGATGGAAGCCAAGCAAAAACTGATTTTGATAATGCTGCCAAAGCAAAAAAACATGACTTTACTCTGAATAATAATACTAGAAAATACGACTGGCAGTCTAAGACAGTAACTTTTGTTGCGCATTCTTTGGCTCACAAATATAATCCTCAATACGATAAGGTATATGTGCAGGCTGGTGGTAAGTCTAAAGAATCGGCTGCTCCAGTAAGCCATTCTGGTGCTAACGGCGTGAAAGCTAATGACAAGAGTCAACAGGAGCTTGTGCAGAATGGTACTAGGTTGCCAAAAGGCACTTGGTTTGAGCTAAAAGAGTATCCCAAGGATAGTAAACATGTTCTTACATGGTATAAATTTGTCAATAAGCAAAGTAACAAGAAATCAGGCAAGGATGAGCCTGAAGATAGTACTACTGACGCTAGATATGGCAAAGTTACTTTTTCTCCAGAAAAAACTGTAACGCTTGGTGAATATTTTGCTCCTGTAATTGTGCATTATCCAGATGGTTCCACTTCTGAAGATCCGGATTCTGGTAATCTTGGCAAGCCTGTGTATGCGCCTGTAGAGGTAACTAGTCAACCAATCCAAAAAAATGATTTAAAACTCAATGTTTATTCGCAATATGGCGGAAGACGAATTGAAGACAATGATAACAATGGTATGCGTTTCCGTAAAGATGAAGTGTTAGGCGACGCTACTGGTAACACTAAGCCAATGTTCTTTGACTCATGGTCAAGTGCTAAGCAAGGAAAAATTTATCAGCGCATGCTTTGCTATAAAAAGAATCCACAAACTGGTAAACCTGAAAGCTATGAGATTGATGGTATTAATGGTCTGACACTTGCCGGTCGAAAAGGTAATACTACAAGCGGTGAATTTATTGATAAACAACCATCACAATGGACAAGAGCTACTGAAAAGAATAAGGATGAATGTACTGTTCATGGTAAAAACTGCAACCGTAACCTTTACTTATACGGTGATGAGCATGATACCGTAGAGCGCACTTGGGGTTGGTTACATGGCAAAGTTAAGGAAAATGGCGACTTTGTGTGCACTGTGTACGCTATTAAAGACCTTGAGGGTAAAAATGGTAAGAAGGGTGGTTTACAAACTAAGTTTAATAGTGCTGTAGAAGGTTTTGTAAAGAATCCGGGTAATCGCAAGTTTGAAGATGTTATTAAATCAGTCTTAACAGATAAGCCGGGTAGTGAAGATAGTCCTCAAGAAGCCACTCAAAGGCATATCGATTGGGATTCGGTAACCTTCCCAATTCATGTGCATAGTGATGCTCACTACTACAACCCAGAGTATAAGACTATTAGCATGGAGGCTGGTACCAAAAAAGCCACTGAGGTGCCTAAGAGCAAGAAGACTGCCAACGATGCTAATACGTTGCAAGACGATGTGCGTGAAGGTGATCTACCGGACGGAACTTGGTTTAAGTTTAAGAAACCTTTAAGCTACACATTCTTTGAGGATGATCAAGATAATAAAGCTGACTCTGGTAATTCAGCTAAGAATGGCACGGGTCAGTTTGGTAAGGTTACGTTCCGACCGCACAAGTGGTTCCCTGTTGGTTCTGACAAAGTGCAGGTTATTGTGTACTATCCGGACGGTTCTACTTCTGAAGATCCGGATTCTGGTAATCTTGGTAAACCTATTTATGCGAAGGTAGACATTACGCGATCGCATGATGAGGATGCTGGTAATTTACGGCTGAATGTTGGCGATCGTGAAGGTAGCGGCGATTGGAATGATACTACAATCAAACTCACTAAGGGCGAGGAACTTGGTACTTCTAAAAAGACGACCCGTTGGCTTGATTCATGGTCCAAGTATAAGCCTGGAAAAATCAATTTGCGCACAATTTGCAATAAGATTAATTCAGACGGCACTAAGTCTCACTACCAGTCGGGCGGTATTGCTGGTATTAAGATGCAAGATGTAAAGATTTGGGATCATACTGAAGATGCGTCAGCGCAGAAAGCTTGCGAGAAGGATGCAAGTCAGTGCCACCCTGATAGGCAGCTATACGACGATTACATTGCAAATGGTAACTCAAAAGATACCACTGAGCGTACTCGTGGGTGGATTAAAGGCAAGGCTAACGAATCCGGCGACTACGAATGCGTAGTTTACGCGATTAAAGCAAAACAGTTTAAGACAGACAATAACGATTTGCTTGCTAGATTCGATGCAGCTGTTGGTGCACTTAACAAAGATGCAAGTAAGAATAACACTGATCCTTTGAAAGACTTCAAGTGGAAGCTTGATGGTAATAACGGCAACAAAAACGCGGTTAAAGGTGTTGACTACGAGTATCGCGCAATACCAATCCACATTCACAACGACAACCACTTCTACAACCCGAAGTATGTTGATGTGAGCGTTACGGCTGGTCAAAAGGTTGAGAATGCTGTGCCGCAAAGCGTTAAGAGTGCTAACGGTGCGGATAAATACCAGGATGCTGTGAAGGCTGGTGCGCTTCCGGACGGAACTTGGTTTGAGTTTAAGGATGCTACTCACGGATTTGAAGTAAATAATGACGGCACTGCTGGAAACAAGGTGTCTTTAGGCTGGTCGTATTGGGCTTCTGGCAACGCCGCAGATAACACCGGTGAGCAGAGCAATAAGCCTGACAATCCTTCCAAGCAAAAGAATGGCAAGCACAGTGCCAAGGATGACGGCACGCGTTACGGTAAAGTGACCTTCCACCCAGATCAATCTGTTGCTCCTAAAGCGTACTTGAAAGAGATTGTCATCCATTACCCGGATGGTTCCACTTCGGACGATTCGGATTCTGGAAACAACGGCAAGCCTGTGTATGCGAAAGTTACGGTTGGAGGTCTCAGTGGATCTGACAAGGATCTTAAGATGACATTGCTCAGATCTCAAGATGCTGATCCTGAACATGACAAGCTTGGTGGTGCCAATTCTCTTACCGTCATGAGCGGCACGAGCCTTACTAAAAATCCGTATGTGCTCGCGTGGAGCTTGAAGGATCGTCGCGATATTTCATTGCGTATGATGTGTTCTAAGCAAAGCGAGCAAAAGTGGAGTCGCGGGCTTGACGATACGCTCAATATGCATCTGAACCAGAATTATGGCGAAGATGTAAAGCCGTGGGCTTTTGCAAGTGCTGAGCAGCGAAAGTCTTGCAGTCAAGACAGTAAGAATTGCATGGCTAACTTGCTGTATGGCTTTACGAAGAATGATAAAGATCCGAACAGCATAGAAAACTCTGTGTCTCGCAGTGAAGACGATATTGCTGGCGTACCTCAAAAGGCTGGAAATTACACGTGCGCTGTGTTTGCGTTGAAGCCGAATGCGTTGACGGTGTTTAATAACACTGTTGATGCTGGGCTTAGTGCTGATAAAAAGTATTCGTCTACAAATATGCAAACAACTCAGCTTACCGGCGTAGTCGTTGGAAAAGACTGGAACAGAATTGCTGTTAATGTGACCGTGATCGATCCGCCTAAATTCGCTCTGCCAAAGACAGGTGGGGAAGATTGCGTGAACTGGAACATGGTGATGAGCGTTGTGTGCGTGCTTGGCACGGGCGCTATGGCGGCTGGGTTCTTCCTTGAACAGACCAAGTGGGGGCGCGCGATGCTGGAGGCGTTGCTGCGTAAGGCGTTGCTGCGCGAGACACTGATGCGCAATGTGAAAATTAAAGCTTTTATCCGCAAAACTGCCAAAAAGCTTCGCGCTTTAAGGCGACGTAGCGAAAGGTGGCGATGCTGATGAAAATTTTCTGCAGCTTAAAAACTGCAGTGTCAACGTTCCATATGACGGCAATGGCGTTACGTAGTTGCATTACATAGTAACGACAATTATGCCGAAGCATGGTTCGGATTTAATCTTGCTGCGCGCGGCGCAAATCGTAGCCGCCGACAGAGTTCATGCGGCTTTGCGATGACTCCGCCGACCGTGCGCAACACAAAACATAACACATATCTCTCAAAGTGTTCGCAAGAACAAAACAAACAAGGAGAAATTATGAATAAGATAACAAAGCAGTGCGTGGCCGCGGTGGCCTCGCTCGCGATGGCTGGCACGCTGTGCGTTGCTGGCGCCGTGGTTGCTGGCAGCTCCGCTTGGGCTGCTGATGGAACTGCCTGTGATGCTTCTAAGGCACCATGGGATCAGACAAAGAAGAATTGCACTGGTAAAATTACCATCAATAAGTGGAAGTATGAAGGCGATAACGTAAAGAATACACACGTTAAAGCCAAGTTTAAGGTTACCAAGGTAACGCAGATTACTAAATCTGGCACCAAACAAAACCTTGATTTAACATCAAAAGATGATTGGTTAGCACTTGCTGCTACAGTGCCAACACTTAATGCAACTCCAAATGATACAACTAGTATCACTTTAGGTACTCCAGCCGAAAAAGATACTACTAACGGTGTTGCAGAGTTCGACAATCTTGGTATCGGCTTGTATAAGGTTGAAGAAGAAAGTGTTGAGGATGGCTACCAAAAGCTTGCTAACCCATTCTTCATGACTATTCCAGAAATTACGCGCGATGCAACAAACAAGGATAACACCTACACGTACAACGTAGAGGTTAATCCTAAGAACGCATACATTAAGAATGCTGTTAAGAAGACCGTTGATACTAAGGGCATGGTTGGCGTAGGCGATGAAGTGCCATACACGATTTCTGCTTCTGCAATCACTACCAGCAATACCGAGGCAAGCAAGTATACGAAGGATGACTTCACCGATTTTGCTGTGTGGGATGATGTGCCAACTAAAGCGTATGCTGCTGCAACAACTGCTGTAACTGGTGTTAGTGTTGTAACTTATACAACTACTAGTGGTAAAGAGACTGCTTCTACTACTAAGGATCTTAAAAAGACTGACTATAAGGTTAATGCTCCAGAAGAGGGTAGTGCAACAAATGGCATCGGTGAAGGCTATTCTCGTTTAAAGATTACGTTTAATGAAGGTGGTCTTACTGAGATTGCTAATCAGCGCAAAACTAGCACTAACGTGAAAGTAATTGTTTCGCTTAAGTTTACGCTTAAGAAGGATACTACTTTAACTGATGTTATTAACAAGTATGGTTTCCAGCAGGGTCATAAGACTGGTGATCCAACGCCAAATCCAACGCCAGATCCAACTCCAGGTCCAGAGTCTAAGGTAACTCTTGTTAAGTTCAATATTAAGAAGGTTAACGGAACCGACGGTAAAACTCCTCTTGCTGGCGCTGAGTTTGCAATTTTCGCTAACGAAGCAGAAGCAAAGGCTTGCGCAGCGGATCCTGCTCGTTCTGATGTTAACTGCAAGAACAAGTCTGCTAAGGGCTTTGAAAATGCTGCAACTGGAACGCCTGATACTGGTTTGACTAACACATTTAAGGTAAAGGTTACAGATGCTCAAGAGCCATTCTACGTTGTGGAAACTAAAGCTCCAGAAAAGTTTGCTTTGTCTCCAATAGTTGAGAAGGTTGTTGCTCGCAATACAGCAGATGCTGCAGGTGTCACCGATGGTGGTCATTATGATGCTCAAACTGCTACCTTCACCTACAGCTTTAAGGATGTTCCAACTAAAGACGACGGTTCTTGGTTCAAGCTTCCAAAGACTGGTGCTGCTGGCGTGATTATCTTTGCGCTTATTGGCCTCGGTCTTGTTGGCTCTGGTATGTTCGTATTCCTTAAGAATCGCAAGAAGGAAGAAGAGCAGGCTGCGTGATTTGCTTTAGTTAATCAGCAAATCATAAGTGATTGAGTCTATAAAGATTAAATCTATAAATGATTGAGTCTATAAATGATTGAGTCTAGGGCAAAAACCCTAGACTCAATCCTATGTAGTGCGTTTGTACCAAAAAACACCAAAATCAAATACAAACACACTACAGTTTTACGTATTTATGTAGTGCGTTTGTACTAAAAATACCTAAATTCGGTACAATCGCACTACAGCTTTTGTAGCAAAATCAAACCAAATATTATCTTTCATTCAATAGCTTGAGCTTGGAGGAGTTATGAAGCTAGCCGATATTAGCAATTGGTGCCACTCGTTGAGCGAGCGCGCGGTTGCTAAGTTGTTTAAGAATAAGGCGAAGCGTACCTCCAGTGTGGTTAGCACGAGCAGTGTGGCTGGTGCGAGTGATTTGCTAGCGGAAAAGTCGGAAGCTTCCGAAGAGCAAACTCCACGTTCAATCTCAAGCCAAAATATAAACCAAAATACACTTAAAACTAAAAAAACAACTAAAAAAATAACTAAAAAGAAAAGCGCGCTGATGCGCATTCTAGAGCCGATTGCGCTGGTTCTTGCAGGCATTTTGTGCTTTAGCTACCCTGTGTGCTCAACGCTGTGGAATAATCACGTTTCTAAGGAGATTTCCACTGCGTACGATAAATACAACCACGACCAGGCTGGCGACGTGCGGCGCGCGCATATCCGCGCAGCAAAGCGCTACAACGCAACGCGCAAAGATATGCTCACGCGAGACCCGTACGGCGGCGACGGCCAGGAAAGCATAGTCAACACGCCCGCGTACAAGCGTTACCTTAAAACGCTTGAGGAGCCGATGGGCATTATTGGCATCGTAAAAATTCCGAAGATTGGCGTAAAGCTGCCGATTTACCACGGCACGCTGCAAGATACTCTGGCGCGAGGCGCTGGGCACTTGTACGGCACGGATTTGCCAGTGGGCGGCAAGGGGCGGCACACCGTTATCACCGCGCACACGGGATTGCCGAACGCAACCATGTTTGACTCGCTAACCGAGCTTAAAAAGGGCGACTACTTTTACCTTGACGTGCAAGGCGAGACCTTGCGATACAAGGTGTTCCGCATAAACGTGGTGGATCCGCACGACATAAGCCTGCTGCAGCGCGAGCATGGGCGCGATTTGGCAACGCTGCTTACGTGCACGCCGTACGGAATCAACTCGCACAGGCTGCTGGTGACTGGCTACCGCGTGCTGCCAGACCCTGTTGCGGCGCCAGAGGACCATGTGCAGTGGCCGCTTTGGATGACGCTGTTTGTTATAGCGATGATATTCTCGGCGGCAATTCTTTCCATGATGATTACGGCGGCGGCTGGTAAGAGGCGGCGCAAGTGGGATATTCGCGGCAAGCACATATTGCGCGACGACCTGCCTTTTCGCTTCGAGCGTAGCGCGAAAAGGTAATTCGGAGCGCTGAGCTTGCTTAAGGTTGAAAGCACGGTGTGCTTTCAACGCAAGCGAAGACGTTCGCGCGCTTAGACCGCGCGAACGATGCGCGGAGAGGTTAAACTGCACACGAATCGACCTGCATGAGCGCTTAAAGCGTAGCGCGCATATTCTCAGGCGATTATCAGACTTATAACAAAATTGCGAGTAAAATAAAAAGACGTGATACTTGATCGTCATAATCGTTTAAATTTGTCCGAACTTTACGCAAGCTTGCAAGGGGCTAGCGATGGTGGGGCGCAAGGCGCCTCTGCACCCGCCGCGGAAAAGTCGCAAGCAACCGCCGACGAAAAGTCCGCGCAAAAATCACCTATAAAAAGCGAAACGCCGCATCTTCCGCCCGAGCAAATGGACGAATTCGTAAACATGATGCAGGTGTACGAAGGCGCGATGTACGAAATTAGCACGAAGCTGGAGATTTTGGACGGCGAGTTTCAGGTGCGATTTTCGCACAACCCCGTGCATCACATGGAGCGGCGACTAAAATCCGTGCACTCGATTTTTGAGAAGTTGCGCCGCAGAAACCTAAGCATATCAACGCGTTCGATTCGCGACAACCTGTTCGACGTGGCTGGAATCCGCGTGATTTGCAACTATCGCGACGACGTGTACGCGGTTGCGCAATACCTTTCCAAGCAAACGGATATTCAGGTGCTGCAGGTTAAGGATTACATTAAAAACCCAAAGCCGAATGGGTACCGCAGTTTGCATGTGATTTACGCTGTGCCGGTGTTTTTGTCGTCGGGCGCGCATTACACGCCGGTGGAGGTGCAATTCCGCACAATTGCAATGGATTATTGGGCGAGCTTGGAGCATGCGCTGCGGTATAAGGCTGATTTGCCGGACGCAAAGTTGGCGGAGCATTCCAAGACGCTGCTTGAGTGTGCGCAGAATTTGCAGGCCATTGAGGCGCAAATGCAGGGTATTCATCGCGATATTAATGGTGCGCCGCGCGTGGAGGATGCGCCTGAGTCGTAGCAAGCCAATACATATTGATCTGTTCGACACGCATAGTCGTACAAATGTACTATAATTAGATACTTAATAAGGATTTAGGAGGATATATGGGAGATTTTGGAAATTTTAACGGCAATTATGCTGGCGATTTTGCGCAAAACCCAACAATTGTAGACTCGCAAGCTACTTATGTGCGCGAGCAGGCAGAGCGAGTGAGTGTGCGTCGCGTTTACGCAGAGATGACCGTTGGTCTAATCGTCACAACGCTTGTTGCAATGTTTACGCAAAGCACGGGTGCTCTTTACTCTTACTTGTATGCTACTGGTAGGTTCGGCTTCTTTGGCATTATTATTGCGCAAGTGGTGCTTGCTGTTATTCTTGGAATGCGCGTTATGAAAATGAGCGTTTTTGCTGCGCGCGCAATGTTCTACGCGTATGCGGCACTGACAGGCTTTACACTTAGCACGATTTTTACTGTGTTTAGCCTAGGCTCTATTGCAATGGTTCTGGCTTTAACGGCTGGATTCTTCCTGTGTCTTACAATGCTTGCGCTTACTACAAAAGTGAATATGCTTAAGGCTGGCCCGATTCTTATGGTGGCTTTGTTGGTGCTGTGCGTGAGCCAGGTAATTCTTATGTTTGTTGCTCCAAGCGCTGGAACAATGCGACTTATTGCTGCGATTGCAGTGCTGATTTTTGCAGGTCTTACGGCTTACGATGCACAAAAAACTCGTGCGATTTTTGAAGCGTATGCTAATCAGCCAGAAATGATTAAGCGCGTTTCGATTATTTGCGCGTTTAATCTTTATTTGGACTTCATCAACATGTTTGTGTACTTGCTAGAGTTACTGGGGAATAGACGCGACTAGGTGCGGAGCCTGCGCGTTTTTTCCTAGGGATTATGGTAGGCTATTCGCTTGTGTGATTGACACGCATATTGCGTAGCGAGCACACATGGATGGGTGTCCGAGCGGTCTAAGGAGACGGTCTTGAAAACCGTTGTAGGGAAACCTACCGCGAGTTCGAATCTCGCCTCATCCGCAAATAGGGTTTCTAGCAAATCGCTAGAAGCCCTTTTTCATGCCGAAAACCCTCGATATATCAACGTTTTTGGCTTGTTTTTAGTGGTTTTGTGTAGTGTGTTTGCGCGACGACCTGCCTTTTCGCTTGAGAGTCACGCGAAAAGGTAATTCGGAGCGCTGAGCTTGATTAAGGTTGAAAGCACACGGTGTGCTTTCAACGCAAGCGAGGTCTGCTGCGTCTCGATTGACGCAGCAGACACCACGCTATGCGTGGCTTAGCATGCGCCAAATCAGCCGAACGGCTACTAATAGCCGTGAGGAATAGCGCAGCTAATCTGCGTGCGAGTCGACGATTTCGAGCTGCATAATGCGCGAGAAATCACCTCGACTCGCTGAGCCGCTTAGCGTAGAAGCACGGTGTGCTTCTACGGCGGCGAAGACGTGAGCGCAGCTAATCTGCGCGAACGACGACCTGCCGTATTTTAGATACAATCGCACTACGGTTTTGTTTATTTGTGTAGTGTGTTTGTATTAAAAAACGCTGAAATTCAGTACAATCGCACTACAGTTTTACGTGTTTGTGTAGTGCGTTTGTATAAAAAAATGACGAAATTCGGTACAATCGCACTACACCCTTAATACTTGTTTTGGTTACGCAACGGCCACAGGAACTCCCGCAGAAAGCAGCTTCTTCTTAAACTCAATCGGATTCAAGATATCGCAATAATCAAATCGCACAACCCTAACAACTCCGCAATCCATAAGCCACCGTTCTCTATTGCGTTCCTTCCTAACTGCATCACGATTATATCTATATAAGGTATTTGTGCTTAAGTTGTTGATATTTTCAACACTTCCATCAGAATCCTCAGTGCGCAAGTCGTAAGCAGCCGAGCGGCTATCAAGCAAAGTTCTATCTTCAATCAAATATTTATCAGTGCCATCAAACTCTCCAACAATAATTTTTCCGTTAACTTTCCACATAAAATCTGCGCGATATGGGCTCTGTGGATAATTCGGGTTTGGAAACTCGTGCTGCAACTCTGGCTCCACAAAACCAAGCTCAAGCATTATCGCCCGCGCAAGCGATTCTCCGCCGTTTTCGCTCTTAGGGTTCGCATAGTTTACCAAAGTCTCCATTCGCGACAAAACATCAAATTCATCGGTGCCAAGAAAATTTGGATTGTTGATAGGCGAATAATTTACACCATAAAAATCCGCGTTTTTTGGATTCTGAACACTGTTCAAGAACTGCGGCGTATCACTACAACAATCCATGGAGCCGTAAAATTTACGACAAACACGCAAAATTTTGTTAAGATCTTCACCTTTTCGAGCAGCAGAATCGAAAGTTGCTAGCGACTCGGCGAACGACCCCTTCCAAGCGCACACGTAGAGAACGTTGTAAATGCTGGCAACATGACTAATCGCAAGCTCTTCATCAGTTGCAATATGTCCAAATGACGATGTCGTCAAAAAATTCGTATTCTCATCTAATTTATTAAAATTGTCAGCATCTGAATCTAGATAAATTCCGTTTTGATTTTTAATAATATCTTGAATTGCAATCTTTTTAATCTGATTTCGCAACACAGGATTTTTGATTTTGCGCATATTTATATCATGATTGCGCTTAGCTTTTTTGCTACATGCTATAAAAATTTCTATATTGTTGGCATGTGTTGTTGGTAGTGCAACAACTTCCAGTCCAAGCAATGCTGCGCCAGTTGATGCTGTGAATTTCCATTTTTTCATCTTTATTTTTTGTGAAATTCCCGTAGCAACAAATCTAACTCTGTCCTTGTAGTGCATGTTGTTCCAAATTTCAGTTCTTACATATAGACCGCAATACGGTTCAACTAAATTTCCAGATTTGAAATTAGGACGCAAATCATTGCGAGAGTTGACTTTTGAGGCCATTAGGCATGAATTATTTCGCTCCGACTCAAGTAAATTGTTCATGAGTCTGGCAGGGAGATTTGTATTTCTACAAGATGTCTCTGTGTTGTATAAAACTTTTCTACTTTCCATAGGCTGATAATAAGTGGCGACGTTTTTCTTGTAAATAGATTTTTAGCAATGTGGTTAAAGGCTATTTTTTAATGATTGTGTAGTGTGTTTGTATTAAAAAACACCGAAATTCGGTACAATCGCACTACAGGACTGCGTGTTTGTGTAGTGTGTTTGTATGTAAAAATGCTGAAATTCGGTACAATCGCACTACAGGACTGCGTGTTTATGTAGTGCGTTTGTATCGTAAAAAACGCTGAAATTCGGTACAATCACACTACAGCTAGATAGAACGATAGTTGCGCTCTTGAGATTTGATGGAGTCAAGCACGAATCGCGCGCCACTTCGATTTTTCTGGCTGCTTACAAAATCTTGCGGAGAATAAGGTGCTGCGCTGTTGAACATCTCCTCGTATTGCGAAACGGTTAATTGCGTGCGATTGTTTAATGTTTTTATGTGCTGATTGGAAAACAGCGCGCTTCGCCATCCTGGAACAAGTGTTGCGCTAAAGAATTCTGCTACAGCGCCCGAACCGTAAGAGAATAAGCCGATTTTTTGACCTGGGAGTAGGGGAGACGGGCGCATCGGTGATTCGTTTGTGTGCGTTGCGGAGGGCGAATCGCAAGCAACCGCAGACGAATCGCCAGCAACCGTTGATGAATCGCCAGCAGACTCTGATGAATCGCAAGAATTCCTAAAATAATCGTAATCAAGTAAAGAAATTAAGCCTAAATAGAGTGAACCAGTGTAAATATTTCCGATTCTGCGACTGTATTGTGTGCTGTCTTGGTATCGCGCAAGAAGACGTTCGCTAGTATCGCTTGTGATAGACACGCCGTCATTTGCGTGCAACACGCCATCACATGCGTGCGGCGCGCCCGAATTTTCCTCCAGCCCAGCTCGAAGCGCCTTAAGTCCCATTTTTGTGTACGGAAGATGGAAGCAAATCGCCTCAAAATCGTTGAAATTGCAGGCGTTTTCCGCACTGTATCGCTGCCAGACGTCGTAAAACATGCGAATGTATTGCTCGGTTGAAAACTTTCCGCGCGCCAAAGCTGTGCTTTGATATACAGGCCGCCAAAAATCCTGGATTTCCGCCGATTTTACAATGCTGTCATCGTTGATTTGCAACACGCGCGGATTCTCGCTTACAAGCATCGCCACAGCACCAGCGCCTTGCGTCACCTCGCCAGGAGTGCCAACGCCGTAGCGCGCAATGTCTGCAGCAATCACCAAAACTTGCGCGCCAGGATGTGCCAGAACGTAGTCACGAGCCATCATAAGTGCAGCAGTTCCGCCATAACACGCCTCTTTTACTTCCACGCAACGCACCCACTCGCTAAGGTTTAGCAGTTTGTGAATGTAGAGCGCGCTGGATTTGCTGGCGTCAACGCCGCTTTCTGTACCAACGATCACCATTTTTAGGCGGCTGCTATCGATGTACGGCATCAGCGGCAGCGCAGCTTGAGCGCCAAGCGTTACGATGTCTTGATGATTTGGCGGCACTGCCTGCTGGCTTTGGCCGATTCCGATTATGAATTTGTTCGGGTCGATTCCGCGCGCGATCGCAAGGTCGCGCATGCTTAGGTAGCAATTTGGAGTTGCGAAAGTTATGCGGTCGATGCCGACTTTTGGTGGATTTTGGGGCGTGTTTGGTGTGTTGTTTTGTGGCGTGTTGAGTGTGTTGTTGTGGGAGTTCGGTGTGTTGACTGGTGTGTCTGGTGTGTTTTGTGTGGTGCTTTGTATTTTTTGTGTGTTGCTCATAGTTTCCTGTTTTTTTTTTTAAGTGTTTTTTTTTAAGTGTGATTTTAGTGGTGTAAATTTTACGGCGCGGAAGCTTCCGAATTTTCCGCGGAAAAATGGCCATTAACCGCGCGTTTTTGCGGTTTTACGTGTTCCTGCGCTTGCGCAAATCATCAAGAATTATTCTTGCAGAATTCGTGTTCAAATCGGAAGAATTTTCGTTTAGAAGCGCGTGCACAACTTTCTGGATTTCGTCACCATGTGCTCCAGAAGCGATGGCGATGTTTGCAGCCTGAAGTCGCATGTGGCCAGCCTGGATTCCAGGACCCGCGAGAGCGCGAAGGGCAGCAAGGTTTTGAACGAGTCCGACTGCTGCTAGAACGTTGCGAAAATCGTTGGCATTCTCGACTTTAGCAAGGTGCAACGCGACTTTTGACATTGGGAGTGAGGCGATTGCGCCGCCCACCGTGCCGATTTGCAATGGGATTTCGATGCGGCCGTAAAGGATTTGGTCGTTATTTTGTAAAGTCCACGTTGAAAGAGGCATGTAGCGGCCTGATTTTGCGGCCCATTCGTGCGCGGCGGCTTGCAATGCGCGCGTGTCGTTGCCAGACGCGAGTGCTGCAGCCACTATTCCGTTTAGGATTCCTTTGTTGTGGGTTGCAGCGCGCTCCGCGTCTACGGAGGCCAGGGAGCTTAAGGCGGCGATGCGGCGCGCAAGGCGCATGCCGTCGGCATCTCCAGCCGCGGCAGTTTTTGCGCTAGACACAAGCGCTTCTACGGGTATGCGTACTTCGGCGACTGTTGCCGCGCGGCTGGAGTTGGCAAGAATTGCCACCAGCGCCTTGCGCCCAACCCAGCTCTCCAGCTGGGTTTTAACAGCTTCGCCAATGGTGTTTGCAATGTTTGCCCCCATTGCATCGCACGCGTTTATGTCTAGTGTTAGCTTGGCGAAGCCTGTTAACGCCGCCGCCTGTGCGCGTTCTAATCCGCCGCCGCGTTGGTATATTGATGGGTGCGCGGAGCGCGCAACCTCACTAATCGCCGTGCGTTTTGACTCGTCGCGCATTATGCTATCTAGTTTTTTGGCTATGCTTCCGTCCGCGTCTTCAAAAACGATTTGCGCGCGCGTAACGTAATGCTCGCTGTGTGCTACAACGCCGTTTTCTAGGCTTTTCGACGCGATTTTTGCACCGTTGCATGCAGCAGCGATCACGGACGGCTCTTCAGTGGCCATCAGCACGTTTCGCATAACGCCGTTTACTTTTAGGCCGCGCACAACGCCTACTGGCAGGCTGAATCGCCCGATTTGGTTTTCGATCATGCTGTTTGCAACGCTTGCAGGAATGTTTGCTTCACCACTTTGCGCGAGTTGCGTGAGCAGAAGTTGCGCAAAATCGCCGCTAAGCGCGCACTCTGATTCCAGCGTTTTTATGCGCTGTTCTACGCTTAATTCTCGAAAAGCTGCCATGTTTCTCCATTTTTTGACGCTATTTTTGCGCTATTTTCACTATTTTCACTATTTTCATTTTTACGATTTTTCACTTTTGCAATGTTGCTTTTACGTTACTTTACGCTATTTTCAAGTCGTCAGTAATAGACGAATCGCCAGCATCCGCAAAGTCGCCAGCAACCGCGCGTGTCATAACGCTCCGTAAGCAGTATCGTTCGCATACGTAATACTCCGTATGTGTTCTGCGACTTACTCCGCGCGTGTCGCAACACACACTCTCCAGTCGCAACATCGCCAGTCGCAAAAAGCCTAACGTAACACGCACGCATCGCATTGCTGCTACTACTTCTACTTTCGCATCCTAACTTGCATGCTCACTCCAATTCCGCCTCCCACGCACAGCGCCGCAACGCCGTTTTGCATGTGATTGTCTTTAAGTGCGTAAAGAAGTGTTGTTAAAATCCTGGCTCCGCTAGCTCCCAAAGGATGCCCGAGCGCAATCGCGCCGCCTCTTACGTTCAGCTTGCTTTCGCTTATGTTCAGCTGCTGGCACACGGCTATGCTTTGCGCAGCAAACGCTTCGTTAATCTCAAAAAGGTCAATGTTTTCAACGGTGTAGCCAGTGTTTTTTAGCATGCGCTCCATAACGTGTTTTGGCGCGTATCCCATAAGATCTGGGCTGATTCCGCCTTCTGCAAATCCCACGATTTCTGCCAAATAGTCGATTCCGTGCGCGATTGCGTAGTCTTTGCTCATTAATACGAGTGCTGCAGCGCCGTCGTTGATGCTACTTGCGTTTCCAGCGGTTACAGTAGGAGAGTGTTTTTCGCCAAAATCTGCCTCGCTCATTCCATCAGCTTCGCGACTGCCAGAATCCGCCTCACTCAAACCACAGTTCGCTCCACTCATTCCACAAGTTTCGCGCGTTCCAAAATCCGCCTCAAACAACGTTTTAAGCTTAGCCAATTTCTCCATAGATGTGTTTGCGCGCGGATGCTCATCGCGGCTAATAATAGTTCCGTCCATAAGCTGCACGGGCACAATCTCCGCGTTAAAATCGCCGTTATTTTGCGCAAAAACGGCTTTCTTGTGGGATTTTAGTGCAAAAGCGTCTTGCTGCTCGCGCGTTATGCCAAACTTTGCAGCCACGTTTTCCGCGGTAACTCCCATTTCTTTGCCAGTAAAAGCATCACAAAGTCCGTCTTTTTTCAGGCCATCAACCAGCGCGCTGTTTCCGTAGCGAAGTCCACCAAATCGCACGTTTTGCGCGTAAAACGGCACGTTGCTCATGCTTTCCGTGCCGCCAGCAACTACCACTTGTGCGTCTCCCATGCAAATCGCAGCTTGCGCAAGGCGAATGGCTTTAAGACCAGACCCACAAACTTCGTTGATTGTCATTGCGCAACTTGACTCATCAAGTCCCGATCTAAGCGCGATTTGGCGCGCAACGTTTTGACCGCTGCATGCTTGAAGTACGTTTCCAAAAATCGCTTGATCTACGGATTTTGGGCTGATTCCTGCGCGTTCAATGGCGGCTTTTGCTGCGATTGTGCCTAACTCAACAGATGTGAGCGACTTCAACGCGCCTCCGAATTTTCCTATCGGTGTGCGCGCTGCGCTTACAATCACAACATCACTCATACGTTTAGCCGCCAATCAGTTGAAAACTAGCCGATTAAAGCCATATCGATCAAGCTATCTTATTGAAAATTATCAAAAATTGCATGTTGAAAACTAGCACATTTAGAGTGATAGGTTTCAAACACTAACCGAACTACTTTATCGTATTTTTACGCAAAATTGCGATTTGTGAAGAATTATGTTTAATTTTTTCACAATTTGCGCACAACTGTGTTGCATAGATTACGCCAAGTGCGGTAGAGATTCGAGATTTTTCGCAGCGGATGAAGCGAACCTCAGCATCTTTGATGGTGATTCGCTGAAGTAGCAAGAAAAATCGAGAATCTCGGTGATAAGAACCACGCAAAAGTCCTAGATATTCAGAAGGTTTGATGTATTTCTATACGAGCAATAAAAGAGGAGTGTAGCGACGGGACTTGCGAGGAGAGAAATACTCAAACCTCGCGCAACACCAAACAAGAGGAATACTCTCGAGTCTTCGTTTGAATTTATACCAAATTCAGCCTATTTTCGCTACAAAGTGCGCGAGAATCGCTATTTGCGGAATGTGATTGACCCATCGCTAGGATCCATTGCGTCCACAATCGCCAGCGAATCCAAGTCATATCCGGCTTCGCGCAACGCATCTCCGCCGCCTTGGAAGCCTTTTTCAATCGCAATACCAATGCCAGCAACCGTGGCCCCAGCGTGATTGCAAATGTCAATCAACCCTTGTAAAGCTTTGCCATTGGCCAAAAAATCGTCCAAAATCAAAACGTGGTCGTTTGCGCTCAAATATTTTCTAGACACTATCACAGGGAATTCGCGCTGCTTTGTAAACGAGAATACGGTAGATACGTATTGATCGCCATCCAAGTTGATTGATTGCGCTTTCTTTGCAAAAACCACTGGAATGTTGCCAAAATGACGCGCAGCAACGCACGCGATTCCGATTCCCGAAGACTCGATTGTTAGGATTTTGTTGATTTGCGTGTTTTGAAAATGCTGCGCCCACGCGGCTCCCATTGCGTCAAAAAGCGCGCAATCACATTGGTGATTAAGGAATGCGTCGACTTTCAAAACATTTCCTGGCTTAACAATGCCTTCTTTTTGGATGCGTTCTTCCAGTTCTTGCACGATGATTCCTTTCAAATTGCGCAGCATTCCGCGTGTTCGGCGTGTATCTGTATAGCTTACCCCCAGCTTTGACTCACTTTACATGCTACGCTTTAAGCTCGAAGGTATGTCGTATAGCCCGAGTTTGTTTCTTCCCCCCCCCCCGAGTTTGTTTCTTTTTCCCCGCATTTGTTTACCAAATCGACCAAAAAGGGAACAAACCCAGGAAAGTCGTTCGCGCGGTCTAAGCGCGCGAACGTCTTCGCCGCGCAGAAGCAGTGCTTCTGCCTTAAGCGGCTCAGCGCGCCAAATTGCCTTCGCGCGCTACGCTTTAAGCGCTCCGGCAGGTTGGCGCGCTAACGTCGTCGACTCGCAAAACGCTGCGATTGTGTTTGGCTGCCGTCCGTTAAAATTGGTTAGAGTTTAATTTTTGCGATTTGGAACACGGGAGCGAGGGGCTTTTGAGCAAGTACGGTTACGATTTTGATTTGTTTGGCAATCCAGAAGATGCCAGTGAGCAGAGCGATGCAACTATTAATGATGTTACCGACGAGCAGAGCGATGCTCCTATTAGTGATGCTCCTATTAGCGATGCTTCTATTGATGAAGATATGACGAGCGAAGTTTCTGCTTCTACGGCGGCTGGCGATTTTTCCGCTGCCTCCGCCCAATACACTCAATACAACCAGTCCAACCAATACACTCAATACAGCCAATCCGCACAGTACGCCCAATCTTTCCAATACAACCAGTCTGCCCAATCATTCCAGCGCACACCAATCGCACAGCCATCCACATCATCCAACCTCAGCCTCCCCGAAATCAACCCTCAAACACTGTTAGAAGGCTTAAATCCCCAGCAATCCAAGGCAGTCCAATACACTGGCCCCGCGCTTTTAATCGGAGCTGGCGCAGGCAGCGGCAAAACGCGTGTTCTTACGCGCCGAATCGCGTGGATTTTGGCTAATCGCAAAGCGTGGCCGAGCCAAATTCTTGCAATCACGTTTACAAATAAGGCGGCAGCGGAGATGCGCGAGCGCCTGGCAAGCTTAATCGGACCTGCCGCAAATAGCATGTGGGTCTCTACTTTCCACTCTGCTTGCGTTAAGATTCTTCGCACTCATGGCGATTCAATCGGCTTAAAATCGGGCTTTTCTATCTACGATTCTTCCGATTGCGAGCGTCTTGTTAAAATAATTGCCTCCGAATTGAACATCGATATTAAAAAGTTTACGCCGAAACTTTTATTGTCTAAGATATCTGATTTCAAAAATAATTTGGTTACATGGCAGGAAAATCTTAAAAATTACGCGCCAGATTATAAGCCAGGCGCGTCTGTATCTGGCGCATCTAGCTTTAATGCTGCTGGCAATGCCGATGCGCTTTACGCTGCTGTTTACGCGGAATATCAAAATAGGCTTAGCGTTTCGAATGCTGTTGATTTTGACGATTTGATTATGCTAACAGTTAAGCTTTTGCGCCAAAATCCGCAAGTTAGCGCGTATTATAGGCGAAAGTTCCGCTACATTTTGGTTGACGAGTATCAAGATACAAATCACGCGCAATACGTTTTGATTCGCCAGCTTGCAGGCGTGGATGACGCAAGTTTGAATGATTATTCGCCAGTTTCACCAGTTTCCGCAGACTCCTTAGACTCCGCAGAACTCTCAGATTCCACTCAGCTTCCGCAATCTTCAATCACGGTTGTTGGCGATTCTGACCAGTCGATTTATGCTTTCCGCGGTGCAGATATTCGCAATATTCAAGACTTTGAGCAGGATTTTCCAAACGCTACAACAATTATGTTGGAGCAGAATTATCGCTCTACACAAACCATTTTGGACGCTGCAAATGCTGTGATTTCTAACAACACTAATCGCAAGCCTAAAAAGTTGTGGACGTCTTTAGGCAAAGGCTCGCCAATCGTCGGTTACGTGGCCGATAACGCGCAAGGCGAGGCTTCTTGGGTTGCTCAAGAAATCGCGCGCTTGGCAAGTGAAGATAGCGAAGATGGCGTAAATTACTCAGATATTGCGATTATGTATCGCGCAAATTCGCAATCGCGTAGCTTAGAAGATGCGCTTATTAAGTCGGGTTTGCCTTATCAACTTGTTGGCGGAACTAAGTTCTATGAGCGCCGCGAAGTCAAAGATGCGCTTGCTTACTTGCAATCGATTGCAAACCCTGATGACGATGTTAATATGCGCCGAATTTTGAACGTTCCAAAGCGTGGTCTTGGCGCGCGTGCTGAGTCGCAGATTACGTCTTATGCAAAAGAAAATTCTATAAGTTTTTGGTCTGCTCTTAGTCAAATAGATAAGATTGCGGAGCAAATTGGTATTTCATCTAGAACTTTTAACGCGCTTAAGAGTTTTAGGGATCTTATGACTTCGCTTATTGACTTTATGAAAGCTAACGATTCCAAGCCTTCTAAGGTTGTAGAGAACGTGCTTAACGAAAGCGGATTGTTGCAGGATTTGCGAGAGTCTAAGGACCCTCAAGATGAATTTAGAGTAGATAACTTGTCTCAATTGCAATCGGTTGCAGCCGAGTATGAGCAGAATACGCCTGATGCTAATGTTGCTGGTTTTTTGGAGACTACGGCTTTGGTTGCTGATTCAGATCAGCTTCCAGACCAGGGCGAAGATACTGGAAAAGTTACGCTTATGACACTTCACACAGCTAAGGGCTTGGAGTATCCTGTTGTGTTTTTGACTGGTATGGAGCAGGGCACTTTCCCTCATTCGCGCTGTGTTGACAATCAAAAAGAGCTTTGCGAGGAGCGCCGTCTTGCATACGTTGGCATAACGCGTGCTAAGAAAATTTTGTACGTTACTTGGGCAGCTGAGCGATCGCAATGGGGCAAGTCTGCAGAGATGATTCAAAGCCAGTTTTTGGATGAGATTCCTGCGGATTTGATTTGCTGGAAGCGCACGGAAGCAGATGTTATGCGAGCTGGGCTTAGGGGAGCAGGCAGTGATTTTGACCACGATTTTGCTGGCGATTTCTCCGACGATTTTGGCAGCGATGGCGGTTGGGGTGACGATTCGTACACAACTTATGGCGGATCTAGTTATGGCGGATCTAGTTACAACAAATCGCATTATGGCAAGTCTTATGGCTCAAAGTCTTATGGCTCTAGTTCATATGGCAACTCATACGGAAAGTCATATGGCAACTCATATGGCTCAAAATCTTACGGTTCAAAATCTTACGGTTCAAAATCTTACGGTTCAAAATCTTACGGTTCAAAATCTAGCAAAGTCACCACTCGAATCGCTAGAAAATCAAGCGCATCGTATCAGAGTCAATCATCCGCCTCAAATTTGCAATCATCCGCATCGTCATTATCTTATAAAAAGCAGAGTTTGCAAGAAAAAGATAACAACTTAAACATTAATGATTTCCACGAAGGCGATAAGATTTCGCACGACACATACGGTCTTGGAACTGTTCTTAAAACGCAAGACAAGGGCAGAAACTCGATTATTACAGTCGATTTTGGATCGGATGGTGTAAAGCGACTTATGTTAAGAGTTGCACCAATCGAGAAATTGTAAAATTGTAAAATTGTAAAATTTTTTGTTTTATAAATGTTGCACGCAAAATAATACAACCCTATTAAAGATTACTTTAAATTGTTAATTGTGATGTTGTTATGACTATTGCGTGATTATATACACGAAAACAAAATATTCAAGACTTGTTTTCTATTAAACTATACGAAAAAATATAAGAGTAGAAAAAAGTGCATGGGCAAGAAAATATAAAGTTAAGAAAAATATAAAGGCAAGAAAAATATAAAAGTAAAAATCGCAAATGTGTAAGATTTGTGACTCAAGGGGAAGTTGGTTAGGTTCTTAAGCATTGCGATTGTAGTTATAAGTGCGATTGTATTTATAAACGAGATTTAAAAGACGTGGCGCTTGCAAACGTGAGTGCCGTAAAGCGTGTTGCATTAAAGAAAAGCAACACTAAAAAATAATAACTAGATTTAATGAGGTATTTATTATGAAGAACAAATTATTCGCATCGCTTCATGCAATTGTTTTTGGAATTCTTATTGCTATAGCGCCATTAACATTTGCAAAACCATGCTCAACTGGAGGCATGCACAAAATGTCTAAAATGGCTAAAATGCCTATGATGATGCAGCCTATGGCATGCTACTACACAAGCCGCGTGGCTATTGGAATTGGCGTAGTTATTGCGATTTTAGGCATTATTGCACTATTCGTTAAAGAGCACGTTCGCGCTGGCTTAAATATTGCTGTAATCGTTAATTCTCTGTTTATGATTTCTACTACAACCTTCCTTATTGGTGTTTGCAAGAGCCCAATGATGCATTGCGCATCTGTTATGCGTCCAACGTTGATTGTGTTATCTGTACTCGCGTTGGTGTTTGCATCTGTTAGCGTGTATCTTGACACTAAATCTGCTTGCTAGTGCGCATACAAGTAATTTACTATGCGAACTATTACATTAAAGCGATTGCCGCTAGAAAACCTAAAGCAAAAGCCGCTAAGAACTGCCGCGTTAATCGTGGTTTCCGCGTGCTTAGCTGCAGTGTTTTTTGGCGGCTCGCTAATCTCCCTAAATCTTTCAAATGGCCTAAATAGCATGCGCGCTCGCCTTGGCGCGGATATTATGGTGATTCCGCAAAACACATACAATCGTGCAGAAGCGTTGCTTACTAATGGCGGATCTAGCACGTTTTATTTTACGAATAATATTGAGGATTTTGTGCGAAAGTCAAAAGGCGTTGAAAAAGCAAGCGTGCAAACTTACATATCTTCTCTATCTGCTGGATGCTGCGCGGAAAAGTTGCAAATCATAGGTTTTGACCCTGCTAGTGACTTTGTAATTGCGCCATGGATTTATTCGCAACACAAAAGCGAGCTTAAAAAAGGGCAGATGATTGCAGGCGCAAACGTGCTTGTGTCTTACAAAAATACGGTTCGCTTGTATGGGCACGAATGGCCGATTGTTGCGCAACTTGCTAAAACGGGCACTAGCTTAGACAACTCGGTGTTTGTAAACAGAGATACGATTCCAGCGGTTGTTAAATATTCGTCGAAGGTTGGTCACACTGCGATTCCTGCAAAATACGCACGTAAGGCGGTTAGTGCGGTTCTTGTAAAAGTGCGTAAGGGTTTTAGTGCGCAAAATGTTGCGGAAAATATTCGTAAAACTAGCGGAATTAAAAGTCTTGGAATGGTTTTTCCTGGCGGAATTACCGAGCAGACTAAAAAGAGTTTAGAGGTTCTAAACAAGGCGATTTTTCTTGGCGTTTTTGCGTTTTGGGCTGTGGGCGTGTTAATTCTTGTGTGCGTTTTTGCGGCTTCTACATCTGAGCGCAAGAGGGAATTTGCTTCATTGAGGATTTTGGGCGCAAATAAGCGCATGCTTTTTGGCATGATTTCGCGCGAATCGGCTGTGATTGGCGTTGCAGGTGGCGTGATTGGCGTTGCGTTTGCTTCGCTTATTTTGTTCCCGTACAATATTGCGATTTCTAGCCAGTTACAATTGCCGTATTTGGAATCGAATGTTTGGCTTGTGTGCGCGCTTGCTGCGATTTCTGTAGCGTTTTCGCTTGCTAGTGTTTTGGTAACTTCTGCGATTATTGTGGGGCGAATTGCAAGCAGGGAAGCGTATTTGACTTTAAGAGATGGCGAGTAAAGTGGCGAGTGAGATGGCAAGTGAAGTGGCGAATAAAGTAATTGGCAACGATTTAGGCTTAGGTGATTTAGTCGTAAATCTTAAAAATGTTACTCGCGAATTTAAGCGCAAAAATCGCAAGTTTATTGCTGTAGATAATGTTGATTTTTCGCTTAAAGCTGGCGATTTTGCGGCGATTGTGGGCAAGTCTGGAAATGGAAAGTCAACTCTATTAAACATGCTTGCAGGGCTTTTAAAGCCTACGCGCGGAAGTGTTACGATTTTTGGATGCAATATTTCGATGCCTTCTATAAGCGACGAGCAAATTTCTGCGATTCGCGCAAAAAACATTGGTTTTGTTACGCAATCGCAAACGCTTCTTGCTAATTTGAATGTGCTAGATAACGTTATTTTGCCTGTTATGATTGCGCGCGCATCTTCTAAGCGAGTAGACGATTCAGCGCAAAAACTTAATCCGAATGATTATGCTAGTTTGACTTCACGCGCTATGGATTTGCTTAAGCGACTTAATGTGGACGATCTTGCGCATTGCTATCCGCGCGAGCTTTCTGGCGGAGAAATGCGTCGCGTTATGATTGCGCGCGCTTTGATTAATAAGCCGCGTTTGTTGATTTTGGACGAGCCTACTGGCGATTTGGATTCGCAAAACACGCAAACTGTTGTGTCTTTGCTGCGCGATTGTGCGGATTCTGGAGCGGCTGTTCTAGTTGTGACTCACGATGAATCGGTCGCTGCAAGCGCTGATTGCGTTTACGCAATGGACTCTGGCGTACTTCGTGCTCGCTTTGACTGAGCTCTTAAAACATAACGCGCGAGCGATTTTCTGCACTTTGTAGCTTAAAGCGTTCGCGCGGATTAGCCGCGCTCACGTCTTCGCCGCGCAGAAGCAATGCTTCTGCTTTAAGCGGCTCAGCGCTCCGAATTGCCTTTGTGCGCTACGCTCAAGCACAAAGGCAGGTCGTCGCGCATATTCTACGGCGCGGAGTAGTATAGGGAACGATGCCTATTTTCGTAGGCATTATCTGGAGCCTTAGCCCATCAGTGGGTCGGCGCGCAAGAATTATGGCGTTATTTAAGCGTTTTAATGCTTTCGCGTTCGTGTGTTTGCACGAAGAAGCACTGGAGAGGCCGGCTCAGCGTGAATAATCGTAAAAGTTTGGTTCACGTTCCGTTCAGATAACGACAGAATAAAGGATTAGTAATGACTAATATTCAGCGTTCTCGCCGTCAGGTGCGTCTTTCTCGCGCCCTCGGCATCGCTTTGACCCCAAAGGCTCAGCGTATTTTCGAGAAGCGTCCATATGCTCCAGGTGAGCACGGTCGCACTCGTCGTCGTACCGAGTCCGATTACGCAGTACGTCTTCGCGAGAAGCAGCGTCTTCGCGCTCAGTACGGTCTTTCCGAGAAGCAGCTTCGTGCAGCTTACGAAAAGGGTACGCACACTGCAGGTCAGACTGGTGACGCAATGCTCACCGATTTGGAAACCCGTCTTGACGCTTTGGTTTTGCGCGCAGGTTTTGCTCGTACAACCGCTCAAGCTCGCCAGTTTGTTGTGCATCGTCACATCTTGGTAGATGGCAATCTTGTTGATCGCCCATCTTACCGTGTTAAGCCAGGCCAGACCATTCAGGTTCGCGCTAAGAGCCAGACAATGGTGCCATTCCAGATGGCTGCGGAAGGCGTTCATCGTGACGTTTTGCCAGCAGTTCCTGGTTACCTCGATGTGAATCTTGCCTCTTTGAAGGCTACTTTGACTCGTAAGCCGGAAGTCGATCAGATTCCAGTTGAAGTCAACATCCAGTACGTCGTCGAGTACTACGCTCGCTAAATTCTGGATTTCATTCTTAAGGACATACCGCTTGACCCCTGCTGTGCATTGCATAGTGGGGGTCAATGCGTTTTACTTGCGCTCCGACCTGCCTTTTCGCTTAGAGCGTAGCGTGCGAGCTTCCTTACTTGGTATTGCGCGAGGTTTGAGTATTTCTCTCCTCGCAAATCCCGTCGCTACGCTCCTCTTTTATTGCTCGTATAGAAATACATCAAACCTTCTGAATGTCTAGAACTTTTGCGTATCTTTCATCACCGAGATTCTCGATTTTTCTTGCTGCTTCAGCGAATCACCATCAAAGATGCTGAGGTTCGCTTCATCCGCTGCGAAAAATCTCGAATCTCTACCGCACTTGCGCGCCAACCTGCCGTAGCGCTTAAAGCGTAGCGCGCGAAGGCAATTTGGCGCGCTGAGCTTGCTTAAGGTTGAAAGCACGGTGTGCTTTCAACGCAAGCGAAGACGTTCGCACGGCTAATCCGTGTGAACGACACGACCTGCCTTGTAGTGCGATTGTATAAAAAGCAATCTGAGTTATGCTAAAAGCTGGTTACGTGTTGGTGAGTATTAACTTTTGTTAGGGAAGGGTCTCAAGCAACCGAACATTATGCAACAAAACACTTTAATAATAAAACAAAATCACATATAATCATTACAACAATGCCCGTTATATTACAAAATATAACATTGTGCGAGTGTTGAATCAGAAAATATATAATAGGTAACTAAGCGTCTAAAGCGTGTTATTAAGATACAAAAGAATAAAAGAAGATACAAAATACAAGTAAAACAGAATACGCAATAAAAGAAGATTAGAGAGTAGAAGAGACGATGGAGTCAAAGATGTCTCAACAAAATACCAAAGCGAATGCGCTAAAAGCACAACAACTTGCCACACGCGCAATTAACAAACGCGCAAAAGACGCGCTAAACAATAACACTTTTGAAGGGGTGGTCTTGTGGTAGAGCCTAAAAAGATTAACGGGTTGCACAATATTCCAACTACAGCTGGATTTGCAGGCCCAGGCGGCGGCTTTGAAGGTGGTGCTGCTGCAGGATTCGAGATTGACGACGCATCTAAGCATAAGAAGGCAGATGAACGCGAAGTTGAAAAAAGCTTAGAAGACACAGATGCTTTTGATGCAATAGACGTTAACGCGATTCGTGCTAGAAACAAAGCTAGCGGCGCAAACGAAACGGTTATGAGCAAGATTACAAGTACGGGTGTTGGGGATTCGTCTCTTAGTAGCCTTGTAGCTCAAGCCGAAGGAGAAGCTGCTGCCGATGTGCGCGATTCGTTGTATGTAACTCAGCAAATGACTGCAATGCCTGCGGCTTTAAGTGGTATTACGCCGCAAGAGCCGCCGCGCGCAACGCAATCTCCGATTCGCGATTTTGGTGGCGAGTATCCGTATAAGTTGTATCGCCCTGGAACTTACGCGCGCGAGCATATGCGCATTACAGCAACAAAGCTTTCCGACGGACGCGACTTTTTCTACATAGATGACAATCCAGAATACGTTAGCGGCCACAAAACAAGGGAGCTGATTGACCCTAGAAAGTTAGCGTATCGTTTTACTTCGCATGTTGATAGCGAAGGCAACGAAGTTCCTAGCGAAGTTCCGCAAATGCGCCAAGATCCGCTTACAGGAGACTGGATTCCTATGTCTAGGTTGTGGGCAAAGCGGCCAGCTGCGATTCTTGGTGAGGATTCAAATAATCATGATTCTGCGGATGGTTCTGCGGATGGTTCTGCTCAATCAAGAATCGACCCATTTGCTGGCAGAAAAGCGCAATGCGAGTATCAAGATGGCGAAATTCCAGACGAAGACTACGACGTTGTTGTTTTTGAAAACCGCTATCCAGCTATGGCTCAGGTTGCAGGCGTGCCAAATACAACAACATACGTTGACGGAAATCCATTGTGGAAACAGGCTCCTGCAGCTGGTCGATGCGAAGTGATTTGCTTTAGTTCCAACGAGAACATGCTTCCAGCTAATCTTTCTGTTTTGCGCATGCGCACGATTGTTGAAGCGTGGGCGTTTAGAACCGCAGAAATTAGCCAAATCGAAGGAATTGAGCAAATTTATCCGTTTGAAAATCACGGCAGTCAAATCGGCGTAACTTTGCATCATCCTCATGGTCAGATTTACGCATATCCGTTTATTGCTCCTAGGTTGGAGCAGGAGTTGCGCCACACGGAGGCTTATTTTGAGCGCACTGGCAGCAATCTTCTTAAGGATTTGATGAATTCAGAGATTGAAGCTAAAAAGCGTGTGATTATGCATAATCACAGTTGGGTTGCGTATGTTCCAGCTGCCGCTCGATGGCCGCTAGAAGTGCATGTTGCTCCTGTTCGAGACGTTCTTACTTTGGATCAGCTTGACGATCAAGAGCGTTGGGATTTGGCGCAAATCTACATAACACTTCTTAAGCGTGCTAATAAGTTCTTTGGATTATCGTCTTCAAACGCGGGCGATTCGAGTGCTAAATCGTTTGCAGGTTCGCCTGCTTTCGACTTATCTTCTGGCACGAGTGATGCGAATTCCAGCGAATTCGTTGATTTGCCTTACGTTGCAGCGTGGCATCAAGCCCCTGTGCACGATTCTCGACGCTCGCATTATCGCCTTAATTTGCAATTCTTCTCGTTTATGCGAGATGCCAATAAAATCAAGTATTTGGCTGGGTCGGAAGCTGGGATGGCATCTTGGATTTCCGATACTACTCCAGAGTTGATTGCAAGCAGATTCCAAGAATTAGGAGATGTTGACTTGGATTAGTAAGTCTTGATTAGTCATGCTTGATTAGTCATGCTTGATTAGTCATGCCTTAATTTGTTTAGTCAGTCTTGATTACTCTGATTTTTACGCGTTTTACTCAAAAAGTGAGATGATTAAGTTATGTTGTTGCATCTTTATTTAGTTCGTCATGGCCAAACCATGTTTAATTGCTACAATCGCTTGCAAGGATGGAGCAATTCTCCACTAACTCAAAAAGGGCTTAAAGACGCCGATTTAGCGGCTCAAAAGCTTAAGAACATTGTTTTTGCTGCAGCATATTGCTCCGATACAACTCGTGCGCAAATCACAGCTGAGCGTATTTTAAGCGAAAACGAAAAGCACACTAATACTCGTCCGCATCTTGTAAGTGATATGCATTTTCGTGAGCAATGCTACGGCTATTTTGAAGGCCAAGATATGAATATGGCTTGGTGGGCTGCTGGCGCGCCTCACGGAGCAAAAACGTATAACGAAATCGTTGAAAAATTTGGTCTTGCTGCAACTCGAGACATGCTTAAAGAGGCCGACCCATTCCACGATGCAGAGTCAGATATTGAATATTGGAAGCGCGTTGAAGGCGGTTTCAAAATAATCGCAAGCAATCCAGAGTTAAAAGATGGAGACAACGTTTTGCAAATCTCCCACGGAAACACGCTTTTAAGCCTTATGCATCGTTTTGCCCATTCTGGCTACGATTTGAGCGAGCGCCCGCAAAATGGAAGTGTAACTCGCCTTGATTTCAACACGGCAGAGCCAATTGATCAAGCTATAACAATTAAGGGATATAACGAGTAAATGCGATTAGTTTGCGCAAAAAGTGTTCGCTAAGTGTTCGCTAAGTGTTCGCTAAATTTACAAAAAGAGTCTTGACTCTTCGTTAATCTTTTAATACATTGCGTGGGTAGTCGTGCGTAAAATAGCAGGAAAGAGGTTACGATGAGCGTTGGAGACATTGCTGCTCTTATTGCAGCGATTTCGTTTGCGGTGCTTTCGGGATTTATGATTTATCCGCTTATTCGGCTGGGTAAAATGTTCAATCAGATTTCTCAAACTGTTAAGGAATCGGGCGAACACGCTTTACCTGCTATCGACGAATCTGTTACCACAGTAAAACAAGTGAACAAAACCCTTGAAGACGTTAATGCCGTTACAGATGCTGCTCGCACTACAGCTACAAATGTTGGCGCTCTTACGGATTTGTATGGCGCTTTTCTTGGAAAGCCAGTTGTTAAAATTGCATCTGCTTGCTACGCGCTTAAAGACACTTTTAATGCGTTCTTTAATAAGGCTACTGTTCCAACGGATGCAGCAGAATCTTCCGCTAGGCATGCGGCAAATTCTGGCGAGTCGTTTACGCCTAAGGGGGAGTGATGTTTAAGCGTTTATTTTGGATTTGCATCGGTTTTGTAATGGGAGTTATGTCTGTTACAAAAGCTCGCGCGTACGTTAAGGAAAAGTTCCCGCAAAACGCTAGGAATTTCTTCTTCGATAAAGATCCAAAAAATCTTACTTTAAGCACGATTCTGTCTTTGTACAATGATTTTAATTCCAGCAGAAAAGCCCACGAGTCGCAGCTTAACTCTAAGTATGCTAGTAAGTATGCTGATAAGCGTGACGATTCGTTTACAAACAAGTCTTATACTAAGTAGTTACTAAGTAGTCTTATACTAAGTCTGATAAATAAAAAAGGAGTTCGTACCCATGCGCACAGCAGAAATTGCAAAGCGTTATCTTGACTATTTTGGTAATCATGGACATATGGTCGTGCCTTCTGCATCGCTGATTTCTCCAAATCCAACGACGCTTTTCACGATTGCAGGCATGGTTCCATTCATACCTTATCTTTTAGGAGAGCAAACGCCTCCTTCTCGCAGAATGACGTCTAACCAAAAGTGCGTACGTACGCTCGATATTGACGAAGTTGGTAAAACAACTCGCCACGGTACCTTCTTCCAAATGGTTGGTAACTTTAGTTTTGGCGACTATTTTAAGGAAGAAGCAATTCACTACGCTTGGGAGCTTTTAACAACTCCTCAAGATAAGGGCGGCTACGGTTTTGACCCAGAAAAGCTGTGGGTTACTACTTATACCGACGACGACGAAGCTCGCGCAATTTGGAAGAATGAGGGCTTTGATCCAGAGCACATGCAAGTTTTTGGCATGGAAGATAACTTCTGGACTACTGGTGGCCCTGGCCCTGGCGGCCCATGCTCCGAGATTTACGTGGATCGCGGTCCAGAATATGGAAAGGATGGCGGTCCTGCTGCAGACGAATCTCGTTTTATTGAGATTTGGGATTTGGTTTTTGAGAACTTCCAGGTAGACAACGTAAAGTCTAAGACCGATTTGCACATTGTTGGTGAGCTTGATCAAAAGAATATTGATACAGGCGCTGGTTTGGAGCGTTTGGCTTACCTTATGCAAGGCAAGGAAAACATTTACGAGACTGACGAAGTTTATCCAGTTATTGAAGCTGCAGAAAAACTTAGCGGCGTAAAGTACGGCAGCAACGCCGATGCGGATGTTCGTTTCCGCGTTGTAGCAGATCACGTGCGTTCCGCGTTGATGATTATGAGCGATGGCGTGCGTCCAAGCAACGTTGGCCGCGGATACGTGCTTCGCCGTCTTCTTCGCAGAACTGTTCGCGCAATGCGCATGCTTGGCGTGCAAGACCCAGTTTTGCCAACCTTGTTCCCAGTTTCTAAGGACGCTATGGAGCCAAGCTATCCAGAGCTTAATAACACTTTCCACGAGGTTAGCGAAGCTGCATACGGTGAGGAAGATGCGTTCCGCCGCACTCTAGAAAAGGGTACGACTATTCTTGACTTGGCTGTTGAAAAAGCTAAGAAAGAACACAAGGATGACCCTATTGTTGGCGGCTCCGACGCATTTACTTTGCACGATACTTACGGCTTCCCAATCGAGTTGACTCTTGAGATGGCTGCTGAGCAGGGTGTTAAGGTTGATGAAGCTAAGTTCCGCGAGCTTATGAGCGAGCAGAAAGGTCGCGCTCGCGCGGATGCTTTGAAGAAGCGTCACAATGTGGATGTTAGCGTTTACGACGACATTAAGAAAGAACTTGAAAAGCCAATCGACTTCCTCGGTTACACAGACTTCTCCAGCCGTTCAAACGTTTTGGCGATTGTTGAAGCCGGTAAGGGTGCTGTTAAAAGTGTTAGCGCTCCTGCAAACGTTGAAGTTATTCTTGATCGCACGCCATTCTATGCTGAGCGCGGTGGTCAGATTGCTGATCAGGGCGAGATTATTTCCGATGACGGCGCGATTTTGGAAGTTGACGATGTTCAGCGTCCGATTAAGGATTTGATTGTTCACAGCTGCCGACTTACTGAAGGAACTCTTAGCGTTGGTGCTCCTGTAAACACAAATATTGACCAGGTGCGCCGTGCTGCTTTGGCTAGAAGCCACACTGCTACACACACTCTTCACAAGGCTTTGCGAGAAGAGCTTGGCCCGCAGGCAACTCAGCGCGGTTCGGTAGTAGATCCAGATCGTTTGCGCTTTGACTTCCAATGGCCAAAGGCTGTTGATAAAGATGCGTTGTTACGCGTAGAAGCTCGCGTAAACGAGCGTATTCGCGAAGACTTGCAAGTTGTTCCAAAAGAGATGCCGATTGACGATGCTTTCAAGCTTGGCGCAATGCACTTGTTCGGCGAAAAGTATGGCGATATTGTTCGCGTTGTAGAGATTGGCGATGGCTGGAGCCGCGAGCTTTGCGGCGGTACTCATGCTAAGAGCACTGGCAAGATTGGTATGGTTACAATCCTTTCTGAGTCTTCTATTGGCTCTGGTGTGCGCAGAATCGACGCGCTTTGCGGCGAAGAAGCGTACCGATATGGCGCTCGCGAGCATGCTTTGGTTGCTCAATTTGCAGACATGGTGAACGCTCGCCCAGACGAGTTGGTTGAACGTTTGGAATCTTTGCTTAACAAGATGAAGGATTCGGATCGTAAGCTTGCAGCCGTTTACGAGTCTCATCTTGCTAATTCCGTTCCAGCTCTGATTGAGGCTGCTAAATCTGCTGCCGGAAACATTAAGTTGGCTCTTAAGAACGTTGGTAACTTCGGCTCGTTCGAAACGCTTCGTAAGACGGTGCTCGACGTGCGTGCTCGCTTAGGCGAGGATGCTCCTGCAGTAGTCGTGTTGTGCGGCGTAAACGAGGATGATAAGCCAATGGTTGCTGTTGCTACAAACGAGGCTGCGCGCGTACTTGGAGCTAAGGCTGGCGACTTGGTTCGTACCGCTTCCAAGGTTCTTGGCGGTGGCGGCGGCGGAAAGCCGGACTTCGCTCAAGGCGGCGGTACGGACGCTTCTAAGATTAACGAAGCGTTGGAAGCTGTGAAGCAGCATCTAAGCTCGCATAATGCGTAGCTATCCGCTTAAAACAGAACGATATAATCTTTACCAAGAGCAGCACGAAATTCATGGTGTGGTTAGGTATTGATTTAGGTGACGCCAGGGTCGGACTTGCACTTTCCGACCCTGAGCTGACTTTTGCTCACCCAATCGGTAATATTCAAGCCTATGGCGACTCATTTAATGCGATTGAAGACGTTATTAACGTTATAGAAGACAATAGTGTGAGCCGAGTCGTAGTTGGTTTGCCTTTACAGTTAGACGGATCCGAAGGAAAGTCTGCTAAAAAAGCGCGCAGATGGGGTGCTAATTTAGCCAAGCGCATTAAATCGCTTTTTGATTATGGCGATTGGTCGCTTGATTTTATTCCAGAAATCGTTTTTAACGACGAACGGCTAACAACAGTTACTGCTCATAGGCAATTGTTAGATGCTGATTTTTCCACTAAAAAGCATCGTCCAATGGTTGATCAGCAATCGGCAGTATTGATTTTGCAATCTGCGATTGACGATTACAGAAATGCTTGCAAAAATGTAAAAGGCGACTCGCAAAGTGACTCGCAAAGTGACTTCATCAGAAAGGAAGCGTTTAATGAGTGAGAATATAGACGATTTTTTCAATCAAAACGCTAAATGGAGTCACAATTCATCCAATCCACCTGTTCCGCCAAAATCGCGAAAAGCAAGAAATGCGCGTAGAAATCGCAAAAGTAAAAGAAATCGTATAGTCGCATTCATTCTTGCACTAGTTTTTGCGTTGCTATTTGTTGTTGGATACGGCTTATATCGCGTTGCGGTTTATGTAAGAAACAATAGTCAGTCGTCAATAATGGAAGACTGGCCAGGTCCTGGAAGTGGATTCGTTGAATTTACGATTGAACCAGGCCAAGGAGCTGTAGAAGTGGGAAATAACCTTGTTAAGGCGCAGGTTGTAAAGTCGCAATCCACTTTTTCTAACATTGTTGCAGCAAATAACAAGATTTTGTACCCAGGAATTTACGCGCTTAAAAAACACATGAATTCAATGGACGTAGTGGAAATTCTTTCCGATCAAAGCAAGGCTGGCGGATTCCTAGACGTTAAAGCAGGGGAGCGCGCAACGGAGGTTATTCGCAAGGCTGCACAAATCTCGGGAATTGACATTGCTCAATTTAACGCTATTCAAAAAGCGGACGGCGAGGGGATTTTGCCGCCAGAAGCTGGCGGAAGCTTTGAAGGATGGTTGGAGCCTGGAGTTTACAACGTAAAAGCCATTAAATCAGCTAGCAAGATACTGGCAAAAATGGTAGATGAGCGCATTAAAAAGCTTGATTCTCTAGGCGTTCCTAGGGGTGATTTGCGTCAAAAAGTTCTTAAAATTGCTTCCATTGCAGAAGCAGAAGTCAATAATCGTGAATACTACGGCAAAGTTTCGCGCGTAATCTTAAATCGTTTAGCTAAAGACATGCCTTTGGGAATGGATACTACGGTTGCATACGGCATTGGAATTAAGGCGATTAAGCTTACGCAATCGCATCTAGACGATGCAAGCAATCCGTACAACACTAGGATTCACAAGGGGTTGCCACCTACTCCTATAAGCATTCCTGGAGATAATGCGATTTTGGCGGCGCTTAATCCTGCAAATGGGTCGTGGATTTATTTTGTTACTACTAACTTAAAGACTGGCGAAACTAAGTTTGCGGATAACTACGACGATTTCTTAAAGATTCGCGACGAGTATAAGCGTTCCAACGAAAACGCTAACTAGCGCGACGACCTACCTTTTCGCTTAAAGCGTAGCGCGATATTTCCTACTTGTTGTTGCGCGAGGTTTGAGTATTTCTCTCCTCGCAGGCGCGCCAACCTGCCGGAGCGCTTAGAGCGTAGCGCGCGAAGGCAATTTGGCGCGCTGAGCCGCTCAAGGCAGAAGCGCTGCTTCTGCGCGGCGAAGACGTGAGCGCGGCTAATCCGCGCGAGCGATATTTCTTACTTAGCCTTGCGCGACTTCCTGTTTTGTGTGTAGGAGGGCTGGCTAATTCTTGTCTCACAACGCTCCGCCTCTTACGTGTTTTTTGTTGTTGCGGTTGTTCCGATTTGGCTTTGATTTTGTTTTTGGTTGAAGTTTGTTTGTAGGCGTGAGCCATTGGATTATTTGGTATCGGCTGCCGCTCTTATACTGTTCGACCAAGAATCACCCAGCCCTCTTGCATGCTTGAACAATTGCGTATTGCTTAATCACCTGAGATTCTCGATTTTTCTTGCTCTCTCGGCGAGTCACCATCTAGCGACGCTGAGGCTCGCCTCTTTCGCTGCGAAAAATCTCGAATCTCCACCTTACTTGCGCTCCGACCTACCTTTTCGCTTAGAGCGTAGCGCGAAAAGGTAATTCGGAGCGCTGAGCTTGCTTAAGGTTGAAAGCACAGTGTGCTTTCAACGCAAGCGAAGACGTTCGCACGGCTAATCCGTGCGAACGACGACCTGCCTTGTAGTGCGTTTGTATCAAAAAACACGGAAATTCAGTACAATCGCACTACAAGAAATGCACAAAATACTGAACAAAAGTCATCATAAACAACAAAGCACGGAAAACAACTCCGCTTTTTGTAGCTCTAAACGGCAAAATCAACTACAAAAAGCGGAAAGCATAACAGCGATGATTGCAGATGCAGCTAATACGGGTACGAACGGGATTTTATTTTGTTCATTTTGCACAAGATGCACGCGGAAAAATCGCAAGCAGACTCTAGAGCAGATTTTCCACACTAAAATCCAAATTAATCCAAATATTCCAACTAATGCAAACCAGTAGATTATGCAGGTGAATCCAAATAGCACCAAAGCTTGAGCAATCATAGAAGCGCATGTAACATCGCCAAATCCAAGTGCTCCGCGCACGCAAAGTTTTTGCACCAAAACGTAGAATGCAAAAACTGTTACTGCACAAAGCCAGCCGCGCAAAAGAAAATTAACATTATGAAAAGTAATCAGCGAAAAAATAAGGTTTGCTGCAGATTGCGCAAAAGCAGCTAGTACAACCCAAAGTCTAGGCACAATGCGGCTTGTTAAATCCGTTGCACACAATGCAATCATGCATATAAGCGTTGGCGTTGCAAATAAACACGCTATAATAAACTGACTCATTTGATTATGCTAAATAAGCGAAAATTGCATTGCAACAAATTTTGCTCAATGTGGTTAAAGGCTTTTGCGATTGATTACGTGGATTATGAGCAATACTTAGTGGTTAGTAGAATACAGATTTAGAATCGAATACAGATTTAGAATAGTGTGCATTACAAAGTACAAGATTTATAGCAATAAATATAACGCATAACGCGATTGGAGAAGGCATGCTTAGATGGCAAACGGCAGGGGAGTCGCATGGTGAAGCGCTGGTGGCAATGATTGAAGGCATGCCAGCAGGAGTTAAGATTACTAGCGCAGACATTGTTTCTGCTCTTGCGCGTAGACGACTTGGATATGGTCGCGGAGCGCGAATGAAGTTTGAGCAAGACAAAGTGCGTTTGCTTACAGGCGTTCGCCACGGTGTTACTCTTGGGTCTCCAATTGCAATCGAAATCGCAAATAGCGAGTGGCCAAAGTGGGTGGAAGTGATGAGCGCAGATCCGCTAGACCACGATTTGCCAAAAGAAGGCCGTAACGCGCCTCTTTCTAGGCCTCGCCCAGGGCATGCGGATTTAACAGGCATGCGTAAATACGGTTTTAGTGATTCTCGCGAGGTTTTGGAGCGTTCGAGTGCCAGGGAAACGGCTTCCCGTGTGGCTTTAGGTGCTGTAGCTGATGCGTTTTTGCACCAAGCGTTGGGTGTGCGCACAGTTGCACACGTTATTGGGATTGGCGGCGAATATGTAAGCAAAAGTTTAGCCCTGCCAACACCAGATGATATTGAGGCGTTGGATGCTTCGCCTGTTCGTACTCTAGATAAAGATGCGCAAGCGCGCATGATGTCTCGCATTGATGAAGCAAAAGCCAATGCAGATACGCTTGGCGGTGTTGTAGAGGTTTTGGCATACGGCATGCCTGCTGGAGTTGGAACGTATGTTGAGTCGGATCGCCGATTGGATGCGGCGTTGGCGTCGGCGCTTATGGGAATTCAGGCCATTAAAGGCGTGGAAATTGGAGATGGTTTTGAAGAAGCAAATCGCCCTGGTTCGGTTGCTCACGACGAAATCGTAACAGGCGAAGATGGCAACATTGCGCGCCTTAGCAATCGTGCTGGTGGCATTGAAGGTGGAATGTCAAATGGAGAGACGATTCGCGTGCGCGCTGCAATGAAGCCTATTCCGTCTATTCCGCGTGCTTTGAGAACGGTAGATGTGCTTACTGGCCAGCCAGCGCAGGCAATTAATCAGCGCTCCGATTTTACAGCAGTTCCAGCAGCTTCCGTAGTTGCAGAGGCAATGGTTCGATTAACGCTTGCAAAGTATGCGTTAGAAAAGTTTGGTGGAGATTCGCTAGAAGAAACCGCTAGGAATGCTAAGAATTACGTTCAATCTTGGAAAGAGCATATGAGATGAGCGAAGAATCTTTGCAAAGTTCCACTCACAGTGTGCCTAAATACAAAATGCCGTTAGCTGTTATAATCGGCATGCCTGCAGCTGGAAAAACGCGTGTTGGCAAGGAATTAGCGCATATTTTGAATGTTCCTTTTGTAGACACAGACGATTTAATTGAGCAAAAAATCAATATGCCGATTAGCCAATATTTTAAGGATTTTGGCGAAGAGTCTTTTAGAGATATTGAAGCTCAAATTGTTAAAAATGCTATTTTTGCAGATTCTGAGCAATCTGCCCCAATAATCGCCCTCGGCGGCGGCTCCCCAATGCGCCCACAAACGCAAGAAGTCTTAAAAAAATATACAAAACTCGGTGGCCGCGTTGTTTACTTGCAAGTGGATCCAAACGATGCAATTGAGCGCGTAAGCTGGAATTCAAATCGCCCTATGCTAAACGGCAAAGACGGAGCAAAACGGTGGTTGGATTTGTTTGCTAGAAGAGACCCCGTGTTTTGTAAAGTAGCGAATTTGCACGCTCGCGTTTATGGATTAACGCCAAAACCTGCCGCAAGAAAGCTGAAAGATATGATTATGCAACGAATTGTGCATGTAAGTGGCAAAGATATTGAAAACTATAATGTTCATATTGGCGCTGGTGCTATGAGTCTTTTGCCGCAAATGCTTGGAAAAGAGCCTGTTCGAGTAGCTTTGATTCACACTCAGCCTGTTCAAAGGCATAGCGATAAAGCAAGAGCTATTTTGCGCGCTGCTGGCTACGATGTTTTCGACATTCTTATTCCAGACGCAGAGGCTGGCAAAACCGTTAAGGTTGCTGATTTTGTGTGGTCGCGCCTTGCAAATGCTGGTTTTACGCGTTCGGATGCGATTGTTGGCTTGGGTGGTGGAGCAGCCACAGATTTGGCTGGATTTGTTGCATCTACTTGGATGCGCGGAATCCGTTACGTAAATTGCCCAACTTCGCTTCTTGCTATGGTAGACGCTTCGACTGGCGGAAAAACTGGCGTAAATACTGCGTTTGGCAAGAATTTGGTTGGTAGTTTTTACACGCCTGCAGGCGTTTTGGCAGATACTTGCGCGTTTTCTACTCTTCCTAACGATATTTTTGTTGAAGGCTTAGGAGAGGTTGCAAAATCAGGGTTTATTGGCGATACGAGCATCCTAAAAATTCTGGAAAATCCGCAAAATGCTAGCAAATTACGCACTCTCGATGGCTCTTCTGTTTTAAGCGATTCACACTTGAACAATATGGTTTGCGATTTAATAGAAAAAAGCGTGCGCGTTAAGGCGTATCATGTTTCTAACGACTTAAAAGAGCAAGGTTTACGCGAGTTTTTGAACTACGGCCATACTCTTGGGCATGCAATAGAGCAAATAGAGCATTTTTCTTGGCGTCACGGAAACGCAGTTGCTGTTGGAATGGTTTTTGCGGCGGAGCTTGCGCAAAATTTGGGCTATTTAAGTCCAGAAGACGTTGAGTATCATCGTTCACTTTTAAAGTCACTTGGATTGCCAATATCTTGGAATGGAGGCGGCAGTAGTGACGATGCTTTTAATAAGGTTCTTGATTTGATGCATAAAGATAAAAAAGCTAGAGGCAACACCTTGCGATTTGTTGTTTTAGACGGGATTGGAAACCCGATTCACTTAGATAATCCGCCGCTGGAGGCGATTCGCGAAGCGTTTAATAAGATTAGAAGCTAGAAAATGGTAGATGCAGAAATGGTAGATGCAGAAAATCGAGAAAATCGAGAAAATCGAGAAAATGTGATAAATATGCGCAAAGTTTTGGTAGTAAATGGCCCAAATTTGGGGCGATTAGGCGTTCGCCAGCCAGACGTTTATGGCAATCAAGATTTTGAAGCACTGTGCTCGCTTTGCAAAAAGTGGGCGCAAGAGCTTAATTTGCAAGTAGAAGTGCGTCAAAGTGACGACGAAGCACAAATGGTGCACTGGATGCACGAAGCAGCTGATACGCATACTCCTGTTGTTATGAATCCTGCTGCTTTTACACACTACAGTTATGCGCTCGCGGATGCTGCTCACATGGTTTTGGATGCTGGAGTGCCGCTAGTGGAAGTGCATATTTCTAATCCTTCTGCGCGCGATGCTTTTCGTAAAATTAGCGTTATTAGCGCTGTTGCAACTGGAACTATTACAGGCATGGGGCTGTACGGTTACAAGCTTGCACTAGAAGCTGTTGCTCATTGTATAACACCCGAGTCGAGGCTCGAAGATACTATGGAGTTCCATGGTTAGAAGAAAACATGGTAACTCTCAGGAGCATATTACAAAGCATATTTTTGTTACTGGTGGCGTTGTTTCGTCCCTCGGAAAAGGTCTTACTGCATCGTCTTTAGGTAGGCTTTTGCGAAGCCGCGGTCTTCACGTTTTGCAACAAAAACTTGATCCTTACATCAATGTTGACCCAGGCACAATGAACCCATTCCAACATGGTGAGGTTTACGTTACAGAAGATGGCGCAGAAACAGATCTTGATATTGGTCACTACGAGCGATTCCTTGATGTTTTCTTAAGTCAAAAAGCTAATGTTACAACTGGCCAGATTTATCAATCCGTGCTTAGAAAAGAGCGCGCTGGCGAGTATTTGGGTCAGTGCGTGCAAGTTATTCCACACATTACTGGCGAAATTAAATCGCGTATGCGTGCGCAAGCTAGCGACGATGTAGACGTTATTATTACGGAAATCGGCGGTACTGTTGGAGATATTGAGTCGCAGCCATTCTTGGAGGCTGCTCGCGAAGTTCGCCGCGATTTAGGCCCAGAAAATTGCATGTTTGTGCACGTTTCCTTGGTGCCTTATATTGCTGCAGCTCACGAGTTGAAGACTAAGCCAACTCAACATTCCGTAATGATGCTTCGCTCTCTTGGTATTTCTCCAGACGCGCTTGTTTTGCGTTCAGATCGCCCTCTTAATCAAGGCATTAAAGACAAGATTTCGCTTATGTGCGATGTTGATGCAGAAGGCGTTGTGAATTGCGTGGATGCTCCAAGCATTTACGATGTTCCAAAGATTTTGTTCAACGAGGGCTTGGATGCTTACGTTGTGCGCGAGCTTGAGCTTCCATTCCACGATGTTGATTGGAACGAGTGGGAAGATTTGCTTGAGCGCGTTCATCATCCAAAGCATGAGCTAAACATTGCAATCGTTGGAAAGTACATTGATTTACCAGATGCGTACCTTTCCGTTACGGAGGCAATTAAGGCTGGCGGTTTTGCAAACTGGGCTAAAGTTAACGTGCGCTGGGTTGCTGCGGACAAGTGCGAAACTCAAGAAGGTGCTGCTGCAGCTCTTGACCAAATGGACGGCATGGTTATTCCAGGCGGCTTCGGCATTCGTGGAATTGAAGGTAAGATTGGCGCGCTACGTTACGCTCGCGAGCATGGCTTGCCAACGCTTGGCCTTTGCCTTGGCTTGCAATCTATGGTTATTGAGTACGCTCGTCACGTGCTTGGGCTTGAGGATGCTAATTCCACTGAGTTCGAGAAGGATTGTGGCGATCCAGTAATTGCGACTATGGAAGAGCAGAAGGATATCGTGGCTGGTAAAGGAGATATGGGTCACACAATGCGACTTGGCTCTTACCCTGCAACGCTTGAGGAAGACTCTATTGTTGCTGAGCTTTACGGCACTACGCATGTTACTGAGCGTCATCGTCACCGTTACGAAGTGAACGTGGCATATAAGAATCGTTTGCGCGAAGCTGGCTTGCGTATTAGCGGCCAAAGCCCAGATGGTAACTTGACTGAGTTTGTGGAGCTTCCAAAGAGTGTTCACCCATTCTATGTTGCAACTCAAGCTCACCCAGAGTTTAAGTCTCGTCCAACTAAGCCTCATCCTTTGTTTGCTGGATTAGTGGCAGCTGCTCTTGAGCATCAAACAAATAACGCTAAGTGATTTAATCAAACTATTTGACTAGATTCGATTAGCTACTTGACTTAAATTATTAAGTGGTGTAGACTCGTATTTTTGGGTGCGATTTTACACCACTTTTTATTTTGATTAATACTTAATCATCTTGTTGCATATTTTGCATCGTTTAACATGATTGTTACATATTCCAGATGTAAATTTACATTTTTGTAATATCACTGCAGATGTAAAAGACTTGGCAAAATATCTCATAAAACACGATTTAATCTAATATTTTTCTATTACAATAGTTGTTTTTACTGTTTATAGACAAAATAACAGTAAATTTTACATTTAGACTTTGAGCTTGCGTTGTTTAATAAAATCCGTATGATTGAATTTTAATCAACGAAGAGGCCTCCTTATTGGCTTTGCAAAGAATCCATCTGGCAATAAATACTAGGTGGATTTTATTTATTAAGCCTATAGAGCCTGTAAAGCGTAAAGGCTTTGCAAAGCTTGTAATGAGACTTTTTCGTGATATTTAATTGAATCCTGCCATACCCGACGTTAGGAGAAAACATATGAAGAATAAGGCATTACTTTTTGCCGCAGCTGCGTGCTCGGTTGCTATGCTGCTCGGTGGATGTGGTTCTTCTGCCTCGAAGACCGCTCAAACAAATGGTGGCAAGGTTGTTATTACTGTAAACAACTCCGAGCCTCAGAATGAGATTGTTCCAGGAAACATTAACGAAAATGCTGGTGGTCGCATTGGTTTGCTGGTCAACTCCACGTTGGTCACTTTTGATGAAAAAGGCAATACGGTAAACGAAGATGCCGAGAGCGTAACTCCAAACGCGGATGCAACCCAATACACTGTTAAGCTTAAGAAAGATAAGAAGTTCAGCGATGGCACTCCAATCACCGCAGAAAGCTTTACTAAGGCTTGGAGCTTTGTAGCAAACGCTAAGAATGCTCAGAAGTGCTCTTCCTTCTTCCAAACCATTAAGGGCTACGAAGACTTGCAGAAGAATGATACTAAGGGCGACGAGCAGCTTTCTGGCTTAAAGGTTGTAGATAAGTACACCTTTACTGTTGATTTGAACCAGCCAGATTCTGTGTTTGCTATTAAGGTTGGTTATCTTGCATTCGCTCCTCTTCCAGAATCCTTCTACAAGAATCCAAAGGCTTATGGCGAAAAGCCAGTTTCTTCTGGTCCATACCTCTTTAAGTCTTGGGATCACAACAAGCAGATCGAACTTGTAAAGAACCCAGCATACGAAGGTCCACGCAAGGCTCAGAATGACGGCATTACCTTTAAGATCTACACCGACGGCACCGCTGCTTACCGCGATGTTCAGTCTGGCAATCTTGATATGACCGATAACATTCCAGATACCGAAACCAAGACTTTCCAAAAGGATACTACTGTTAAGGCATACAACCGTCCAGGTTCTGTAATCCAGCAGTTCGGTATTCATGCAAAATTGCCACATTTCGATGTAACTACCGAAGAAGGCCGCTTGCGTCGTCAAGCTGTTTCTATGGCAATCGACCGCGAAACCATCATCAAGAAGGTTCTTAACAACACTGCATCTCCTGCAAACGAGTTCACTTCTCCTTTGACTCCAGGCTACAAGGCAGATCTTAAGGGTCACGAAAATCTTAAGTTTAATGCCGCAAAGGCTAAGGAGCTTTGGGCAAAGGCAGATAAGATCTCTAAGTATGATGGTCCTCTTACCTTTACTTACAACGCCGATGGCAACGCTAAGTCTGTGTTCGACGCAGTTGTAAACTCCCTCAAGAATCATCTTGGAATTAATGCTGAAACCACTCCAGTTCCAACATTCCAAGAGTTCCGTAACGCATGCGAACAGCGTCAGATTAAGGGCGCATGGCGTGCAGGCTGGATGCCAGATTACCCAAGCCCAGAAAACTACTTGACTCAGGAATTTGCTTCTGTTGCTGCAGATGGCAATGGCTCTAACGAAGCTGATTACAAGAATCCTAAGTTTGATGCTTTGCTTAAGAAGGCTGCTTCTTCTAAGCCAGCTGAGGCAACTAAGCTTTATCAGCAAGCTAACGAGATTCTTCTTGAGGATCTTCCATACATCCCACTGTTCTACGCGAACGCTAAGGCTGTTATGGTTCCAAGCTTGAAGGGCTTTGTAATGGATTGGCAGAATATGCCACTTTACTACAAGCTCCACAAGTAAAGATCAAAATCAAGTAGCTATTAAAATCAAGTAGCTATTAAAAAATAAATCATAATTAAATAGCATGTAAAAACGTGCTGCTGCCTTCGAATGGCGAATAAAATTACAAAATTCTATCCGCTGTTCGAGGCAGCACTTTGTGTTTTTACTTAGGTTGGGTTAAATCAATATGCAAGCCACAAGTTGGGTGTGTGCTATGCGAATTTTTAAGTAAATATATAAGGAGAAACCAATGGGTAAATATGTTCTGCGCCGTGTTTTGCAGATGATTCCTGTGGTTCTCGGCACAACATTGTTGGTATACGCTTTGGTGTTTGCTTTGCCTGGAGATCCAGTAAAAGCAATGTTTGGCGATAAGCCAATTAACCATGCTGTAGAAGCGCAAATTCGTGCCGAGTATAACTTGGATAAGCCATTTATTATTCAATATTTGTTGTTCTTAAAGAATGCGCTTACTCTTGACTTTGGCCATACTTTTGCTGGTCAGCCAGTAATTGATGAGATTGGCCGCGCATTCCCTGTAACCATTAAGCTTGCGTTGATGGCGTTTGCTTTTGAAGCCTTGTTCGGCGTAGCTTTTGGCATAATTTCTGGCTTAAAGAAAGGAAAGTGGTACGACAGTGTAATCCTGGTTGTATCACTTCTTCTTATTTCTGTGCCAACATTTGTTACTGGCTTTATTGGCCAATATTTGTTTGGTGTTAAGTGGCATATTATGCCTGTTACTGCAAGCAATGATCCTGGATTCTACGATCTTCTTCTTCCTGCAATAGTTCTTGGATCCGTTTCAATGGCGTATATTATTCGACTTACAAGGTCGGAAGTTTCGTCAAACATATCGCTTGATTATGTGCGTACAGCTCGTGCAAAGGGCTTAAAAGAAGGCTCCGTTATTGTTCGACACATTTTGCGCAACTCGCTTATTCCAGTTGTTACATTCTTAGGTCAAGATTTGGGCGCTCTTATGGGCGGCGCAATGATCTCGGAAACAATCTTCAACATTCATGGCGTTGGATTCCTTACCTATCAAGGAATTCTAAAGGGAGAAGGAAACCTTGTTGTTTCTATAGTTACGCTTCTTATGTTGATATTTGTAGTCAGCAATCTTCTTGTTGACATGTTGTACGCGGCTCTAGATCCGCGCATTCGCTACGCGTAAGGAGAGCACATTATGGAAGATAATTTGATGGAAGATAATTTGACTACAAATAATGCAAATTACAATACATTGCCAGGTCAGGAACGCTATGTTGCTCCTCTTGACGATACGCCTCTTCAAGAAGTTGATTCTGTAGACGAATCCGCTCCAGCTACAAGCATGTGGGCTGATGCTTGGCGATCTTTGCGCAGAAATCCATTGTTTATTGTTTCTGCAATTTTGATTATTGCGATTATTTTTGTTGCGCTCTTCCCAGGCGCTCTTACAAAGCACAATCCTAATTATTGCGTTTTGGAGCACTCGCTTGAGCCAGCTTCTGCTGCGCATCCGTTTGGATTCGACATGCAAGGATGCGATATTTACGCTCGAGTTGTGTACGGAACACGTACATCTTTAAGCGTTGGCTTGCTAGCAACTGCTTTAGTTGTGTTAGTTGGTTCTCTAATCGGCGCTTTGGCTGGATTCTTTGGCGGATGGATTGATGCGGTTCTTAGCCGAATCACCGACATCTTCTTGGCTTTGCCAATGCTGTTAGGTGCAATCGTAGTTTTGCAAATGTTCCGCACATCTAAGTCGATTTGGAAAATCGTGTTTGTTATGGTTCTCTTTGGATGGGTAGGCGTTGCTCGAATCGCAAGAAGTGCTGTTATGGAATCCAAGAATCTTGAATTTAACACAGCATCTACCGCTTTAGGTTCTACTCCAATGCGAAACTTGTTCCAGCACATTATTCCAAACTCGCTGGCTCCAATCATTGTTGTAGGTACAACTTCTCTTGGCTCTTACATTGTTTTGGAAGCAACACTTAGCTTCTTGGGTATTGGTTTGCCAACTACAACAGTTAGCTGGGGTGTAGATATTTCTACCGCTAGAAATGTTCTTACTACGAATCCAGAAGTCTTGTTCTATCCGTCTATTGCGCTCGCTATTACCGTTCTCGCCTTTATTATGATGGGCGACGCCGTAAAAGATGCGTTGGATCCAAAGAGCCGCAAGGCGTAAGTTAGCGTGGAGGAATAGTGATTATGAACACAGCAACACGTAAAAATGTAGATACTATTGCAATGCAACGCGAGCAGGGTCCTTTGTTGGAAGTCAAAAATCTTCAAGTTGACTTTACAACGGATTCTAAAAAGGCCGTACACGCTGTTCGCGATGCAAGCTTTAACGTTTACCCAGGTCAGTGGGTTGCAATCGTAGGCGAATCTGGTTCTGGAAAGTCCACTTCTGCAATGGCAGTTCTTGGTTTACTTCCTGGAACAGGTCACGTTACGGGTGGTTCTATTAAGCTTAAAGGTAAAGAAATAAGCAATCTAAAGCCTAAAGATTATGCGGCTTTGCGTGGAACGGCAATGGGATTGGTTCCGCAAGACCCTATGAGCAACCTTAATCCTGTTTGGCGAATTGGAACTCAAGTTAAAGAAGCTCTTCTTGCAAATGGCGTTGACGTTAGCCACGAAAAGCGCTCCGCACTTGCAGAAGCTTTAGCAGGAGACGCTGTAGAAGTTAAAAGCAACGAAGACGAAATCTTCCTCGGCTCTAAAGAACTGAGCGCATTATTGGACGAAGCAAAACAAGCTTTGGCGCAAATTGGTCTTAGCGAACAAACGAATGCCGAAAAGTTTAATGAAGCTATGGAATACTACAAAAAAGAGTGGGTTCCAGGTTCCGAAACTCGTTGGCGCGTTGCAGACGATTTAATCAAGTATGGCGTAGATGACGACAAAGCTTGGGAAATTGCCAAAAAGTATGTTGTTGGAGCAAGCGTTGAAGACCGCATTGCTGGTTTGCTAGATGAGGCTGGTTTGCCAGATGCTGCGACTCGCGCACGTCAGTTCCCGCACGAGTTTTCTGGCGGCATGCGTCAGCGTGCGTTAATTGCGATTGGCTTAGCTTGCCGACCAGATTTGCTTATTGCAGATGAGCCGACTTCCGCACTAGACGTGACTGTGCAAAAGCGTATTCTTGATCATTTGCACACGCTTACTGATTCGCTTGGAACTTCTGTGCTCTTTATTACTCACGATTTAGGTTTGGCTGCAGCTCGTGCTCAGCACGTTGTTGTTATGTATAAGGGTCGCGTTGTTGAGTCTGGTCCATCTTTGGACGTTTTGCAGCACCCGCAGCATCCATACACTAAGCGACTTGTTGCTGCTGCTCCAAGCCTTGCTTCTCAGCGAATCATCTCCGTTAAGGAGCATGGCGGAAACGCGGATAATTTGCTTGAGCATCACGTAGTAGGCGAGCAAACTCTTGAAAAGAGCGAGCATATTATTACAGTCGACCACTTAACTCGCGAGTTTAAGCTTCCGCGCAAGAAGGAACTTTTCAAAGCTGTTGATGACGTTTCGTTCTCTATTAAGCGCGGAACAACGTTGGCAATTGTGGGCGAATCTGGTTCTGGTAAGTCTACTGTTGCAAACATGGTTTTGAGATTACTAAAGCCAACAAGCGGAACTGTTACCTACGAGGGCAAGAATATTTCTGACTTAAAGGGCGCAGATTTGCTTGATTTCCGTCGTCATGTTCAGCCAGTATTCCAAAATCCTTACGGTTCGCTCGACCCAATGTATTCGATTTATCGTTCTATTGAAGAACCTTTGCGAATCCATAAGATTGGTGATAAAAAGAGTCGCCAGAATCGTGTGCGTGAACTCTTGGACATGGTTCGCATGCCTGCTTCTGTTATGACTCGATTCCCGAACGAGCTTTCTGGCGGTCAGCGTCAACGCATTGCGATTGCGCGTGCAATGGCGTTGGATCCAGACGTAATCGTTTGTGATGAGGCTGTTTCTGCACTAGACGTGCTTGTGCAAGATCAGGTTTTGCACTTGCTTAACGATTTGCAAGCAGAGCGTGGATTAAGCTACTTGTTCATCACTCACGATTTGGCTGTTGTTCGTCAAATCGCAGATGAGGTTGTTGTTATGCAACACGGCAAGCTTGTTGAGCATGCTACAACCGACGAAGTGTTTGATCATCCTCAAAAGGAATATACTCGCGATCTTCTCGACGCAATTCCTGGTGGAAACTTGGAACTTGGCTTGGATTAGTCGCAAGAATCGTATTAGTGCAAGCTAATAGATGCAGATAAAAGTGCAGGAGATAAAACTTCTGCACTTTTGTTTTGGTCTATAATTATTTGTTTTATAACGCGCTTTAATGGACTTTAGAATCTTAGTCTGTTTATTTAGTCTGTTTATATTCGCGTGTTTATATTCGCGTGTTTATATTATTAAATCATGGCTGATTTTTCTCATATTCTTGCAACACGTCCAGATTTTGACGAGTCGGATCGCGAATGGTTGCATCACCTTGTAGCAGATTGGCAAGTAATAGCAGATTTAAGTTTTGCAGACTTGCTTTTAGTTATTCAAAATGGCAATGGAGATTACGTTGTAGCAGAACAATGCCGTCCGTCTACAGCAATCACGCTTAGAACCGAAGATTTACTCGGCGTAAAGCTAGATGAATCAATGCATAATGAGCTAGAAGCAGCAATGAGTAAAGAAACAAGTTTCCATTCTTCGGTTTTAAGAACTGTTGGAAGAGCTACTGTTTGCAATGTTTACGCTCCAGTTCGCCACAATGGCAAAACGCTTGGTCTTGTTCTTAGAGAAACAAATCTTGCAACAAGAGAATCAAACGGTAGGTACGAGACAGAAAGCATTAATGCTGGCAAAACGTTGTTCGACATGATTGCGCGCGAGCAGTTTCCGTACCACGATTCAATGCTAAATCAGCGCCACAATGCTCGAGTTGCAGATGGTTTTATTATTTTAGAAGAAAGCGGTGTTGTTCGCTATGCTTCTCCAAACGCAATCAGCTGCTTCCGCAGACTTGGCGGATTAAACACTATGCAAGGCGAGTTCTTGTGCGAGTTTGGAGCGCGTCTTCTTCACACAAACGATGTTGTTCCCGAAAGCTTGCCTTTAGTTTTAAGCGGTAAAGCCGATGTTGATTGCGAGTTAGAAGTAAATAATTCCGTTGTTTCTATGCGCTCGCTGCCGCTTTATGGGCCTAACGATAGAACTGGTGCAGTTGTTCTTTGCAGAGATGTTACGGAGGTTCTTAGAAGAGAAAAGGAGCTTCAGACTAAGAACGCTACCATTTCCGAGATTCATCATCGCGTTAAGAATAATCTTCAAGCTGTTTCTGCTTTGCTTCGTCTTCAAGCTAGAAAAACCAAGTCGTACGAAGTTAGAAAAGAGCTAGAAGAAGCTCAAAGGCGAGTTCAAACTATTGCTCTTGTTCACGAAGGTTTAAGCCAGACTGCCGATGAGGTTGTTGACTTCGACAAAGTAATTTCTAGCTTGCTTAAAATGACGATTGAGCTTGCTTCGCAAAATCAAAATATTACGGTTGATTTTTGTGGTAAATTCGGCAAGCTTGCAGCTCAAGATGCAACGCCTCTTTCTCTTGTTTTAACCGAGCTTGTTACAAATGCAGTTGAGCATGGTTTTGAAGGAATGAGCGAAGGCCATATTACGATTTCTGTTGGTCGTGGCGGAGACAACCTTAGTATTGTTGTAGAAGACAATGGCGGCGGAATCGAAAGCGAATCCTTGCATGGAATGGCAAAGTCTTCTGGATCTGGATTAGGCACTCAGCTAATCAACACTTTTGTTACTAACGATTTTGGTGGCACTGTTAAGTGGGAATCGCGCAGAGAAGGCGGAACTCGCGTTCTGCTAGATATTAAGCTACGCGTGCCTGGAGTAGAGTAGTCTCTTACTTAAAATTCAGTGCTTTGATTTCTGCGCGCTCGCATTGCTCTACGCTTTAGCGAGCGCCTTTCATCTTCGCTAAGTCCGCCCCAAACGCCGTAATCTTGGCTTGTTTCTAGAGCGCATCTTAAGCAATTGTCGGCAACATTACAAGTTCTGCACACCGCTTTGGCTTCTTCAACTTGCTGATTGGATGAGCTGTTGTTTCCTACTGGGAAGAAAAGTTCAGGATCCTTATCTCGGCAAGCTGCTTTTGCACGCCAGTCGAATGCGCTACTCATAAGTAAATAACCTCTTTTTAATACGCGTATGTTTTGACTAAATTTGTTAGATTTTGTATAAAACTATCCGCACTCCAGGAAAGCATGAATATAACTTTTTTTCAAGACTTTTACAAAATTTTTTTAATCTTTTTGAGTGATTTAAGTCATATTTTTATGTAAAACTCAATATTTGCAGCAAATTAGCTTTTCCAGGAATCACCATTATGCATCTTCCTGGTGTTTGATAATCTTCCACGCTTAGTGTTTTTAGTAAGTCGGTAGGTATTCCAAGCATTGAGTCTGTTGCAGCATCGCCTGTTGGGAAGATTATTCTTACTGGCGCTTGCTCTGGTATGCGTATGTGTCTTGCGTTTTGAGCGCAAAATATTACTGTTGTTTTAGTGTCTTTTAGTTTGCATTGCAATTCTTTAGACTTTTCGTCGCTGTTAAAAGGCTCTAAAAGTGAGTCTGCGTTGTCTTGAATGTGAATGTTTTTTGAATCAAGATTTTGCGTACTAATCGCATTTTTAATCACATTTATAAGATTAGACTTTCCTCGTTTGCTTCCGCCAATAATCGCTATGTTTCCAAGATTTATTGGCAAAATTGCTTCGCTTAAGTTAATTCCATCGTCTTTTACGCCGATTAAAAGTCCAAACTCGCTATCTTTTGTGTTTTTGCAGTATTTATTAAGCGTTGAATTATTTAAGTATCTTGGTAGGGGAGCGCTAAACAATTGCTTAGGAGTTTTGTAGCAATAGAATTTTCCAGCCAATTCGATTGCTTTTATAAGCGAATTTTTGTTTTGACTTTGTGAGCATTGTAATGCTACTATTCCGTCTCCTGTATTGCAATATGCTGCTCCAGGATTATTCGGGTTTATGCTTGCGGCGGCAGGAGACCCAAGTAGTTCGTGTGATTGCATTGCGTCTCTAACTCTTAAACAAATGTTTATAGACATATTTGCTTTCATATCTGCATTTACTTGTCCCATTGGATTTTGTGTGCACGCTATAAGATGCATTCCTAGGGATCTTCCAACAGAAGCTATGCGTATTAGGCGATTCATGTAATCGGGTAGTTGATTTTTAAGGGCATGAAACTCGTCTATAACAATAACCATTGAAGGCTCGCTTGGTTTTACTTGACTAATATCGTGGCAGCCTTGATTTGCAACTAATCTTTCTCGCCTGTCTAATTCCATTTCTAATCCGCGCAATGCTCTTGCAGCATGCTTAAGATTTAAGTCTCCAACGTTTCCAACGCTGTGTGGAAGCGTGGAAAGAGAATCGAATGTAGCTCCTCCCTTAAAATCCATAAACACAAATTGCAATAATTTAGGTGAGTATTTAAAAGCTAGAGCCAAACACCAAGATGTTAGTAAAACGGATTTTCCAGACCCTGTTGTTCCTGCTACAAGCGCGTGCGGCCCATTTTTAACAAGATCTATACAAAAATAACCGCTGCTGTTTATTCCAATCGGAGCTTCTAAAGAGTTTTTAGAAGACACTAGCCAAGCGTATACAACATTTTTCCATGGAGGAACACGATTTTGCATGTTTTTAGAGTAATTTGTAGAAACGATTTGATTTGCGTTATTAATCAGCATTGCTTCTAGGTTGATTGGAACAAGAGTTTCTGGAACACCTTTAATATGAGAATCGACTGTTGTTTTGCTAAAGTGAACGCTTTGATTCGTATTATTTTTTACTAAATTTTTGTTGTTTTTGTTTGAATTATATTGAACAATTTGCGGTATTAAGCAAGCAATATACATCATTATGCTAGGAACAATCATTGCAAGCATCATCCAACTTTTTTGCAAAAACGCCATTATAGCAAGAGCAATATTGGCTAAAATAGGCACAATATTTGCCATTATTTGCATCCAAAACATTGGTTTTGAAGCTATGCTTTTAGTATTATTTGCATTGTTTTCGTATTCCATAACGCAATAGTGTATTGCGATTAAGAAATATGCAAGTAAAAACTATAAATGTGGTTAAAGGCTAAATTGGCTAAATATGATTAGCTAAAATTATGTTTATTGCTCTGCAAGCGTTCCAACGTTTCCAGGCGCATGCGTTCCAGCAGATAATTGATCGAATAATTCAATGTTTTTAGCATCGTCTAACAAAACGGCTGATCCAACTGAATACACCCAATAATCTGGATTAGTCCAATAGACTGTTCCTGTTACGCCGTCTTTTCCTGTTGCTTCCTTAAAAGCAAGACCCATGTTCAGCAGTGTTCCAGGATTTGAGTTTTCGTCTAATATTGCAGAATCAAGCGATGCTTTTGCAAAGCCTTTTACTTTCGAGAAGTTTGTAAGCGTGCTGCTAGATAAAGCTTTTTTCATTATTGCGCTAATTACCATTCGCTGTCTTGCAGCTCTTCCAAAATCAGATTGAGGATCCGCATATCTCATTCTAGAAAATGCTAATGCAACGTTTCCGTCTACGCTGTGGCATCCTGCAGTCCAATTAAGCCCACTGTAGACATCGCTAACTGTGCGATCGTAGCATAAGTCTATTGTTCCAAGCGAGTTTACAACGTTTGTAAGTCCTGCGAATTTTATTTCTGCAACGTGGTCTATTTTGTGACCCGTAATTTTTTCAACGGTTTTTGTTAATGCTCTATTTCCAAGATCTTGTGCAACTGTGTTAATCTTCATTTGCTGGCCGTTTACAGAAACTAGCGAGTCTCTTGGAATGGATATTAAGGAGCTGTGCCCACTTACTGGTTTTGTTAAAACAAGAATCGTATCTGTTCTAAATCCAGTTATTTCTTTTGCTTCTTCGCCTTCTCGTTGATCCGATCCTAAAATTAGCCAAGTTGTTTCTTGAGTATCTGGAGTATCCGTTAGCCAATTATCTCGCTTAATTTGAGAGTCAACCCAGTTCCAAGATAAAACGCCTAGTGCTCCTACAAGAATCAATATTGTTACTAAAAGCAGGGATAAGTACTTTAGTAAGCGATGTTTTTTTCTAAAAGCAAGAGTTCCAGCAGAAGAATTACTTGCTATTGGTCTAACTTCGTTTTGACTAAAGTTTTGGATTCTTTTTGGAGTAAAACTAGATGCACTTGCATTGTTTTGGCTTAAACGCTGACTTTGTTCGGGGTAGTATTGCTCGCTATATGCTTGTGTGCCAGTGTTTTGTGTGCGATAATTTTGCGAGTTTTGGCTTACTTTTCTAGGCTTTGGCTCAAACGACGGTGCACGCTGAACAGTCTCTTGCTTGTTTAATTCGCTGTTTTTATGCGCGTTATTGTGTGCGTTTTTAGGCGGAAAGCTCGGTATTGAATTCGCGTTTTTATTGTGTTTATTCGATGGAGTAAAGCTAGGTGGATTATTTTGATTCCCCAAAGCGTCTTCTGGACGTTGCTGGCTCATTTATCCTCCCTAAGCCACGCGTTTGCAATATTGATGGCGTCTATATGTATGCATAATTATTAGTGAAAACTACCAATGGCATTATAAAACAACGTAGTTATAAACGATTTAACAACGTGCTTTTTCTAGTGTATTATTTTCCTTTTGGAACAGCGCATATTGTATTATTTAGGTATTTATCTGCAATTCCCATGTAGTGACCAGTTTGCGGGTTTCTTATTGTTCCGTCTTCTGGGTTAACAATTCCGCCGCTATTTGGATCAATAAGTCTACCTAAGCTGTCTTTTGCTAATCCAGTTTTTGGATCCACGCGCCCAATTTTAACTGCATTTGAATCTGCATAGGAATTAGAGGAATTAAGGCTATTCTCGCCAGAATTTGTAGACTCCGCAGAGTTGTTAGAATCTGCACTAGAAGAATCGGAGTTTTCTTTAGAGGCAGACTTTTTGCCATTTTTTGCGTTCTTTTTTGAAGACTTTTCACTTTTACTTGATTTTTCGCCTAAATCTTTAGTTAACGGCTTATCTTCTTGCATTAAATCCCAAACGTCTTGAGCACTTTCGTCTAAAATAACACGATTTGCATCGTATGGGTCGGTTGTAATCGGTATTGTTTGCGCGTAAATGTGCGAAGGTTTTAGATTACGAAGACTTGCAGCTAAACCAACCAGTGTTGTAGGGTTTGCAAGACCCTGGCTCATATTAAGTGACTTTAGAGCTGATTTTGCAAGTTGATAAAGCTGACTCGACTGTGTTAGAAGATTCTTTGATAGAGCTTGATGAATAAGTTGCTTAAGAAGATATTGCTGGCGCGTTGTTCGCATAATATCGCTTCCGTCGCTTGCGCTGTCGTGCCTCATTCTTGCATATTGTGTTGCTTGCACGCCATCAAGGTGTTGAAGTCCGCGCTTTAGATTAACGCCCGTGTAATAATCCCTAGTGTTTACAGGAATGCACAAGGTTACTCCGCCAATCGCGTTAATCATATCGCTTAAACCGCTAAAGTCTGCAACAATAAAATCTGTTATGTTTAAGCCAGTAATTTCGTTTACTGTTGCAAGCGTACATGATGCTGCGCTTGCTAAGTCGCCTCCCTTAGCGTAGCCAAGTGCGAAAATCGAGTTAAACATAACTTTACGTCTAGCTGGAATTCTGCCTTTAGACGTATTGCACGATGCGGCTTTAACCATTGAATCTCTTGGAATTGAAACAATGTTTATATAAGACCTGTCTGCGCTGATTTGAACAATCATTGCTGTGTCTGATTGATGATTTTCGTCTTCTCCGCCGCCCTGAAAAGCGCGATTCTTACCTTCTCGAGTATCTTGACCAAGAACAAGAATATTAATAGTTTTACCAGCATTAGGGTCTATTGACTGAATCTGTTTGGTGCTTGTTGAGATGGTTTTTATAACGCGCGAACTAATAGTAGAAGAAAAGTCAAGCCATACGGATGCGATTATTGTAGTTAAAAAGACTAGAACGGCAATAATCGCCATGCAAATGATTTTACGAGTATTATTAAGCATTTGACTATTGAGAGTATGGTGTGGTGCAGATGAGTCCCAATAGTTAGTTTGGTACCGACGGTCTTGATTATACCGAGAGGCTGCCATGCTTCCTTCTTTCGTAAATGCACATATAAATCACCATTATAGTGTATTCTATTGAGATTTTAACATGCATAATACATACCCCTTGCGTAAACTGTTATGTATGGATTCAATAACCGCTGAAACTTGCACTTTTGAAAACGATGTTTTACAAGTCTTTTCTGCTATGAATAGAATAAAGCCTCGCGAGGTTGATTCTTCTATTGTTTCAATAATGAGCGTTGAGCAAGATACGCGGTTTTACGAAGAAACTTTGCAAGCGGTTATAAATCAAAGTGTTCTTCCTGGAACTATTGTTGTAGCTGATTGTGCTAGTAGAACACAAAAAGAGTTAGTAAAGTCTTTTAACGTTCAAATAGAGCCAACTCAATTATCGGGATTAATTTCTAGTGCAGATTTTTCCAACGGAAATCAAGCTTTTAGTAATGCGTATGGCAATGCGTACAGTGGCAATAATGCTGAATCCTACAAACAATATAAGCAAGTAAAAGTTGTTATTCTTCCTATTAAGTCTGCAAAATCATTTGGAGATGCTGTAGAAAAGTCTTTAAGAAAACTTTTGCCATTGCAAGGCGTTAAGTCGTTATGGCTTTTGCACGACGATTCAAAACCTTGCGATTCAAAATGCTTGGAAGCTTTAAGAGAGACTTGGCGAAACACTCCAACAGCTTGCGTTCTTGGTGCAAAACAAGTTGATTGGCAAGGAAAAATTCTTCATAACGTTGGCATGTATGCGTGGAAGCATAAAGTGCATTCGCTTAGCGTAGAAGGCGAGCCAGATCAAGAGCAATACGATTTTAGGGGAGACGTCTATTCTGTTTCTTTTGCAGGCGCTTTAGTTTCGCTTAGCACTTGGCAAACAATGCGAGGAACTCAGCCTTGGCTTACCACTTTTGAAGAGTCTAACGATTTTTGTAGGCGAGTCGTTTTAAGCGGTGGGCGAGTTGTTGTTGTTCCGCAAGCTAGAATCGCGCATAGAAGAGCGCGTTTTGACGGTCTTCGCACTAGGAGAGGCGAAGAGCGCGATGCAGAAAAAACCAATGTTTGCTACGGCTTAGCCTATTCGATTATGGCAAAGCAAAGATACATGTATACAGATGTTAGCGTTATTATGTGGCCGCTTATTTGGCTTTGTACTGTTCCAATGTCAATAATCCGAGCACTGCAATCTTTGTTTGCTAAGCAGCCGTATGTTGCGTTTATGCGTCTTATGCTTCCTTGGATTGCGTTAGCACAATTACCTAGCGCTATTTTTGCAAGAAGACGAGTGTCTAGAGTTTCAAAAGTTTCCTTAAAACGACTCACTTCTCTTATAGCAAGTCGTAGCCAAATTACGCGTTGGAAAGACAAAACTATTGCTTTTAAGACTCAAAAAAAGGGTGTTATTTTAAGTCCGCTTGCAAGAAAACACTTGCATAGAAGAGTTTTGTTTAGGTGGAGCGCCGCAATTTGTGCATCTCTTCTTGTTTTTGCAACCGTAATACTTCTTTACGGAGCGCCAATTAATAAGATTCTTTCTGGATCTTCGCTTTATTCAAGCCAGCTTCTTTCTACTGGAACAAGTTTTAGTGATTTGTTTAAGTCTGCGATTGGAGCATATATTCCAGACGACGGTTTTGCGTCTCCTCTTCCTCCATCTCCGCTTCTTATGATTTGGATGCTAGCTTCCATTGTGTTTGGTGGTAACACGCTAGCTGCAATAAACGCCATATTTTTCCTTGCTGCCCCCGCTATGTTACTAAGTTTTTGGGCGCTCGCAGGCGTGTTTACTAGATCAGACATTGTGCGAGTGTGCTCTGGTCTTTGTTGGACAATGATTGCGATGGCTTTTGGCGTTTTTGCTAGAGGCGATTTGCCAATGATTCTAACAATGGTATTTTTGCCAGCTGCATTTGCGTTCGCTTTCCACGCTGTAGGAATGTACGTTACAGAAGACCCTGTTGTTCCAGTTGCGTCAATACAAAGCGCGGCTTGCGCATCTTTGTGCTTTATGGTTCCCCTTGCTGCAAGTCCTCAGCTTTTGCTGCCAATGTTTGTTATTTTTGTTGCATCGATTATTATGGTGCGCTCGCATCGTTTTATGCTTGCGCTAATGCCTGTTCCATCTGTTTTGGTTCTTTTGCCAACGCTTGGTAGCGTTGTGCGCTATTTTGGAACTGGAATGTGGCGTCAAATTTTTGCTAGTATGGCTTTGCCTTCTCAAAAAATAAATGGCGCTCCTAGGGCTAGTAGTTATATAGACGTTTTGCTTCGAGCGTTTAACATTGATTTGAATCATTTTTCTTCGGGTTCAATGTTAATTTTGCAACTTCGCGGAATAATCATGATTGTGTTTGCAGCCTTAGCTGTATTAATGGCTTTATGCGCGCTTGCTCTTCCTTTTGCTTTAAGAGCTTCAAGAATGATGTGGGTTGTAATAGTTAGCGGAATGGCGCTTTCTTTAGTCGCTTGCCGCGTTGTTGTTGCTTCAGATTTTGACGGTCCTATTAGCGCAAGTGTTCTTCCAGGCGTAAGCTTAAGCGCACTTGGTGTTCTTGCATGCATGTGCATGGTTGCAGGAAAAGCTGTTCGTAGGTTTGAGCCTTTGCGAAAATCTAATTCTGCTAATCAAGACAATAATCCAGACGATTACACTACGCGCGTTTCTAAGCGTGCAGCTATGAATCGTTCTGCTAAGGCAATGATGAAAAAGATTATTCATCTTGCAAGAGGAATTTTAGCTTTTGGAATTTTTGCTGTTGCTGTTTTGCTTGGATTATTTGCGATTATTAGCGGACCTGTAACATCCGTTTACGCAAGCGATAGTGGCCTGCCGATGGTTGTTTCGGACTACTTGAATAAGAATAGTGCAAATCGCGTTCTTGCGATTAAAGCTGTGAATAGTCGTGAGTTGAATATTTCGCTTATGCGTACCACTCGTGGCGATTTAGTTGACTTATCTCCATCTTTACAAGTTAGAGATGTTTTATACGGGCATTCTCCTAGCACAAATACGCTTTATTACGCGGCTTCTAAGCTTCTTTCTCACGCAAGCGATGAGTCGATTGTAACCTTAAAGCAGCTTGGTATTGGCGGAATTTACATTGTTAATGATTCTAAAGCCAAAAATAATTTAGCGGCTAATAATTCAATTATTGGATTAGAAGGAGACGCAAATAAAGACGCAACAGAAAAGTTGATTGCAAACGTAAACGCTTCGGAAGGAACTCAGCTTGTTGTTTCATCTAGTCATGGAACGTATTGCAGATTCGACGATGTAGCAGACATGTCTTCTTCTAAAACTTCGATTTATAGCCATTCGCGCCCACTTTCTTGGAGAATTCCATGGATTGTTGTTTTTGCTTTAGTGCTGCTATTGTATTGCCTGGTTGCTTTGCCTCGTTTTAACAGCAATAACGTAATAGAGCGTGAATAATTAGGATGATTAGTTAGAAGCTATGATTGATTAGACGGATAAATGGCAGGTAGATTAATGAAGTCAAATACGAATTCTAAAAATAGTCATCGTCATGCACAAGATGCTGCTTCAATTAGCGCTTCTGTTCGTTTTAGAAGATTCAAACTGTGGTCTTTGTCTATTTTAAGCGCAGCAATACTGGTTTCTTGTGCAGTTGTTGCGTCTTGCGTATGCCCATTAAAACAGCTAACAGACGACCCGATTTTTCCTATTGGAAGCGTAGAAAAGCGTGTTGGTTCTACAAATTTGCAAACAGTTTGCCCTAGCAGAATAGCTCTACCAGATTCAGCAAAATATGGCGATAGCGAGTTTCAAGAATCCGAAGGAGACTTAAAGTCAGTATCCAGATATGCGTCTTTTGGAAGCGTTTACAAGTCCACTCTTAATGGCATAAAATATGCTGGCGATTCTAAAGATTTAGTTAACAAATCTTTTAACAATCCTTCTAGTTCTTCTAGTGATCCTAGTGATTCAAGCGAAAGCCAAGATAGAGCTTATTTTGCAGAAAGTAATGTAGATAAAGACGCTCAAGTTTTGGAAAGTAGTCTTTTAAGTGCGCAATCTGGAACTGGGTCTGCTGCATCTGTTGCATCTTGGGCTAAAAACGGCGACTTAAAAGGCTTATCGGCCACTTCTTGCGTATCTCCTTCAATGCGCCAAAACTTTATTATTCCAAGAATAGCGGAAGGTGTTTCTGTAAGATTAAACTCTGTTAATCTTTCGTCTAAGCCTACTGTTGTAAGCGTTAAAGCGTGGTCAACTAATAAATCGGGCGCGCAACTAAATCTTTCTACAGGAAGCACTTTTACTGTTCCAGCGCATAGTGACGCTTACTTTAACATTTCTGCAGCTGCAGCAAAGTCGGATGGCCTTTATATTCAAGTTTTAAGTGAGCAAGCTCCAGTTTCGTCGTTCGTTAAGTTTATTCGTTCATCTGGTCTTGTTTCTAAAGGCGTGGATGTTATTTCTCCGCAAGAATCAGCATCTTTAGAGCCTGTTTTGCCAGGTGTTATTGAGGGTGATCAAGCTAAAGCTTATATTTGGTCTAATAAAAGCGGAAAAGTCGATTTGTATTGGCTTGATGATTCTGGAAAAAAGAGCATAAAGCAAGTAGATTTTAGTGCAAGACAAATTCAAGTTGTTGATTTACCAGAAGTACCTAAGGGCGTTGGGGCGATTTTTGCGCAAAGTAGCGTTCCGATTTTTGCTATGGCTTCTGTTGAAAAAAGTGGCAAAGATGGTCAAAGCGATATTGCTTTTGTTAATTCAGTTCGTTCTATTACAAATAGTGCGCTTGTTTCCCCATTTTCTGCAGACGAAACTTCGCTACATATTGCAAACGGATCTGTTGATAATGCCAATGTAAAGATTAGTGCTTACGATTCTTCTGGCTTAAAAGTAGCGTCTAAGACTATTGAAGTTAAGTCTTATACTGTTTCAACGATTTTAGCGAAAGATATTAATCCTAAAGCTGTTATGTTTACTATTAAATCTAAGTCTGGCGTTTCGTTTGCGTCTAGGATTCAATCAAAAGCAGTAAACGATGCTGGTTTTGCAGGCGTTGCATGGATTCCTTCTAAGTCGCTTGACCCTAACAGTATAAGTGTTAAAGTTCGCTCGAATCCTTCGATTGTAAAGTAGACTTAGGGCTTTTTAGGCTGTTATTTACAATCCCCAATCTGGGTCGATTTCTTCTGGTCTTCTTCCGTACAATTCTGCTAAACGTTGCACTATTTCGTCTCTAATCGCGTATTGAAGCTCAGCTCTGCTAGTAACGTGTGTGCATAGTGGAAGTCTGTACAAAACTATTCTTTGTGGTATTCCTTTAGATGCAGGAAAAGCTTGAGACATTATTCTTTTATTACTTTCCCACAAAACTGGCTGGCTTGGAGGAACATCTTCTACAGCAAATTGAACGTCTTTTATAAGATTTGACCAAGCACTGTTAAGTCTTCTAATTTGAGCTGCTACCATTGAATCGAACATTCCGCTGGCTGTTCTGTATCTAGGAAGTCGCGTGCCAAACATTGGCGCACGCATGCCGCGCCCGTGGCGGTTTCTATATCTTTTTTGTTCCCATACTAAAGACGTCATACACCTAACTTTATTTGTACGCTAGGGCATTTGATTAATATGCAAACACAAAACGGTGTAGTAAATATGTTGATAATATGGAATACTTGAATTGCACAGTTTGTACAGGAGGAAAGCGTTGGAGCCAAATATTCATGAGTACAATGAGCAGGGACTTTGTGAGCGTCTTGCTTTGTGTTCGCTTATTGGTTTTGACTTAGACAACACTCTTGCATGTTCTAAAAAGCCTATGACTAGTCCAATGTGCAAGGTTTTTGGCGATTTAATCAATAAAATTCCTGTTGCTTTAATTACGGGCGGAGACTTGCGATTAGTCAGAAGTCAAGTTCTAAGCGTTTTGCCTGCTTCTACGAATTTAGACAATTTTCACATTATGCCAACTAATGGAACAAGCTATTATCGAATTGTTGATGGCAGTCTTAAATGCGTGTATTCTCACACGATTTCCGTAAAAGACGCAAATCGAATTATTTGCGTTGTTAAAGATTGCGCTAAAAAAATGGGATTGCTAAAAAGTAGTGGAGACAAAGACCTTTGGGGTAGTCAAATAGAAAATCGTGGTACTCAAATCACTTTTTCTGCACTAGGGCAGCTTGCTCCAATCGAACTTAAAAAGGATTGGGATCCTAGCGGCAAGCTAAAGGAGCAGCTAGCTGAACAAATTTCTGCATATTTGCCCGACTTTTCTGTGCGAGCTGGCGGAGAGACAAGTGTTGATATTGTTTGCAAAGGAAACAACAAGGCTTATGCTCTTGATTCTCTTTGTAGTATTTGCGAAATTTCGCTAAAATCTGTTGCTTTTGTGGGAGATCGTATGTATAAAGGTGGTAACGATTACCCAACTTCTTTAACAGGAGCTCTTGCGATTTGCGTAAAAAACCCTAATAACACTTTTGAATTGTGCTCTAAGCTATTAGAAAGTCTTAAGTAAAGTTTTAAGTAAAAAGCCTTTAACCACATTGCTCTAATTTTATTGCTATTTGTTTTTAGCATTGCTATCGTCTTTTTATGATTTACAAAAACCTTAACAAAAGCAAACAAAATCGGCTTATTTCCAACGTTTCTTGGGTAAATTTGCTTAAGACCATTCTTAATCTTGCTTTTCCAATTTCTTGTGCTGGCTGCTCAATTGCAGATTGCGTACTTTGCAACGAATGCAAATCAAAGTTTAGTAAGTGGCATATGGATCCGTTTAGCGGAGTGTTTTGCAAAAATATTTATTCTTGTGCAACATACGGATGGGCTGTAAGAAGGTGTATTTTGCAATGGAAAGATCATGGAAACCAACTTTTAGATAAGCCTTTTTCAGACTTGCTTTTTAGCTTGATTATTAGTGTTGTTGGAAGCTCAAGCAAAGTGGCCATTATTCCAGTTCCTTCGTCTTTTGCGTCTAAAAGAAAGCGCGGAAGAAGTCATATGGAGCCAATAGCTAAAAATGTTGTTAAAAGTCTTAAAAAACAAGGCATTGATGCTACTTTTGTTAAAGCAATTAAAATGATTAATGTAAGGGGAAAATCGGTTCAAGCAAGTGGGAGTAGGCAAAGGTCTTTGCGCACGTCTAAAGGTTTATCTGTAAACGTAAAGGGCATTAAAAGCGGGTACAAAGTGATTATTATAGACGACATTATTACTACGGGGTCTACGCTAAAAAACTGCGTTAAAGAGCTAAATAAAAGCGGTGTTACTGTTTTTGCATGTTTTGCGCTGGCTGGAGTGTGGTCTAAAGAAAGCGTTTTATACTCTTAGATTTGCGTGTTTAAGGATTTTTCGTGTTTAGCTTGTATGTTTAAGCTCTTAAAGCTCGCGCGACTTTGCTATTCGCTATATGTAAGCGGCAATGTTATCTCAAAATTAACTCCGCGCTTATCGTCTACAACTCTAATGTTTCCGTGATGAAGCAGAGCAGCCCATCTTGCAATAGAAAGTCCTAATCCAGTTCCGCCAGACTCTGTTCCTATTCCTTGACTTCCCTTAACAAATCTGCGGAAAATGTCTGCGCGATTTTCTTCAGGAATTTGCGTTCCAAAATTAATAACATTGCAAACTAAAATATTTTTTTCGTGATTCGACTTAGCGCTTATAAGAATCTTAGTGTTGTCTGCAGAATGCTTGATTGCGTTAGATACTACGTTTGTAAACAATTGAGATAGGCGATTTTTGTCTCCAACAAGCATAATGTTGTTTTCAATATTAAGACTTATGCTGTGATTGTGACCCGCGTCTGCGATTCTTACTGTTTCTACAATGTTGTTAATAAAGTCTTTAAAGTCAAAACTTGTAATAACAAGGCTTTCTGCGCCTGCTTCTACTCTAGATAAGTCAAGAAGAAAAGTGATTAAATCAGCTAATTTATGTGTTTGATTTACGATTGCTTCCATATTTGACGGTGTTGGTTCCACAACGCCATCTGCAAGGTTTTCTACCATTGCTTGCAAAGCGCTAACAGGCGTTCTAAGCTCATGGCTAACGTTTGCTATAAGGTCTCGGCGCATGTTGTCTGCGTGCTCTAGTTCTTCTGCCATCTCGTTAAAAGCAAGAGTGAGTTTTCCAACTTCGTCTTTTCTGCTTTCGATTTGAACACGCACAGAATAGTCGCCATCTGCCATCGTTTCTGCAGCATCGCGCATTTGTCTAAGTGGGGAAGTTAATCCTCTAGAAAACGCGTATGTTATTCCTAATGCAACTGCAAGAGTTAGTGGCATTGCAATCCAACCACTTAATCCAACTTTTAGTAAAAACCATGCCATAACAAATGCTATAGCGGTTGCAAAAACAATAATCGCAGACAATTCGCCTTTTAATGACGTAAAAAATCCTATTGCGCTTTTAGGATGAGGCAGTGGGTTTTTTAGTGGGCTTTTTAGAGTATTCTTCATTGAATTTTTTAATGAACGCTTTAGCAGATTGCTATTTTTTATGTTCTTATGATCTTTGCTATTTTTGAGAATCAAATTCTGGCTCATAATCTTCTTTAGGTGGCTCAAAAGCGTAGCCTACTCCATGTATTGTGCGAATCCAATCAGATCCAATCTTATGTCTTAAAGATTTAACGTGGGAATCAACTGTGCGCGTTCCCGAAGCATCTGGCCAATCCCAGACTTTTTCTAAAAGCGTTTCTCTTTTTAACACTTCGTGAGGATGATTTGCAAAAGTCGTAAGTAAAGAAAATTCTGTAGGCGTAAAGTGGATTGCTTTTTCGCCAATCGTAACAAGTCTCTGCTTTGTGTCAATAATCAAGTTTCCAAACTTAATTAAAGTGTTGTATTGTTCTCTTTTTGCTATTATTGCAGCGCGCTCAACTCTTCTTAAAAGCGCACCGCATCTTGCAATAAGCTCTCTAGGGGAGAATGGCTTTGTAACGTAGTCGTCTGCTCCTGCGCTTAGTCCAGCCAACTTATCTGCTTCTGAGTCTCTTGCTGTAAGCATAAGAACAGGAATCGGGCATTTAGATACTATTCTTCGCGTTGCTTCTATGCCATCCATAACAGGAAGCATAATATCCATGATTATAAGGTCTGGTTTTAAGCTTAACGCTGCTTTAACGGCAGACACTCCATCGCAAACAACTCTAGCTTTCCAACCTCTAGCAGCAATTCTTTGTGCTATAGCTGTAGCTAAATCTGGCTCGTCTTCTACAACAAGAATTGTTCGAGGAGCACTTGTTTGTAATGGAGTGTCCAACATTTTACCTAGTTTAGATTCCTTTTTAGCTATTTAATTATTAACTTAATCTAGTGGCTTAAGGAATACAGCTCCAAGTGCTGGAACAGTAATCCTTGCAGAATACGGCCTGGAATGATACTCTTCGGCTGCAGCAGTAAATGTGCCGTTGTGAATATCGGATCCGCAATACTTAGCGTCGTCTGTAGTAAGAATCTCTTGCCACTTTCCGCCCTTAGGTAATGCCACTTGGTAATCTTGCCAAGCTTGACCAGAGAAGTTAACAACAACAACGATTTCTTCGCCGTTGTCTCCGATTCGCATGTAGCTTAATGTATTGTGGTCGGAATCGTCGCTAGTAAGCCACTGGAATCCGTCTGGCGTAAAGTCTTGGCTCCAGAATGCCCTAGAGCTCTTATACAAAGCATTAAGATCTGCAACCAGCTTTTGAACTCCTTGATGGAATGGCCATTGAAGCTCGTGCCAATTAAGCGAATTGTTGAAGTTCCATTCGCAAGACTGGCCGATTTCTCCGCCCATAAACAGAAGATTCTTTCCTGGGTGAGACCATTGATACGCCAAGAGCGCTCGAAGGCCAGCAAACTGTTGCCATTCGTCTCCAGGCATCTTTCCAAGAAGAGATCCCTTGCCGTACACAACTTCATCGTGGCTAAGTGGCAACACGTAATGCTCGGAATACGCGTAAACCATAGAGAATGTGATTTCGTTGTGATGCCAACGGCGATTAATCGGCTCTTCTTTAAGGTATTGCAAAGTGTCGTGCATCCAGCCCATGTTCCACTTTAAGCCAAAGCCTAAGCCGCCCATGTCTGTAGGAGCAGTAACGCCTTGGTATGCAGTGGACTCTTCTGCAATCATCATAATTCCAGGATTATTCTTGTATGCAGTAGCGTTTGCTTCCTTAATAAAGTCAATAGCTTCAAGGTTTTCGCGTCCACCATACATGTTTGGACGCCATTGGCCAGCTTCGCGGCTGTAATCCAAGTAGAGCATAGAAGACACGGCATCTACTCGCAAAGCATCAACGTGATATTCGCTAAGCCAGAAGCACGCGTTAGCAACCAAGAAGTTGCGAACCTCGTGTCTGCCAAAGTTAAATATGTACGTTCCCCAATCTGGGTGCTCGCCGCGAAGTGGATCTGGGTCTTCGTAAAGCGCAGTGCCGTCGAATCTACCCAAAGCAAAGTCATCCTTAGGGAAGTGTGCTGGAACCCAATCCATAATCACACCAATTCCAGCCTTGTGGAGCTTGTTTACTAAGTACTTAAAGTCGTCTGGGCTTCCGAGTCTGGAATCAACAGCGTAATAGCCAGTAACTTGATATCCCCAAGATCCCGAGAATGGATATTGTGTAAGAGGCATAAACTCAACGTGAGTAAAGCCTTCTTGCTGAACGTAGTCAACTAAGTGATCTGCAAGCTCGCGATAATTGTCGTAATCGCGATTCCAGCTATTTGCTTGAACTTCGTAGATGCTAACAGGACCATCGTGTGCATTCGTCTTTGCGCGATGCTCAAGCCACTCATTATCGTGCCACTTAAAGTCGGAGTCAACAACAACAGAACCAGTGTTAGGTGGAACTTCGTGCGAGCGCTCCATTGGGTCTGCCTTCATAATCCAGTTTCCAGCTTGAGTCATAATCTCAAACTTGTAAACCTCGCCTGCGCCTACTCCTGGAATAAAAAGCTCCCAAATGCCACTAGAGCCAAGCGAACGCATTGCGTGACGGCGGCCATTCCAATAGTTAAAGTTGCCAACAACTCTTACAGCGCGAGCGTTTGGTGCCCACACAGTAAAGGATGTTCCAGTAACTTTTTTAACCATTTTGCCTGTTTCTGGGCTTACAAGACCCCAAGAATCAGTAATGCTTTTAACATGAGCACCTAGTGCTTCCCAAAGTCTTTCGTGCCTGCCTTCGCCAAATAGGTACATGTCCATGTCGCCGATTTGAGGCAAGTAGCGATATGGATCGTCGTCTACGGACTCGGCGCCGTCCACTTCTACGGTACGAATGCGATAGCTAGGAACAGACCATTCTTTGCTTTTAGTGTGCTTAGTTGCAGGAACAGTGGCAACAAAAATGCCATTGTATTCGTGCTGAGCTTCGTACTCGCCGCTCTTAGTGAGAATTGTTACTTTCTTGGCCATTGGTCGTAAAACGCGAACAGTGGCAGTACCAGCGCCTTTGCCAGTTCCGAGATGTCCACCAAGGACCTCGTGCGGATTGTAATATTCTGCGTTGCTCACCGCAGCAAGCACGTCTTGACGAACGGCCACTGCGATTGCATCTTCATTGATGTTAGATACTGTACTCATGTTGTCTATCATACAACATTATTTGCGTATGTCTTGTGTGTTTTGAGCAAAGTTTGACTAATAAGTCAAAAAAATAATTTAACAGCGCTCAAGTCTTTGCCTTATGGGAGACTGAAATGAGTTTTTCTGTGCATACGGAGGGTTCTGTGGGTTATCAAGTCGGCGATATGGTCGTCTATCCTCGTCATGGTGCGGCTAGAGTCGAGGAAATTAGTGAACGTACTGTTAAGGGTGTTACTAGGCAATATTTGCGCTTAGTCGTATTGTCTTCAGATGGTTTAGAGATTAACGTTCCAGTAGATAATGTTAAAAAAGTTGGCGTTAGAGACATTGTTGGCGCCAAAGAAGTTGCTAAAGTTTTTGAGATTTTGCGTACGCCAATCATTGAAAAAGAAATGAATTGGTCTAGAAGATACAAGCTTAACGTTGAGAAAATTGCCACGGGCGATGTTAATAAGATTGCGGAAGTCGTTCGCGATTTGTCGCAGCGAGACGTTGACGAACACGGACTTTCTGCTGGAGAAAAGCGCATGCTTGCGCGCGCTCGCAGTATTCTTATATCGGAAATCGCATTATCGGAAAAGATTGACGAGACTCAAGCAGAGCGTTTGCTTAACGTGAATCTTGGTTATGCTAATCCTTTGCCTGGAGACGAGGAACACCATACTCATGCTCCAGAAGAAGCAGCTGCAGATACTCTTAGATTGCTTGCGGAAAAGTCTAAAAAAGCTAAGAAGAAGTAAGTTTATTTTTATTAGCTTAAATTTTATTAGCTTAAATTTGCTACGTAGGAGCGCATTGTGTGCAAACCGCCGAAAGTGATTTCGATTGTAGGACCAACAGCATCTGGCAAAACGAGTCTTGGTATTGCGATTGCAAAGAAATTTGCTGAACGTGGTGTAAAAGCGGAAATTATTAACGCAGACGCATATCAAATGTACCGTTATATGGATATTGGTACAGCAAAAGCCACTAAAGAAGAGCAAAGCGAGATTAAGCATCATTTAATAGACATTATTGACCCTCAAGAGGCAATGAGCGTTGCAAAGTTTCAAACGCTTGCGCGCCAATGCATACGCGATTTGCAAGAAAAAGGTATTCGCCCGATTCTTGTTGGAGGATCTGGCCTATATGCTCGCGCTGCTGTAGACGATATAACTTTTCCTGGCACAAATCCTGATGTTCGCAAAGCTTTGGAAGAGCGCGAAAAATCGCAAGGAGCAATGGCGCTTTTTGAAGAATTGCAAAAGTTAGACCCCGCTGCAGCTAAAAACATGGATTCAAGAAATTCGCGCCGAACAATTCGCGCGCTAGAAGTTATTGAGCTAACAGGCAAGCCGTATTCTGCAACTTTGCCAAAATACAAGTATTTGATTGATTGCGTGCAAATCGGATTGGATTTAAGTAGAGAAGATTTGGATGCGCGAGTGGATCTTCGCACAAAAATGATGCGCGAGCAGGGTTTTGTAAACGAAGTTAAGGCGATTCGCTCAAAGCTTGGTGTTACTGCTAGCAGGGCTTTGGGATACAAGCAGATAATGGACTATTTAGACGGCTTGTGTAGTGAAGACGAAGCATTTGACGATATTGCGCAAAAAACTAGGCGACTTGCGCGCAAGCAAATGGGCTGGTTTGGAAGAGACTCTCGTATTCATTGGATTAATGCTTTGAAGTCAAACGTTGTTGACGATGCTATGGAAATAATCGACGCGGCGGATAATGGCAATTTCAAAGATGATTTGATTGCTGAATCAACTTCTCATCATCTTGGTGAATTGCAAAATGAATATTAAAAGTGAATATCAAAAGTGAATATCAAAATAGGAGATTTTTGTGCATAATCATTTAGAAAATTCTGGCGCTAATGCTGCTTCTGTTAAAGACGCTATTAGCGCAAGTCATGCGCATCAGCATAAGCTTTCACTAACGCTAGCGCTAACATCAATTGTGTTTTTGGCAGAAGTAATCGGATCTATTTTAACTAATTCGATTTCTTTGCTAATTGATGCTGGCCATATGCTAACGGATATTTCCGTTTTGGCTGCATCTACGGTTACTGCGATTTTAATGCGCAAAAAGCCTAATGCAAAGCGCACTTGGGGGTGGGCAAGGCTAGAGGTGATTACTGCTGCAGCTGGCGCTCTTGTGCTTCTTTTTGTAGGCGTTTATGCGATTGTGGAGTCGGGGATGCGTCTTTTTGGCGCAAGTCATAATGAAATTCACAGTGTAAGTCAACTGCTTTTCTTTGGTATTCTAGGTCTTCTTGCAAATATTGCTTCGCTTATAATCCTAGTTTCTCAATCTAAAGACAATATGAATATGCGAGCAGCGTTTTTGGAAGTTATGAACGATGCTTTAGGCTCTGTAGCAGTAGTTGTTTCTGCATTGGTTATGATATCTACAAATTGGAGCGGTTTCGACGCTGTAGCTGGCGGAGTTATAGCGATTTTGATGATTCCGCGAGCGTTGCACTTGCTTAAAAATGCTGTAAAAGTTTTGCTTGAACAAACTCCAGAAGGATTAGATATAGAAAAAGTTCGAGACCATCTTGAACATGTTCCGCACGTTCTTGCTGTTCACGATTTGCACGCAAGCACAGTTTCTACAGGAATGCCTATTTTTATGGCTCATGTTGTTGTTGAACGCGATTTGACGATGGGGCAGTGTGCGGATATTTTAAGCCAGCTTCAAGATTGTTTGCGTGAGCATTTTCCAGTTTCTGTTTCGCATACAACGTTCCAGTTGGAGCCAGAGGGATATACTACTCAAAGTTCGTCGGAGCATCACGAGTAGTTTTGTTGAGTAGTTTTGTATTGCAACAGTTACGCGTGTTGTAAATACATGTAAATGTAAATACATGTAAAGTAGAGTGATATTATGCCGTTAAAAGAGTTAATAGACAACGCGCATAGCGATCGCGTTAAGCGCATTTGTGCAATAAGTCGCGCAAAATCGCGAGGGGATGGGCGCTTTTTAGTTGAAGGTCCGCAAAGCGTTAGGGAAGCTGTAAGGTACGCGCGTAAATCGATTTTAGACATTTATGTTTTGCAAGATGCTGTTAATAGTGGCAGTAATCGTAGATATAGTAGCGTTAGTAGTGGTGGCCCTATAGAAGTAATCGCTAAAATCGTTGACGAATCATTAAAAAATAATTGCTATGTGCACCCTGTAACGGCAGAAGTTATGCGAAAAATCAGCACGGATTGCCAGGGGATTGTTGCACTTTGCGATTCTAAGGTTTTAGACGAAGAATTTAGTAAAGAATTCAATAAGATTAGTGAAGCTGATAAAGCTGGGCTAGAGAGCAGCGATGATACTAAATCTTGCAAAAACAAAAACATATTAATTGCATCATGTTGGCAAGTAAGAGACCCAGGCAACGCTGGCGCGATTATTCGCGTTGCAGACGTAGCTGGATGCAATGCTGTTGTTTTTGTTGACGATTGCGTAAGTCGATTTAACTCAAAGCTTGTTCGATCTAGTGCAGGATCGTTATTCCACTTGCCAGTAGTAAAAATGAGCGAAAACGAATGGTTTGATTGGACAAAAAATGCAAAAATCAAAGTGATTGCTGCTGATATTTACGGCACGGAAAATAAAAAACCAAAGTCGTTTGCGCGTGTTTTAGATTCGTTTAGAAAGGAGTCTAATATCGCCGATAATATCACCTCTAATGTAGCAATATTATTTGGAAACGAAGCCAGAGGATTGCCGCAAGAAGTCTTAAATAAAGTAGACGAAATATCGGTAATACCAATCTACGGAAAAGCAGAATCAATGAACTTAGCAACCAGTGCAGCGGTAATGCTAATGGGCTTGGCTATGTCTAGTCATGAGCGAAAAATGGGGATTTGAGACGTTTTTTGAATGCTTCACAAAAGTACGCATACACGGATAGGAAGGGTGCTGTGGCAAAGAGTCAGCCATTTGACGCAAAGTCAATTACAAAGGTAGTAAAAGAGGGCATTGCTTGTGTTCAAGCCGCTAAAACAATGGAAGATTTAAAAGCGGCAAAAACTAAGTATGCTGGCGCTCAGTCTGCAATGACACTTGCTAGCAAAGCTATTGGAAGTCTTCCAGTAGAAGAAAAGAAAGAAGCTGGCAAAGTAATGTCTGCTTTGCGTGCTGATTTTGGTAGGGAATTTGCGGCGGCTCAAGAGCGTATTAAAGCTCAAGAAGAAGCAAACATGCTTCAAAAAGAAACAGTCGATATGACTTTGCCAATAAATCGTAAGCCGCTTGGAGCTCGCCATCCGATTGCGCGTATTATTGAAGATTTTGAAGACTTTTTTGTGTCTATGGGTTGGCAGATTTCTGCAGGTCCAGAGGTGGAAACAGAGTGGTTTGATTTTGACGCGTTGAACTTTGGTCCAGATCATCCTGCTCGCCAAATGCAAGACACTTTCTACGTGCAAGGAAATCAAGCAAAGGATGCTGCAGGATTTGTTGGATCTAACATGGTTTTGCGTACGCAAACTTCTTCCGACCAGGTTCGCGCGCTAATTGAGCGAGGAGTTCCTCTGTACATTGCATCCCCAGGTCGCGTGTTCCGCACGGATGAGCTTGATGCAACGCATACGCCAGTCTTCCATCAATGCGAAGCTTTGGCTGTAGATAAGCACTTAAGCATGGCAGATCTAAAGGGTGTTCTTGATCGCCTTGCTGTTGCAATGTTTGGCCCAGATGCAAAAAGCCGTTTGCGCCCAAGCTACTTCCCGTTCACGGAGCCTAGCGCGGAGTTGGATCTTTGGTTCCCAGATAAAAAGGGTGGCCCAGGTTGGATTGAATGGGGCGGATGCGGAATGGTTAACCCGAACGTTCTTAAGTCTGCAGGCTTAGACCCAGATGTTTATACGGGATTTGCTTTCGGTGTTGGTTTGGAGCGCACTTTGCTGCTTCGTCACGATATTAACGATATGCACGATTTAGTTGAAGGCGATAAGCGCTTCGCAGAACAGTTTGTGATGGGAGAGTAACTCATGCCAATGGTAGATATTGACTGGCTTAAAGATCATGTTGAAGTGCCAGAAGGTTTGACTTATGATCAGCTTGCTAAAGATTTGGTGCGAGTTGGCTTAGAAGAAGAAGAGATTCACGATTCTCAAGTTACAGGTCCTATTGTTGTAGGCTACGTTGTTGATGCTACTCCAGAGCCGCAAAAAAATGGCAAGGTTATTAATTGGTGCCATGTTGATGTTGGAGATAAATACAACGAGGTAGACGAAAATGGCAATAAAGTTCCTCGTGGAATTATTTGCGGCGCTCCAAATATGGCTGCTGGAGAAAAGGTTGTTGTAACTCTTCCTGGCGCTGTTTTGCCTGGCGATTTTAAGATTGAGCCTCGCAAAACTTACGGCCACATTTCTAATGGAATGTGCGCGTCCGAGCGCGAGCTTGGTTTGGGAGATAGTCATGATGGCATTATTTTGCTTCGCGAATATGGATTCTCTAAAGCAGAATACGAGGCATTAAAGCCTGGAGATGACGCAATGTCGCTTCTTCACTTAAACAAGCCTTTGCTAGAGATTAACATCACTCCTGATCGCGGATACGCGTTCTCGTACAGGGGTGTTGCGCGCGAATATCACCATTCAACTGGTGCTGCATACACGGATCCTGTAGTGGAACTTAATAATAAGGCAAGTCAAGTTTCTGTTGAAAACGCGTCTACAGATATTGAAGTTAGCATTGAAGATACAAACCCTATTCATGGTGTTGTTGGATGCGATCGATACTACGCGCGTGTAGTTAGAAACTTTAATCCACAATCTGCAAGCCCTAATTGGATGCGTAGGCGTTTGACTCGCGCTGGAATGCGTGGAATATCTCTTGCAGTAGACGTTACAAATTACGTAATGCTTGACTTAGGTCAGCCGCTTCACGCTTATGATTTAGATAAGATTGAAGGTCCTATTGTTGTTCGCCGCGCTAAAGCTGGAGAGCATTTAACAACTTTAGATGGCAAAGATAGAGAGCTTAACGTTGAGGACTTGCTTATTTGCGATTCTCCAAAGGGAAATCACGGTTCGCGTGTTCTTGGACTTGCTGGCGTAATGGGCGGAATGTATGGAGAAGTGACGAGCGAAACAAAGAATATTCTTGTTGAAGCTGCACACTTTGATCCCGTTTCTATTGCTCGTACAGCTCGTAGACACAAGCTTCCAACCGAGGCTTCTCGCCGCTTTGAGCGCGGAGTAGATACTCAGCTTCAGCCTGCAGCTGCGCAAATGGCTGTTACAATGCTTAGCGAGATTGGCTCTGGAGAGCCTTCTAATACGCCTACAGACGTAAACAATACTGTTGATAGAAACGTTATTGTTTTCAAAGCTAGCGAGGTAGAGCGCGTTTCTGGATTAAGCATCGATTTGAACCGCATTAGCGATATTCTTACGGATATTGGTTGCTCGGTTGCTGGCGGCGGAAATGGTTCGTTCTCTGTTTTGCCTCCAACTTGGCGACCAGACTTGAATGATCCATGCGATTTGGTTGAAGAAATCGCGCGCTTGGTTGGCTACGATGAGATTCCTGTTAAGGTTCCAGCTGTTCCTGTTACTGGCAAAACTGGTTTAACGCAGGAACAAGCAACTCGTAGAGCTATTGCTTACGAGCTTGCAGAAATGGGCTTAGTTGAATCTTTGAGCTACCCGTTTGTTGGTAAGGAAGATTTTGATGCTTTCCGTGAAGACGTTGATTCTGTTGCTGAAGTTAGCGTAAAAATCGCAAATCCTTTGGCTGGCGATCGTCCTTGGCTTCGCAGGAATGTTCTTACCACTTTAGCTGGAACGGTTCGCAGAAATATTCGTCGCGGTTTGAGCAATGTTTCGCTTTATGAGCTTGGTCATGTGTATTTTGCAGATCCTAATGCTCCTGCAATTCCTGCTTTGCCTGGCTCGGTTCGTCCTACGGATGCTCAACTTGCAGCTTTGGATGCTGGTTTGCCTAAGCAGCCTTTGCACGTTGCAGCGCTTTTTACTGGTAAAGCAGAAGAAACTGGTTGGCTTGGTGCGCATCGAGACGTTGATTATAGCGATGCTCTAGAAGCTGTTCAGCGTTTAGGAAAGCGCATCGGCGTTGATTTTAAGATTCGTCAGCTTAGTGCAAACGATGCTCCTGCTTCTTGGCATCCAGGACGTACTGCCAAAGTGTTTGTTGCTGTTGATGGCGGTGACGATGTTGAAATTGGCATTGTTGGCGAGCTTCACCCTAGCGTGAATGAGAATTTGGATTTGCCAAAGCATTCTGCAGCATTCGAGCTTGATTTGAGCGCATTGTTTAATGCTATGCAAGTTAAGCCTGTTCAAGCAAAGCCTGTTTCTACATTCCCACCTGTTAAGCAGGACTTTGCGTTTGTTGCTCCTTCTTCTTTGAGTGCTAGCGACTTAGAGAAAGCCATTGTTAAAGCTTCTGGCGATTTGCTGGAGTCTGTAGAGTTGTTCGATGTTTATGAAGGCGAGCAGCTTTCAGATGGTTTGCGGTCTCTTGCTTATTCGGTAACGTTTAGAGCTGCAGATCGTACGCTTTCTGGAGAAGAAATGGAAGCTGTTCGAGATGCAATTACAAGAGCGGCTAAAGATTTGCATGCAACTTTGCGCGTGTAAAATCGCAAGTTAGCGTTTTTAATTAATGCGGCTGAATAACTATTCTTTAGTTGTTTGGCCGCATTTTTATTGTGATTTTTATTGTGATTTTATTCAGTATATTCGTTATATCCAATATGCAAATATTAGTAAAAATTAATAAATATTAGTGAATGTTGGCCATTATTGCTAAATATACGTAAAGTTATGCATATATACATGTATATTAGATTGGAATAGTTTTTTAGAAAGGTTTGTCAGCTATGGTTCACGCAAAGAAGAATTTTGGGAATTTTGATGATAATGACTCTGCTGGCAAGCAACGTCCTGCAACTAAGGCTGCGCGATTAAACGCGATTGAGCAGGCGCTTTTAAGCGAGGTTATTACTTCTCAATCTCAGCTAGCTTCTGTTTTGGCTCGTAATGGTTTTGATGTTACTCAAGCAACTCTGAGTCGCGATTTAGACGAGATAAATGCTGTTAAAATTCGCCTTACAGATGGCAGAATTGCGTACGTCTTGGGAGATGGCACTGGCAATCGTCACGCAATGGATACGGTTAGGATTGATCAGCAAGTTGCAAGAACTCTTTCTGGTCTTATTACAGAAGTTGGATTTGCTAATAATATTGTTGTAATTCACACTCCTTCGGGTGCTGCTCAATATGTTGCTAGTGTTATTGATAGACAGCCGTTAAAGGGGATTTTAGGTTCGGTTGCTGGCGATGACACAGTGCTTATGGTTTGTGTTTCTAACGAAGAAGCGGAAAATCGTGCAAATTGGATGCTTTCTGTTGCGTCAAGGTAGTGGAAAATCTGTAGCAAAGCGGCGCGCAAAGATTAAAATATTTGTCATTTAATATTTGTCATTTAATATCTTCTATTTAATACTTGTTATTTTGTAATACGCATTTGTAATACGCATATTCGATTAGAGTGGATTTTATGATTACAATTACAACTTCAAACTTGAATGGCATTCGCGCTGCCGAGCGAAAGGGGATGCTTGATTGGGTGCAAAATCACACTCCAGATGTGTGGTGTATGCAAGAGGTTCGCGCTCCGCAAGATGCGATCGACCCGATTATGAGCAAAATCAAGGATTTGTATGCGTCTAAAAGTGGCGAATCTGTGCAAAATGAATATGGACAAGATGAATCTGCAAAAAATGACAAGCAATTTTGCGTTACAAATCAGATTTGCGATATAAAAGGGCGCGCTGGAGTAGCGCTTGTAACGTCTTTGCCAGTTGTAGAGCAGCGTTACGGTTTGCCTGGTTTAAGCGAAGATGTGGATTCCGGTCGATGGGTGGAAACCGATGTTCATACTCCGCAGGGGTATGATATTACGGTTGCGTGCGTGTATGTTCATGCTGGAAATGTTGACGATCCGCAAAAAATGCATCAAAAATTCCGCTTTTTAGACACTATGCTTACGCGATTAGGGGAGCTTAGAGATATTGCTGCAAGTGGCGGAAATCAGGCGATTTTGTGTGGTGACTTTAATATTGCACACACCCCTTTTGATATTAAAAATGCTAAAGCGAATGAGAAAAGTGCTGGATTTTTGCCAGAGGAGCGCGCGTATATCGACCGCTGGATTAACGAGTATGAATTTGTAGACGTTATGCGAATGCTTGCTGGCAATATTCAAGGGCCGTACACGTGGTGGAGTCAGCGAGGCAAAGCTTTTGATAACAATGTTGGATGGCGTTTAGACTATCAATTTGCAACTCCAGAGCTTGCAGAAACTGCTTGCGGATTCGTGATTGATCGCGCTCCAAGCTACGATTCGCGCTGGTCGGATCACGCTGCGCTAAGCATAAGATACAATGTGTGATTTTGCTTTGCTTGTGGTAATCTGGTGAAGTTGAGTAAAAGTGGCATTGGCCGTTAGAAAAGAGGAATTATGGGATGGTTTAAGTCGAAGCGCAAGGCTAAAGCTGATAGTAAAAATGCTGGAAATCTTGCGGATTTGCAATCCCAAAATTCGGCCTTAAACGAGCTTATTGAAGGCGGATACAGCGCAGACACGTATTTGGGTCGAGGAAATCTTAGAGGACCTTGGAATATTTCAGACGAAAAGGTTCCTGATTTAAGTACGTATATTGACTTCGGAGCTATTCGCATTCCGTATTTGCAAGGAATAGAGTTGCGCGTAAAAAAGCAGCGCGAGTCTAACCAAGTTCTTGGCATAACAGTTACGTATAGGTCTTCTAGCGTAGAAGTTGAGGCGTTTGCGGCTCCTAAAACAGAAGGAATTTGGAGCGAAGTTCGCGCGGATTTGCTTAAGGGAAATTCTGATGCCAGGGAAGTGAATGGCGTTTTTGGCAAAGAGATTATATTGCCAGTTGAAGTGGAAGATAAAACTGTAGATACGCGAATTGTTGGAGTGGATGGCCCGCGTTGGATGCTTCGTGGAGTCTTTTCTGGTGTAGCTGCTGGCGATTCTTCGGTTGCTGGCGATTCAAAAAAGGCGAGTGATGAAGCAGTTTTGCTTAATAAGTGGTTTAGTGACATTGTTGTAGATCGCGGAAGCGAGCCATTAGCACCAAGAGATATGATTCCAATGCATGATGTTGTGGTTCCTAGAGATTCTGACAATGGTGGTTCTGATAATGTTGATTCTAACAATGGTGATTCTGGCGAAATTCCAGGCCGTCCAAAGGGGCCACTTGGCGCAGATCAGCAGGTAGAAGTCAAAACTACGCTAACTCGCGGTCCAATGTTCTCCGAAGTTCGTTAGTAAAATAAAACAGCAAAAGTCGAATAGCAAAAGTCATGCAGCAAAGGATATTGTCTTGGAAAAAAATGCGCGCAACAAAAAACGCTCAGGATTAGCCTCTTTAGCTTCCATTGGATCCGAAGAAAAAGCGTTTTCTGTGATTGACTCCATTGGCGGAGTTCGTGGCGTAATTGAATCCATGCTGCCAGGCTTGCTGTTTGTTATTTGCTTTGTTGTAACGCGGAACGTACAAACAACAGTTATTGCGTCTGCAGCTCTTGCAGTTTTGCAAGTGGTGGCGCGACTTATTCAACGTCAGTCGATTATGGGCGCGCTAAGTGGGCTTGTTTCCGTTGGAATCTGCCTTATTTGGGTGTGGACGAGTCATCAAGCGCGCGACTACTACATGATGGGCTTTATTACAAACGCTGTGTACGGTGTTCTTCTTGCGATTTCGCTGATTGCGCGTGTGCCAGCTCTTGGGCTTGTGATTGAGTCGATTCGCAAAATGCCTACGGAAAATTTTGGCGCTTGGCTGCACGAATGGCTTGATTATAAGCCACTTAAGCGCGCGTACATGTATGTTACTGGATTATGGATTGGCGTTTTTGCGCTGCGACTCGTTTTACAAGTGCCATTATATTTGACAAATCACGTTGTGTGGCTTGGCACTGTTCGATTGCTTATGGGATTGCCGTTCTGGGCGCTCGCGATTTGGGTTTCTTACTTGATTATTGCAACGCCGTTTATGCGTCTTCATCATAAAAATCGCGAAGAAAATTATCGCGAAGAAAAGCAGATTGACGAAAAACAGATTAGCGAAAAGCAAAGTGAAGAGAAGCAGAACTAAGGGGTAGTACATGCAAGTGACGATGCGAATCGAGCGTTATGCGGATCAAGGAAGATGCGTAGGTCATCTTGACGGACGCGTTGTATTCGTGCGATTTGCGCTGCCTGGTGAGCTGGTTGTTGTGCGTATGGATGAGCCGATGCGTGCAAAAGCGCACTTTTTTACTGGCGAAGTTGTAGAAGTTTTGGAGCCTAGCGCGGATCGTGTGGAGCCGCAATGGAAGCTCGCTGGCCCTTTGGCTCAGGGCGGCGGAGTTGGCGGCGCGGATTTAATTCACGTTTCTTTGCCTGGTCAGATTCGTTGGAAGGCTTCCGTAATTGCCAATCAATTCCAACGTTTAGCGCATATGGATGTTGCGGAAAGCGATGTTAGTGTTGAGCGCATTCCAGGGGACGAGGAGCTTAACGGATTTAATTGGCGTACGCGCATGGAGTTGGTTGCGGATGATGAAGGGCGACTGTCTATGCGTAAGCGCGAGTCGCATGACCGCATTGCGATTGATACTATGCCACTTGCGTCGCGCGCGGTTTTGGCTGTTGCGGATTCTTTGGACTTGTGGAATCGTTCTTTCTCGCCAAATGCGCAAATTCGCCTTGCTGTTCCAGAGCCTAGGGTTGATGGTTTGGATTTTAATGACAAGGCTGCGCTTCTTGATGCGATTGGCGAAAATTATGCGCTTATAGTAAATGATGAGTTGGTTGCAGGATCGGCTTTGTTGCGCGAGCGCGTGCGCGTTGTGGCTGCTTGCGATTCATCGCGTGCGCGTACTTTTGATTACGATGTTGACGCGCGCGGTTTTTGGCAGATTCATCGCGCAGCTCCAGAGCATTTGGTGAGCTACGTTTTGGGACTAGTCCGTTCTGCGCTTGGGGGGCGTAGTAAGAATACGGTTTTGTGGGATTTGTATTCTGGATCCGGTTTGTTTACGATTCCGCTTGCGACTTTGGCTAATGTTGGCGGGAATTTATCTAGTTCTGCTGGCGATTCTGGTTCTGCAGAGCCAGCGCGCGTGCTTAGTATTGAAGGTGCGCCGATTGCTGTAAAGAATGCAAGGAGAAACATTGGGCGCGCAGGTCTTAGCAGGGATGTTGTTGAAGCTTTGCAAGGCGATGTTGCGCAAACGCTTGAATCGCAGGTGTTTAAGGCGAGTAAGTCGTCTAAGATTGTTCGCCGATTTGCGCATCCTGATGTTGTTGTGTTAGATCCTCCGCGCGCTGGTGCTAAAGCTCAAGTTTGTAAGCAGATTGCGAAGTCTGGGGCAAGAGCTGTTGTGTATGTTGCTTGCGATCCGACTAGTCTTGCTCGCGATGTTGGTACGTTTAAGGAGCTTGGCTACAGCGTTCAGTCTTTGCGTGCGTTCGACATATATCCCAACACTCACCACGTCGAGAGTGTCGTATTGATGTCAAAGGCTTAATAGGTGGGTGCAAATTTGCCCTTGTGTAGCAAGGCTTAGCGAGGGCTATCGTTAAAAGGTTTAATGTGCGGCGGCTTTAAGCTGGGTTCTCGTGATTTTTGAGTGCAGTTTGGCTGTTTGAGGGAAGATGTCGACGCTCTAGGGTTGAGTGCACAGGATGTTAACGTTAAAAGGTGCACACACTTTGCACCCACCCTGTGAAGTGGGAAAATATAGCTCAAAAGGTAAAATGAAACCTGATTATTAGTATGTGCACGAGGAGGTGCTTAAGGAATGGATAATAAGAAGTTTATCGCAGAGACGAAAGATGTTCGTTTAACGGTGAAACGTGCTGATACCTTTGGTGTGAGCTTTGTTAACTGTGAACAAGATATATTGAGGGTTGAGGAAGCGCAAAATGTTATAAGGCTTATTCAAACTAAAAAAGTCTCAGCTTTGAATTGGGTGAGGTGGCTTACTCAGGGTATGCCTGAAATTGTTGTGAGTTTGCCACATGATGTGGAAGTTTGTGAGGTTGAATCTGATTCTAATCAAGTGCTCATCACGGATATTGAGATTGGTAAGCTTTATGTAGAAGTGAACAATGGCAAGGTAGAAGTTGTTAATTTGAAGGCGGATGATGTCTTTCTTAAATGTTATAATGGGTCTGCTTCAGCAACAAACGTAGAAGTAACTCATGTTTGTACGCTTGATACGTTAAATGGCATGAGTATTTTAGAAGGAACAATCACCAAGGATGCAAGCCTTGAAGTAGATTGTGAGAATGGTGTCACCGAGGTTTCAGATAAGAAGAAGGTAAATTGTAAAAACGATGGATTTGCGCATTACATGGTGCACTGTCTTAATGGGAAAGCTATTGCGAAGTAGCAGACATATAGATCAAAAAAGAAGCAATAAAACTTGATATAAGTTGGAATTAGAGCGTATATAGACATACCGATAAAGGAGGAAGCCGTATATGCTCTATGTAAAATTTGATGATTTCGAAGATGTTAGCGTCATGGGAAATGAGAAAGATCATGGAATGTTTATTCCGATTAAGGATGGGAATGTGTATGCTGAGTGCGAACGGTGCGGTGTAGTTGAAAGGATCACCTCACCATGCGAATTCATTGCTAGCACATTTAGGTCAAGAGTGAACTTCAATGAAGGTTATGAACTTTGCGAGAAGTGCTTGCAAGAGGTTGAGTTTGTTACTGTCGCTTTGAGAACTGGAAAATTGCCTAATCGAGAATTGAAATAACTGAAAAAGCAAAGCAGTGATAAGCGTAGTAATACAGGAAAAACTAAACGTTAAAAGGTGCACCCACTTTGCACCCATGGCGGTAAATGATAAGTTTAGGGAGGCGTTTTATGTCAGTAATTAAAATTGAAAACCTCACTTTCTCATATTATGGATATGTAAAACCCATATTTAAAAATGTATCGTTTTCCTTTGATACAAACTGGAAAACGGGATTGATAGGAAGAAATGGAATCGGTAAATCAACTCTATTTAAGTTACTTTTAAATCAAGAAACTTATCAAGGTAAAATAAGCAAGGATGTTGAATTTATTAAATTTCCACCAAATATAAGCGATACTTCAAAATTAGGAATTGAGTTATATAAAGAACTAATATCAGATGATGAAGAATGGAAATTATTTAGAGAACTCAGTTTGCTAAATGTAGATGAGAACCTTGTTTACAGAGAGTTTGAAACGCTTTCTAAAGGAGAACAAACAAAAATCCTTTTAGCTATTTTGTTTACAAGAGGAGATGGCTTTTTACTTATTGATGAACCAACAAACCATTTAGATATGAACGGAAGAAAAATTGTAAGTGAATATCTGAAAAGTAAAAAAGGATTTTTGCTCATTTCTCATGATAGAGATTTTTTAGATGGTTGTATCAATCATGTTATTTCTATTAACAGGAATTCTATTGATGTCCAATCGGGAAATTTTACATCATGGTATGAAAACAAAGTGATGAAAGACCAATTTGAAATTAGTCAAAATGAGAGATTAAGAAAAGATATTAAACGATTAAAAGAGGCTGCAAGACAAAGTCAAATTTGGTCTGATAAAATTGAAAATACTAAAAATGGTGTGAAAGTATCAGGTGTAAAACCAGACAAAGGACATATAGGTCATCAATCAGCCAAGATGATGAAAAAATCTAAGAATTTGGAGAATAGACAAAACAAGGCAATAGAAGAAAAACAGAGTTTACTAAAAGATATCGAAATAAAGGAAAGCCTATTACTGCATCCGCTACATCATCACAAAAATCCCCTAATATCGGTTAGCAATTTATCAGCATACTATGGAGAAAGACAGATCCTAAGTAATGTAAGTTTTGAGATAAAGCAAGGCGACATAGTGGCTATATATGGGGGTAATGGTAGCGGAAAATCAACCTTGATTAAAATTTTATTAGGTATAAATCACGAGTATACAGGTGAGATAAAATTAGCAGGTAATTTAAAAATCTCGTATATTCCTCAAGACACATCTAATTTAACAGGTAGCCTAAATGAATATATTCACAAGCAAGATGTTGATGAAACATTGTGTAAAACAATTCTAAGAAAATTAGATTTTTCAAGAGAATTATTTGAAATGGATATGAAGAATTATAGTGATGGACAAAAAAAGAAAGTTTTAATTGCTGTAAGTTTCTCAAAGCCAGCTCATATATTTGTTTGGGATGAACCACTGAATTATATAGATGTAATATCAAGAATACAGATTGAGGAAATTATAAAAGAAGCAAAGCCTACACTCATATTTGTGGAACACGATAAGCGATTTGTAGAAGATATCGCTAATAAAATAATACAATTTTAAGTAAAATCCAAATCCCAGTTTGTAGTGCCTTAGACTTTTATCATCATACGACATTCCCCTTGTCAGCTTCTTTCCTGCAACGAACGTTAAGGCTCTTTTCTTGATGCATGGTTATCATCAGGGTAGTTTTGATACGTCGAGAGTGTCGTATTGATGTCAAAGGCTTAATAGGTGGGTGCATTTTTGCCCTTATGCAGCAGGGTTTAGCAAGGGCTATCGTTAAAAGGTTTAGTGAGTGGCGGCTTTAGGCTGAGTTCTTGCGATTTTTGAACGTATTTTGTCTGTATGGGGAAACATGTCGACGCTCTAGGGTCGAGTGCACAGGATGTTAACGTTAAAAAGTGCACCCACTTGCACCCGGTGTGGTTTATTCAAAAGTAACTATAAAAGTAATTACAATAGAAGTCCAAAAAAGTCCTAGTTTTTGCTGCAGAATTCCCGTGAAAGGGACAGCATATGGATGTTACTAATTAATTCTATATACTTAGTAGATATTTATGCAGATGAAGGTATTTCTGGGACTAACATGAAGAATCGGTGAGAGTTTAATCGAATGATTGAAGAGTGTAAAGCAAGGTATATAGATCTAGTGATTGCTAAATCTATTTCACGCTTTGCCAGAAATACTTTAGATTGCTTACAATACGCTCGTGAGCTAAAGGCTAAACAAGTTGCTATTTACTTTGAAAAGGAAAACATCCATACGATGGATGCTAGTTGATGAAGTACAAGCGAAAGATGCTAGTTTAGAGTTAAAGCTGAAAACAGGGCAAGTTATCAATATTAAAAAGTAAGAGAGTCATAGACCTATGTAGGATTGCCTTCTTTACATAGTTCTGTGTCTCTCTTTTTTGTATAGTATAAGTGATGAGCATGTATAATATATAACAAATTAAAAGTTGGTCGGAGGGGGGTACAAATTTTGACTAATTATCTTTTGAATAATGTGATACAAATAAAAAAATATGAGAATTATTATAAATATAATTTTGATATCGATAAAATTAAGCAGGATATTTGCACAAACAAAATAGATATGAATTTAGTAGATTTATTCAGATTTCGAATTTTTTTAGATTCTTGTGTGATGTTGTTTAACAAAGAAAAATTAGAAAAAGATTATTTAAAAGATACTTTTGATTCTAAAAATTATATTGCTAGTATTAAGAATAAATATGGAGAAACGATTAAAGAAATTGAAGACAGATTTAAAATAACTGTTGATGACACGTTTTATTATGAATTTAATGAATCAGAATTAAAATATAAACCTAAGTCATTATGGGATAGTAGAAAAATTTTAAGAAATTCATTTGCACATATGCAGTACGGATGTTTTATGAGTTATGGAGAGAACGGCCCAATTCCATATTATTTTGCATTCAATAAAGATAAGGGGATTTTAAAAAGCAAGGGATTGGTTATAGAACCACTTTGTCATGAATTAATAGGAAAACTATACTTAAATCAAATGACAAAATCTATTGCCTACAAACATACCTATATTAAATTAAGTGAAGAAATTCCATATTTTATGGAAGTTAAATATAAAGGAAAGCGAAAATATACTCTTGATAATCAGCTACATCCTATGAATAATAAGGTCTTTTCGAGTGGAGAATTTCAAGCTTTAAAAGAATTTTTAGTTAATAATGAGGATTGCTTTGAAATTACTAAAACGGAAATTACAGAAAAAGAATTAACGAAGTATTGTGAAATGTTACATAAATATCTAGGTAAAGATATTACAAAGAATGAGCTAGGATATTTTGTCAAAAGCATCTATGATATAGAAACCGAATTTTCAAATTTTTTAACTCACCTAATTCAGTTGAATGATAGAATCATAGATTATAAAATTGCTATAGATTCAAAAAAAGCTAAGATGATCGATCGAATATTGAAAAGTATTGATGAATTAAAAGAAGACAGTGATTCATGGATAGAATTCCGATGGTTCTTTAAAATTATATATATTATTAATTTTTCATTGAGGTTGGAAGATACTGACCTAGAATCGATAAAATATTCTGTTTTAAACGTAGATGACTTTGAATATGATAGTTCACAAATGGCATTGTTTGTTAAAAAGAAAATATCAGATGGTACGATTAGAAGTAGGGATGAAAAGTTTGGAAACACTATATATATTCTACATAAGATAAGAAATGCAATAGCACATGGTAGAATAAAATTAGAAGTTATTGATAATAAAGTATATTATGTATTTGAAGATTGTTATTATAAAAGAACTGAATTAATAAAAATTGCTGTGGAAAACATGAATCAATTTATAAATAATGTGAATGCGTTAATAAAATAGCAACATGTTTAAGTTGTGTAAATGATGAGTTTAAATGTAGGAAAATAGTATCAGTAATTTGTGGCATCTAAACCACCTACACAACATATCAAATTCAATCCATAGTTATAACCCGACACACGTGGAGACTGTCGTATTGATGTCAAAGGCTGATTAGGTGGGTGCATTTTTAGGCTTTATGCTTTTTGTTTCTTCTTCGTAAAAACTCTTTAACAATGATTGGAATTATAGTTGGAATACATTCAGTGGTTAAGAAATACGTAATGTATAAGTAAATCCAGCTACTACCCAATTGTTGAGGAGACTCTTGTAATATCAATAAATCAATGGCTGGTGCGATAAGCGCTATGGCAATGGTTTTACAAACTCCTAAGTTTTCGAGTGTTTTTTGATTGACAACGATTGAGTAAAGGACAAGCGTTGTTAAACCAAATACGTGAGCTATACCGATAAATAAAACAGGTGAGTCATAAACAATTTCTGGATTAAACAATCTAAGTGAGTTAAGGATTAGTCCTAAAAGAGGCAATAATAATGAAAAAAGGAATAATCGTATAGCTTGATACACAGATTTCTTCATTACAACCTCCTTAAATTTATATAGCCAAGCAGATGACTACTGTCGTAGACGGACTATTTTCACTCATTTTACGTTAATTTATCTTACTTAGAAAGTTGGGATAATCATATCCGATTAAAATCTAGCGGTCATTGGCAGACAGGACTTAAAGAACTGGATAAATACGGCATTGAGTATCATATCGTGAAAACATATCCCAATGGGGTGAGGGTTGGATATGGCCGAATTATAAGGCACTGAAAAAGAAGAATGGTGTTAATCAAGCGTGGTTTTCGGCTAGCTGGTAAGCAAGGGCATGGTCTTTTTGTTACAACGTCTAGGTTTTCGCAGAAAGCTAAAGATTACGCTGACAATCATCATATTATTTTGGTTGATGGTGTGAAGCTTGCAAATCTTATGATTAAGCATAATTTTTGTGTTTCAACAAGAAAAACGTTTGAGATTAAAACGATTGATACTGATGCTTTGCTTGAATATCAAGATGAGTAGTGTTTTTGTGTAAGTTTTGTGACTTGATTTTGTTGATTTTGAGTTTGTTACTGAGTTTTTTGAGATTTTAGATATGAATTTGCTATTTTATCAGTTATAAATTATAAATTATAAATTATCGATTTTGCCATTAAATTTCACTTATAAGCGATGTGTGCGGTGAAAAATCTTGGTTTGTTTTTTGTTTTACTTTTGGCTTTGGTTGTGGATATTGGTTAATCGTACATTTTTTACGATTACAGGTTGAAGAGGTCTGCGTGGCTACCAGTATCGATAAGTGTGAGGGTGAGAATATCAGCATTCGTGAACTTAACGTTGTACATCAGTCTTGCAACAGCGCTTTCTTAAGGTCTTCCATAGAAGAATACGATGGTACGTTAGGGTCTCTGGAAATTCTTTTGGCTTCTTGCATGGCCGCCAGTGTTTCAGTATTGAACTTTGGGATTTCTACTTTAAAAGGAAGTCCTCCATGCAAAACGCATTGGCGTAAGAAGATGTTTACGGCACTTGACATATCGATGCCGAGTTCGCTAAACAGTTCATTTGCTTCTGTTTTGACATTACTATCGATACGAATTTGAGTAGGACTTGTTGCCATAATATTAGCTCCTTTTAAAATGATTATGATACAATCAGTATACGTTGTCAAGCATAAAGAGGGAATAGTAATATTTTGCACTCAATGATTAGTGTTAATGTTAAAAGAGTAAAAAATTGCAATGGGAAATTACAATTTGAAGTACATCATGCAATTTGTTGATTTTTATGATAAAAACGCTGATTGACTTTAATATTTCAGAGAAAAACGGATGTAGAGTTATGCTATATCAACAGATGAAGATGATTGTATTGGATCTTGTTAAGTCGTATTTCAGTTGTATACGAATAATGGGAAACTGCTCATTAGGAGAAAACGATGGATAGATTTTCAGAGAAAAGTCTTCTTTCACTTGGAGATTATTATGTGTATGGACTTATCGATCCACGTAGTAAACGAATCTTCTATATTGGAAAAGGCGCAGGAAACAGAGTATTTGAACACGAGAAAAAAATCCTGGTTAGTTCTGAAAGTGAGAACCTGAAACTTAAGACAATATCAGAAATTAAGGCTGCTGGACTTGAAGTTGAAAAGATTATCATTAATTCAAACCTTACTGAAGAAGAGGCGTTTGCGTCAGAGGCGTCTTTAATCAATGCATTTAATTACGTCAGTGACACAGGCCTCACTAATATTGTTGCTGGGCATCATTCTGCAGAGGCATTATCGGTTGATGAATACGAAAGAATAAATGGCGCGGTCGAACTTGAAGAAAAAGACATAAAGCACAGAATTCTTGTTATAAAAATAAATAGGCTTTATCGGAGATGCATGGATGAGAATGTATTGTATGATGCTGTTCGTGGTATCTGGAGAGTATCAAAAGAAAAAGTAAAAACCGTTGAATATGTTTTTGGTGTATACAATTCTTTGATTGTGGCGGTATATAAGCCGTCAAAGTGGTTTGTTTGCAAAGAGGCAAAGGACAGACTTCCAAGGCAGGATATCATTCTTGAGCCAAAAAAGGCGAATAGATTATTTTTTGTGGATGATAGATATGAACAAGGATTTACACTTGATGAAAATGAAGCTTTTTATCTAGGGAAATCTATAATCAGATTGAAATTGAATCAGTCGGCGCAGAATCCGATTACATACCTAAATCCGCAGAAGTGAGATAAATTATAGTTTATTGTAGGAAATGATTTATTAGAAAGTGCGTTTGTTTTGAAGTTGAACTTGAAATTTTTACGCCCATTATTAGAACATCACGGCTTCCAGACAACAAGTTGATATCGCATGGGTATGGTGTTAATAGAATGGATATCGCCCAAAATCAAGCTATTAAGCCAATCTTAAACCTTTTAACAATAGGTTTTTCAATAACCGCTAGCACAATAACGATAGTTATTAGGAATAGTTATTCCAGTAGTACGTCAATATTTCGTTTTGAATATAGAAGTCTGCGCACTTCCATAGTGTCGTCGATGACAACGTAAAAAACAGAAAAGTTGCGTACGCTAATCCTGTAGTAGTGGTGTTCTTGTGTTTTTTGATTAATTACTCCTTGCGCTATCAAAGACGTCGTCTTTAGAAAGACGCGTAGAAGTATTTGCGGCAAAAGCGTCTGCTTCGTCGAGTTTTCTTTCAACGTCGTCAGTGAGAGCAGAGTATTGTTTGATGCTCATGAGAACCATAGTTCCATAACCGTTTTTTGTAAGGAATACCGGTGTATTTGAATTTATAACTGTTTCTTCTACTTCTGGGAATTTATTTCTTAAATCGGAAACTGGACGAATATTAATCATAGTATCAACCTCCTTTTATCAAAAAAGTATCATAATATTATCAAGATTACAATTATATTAGTGGCTTGGCACTCAAAAAGTGTAGCTATACTACCCGTCCTCTCAATCCATTTAGAATCAATTTGTTTGTTGTCAAGAAAATAAAATAATAGACTATAAGACTTTTGAAAACAATGGCTTTATTTAGATGAATAATGTTTGGTCTATCTAATTTTATATATTTTCAATCTTCACAGTTTGCGTGGATATCTATCAGCATATTTGACAAAATCATATAGTTTAAGTAAATTTCACAAGTAATATTTCAAGGAAAGGTGGGAAAATTGTGAAGTTATTTCTTAAAATGTCTACATTGGTAACTGCCGAGGCACAATGTGTGTGCAGTCAATTTTGATTGGCTATAAACATTAAACATTTTGAAAGGAGAAATAATGGAAACAATAGTATCCGCTTTATTAGTTTTTGTTTCTACATCCATTGACTACTTAATTGTTTTGACTATTTTATTCGCTAGTCAAGGAAAGAAAGGTTTGAAATCAATTTATGTAGGGCAGTATTTAGGTACAGGACTGCTTGTACTGGCTAGTCTTATTGCCGCTTACTTTTTAAATTTTATTCCACAAGATTGGATTATCGGACTCCTTGGTCTAATTCCGCTAGGTCTTGGTATAAGAGCAATTTTTGTGGATGAAGATATTGATGAAGAAGATATCGAGGGGAAAATTACCGGAGATGGATCAAAAATCTTAGCATTTACAAGTTTAACAGTGGCAATGGGTGGAGATAATTTAGGAATTTATATCCCCTATTTTACAGGAAAGAGTTTGATTGAGATTGGTATAAGTTTAGTAATATTTGCCTTAGGGATTTTGATTCTATGCAAATTATCTCAAAATCTCGCCTCAATTTCTGCTATCGGAGAGACTGTGGAAAAGTACGAAAAAATAATTGTACCAGTCGTGTTTATTGGACTCGGTCTCTATATATTGATTGAAAATGGAACTATTAATTATTTAATAGGTCAAGTCCTAAAAGTGGTGTAAATTCATTTCCTTCCCTTTATCTGCTATTTTTATGTTCAAACTCAAACGAGAAAATAAGTGGTGCTTCCCACCGTCACGGCGCTTCACCGTGCTATAAGATGCAGGAGGCTGATTAGGTGGGTGCATTTTAGTCCTTTATGTAGCAGGGGTTTGCGAGGGTTATCGTTAAAAGGTTTAGTATGCGACGGCTTTAGGCTGAGTTCTTGTGGTTTTTGAGCGCAGTTTGGCTGTATGAGGGAAGATATCAACGCTCTAGGGTCGAGTGTAATAAGTTCAATGACTGTTGCTTGTGCACAATGTGATATACAAATGTATCAATCACTTTGATTTTCAATTCAGATTGGGAACTTGTTTGCATTTGAACCATAAGTCACAGTCATTAGATAAAAAATGAAGGAGTAAACTATGGAACATAATTGCGGATTTATTAACGATGAAAAAGCATTTAGATATAGAGCAGCAGCCATCATAGTCGAAGAAGGTTGTGTGCTATTTGCAGGAAATGATGAGGACGACTATTTCTACTCAGTTGGCGGAGCGGTTCACGTGGGCGAGACATCAGAAGAAGCCGTTAAGAGAGAAGTATTTGAAGAGACAGGTCTTAATTACGAAGTAGATCACCTTGCTGTCATACACGAGAACTTATTCATCGGTAGCTCCGGCTTAGATGGAGTAGACTTCCATGAGCTGACATTCTACTACTTGATGAAGTCCATGGGCAAAAGAGATTTTACGAGCCATAGTACTACAGAGTCAGGTGCTAAAGAGACAATGCATTGGTTACCTATAGATGAGCTTGATAAGTTCAAGGCTTACCCGACATTTATGAAAGAATATCTTAAATCGGAGCATAGTGGAATAGAGCATATAATTTCAGATGAAAGATATTAATGAATCCCGCTATTATGGCAAGAGATCGTTGCATAAACATTATTTCTTAGAAGATTATGACAAGAAGAATGTGTTTGATATTGAAGAATATATAAAGAGAAAAGGCAAGGTTAAGCTTAATAGAAATACGGTAATTACAAGATTGTAAGATTTACTGTTATAACTATATGGTCGAGGGTATATCTGAAATAATAGAGCTAGATAAATTTGAAGTTGCGGAGGTAATGAAATGATTAGAAAAATAAAAAAAGAAGATGCTCAATCTATACGAGAAATATGTGATATTTCTTTAGGATATACTGTTTCTACAGAGTTAGTAGAGAATCAAATCACAAAACTATCAGCTGATAAAAAGCATCATGTGATTTATGTTTATGAGGATGAGGATTTACGTAAAGTTGTTGGATTTATACATGCTGAAATGTATGAGAGTCTTTATTCAGATTGTGGATTAAATATTCTAGGATTAGCTGTCTTACCAGAGTTTCAAGGAAGAGGCATTGGAAAAAAATTGATGAATCATTTAGAAATGGATTCTCGACAAAAATTAATTAAGTTTATCAGGTTAAACTCAGCAGAAGCAAGAACAGAAGCACATAAATTCTATGAAAATATAGGATATGTATGTGATAAGACGCAAAAGAGATTTATTAAAATTTTCGAATAAGTCAATTCTAGTTTGTTGAACTGAAAAATTAAATACTAAATGTGTAAGACGATAGAAAAAAGAAAAAATCTATCGTCTTTTTTCTTGCTTAATTTCCCTATGTTTTGCGATCAATAAATAGGGAAAACTCACTAAGAAGCTAAGAAAGTATTTCAAATGCTTCTCACTAATATATACACGACAAAATGCTAGTTTCATTAAATATGTTACAGAAAGTAAAGGAGATAAGATGATAAGAATCGGTCAAACCCTCACTTTGGTGTAAATTCATTTCCTTCCCTTTATCTGATATTTTTATGTTCAAACTCAAACGAGAAAATAAGTGGTGCTTCCCACCATCACGGCGCTTGATTGTGCTATCTGATGCAGTAATGCGAACATAAAAATCGTGTATGACAGTCGAGGAATCCTATTCGTGCAAATGTGTTGCAATATGCGATACAGTATTTTATGATGTGTGTATGGAGGTTGATTGATATGACAGTTACTAAAACAGCGAATGTGAATGTGAGAATACAAGAAAATATTAAGCAGCAGGCGGAGCAGATTTTGGAAACTATTGGAGTTCCTAGGGCTACTGCTATTGACATGTTTTATCGTCAAATCATTCTTAATAAGGGTATTCCGTTTTCTCTTACTATTCCAAAGTCACTTCCAGCACAAGATGATATGGACGAGAAAACGTTTAACGCGTTGATGGCTAAAGGTTATAATCAGGCGGTTTGTGGCGATAGTTATCCGATAGATGGTGTTTTTGAAGAGCTTGAATGTTGATTAGCAGCCGTGGTGTAAACTTGTTTTTAGAAGAATACGCGTAAAAAATTATTACGTTTATTTTTGTGTTGATGAAAGTAGATTTCCCAATATGAACATATGCTATGGTATCTATAGCGTTCTCTTAATCCATGTTGAGAGTGACAGGAAAATAGCCGCAAAAGCTCGGTAACGCTGCGGTTTTCTGGCAATCGGGGGACTTCGGAATCGGGCAGACAAAACACTCTGCGGAAATTTATCCAAAGGAGAACCAACCAAAAGTGTGATGGTGAGTTGCCAAGATAGATGTCAATAAATGGAGTTGTCGGGTTAGATGTCGGGTAGTTGTGGTTGTGAGATAGATATCAAAATCAGTGAGACTTGATTTATTCGCAAAATTTACTATTCCTATTATAGAACGTTAAAAGGAGGAACTTTGAATATAGAGTATGTTGTAGTTGGCATATGTATTGTGGCAGTGGTAATGATTGCTGCTTTCCTAATTAATAGGCTAAAGAAAACAAATATTCCCAAAGACGAGAATAACTCTGATTTGAATAATAGTGCGATGATAGTAAAGAAAACAAGTAAATTATCTCAGCCAGATCAAAAGCTCGATGAACTTGTCATTCAGATGGAAATGCTTCCGGCAGAAGCAATATCTGATGATAGTGAGCTGGTGGAGATAACTGATAGTAAAATTCTGGGGCGTGTGAGCAATTTGTTTTCCGGATTGGTGCAGGCTGGTATAGCAGGTTCCAATGCAGTCCAAACTGCAAAAGCGGGAAGTGAGGTTTTGTATCGCGCTATAATCCCGGCTGGTGCTAAACTTACCAATTCTAAGGCTATGGAAGGAGCGGTTCGAGGACTCTATTTTGGTGCTAATGGAATCAAGGGTCATGCAAACCTTGTAGCGGTTAAAGCTAAAAATGTAGTAGCAAATAGTGTGGGTGTAGCCATGGGATTGGCATCAATTGTTGTTGGGCAGTATTACATGACGCAGATAAATGCAGAGCTTGGAGTAATCCGTGATGGAATTTCAAAAATATCTGATTTCCAAGATAATGAATTTCGAAGTCGGATTTTTTCACTTGTTGCTCATATTAAGAAAATTGCCGACTTTCAAGTAGAGATTCTTGAGAATGATGAATTGAGACTGTCAAAGATTGCGCAGCTCGATAATCTAGAAGAAGAATGTACTCAGTTACTTGGTCAGGTTAATTTAACTTTGGCGGGCTTTACAAAGAAAAATGACCTGGATTATGCATCTTATGAAAAGGAATTAAAAGAAGCGCAAAACTGGTATACATACCAAAAAGCATTGCTTGATGTGCTGTATAAGATTTCCGACTTGAGGTATACGCTTCATCTGGGGGCTGTCTCAAGAAAGCAGTGCCTAGCGCTTTTGCCGACATACACAAAGCAGGTGGAAGATACTCAAGCATTATTGACTGGCTGGCATCAGACATCCGTAAATCGTTTAAGCATTGATACAGATGAGATCAAGCGTAAAAGAGATGGAATCGATCGCGTCATCCATTTTATTCCTGGATTATTTGATGATGACCTTAATTTTAGGTCGATTAACAAAAAAACAGTAGATATGATAACGGCTCAAGCATCAGTCAAATCCATTAAACATCCGCAGGACACCTCTGACCTGTATGCCGAGGATGTGCAATTGATTTCTAAAGACGGTAAAATCTACTACTTACCAATGGGTAAGGCAGAATGAATGTGAAAAAAGAAGAATGATAAGGTGACAGGTACGTTGTAACAAAAAGTATGACAGTATTCGTCCTCTTGACATGAATGGTGCCACCGTCACTCAGAATGCCATTCACGCCGACTATGATAATTTGTTAATTGGTGAGAGAGGTACTTTAGCACCGTTAGTTTCAAATAGTTGAATTTCATCAGTGGACGTTAGCATTATTATTATTATCTTATTGTTCACTTGAGACCCTGGTGATTCTAAATGCACTAGCTTACTAGGAAGGCATCTAAATGAGTAAATGTTCAAACAGTCGTAAGCAAATGCAGCTAGTTTCTATTCTAACAAGCGTAATGGTTCCAGTTATTGTAGCTTTCGCTATTATGGAGTTATATACTATCTGTTTGGAGTAGCCATTGCAATGGAACTGATTCTTATCGCTTGGATAGTCGTGCTTATTAAGTCAAGCAAGTAAAACAATTCTCCGACTAGACAGCGAGACTAATTAAATGGATGACATCATACAAGTACATGTTTTGCAACTCCTAAGTGGAGTGGACGCGATGTATTTATTCTAAAGAGTGTCCACGGCTAGCTTGGGTGAGGTTAGAGACTTTTTTGCGATAGATTTCTAAATAGCGTTGAGTTCCATGAGCCTATTCTTCATAATGTATTTAGATTAAATTCCGAAATGGAAATAATTCTAAATAGGAAGAGACGTGCGTTTACGAGATGTTGTTCACAGATATAATATACGTTATAAAGGCATCAAGAAACGGTTAATTTCATAGCTAATCTTGGAAGTAAAAGATATTATAGTATTGATGTCACGTATGGATTAGGTGGGTGCATTTTTAGGCTTTATGCTTTTGGTTTCTTCTTCGTAAAAACTCTTTAACAATGATTGGAATTATAGTTGGGATACATTCAAGAGTAATAAAAAATGTAATGTACGTGCAAGTCCAGCTACTACCCAATTGCCGAGGAGACTCTTGTAATATCAATAAATCAATAGCAGGGGCGATAAGCGCGATAGCGATGGTTTTACAAACTCCTAAGTTTTCGAGTGTTTTTTGATTGACAACAATCGAGTAAAGAAGAATTTTTGTTAAACCAAGTGCATGAGCTATAACAATGAGTAAAAAGGGTGAGTCATAAACAATTTCCCAATCGAGTGATTTAAGAGAATTGATAATAAGTCCTAAAAGAGGCAATAATAATGAAAAAAGGAATAATCGTATAGCTTGATACATAGATTTCTTCATTACAACCTCCTTAAATTTATATAGTCAAGTGGATGACTACTGTCGTAGACGGACTATTTTCACTCATTTTACGTTAATTTATCTTACTTAGAAAGTTGGGATAATCATATCCGATTAAAATCTAGCGGTCATTGGCAGACAGGACTTAAAGAACTGGATAAATACGGCATTGAGTATCATATCGTGAAAACATATCCCAATGGGGTGAGGGTTGGATATGGCCGAATTATAAGGCACTGAAAAAGAAGAATGGTGTTAATCAAGCGTGGTTTTCGGCTAGCTGGTAAGCAAGGGCATGGTCTTTTTGTTACAACGTCTAGGTTTTCGCAGAAAGCTAAAGATTACGCTGACAATCATCATATTATTTTGGTTGATGGTGTGAAGCTTGCAAATCTTATGATTAAGCATAATTTTTGTGTTTCAACAAGAAAAACGTTTGAGATTAAAACGATTGATACTGATGCTTTGCTTGAATATCAAGATGAGTAGTGTTTTTGTGTAAGTTTTGTGACTTGATTTTGTTATGTTTTAAGTTTATTAGCTGGTTTCTTACGGTTTTTGAATGCAATTTGCTTTTAATATTACGTATAAGTGTAAATGCTGATGCTAATGCTGATGTTAATGCAGTGACATTGCAATGCCAATGCAATGTCATGTAATCGTTGTAAGAAACAAGGGGTGATTATATGGCGAAAACAGCTAACTTGTATACTCGTATTGATACAAAGTTAAAAGAGCAGGCAGAGCATATATTGAATTCTTTGGGTCTTCTTCCTTTGAGTGCTATTACCATGTTTTATAAGCAGGTTGTTTTACAGCAGGGGCTTCCTTTTGATGTGAAATTGGGTTATAGAGAGCCGCGTGATGTGAGTTCTATGACTCAAGGTGAGTTGAATGATGAGTTGGAAAAGGGTTATAAGTCGGTTTTATCTGGTGATGCGAAGCCTGCGAGTAAGGTTTTTGAATCTTTGCATAAGGCATAGGGTTCGTGTCGTGTGATAATTTTCTTATTTTTTATTTTGTTTTTGAAGAAAAGTATGAAGTTGTGGTTTCTCGTGTGCTTTATGGGAAAAGAGATATTGAGAAAGTTGTAAATGGCAATTAAACCTTTTGCGATATCTCGCTTCTATCGTTAAAGCGTGTACTCATTTTGCCACGCATCTGTTTATGTATGTAAATAAAATCCTGTAGATTATCGGATGATTTTTAGTTACAATTATTTTATAGGCTGCAGATTTACATTCTTTGTCCATAATTTACATCCCGTCAGTTTTATTAGACTCAAAGATGATTTGTACTACGAGATGAATGAATATTGTGCAGATGATAGTGAATAACAGAGTGAAGATTGAACATGATAATCGTAACTGCAATTAGGTAAAGATTAAGTTGTAGGTGGAGGTATAAATGAAGCATATCAAGCATTATGCTTTTTTGACTATGGTAGTTTGTCTTATATCACTTATTTCAGGTTGTAAGAATCAGAATAGTTTTAGCAATAATAATAGAGAGCTAAAAACAGAAAATCAAAAGTCTGCAAGAAATGAAGGAAATTCAGAAAATAATGAAAATGTTGACTGGAAAGAGGTAAGTAAAAATGGTGTTGATGAAACTTTGCTCGTAAAAAACATAGATGAAAAGGTTCTAACATATGTGGCTAAACAATTACAAAATCTATGCGATGAGATTGGTGAAAAGGGGCGCAAAGATAAATTCTATTGGCTGACAGGACAATGGTATAACGATGTAATGTATTCTAAACAATATATTAGTGTTTTGTTGTTGGGTAAAAAAGCAATGAAACCATTGTTCCTAATAATATATAAAAGCAAAGAGGCTGGAATGTATGAATGGGTTTGTAGTAAAGCTTTAGACGAAATATCTGGGTTCGATTTTTCTGAAGTAAACAATGGTGCAGGATGGAGCAATTCTAAAGAATTTTTAAAGGCATTTACCGATAAAATTATTGAACAAAAAAATTAACAACTCTCTGTTTGCAATTGTCTTGGATGTTTACACTCCTACAATATTTCCAATATTAACTTTCATTCTGCAATGAGCATTAAGGCTATTTTGCTGTCGTGTTGTTGTGTGTTCTAGTTGCCTATGTTTTGGGGAACAAAACGGTGTAAAAATTGTAAAAAAGTTCCCTACACTGTTTGATTTCTCATGGCAGGGGCTTGTTGGTTATTCCAGAAACTAGGGTTCCTGAGTTTAAGAAGTTGCTTGTTGAGTATTATGAGGGTGAAGATTTGCAGGTGATTGCTTCGTTTATGAGGGAATATTGTTGGAAGCATTAAATGCTCGCGATTATGTTGGTTCCTCTGGCTCTGCGAATCTTGCTGTTTATAAAAATTATAGTTTGCTAGTAAGTGAAGAGATTAGCGTCGATAGTATAGACAAATTAATAAAAAAAAATAGAATATTTATTAAGATTATTACAGTAATCAGAGAGAATGGGAGATCTTGTTTACTTAATAATCTGTTTTATAATCATTTGATACAAAGTCGTGTTAACGAAGAGGAAGGTAATGGTGTTATGAGAAGTAAAACTATTTTTTGTAAAACCATTTTTCAAAGTTGTCTTGTTATGCTTCTGCTGCTAGGTAGTCTATTTTCTCTTGCGGGATGTGCCGACGATGAGGAGAAGGCGGAGCTTGCGTCGTATCATTGGGAAACAGTAGAGGTGTCTCGGGAAGAGTTTCGTATACCAGAAAACTATATGAATAAAGGTGAGTTGTATCTCTTTGCGTCACGAGATATTCTTGATTCTCATTATGATTTGTCTAAAGTCACTCTTGGCGGTAAGCGTATCAAATTAGTTGACTCATCGTTTAATTTGCCTGGTCCAGGACTTAAAGCTTTATTTTTAGTTGGAAAATTTGATTTAAAAGACAAGCCAGGCTCTAATGTTCTTAAAGTACCAGGACTTAATAAAACAGGTAATGTTGCTGTAGGGTATAAGAAGAAATAGTAATATTTTGCACTCAATTTGAAGCGTTTCCCTGATGATGAATTAGTTAATGAAACTTGTAGATTAGAGGGTTTGGAATGAATATGTATGTTGGAGATATATGTTAAATAGGGTTGTATCTCGTTATGATTCGTTCGTTGCGAATCATCAACATACAAAAGGTGCTTTAGTATATTTTATAGTTCTTATGCCGCAGGTGTTATCAGTTTTTATTACTGGTTTGATACAGCTTGCTGGAATGTTGCTGCTTATTTATACGATGGGATCTTTACATTCTGCTTCGACGCTGCTTGAAGGGTTTGTTGCGTTTAAGTTGGCGTTATCCTTCTTCTTACAAGCATTGGGTTTTATTGCTAAAGATCGTTGTGAAATGCTTCTTATAGCTTTGTTTCGTCAGCTTACTTTCCATCGTTTTGTGCGTTTATCTGTTCAGAATAATGATGATGAAACATTGCAGTCTTCGGCATTAACATATCCAAATCAGATAAGTCAGATAGCTTATGGTGTTGATTTTGTGTTATCAATATTGCAGTTTATTATTCTTTTTGCTATCTGTGTTGTTCAATATCACGAGAATAGTATTGTAGCGGTTTTACTATTAGTTCTCTTATGTGTTGGTAATTTGTTCCTTATACGTTGGATTGGCGTATTGTGGAAGAGATATGTGGATTTAGAAGGTAAACGTCGTAATCTTCTCAGTAAGATTATTGATAAACTTCCTCACGCTTCAAGAGTGTATCGTTATAATGTTGGTATTACTGCGATTGAAGATGCACGTAAAGCGGAAGAAAGAGTGCTTTATAAGCGCATATTTCCTCAATTGTTGAGTAATATTGTTGAGCAAGGTGGGTTGACATTACTGCTTGCTGGTGTTGTTCTTGTTCATGTAACTATTTTTCCAAATGCGTTGTTTAATGTTGGAATTCTTTTTGCGATTAAATATTTGTATGGTGCCATGCAGAATAATATTGTGAATTATCGCGTGATTCGGCTTGCTCTTCCAATGGACAAGGATTTAGTGCAATTAGAGCAAAATGCTATGAATAATACTCGTGCGGATGCTACTAATATTTCTGATTCTGTTGTGTTTGATAATAAGTTCGCTCTTTTGTCTAAAGAAGCTGGCTCGGCGTTGAATGCGTATGATTCTATTGTTAGCAGTAGTAAAATATTGGCGCCTTGTAATCCTATTATGTCGCAGGGGCTTATTGAAGCTTGGTTTGATATTGCGAGCGATGATACTCGTCGGCAGTATGAAAACTTCTTGCGTTTATTTAATGTGTCGCGTGAGGTTGCGGATAGGTTTTTGCATAATCCTGAAACGTTATCTGTTGGTGAGCGTCAACGCGTGGTGCTGGCTATGGCGTTTGCTCAAGACGTGGAATATTTGGTGCTTGATGACGTTTTTTCTGTGTTAAATCCAGAGCTTCGAGAAACAGTTTCACAAGCCATGCTAAGTTCTCAAGTTCGGCATATTGTTTTATTCGCGCGTAATCCGGAGTATATTCCTTGCGTGTTTTATGGTAATAAGTCTAAGCAAGTCACGCATAGTGTGGTTGAAGAAAATCATTTGCAGAATACTTGTAGTGATAAAACTATGCAAGCGGATTGTGTGGAATCGAAAATTCCTACAGGTGCAGAATCGCGTGGTAAGTTCATTAGAACTGTGCGCGAATTGTTCTCCGCTAGTATTGTTTGTTTGCCGATAGCAACGGTACTTATAGTTCTTGCTGAGTTAATGTTTGTAGAGAATATTGCTACGAATACCAGCTTAAATATGCTTAAGTCTTCTGCATTGTTTGCAAGTTTGCTTATTGTAATTGGTATTATTGCTCTTAGTTTTCCTGTATATGCTGTGCCAATTGTGCGGCTTACAAAGCTGCATAATCGTTTGATTATGCGTTTGCATAAGTATTCAAATATTGATAATAAAGGTGATGTTTTAGGTAGGCTTGGAGATGATTTTTCTGACTTACAGATGAGTATTCCGAGTGCTATTGCACACGTTATTTTTATTATTGTTCAAACAGTAATAGTTCTTGCTATTACAATTGCTGCAGTACCGCAGTACGTATACATAATGATTATTATGGTGCCGTTATCTTGTCTCATATGGTATGCAGGTTCGCGATTACTTAATACGGCTGCGGATAAACAAGCACAATATCGCGATAAGTTTTTAGGAGCATTATCGTCGTTATTATCAACGCGAAGCTTACCGCAAGGTGCTATTTTGATAGTTCGCGCAAGTATCATTATGCTTCGTCAGAAAATAAGTATTGGCAGCGTATGCGTCGTTTTATCAATATTTACACAGTGAGAAATTGCATGATGCAAAGTCTCTCTTTAATATTGGAATTTTCAATACTTTATATGCTTACAGCATCATCAATGAATTTTGCTTCTGCTAGTGCTGTGTTGTATTTTGTGGTAATGCTGTCGTCAAGCTTGGAAAATGTGATTGAAACTTTGCAAGATTCAGGAGTTTTGACCCAGACTGCTCAACGAGTTTTCAGCTTGGGAAATTATGAGCGTAAGCAGCAAGCGTATAATAGGAATGAATTAGCATACCAGAATCTTAGTAATACCATTGCTGATAGTGGTATTTCTTCGGTTGCTATTATTGGCGCTAGTGGTGCTGGTAAATCAGTATTGTTACGAGATTGGTTTGATCATAACAATACTCAGAATTGTATGCTGATTGAAGATTATTTATTTGATGATGACGGTGCTATTGTTGCTCCAGATTTTACGTCGCTCACAAAGTGTATTGGTTCTCAACAACGAACTGTTATTATGTTGGATGAGACTTTCAAAAGTGTAACTGATGCTGATGGTTGTAGTGAACGTGAAATAATCATGCAAGCTATCAGATGTGCTAAAACGAGGAATAACAAGCTTGTAGTTGTGTTGCACGCACAAACTAATTGTGATGTATTCGATAAGGTAATTAATTTTGATGAATATTAAGAACCCAAAAGTACTGTGAGTTGCGTTCGTGAGGACGATTGGAAAGCGCGGTGTGTGAAATACATGTCATCTAGTCACAAAAGCCAACAAAATATTTAGTGTGTGCAGCAATTCTTTTGCTGCGTGTCTTTTTCATGTTTTATGCTCAGCATTACTCAATACGTATAATTATTTGATTAAATTCACCAAAACATATATAATTTTCCACGTAAAGCACATTTAAGTTTATGAGGTGTTGCGCTATGACTGCCCAAATGATCGCTAGTCTTAAGAACGGTTTGAAAGGCATATAAAAGCACATAAAACAGCTTAAGATATATATTCTTTAGCAGTATTAAACACGCATTGCGCATGATGTTTTGTCATTATGTTTGCACATGCGCGTTGGTTTTTCTATAGTTTTTGCACGTTTTTTGCATGTTTTTGCGCGTTCTTATCGTTCTTGTAAGCAAGCGTTATCTTTTTATCTAACTGATTTTCATTGTTGAAATTTATTCAATAACAGTAAGAATTAAGGTTTAATAACAGTAAAAATTAAGCTTTAATAACAAGTAAGAACGAAGCAATAATAATGAATAATAATATAGAAAACGCAACTGATAGTCGCGATAACAATAATAAGCAGTCATCTAGCAACTTAATATTGCGTATTGATAATATAACAAGATCTTATTCTCGTGGATTAGGTCGTAAGAAGACAACTCGCCAAGTTTTACATAACGTATCTTTTGATATCCATTCTGGTGAAATATTTTGCTTGCTTGGCCCTAATGGTGCAGGTAAAACAACTACCGTAAAAATTGTTGGCACGTTGTTAGCTCCTGATGGTGGTAGTGTTCGTATTGCTAGTATTGATGCTGTGAGTAATCCTCGAGAAGCACGTAAGCACGTGTCGTTACTTCTTGGAGGTGAACGAGGATTTTATCAAAGGCTAAGTGCATTAGATAATCTTCGTTATTTTGCGGATCTTTCCGCTGTTCCATATAGGGAGCAAGGAAAGCGTATTCACGATGCTCTTGAGCAAGTTGATTTACTTGATAAAGCTCATGATGCTGTTCAAACTTTTTCAAGGGGAATGTGGCAGCGGTTGCATATTGCTCGATCGCTGGTTGCTAGAACGGATCTTATGCTTTTAGATGAGCCTACTACTGGTTTGGATCCTGAAAATGCTAGGAAAGTACGTGAAATTATTCATGCTTTACGAGATCAAGGAATAGCGATTTTACTAACTACGCATGAGATGAGTGAGGCTGAAAAATTAGCTGATACTGTTGCTGTAATAAATCACGGTAATATTATTGCTCAGGGAAGTGTTCAGCAGTTGGCTTCTTTGCAGCATATTGATCATGTAACAATGTACGCGTATGAATGTGAAGCATCAAGTGGAACTCCTAGTGTTAAGGAAGAATTGCAAAAACTTGATGGAGTGTTGTGGTGTGATGTTTTTGAATCGCATGGAGTGTTAAATATTACTATCGCGTGGAGTAAAACAGTATCTCAAGAACGAAATATTAAAATTCCTGTTGATGGTATTACGCGTTTAGGTGATCGCGCTGCAAGTTTGGAAGAAACGTATCTTGCTATTGTGCAAAATGATAATATTTCTGCATCAAATACTTCTACTTCTACTTCTGCTGCTGCGCCGTCTTCTTCGCCGTCCTTACTCCCATTAAGTAAGTAGGAGGTTTAATATGAATACTTCTACTCATTTATACGCTTCTGTGATTCGTGGCATGTGGTTTCAGCTTAAAAGTTTAGCGAAAACAACGTTTTTCTTGCAAAATGCGATACTTGCTCCAGTATGTTTTGCGTTGATGAAAATTGTTGCATACTATGGTTTTTCTCATGATTGCGCTAATTGTCTTAATAATATTTGGGTTGATTCTTCTATAGCTGGATTATGGTCTGCTACAACTACTGCTGTTGGAATTATTGGATACCAGCGTTATTTAGGGACATTGCAATATTTAACTTTAAGTGTTATCTCACCTTCTGCAGTGTTTCTTCCTATTGTAGGATCCGCAGCTTTACTTGGTTGTATTGGTATGCCGCTTGCGATTATTACCGTTGCTGTTTTCTGCCATGGGTTCTTTATGATAACATTCACGCAGTTAGTTGGATACTTACTTTCTATGCTCGCTTGCGTAGCTTCTGCTGCATTATTATCTGGAATTTTTGTATTATGCCGTAAAGCTACAGTTTATGAAGGTTTGATTTTAATTCCTGTATGGATGCTTTGTGGAATAGTGATCCCTGTAGAATCAATGCCATTGCCAGCTCGCGTTATTGCGTTTATTCATCCGCTTACGTCTGCAGTGTGGGTGGCTCATGCACAATCGTTTAATGCTGCTACTGTGTTAGCAATTGTGTTATGCGTTGTATTATCCAGCGTTCTGCTTGTTATTGCAGGTTTTATGTTACGTCATGCTATTCGACTTGCAACGCTTAATGGAAGTTTGAACATAATATGATACGAAATAATAATCAGGTTGAAACTATGCGAAATAAAATGCGAAATAAAATTATTCAAAATAATAAGTACGCTAGATTACATCAATATAATCAATATTCACAGTATGGTCACGTGAGCGTGTTATCTAGTATACGAACTGGCGCAAGAGTGAGTATACAGAGTATACCTAGCTTAAATAGTTGGAATACTGCTGTTATCCGTATGATTGTTGAGCCTCTTTTATCCACGTTCTTATACGTTTTTCTAGCTGGAGCTGTAATCGGAGGCTTCAATGGAGCAGCTAGTTATGCGACTAGCGCGGGTTTTAATCATAGTTTGATTGCATCAACTCTTGCTGCTGTTATGGGTGCGTGTTCTATTTCCACAAGTATGACTGTGTCAGAAGCACTAGCATGGGACCGTTTTGAAGGCACAACACCATTCGTGCTTACAAGCGCAAAAGTTGCATTACCATTATGGTTCGGTCGTATTATTGCGCTCGTGACTATTTCTTTAGTGAGTGATGCTGTGACTTTGTTTATAACAATGCTTGTAGTAAGCCCGAGTGTTTTCTTTGTGATTAATATGAGCGCGTTGATGCTGTTGTTCCTTCTTGTTCCTGTTGCTTCTACGGGATTTGGTATTGCTATAGCTGCTATAAGCATGATGATGAATGATGTTTATATTATTTCTAACGCGCTTAGTGCAATACTTCCTATTGTTTGTGGTGTGATTGCTCCAATTAGCGTATTTCCTAAGATGATGCAATACGTGTTATATGTGATTCCAGTAACTCATGTTACGCAAGTATCGCGTAGTATAGTTGATGGTTCTGTAAATGTTGGCGTATCGCTACTTGTGATTCTTATTGTTGGTGCGTTGTGGGCAATTGTTGGTGTGATCATATGGAATGTTGGTGTGGCGATTCAACGACGTAAAGGTACTTTAACAAATATCGGATTTTAGCTGATAAATATGGGATTTAGTTAATTATATAAATATTAAATTCGCGTATGGGGAGTGGGTGTAAGACTAGTGGCATGTTGATTATTGCGTAAGATTGTTCAGCAAGCTATTAAGCCAATCTTAAACCTTTTTGCGATATTTTTTTCCTATCGTTAAAAAGTGCACCCACTTTTTGTTTGTATATTTGGCTATATCATACATTACTTTTCTAGTAGAAGCTGTGCTTTATGGAAAAGAAAAATTTTATGGATTTGAAAAGCTCGCACTAATTGAAAGAAAAAATTAAATTTTTTCTTTAATAAAAGCTTGTATGTGTGGTTTTTTTTTAAATAGTAATACTATTAAAGCTAAACAGACTATTATGGATTCTAATTTTAATAGAATTGCATTCTTATTAGAATCACATATTAGAAATAAGGAGAACTTATGAAATTAATTAGACCAGATAGTAAATATATTCAAGGTTATATAGAAGCAAATGAAGAAGATGAAATTTTTAGGCCGAATGCAGAAAGACGTTTTATACACCCTGAGACGATTATAGAGAGTTCTTATAATATTGAACATGGTATAAATTTGCCTGAAAATTATGTTAAAGCTACTACGTTTTGGCTGATAGATAATGAAAAATTTATTGGTGAAATTAATATTAGGCATGAATTAAACTCTTTTTTAATTAACTATGGCGGCCACATAGGGTACGAGATTAGACAATCTGAATGTATGAAGGGCTATGGAACAAAAATGCTTTCTATGGCACTTACATATTGTAAAGAGACTTTGAATCTACATAAGGTTTTAATTACGTGTGATGATGACAATATCGGATCGATACGAGTCATAGAAAATAATGGTGGAATTTTAGAAAACAAAGTGAAAAATAGCTTATCAAGAGGAAACGTTACAACAAGAAGATATTGGATTAATATATAGGAAAAAGATTAATTTAATCTATACTGACCGCTCAAGCGGTGTTTAGGGTAATTTTTAGATATTTTGTGCGATTAAAGCTATACAATCAAAGCACGATATTCCGTAATTGGATTTTCTGAGGAAAGATGATGAGTGAGACGAATGTAAGGCCAGTGCTTTTCAAGGATGCTTTTTGGGGTTATGTGATTACAGAAACTGTTGCTGGTATTTGCACGCTTATTATTGCGTTGCTTGTACAGCAGTTCGTAGGGCACCGCGTACTAGGTTGGGAAACTGTGGCAATACTTGCACTGAGTGTTGTGTTGTTTTCGCTTCTAAGTGCAGCGTATCTGCAGTGGGATAGGCATCGCAGACCAGATGACAGGTCTGGCGATTTACTCAGAGGAATCATCGATTTTGTGCTCAGGCTGCTGGTGACTTCTGGTATTGCTTTATTGCTTGTTTCCGATATCACATTGCTAAGCATTATTATTGGCGCAGCGATTACTAGTGTGTTGCTGTTTGTTTTCGAAAAGCCTTGGCAGCCAGGTATGACGGATGCGCAATTACAGGAAGCTTCAAAGAAATCGGTTGAGCTTGGTGTTCAAATGCTTGAAGAAGAGCGCGTAAAGCGCGCCGAGGCGAGAAACATGATTGCATTACAGCATGCGAGCGAAGGTAAAACAGACACTCCTAGAGGTACGTCTCTAACATTCTCCTCGTTAATTGTTGCGAATATGCTGATTGAAGCAGTATGCGATGTTGCAACATTTTTGCTTGCATTGATACTGCAATGGTGGATGCTGGGTAGTAGCGTTGGCTGGCGAACGCTACTCGTCATATTCTTGGGCAATATGCTATTTTCTTGCGCGGCGGCTGCGGTTATGGTTCTGATGGGCGCATTGAAGACCGATCAACAGAAATGCCTAACAAAAAGTTGGCCTTTCTTAGTCATTGCTGTGCTGCTTCGACTGCTTATCTTCGGTGTTCTCGCTTGGCTGCTTACACCTAGCTTGGCATGGGTGAGTGTAGTCGTTGGTATTGTGCTTACCAATATTGTTCTCGTTATCAAGTGGCACCCACGGAGAAGAACCGCAGTAGCCGCATAAGATTTTATAAGACTGTTTTCTTCTTCTTTGAGCAAAAGGTTCTACATACGTCGAAAGCGTTGTGTTGATGAGAGTAGAAAAGAAGTTCAAATACTCGCGATTATTTACGCTAGAAGAGAACAGACTAAGCGACTGGAATAATTAGAACAATTGTAAATCGTAAGCGCAATATAGGAAACAGAATGTAGGAACAGAATATAGGGATAGAAAAATGTTAGATTCGTCGACGAAAGAGAAAGAAAAGCAGGAACATACTCCCACAGATGAGAAGAATCCTCTATATTGTGAATCGCATGAGCAAATATGTGAAAACCTTCGCAGTGCAAATAAGGAATCATCCAAGTATAAGGTTTTACAGCCGAGTGCGGAAATTTTTTCCATCTTAATGATTATTGGAACTGTTTTTATGGCGTCCAATAAGCTACAGCTTTTTGGATGGATCACCTATTGTTTTGCAATTCTTCTTCTTGTTGTAGTGTCTCTTATTTGGGTTATTTGTGTTATTGGGCAGCGCAATATACATAGTCGTTTTAGGAGTGCAAATGTAGAGCGTAACAAATCTTTTCTTAGCTATGATAATCAACAGGGGAAGGGTAGACTCTCACTGGTTCTTTGTTGCTTTTTTGTGTTAAGTGGTATTCTAACTGCATTTTTTGAAATAACTGCGTTGCATCTTCCAAATCGGTGGCTTTTGCAGACTTGGGTATATGTTATATGCGCGGCAATGCCAGTTGTTTGGATGATTACGATTGCTCTTGAATGTGTTTTCTATAATCTCTATCTTATTTCGCGTATACGGAAAATAGGTATAAGAATTGTACTTCGTTATCTATCTGTTCTACTTTGCGTATTGATTATCTTAGGTCTTGGATTTTTTGACGTTTTATTTATTGTTGGAAGATATTCTGTGAAACAAAATGATAATGGTACATACACAGAGCACGTGGATGATATGTATGCTCCTTTTGAGTATTATCTTTATAAGTCTGAAGGTCCATTTTTCCTTAAGTATCTTCGACCAATGAAAGATTCAAGTGATACTGATCCAAAAATAAGTGAATCTGAGTGGTATAGCAGAATAGATCGCAATAACAGGAAAGATACAAGATTAAAAGATGCAAGATTAAAGGCTGAAGAGCCAGAGAAAAATTCCGATTTGCATGATTCCGCTGAGCATGATTTAGAATCAAAGAGGGAAAGAAATGCAGCGCTTAAGATATTTGATAAGTATTTTGCGGCGAAAGGCTTTGCGTTCAAGGAGAACTATACTGCCAAGGGGGATATGTATTTTGTTCTGAGTGAAAGCCGTTCGGACATTACTTATCTGCAGTATAACAGGGACTCTCAGGATGGAAAATGTGGTCTTTATATTCTGTTTAAGGCTTCAAAATCTTCAGATGGAAGCTGGTCGCCGAGTGATGCTCATATGCAGAACACCTATACTTATGAATATAGCACTGGGCTAATTGCAAAGAGCAGTAGGGCATATTGGTAGTAGGGTTGATTGGTAGTAGGGCAGAGTGGTTGGATGCCAAAATCGAAGAGTATCTGAAGATTGCCAGATAGTGATTGTCAGATAGTAGCATCCATATTTGCGTGCTCTAGTTGCTTATGTTTTGGGGAACAAATCGGTGTAAAAATTGTAAAAGTTCCCTGCATTATTTGATTTCTTATGCTGTTACAGTTGGTAACTATAGTGTTTCACCTTGTTTCTTTTTCCGCTGTAAATTATTTGTTAGTTTGTAATTAGGCGGTATCTAAATCAAATATTTCAATACTAATTTGGTTTCCGTCAAGTAATTTCATGATGTGTAATAACTGATTTGAAAGGAGTTGCATTATGAGTAGTGTTATATCTTTGGGAGAAAAAATTAAAAAGGCTCGTCTGGAAGCTGGGTTGACGCAGGAGGAGCTTTCGGAATTATTGATGGTATCTCGTGCTGCTGTAGCAAAATGGGAAACGAATCGGGGTTTGCCAGATATAGAGAATCTGAAATTTATTGCATCTGCTCTAAGCGTGAGTGTTGATTATCTTTTGGATGAGAACAGTAGCGTTGATTTTTCTATTACTAAGAAGCCTATTAATCTCAATAAATATGGTTTCGACGGTAGGTTGAGCGGTTTTAAGAAGTTGAAAATTAAAGAGCAGATTGTATTAGATGAATATCCTGACTCAGAAATCAATATGCTAACTGTTGTTAAGACTTATAACAGTTCATCTGAGAAAATGGTGGATAATTTTGTTGGATGGTTTTCTACTCTCCTTGGAGGATTACCATTGTTTGGCATATATGATTTCAGTAAAGCTGTTTCCACTCTTGGGGCTGATCAGTATTATTTGGTGGATAAAAAAGATAAGCAGTATTTCGTGCTTATAACTGATGAGTATATTATTAGCAGAATTATGGGAGTGGCGTTTAATAGTAAAAAGTTCCGTATTGGAGATAAAGAATTTATGAAAGTTGGTAAGCTTCGTAATAAGTAGTAAATGGGTGGGTGGGTCTGGTTTTAATGTACCAAAAATTCTGGGTTTTCTGTTTTTTCATTTTTTATCTTCCTCGTATATAAATATTTCTTCGATTGTTAAATTAAAGTACTTAGCAATTTTGTATGCCAATATGATTGATGGGTTGTATCTTCCATTTTCCAAAGAACCGACTGTTTGTCTTGATACTTCGAGTGCATCGGCAAGTTCTTCTTGTGTTATGCCTTTTTCTTTTCTAATTTGTTCAAGTCTATTTTTCACATTACATTCTCCTTTCTAATGGAAAGCTAGCTTTACATATAATATAATTGTTTTGAAAGCAAATGTCAAGTTAGCTTTCCATTGTTGGTTTAGGTATTGTTGTGGGATGTGAATTAGACGTATTGGTAAACCTGAAGGAGTGTGAAAAGTATAGTTTGCTAGTAAATGAAGAGATTGGCATTGATAAAACTGTAGTGTGTTTGCGCTCCGACCTGCCTGAGCGCTTGAAGAGTCGCGCGCGAAGGCAATTCGGAGCGCTGAGCCACTCAAGGCAGAAGCACTGCTTCTGCTGCGCGCTTTGACTGAGCTTGAAATTGCATAGCGCATTTCAAGCTCCTTCAAAGCGTGATTTGGCTTAAGGCATAAAGTCCAGTGGACTTTATGCGCCAAATCAGCCGAACGGCTACTAATAGCCGTTCGGAATAGCACGGCTAATCCGTGCGAACGACAGAACCTGCCATGTAGTGTGTTTGTACCGAATTTCGGTGTTTTTTGATACAAACGCACTACATAAACACGCAAAACTGTAGTGCGATTGTATTTGATTTACGACAGTACCTGCCTTTTTGCTTAGACCGCGCAAGCGACACGACACACCCGAAAAGCTTTCCTTAAAAAAACCTGGGAAAATTCTTCAAAAACCTTGAAATGCGTATTTTTACGGTTTGATAGCGAATCATATGTAAAATTTACGGCAAATAGTATTAGTTTAGTAAAATCACAATAAAATATTTAGAACAAACCTTAATGTTAGCTGAATGTTTTAGTTGATTTTCGGTAGAGTATGTTGTATCTTTTAAGTCAGTTACCGATGAATCCCTAGTTCTCGGTTACTACGCGGGAAACCGCAAAGGCAAATTTTTCTATGCGCCCCTAACGCATAGGAGAAGAAGAAAGGAAATAAAATGATGAATAAGAAGGCTATCGCCGCTTTCGCTGCTGGCGCAACTTTGCTCGCTGGCTTTGCAATGGCAACCCCAGCAATGGCTGCTAATAATGATGACACGCCTTTCAAGAACCAAGGAGAAGTGAGCAGCTTCTTTAACGAATTGCTCATCCCTCAGAAGAAGGCTGCTAAGACTTATACTAAAGCTCAGGTCTTGAGGCTCGAGGCTGCTGTTGAAGAGGCTAAGGCTACTGTTGCAGATAAGACAAAGGCAGCAAATGATGCTCAGACAGCTACCTATGATAATGATACTGATGGTGCAAAGAAGAAGGCTGCTGTAGAGAAAGCTCAGAAGGAATTGAGCACAGCTCAGGAGGCTCTTGAGACGGCTCAGAAGGCTTTGAATGAAGCTAAGCCTGCTCCAGCTGAAGCTGATCCAAAGAATCCTCAGGACACAAAGCCAGCTGAGACTTCTAAGGATGCAAAGGCTAAGCAGGGTCAGTCTGGCCAGGCTGGTGCCAATGGTGCTGCTGCTGGTGCTAAGACCACTGTGGTTGAGAAGAAGAAGGATGCCGGTAAGAAGTTGCCTGCTACTGGTGTTGGCGTAACTTTGACCGCTTTGGCTGCCACTATGCTTGCTGGCATGGGTGCTGCTGTTCGCAAGGCTCGTCACTAAGCACTGATTTGGAATTGTCTTTAAGCTTAATGGTTATGTTTTGTAATTTGTTAGGCATTACGTAAAGACAGTTCTAGTGTTTACAAAATAGTAAAGGGGTGAGTGGTTAATCCATTCATCCCTTTGCTATATCAAAATGTTCTAATAATGTTGCGACTTTAGCAGTTAGGAATTTATAGCACATAGTTGTGTTTTAAATGGTACTAATAGAAAACAAAGCGATTCTAGAAATAATAATCATAGAATTACAATTGATGCAAAGATGCTATTTTATTTCTCTTAAATAATGAACACATTTATTTGTTAGAAAGAAAATGAGTTTCTGCATATAACTTATGCAAGGAGTTTGATATGTATATTTCAAAAATAATATTAAACAATTTTAAGAGTTTTGCTGGAAAGCATGAATTAAAATTATCGGACGGAATTAATTTTTTTGTTGGAAATAATAATTGCGGTAAAACAACAATTTTTAGAGCAATTGAATTTATACAATCGGGAAAGAGTAAAGAAGAATATATAACAAAGGGTAAAGAGTCAGAAGATGTAAGTGTTGAAATTGAATTTACAGGTACAGATATTGAAAAATTAGTTAATAGCGATAACTCTGGTCTAAAAAAATACCAAGACTATCTTATAAAAGAAAAGTGCAATAAGGAAAATTGCGATAATGAAACTTGTAGCATAAGAATACTAAGAAGTTCCAAGAGTACTTCTATTGTGCAAGGTAAGAAAACTGTTAATCTTGATATTAAAAACATAAGGGTTTACAATCCAAACTCCAATGAAGAAGGAATTAAAAGATACGAAAATCCTACGGGAATTGATAAAACCATTGCAGCGTTGTTTGATGTGCAATTTGTGTATTCCGACTTAAAGAATGAAGAATATCAAGATTTTGGTAAGACAAAGATAATAGGAAAAATAATAAATGATTTAACAAAAGATTTTCAAAGAGAAGATGATGGAAACGGTAATAAAACTTTATGGGGAAAGTTTAAGGATGCGCACAAAGAAGCGTTTGGAGACAAAGGCTTACAGAAAATACTGGAAGATACAGAGCGCAAAGTAACAAAAATACTAGATGAGCAATACGGAGAGGGCGAAGTAAAATTCGATTTTGAACTACCTGAAATAGATAGTTTCTTCAAAAATGGTGTTGTACTTGTATCTGATAATGGGATTGCTACGCCAGTGTGCCAAAAGGGAACAGGTATGCAGAGAGCGCTGGCTTTGAGTCTGATTCAGTTATATGCAGAGATAAATAATAAATCTGAAGACAGTGTAGAAAAGCCAGTTATATTTTGCATTGATGAGCCAGAAACATTCCTGCATCCAAATGCACAAAATAATTTGATGAAATCATTTAATAAATTATCACAAAGATCTCAGATTCTTATAACAACTCATTCTCCGTATTTATTGAAGGCATTCTATGAAGTTAATCAAAACACGGATAATAAGCCAAGCTTAAAAGACAAATTAAATATATTTAGTAAGGAAGAGGCAAGCAAAGAAAATGCGAATAGCAAAGAACGATATAGTGGATTTAATAAAAAAGAGATGCTGAACGTATCTGGGGAATACTCTCCAACGTGGGGAGAAATAAACTATTGTGCATTTGATATGCCTAGTGTTGAATATCATATTGAGCTTTTTAATGCTCTACATAAGAAGGCAATAGGAAAGCATTATGATAAAGGAAAGGGAACTGTATCAGAAAAAAGTATAAGTAGTTTTGACAAATGGCTAATTGAACAGGAAACTGAAAATAGCACTGACGATAATCATTTTAACATTAACCATGTTGGCAAGCCATATTGTAAACGTGATAAATCTATGAGCACATATATTAGGAATTATATTGATCATCCTGGTGATCTTATAGATAATCATGTTGAAAAATGCGATTGCGAAGAATGCTCTAAAGCTGTAATACAAAACAATATAAAGCGCACAAAGCCTAGCGATGAAGAGATAAAGAAGTCAATAGAATTTATGACTAAAATATACAAAAATAACTTTTGTAACAGCGGTAAGGATGCATAAAGCCTATTAGTCTGCATCATATGCGCGTTTGTTGTGTGTGTTTTGTGTTTTGAGTGTTGAGTGTGTTGCTTTCGGTTTTGTTTGCTACTAGGGGCATTCAAAACCGAAAGCTTTTTGTTTTTGTTCTATCTGTTTCCATACTGCGTTTTGAGCGTTTTGAACGTTTTACGCGTTTTGTGTATAGCTAAAACATTATACGCAATTTTGCAATTCACATCTGCATTTGTTATTTCGTTGCATTGTTATTTAGTATCTTTTGTTATCTCATTTCTTTTTTACCAAATTGTGTTATTGCAATCAAAAATACAAACACAGATATTGCAATTGCACATGGCAAAAATGGTATAAGATTAAATCCGTTTCCTAATCCTGTTGATGTAACTGCATGTAGAGAGCGGGAAACCATATATCCGCTGTAACAATAAGGATAAACTATCCAAAGTGGAGTATTTGCTATTAATACGCCAGGAATAACAAGAAGTATATTTAATCCAACGGATAGCATTGACTTTTCAAAAAGCACAGTAATCGCCCACATGACTATTACGCTTGGAATCATAGTCAAAAACAGATCTAAACACCATTTTAATAGATACATAATTGGGAGCGTTTCTGTAACTCCTGTGCTACTGGTTGCAAACAATCCTGCTATAACGAATACGGCAAAAAATACGACCATTTCCATAAGCAAATAAAATAGCAGTACGCAAAATTTTGCAGCAGAAATCGCGTATCTGCTAACAGGCAGTGCCAGCATTTTTAGTATTCCGTTATTGCTTGTTTCTCGTCCTGCAATCATCACGCAAATAACAATCATACTAAGCGGAAGCAAATAGTATGAATAGACTAATGCGCTTTGAATAAACATAGCAGCCCATGCGTGTGTATATTCTGGAGTGAAGTATCTATGAAGGCTTGCTACACCAGATCCAACCACAATTAGTGGTGCAATAAAAATCAAAGGAATAATTTTACTACGCTTTACTTTCTTAAATTCGATTCTAAGAAGTTCAAAAAATCTCATTTTCATAGTCTCCTTATTCATAGTTATATAGTGCAAGTTTTTACTTATAGTGCGTGTTTTTATTCATAGTGCAGGTTCTTAGCCGCCCACAATCCAGAACATAAAAACAGAAGTGTTTCAACTATGGATACGATTACGACCGTAGTATTAGGTTGCGCGCTCATGGCAACTGCTGGTTTTAGCATAACTATAAAAGGTGATGCCATAAAAAGCACAATGTCTGACGAAGCCAATGCCATGCCGCTTAAAAATCCTGCTACACCAATTCCAAGCGTTACCCACATGTTTTCAAATCGTGATGATACAAAAATCATAAAGGACAATACAGGCATTGACGTAATAAATGAATATGCAGCAAAAGATATAAGAGTACTTACATTAAACGTACCTTGTGGCAAATCTGTTACACCGATTTTTGCAAGTGCTAAATTTTGTATGCAAATAGCGATTAGTAATAGAACAGTCAGCAGAATAAATTTGCATAGGTACATAGCAGGAACGCTCATAGGCAGCATATGCATCTTTTTTACTGCATTTCCCTTAAATTCCATGTTGTAGATAATGCATGCTGCGACTATTATGCCGAACATGTTTAACACCATAATCATGCCGTAAAGCTGTGTAAGAAGAATATCCATAGGAGCTAAAGGCAGGTTTAATAATGTATTTTTTCGTACAATAAAATTCACAAAAGCGTACGCTGCTCCCATAATGCCAATAGCAATCATAAGAGCTATAAAGCCAGTTCTCTTGCATTTTTTTAGTTCGATTACAAGCGTTTTCATAGTCTTGCACTCTGCTTCCTGATCTTATTGTCTTCATCAATCATGGATAGGAACATATCTTCCAAATTGTCGGAAGCAAAACCAGATTGTAATGCATTCTGTCGTAGTTCATCTAAACTACCTTCAAATAACAAGTGTCCGTGATTAAGTATTCCAATATCATCTGCAATAAGCTCAATTTCGGATAGCATATGAGAAGAAATAAGAATCGTGCAATCGTAAAGATCTGGCAGTGACTTAATCAGATTTCGGATTTCGTGTATGCCAGATGGATCGAGTCCATTTGTTGGCTCATCTAAAATCAAAATAGGTGGTCTACCAAGCAATGCTCCAGCAAGACCAAGCCTTTGCTTCATGCCAAGCGAATATTTTTTTGCAAGACGGTCTCCAAACTCAGAAAGACCTACTAATTCTAATGCGTCATCAACTGCACTCTTAGGTAGTTCTAAAATGCGACGTATAATGTCAAGATTTTCTCTACCTGTTAGATTTGCATAGAAAGATGGTGATTCAATAAATGAGCCTATTTCTTTCAAAATAGGTATGCGATCGGCAGGAAACTTTTTTCCGTCGATTGTAAATGCACCTTTTGTTGGAGCTGTAAGCCCTAGGAGCATTTTCATTGTTGTAGATTTTCCAGCTCCATTTGGCCCAAGAAAGCCGTAAATGCTACCTTTGCGAATATGAAGTGAAACATCATTAACAGCAATAAATGACTTATATTTTTTTGTTAAATGTTCTGTTGTAACAATATTGTTCATGGCAATATCTCCTTTCGGAATCTATGATATTGCGTCAACCTTTCTACAACATTCTCTTCACCTTACATCTACCTTACATTTTTATTCGAGGTCAAAAAATGAATATTCACATGGCATAATATATGTTAGGGGGTTCTCCATGAATCGGAATGATTATTTATTGAACAAGCATCTGCTACTTGTTGATGATGAGCAGGAACTTTTAGATATGGTTGTATCCATATTAAGCGAATATGGTTTTCATAATATAACTACTGCAAAAAGCATGAAAGATGCTGTAGAGGCAACACAAAAATTACGTCCAGAATTAGCAATCCTTGATGTTATGCTCCCCGACGGTAATGGGTTTGAGTTAATGAAGCAGATAAAACAATATAGTGATTGTCCTATCTTATTCCTTACTGCTTGCGGTGAAGATGAAGATAAGTTTAAGGGATTTGACTTAGGAGCAGACGATTATATTGTAAAGCCGTTTCTTCCAAAAGAGCTAACGTTTCGCATTATGGCAATTTTAAGACGAAGCTACAAGAGCGAAAATCCCATTGTTAAACTGAAAAATAGTCAGATTGATTTTTCTTCTGCCCAAGTAATAAAAAATAACGAACATATTCCACTCACAGCCAAAGAATATGATTTACTTTCTGCACTTTATAGAAATGCTGGATGCATTGTAACAATTGACGCGTTATGTGAAGCTGCATGGGGTGATAATCCTTTTGGATATGAAAATTCTTTAATGGCACATATACGTCGTATCAGAGAAAAAATAGAACTCAATCCATCGCAGCCTGTTTCTTTAATAACAGTTAAAGGCTTAGGGTATAAGCTGATTGTGGAGTAAAGCAGAATGAAAAGCATACCAAAACTAATACAACGCTTTATAAGTATTTTTCTACTAAGCTCTGTGCTTATAGTATTAATGAATATTATTGCGTTTATTGTACTTATAGGAAATTACGCTCCCGATAAAGAGATGTCTCCTTATAGCATAGCCAAAGAGACGGGAGAAGCATTACAATTATCCGCAAGTGGGGATTATGTATTATCAAAAAATATGTCTTCCAAATTGACAAATTCTGGCGCATGGGCAATTTTGATTGATAATAATACATTGAAAGTCGTATGGAAAACAAAAGACGTTCCTGCAACTATTCCAAACGATTATACTTTGTCTGATGTAGCTAATTTGAGCGTTGGTTATATTGATGGTTATCCAACTTACACGGGTGATAATAAGAATGGAGTTGTCGTAGTCGGATTTCCGCATAAAAGCTTTTGGAAACATACACGACCAAGTTGGAAATACAGTTTAATCTCAAATTTTCCGCAGATTCTTTTAAGCGTATTCTTCATCAACATTTTGCTTATTCTTGGAATTTATTTAATAGCTAATATAAAACTACTAAAATCAATTAATCCGATTACAAAAGGGATACAACGTTTATCTAGTGGAGAAAGCGTGCATATTCCAGAAACAGGAGCGCTTTCAGAAATTTCATCTAACATAAATTCTGCTTCCGATATTTTGCAAATACAAAAAGAACAATTGAGAAAAAAGGAGACTGCAAGAGCGAATTGGATAGCTGGAGTTTCACATGATATTCGTACGCCGTTATCTATGGTTATGGGGTATGCAGGACAGTTAGAAAATTCTCTCCATATTTCGCAAGAAGATCGTAAAAAAGCGACGATGATTATTAAGCAAAGTGCAAGAATGAAGAATTTGATTAATGACCTTAATTTGGCTTCAAAACTTGAATATAATATGCAACCAATTATGAAAAAAGAAGAAAATGTTGTTGCTGTTGTTAGGCAAGTTGTTGTGGACTTTATGAATATGGGTATGCAAGATGAGTTTTCGATTAAGTGGGAAACAGATGCTAAATTGACTGTTTGCAATATTAGCGTAGACAAAGATTTATTAAAACGAGCAATATCTAATCTTATTCAGAACAGCATATCTCACAATGAAAATGGGTGTACGATTTATGTATCCGTTGCTGAAAATAATAATAATTGTATTATTTGTGTTGAAGATAACGGTATAGGTGCTTCAGATGAAAAAATCGACAAGCTTAATCATGCACCGCACTATATGATTTGCGATACAAGTACTGCAGAACAGCGTCATGGTTTGGGTCTGCTGATTGTTCAGCAGATTATTGGCGCTCATAATGGAACGGTTGATATAAGCAGAAGCAAATACGGTGGGTTTAAGGTTGAGTTAACAGTTCCGAATAAAAAATATTTATAACGCATTTGCGATTATGTTTATAAATTATGCTTATAAGTTATGCTTATAAAATTATGCCTTAAAATTGTGCCTACTAAGCATATCTGTTAACTGTATAAGTATTATCTTTGTTTTGGTTTTTGATTAAATACTTCTAAGCGCGAATCGCCAAAATGGTGTATTTCTGCGCGTGTTGAGATTGTATATATAGTTGTATAATATGCTATGTATTGTTTATTTATTCAATATTATTTATTCAATATATGACCGTGGGAGGTTGCTATGACTAATAAGAAGCGTATTGTATTGGCGTATTCGGGTGGCCTCGATACATCTGTAGCAATTCCGTACCTTAAAGAGCAAACAGGCCAAGACGTTGTAGCCGTGTCATTAAATGTTGGTCAAGGCGGAGAAGCGCTTGAAGTCATAAAAAACCGCGCTTTAGCTTGCGGAGCTGTTGAGTCGTATGTAGTTGATGCTCGCGAAGAATTTGCGGATAACTATTGCATGCTTGCGTTAAAAGCAAACGCAATGTACGAAGACGTGTATCCTTTAGTTTCCGCGCTTTCTAGGCCACTTATTACTCGTCACTTGGTTCACGCAGCGCACGAATTTGACGCTGACACAATCGCACACGGTTGCACGGGTAAAGGAAACGATCAAGTTCGTTTTGAAGTTGCGATTCAGTCTTTGGACCCAGAATTAAAGGCAATTAGCCCAATTCGTGATTTGTCGCTTACTCGAGATGTGGAAATCGCTTTTGCAAACGACCATAATCTTCCGATTACTCAAAGCAAGAAAAGCCCGTATTCCATAGACCAAAATGTTTGGGGAAGGGCAATTGAAACAGGCTTTTTGGAAGATCCGTGGAATGCTCCAACCGAGGAATGCTACTCTTACACAAAGAATCCTTTGGAAGCTAAAACTCCAGACGAAGTTACAATCACGTTTGAAAAAGGCGTTCCAGTTGCGATTGACGGTCACAGCGTAACTCCGCTTCAAGCGATTGAAGAGATGAATAAAAGGGCAGGCGCTCAAGGAATCGGCAGAATCGATATTATTGAAGATCGTTTAGTTGGCATTAAGTCTCGCGAATTGTACGAAGTTCCAGGCGCGCAAGCTTTGATTACAGCGCATCAAGAGCTTGAAAATTGCTGCTTGGAGCGCGAACAGCACAGGCTTAAGCGTGCTCTAGACAAAAAGTGGGCAGAATTTGTGTACGATGGCCAGTGGTTCTCGCCAGTTGTGCGTTCTTTGAATGCGTTTATAAACGAAACTCAAGAGCATGTTTCTGGCGATATTCGCATGACTTTGTACGCAGGAAAGGCTGTTGTAACAGGCAGAAAGTCGGATGAGTCTTTGTATGACTTTAACTTGGCTACTTACGATTCTTCCGATACCTTCGACCAGCGCGCTTCCAACGGATTTATTGAAATCTACGGATTGTCTAGTAAAGTTGCTGCAGCTCGAGATATGCGCGTTGCTAAGAACGACTGAGAACAACTAAAAACAACTAAGAACGACTAAAAAGACGAAAGAATAACTATGCACGATGCAAATGCCAATGACAGCGCAAATGCCAATACTAATCATCCAATAGCCTTGTGGGGCGGCCGTTTTAGCTCGGGGCCTTCCGCGGAACTCGCAAAGCTTAGCAAGTCAACGCAATTTGACTGGCGATTAGCGGATGACGATATTGCAGGCTCTCGCGCGCACGCCCACGCTTTGCATCGTGCAGGTTTATTAACAAATCAAGAATACGCAGATCTTTGCAAAGCGCTAGACGAGTTGCAAAACCGCGTAGATAATGGCATTTTTGCTCCAATTGAAGAAGACGAGGACGAAGCAACAGCATTAGAGCGCGGCTTGCTTGAGATTGCAGGAAGTGAACTTGGCGGAAAACTTAGGGCTGGCCGCTCTAGAAACGACCAAATCGCAGCTTTAATACGCATGTTTTTGCGCAGACACGCACGCGCATTAGCGGCACTCGTGCTAGATGTTTGCAATGCTTTAGTCGCTCAATCTTTAGAAGCAAAAGACGCTGTAATGCCTGGCCGCACTCATATGCAACACGCTCAACCAATTTTGCTTGCACACCAGCTAATGGCTCATGTTTGGCCGCTTTTGCGAGACGTAAATCGCCTTGCGGACTGGGATTTGCGCGCAAACAAAAGTCCATACGGAGCAGGGGCATTGGCTGGCAACACTCTTGGCTTAGACCCCGAAGAAGTTGCTAAAGAGCTTGGTTTTTCTGCTGTTTGCGCAAATTCGATTGATGCTACAGCAAGCCGCGATGTTGTTGCGGAGTTTGCGTTTATTGCATCTATGATTGGCGTTGATATTTCTCGCTTAAGCGAAGAGATTATTATATGGAATACTCAAGAATTTGCGTTCGTAACTTTAGACGATGCCTATTCGACTGGCTCTTCGATTATGCCTCAAAAGAAGAATCCAGATATTGCGGAGCTTGCTAGAGGTAAAGCTGGGCGATTAATCGGAGATTTAACTGGATTAATGGCCGCTCTTAAAGGTCTCCCAACCGCATATGCTCGCGATTTGCAAGAAGATAAAGAAGCGGTTTTTGACCAAATCGACACTCTAGAAGTTTTGCTTCCAGCATTTGCAGGAATGGTTAGAACAATGCGATTTAACACGCCTCGCTTGCTTGAGCAGTCTGCAACTGGTTTCGCTCTTGCTACAGACATTGCAGAATGGCTTGTAAAACAAGGCGTTCCTTTCCGCAATGCGCATACGTTATCGGGACTATGTGTAAAACGTGCCGAAAGTCTTAAATGCGATTTAAGCGATTTGAGTAACGACGATTATGCAACGATTTTAGACGGCATTATTGATGCAAATAAAATACCAGATCTTAGACTTGTTCTTTCTAGCTATGGCTCTGTTTCTTCTAGATGCGGCAAAGGTGGAACAGCTTTTGTGCGCGTAAAAGAACAAATTAATCAAGCTCAGCTTGCGATTAGTGAGTATAAGAAATTCGCTGAATCTGTAAGCGACGGAACAGCTTATAAGAGTGTCTCCATGTGCTGCCAAAATTGAAAGGCTTGTAGCGCGCAAATGCGCCCGATACTTTCGGTAATTTTTGCAATAATAAGGAGATATAAATGGCTCAGGTGAGGAATTACAAAGAAGCTGGATTTGCTTCTTTGTTTGAAGAGCTAAAGTGGCGTGGATTGATTTCTCAATCTACTGACGAAAATCAACTTGCTCAAGCACTTGACGGAGAACCATTAACTTATTATTGCGGCTACGATCCTACTGCTGCATCGCTTCATATTGGCAATCTTGTTCAGCTTATTAACATGCGTCATTTGCAAGCTGCAGGCCATCATCCTATTGCTTTGGTTGGTGGTGCTACGGGCTTGATTGGAGATCCGCGCCAAAGCGGAGAGCGCACGCTTAATTCTAAAGATATTGTTGCTGGCTGGGCGGAGCGTTTGCGCAAGCAAATTGGCCGCATTTTGCCTCTTGATGGAGAGAATCCTGTTCGTTTTGTAAGCAACTACGACTGGGTTTCTAAAATGTCTGCTATCGACTTTTTGCGCGATGTTGGCAAGAACTTTAGAGTTGGCACAATGCTTTCTAAAGATATTGTTGCTCGCCGCTTAAACTCCGACGAAGGCATTTCTTTTGCTGAGTTTAGCTACCAAGTTTTGCAAGGAAACGACTTTTTGTACTTGTTTGATAATTACAACGTTACTTTGCAACTTGGCGGATCTGACCAGTGGGGTAATTTGACTTCTGGCATGGATTTGATTCGTAAGGTTCGCGGAGCTTCTGTAAACGTGTTTACAAGCCCAATTATTACGGATAATCAAGGTCGTAAGTTTGGAAAATCTGAGGGTAACGCAATGTGGCTTGATCCTACAATGCTTAGCCCTTATCGCTTCTATCAATTCTGGTTTAATCAGCCAGATGATGAAGTTGTTAAGCTTCTTAAGGCTTTTACGTTCTTACCTAAGAGCGAGATTGAGCGTTTGGAAAAGCAGATTCAAGAAGATCCAGGAAGTCGTGAAGCTCAGCGTGTGCTCGCTTGGGAAGTTACAAGTTTTGTGCATGGCGAGGATGTTACGAATCAGGCGATTGCTGCTTCTGGAGCGCTTTTTGGCAAGGGCGATTTAGCTGGAATTGACGAGCAAACTCTTGAAGCTGCTTTAGATGGTGTTAAAGTTAAAGCACAAGATGGCACTTTGGAATTTGCTAAAGCGCATGTTGAAGATCGCGTTGTTGAGGCCGCTGTTGCTGCAGGATTGTTCCGTACTATTTCCGAGGCTCGTAGAGCTATTGAAGCTGGCGGATTGTACGTTAACAATAATCGCGTAGAAAGCGTTGATGACGTTTTGAGCGATAGCTCATTCTTGCACGGTCGTTTTGCTTTGCTTCGTAGGGGCAAGAAGGCTATTGGCGCTGTTGAGCGTGCGTAGTTTTTAAGCGCGCTTTATTTGTTTTTAGCATTAGATTTTAGTATAATTTTATATTTTTAGACTTTGAAAGGTATGCCAATAATGGGCGAAGAACGCGGATCGCGTAGTGGTAAGTCGTTTGGTAATCGTGGACATTTTAGCCGTCAAAATGGCGGTAAAAATGGTGGAAACGGTGAGCGTCGCGGAGGATTCCACAAGGGTGGTTTCCACAAAGATGGTGAGCATCGCGGCGGTTTCCACAAGGGTGGTTTCCATAAAGATGGATTCAAGAAGAGCGGTTTTAAGAAAAACTCGGATCGCAAGTTTGATGGCGATGGTGAGCGCAGGTTTGATCGCGATAATCGCAGATTTGACAGAAAAGATAATCGCGAAGATAGATATAATCGCGAAGATAAGCGCAATCGCGATAATCGATACAATCACAGCGATTACGATAAGCGCACAAATCGTGGTTTTGAGTCTGATTCAAAAGAATCGGGAAATCCAAGATACAAGAAGTTTGATAAGTATAATCGCGATAATCGAGATAATCGCTCAGAGCGTGGCGATCGCAGGTTTGACCGCTCAGAACGCAATGATCGCCGTTTTGAAGACAATCGCGGCGGATTCCACAAGGATGGCTTCCACAAGGGTGGCTTTAAGAAGAACGATTCTAGAAAGCGCGATTCAAAGTCATCTTTCCGCTTTGAAAATGGACCTCGTAGAAACTCGGATGGAACTGTTTCTTACCCATCTCAAAACCCGTATACAGATAGGCGTCCGGGCGAGCCAAAAATGCCTAAGGGCCTAGAGTATTCAATGCTTTCTAAGGAGTCTCGCGAGCGTTTGCGCGGTCTTTCTAAGGAGCATTCCGAAAACATTGGCTTGCATATTCTTGCTGCATACGCTTTGCAAGACGAAGATCCAGAGCTTGCTTTAGAGCACGCAAAGTGGGCTGCAAAGCAGGCGTCTCGCATTGATTTTTCGCGCGAAACACTAGGATTTATTGCGTACCGTCAAGGCGATTACAAGCTTGCTGCGCGCGAGTTTAGAACAGCTATGCGAATGAATGGCTACACGGATTATCTTCCATTTATTGCAGATTGCGAGCGCGGCATGGGCAACCTCGATAAAGCGCTGGAAATTTGCATGTCGGATGAAGCTAAAAGCGTTAGTGGCGAAGTTAAAGCAGAAATGTTCCTCGTGTACGCAGGCGTTTTGGCAGATACAAACCATGCAGATAAGGCGATTGAGCTTGTTCATGCAATGGGCAGGTCTAAGGGCTTGCCTGGCGAGTATAGAATGCGCGCTGTTCAAGCGGAGCAGTACTTCCTAGAGGAGGCTGGGCGAAGCGATGAGGCGATTGAGCTTGACGCTTTGCTTGACCGCTTAGAAGAGCAGTATGCAGATATTGAAGACGAAGAAAATCCAGAAGATGTTGTGATTGACTACGATTTGGAACATCTTAATGATGCGATTATGGACGAAGTTGGCATTAGTGAAGATGATGCGCAATTTGCTCCAGATGATGATTCGGATGATGATTCAGACGAAGATTCAGACGAAGATTCAGACGAAGATTCAGACGACGATTCACAAATCGCAGATAATACTGAAACTGTAGAGATGAATGCAGTTAATCCTAAAGAGGAATAGTATAAATAATATTTTCTAAGCCCGGCTTCTGTATTGTAAAAGTATAGTAAGCTGGGCATTTTCTACTTTAGTATTCTTAAAATCGTGAGGATATTTTATGCAACTTGATGAACGAGCGAATTTTTCAAATAGTAAATCTGCGTTAAGCAAGGATTTTCGTTTAGCTTTGCTTGACTTAGATGGCGTAGTGTATAGAGGCGGAAAATCCGTTGAATACGCAGCCGAATCAATTGAAAATGCTCAAAAAAATGGCATGTTTATTGAATACACAACTAATAATTCTTCTCGTTTTCAAGAAGTTGTAGCAAGTCAGCTAGAAAGTTTTGGCTTAAAAGTAGAGCCGTGGCAAATCATAACGTCTTCACTTGTAGCTGCTCGAATGGTTGCTCGATATGTTCCAAGCGGTTCAAACGTTTTAGTTTTAGGCGCAGATCATCTTGTACAAGAGGTTCGTAGCGCTGGTCTTAATCCAGTAAAGTCTTGTAAAGATAATCCAAAAGCCGTTATTCAAGGCTGGTATCCGCAAATGACTTGGCAAGAAATGGCACAAGTCGCTTTTGCTGTAGAGCGCGGAGCTAAGTATTTTGTTACTAATCGCGATTTAACAATTCCACGTGAATTCGGTATAGCTCCTGGATGCGGTTCTATGATTCAAGCTGTAGTAAATGCCACTGGAGTAGAGCCTATTGCGTCTGCTGGAAAGCCCGAGTGCGCAATGTACGACGAAGCGCGATTGTTGGTTGCTGCAAACGCAAAGCACAATGATGAAGATATTAAAGAATATGCGCAAAAAGACGAATTTGGAAATCCTGTAATAAGTATTGAGCGCTCGCTTGCTGTAGGAGACAGATTAGACACAGACATTGAAGCAGGTACCAGAGGGGGGTATGAGTCTCTTCTAGTGCTTACGGGCGTTACCAATCCGCGCATGTTGTTTGAAGCTCCAAAACACTTGCGACCAAGCTTTGTTTCTAAGGATTTAAGGGGATTGAACGAGGTGCATGTTGCTCCTAAGCGCGTTGACGATTCTACGTTTGTATGCGGAACTTCTAGAGCGCAAATCGTTAGTAACTCTATTGAAGTAAACAATCCTAATGATTGCAACGCTTTGCGTGCTGCTTGTGCGCTCGCTTGGAGCTTAATGGATAGTGGAAAATCGCTTGAAGATTACATTCTTCCAGAGTTTTCTTTGTGATTTGTGACTTGTGGCTTTGTGATTTGTGGCTTACGACTTGCGATTTACGACTTTATACTTTAAGCGAGGTTTTTAATGCTAGACGAAGATGATTTAGCTCAGCGCTTAGACTGCGCGCTTGTAAATCGCAGTTTAGTAAAGAGTAGAACTACATCTCAACGCTTAATCAAGTCTGGAGTAGTGAAAGTAGATAATCGTATTGTTAAAAAATCGTCATTTTTAGTGAAAAAATCGCAAAAAATAAGCCTTGACGAATCAAAAGAAGAAAATTCTTGCGTTAAATACGTTTCTAGAGGAGCACTAAAACTCGAAGGCGCATTTCGCTTATTTGAGAATTTGGGCTTAAAAGTTGATTCAAATACTAAAGCATTAGATATTGGCGCTTCTACTGGCGGTTTTTGCGATTATTTGTTGCAAAATGGCGTCAATAGCGTTATAGCTTTAGACGTTGGACACGGTCAATTGCACACAAAAATCGCAAGCAATCCGCGCGTTATTGAAATGAGTGGCGTAAATATTAGAAATGTTTACGCGGAAGATTTGCCATACAAGCCGAATCTTATAGTCTCCGATGTCTCTTTTATATCTCTTAGCTTTGTGATTCCAGTAATTGCACGTATTGCGCAAAATAACGCGAATATTGTTCTTCTTGTAAAGCCGCAATTTGAAGTTGGTAAAGGAAATCTTGGCAAGCACGGAATTGTAACAGATAAAAACCTAAGACTTAAAGCCTTAGAAAATGTTAAAGAATGCGCTAAAAACAATTGTTTAAGCGTTATTGCAACTCGCGAATCACCTATAGAGGGAACTCACGGGAACGTTGAATATCTTCTTTATGCGCGATTTAATAGTCAAATTTAATAGTCAAGAGATTGTTTGATAAATATTTGCATAAGATTAATGTGCAATATTGCAATATGTAGATTAATGCACAATATGTAGTGCAACAATTACAATAACTATTAATGTTTGTAAAGCTGCGATTAGGCTACGATTAATCTGTAAATAAGCTACGATTAATCTACAAATAGCTACAAAGGGGGTGCTATGCAAGAACGTTTAGAAGGTAATTCTGCTTCTCGCAATGCTCTTGTGGTTACGCATGCGCGTCTTGATGGCAACAGTGCTGTTGTAAATCAAGTTACTACTCAGCTTAAAAATGCTGGTTTTAATGTTAGTGTGTTTCATAGTGCTGCAGTTTCGGATTTTGCGCAAAAAATCGCTCAAGGAGTAGATAAAAATACGGAAATTGTTGTTGTGCTAGGTGGGGATGGCACAATGCTTCAAGCTGCAGAATTAGTGCATTGCACTCCTGTTCCAATTATTGGAATAAACCTTGGGCATGTTGGTTTTTTGGCGGAATTTGAGAGCTTCCAGATAGATGAAGCTATGCGAAGAATTGCGCAAAAAGACTACTTTTTAGAGCATAGAATGGAAGCGCATGTAGATGTTTGGCTCCCTGGAGCGAGCGAGCCTTTAAGTGATTGGGCGCTTAACGATATTACTTTAGATAGGGCAGATCGTGGGCGGATGGTGGAGCTTTCGATTCGCGTTGACAACGTTGAAATGTCGTCTTTTGGGTGCGACGGCGTGATTGTTTCTACGCCTACTGGTTCTACTGCGTACGCGTTTTCTGCAGGTGGGCCGATTATGTGGCCAAATGTTGAGGCTTTGCAACTTGTTCCTTTGGCTGCACACGCGCTTTTTTCTAGACCATTGATTATTGGAGCAGGTTCTACTTTTACGATTGATATTTTGCAAGAATCATCTTCTGGTGGGTGGATTTGCTGCGATGGAAGGCGTCAAAGAGCTTTGCCGCAAGGTTCTAGGATTCAAATTAGGCAATCTAAAGATGAGTTGCTTTTGGCACGACTTTCTGGCGTTCCATTTACGCAAAGATTAGTCACAAAGTTTGATTTGCCAGTTGTTGGATGGCGTGAAAATCGCAGAAAAGTGGCCGCTAAGCCTAAGATTTATGAAGCAAATCTTCATAATGAAACCGATAGAAATTATGAAGATAGCGCATGCGTAGATGGTGCAAGTGTAGATAGCGCTGATGGCAATGCTGACTGTAATGCAGAATATTCAATCGTCCCTAATAATCTAAACCTATAGGGGGTATTTGTGCTTGAAGAACTTGAGATTCGTAATTTAGGCCCAATTTCTAACGCTGTTATTACGCCTTCTAAAGGAATGACTGCAATAACTGGCGAAACTGGTGCTGGAAAGTCTATGCTTTTAAGTGCTATAAAGCTTATATCTGGAGGAAAAGCAGATTCTGCAAAAGTATCATCTTTTGCAAATGAGTCGTGGGCGCAAGGCGTGTTTTCTGTGTCAAAATCCAGCGATGTTGCGCAAATATTGCAAGAATCTGGGATTAATGCCGAAGAATGTGAAGATGACGATTCTAAAGAAGAAGTTTACGTATCTAGATCTGTTCCAAAAACTGGTAGATCAAGAGCTGTAATATCTGGTTATTCTGTTCCAAAATCATTGCTAGAAAGCGTTTGCTCGCACACAATAACAATTCATGGTCAAAGCGATCAGCTTCGCATAGCAACAGCCTCAAAGCAGCGTGAATTCTTGGATTCAATCTCTTGTAATTCTAAAGAATTGCAAGACTATGAATCCGCGTTTAATAAGTGGCAAAGTGCCGTTGAATCATATAATCGCCTTATAAATCAGCAATCGTCTTCTAGGCAGCGCGCAGACTATTTGCGTGAATCGTTAGAAAAAATTCGCCAAATCGATCCAAAACCAAATGAGGATGAAAATCTTAAAGCTAAAAGAGATCGCATAGAAAACGCTGCTCAAATCGTTGGAGCTATTAGCGAAGCAATCTCTTCGTTAGACGCAAGTCAAATTGATTATGGCGCAATAGATTCAGTTGACGCATTACATTTGGTAGACAATGCATCTAAGGCAATTCGCTCAATTCGAGTTGACGGAGATTATAGCGCGATTGCAAATCAACTTGACGATATTTCTTCCCAAATTTCCGACATTGTTATGCAACTTGCGCAGCAGTTAGATGTTGATGAAAGTCAGGAAGATTTAGACGCTATTAACAATCGTATTCACGATTTAAGCGATTTAACACGCAGATGGGGCCCGCAAATTGACGATGTTTTAGAGTGGGCCAAAAAAGCGCAATTTGAGCTTGAAGATTTGGATGATTCGCCAGAAGCTGTTGCGCGCGCTAAAGATTTGTGCGAGAAGACTTATAAAGACGCTGAAAAACTTGCCGAAGCTCTTTATAGCACGCGCAAAGTTGTTGCAAAAAAGTTTAGCGACGAAGTTAGCAAAGAGCTTGAATCCTTATCTATGCCAGATGCGCAACTTTTTATTAATGTTTCTAAGCGCGATAAAAACAAGGACGGAAAATTTGATTTGAACGTGCACGGCTTAGATAGTGTTGAGTTTCTTTTTAAGCCTTTCCCTGCGTCTAACTATTTGCCAATGGGCAGTAGTGCTTCGGGTGGAGAACTCAGTAGGCTTATGCTTGCAATGGAGCTTGTTAGCGCAAAACAAAATCGCAGTAATAATCAATCAATGACGTTTATTTTCGACGAAGTTGATGCAGGTGTTGGAGGCGTTGCAGCAGTAGAGTTAGGCAAGCGCCTGGCTTTGCTTGCTAAAAGTTCACAAGTGATTGTTGTAACGCATTTAGCTCAAGTAGCAGCTTTTGCAAACGTTCAATTTGTTGTTAGAAAAAAGATTGAAAGCGCGGCGGATTCTGGAGCTGATTCTGGAGCTGATTCTAGTGCGGATTCTGGCGAGAATTCTAGTTTTGCAGATACAACTGTTACCAAATTAGATGAGATTAGCCGCCAAAGCGAAATCGCAAGAATGCTTTCGGGAAGCCAATCGCAAGCATCTTTGGATCATGCAAAAGAATTGCTTGAAAATAGTAAAGTCTAATGAAAAATCTTAAGCTAATTCAAAGTAATTTTTCTAAAACAGATTTTTCTAAAACAGATTTTTCTAAAACAGAATAATAGGGTTAATATCAAAGATAATCGGGATTAATAATATGAGCGAAAATGCATTAGTTGATAATTCAAATTGTGCTGCGATTTTTGATTTTGACGGAACTTTGCTTGATTCTTTGAACGTTTGGGACAAGATAGACGAAGAGAGTTTTGCTAAGCGCGGTATTAAAGTGCCTGCCGATTTTGCTGATTCCACGGCAACAATGACACCTCGCCAAGTTGCGGATTATGTTATTAAGCGTTTTGGTTTTACGGATTCTCCCGAAGATTTAATGAAAGAGTGGCAAGACATGGCTTTTGACGCATACGCAAAGCATTTGCCGCTTAGAAAAGGCGCTAAAAATTACGTTGATTATTTGCATAAAACTGGTGCGAAAACTGTTCTTATAACTACTCTTTCTAAGTCTTTATGTGTTGCTGCGTTAAAGCGTACGGATTTGTATGATTACTTTGATTTGATGATTTTTGGAGAAGATTTAGAAAGTAATGCAAAAAATAGCTATAAAACTTATGTTGACTTAGCAAAGCGAATTGGCGTAAAACCAAGCGATTGCACTGTTTTTGAGGATTCTGATGCAGCACTAAAATCAGCTCGTTTAGCTGGAATGAAAACTTGTGGGGTAGTGGATTTAATAAATGGTGACTTTGACTTTGCGCCAAAAAGTCTTAAATAAAAGCCAAAGTAAAAGTCTTAAATAAAATCCAAAAGTTGAGGTGAGGTTTCACATACCCCGGGTTTTGTCGCGTGCAAAATGCACACGGATGACCATCCATCTCGATTTGACGTTACCGCCAAACTCTAGCAGTCTACCCGAAGACTTAGGCGAGCAGCCCTTAAACACCTTCTGCTTGACCTTGCTCCCAATGAGGCTTGCCATGCGGCTAACTGTTACCAGAAGCCCGGTGGTCTCTTACACCGCCGTTTCACCCTTACCTAAACAAAAGTTTAGGCGGTCTATTCTCTGTTGCGCTATCTCTCAGGTTGCCCTGGGCGGACGTTATCCGCCATTGTGCTCTACGGAGCCCGGAAGTTCCTCAGCTACTCCGAATGAACATTGCAGCCGCGGTCATCGTGAAACCTCAACCTTCCCAATTATAGCAGACGTCTTAATTTTGCGCATATTTTGCGACTCGCTAGAAAATGGCGGCTTTTAGCGGATATAATAGATGTATCAGCGGCGCTGGTGCCGTTGACGTGTACACAAGCCGATTTTATATCGGATTACTTAAGGAGGTTCGCATGGAGATCGTCATCACTGGACGTCATACGCAAATTAAGCAAAGATTCCGTGACGTTGTAGAAAGCAAGATGAATCGTGTGACCGCCATTGCTCCAGATGCGCAGCGCATTCAGATTGTGCTTAACACTGAGGGCAATCCAAGGCAGGCAGATACTGCAAAAAGAGTTGAAATTACTGTAGTTGCAGGAAGTACGGTTATTCGCGCAGAAGCGTCTAGCACAGATCAATACAGTGCATTAGATATGGCATTAGATAAGTTGACGCTTCGCTTGCGTAGAACTAGAGATCGCCGCAAGGATCATCGTCGTGGCTACGAGCAGATGGTTCCAGTTGACTTGGGTGTTGTAGAGCCAGAAGTTGAAACAACTGTTGAAGAAGTTGTTCAAGTTGATGGAACAAATAGTGCAGATGCTGCGGTTGCTTCCGACTTGGGTCCTGGCGAATCAGTGGAAGTGAGTGTTGGAGATACTCCTATTGTGATTCGTCGTAAGCTCCACATTGCCGAGCCAATGAGCATTGATGAAGCATTGTACGAGATGGAACTTATTGGTCACGATTTCTTCCTGTTTGTAAATAAAGAAACCATGCGTCCATCGGTTGTATACCGTAGGCATGGATGGAGTTATGGTGTGTTTGAGATTGATACTCCAGAAAATGTTGCTAAAAAGAAGTAACAAAACAGTAAAGAAACAATAGAAAAATAAGGGTAAATAAAGTAAATAAAATAACTCATATGAGTGCAATGCCCGTCTAGTAATAAGCTAGGCGGGCATTTTATGCGTTGTTTTGGACTCGCGAGCTGCAAAAATCGTAGCCGTCGCGTAATATAGGCACAGTTTACGTCTATATTGGCTAGCCGAATAATAGACACGACCTAAGGGAGCTAAACGTGGTAGATATCGTTGATAAAGCCTTGCGCATGGGTGAAGGCCGTCAATTGAAGCGCCTTGAGAACGTTGCGAAGGCTGTGAATGCGCTTGAAGATCAGATTTCTGCGCTTTCGGACGAGGAACTTAAAGGACAAACGGCAAAATTCAAGCAAAAGTTAGACAATGGTGCGAAGCTTGATGACTTAATGCCAGAGGCCTTTGCTACAGTGCGAGAAGTTTCAAAGCGTACTCTTGGTCAGCGTCACTTTGACGTTCAGCTTATGGGCGGTGCAGCATTGCATTGGGGCAATATTGCAGAAATGAAGACTGGTGAAGGTAAAACACTCGTTGCAACACTGCCTAGCTATTTGAACGCTTTGGAAGGCAAGGGCGTTCATGTTGTTACAGTTAACGACTATCTTGCTAGCTACCAGAGTGAGCTTATGGGTCGTATTTACAGGTTCCTTGGCATGAGCGTTGGATGCATTATTACAGATCAGCAGCCTCCAGAGCGCAGGAAGCAATACAACGCAGATATTACTTACGGCACAAACAACGAGTTTGGCTTTGACTATTTGCGAGACAACATGGCTTGGGAAAAGGGTGATCTTGTTCAGCGTGGTCATCATTATGCAATCGTCGATGAGGTTGATTCTATTCTTATTGATGAGGCTCGTACGCCACTTATTATCTCGGGACCTGCCGAAGGCGATGTTACGCGTTGGTATCGCGAGTTTGCAAAGCTTGTTCTAAAGCTTGATCGCGATGTTGATTACAAAATTGACGAAAAGCGCAAGACTGCTGGTATTTTGGATCCAGGCATTGCAAAGATTGAAGATTATTTAGGTATTGATAATCTTTACGAGCCAAGCAACACTGCTTTGATTGGCTACTTGAACAATGCTTTGAAAGCTAAGGAATTGTTCCTTCTTGATCGCGATTACGTTGTTACTAATGGCGAAGTTTTGATTGTTGACGAGCACACTGGCCGTGTTCTTCCAGGTCGTCGTTATAGCGAGGGCTTGCATCAGGCGATTGAAGCTAAAGAGAATGTTGAAGTAAAAGCAGAAAATCAGACTTTTGCAACTATTACTTTGCAAAACTACTTCCGCATGTACGACAAGCTCGCTGGCATGACTGGTACTGCAGAAACGGAAGCTGCCGAGTTTATGGGAACATACAAGCTTGGCGTTCTTCCAATTCCTTCTAACCGTCCAGTTATTCGTATGGATAAGGATGATTTGATCTTCCGCACTAAGAAAGAAAAGCTTGCTGCGATTGTTCGAGACGTAGCTCAGCGTCATGCAAAGGGTCAGCCTGTTTTGCTTGGTACTGCATCGGTTGAATCTTCCGAAATCGTTTCCTCGCTTTTGGATGTTGCTCGTATTCCTCATCAAGTGTTGAATGCTAAGCAAAACGCTAAGGAAGCAGCTGTTGTTGCTGTTGCAGGTCGTAAGGGTGCTGTGACTGTTGCTACAAACATGGCAGGTCGTGGTACAGATATTATGCTTGGCGGAAACGTTGAGTTTTTGGCAGATGCAAAGCTTAAAGCAGAAGGCTATTCTCCAGACGATACTCCAGAAGAGTACGAGAAGCGTTGGCCAGGCGTTTTGGCAGAAGTTAAGGAACAAGTTAAAGACGAGCACGAAGAAGTTAAGAAGCTTGGTGGCTTGTATGTTCTTGGTACTGAGCGCCACGAATCTCGTCGTATTGATAATCAGCTTAGAGGCCGTTCTGGCCGTCAGGGTGATCCTGGCGAATCGCGCTTCTACTTAAGCTTGGAAGATGACTTAATGCGTTTGTTCAACACTCAGCTTGTTGCGCGTGTTATGGCTAAGGGCTTGCCAGAAGGCGAACCAATCGAATCTAAGTATGTTTCTAATGGCGTGCGCACGGCTCAAAAGACTGTTGAAGCGCGTAACTTTGAAATGCGTAAGAACGTTTTGAAGTATGACGATGTTATGAACAAGCAGCGTACCGTTATTTATTCAGAACGTCAGGCTGTTCTTAAGGGCGAAGATATTCACGAAGATATCTTAAAGTTTATTAAAGATACTGCAGATAGCTACGTTCGTGGAGCAATGAACGGTTCCGATAAGCCTAAGGATTGGGATTGGGAAGGCCTTAAAGATGCTGTGAACGCAGTTATGCCAATTATTGTTGATTGGGATCAGCTTCGCTTGCAAATTGAGCCTCTTAAGGGTCAAAAAGCTGTTGATGCTTTAAGAGACACGATTGTAGATGGTGTAACAACTATTTATGCAGTGTTTGAAGAGCGAATGGGATCCGATAGTTTGCGTCAGTTTGAGCGCAGAGTTGTTTTGGCTGTTCTTGATAGAAAGTGGCGCGAACATCTTTACGAGATGGACTACTTAAAGGATGGCATTGGCTTGCGCGGTATGGGTCAGCGAGATCCTTTGGTTGAGTACCAACGCGAAGGCTTCCAAATGTACAACTCTATGATTGAGGCCATTAAGGAAGAGTCTATTCAGCTTCTGTTCCGCATGAATCTTGAGCAGATTGTTGCAGAAACAGAAAACCAAGATGATTCTTATATGGACGAAAGCATTGAGCAAGAGGAGCAAGAAGACGAGCATTCTGGAATCGTCGGCCCTGCTCCTATGAGCCATGCAGAAGGCGAAGTTCCATTAAGCAAGCGTCCAAAGGCGGAGGAGTGGAAGACTCCTTGGGCAGATGGTCGTACGTTCCCTGGAACAAATAAGAATGACGAATGCCCATGCGGATCTGGCAGAAAGTACAAGCTTTGCCATGGTCAAAATGAGGATTAAAGTCAAAGTCTTATAAAGTAACGTTTTATAAAAATGAGGCTGGTGTTAATGCATCAGCCTCATTCTTTTCTTTTTTGCTCGAATACACTTAAACTCGCTAGTTCTAAACTCGCGCGCCTTTTCCAAACTCGTTATAGTCTTCGCTAGAAGTATTGTCCTTTTTTCTGCTCATAAGTAGGCCTGCGCCACCAATCAAAAATAGGAAAGCGCTAACAGAGCCAGTGTAAATCGCAAAATATGGCACTAGAACGCTCAAAATCATGCCTAGAACGCCCAAAACAAACACGCTCCATAAAACTATAAGGGTAATGGAAACGTTCTTAAAATGGGGGTTTGGAGCAACAAAGTCATCTCCGTATTCGTCCATTGTTTTATCAACATCGAGCCAGCTTGATGTTGTGTTATCTCTTGGACCAGGTTTAGTGTTAAATGCTATGTTTTTTAATGGTTCTGCAGCTTGATTAATGCGTTTTCTAAAGATTTTTGCGCTTTTAGACTTTTCTAAATCATTAAAATCTTTTTTGTGCTCGCTAACGAATTGAGACCAGTCGTCGTTAAAGTTTTTACTAAACGAATCGTCACCATTGCTGTTTTCGTTATTATACAAACGGTTATGGGAGTTGGTATTCTTAGAAGAAGTCATGAATTATACTGTAGCAAGTCTGCTTGATAGTTTGAATGCTATTTTGTGAATCTTGCTAGAATGGGGATTAGCATGTTGTATTGGTTCTTTGTAAAGGGGTTTGGATTCATTGCTCGCTTAAGGATTCACCCTACTGCTCAAGGAGTCAATAATATTCCTAAAACAGGTGGAGCGATTATTGCAGCAAATCATCTTGCTGTTATTGACGACGCGCTTTTACCTCTTACATGCCCTCGAATGATTCATTTTATGGGAAAAGCTGAGTATTTTGAAGGCAAAGGATTAAAGGGGCGATTCAAAAAGTGGTGGTTTACGTCTGTTGGCGTGTTTCCAGTGGATCGTTCTGGCGGATCAAAATCGCTTGGCGCGTTGAATCACGCTAAAGAAATCCTAGAAAAAGGTCAGCTTTTTGGTATTCACATTGAAGGAACAAGAAGCCCAGATGGAAAGCTATATAAGGGTCATTCAGGCGCTGCAAGATTAGCTCTAGAAACAGGATGTCCGATTGTTCCAGTTGCGATTGTTGGCACTCGCGAACTTCAAAAACATGGCCAGATTATGCCTGCAAAGGGCAATACTAAGGCGATTTACGGAAAGCCAATCGAAGTTAGCAAGATGAGTCCAGAAGAAATTACGCACGATATTCTTCGAGATCTTACTAATAAAGTAACAAAAGCAATCCAACAAATGAGCGGTCAAGAGTACGTTGACGAATATGCGCAAACTGTTAAAAAGCGCATGCTAGAAGAGTCGCAAGCAAAAACAGATAATCGTTAAGTTAAATAGTTAAATAATCGTTAACGTTACTGTTGTTGGATTTCCGCTTTCGTCTAGAACTCTAACTTGAGACCCTGGAGCCGCGGATTGGAATCTAACAGTGTGCATAAGATCGCCCAAAGGCGCAGAAATATTAACTTTTAATCCAAGCGATTCAAGTATTCTTCTAGCTTCATTAGCGTTCTTATTGCGCACATCTGGCATTGTTATAGTCTTCGGTCCCTTAGAAACAACAACATCGAGTTTATCTCCCCAATGCATTTGCGTTCCCTTTTGCACAGACGCGCTAATAATCTTGCCTTTTCCTACTTTGTCATTAAACTCTTCGCTGTAGTTTGGAACTAATTTTGCTTCGTTAAATGCCTTATCTGCTTCTTCTTTTGTAAGATTAACAACGTCTGGCATAGAAACAGGCATTGGCCCTTTAGAAAGAATCACAGTAATATTTTTATTGTGATTCATTTGCATTCCAGGAGTTGGCGAAATCTCAACAACGCATCCTTTAGGAATTTCCAAAGAATAAATATCTTCGCTTGATTTATGCGTAATAGAAGTAAATCCTGCCTTTTTTAATGCTTTTATAGGATCTTTTCCAGCATTGGAAGTTGGATCTATAATGTCTTCTGGAATAGTTGACTTGCGTACGCCTTTTGAAACAACAATTTTAACGCGGCCATTATTTCGCTTAGAGATTTTGCTGCCACTAAAATCTGGATTAGTGAAAATAATGTTTCCTTCGGGTATGTTGTCGCTAAAGTCTTTAGAAACCGAATAAGGAATATTAGATATTTTAAGAGTGCGCTCGTAGTCTGCCCACGGAACGTTTGTTATTTTACATGCACTTTGTGATGCGCATTCTTGCGTGTTTGGTTTTGGTAAAGACCAATAGCTTCCAGGGCCTAAATAGTACCAGTACGCGCCAAATGCTACTGCGGCTGCTGCGATTGCTGCGCAACTTGCAGATATAATAATAATGTTTTTGCGCGTTTTTTTGCCATTGTCGTTTGCATTATTAGACTTATTTCTTTTAGCTTTTAATCGTTCACTAATAAATTGCGGTGCGCGCATTGTAACAGTGAGCATATTATTATCGTTAAAGTCTTCTAGAGGATTGCTACTTGTTGAAGACGAATAGTTTGAAGAACCTTCATTAAAATCGGAGTTTTTTGTAGATAATGCTTGAGTTGCGTCAATATCAGCTGTTTTATCTATGTCTGTAGTTTTATCCATATCTACAGTTTTATTTAGCTCTTTTGTGTTAGATATAGTATCATTCGACGAATCAGAATTACCCAAAGTATTGCTATTAAAAGTATTGCTATTAATGCTAGGCGGAAGCGGTATTTGGGATTTTAGATTAGAGTTTTTATCTTCAAGTTTGTTTGTTATTATCGAGCCTTCAAAAGATTGATTTTCTGCGTCTAAATCTACTTCAAACTTATATTGCCACTCTTCTTCGCTTAAGCCAGAGCACACTCTTCTTAAAATATTAAGCGCTTTAGAAGCATCACTTGGTCTTTTTTCCATTTCTCGAGCAGTAATCGAACTAAGAAAATCAGCAACCGAAGAATTGATATCTTTGCAAACAGTTTTTATAGAAGGGGTGTCTTCGTGAACATGCTTAAAAACAAGAGTTACTGAATTATCCGCGTTAAAAGGAACTCTGCCAGCTAACATCTCCCAAGCCATCATTCCTGCGGAATATAAATCTCCTTGAGGAGTTGCAAGATTCTTCTCAATCATTTCTGGAGCAAGGTATGCAGCCGTTCCAAGAAGAAGACCCGTAGAAGAAAGAGTTGCTTGAGAAATTGCACGCGCAAGTCCAAAATCGGTGATTTGCACGTTTCCGCGGTCGTTAATCAAAATATTTTCTGGCTTAATATCTCTGTGTACAACGCCAGCAAGGTGTGCGGATGCAAGACCATCTAAAGTCTGGGCCAGCACGCGCAAAGTATCTTTTACACTAAAAGTGCCGTATTTGTTCATCTCGTATCTAAGATTTACGCCATGAACATATTCCATAACTAAGTAGTCAAGTCCTTCAAATTCGCCAGTATCGTAAACTTGAACAATATGCGGATTTGCGATTGATGCTGCAGAAGTTGCTTCTCGGCGGAACCTTGCAATAAATTGTTCTCGGTGAAGACCTTGAGCAAGCTGAGTATGCATGATTTTAAGCGCAACAGGGCGATTAAGACGCTCATCTTGCGCTTTATAAACAGTAGCCATGCCACCTTCCGCTATCTTTTTAACTATGCGATAGCGATTTTCAATACACATTCCCAGTTGCGCTTGAACTTCACTCATATAGTAAATCCCTTATACGCGTATTAAAACACACTATTTAAAAGTGTACAGGTAATACAGTAAAGAATAGTCGCAATTTTCGCTTATTGCCATTCTTTAGGAATAAACATGCTAGAAATATTGTGCAAAATGACTTTACTATGATTGCTTAGCGAACTAGTGTCTATTTTTTCTTGCGATTCAACCCAAAGATTGTGAATGCGCTTTTTAGACTTACTTATAGCGCCGCTTTGATTGTAAATATCAATGATTTTTTTAACATCGTCTTCGCTTCGACTTTTAGAAGTGTATGCGTCTATAAGGAAGAGCTTATCTTCGGGAGTGCAAAGTTCTAATGCGTCTGCTAGAAGAACAGCGCGTTTTCCTTCCCGAATATCTCCTCCGATTGGCTTACCTGTGTGAGCAGAATCCGAAACAATATCTAAAAGATCGTCTGCAAGTTGGAATGCGATTCCTAAAGGATCTCCAATTTGATTCGCTAAATTGATTGCGTAGTCTTTTTGCATTCCAGCAGCCAAAAATCCTAGAGCAAGAGGTGCAATAGTTGTGTAACTTGCAGTTTTCCACCTAAAAACGTTTATAGAAGATTCTGCAAGTTTTTGTGGATTATCCAGGCTCATCATTTCGATTGAAAGGTCTAGAATTTGGCCAATTCCAACGTTTTTTTGCATGTTTGTAAATTCGCATAAAACCTCATTAGGATTTTGCAAATTTTCGCACGCTTTTCTAGTTATGTCGAAGCTTTGAGACGCTAGAATATCTCCGAGCATTAATCCAAGACCAGTTCCAATATGACTATTGTTTGTGGCTTTAGATAGCGCACAATATGCGCTTGGTTTTCCTCGTCTTAAAGCGGATTCGTCGATTATGTCGTCGTGAACAAGAGCTGCTGTTTGAAATACTTCTAGAGCACAAGCAACGTCTAGCATTGCGTTTTTTGAGTTTTTGTAAGAATTGTCACTTTGTGTAGCTGAGTTGCTCTCTTTTGCTGCATCAAAAGCATATAATGCTAATAAAGCTCTAAGTCGTTTTCCGCCTTCGCTAGACAAAATTGCTTGGGAAACAACGTTTTTAAGTGTTTTATTGCAATTAGAAATAAGATTTTTGCAAGCTAAAGAATCAAATTGACTATAAATTAATTCGCTTATACGCGTATCGATGCATGACTTTTGCGAATCTAAACTCATATCTACGAGTTATTCACATGCCTTAGACATTGCAGAAGTGAGTATTTCCTAAGACTTTTCTAGGATTTTTCTAGGATTTATAGCCTTTAACCACATTGCTTAGTTTTTATTGCGCTATCGCTTTTGCGATGCAAAACTCTTATTTACAAAGTTAAAAGAAGCCACAAAATCAATACTGCAAATAGCAAGTAACGAATAGCAAGTAACGAATAGCAAGTAACGAATAGCAAGTAACAAATAGCAAGTAACAAATAACAAGCAACAAACAAACAGGGGAGGAATTATGAAAACAATAAAAAACGAGTCTAAAGGCTGCGAAATCAGCGAGACACAATTTTTTGAAGACAAAGATCATGAATATTCAACTTTTAAAGAGATGACGAATATTTATGCTGCAAGTATGATTTGTAACAAATCCGAAGACTATTTTGCTGTGAGCTATGCTTCTGGAAAAACAATAGAAAAAGTGGATCTTAATCATCTTCCAAAAGAGTGTATAGCAGTTTTAGACATTCCTAAAGATTATGTTAACAATCATCATGATTACAACGATAATTGGATTAAAAATCTTAGATCTTTAGCTCCAGAATTTTTTGAAAAGTATATTGATTACATAAACAGAGATTTAGATGTTAAATGTAAGCAAGAAGTATTCTCGGCTTTTGATATTTTTGTAAATCAATCAATACGCAACTGGAATAATATGATTTGCAAAAAAGAAGGAAACATTGTAGGCTACGACCTTATAATGCTGCCGATTGCAATGTTTGACAATATTAACGTTCGAGACACTTTGCTTGTAGATTTATTGGATTCTAAAGGTGAGTACTACAATATTGATTCGTTGCTTACTCTAGCTTTTGAGCCTAGAACAAAAGAAATCTCTAAGGATTTAAGATGTTTTCTAGAAGAAAAATTTAACGAAGAGCACGAGCTTCCAGATATTTGCAAAGCGTTAGACGTTGTAAATCTACTAAAAGCTATGGCTTGTGTTGTAGATGGAATCCCAGAGTTAAAAGTGCAAGTTTACGCTTTAATGTGCTATATAAGTTGGTGGTTTAGGCTAGGTAATGTTGAAAAATATGTTGAAATGGCGTTAGATATAGATCCTGATTGCTCAATGGTTAGAATAGTAGATAACGCATATAGGAATCATGTAGAGCCAGCGTGGTGTAGAAAATTCGCCACGCCGCAAGAAGAAAGTAATAAGGAATCGTCCTTAGAAGATGATTAACTTCTTAATGAAAAGTTGCCCTTGCCATAACTGTACCTTTATGGTATAGTAGAGTGCCTTTAGGGTATAGCAAAATTAAATACCCTATTTTGGCTGATTACTTTGTGTTAGCGGGGAATCTACAGGAGGAAAAGTTTGGCGAGCGAAAATAAAGCAAGTGTCGATTCCAAGACGAGCAAAGAAGAACAACAAGACTTTAAGATTGATGAAAACGTTGACGCTCAAGATGTTGACGTTAATGTTGATGCGCCAATGGATCCAGACGAAGATCACATGGATTTAGAAGATTTTGATGAAATTCACGATGATCTTGATGTAGACGACGTAGACGACTTGGATGATGATGACGACATTAATAATCTAGACGATATCTCTGAAGACGAAGACGGCGAAGAAACGGACGAAAACAAGCCAGAAGCTCCGCAAGTTCCTCAAGCAAAAGGCGCTTTTATTGTTCGAGATGACGACGATGACGATAATCTTACGCCTTCTGGCAACCCAAAGCGTCGAGTAATCGCTACTGGAGCTACGGCAGATCCTGTTAAAGACTACTTAAAGCAGATTGGTCGCGTTAGCCTTCTTAACGCGGAGCAGGAAGTTGATTTGTCGGAGAGAATCGAAGCTGGCTTATATGCTCAGCATTTGCTCGATACGCAAATCGACCAAATGGAGTTTAAGCGCAAGCGCGAGCTTAAGTGGGCTGCAGCAGATGGTAAGAAAGCTAAAGATCATCTTCTAGAAGCAAACTTACGACTTGTTGTTTCTCTTGCTAAAAGGTATACGGGCAGGGGCATGCTTTTCCTTGATTTAATTCAGGAAGGTAACCTTGGTTTAATTCGTGCAGTAGAAAAGTTCGATTGGAAGAAGGGCTTTAAGTTCTCAACCTACGCAACTTGGTGGATTCGCCAGGCGATTACGCGTGCTATGGCAGATCAGGCTCGTACAATTCGAGTTCCAGTGCATATGGTGGAAGTTATTAATAAGCTTTCTAGAGTTCAGCGTCAAATGCTTCAAGACTTGGGTCGCGAGCCTACGCCAGATGAGCTTGCACGCGAGCTTGATATGCCTGTAGAAAAGGTGCAAGAAGTGCAAAAGTATGGTCGTGAGCCTATTTCTTTGCACACTCCTTTGGGTGAAGACGGCGATTCTGAGTTTGGTGATTTGATTGAAGATACCGATGCAATCGCACCTTCGGATGCAGTAGCATTCTCGCTTCTTCAAGAGCAGTTTAGGCAAGTTTTGGAAACTCTGGCTCCTAGAGAAGCTGGTGTTATTAAAATGCGCTACGGTTTGGAAGATGGACAGCCTAAGACTTTGGACGATATTGGTCGCGTGTATGGCGTTACTCGCGAACGCATTCGTCAAATCGAGTCTAAGACTATGTCTAAGTTGCGTCATCCTTCTAGGTCGCAAACCTTGCGTGACTTCTTAGATCAGTGATTTGTTATTAGATACGCTCTAGTAGCTTTAATTGTTGTTGTATAAGGAGTAAAAGTGGCTTCTCTTAAAGAGCAAGAGCAATATGATGCCGATAGTTTGACCGTGCTTGAAGGCTTGGATGCTGTTCGTAAGCGCCCAGGTATGTATATTGGCACTACAGACAGTCAAGGCTTAATGCATTGCCTTTGGGAGATTATTGATAATGCGGTTGATGAGGCTTTAGCTGGTGCTTGCAATCATATTATTGTTACTCTTCACAACGATGGTTCTATTGAAGTTGCGGATAATGGTCGCGGTATTCCAGTAGACGTGGAGCCAAAAACAAAGCTTACTGGCGTTGAAGTTGTTCTAACTAAGCTTCACGCTGGAGCAAAGTTTGGTAACGCTTCGTACAATGCTGCAGGCGGATTGCATGGTGTTGGCTCTTCTGTTGTAAATGCGTTGAGCTTGCGATTAGACGTAGAAGTAGATAGAGACGGAAAAACGCATCATATGGCTTTCCATCAGGGGCATCCTGGTGTTTATAGCGATGCAGATTCAGCAAATCCGTCTCCTGCTTCTCCTTTTAAGCGCACGCGCAAGAACAAGCCTACTGAGCTTGAGATTATTGGTACGGTTTCGCCAAAAACTACTGGTACTCGAGTTCGTTATTGGGCGGATCCTGAGATTTTTAATTCAACAGCTCGCTTTAGTTACGAACAGTTGATTGACAGAGTTCGTCAAACCAGTTTTTTGGTTCCAGGATTGCGCATTACTGTTATTGATGAGCATGTTCCAGAAGGCGAATTTAGCGATATTCAAGAGATTGATGTTAGCGCTAGTGATGATGCGAATGCTAATACTAGTGATTTAACAGATGATTTGGCTTTTAAGGATGAATCGCAAGCAACCGTAGATAATGAATCTAATGAGCTAAATCAATCTGAATATGAATCAGAAGAATCTGAATCTGATGGCGAATCGGAAGTTGAATCCGATGGCGAAATTGATAGCGAATCCGAAGAATCCGAAGAATCAGAAGAATCCACCGAACAATCTGTTGCAAATAGTGAGTCTGCTAGAGAATTGCAAAATAATCATCATCCTAGAGTTGTTGAATTTTTGCATAATGGCGGAGTAAAAGATTTTGTTGACTTTCTTTCAAAAGGTCAAGCAATCTCCGATATTTGGCGTATTTCTGGCGAAGATACGTATGTAGAAGAAACGCAAGCTGTTGATTCTGCAGGGGATTTACATGCTCAACAAGTAACACGTAAATGCGGTGTTGACATTGCAATGCGATGGGTGAATGGCTACGATTCAACGATTATTAGCTTTGTGAACGTTGTTGAAACTCCTGGCGGAGGCATGCACGTAGACGGATTCTTGCAAGGATTGACTAAGCAAATTCGCAAGGCTGTTGAAGACAATGCTAGAAAACTTAAAGTCAATCTTAAAGATTCAAACACTAAGATTGAGCGAGACGATATTCTGGCTGGAATGGTTGCTGTTGTAACGGTTCGTATAGCAGAGCCTCAATTCCAGGGTCAAACTAAAGATGTTCTTGGGACTGCTCAAGTTAAGCCAATCGTTACAAAAATGACGGATGCTCAATTTGGGGAAATGATTAGCGGATCCAAGCGAGGATTTAAAGAGCAGTCTGCTAGAGTTTTAGAGAAAATCGTTTCCGAGATGCATGCGCGTATTCAAGCGCGTAAAACTAAGGAAGTTACTCGCAGAAAGAATGCGCTTGAGTCTGCTTCTATGCCGCCAAAACTTTCTGATTGTCAGCCTGGAAACGACGATGTTGCAGAACTTTTCATCGTAGAGGGCGATTCTGCACTTGGTACTGCAAAAGCTGCTCGAAATTCCGCTTTCCAAGCGCTTTTGCCAATACGCGGTAAGATTTTGAACGTTCAAAAAGCAAGTCTTGCTCAAATGCTCTCTAACAAAGAGTGCGCTGCAATCATTCAAGTTGTTGGAGCAGGATCGGGCGCAAGTTTTGATATTTCGCAAGCGCGTTATAACAAGATTGTTATGATGACCGATGCTGATGTTGATGGCGCGCACATTCGTATTTTGCTTCTTACGCTGTTTTATCGCTATATGCGTCCGCTTATTGAGAACGGTCATGTTTATGCTGCAGTGCCGCCGCTTCACAGAATTGCTCTCGCTGGAAAGCACAAAGGCGAGTATATTTACACGTATTCCGACGACGAATTGGCTGGAAAGCTTGATGACTTGCAAGCTAAGGGCATTGATTTTAACAGCGATATTCAGCGCTACAAGGGCTTGGGTGAGATGGATGCAGATCAGCTTGCAGACACAACTATGGACCCTAGAACTCGCATGTTAAGAAGGATTCGTATGGAAGATGCTCAACAAGCAAGCGAAGTATTCGATTTGCTAATGGGCGATGACGTTCCTCCACGCAAGCAGTTTATTGTTGATAACGCAGACGACTTTGATCGCTCCAAAATCGATACCTGATTTTGTTTTACTTGCGCGTTAAGTTACTTAATATTTGTAATTTTCTTCGCATTGCATGATGTGTATGACAAATTTTGAATTGTAATTACATTATGACATTTAGTTAAGTTATAATGATTTTATGATATAATTGCAAATGCAGGTTTGCTTCAATAGTGGAAGTGAGTCTGGGATTTTGCATTTATTGATTTTCTTAGAATTTGTTTTATAAGAGGGAAAAATGAACAAGAAAACTGTGATTTTATTATCGACTACGATGATGAGTATTGCTACCGCTGCTTGCGCTTTTTGCGTTGCGCAGACTGCGAATGCTGCTGATACTTACGTGGATTCTGGCACTTCCACTGCAAAAGTTACTACCCCCCCCCCAATTGAAAATAGCTCTTCTCAAAAAACTGATACTTTTGATAAGAGTGTTATAAAGTCTTCTGATTCTTCTGAAAAAGGTAATGCAAAATCTGAAGAGAATGTGAAACCAAAGTCTGGTACAAATATTGATACGAAGTCTGATATAAAGACTGAATCCAAGCTTGAAGCTAAGAGCGATGTAAAGTCTGATGCAAAGCTTGATACAAAGACTAATGTAAACACTGGCGTTAAGACTACTGCTAAATCTAATGCAGATTCTGTTGTAAATACTGATACAAAGACTGAATCAAACATTGATTCAAAGTCTAAAGGTGAGGAAGCTCCAGTTTCACCAACAATTTTTAATCAAGCGCTTTTTGCTAGTGGTAAGCCAGGTCCTAATCAAACTCCTAAACCTCAAACACAAACAACCGAGCTTAGAGTAAGTCTTTGCTGGGAAACCATGAACAAAGATAATAAAAATGCATTTATTAAGGGTGATAGCGATTTTGGTCAATTGAATTTTGAGAATTGGGACTTTGGTTCCACGCTAGATTCTTCTAGACAAGACGTAAAGGATGCGTTTAAGAATATACAGTTTCAGATAAAAGATACAACTGATAACAAGGTAGTAGCAACAACTACTGGCACCTATGATCCTGATACTGCTACTAGTGCAACCAAAAGCTTGGGTAGTTATGATTCAAACCATACATATGAAGTGTCAGTGGTAAACAGCACAGTTCCAAGCCCGTATTATGTGACATACAATAATGTTTCTGTAGATGAAGGTGATGAATTTACACCTAGTGTTAGCCACTTTACATGGACTCCAGCTAGCGGGTCTAATAAAACGCAAAACAAATATTTTCGTCTTAATGCCTTGGAAATTGTGTATGCCAAGGATGAGGATGTTGCATCTAAGTGTTTCTCGTACGCGCAGCCTCAAAACTCTAATAAGGAGTATCAATCTGACGGAAACTGGAAGTTCACATATAACAAGGATAATATTTTTGAACGTCTTCGTGTAAAAGATAATGTTATTCAGTTCCCGACAACTAATCCTACAAAAGCAGGTTACAAGTTTGTTGGTTGGCAGTTCTATGTTGCTAAAAAGAAAAACGGCAAACCGTATACGTCGTATGACCGTATGTTTGATGACGATAAAAAGATAATAGATAACACAACTGTTGACTATGTACCATTTAACGAACAAACTACTACCTACCCATATTTATTTGCTGTGATTAGAGATAGCAAGGGTGTAAATACGTTTGGAAGTAAACTAGGTACACAATATTGCACTACAAACCACACATTCGTTGTGTTCCCAAAGTGGATAAAAGAAGCTGATCATACAGTTACTTTTATGAATGAGGGCAGTGAGTATGCGAAAGTAAAAGTGCAAGAAGGTAAATCTATTAATAGCGATGAGTGGACTGATCAGTCTATGCCTGCTAATCCTTCTAAAACGGGTTATACATTTAGAGGTTGGAGTACGGACGAAACCGGTAAAGATAAAACCAAGGAATTTAGTGCTGCCACACCAGTAACAGGCGATATGACAGTTTATGCTATTTATGATTTGAATGCGACTGTTATGAATGTTGCTCCAACGCTTACTTTGCAAGATAAAACGATTACTGAAGGCGATTCGATTGATTTGAATAGTCTTATAGTGTCTGCTAAAGATCCGGAAGATGGTGATATAACCAGTAAGGTAAAGCTAACCGATAACGGTGGTTTTGATAATACTAAAGTTGGCTCCTATAAGATTACGTTTAGTGTAACAGATAATGGTGGCGCTACTGCAACAGCATCTGCCACAGTAACTGTTACTAAGAAGCCAACGCCACCGACCCCACCAGAGCCAGAGCCAACACCGGTTCCTGTTCCTGAGCCTGAGCAGGAACTTGAGCCAGCGCCAGCTCCTGCTCAGCCTGAGCAGCCGGAACAGCAAAAGCAGCCTGAAGCTAAGCATGCTGCCAAGCATTTGCCTGATACTGGTGTTGGTGTTGCACCATTGTTTGAGTCTTTGTTTGAGTCTTTGTTTGCTGGTTTTGGTTTGTCTATGTTCAAGTCTCGCCGCAAGCATTAAATGCGAAACTCGAATATAATCGCGTATAAGAATTAAGAATATTGGAATAAGGCTTCTGATTAATGTTTTATAGCATCAAGTTAGAAGCCTTATTGCATGTGTAATTTTTGATGTAAAATGTATTAAAAGCTTGTTTTAAGAATTATTACTTTGTAGTCAGTGTTCTATTGTACTTTATCTTAAAAAGGAGGGTTTTATGGTTGGTAATAAGCAGGAAGTCTTTGACAAGGATAAGCTTGATTTTGCAATATTTTGTATTGAAAATGTTGCTAAGAAGCTTAATCAAAACCCTCGCGATACGTATGATGCTTTGACTAAGAAGAGTAATATTCTTATGTCTTATATTATTCCATCTTATGACGTTTTGCACACTCAAGGCAAAGAGTATATTACAAACGATATTATTTCCTTCATGCGCGAAAAATGTGTAAAAGTATGATTGTTTATCACGGTTCTTTTATGCCTGTTGAATTTCCAGATGTATTGCATTCGCGTAAAGATGTTGATTTTGGCGCAGGATTCTACGTTACATCAATACGTAGCCAGGCTGATAATTGGGCGAAGAAATTTATTCGCAAAGGCAATGATGCGTTTGTTTCTTCTTATAATTTTGACGATGATGTGCTTAGTGAATTATCTGTTCTTAAGTTTGATTCATATTCTGAAGAATGGCTTAATTTCATACTTAGTGCTCGTACTGGAAATGATACAAGTAGTTTTGAAGTGGTAATTGGCGGTGTGGCAAACGATAAGGTTTATAACACACTTGAATTGTTGTTTGATGATTTAATTACTAAGTCTGAAGCTTTAGGCAGACTAAAATATGAAAAGCCTAATAATCAAATATGTTTTAGAAGTCAGAAAGCTATTGATTTGTGTCTTACATACATAAAAAGCGAGTGTGTAAATAGTAAGTTTTTAGGGGAGTGATGGATTTTGATGGCGAATCCTATTTTGTTGCAAAAGAAGTATGCTAGGGTTGTAAGTCTTCTGGCTGAGCGTGCTGGGTTGAGTTATGAGCAGGCGCTTGACGTGTTTTACCATTCTGTTACTTACGATTTGATGCGTAATGGTATTTCGGATATGCATTGTATGAGCGACGGATATTTGGTTCAAGATTTGCTTGATGAGATGCACGAATCTAGTGAGAAAAACAATTTGTAAATGTTATAGTGCTGGCGTTTTTTAATCCTACCTAAATTCTAATGCAAAAACTTATAACTCGTTTGATGAATTGATATGTGAATATGATTAACCTTCTTCTTGCAATTATCTATTTAGCATTTATTAGCTTGGGTTTGCCAGATGCTATTTTAGGATCTGCTTGGCCGACTATGAGCCACGATATTGGCGCGCAAATTTCTTGGGCTGGCGGAATATCAATGGTTATTTTTGCAGGAACTATTGTGTCTGCTCTATTGAGTGACAGAATAACTAAGCGTTTTGGTGCAGGCAAAGTTACGTTTGTGTCTGTTGCTCTAACTGCATTGGCATTGTTGGGTTTTTCTTTTGCGCCGAATTACCTTGTGCTTATTTTTCTGGCAATTCCGTACGGACTTGGTGCTGGAGGAGTAGACGCTGCTCTTAACAACTATGTTGCTTTGCACTACGAAAGCCGTCATATGAGCTGGCTTCACTGCATGTGGGGTATTGGAGCTTCAGCTGGGCCTTACGTTATGGGTTTTGCGCTTTCTTGCGGATTTGGATGGTCTGCAGGGTATCAATATATTGCTATTGTTCAAGTTATATTAACTGTAATATTGTTTGCAAGTTTGCCATTGTGGAATAATCGTAAATCGCATAAATTACTAAAACCTATTCAGATATCTAAAGAATATTCTAAAACGCTATCTTTTTCAGAAGTTTTGCGCATTCCTGGAGCTAAAAATATTTTTATAATGTTTTTCTGCTACTGCGCTATTGAACAAACTGCAGGATTATGGGCTAGTAGTTACATGGTTTTGCACGGGGGAGTTAGCCGCGTTGTTGCAGCGGGTTGGGCAAGTTTATTTTATGTTGGTATTACAGCAGGACGATTTATAAGCGGATTTTTGACAATGCGTTTTAATGATGAAACCATGATTCGTCTTGGGCAACTAGTGATGATTTTAGGCGTTATTGTATTGTTATTGCCATTGCCAAATCATATAGCATTGGTTGCAGGATTTGTGATTATTGGTTTAGGTTGTGCGCCTATTTATCCATGCATTATTCATTCCACACCGCATTATTTTGGAGCTGATAAATCGCAAGCGATTGTTGGCGTGCAAATGGCTAGCGCATATATTGGATCAATGCTAATGCCTGCAATCTTTGGGTTTATTGGTCAAAACGTGTCTATGTCTTTGCTGCCAGCATATTTGATTATTTTGCTATCTGCAATGGCGTTTATGCATATGAAATTGATTCGGACTTGCAAAAGTTTAGTATGAAAATATTTTTGTGTGATTGTTTGCTGGTTTTGGTTTAAGATTTATTAAGATTATTGTGAGTTTGGTTACATTTGATTGCTATTGAAAGTGTAAGTTGTAGAATATGTGAAGATTCAAACTAATACTGTTAAGCACATGTATTATATTTGTTTTAATCGCTAATAATTTTAGAAGAGTTGGTTTTGCGAGAGGAAAAAATGAGTAAGAGAACTAATATAATTTTGACTAGCGCTATGATGGGTATTGCTACTGCTGCGTGTGCTTTTTGCGTGGCGCAAAGTGCGAATGCTGCCGAAATGTCAGCTGCTTCTTCTGGTGCTAATACGTCTGTAAATTCTTCTGCCGCAACTTCTAATACACTCGGGGGGGGGGCTTTAGATAGCACTTCCTCAGAACATGCTAAATCTGTTGATGAAGATAGAAGTGCTCCTGAGGAAACGCCTGTATTTGATACTGCTGCTAACTATAAGAAAGTTGACGAAGATGATGACAGTATCACATACGATTATGTAAAAAATCCTAATAAAATAACTAATCCTTTTCCTGAATTTATTTCTAATAAAGAAATTGAAGATGAGTTTAAGAAAGGTGAAGTTAGTATAAGCAAGGAATACTTTATTCCTGACTCTACAGAGAGTGGCGAAAACGCTAAACCTGTTGATATAAGTAACACTAAAGTTTTACCTAAAGGTAAAGGAACGTTCAAAATATATGCAGTTTTTAAATTTGCAGATTTAGCTTATCCTATACAACTTTATACTTTTGATGCGTATCAGTCGCGAAATGGAATTATTGCGTCTGACGGTAGTGTTTATTCCGGATCAGATTCAACTGTGAAATATGTTTTTCATCAAGGAACTTTTAAGCTAAATGGGCATGAGCTTAAAAACGATTCTAAGAATAGAATTCTTATTAATGTTGATAAGAAAAATTCGACAGATAATTATTTTTACTTTGAACTAACTTGTCCGAGTGATAATGAGCTTAACGAACGTGTGCTTATGAATGGTGGCGTATCTATGACCACTGGCGGATATAAGCGCACTAGTTTAATAGCTGAATATGTAGTGTCTACAGACGCTCAATTCCATTTTGTTGATGATTTGCAATATAGAGCTATGAATCCTAAAGGTCTAGATGGGAAAGGTAAGTTAAAACAGCGAGGAAATTCAGATTATCATACTTCGCTTCAAAAAAATGAAAGTAAAGTTAACCTTATGTCTGCAAAGCCATTCTATGAGATTGAAGGATTACAAGATATAGACAGTAAGGTTACTAAAACCAATACATCCTTATATTATCGCAGCACTGGCGGAGATTTAAAAACTCCTATTCTTTCGTACGAAGGAGATTCAAAAGCTACTGATATAAAGCGTCCTACATTAGCTCAGCTTACTGGCACAAAAATTCCTGGCTATGTTTATTGGGATAATGACATTGATAAGCCTAAGAACAAGAATCATGAGTTTGCAAACGATAATGCTACTAAGGAAGATCCTGGTAATCACTATCTTTCTTTTGCGTACGAAATGAAGGACGGCAAGCCTGTTAAGCGTCTTACTAGAAAGCACTACTATGTGACTTTTAGAGCAATTCCTACGCAGTTGGTCGTCAAATATAAGAAGTCTGATGGAACATTTGAATCAAATGCAAAGTACGAGCTTTTAGATTCTAAGAATACTCAAATTGGAAATCAATTTGCTGCTGCGAGTGGTGATATTGTTGCCAGTAGTATAAACGATTTAGTCACTATGATGAAGTCAACTGACACTACTTTTCTTAAAGGTTTTACTGGTTACTTATCTAACGGTGCTGTGTATTTGATTCCAGGAAACTATACTGTAAAACCTACAGCTCAAGCGCCTGAAGGGTACGAGTGGGTTGTAGATTCAAATAAGCAGGATACCAAAACTAGTGCAGATATTAATATTGGACTTCAAACTGGAAATACTGCTTCTCTACAATTTATTACTTTTGTATTGAAGAAGAAGCCAACTCCTCCTATTCCTACACCTGCACCATCTCCGACTCCAGCGCCTGAGCCTACTCCAGTTCCTGATGTTTCTGATGCGCCTGATGATTCGTGGATTCCTCTTCCTGAGATTGTTCCAGAGAATCCAGAGTATTCTGTTGTTCAGCGTTTTAAGGCTGTTGATGCTGGTGAGGATTATAATGTTAAGGCTCCTGCTAAGCATTTGCCTGATACCGGTGTTTCAGCAACTTCAACATTTGTGACTTCAATCATATCCCTTTTCGCTGGTTTTTCTAGTTTGCTTGCTGGAATAACTAAACGCAAAAATTAGTATTGCATTTATGAATGTTTTGAGCGAATGCTGATAATTTCCCTCTGATGTTTTATATATCAGGGGGAAATTCGTTGCTATCGTATTATCTGCTTTCAAGCAAATATTGTGTGCGTCTACTTATATTTAATGTTTATTTATTGTATAATCAAAAGTGTTTATAAGTTTTGTGGATTTAAGCTTTGCTTAATGGTTGTTTGTACAATTTATGTAATTTTATGAGTTTTTAGTAAAGAGGCGAAAATGAATAAAAAAACTGCAATTGTGTTGTCAACGACGATGATGAGTATTGCTACAGCTGCTTGCGCTTTTTGCATTGCTCAGGCTGCGAATGCTGCTGAAAATAATTCTGCAGCAGATGTGAAGCAGAATGTCACTAGTGTTGATTTTTCTAATGGGGGGGGGGGAGGTACTTTCCCTGTTGATTTAGCAAAGTCACAAAAGTCCGTAAAATCACAAGAAAATGTGCAGAATGATATATCTGCAAAGTCGCGCGATTTGGCGCAGTCACATGCTTCTAAACAGTCACAAGAAATTATTAGAAAACAGAAGTCTGATTCTGAAGGTCATGAATCTAACTTTGATAATGCTGATTCTTCTAGCGGTGAAACTAGGTTGACACCTTCCTCTGACTATAGTGGTTCTGCTGTCGATAACAAAGCTGATAAAAGAAATGATCCTACTGATGCGGGTAAACCAAAAAACGATGAAGTAAGTACACAAAAATCAGTTAAAGCAACAAAAGATGATAGGGCGTCAGCAGATTCGCCTGCTAATGTCGATAAGCAAAGCGAAGTTAAACCTAATAAAGATGGCATATACGATTTTAGTAATGACAAGAATGTAATCAATCCGTTCCCGAATGTTATTACGCCTGCTGAAGTCAAAGAGCTGCAGGATAAAACAACATCTGTTAGGCCTCTGTCCTCTATTCAAAAGATTTTTTATACGTCTTATGGTAAGAAGTTTTCTGTAGAGAACGGTCAAGCAACAGGCGATACTAAAACTGTTGATGAAATCATCAACACGTATAGTGGCAGGCTTGGAAGAATTGATATTTTCATATTTGTTCCACGTGTTGATAAAGAAGGTGTATATACAGGTGATGGCCAATTTTATCCATACAGGTCATCTCGCGAGCTAAAAAATTCAGATGGATCAGCAGATTTTGACTTTAATAAAGCTCCCGACAATAAGATCTCATACAGGCTCGAGGTAAATGGGAAGCTTATTGGATCCAATTTGGCTGATAAGACAAATATCACAGTATATATGAGAAAGAACCAAACGTTTATTCATGTTGTTATGGAGGGTGACAACACTCATGAAGCTATTTTTGGCTATGAAGGATTTAATCATGAAGACTCATCTGGAATTTTTGGATATGTCGCCTTTTTACCTGAATGTGGCGCGCAATTTCACTTTGTAGATGATTTGCAATATCGCAAGGCAGCAAACATTAAAGGGAATGATGAGCTTCCACAACGTAGTTCTGCTGAAACTGATAGGTTCTCTACTAAACCGTTTACCAAGTTGGATTTATCCGATTTGTCTGACATGAAAAATATTTCCGAAGTTAGGTTTGGTAATAATCAGGTTGTAAGAAATATGTATACGCCTCTACTAAGCTACGAAGGCGATCCCAAGAAAGATTCTATTAAGCGCCCAACTATGGAAGAGCTTAAAAACACTAACATCCCTGGTTATTTGTATTACAGTAACGATATTGATACTCCTAATGGAGGCAAATTTACCAAGGATAATACTGAAAATTTTGGCAACTACGATTACGGTATTGTTCGAGATAAGGATGATAATCAAGTAACAACGAAGCATTATTATGTGACTTTTAGGCCGATTCCTACGCAGCTTGTTGTGCGATACAAAGATTTGCAAAACAATATTGAGAGTGGTAAGAAGTATGCTATTTATTCTGGAAATACTCTTGTAAGTGATACTCTTACTTCATCTTCTAATACCCCAACAGCTCCTACAAAAGCTGAACTTCAAACGATGATAACGAATTCGAATACAACTTTGCTTAGTGAGGCAGCTGGGTATATTTCTGGCAACGATGTGTATCTTGCTCCGGGAAACTATATTGTAAAGCCAAAAGCTGCAATTGATGATGAAAATTATGAGTGGGTTGTTGAACCAAAAAACTCAGAAGATATCGTTGACGCTCCAACTGATGCTAACGTTAATATTGCAGTGCATTCAACTGATAATGTTTCTACTCAGCAAGTTGTTACTTTCATATTGCGAAAGAAAATTGCTACTGTAACATTTTTCGACGGCGATGACAGTAAGCCGTATGCGACTGTGGCAGTTCAAAAAGGAAGTTCGATTGATGGTGACGAACTGAAAAATCAGTCGATGCCTAAAGATCCTACGAAGCCTGGTTTTACTTTTAACGGTTGGTTTACTGAGAAAGATGGTAAAGGTACTAAGTTCACTGGAAATACTACTGTGCGTGGCAATATTTCTGTGCATAGTTCGTATATATCTAATCTGCCAGCTCCGGAGCCTGAACAAGAACCAGTTCCAGTTCCTGAATTGCAAATCCCTGTTTCTCCAGATCCGATTCTGCCGCCTGCTGAAGCAGAGCCGGAACCTGCACCAGCTCCAGCTCCTTCGCAGCCAGAGCAACCTGAACAACAACCTAAGCACGCTGCTAAGCATCTTCCTAAAACTGGCTCAACCGCAACCACAATTCTCGCTTCCGCAATTGCCTCGCTGTTCTCTGGGCTTGTGGTATTGGAAGCAGACTTAAGGCATCTTCACGAAAATTAAAAACAGTTAATTATTTATGTTGATGCAATTTAAGTTATTGAGTAGTATTACTATGTAAAATTACTTAGTAATACTACTTAGTAATTATGTCGTTTGTAAATCGATGGTTTTATTGTTTGAGTTGTTAATTGGGGAGGAATATTAAATGCCTAATCAAGATACTGTTACATGCTCATTTGTTATGGATCGCAATATTTACAACCAGTATAAGCATGTAGTTAAATCACGCGGAGATAATGTAAAAAACAATTTAGTTAAATATATGCAATCGGTTATTAAATATGATATTCCTAATGCGGATACTATTGAAGCTATTGAGGAAGTAAAACAGCTTAAGGCTAATACTAATAAAAAAACTTACGGTTCATTTGCTGAACTTTTGCAAGATATTGACAATGATTGACTGTAGCGATAATCACGAGAATGTCTATGAGCGTTTATAAGAAATATCGTATTGCGCAGTCGCGCATGTTTAAAAAAGATTTGAAGCTGGCTATTAAACGTGGATATAACATTAGTTTGCTTGAAGAAGTTGTTGATATTCTTGCGTCTGGTGTGAGTCTTCCTGGAAAATATCAGGATCATAAACTCGCTGGTAATTATGATGGTTGCCGAGAATGTCATATAACTCCTGATTGGCTGCTTGTTTACGAAATAGCAGATGATGAACTTATATTATATTTGACTCGCACTGGCACTCATTCTGATCTGTTTGGTAAGTAATAATTATTACGATTATTGTTAGTTTAGTTACATTTTGTTGCTATTGAAAGTGTAAGTTGTAGAATATGTGAAGATTCAAACTAATACTGTTAAGCACATGTATTATATTAATCGCTAATAATTTTAGAAGAGTTGGTTTTGCGAGAGGAAAAAATGAGTAAGAGAACTAATATAATTTTGACTAGCGCTATGATGGGTATTGCTACTGCTGCGTGTGCTTTTTGCGTGGCGCAAAGTGCGAATGCTGCCGAAATGTCAGCTGCTTCTTCTGGTGCTAATACGTCTGTAAATTCTTCTGCCGCAACTTCTAATACACTCGGGGGGGGGGAGCTTTAGATAGCACTTCCGTAAAACCTTCTGAAAGTATTAACTCTTCAAATTCTAACGAAACTGAAAAAACTAACGAAACTACAAAATCTGCTAAATCTGCTAAAACTTCTGAATCTGTAACTGATACTGAAAATTTTGAAACTAATAAGATTACGCAAACTCTTATAGATGTAAGCAATACTAATCTTCCAACAAATAATCGTGGAAGTATAAATGTACCTGAATCTGCAGAATCTAGGGAAGCTTCGACTGATTCAAGTACTACAGATGATGCATCTTTAACTTGGACGCGTGATGACTTTAACATCACCCCTGACGGCAAACAGATTGGGTACAGGAAAGATATTACTGTTACTGATCATGATGGAAAACCATCTGGTACAGAAAATGTTATTGTTCCAGGACTTAATGCCAAAGGCCTTGCAAAGCTTAAGAAAAATCATCACATAGTTATTCCTGAAGGCATTGAAGTTATTCATGAATGTGCTTTTACTGGAAGTGCAACACAAGTTGGAAATAAACATGAACACATTGATGGCGAAACTTATATTGAAGGCGTAACTCTTCCACAGTCTCTTAAGATTATAGAATATGGCGCTTTCGGTTGGAATAAAATTAAGGGAACTGTTACTATTCCGAAAAGTGTAATTTCAATACATAATGGCGCTTTTGTAGCTAATGAAATTGAAAAAGTTGTGTTTGAAGGTGTAATTGATGATAAGGGAAAAGAGCACGATACAGATACTAATCCGTATTATCTTGCTGGAGTTGGTAGTGTTGCTTTCCAAGGTAATAAAATTTCTGAAATTGTTGTAAAAGGTAATTTAGGGAATTATCAATTATTCCCATCTAATAATCCACAAAAAAGCGATTCTGTATTTGATAACCAGAATCCAGGAACTTTCACTATTGAAGTAGGAGAGGAGTACAAGAGACCTATTACAATTACGCAGGAAAACTCTAATCATACAATCAGTGTCATAGAGGGATTCAAAGAAAACGGTAGTCCAGTACAAATTGAAAGTTCATCTTACTTTAAGAAGAATAAAGAAGGCAAATATATAGCAGTAAAACCTGGGACACTTGAAGGTCAGTGCCTGTTTTACGATATTATCAACAGACAATTTAGGATAATTGGTATTTCGCACTTTACCTACAAAATCGTTCCTAAGGCTAAGATCTACACTGTTACCTTTGTAGATGGCAATAATTCTAATTATGCTTCTGTGCAAGTTAAGGAAGGCAAAAGCATAAGTGAAAACAGTGTTGCAGGTCAGATGATGCCATCGGCACCATCTAAAGAAGGTTATACTTTTGTAGAGTGGAATGCCGACTCTACAGGTAAGGATAAAAGCAAAATATTTACTGATCAAACTTCAGTAAAAAGTGATATGACGGTTTATGCTATTTATACACCTAAGCCAGCTCCTGCTCCGATTCCAACGCCTGTGCCAACGCCAACGCCAAATCCTGCGCCAGAGACGGATGAAGAGCAAACTCCAGCTCCAGATTCTACGCCTATTACAGATTTTGTTCCTTCGCATGGGCAAGAATATACAAAGAATCAAGATTATTCGTTTGATGTAAAGAAACAAGATGAAGCGCCATTGAAAATGCAGATTCAAGCTAATTCTGCTAAGCATTTGCCTGAAACTGGCTCTTCAGTGGCTATGGCCATGAATTCTTTGTTTGCATCTGTGTTTGCAGGAATTTTCGTACTTTTAGGAGCTAGAAAATCACTCCGTAGCTATTCCAAGCATGCTCGCAAAAACTAGTTACGAAAATTGCAACTTTAGCATCCATCGAAACAATTGCGTAAATGGCGTAACTACACAGCGTAACTACCCAATATGCGCAATTGGGGAAACAAGCTCAGTTCCCGAAGCGTCTCTTCGCATATCTGGCTTAGGTAGTTCCACGTTCGCTCCGCGTTGTGTAGTCGCGTAAAGCGGATAATTCCCAACGTATGCTGCCAAAAGCGTGTTTTGCCCCTTAAGGAATCGCTGTGATCGTACGCCTCCCGTGCCGCGACCCTTTGTAGGATACATTTCTAGCGGTGTAATCTTTGCAGCTCCGTTTTCTGTTCCAGCAAGCGCGTCACTGTCTCCAGCAAGAGTGAATACTACGCTTCCAGAAGCAGAAAATAGTCCGTTTTCGCCCTCTTCGTAGTTCCATTCAACATCATTTTTAGCAACTACAGCAAAGGCAGAAACAACGCATCCTTCATTAAGTCTAATTCCTGCCATTCCAGCAGAGCTTCGCCCCTGCGCTCGCACTTGTTTGGCGTCGAATGTAAGTAGGGAAGAGTCGCTGCTTATAAACACAATCCTGTCTTCGTCTTTTGCAAGAGCTGCGCCGATTACTGAATCATTATCTTTTAAGTCAATAATGCTCCAGGAATCCATTGTTGTTGGCGACTCAAAATTCCATCGTTTTACAACGCCATTCTTTGTTCCGATTGCAAGAGGAGTTTTAGAAGATGTAGGAGTTTTAGAATCAGATTCGCCTAATGCAATAGCAGCTACGACTTTTTCTCCTCTAATCGGGTCTGTGCTTTGAGTGGAAGTTAGCAATTCGCTTGCGTTAACTCCATTAGAAAGCGATTCTAGAACGTCTTCGTTTCCTTGATTTAAGTGTGGCAAATCTGCAACATGCGCTATTACTAATCGCCCTGCGGATGTTATTAAAGCGTAGTTTGCGCGCGTTGTTGTTTCAAACAGGCTTAAGCATGGAGTATCAAAAACATTTGAAGAATGTGATTTCCATCTATTAAATGTTTCAACGCTTGTTCTTGCTATAAGCCCAGATGTGCTCAAAGCTACAGCGCATGGATCGTCGCTTAATTGCAAAGCTATTGCAGACGCATCGCTGCTTCCAGACTTTTTGGCAGCTAGTGCAGCTGCTGCTACATCTGCTTGAGTGCTTGTAATCTTATTTGCTGCAATAACTGCGTCCATTGCTAAATCATTGTTTGTAACTTTAGTGTTTTTAGTGCAAACAGGCGTAAAGCTGCCGTCTTCTTGCTCGTCTAAAAGAATTGTTCTGCGAGGAGTATCCCACTGTTTTACAGCATAATCCATCTCTGCAATCACAACTTTGTCTAGCTGATTTGCAGAGCTTAGAATCTCGTTAAGCTCATCTATTTTTTGCAATAAGTCGTTTTTTTCGCCTTCTAGCTCGATTCGACTCATTTTTGTAAGTCTTCTAAGCCTTAGGTCAAGAATGTATTGCGCTTGAATCTCGTCTAAATCAAATACGCTAATAAGCTTTGATTTTGCAGTTTCTGCGTCTTCGGAAGACCTAATTACTTGAATTACTTCGTCAATGTCTAGCATTGCAAGAAGCAATCCTTCTACAAGGTGCAATCTCTCTTTGGCTTTGTTTAGTCTAAATTCGCTGCGCCTTCTAATAACGGTTCTTCTGTGCGAAATCCACACATCTAGAAGCTCGCGAAGACCCATTGTGTGCGGCCTGCCGTCTACTAGCGCAACATTGTTAATCGTAAAGCTTTCTTGCAGTGGAGTGTGCTTAAAAAGTTGCGCAAGAACAGCGTTTGGGTCGAATCCTGTTTTTATTTCGATTACGATTCGCGTTCCGTTATGTCTATCTGTTAAGTCGATTGCTCCAGATATTCCGTCTAGTTTGCGCGCTTTTATACCTTGAGATATGCGTTCGAGCACGCGTTCCGGTCCAACCATAAATGGCAATTCTGTAACAATAATCGCCTTTTTGCGCGCTGTAACGTTTTCAATATGCGTTTTTGATCTAGTTGTAAAAGCGCCTCTTCCAGTTTCGTACGCTTCGCGGATTCCGCTGCGGCCAATAATTATGCCGCCGCCTGGCCAGTCTGGGCCTGGAACTATTTGCATTAAATCGTCTAGAGTAGCATTTGGGTGCTTCATAACGTATTTCGCTGCAGCTACAACTTCTCCAAGATTGTGAGTAGCCATATTTGTAGCCATTCCAACTGCGATTCCAGAAGCTCCGTTTACAAGCAAGTTTGGTATAGCAGCAGGCAAAACTGTTGGCTCTTTTAGCTTATTATCGTAGTTTGGAGCAAAGTCAACAGTGTCTTCGTTTATGTCTGCATTCATTCCAAGCGCTGCTGGAGCTAGTCGCGCTTCTGTGTACCTGGATGCTGCAGGGCCGTCGTCTAAGGAACCAAAGTTTCCATGACCGTCAACCAAAGGGAGTCTAAGAGAAAATGGCTGAGCCAATCGCACCATTGCTTCGTAAATCGCGGAATCTCCATGCGGATGCAGCTTTCCCATAACTTCGCCTACAACGCGAGCAGACTTCATATACGCGTGATCTGGCGTAAGATTCATGTTTCCCATTTGGTACACGATTCTGCGCTGTACTGGCTTCATTCCGTCTCTTGCGTCTGGCAATGCGCGCGCGTAAATCACAGAGTATGCGTATTCCAGGAAAGATTTGCTCATCTCTTCGTTAAGCGGCGTTTCAACAATGTTTTCTTTAACCTTTCTAGGGTCGAAGGCTGGTTTTGTTGACTTGCTGCGTGAAGGCATGATTTTGAACTCCTTGAAGTGACTTACAAGCCTTTATAATACCAATTTATATGCACAAATGTTTATTAAATGCTTATTTTTCTTGTGATTTTAATTGCCATTTTAGTGGTGATTTTTCTTGCGTTATTTCTTGCGTTATTTCTTATGATTTGAATCTAACTTTAGCGCTAACTCGAATTTAACTTTAATGTAGTCTTTTTTAACTACAATGTAGCTTATGACTATTGAGATTCCACAATTGGATGACTTGTTGAAGTTTGTTGAAAGTAGCAAAATCCGTGACGCATATAATAATCCTAAATTTGCTCTTCATCTATCTTCGATTCTTCCAGCTCTTAGTGCTTCTATAGGATCGCCAATTTGCACACAAATCCATAAAAATCCTGATTCTTTGCGAGATTTGTTTGGGTTTCCTAAAGTAAAAAGTGCTGTTGTTGTGCTTGTGGATGGTCTTGGATATTGGAATCTTGCTATTAGAAAAGGTCATGCTCCATATTTGCGTACTCTTCTTAACAACACTGCAAATCAGCGACCTATAACAACTTGCGTTCCTAGTACTACAGTTGCAGCAATGGCCACTTTTGGCACTGGAACTTGCCCTGGTCTTACTGCAATGACAGGATACACTCAAAAAAATCCCAAAACTGGTGCATTATCTCAATTAATCCAATTTAGGGATGCTCCAAATCCATTAGATTTGCAGCGTCAGCCTACAATATTCGAGTCGCTTTCTAGCTTGGGTGTTAGAGCGAATCACGTAAGTCTTTCAAAATTTGAGGATTCTCCTTTAACTCAAGCAGCTTTTAGAGGAGCTAAATTTATAAGCGGAACAACTGCTAGAGCGAGAATTATGAACGCTGCAAATAGCACTAAAACGCCTGGTCTAACGTATTTGTATCTTAGGGATATTGACAAAATCGGGCATAATTATGGTTGGGAATCCGAGAATTGGGTTTCTATTTTTGAGCAGATAGACGCACAATTAAATCTTTTAAGAAAAAATTGTCAAAAAGGAACTCTAATCGTTATTACGGCAGACCATGGAATGATTGAGTCAAATCCAGATTTGAAAATAGATATTGCAAAAGATAGTCGTCTTACTAAAGGAGTTAAGCTTGTTGGGGGAGAGCCTAGGTCTGTTATGCTTTACGCGGAAGATGGCGCAAATCCAGAAGACATTGCGTTAAGGTGGACTAATGTTTTGCAAGATAAAGCGCGTGTTAGAACTAAAGAGCAAGCTGTTAAAGATGGCGTTTTTGGAGAAGTCAGCTCGCTTGCGCTAAGCGTTATTGGAGATGTTCTTGTTCAAGCAAAGTCATCTGTAACAATCGTTGATTCTAGAATCGAAACAGAAAAAGCCATGAACTTGCCGAGTGTTCATGGCTCTATGAGCGCAATGGAAATGGATATTCCGTGCTTAGTTGATATAGCTTAATTTACGCTAAATCATCCTTATCATCCTTCGCCAAAAAGAATCTCATCCCAGCTAGGAACAGCTGCACGGCTGCTCTTTTTGGCTTTAGAATGTTCGTTTGCGCGCGCTTTAGCAGACTTTGGCGTTTGCGCAGACTTTGGCGTTTCTATCGAAACAGTTTTGTCTGCTTGAATGTGATTATCTTCTTGTTTTGCTTTTTCGATACTCGAGTCATTGTTAGAACTAGAGTCGTCACTAAAAAGCGCATCTGAATTGTTGCTAGATTTGCTCAAATCGGAATTGGACGAGTTTGCTATATTCGATGCGATTTGTACGGCATTTATACTGTTAGATACAGCATTTGCATCCACTTGGTTCTCGCTATTTGCAACTAAAGTACTTAGATTATTGTTTTGCTCGTAGCTTTGCAAAGAATCTAAAGGATTTGCGTTATTTTGGTCTAGTGATTTATTCGCATTGTATTGTTCTTGTGCGTTTTGTGCGTTTGCGTTTTGCGCATTTTGGTCTTGCTCATTTTTTGCATTTTGCGCTTGCATTGCAACATTTGCAACATTTGCAAGGTTCTCACTATTCCTCGATTCCCATTGAGAAACAGCGCGCTCTATTCTTGCAGAACGAATTGAGTTTCCTGGAAGATCTTCGTTTGCAAATGGGAAGCTAATGCTTACAGTATCTCTATAAGTTCCGCCAAATTGCGACTTTTTGGAAGAATCATTATTCATAACTTCTTCGCCAAGTAACAATCTTGCAGAAGGATTAGCGCAAGCAACGGAGTTATCGTGCATGTTCCAAGTCCACTCGGCTTTTATTGTGCGAGTAGCAGTGTTGAATTCTGCTGTTATAAGCCATGGCTCAAGTCCGCGTCTTGTGGCACGCCACTTTACTGTTTCCATTCCAATATGCGCTTTTGCAAGAGTGCGCTCAATTAAATCCGAAAGAGTTCGCATATTGCTTTGTTTAGGCGCTGGAACAGTCAAGAATTGTTCAATAGCATATTGCTTTTCGGTTTCTACTCCGCTTGAGAATCGTCTAACTTGAGATTCGCTTACGTTGTAGCGCTTTGCAACATGTTCTGGTTCTAATCCAGCGCGTATTAAAGCTTGAATTTGAGATATAGGCAGAGTTGCTGTAGTTGCATTTGGCGAATCGTCCGATTTGCCAGTCGAGTTAACTGTATTTTGATTACGTCCATCAACATTTGTTAGTTTTTTCGACTCGGCGATTGCGCGCTCCAGCGTGTCGTCAACATGAATTTTTAACGGCGTGTTTTCAAAAATAAAAATTAAATCGCCATTATTATCCACATGATCGAAACTCGCCTCTTTTGGCGGATTTTCAAGCATTGCGCACCACTTTCCTCGCTTTTAACGATACTTATAACATACTTTAGTCCATAGTATGCCTTCTTTGCCATTTTCTATTAATAAAAAAGCGAGTATTCTATGCGGGGTAGCTTTCATGTATGCTATGCGCGTAGGTAGATTTAGACTAATTGCTATAAATAGTGCTAATCGCTATAAATAAAGTAGAAAAGTAGTTTTAAGCAATAAGTAATCTTAAAAACGAAAGGACCATAATGGCACAGGATTATGATTCTCCTCGTAGTAAAGACGAAGACGAGGAGTCGTTGGAAGCATTGAGCAAAGGCTCTCAAAGTTCTGCAAACGATATAGACGATGACGAAAACGCTATTGCAGAAGATTACGAGTTGCCAGGCGCAGATCTTAGCAACGAAGATGCATCTGTTACAGTAATACCAATGCAAGGTGATGAGTTCATTTGCTCCGAATGCTTCCTTGTAAAGCACAGAAGCCAGCTCGCTCAAATGTCTCAAGACGGTCAACCAATTTGCAAGGAGTGCGCAGCTTAATGGCTTACGATGATACCTATACGGGCCCAGAGCAGGTGGAAGTTCTTATTAAATATTTGAACGATGGAACAGATAGCCAGGCTGCAATGGAGCATCTTTCTTACGCCCATGCTGGAGATGCTGGAGCGGATTTGCGAACTACGCAAGACGTTACATTGCGTCCATTTGAGCGTGCTCTAGTGCCGACTGGCGTTGCAATCGCCTTGCCTGCTGGATACGTGGCTTTGGTTCATCCGCGTTCTGGTTTAGCTGTAAAACAGGGTGTTACTGTTCTTAATGCTCCAGGAACGATTGATGCTGGGTATCGTGGAGAGATTAAGGTTCCATTAATCAATATGGATCCAAATAATACTGTGCAATTTAATCGTGGAGATCGCATAGCTCAGCTTGTTATTCAACGTTATGTTGAAGCTAGGTTTGTTGAAGCAAGTCAGCTTCCAGGCTCCGATAGATCCACTAAAGGATTTGGCTCTACTGGCGTGCAATGAGGTGACATTCAATGGGAGAATCTCAAGAAGATATTAAAGGCGCTAATATGCTCGGGTGTGAAATTAGCGAAGATATGCGAGACCCATTGCGTCCTATATTGCAAATGTGCAAGTGGCATCATCCCGATGAAAACATGGATATTTTGCATAAGGCGTATAAAAGAGCCGTAAAACAGCATACGGGTCAAAGGCGTAAATCGGGAGAGCCGTACATTATTCACCCTCTTGCTGTAGCTCAAATTTTAGCTGATCTTGGAATGGGATCGATTGTTGTTGCAGCAGGATTATTGCACGATACTGTAGAAGACACAGATTACACGCTAGAAGAGTGCAGAGCAGACTTTGGAGACACGGTTGCTGGCCTTGTAGATGGCGTTACAAAAATATCCAATATGGAGTACGGCGAAAGCGCTCAAGCAGAAACAATTCGCAAAATGGTTGTTGCAATGAGCCGAGATGTGCGAGTGTTAGTAGTAAAACTTGCAGATCGATTACATAATGCGCGTACGTGGAGGTACGTTAAGGCGTCTAGCTCGCATAAAAAAGCTCGAGAAACTTTAGATGTTTACGCTCCTCTTGCAAATCGACTCGGCATGAATGCCATTAAAACAGAGCTTGAAGAGCTAAGCTTTAAGGTTTTGTACCCTAAGATTTACAACGAAATCGTAGTGTTAGTTGCTAGAAGAGCTGGCCAGCGAGAAGTCTACTTGCGTCAAATCCTAGAAGAAATCAACGAAGATTTAAGTCAGCAGCGAGTAAAAGCTTCTGTTAAGGGGCGTCCAAAAGATTACTTTTCAATTTACCAAAAGATGATTGTTCGCGGCCACGATTTTGAAAATATCTACGACCTTGTAGGCGTTAGAATAATCGTTGATTCTATTCGAGACTGTTATGCGGCTCTTGGCGCAGTTCACGCGCGTTGGAGCCCTGTTCCAGGCCGATTTAAGGACTACATTGCTACTCCTAAGCTAAATATGTATCAAAGCTTGCACACTACTGTTGTAGGCCCTGGTGGAAAGCCTGTTGAGATTCAAATTCGCACATGGGATATGCATAGGCGTGCTGAGTTTGGTATTGCTGCACACTGGAAGTACAAAGCGAACGGCCAAGCTGGTCGAGCTTTAAGCAAGCCAGATAAGGGTGATGTTAAGCGCGAGCAAGAAGAGAACAAAGAGCTTAGCGAATTAGATAACTTAAAGTGGATTCAGCAGCTTGCAGATTGGACCAGCGAAACGCCAGATTCCGACGAATTTCTAGGATCCTTAAAGCAAGATCTTGGAGCTTCAGAAGTCTACGTGTTTACTCCAAAGGGGAGTATTGTTGCTCTTCCGCAAGATGCAACGCCAGTTGACTTTGCTTATTCTGTGCATACAGAAGTTGGACACAGAATGATGGGCGCTCGCGTAAATGGAAAGCTTGTTCCGCTAGATACAAAGCTTAACAACGGAGACACTGTAGAAGTTCTTACGTCTAAGTCCGATACTGCTGGCCCTTCTAGAGATTGGCTCAGCTTTGTAAAAAGTCCTAGAGCTAGAAATAAGATTAGGCAATGGTTTAGCAAGGAACGCCGTTCAGAGGCCATTGAAGAGGGTAAAGACGAGCTTACGCGCGCTATGCGTAAACGTAACTTGCCTTTGTCTACTTTGCTCACTCCGCAGGCGTTAATAGGCGTTGCAGAAGAGCTTAATATTACTGCTAACGTAGAAGCTGTTTATGCTGCGATTGGCGAAGGTCAAGTTTCTACGCAAAATGTTATTTCTCGTCTTGTTAAAGATGCGGGAAGTGAAGAAGTAGCAGAAGAAGCGCAAGAAGAGGCGCTTCCGCTTAGAAGGGCAGAGCGTAATCGCAAGTCTAACGGCGTTCTTGGCGTTTCTGTAAAGGGTGTTGGAGACGTTTGGGTTAAGCTTGCGCGCTGTTGCATGCCTGTTCCAGGAGATGACATTGTTGGCTTTATAACAAGAAATCAGGGTGTTTCTGTTCATAGAACGGATTGCCAGAATATGATTGATTTGCAAAAGTCGCAATCGGAGCGTGTTATTCCTGTGCAATGGACTAGTGATAAAGGCTTGTTCCTTGTTAAAGTTCAAGTAGAGGCTTTGGATCGTCAGCATTTGCTTTCGGATGTTACACGAGTTCTTTCGGATCATGGCGTAAATATTCTTTCGGGAACGATTGCTACTGGAGACGATCGCGTTGCTACAAGCCAATTTACGTTCGAAATGGCAGATCCTCAACATTTGAACACTCTTCTTGCTGCAATTCGTAAGATTGATGGCGTTTTTGACGTTTATAGAATTACGGGTGCAAAAGATAGTGCGGAACCGCGACTTAGAAAAATGGAACGCGATTAAGCTGCGACTAAACAGTAACTAAATCGTAGCTAAAGCGCAACTAAACAATAAAACTTCCAGTCAAATAATGCTTTGGCTGGAAGTTTTATTATTGCAATTTTTATACTATTTTTGCTTTATTTTAGCTAATGTTTTTACTTAATAACATCAATGGATACGATTCCAACTGGCTCTAGTGGAGCGTCAGACCTATCTGTTGGAACAGATTCTAGCTTGTCTACAACAGCTTTAGACTCATCATCTACGACTTCTCCAAAAATTGTATGATGGCCATCAAGCCAAGGAGTTGGAACAGTTGTTATAAAGAATTGCGATCCATTCGTGCCATGCAAGCGGCCATCGCGTCCGCGTTGCTTTCCAGCATTTGCCATTGCGAGCAAATATGGCTTATCGAACTTTAGCGATGGGTCAATCTCGTCGTCAAATTCGTAGCCAGGGCCGCCCATTCCGTTTCCAAGAGGGCATCCGCCTTGAATCATAAAGTCTTTAATAATTCTGTGGAAAGTTAAGCCATTGTAGAAAGGCTCATTAGACTTTTCGCCGCTAAAAGGATCTACCCATTCTTTTGCGCCAGTTGCCAAGTCAACGAAATTTTTTACTGTAATAGGCGCTTTATCGTCAAAAAGATTAATCTTTATATCGCCTTCAGACGTATGCATATTAATAAGTGTCATATTGCGATTCTCCCATACATTAAAGACTGTTTATTGTTTATTTTGATTAATATTAGCGCTCGTGATGGTTGATTTTGTTGGATATTAAATCTCCAATGCTTTGCACTAATTGCACAAGAATAATGCACAAAATTACTGCTGCGCTCATAACGTCGTATTGATAACGCTGATATCCGTAGCGAATCGCAATATCTCCAAGTCCTCCTGCGCCAACTGTTCCAGCCATTGCTGAGAATCCAAAAAGCGTAATAAACGTTAATGCTGCTCCGCGAATTAGCGAAGGTAAACTTTCAAAAAGCAATACTTTGAACACGATTTGTGTGTTGCTTGCTCCAAAACTTTGAGCAGCTTCTATAAGACTTCCGTCAACTTCTGCCAAAGATTGCTCAACAATTCGCGCTACGAATGGCGCAGCTGTTATAACAAGCGGAACAATTGCTCCTGGAACACCTAAAGATGTTCCAACAATAAGCCTTGTAAGTGGGATTATAGCAACAAGCAAAATTATAAACGGAATAGATCGAACAACGTTTACAATGCTTCCTAAAACAGTGTTAAGCAGCGCGTTTTTGCAAATTCCTTGCTTTGCGCTTGTTATAAGAAGAACTCCTATTGGAAGTCCTATTACGTATGCAAATAATGTAGATATTGAAGTCATAACAATTGTGTCTTTTGTGCCTTCAATAATTAGTTCTCCATATTCGTCTATAAATTGTGAAATATTTTCTGGCATTTTATTTCACCTCGCTGTTTTCGTTGCTGTTGCTGATGTTTTTGCTGTTATCTCTATGATTTTCAACATTTTCGTTTGCAATAAGTGTTTTTAGAATATTGCTTTGCGGATTCTTGAAAAGCGTTGAAGTATCGCCGATTTCTACGATTTTTCCGCCGTCAATCATTGCAACTCTATCGCAAATATTGCGTGCAACTGCAAGAGAGTGAGTAATAATAACCAATGTAACGTTAAGATCTCGGTTAATTCTTCTAAGCAAGTCAAGTATTTGCGCTGTAGTTGTTGAATCCAATGCGCTTGTAGCTTCGTCACAAAGCATTATCGAAGGATTGTTAGCAAGCGCTCGCGCAATAGCAACACGTTGCTGCTGGCCGCCAGAAAGCTGAATAGGGTAGCGGTTTGCTAAATCTTTTAATCCAACTAAGTCAAGCAAATATTTTGCTCGCTCTTCTCGTTCGTTTTTATTCGTGTGGTTTAGTTCCAAAGGAAAAGTCACATTTTGCAATACGGTTCGCTGCTGAAAAAGACTAAAGTTTTGGAAAATCATGCCAATATTTGACCTGATATTAGATAAATCGCGATTTTTAGCATCTGTAATATCTTTTCCGTCTATTACAACTTTTCCGCTCGTAGGTCTTTCTAGAAGGTTTATGCATCTAACTAGCGAAGATTTTCCAGCTCCCGAAGACCCTAAAATTCCAAAGACTTCTCCCGATTCAATAGTCAAATTAATGTCTTTAAGCGCTTCGTGCTTAGTTTTGCCGCTTGAATAAGTCTTATAAAGATGTTCAATCTGAATCATTTTTCCACCGATTGTAGAACGAATTGTAAAACAAATATGAGGCACGTGCCTCTAGTTTTTTAGAGGCACATGTCTCTTTTTTTTTATTTGCGATTAAACGCTGTAGTCACGTTAAAACACTGGCAAAACAGCGCCGTTGTAGTTTTTATTTATAAAATCACGAACTGCGTCGGTTTTTAGTGCCTTAATAAGAGCCTTGATTTTAGCAAGCTTTTCGGAGCCCTTCTTAACAGCAATAATGTTTTCGTATGTTTTAGCAGCAACGCCTCCAACTTTTTCGCTTGTAAGAGGATCTTTAATTGGGTTAAATCCAGCTTGAATAGCGTAGTTTCCGTTTAGAGCAGCTAAATCAACGTCTTTAACAACTGTTGGAACCAAAGAGGCGTCTATTTCCTTAAACTTTAGATTCTTTGGATTAGAAACAATATCCTTCTTGGTTGAGTTAACATCCTTTGGATTCTTTAGCTTAAGAAGACCTGCGTCTTGCAAAAGAAGAAGTGCGCGAGCTTCGTTGGTTGGATCGCTAGGAACAGCAACTGTTGCGCCATCTTTTAAGTCCTTAATTGTTTTAGTTTTTCCTGGGTAAAGTCCAAATGGCTCAAAGTGGATTCCAGCAATAGAAATAATATGCGTTCCTCTTTCTTTATTAAAGTTATCTAAGTATGGCAAATGCTGATGGTAGTTTGCGTCTGCTTCGCCTTCTTCTACAGCAGTATTTGGTTGCACGTAATCAGTAAATTCCTTAACAACCAACTTATAGCCTTGCTTTTGCAAAATCGGCTTAACTACTTTGTTCAAAATATCGCTGTGAGGAGTTGGGGAAGCTGCAACCTTAATCACTTTATCGTCTTTAGTTGCTCCATTTGCAGAAGATCCGCATGCGCTTAGCGAAAGACCCAAAATCGCAGTTAGTGCTGTAAAAGCTGCAATAATCTTTGTGTTCTTTTTTGTGATTTTCATGTTTTTCCCCTTGTCCTTTAATGTTTTTTGTTCGTTGATTATTTTGTTTCTTAGCAACGGAATATCAATATATGCGATTTTGCAGCCTCTTCGCTACCTATTTTCTATTTGTATAATTTATGACGAGTTAGTAAAGCTAATAAAATCAATAAGATAATCAACAATTATTTTTTGCATTTAGGGCTTGATTTTTTGTTTTTCCTTATTGTTTTGGCGTGGCGTTTTGCAATCTTTTTGTTTTAGAAGGATTTAAAATGATATGGCTTATTCAATATGGCTTATAATAAAAACATGACTTCTTTGCGTTTAGCTTTAGCTCAAATTGACACTTGCGTTGGAAATATAAGCAAAAATACGGATGAAATATTGCGATTTTGCAAAGACGCAAGCAGTGGTAACGCCGATATTGTTGTGTTTCCAGAGATGACACTAACAGGGTATCCAATCGAGGACCTTGCTTTGCGAGCGACTTTTAGAAAAGCAGCTAATAATGCTGCTTATAGTCTTGCAAAAAGCTTAAAAGATAGTGGATTAGGCGACTTATACGTTGTTGTTGGAACGGTTGGTGTAGACGATGAGTTAGGTAAGCCAAGAAATCGCTTGCTTGTTATTAACAATGGAAAAGTGGCGCTTGTTTATGATAAGCATTTCTTGCCAAATTATGGCGTTTTTGACGAATTTAGAATTTTCTCGTCTGGAAATGATTGCGGAATTCTAAACGTTAAAGGTGCAAAATTAGGATTTGCGATTTGCGAAGATATTTGGCAAGATGGCGGCCCAGTTGCGCGTCTTTCTAAGGAGGGGATTGATGTTTTAGTAACAATCAACGGTTCTCCGTACGAAGAAGGCAAAACGGATATTCGATTAAAGTTGGCTCAAAAGCGCGCAAAAGAGGTTAATGCTCCGCTTGTTTACGTAAATCAAGTTGGTGCTCAAGACGATCTTGTTTTTGATGGCGGAAGCTTTGTAGTAAACGCAGATGGGTCTTTGATTGAGCGTTCTAAGATGTTTGATCAAGACTTAAGTTTTGTTGATTTTAATACAGATTTAGATGTGCAAAAGTGCTCGACAATTGCTCAAAAATTAGACCCAGACGAAGAAGTTTATTGCGCATGCGTTTTAGGACTTAGAGATTACATGCGTAAAAACGGCTTTAAGGGCGTTTGCTTAGGACTTTCTGGCGGAATTGACTCTGCGCTAGTTGCAACTATGGCGGCAGATGCTTGCGGAGGGCAAAACGTTTGGGGAATTTCAATGCCAAGCATGTATTCTTCGCTTGGCTCTAAAGACGATGCTTGCGATTTAGCTAAGCGCCTTGGTGCACACTACGATATTCAGCCTATTGAGCCGCTTTTTAAGTCATTCCAAAATCAGCTTGATTTGCAAGGTGTTGCTGCAGAAAATTTGCAAGCGCGAGTTAGGGGCGTGATTGTTATGGCGTATTCTAATTCGAAAGGTTTGCTGGCTTTAGCTACTGGCAATAAGTCGGAGCTTGCATGTGGTTATTCTACGATTTATGGAGATGCGGTAGGTGGGTATGCTCCTATTAAAGATTTGTTTAAGACTCGCGTTTGGGCGCTTTCTAGATGGCGTAATCGCGCTGCTAAAAATGGCGTAGGTCTTGGAATGTTGCCTATTGCTGGCAGTGAAGATTTTTCTAAAGAAAATAATCCTAAAGAAAATGCTCCAAAAGATGGCATTCTTATACCTGTAAACTCTATTGTTAAGCCTCCAAGTGCCGAGCTTAGGCCAGGGCAAAAGGACTCGGATTCTTTGCCAGAATACGATTTGCTAGACAAAGTGTTAGAGGCTCATATTGAGTTTGCTCACGGCAGGGCGGATTTGCTTGCAGATGGTTTTGATGAGCGCACAGTTGATACAGTTATTCGGCTTGTAGACCGCGCAGAATGGAAGCGTAGGCAGTATCCGTTAGGGCCAAAAGTTAGTGCGATTGCGTTTGGCAGAGATAGGCGAATTCCAGTAACAACGGCGTTTAGGGAATAGGCGGAGGCTGGGAACGGATTGGTGAAGCTTGGGAAAAGTCGCAAGCAACCGCCCGTTCGCTACGCGTTGTATATGTGCTAGTTTGAGGATTCAAACTAGCATTTTTATTAAAAATAAGCTAAAAAACAGTAAAATGTGAGGTAACTCACGTTAAAAATGCCAAAAATCGACGTGTACTGTTTAAACATTGCTCTAACATAGTAGAGAAGGCGACGTGAAGAAGCGTCGTGGATACGAAAGGAGTCAAATATGGCATCAGTGGATGCATCCGTTCTCAGCGAAGAGGATCTTCGTGCAAAAGCGTGGGATGGTTTTACAAGCGGCAATTGGGAAAAAGATATTGACGTTCGTGACTTTATCCTAAAGAATTACACTCCATACGAGGGTGATGAGACTTTCTTGGCAGACGCTACCGAAAAAACTAAGCATATGTGGAAGTACCTCGACGACAACTACTTGGCTGTCGAGCGCGAGCGCCGCGTATACGACGTTGAAACACATATTCCAGCAGGAATTGACGCAATGCCAGCAGGCTACATTGAAAGCCCAGAAGTAGATAACGTAATCGTAGGTCTTCAAACCGACGAACCTTGCAAGCGCGCTATGATGCCAAACGGCGGTTGGCGAATGGTTGAGCAGGCCATTAAGGAAGCTGGCAAGGAAGTAGATCCAGAAATCAAGAAGATTTTCACCGTTTATCGCAAGACTCATAACGATGGCGTGTTTGGTGTTTACACCAAGAATATTAAGATTGCTCGCCACAACAAGATTTTGACTGGTTTGCCAGACGCTTATGGCCGTGGTCGTATTATTGGTGATTATCGTCGTGTGGCTCTTTACGGCGTAAACATGCTTATTGAGTTCAAGAAGCGAGATAAGGATTCTATTCCATACCGCAACGACTTTACTGAGACCGAGATTGAGCATTGGATTCGCTTCCGCGAAGAGCACGATGAGCAAATCAAGGCTTTGAAGCAGCTTATTAACTTGGGTAATGAGTACGGCTTGGATTTGAGCCGCCCAGCTCAAACCGCTAAGGAAGCTGTTCAGTGGACTTACATGGGCTATCTTGCTTCTGTTAAGAGCCAGGATGGCGCTGCAATGAGCTTCGGCCGTGTTTCCGCATTCTTCGATTGCTACTTTGAGCGCGATTTGAAGGCTGGATTAATCAACGAAACCGATGCTCAGGAAATCATTGATGCATTGGTTATGAAGCTTCGTATTGTACGCTTCTTGCGCACTAAGGATTACGACGCAATCTTCTCTGGAGATCCATACTGGGCAACTTGGTCCGATGCAGGCTTCAGCGATGATGGTCGCACCTTTGTTACTAAGACTTCGTTCCGTTTGCTCAACACTTTGACTCTTGAGCATCTAGGTCCTGGTCCAGAGCCAAACATCACTATTTTCTGGGATCCAAAGCTTCCAGAAGCCTACAAGCGTTTCTGCGCACGAATCTCTATCGACACTTCTGCAATTCAGTACGAGTCCGATAAAGATATTCGTGAGCACTGGGGCGATGACGCTGCTATTGCTTGCTGCGTTTCCCCAATGCGCGTTGGTAAGCAAATGCAGTTCTTCGCTGCACGCGTTAACTCCGCAAAGGCTTTGCTCTACGCGATTAACGGTGGCCGCGATGAGATGACTGGCATGCAGGTTATTGATAAGGGCGTTATTGACCCAATCAAGCCAGAAGCTGATGGAACTCTTGACTACGAGAAGGTTAAGGCCAACTACGAGAAGGCTTTGGAATGGCTTTCCGAAACCTACATTGAGGCTTTGAACATAATCCACTACATGCACGATAAGTACGCATACGAGTCCATTGAGATGGCTTTGCACGATAGGGAAGTCTATCGTACACTCGGTTGCGGTATGTCTGGCTTGTCTATTGCTGCAGATTCCTTGGCTGCTCTAAAGTATGCAAAGGTTTACCCAATCTACAACAAGGATGCTAAGAATACAGAAGGCCACGAGTACGAGTACATCGAAGGCGCAGACGACGACTTAATCGTTGGCTACAAGACGGTTGGCGAGTTCCCAATCTACGGTAACGATGATGATCGTGCTGATGACTTGGCAAAGTGGGTTGTAAGCACTGTTATGGGTCAGGTAAAGCGTTTGCCTGTGTACCGTAATGCTGTTCCAACTCAGTCCATCTTGACTATTACTTCTAATGTTGAGTACGGCAAGAACACTGGTTCCTTCCCATCTGGCCACAAGAAGGGCACTCCTTACGCTCCAGGTGCAAACCCAGAAAATGGTATGGATTCGCACGGTATGCTTCCATCCATGTTCTCTGTTGGCAAGATTGACTATGACGATGCTCTCGATGGTATCTCGTTGACTAACACCATTACTCCAGATGGTTTGGGTAGAGATGAAGGCGAGCGCATTAGCAACCTTGTTGGTATTTTGGACGCTGGCAACGGCCACGGCTTGTACCACGCAAACATCAACGTTTTGCGCAAGGAACAGCTTGAAGACGCTGTTGAGCACCCAGAAAAGTACCCGCATCTTACGGTTCGTGTTTCTGGCTACGCAGTGAACTTTGTAAAGCTCACTAAGGAGCAGCAGCTCGACGTTATTTCTCGTACATTCCACCAGGGTTCAGTTACTGACTGATTCTGATTGATTTATGAGTGCCGCCGGGAGTGAGCAGGTTTTGCTCCTGGCGGCTTTTCAAATAAAATAGACTTAAAGATTACCAAAGACGGTTATAGGAGGGCATGTAAATGGTTGAAAACACAGCTTTTCGCACTACGACTCAGCACATGTTAAAGGAGTCAAAAGAGTATGCCCGACAAACTTTAATGGGTGGTCTTTCTGGTTTTGAATCTCCAATTGGATTAGACAGAAAAGACCGCTTAGTTGCTCTTAAAACTGGCGATATTGGGTTTGTGCATTCGTGGGATATTAACACTTCTGTTGATGGCCCTGGCACTCGTATGACTGTTTTTATGAGCGGTTGCCCACTTCGTTGCCAATATTGCCAAAATCCTGATACTTGGAAAATGCGCGACGGAAAGCCAGTCTACTTAGATGCAATGATTAAAAAAGTTGACCGTTATCAAAGTCTTTTTAAGGCAACAGGCGGCGGAATCACATTTTCTGGCGGCGAGTCCATGATGCAACCAGCTTTTGTATCTAGAGTGTTTCGTGCTGCAAAAGAGATGGGCGTGCATACTTGCTTAGATACTTCGGGCTTTTTGAATCGCAATTATACAGACGAAATGATTGACGATATTGATCTTTGCTTGCTAGATGTTAAATCTGGTATTGAAGAAACGTATAAAAAAGTAACTGGCGGCTTGCTTCAGCCAACTATTGACTTTGGTCAGCGCTTGGCGAAGGCTGGTAAGAAGATTTGGGTGCGTTTTGTGCTTGTTCCAGGTCTTACAGACAGCGAAGAAAACGTTGAAAAAGTTGCTGAGATTTGCGATTCGTTTGGGGATGCTGTTGAGCATATTGACGTGCTTGGATTCCATCAGCTAGGCCGCCCAAAGTGGCATGAGCTTAGGATTCCATACCCTCTTGAGAATCAAAAAGGACCTTCTAGAGCGCTAAAAGAGCGAGTTGTAAACCAGTTCAAAGACCACGGTTTTGTTGTGTACTAGACTGCATTTAGACTGCATTTAAATTGCGTCAAAAATGTAACTGTAATTTAGGAAATCTTTGCGTATTGTATTGTTTTTTTTTGAAGGATTTTTGTATAATTACATAAACACCCTTTTTAGAGAAAGGATACGCAATGAAGCGCAGAATAGGTTGTTGGATTGCATTAGCTTTTACATTAGCGTTGGCTATTTTTGTGCGGTGTAATGATCAGTTTGGCTTTGGTACAGCGATTATTATTTTAATTGTTTTGCCGATAATTTTATTACCAACAAATATCGTCGCGGCTTTCGATGAAAAACCTCTTATTGAAGTTCCGATAATATCTATTTCTATAACTATTGCCACAGAACTTGCCACTTTCCCAATAAAGGATTTGGGTTTACATGCCCTCTACATTATTCCAACAATTTTGGTTTCGGTAGTTGCATTTACTCTTACTAGATTCCTTAAAACTAAATTGGTTAAGCGCGTAACTCAATAAGAATCAAACAATAAAACAGATTGATTATTTAATTGATTACTTATTTGTGATTAGTCGTAGTTGTGTGCAAAAGTTGAAGCCGTGTTAAAAGATGCACAATCTATAACACGGCTTAAATATTTTTTACGGATATTTTGCAAAAAGTACAGAATATTTTGCAAAAACGTAAGAATTTGGCTAAAGCGTACAATCGGGAGGCGTCTTTGAACGAGGAACCAAAGCTTTTAAAAGAGCCTAGAGAAGGAGTTCCAGAAGTCATTGATACGCTTGAATCATATAAAGAATATTGTAATTTGTTAGCAGTAGGGTCGGGTCCTTTGGCTGCAGACGCAGAGCGTGCATCTGGCTTTAGATATGGTCATGAAGATTGGCTGATTCAGTTCAAACGTAAAGGTGCAGGAATTGGATTGCTAGACCCAATAGCTCTAGAAAAACTTGGCGTTGATTGGAATGAATTTAACAAGGCAGTAGGGGATGCGCCTTGGATTATTCACGATTCGATGCAAGATTTGCCAGGGTTTTTCGATATTGGTTTGCGTCCGCGTGCTTTATTTGACACAGAAATCGCAGCTAAATTGCTTGGCAGAAAGCGCTTTGGATTAAGCTCTGTAACTGAATATTATTTGGGGTTGACTCTTGCAAAAGAACATTCTGCAGCGGATTGGTCGTATAGACCTCTTCCTAGAGATTGGCGAAATTACGCGGCTTTAGACGTTGAATTGCTAATCGAATTAGAAGAAGTAATGAGCAGCGAGCTTAAAAAGCAAGGCAAGCTTTTATGGGCAAATCAAGAGTTTGCACACTTATTAAGTAAAGGTGCTCAAAAGAAGGCTCCTCACCCAAATCCTTGGCTTAGAATATCTCATATAAGCGTTCTTATGCACGATAAAATCGGCTTAATGATTGCAAAAGAGCTGTGGCAAAAGCGAGATGAGCTTGCTCGTCAATACGATATTGCGCCAACTCTATTGCTTTCGGATGCTGCGATTATTGAAGCAGGCAAGCGAAAACCAAGTAATTCTAGGGAGTTTCGCTCGATTCGCATTCTTAACGAACGAGTTAGGATTCACACGGGCAGCGAACAAGACAAGATGTTTGAACGTTATGCTCCAATTCAGCGCAAAATCAAGCCAAATGTGTGGAAAGCTGTTATAGAAGACGCGATTAGTCGCGCTAAAAGTGGGGAAGTTGCTATTGTTTCTAAGCTTGATGATTCAAGTAGTAAATATGGCAATTACAACGATTCTGGCGATTTTGGCGATACTGGCAATTCTGCGGATCCTGGCGATTCTGCTGATTCTAGCGACGCACAAGAATCGCAAGCAGCTCCACGATCTATGAAGTATTGGCGTGATCATCATCCCAAAAGATATGAGCGCTTACAAAATGTAAAGCAGTCTTTAATCAAGATTGCGGAAGATACGCATACTCCTACGGAAATCATTATTAAACCGCAAATTATTCGCAATCTTTGTTGGCAAGATAATATTGAGCATATTGATGTTAAGGAGTTTCTTGTAGAGCAGGGTGCAAGAACGTGGCAAAGCGATTTAATTGCTGAGTCCGTAACTCGCGCTATTATGTAACGGTTGTGCCATATGGCAGAAGCTAGAAAACGTAATTTCAGGAGCGCAAGCGTGAAAATCAGCGTCAGGAATCTTGAGCCAACTAAGGTTAAGCTCACCATTACCGCAGATCTCGAAGATTTTGAGCCATTTATGGATCAGGCTCGTAAAGAGATCGCAAAGCAAATCAACGTGCCAGGTTTCCGTAAGGGACACGTACCAGGCAAGATTGTAGATCAGCGAGTTGGCTTCGGAGCTGTTGCCGGTGAAGCTGTAAATTCTGCTGTTCCAGAGCTTTATTCTAAGGCTTTGGAAGAAAAGAAGATTCGCCCAATGGATCAGCCAGAATTTGACGTTCAGGAAGTTCCAGAATCTGCTAAGGATGAACTTAAGCTTAAGTTTGTTGCAACTGTTGAGCGTCGCCCAGAGTTCAAGCTTAACAAGTTTAAGGGTGTAGAAATCGAAGTAGAGAAGCCAGAAGTTAAAGACAGCGATGTTGAGGCTCGTCTTGAGGCTTTGCGCGCACGTTTTGGCACTCTTGTTGGTGTTGATCGCCCAGCTAAGAAGGGTGATTTTGCTAACATTGATTTGGAAGCTAAGATTAACGACGAAGTTGCCGATTCTCAAAATGGCGTAAGCTACGAGCTTGGTTCCAACACCATGCTTGATGGTTTGGATGAGGCTTTGGAAGGTCTTTCCGCTGGAGAAGAAACCACTTTTGAAGGCACTCTTGAGGCTGGAAAGAACCAAGGCAAGAAGGCTCAGGTTAAGGTAAAGGTTAACTCCGTTAAGGCTCAAGAATTGCCAAAGCTTGACGATGAGTTTGCTAAGGAAGCATCTGAGTTCGACACCTTGAAGGAACTTAAGGAAGACGTTCGTAAGTCTTTGGAGCAAGCAAATGAAGGTCGCCAGGCAACTCTTGCTCGCGATGCCTTTATTGCTAAGATTCAGGAAGAAGTTGAAATTCCTGTGCCAAAGGGTGTTAAAGATAAGGCTGTTGCCGAGCATCTTAAGGGCATGACTCCAGATCCAGAAAAGGCTACTAAAGAGCAAAAGGACGAGGCTGAAAAGGCTGCAGAAAAGGAGCTTCGCGACCAAATGGTTCTCGACGCTTTGGCAGAAAGCCTCGACGTTTCTGTTTCTCAAGCAGACGTTACCAACTTCTTGGTTTCTGTTGCTCAACAGTACGGAATGGATCCAAGCCAGTTTATTAACGCTATTGTTCGCAATGGTCAGCTTGGTTCTGCTGTTCAAGAAGTTGCTCGCTCTAAGGGCTTGCTTGCTGGTATGCGTGCTGTAAAGTTTGTTGCTGGCGGAGAAGCTCTTGATTTGAGTGCTTTCTTGTCGGAAGATGAAGAGCCAGAAGACGAAAGCGTTAAGGCTGCTTCTGCTGCTGCAGCTGTTGCCGACGAGCTTGCTGCGGAAAAGTAGTTAGAGTCTTCTAAATTAGAATCTTCTAATAATCTTGTTGTTTAAGACCTAGTAGAGCATAACTCTGCTGGGTCTTACTTATATTTAATTAAATAATTACGATTATTATAGGAAAATATTAAGAATTGCGAGACATTATGGATAGTAGTTCTAAAACTAAACATGAATCTTGTTGCAAGTTTGGCAAGTTTTGCAAATATGGCAAATATGGCAAGTTACTTAGTTTTGCAATTCTAGTAGCGCGTTTTATTGCATCTTCGGTTGCTCTTGGCGTTCTTGTTGGCTTAGGAGCAACAGTTCTTACGCTTATTTTTTACGCTGTACAATATCTTGCTTTTGGCTCAATTGAATCTGCTAAAAACACTGTATTTTTAGGTCTTCCTTGGTATCGCTATGTGCTATCTTGCACAATTGCTATGACTATTGCTGCACTGGCTTGGTATTTTTTGCGAAAGGAGAATCCTCCTCGAATCGTTACTATTCCACAAGCCGTTAGTGGCAGCAAAATGCCAATTTTTTCTACTATTGCACATGTTTTATTGCAAATCGTCATTGTTGGCTCTGGAATTTCAATCGGAAGGGAAGTAGCTCCTAGAGAATTAGCTGCAATGATTGCTCAGCGTTGCGGCAGTATTTTTAATGTGTCTGTTAAAACTCAGCGTATACTAGTTGCGTCTGCTGCAGGTGCTGGCTTGGCTGCAGTGTATAACGCGCCTTTAGCTGGTACCGTGCTTTCTTTAGGTTTGCTCAGTAAAACTCAAGGTTTTGGTTTTTATGCGTTTCTAAATCGCGAAAACGGTTCTGTAATAGTTAATGCACTTAAAAATATTGCGCGCTCGGAGCGCTTGTATTGCTTGCCTTTTGCTCTTGTTATGAATTATGTTGCTGCGTTTGTTGTTGAGTTTTTATTGCATCATTCTAGATACTACAATATTTCGCAATTTTCTTGCGTGATTTCTTGGCAAATTTGCGTTTTAGCTGTTGTTGTTGGTGCCGTGTGCGGCTTAGTTGGTTACGTTTTTCGCTTGGGTATTATTTGGTGTAGAACTCATGCTTTGCGCGGCATGCAAATGCTGTGTTTTATGCCTGTAGCTGGCTTAGTTATTGGTGTTGCAGCTTGTTGGTTTCCGCATATTATGGGGAATGGTAGGTCGCTTTGCCAACTTGCGTTTTCTGTAGCTAGCTTTCCGTATATGGCAGAAAACTCGCATATTATGATTATTTTGTTGCTTCTTGCGCTAATTAAAATGGCTGCTACTTTGCTTGTTTTGCGCTATGGTGCTTCTGGAGGCGTTTTGCAACCGAGTATTTCAACTGGCGCTTGCTTTGGCGTGATTTTATACGCTATTTTTTCAACAACGGCGCTTTCGCAAGTTTTTGACATTTCGCAAGTTTCCGCAATTTCTGTATCTATTATTGGTGCTGCTTCTTTACTTGCGTCTTCTAGAAAAGCTCCGATTATGGCGTGGCTTTTAGTTGCGGAATTAGTAAACGCACCGTTTACATTACTTTGTCTTATGCTATTTGCAGTGATTGTGTCTAATTGTGTATCTAGTTGTGTGTCTAATTGCGTTAAGCGTTTTACTTCGCATTCTTGTTTTGCGGTCACACGCACACGATAGTCTAGATATATTCAAAATGTTTGTAAGGAGATAAGGTGACTGATCTGTTTACGGCTTCTCCCGTTATGCAAGAAGGGGAGCCACAAAATCCAACGGATTCGATTTTTAATCAACTCTTAAAAGATCGTATTATTTGGCTTGGCTCTGAAGTCAAGGATGAAAATGCCAATATTATTTGCGCTCAGATGCTTATGCTAGCTGCGCAAGATCCTAAGAAAGATATTTGGCTTTATATTAATTCGCCAGGTGGTTCTATTACCGCTGGAATGGCCATTTACGACACTATGCAGCTTATTGAGCCAGATGTTGCTACGATTGCTGTTGGCATGGCTGCTTCTATGGGTCAGTTCTTGCTGAGTTCTGGCACTCCTGGTAAGCGTTTTATTACGTCTCACGCTCGCGTGCTAATGCACCAGCCTTCTGGCGGTGTTGGTGGCACTGCTACAGACGTGCGTATTAATGCCGAGCTTATTATGGATATGAAGAAAACTCTTGCTGAGCTCACGGCACAGCAGACTGGTCATACTGTTGAAGAGATTTACAGAGACAACGAGTATGATCATTGGTTTACAGCTCAGCAGGCTTTGGAGTATGGCTTTGTAGATAAGATTGTTACCACTCCAGCTTCTATGCGTGGGGAGGAGTGATTTTAATGGCAAGTGAAGAAGCAAAGTTTGTTGCTCGCGCTAAGCGTTTGGGCGGATTTGGTCAGACCAGTGGTGTGTTTACAAATCGTTATGTTTTGCCTCAATTTGGTGAGCAAACGCCATATGGTATGAAAACGCAAGATCCATACACTAAGCTTTTTGAAGACCGCATTATTTTTATGGGTGTTCAGGTAGACGACACTTCTGCAGACGACATTATGGCTCAGCTTTTGGTTCTAGAAAGCATGGATCCAAGCAGGGATGTAATGATGTACATTAACTCTCCTGGTGGCTCTATGACGGCTATGACGGCCATTTACGATACCATGCAGTACATTAAGCCAGATGTTCAAACGGTGTGCTTGGGTCAAGCTGCTTCGGCTGCTGCGATTTTGCTTGCTGCTGGCGCTGCTGGTAAGCGTATGATTTTGCCAAATGCTCGCGTGCTTATTCATCAGCCTGCAATGGGTCAAGATTTTGGCAAGGCTACAGAGATAGAGCTTCAGGCTAAGGAAATGTTGCGTTTGCGTGAATGGTTGGAATCCACTCTTGCAAAGCACACTGGCCAAAGTGTTGATCGTATTCGTAAAGATATTGAGGTAGATACTATTCTTACAGCTCCTCAAGCTAAAGAATACGGTATGGTAGACGAGGTTCTGGAGCATAGAGCTTAAGTAGTTTTTGCTTTTTGCTTTTAGACTCTTATGTTTTAGATTCAAACCCTGGCGTGGCGACACGCCAGGGTTTGTATTTTTGCAAAGATGGTTGTATATTAGTCAAGTTGCCAAAAACAACGGAAAGTTAAAGTTCCAAGTTTTTGGAGAACATGCGCCAGTAGCCCAACGGATTAGAGCATCTGACTACGGATCAGAAGGTTGCAGGTTCGAATCCTGTCTGGCGCACAGGTGGCGCGGTGATTTTCACCGCGTTTTTTTTTATACGCGTTTTTTTTTTATAATGGTTGTTATCAAAAGTGATTGATTAATTAATTGAAGAAAAGAGGCATAGCTTATGCAATCTGAGAAAGTTAATCGTTATAGTTTGCGTAAGTTTGGACAACATTTCGTTTCTGCTGTGGTGGCAGTTGTAGTGGTTGGAATTTTGTCCTCTGGAATGGCTCTATCTCAAGCGACACTTGTTCACGCTGATACGGTGGGTACAGATAATGATTTAAGGAATGGCTCAGAAAGTAGCCGTACCGCAGGTTCTGCAAACAAAACTAATCCTTTAACTAAAGATGATGATGGATATTATGATTTAATGACTGAAAAAACATCAGAAAATCTCTATCCAGAAGTTTTTTCAAATGAAGAATTGCAAAAAGCTGAAGCAGAAAAAGACGATAAAGTAAAAATTTATTTCACTCCAAAAGGAAAAGACTTTAACCCAAAAGGAAAAGATACCAAACAATTAACATTAATAGGATGGAGATTTGTAGATTGGTATCCACAAGATGGAACAGTTGATTACTTTATATTTTTACCAAAAAGAAATGTAGGCCTTGCAAGAGCGCAAGTTGGAGCAGTTTATCATGCTTTTAACACCTTAGAAGAAGGCAATAAAATTTCTTTTAATGAAGGTAAATATGCCGAAACGCCATTTTCTCTTTCGGTAAATAAAAAAGTCCTTGGAGAAAATTTAAAAGAGGAAACTAAATTTAAAGTAAATCCAAAGCAAACTCGTGCCTTTATCAGAGTTAGTTATCAAGTAACTAAACAAGACGATGCACTATCGCAAGTTTTTTATGTAGATAGATATGGAGAAGGAAATACTATATTTAAATTTTTTGTAACTTCTGTAGATGCAGATTTTCACTTTATAGATGACAGTAGTTATAGAAAATTAACAAACCAAAAATTATCTTCACCTCTAAAAGAAAGAAGTGAAAGAGATAAAAATTCTTTTTCTAATGAAGCTTTTAAAAAATTAGATTTAAAAGATATGCTTAACATTGTTACAACAGATAAAGCTTTCTTTGGAAATAATCCAGTCTACAAAGCTAGATTGTCCACTCCTTTATTGTCATATGATGGTGATGAAAAAAGTTCAATAAAAAGACCTACTTTAGATCAGTTAAAAGCAAAAACAATTCCAGGATATATTTACTGTGATAATGATATAGATAAGCCAAAAACAAAAGAATTTAAAAAAGATGACGCCACAACGAAAGAAAAGGGCAATCATTATTTAACTTATGGTTACGATAAAGATAGAAATATGTTGACTACAAAACATTATTATGTCACTTATCGTGCCATACCAACAGAAATTGTTGTTCGTCAATTTAAAGAAGATAAAAAAACATCTTTAGATAATAGTTTTGATCTTTACCGTGTGGAAGATAATAAAGAGGTTTTAGTTAAATCTGCTATTAAACCTAATCATTCTCGTGCGGATGAAAAAGAAGATACTATTAATTCTATAGAAAAAATGATGAAAAAAACTACAATAAACGATCAAGGCTATTATGAAACAAATAATCTTCTTTATTTAGAACCGGGAAAATATGTCTTGAAATCAAAAAATTTAGAAGAGCCATACTATAACGAAAAAGAAAATTAGGATTTTACAGTTGGTCTTTTAGATAGTAGTGACAAAAAAACAAGAATAGTCGTAGACTTTAATGCTGGTTTAAAATATAAAGTAAACTATAATTTCAAATCAGAAGATGGCAAAAACTTACCAGATAAAGTCACAAACTTACTGCCAAAAAATGAAAATACATATAAAAAAGGCGAAAAAATAACTCCAGCTGACCCAACGCAAAAAGAAATATTAGTAGACGGAGGGAAATGGACATTCATAGGATATGATGCTAAAGAGCAAACAGTAGCAGACAAAGATTTAACATTCACAGGAACATGGAAATTTACTAGCATAAAACCTATATCTACCCTAGACGAAGCACCTCAATTAGAAGTAGCTGACAAAGAAATAATGGTAGGAGAAGATTTAGATTTAAAAACCTTAATAATAAGTGCAACAGACAAAGAAGACGGTGACTTAAAAGAAAAAGTAGAAATAGTAGATAAAGGTGGTTTTGACAATAACAAAGTCGGCACATATGAAATTACATATAAAGTAGCAGATAGCAAAGGAGCAACTGCAACAAAACAAGCGACAGTAACAGTAAAAGAAAAAACAAAATCAAATCCACAGCCACAGCCAGAGCAAGAGCCACAGCCTCAGCCAGTGACGCCGACTCCGCAGTCGCAGCCAGAGTCGCAGCCACAGCCGAAACAAGAGACAGTGCCGCAGTCGAATCCGCAGCCACAGTCGAAGCCCAAAACCACTTTACCACGGACAGGAACGACCGTTAGTAGCTTAGTGTTGATGGTAAGTGTATTAGTTGCGATGGGTGTTTTGTTTAAAGTAATTAAACGAAAAGATTAATGTTTAATAATTGAACCCCTCTATCTACAGATAGAGGGGTTATAGGCCGAAAGGCCTATAACCCCGTTTTGTAGTATATCTTGACAAGCCGTAACTTGCGAAATAAACTTGCAGTATAAGATTAGGTCAGGAAGCATACGGTGCCCTGACCATTTTTATGAGGTGTGCGGAGTGAAAGAGTATAAAACATTTAATCAACAGCTAGCAATACTACGAAGTGGGGTCTAGTTTCTTACTCATTTGGATATAATGAAACTTTTCCTTCTGAACTCTGAAACTGTTGCTTTTGTGTTATACGTTTCGCAAGCATCACGCTACTTGACCCTTTTGTTAACACGTTAAAAATTGCAGTGGGTTAGACAAAAGGATTACATATCAGTTTTTCTGTCTCAACAAATTCGTACGTACTCTGATTATATTAAAATAGTTTTATAATTTTTACGCACTTTTAAAGAGGAGAGTGTTTAGTTATGGGATATTCAGTTACACAACGCATTAAAAGCATTAAACAACCTTATGGCGGATATTTGCCACGAAAAGAATTTGTTGAAGAATCATTAGGCGAAGGAATAGAAGACTTATACGATAAAGAAAACATTCACCCAAGTTTAGTTGGTATAGTAGTTGACTACATGACTCGTTTAATGTCTGGATCGAGTGCAATAGACGCGTTTAAAATTTCTTTACTGGGCGCAATGATTATAAACGAACGCGATAATGCGTTGAAACTTATGTCCGACATTAAAGGACTTGGCGATGAAGATATAGTTAATGCCGTCAAACTTGTTGGATTCGACGTATGCTTTAGATATGGTCCTATTGGCTACAGGCCTTTTGATGAAATCAATCCCGATGAGCACACAATACAGAACATTAGAGTTATGGTTCAGCGTTCGCTTCATTTTCTTGAGTGTTATGGCCCGAAGGTGCTTGACGGTTTTACGCTAGAGGGCGGTTACACTGATACTGTAAGTGCTGGCGATGGTGATTTTATAACAGCTGATACTTTGTGGGATTTTAAAGTTTCTAAAGAAAAGTTGGATAAGGATCAGACTCTTCAACTGCTTATGTATTGGCGTATGGGTTTGCATTCTATTCATCCAGAGTTTCAGAATATTAAGTATTTGGGTATTTATAATCCTCGTATGAATAAGGTCTACCGCATTGCTGTTGAAAACATATCCGAAGATGTTATACGCGAAGTTGAGAAAGATGTGATTGGATATTCGGATTAGTCGGTTTTGCGTGCTTAGTGAAGGATATCGTTAAAAAGTTTAGCGCGCTGAGGCTTTTAAACTGGTTTCTTACGGTTTTTGAGTGTTATTTTGCGTTTATGGAAACATGTCGATAGCGTAGTGACGATTGAACAGGATAGATAATATGAAAATGCATCTACCTTGCACTCAGACAAAAAGCTAAATTTTTCAAGGATAAAACAATAATTGAGATAGTAGGTGTCAAAGAAAACATTCTGGTTATTTACTTATTGCATATAATAATTTTAAAAGTAATTTATAAAGAATATAGAGTTTATCATGGGAAGAAAAGTTTTACGAACTAAAGAAGAGCTTGAAAATATTTTAACTTCTGGAGGTTTAGAGCTAGCTGAAAACTATGATTCTTCTAAAAGCTATCCTAAAGATTTATACATACTTACTAAATGCAAGATTTGCAACACAGAAGCACATTATCGCATCAAGTATATTATGGAGAAAGCTAATATTGGTGAACCTGTATGTAGAGCTTGTTATTGGAATGCATTGATGAGGTCAAATTATCCTATAGTGCATATAACCTCAGGAACTATTTTTAGTAAATATAGCACTCTTGTGAATCGACGTGGGTTTGAATTAGTTAGTATCCTTAAAGATGGTTCTATAGATAATACTGGTACTATTCTACTTGTTGTATGCAGTCATTGCGGTAGACAAATCGTTGATGACGGTTCATTAAAATGTTCATGCCAAATGCATCCTAACACTGCTTCTCATTACGCTCCAAAAGTGACGAGAAAAGTTCTGGAACCAGAAATAACATATGTTCAGAAAACTTTTTTATCAATTGAAGAAGCAAAAAATACTTTATGTTCTGATGTGCCTGAGTTATTGGAATCATGGGATGATGAGAGAAGCCCATACGAGACAGCAGTATACCCAACAAATTGGAGCGGTATGCGCGCAGGGGATGGGGAATATAGGTTTAAATGTAAGAGGGGGCATCATCCATATGCTTTTCCGTATTCTTATTTAGAATCAGGATGTCCAGCATGTAGAGGTCAAGCAACTCTTGGCACTGGACTTTTTTTGGCAGATACGAATCCTGAGATAGCTTCTGAGTGGCTAAAAGAGAAAAACGGTGTTTATACACCTGAAAATATAAGAGATAATAGTAAGAGAATAGTATGGTGGAAGTGCATAGCTTGTGGTCATGAATGGCAATCTACCCCTAGAGATAGACAAAGAAAAGATGGACAGTTGTGTCCTAACTGTGGAAAAATTCAAGGATCAATAGCTTGGATTTATCCTAAATTAGTTGAGCAATGGGATACTTCAAATCCTGTTAGTCCTTGGTGTATTCGTCCTAATGCAAAATTAAATTTTGTGCCCTTGTGGGTGTGTGAAAACAATCATGCTCATACATATAAGGCATCTATAGTTTCTAGAATCCATGGTGCTGTGTGTCCTGAATGTACAGATTCTAATAAATCAAGGATTGAACTTAAATACTTTGATGCTGTTCGGAAAAAGATAGGAACGGCTCGATCTGGAGCTAGATACAATTATGATAATTTTTCCTATAACTGGTCCATTGATATTTCGTTTAGTATTCATGATAAAAAATTTGCCATAGAATATGATGGCGGATACTGGCATGAAGGGAAAATAGATGTGGATAAACGGAAAACTTCAGAGTTATTGGAGGCAGGTTTCATTGTTATAAGAATTAGAGAAGCTAATCTTCAATCGCTGAACATAAAATCATCTTATTATCATGAAATTTTTGTTCAATCTGATTATAGTGATTTTGATAGTAGTATAAAATGTTTGATTGATTATATTTCAAACATTAGTAGTAATAAAAAATAGATTAATGCTTGGATCTTTTATGAAAGTAAAATATTGAAACCGATAGCTATCTATATGAGAAGAAATCCGATTAAGCAAATTGACAACTTGAAGTACGCTATAAGTAAAAGCAGTAGGCAGTTGGACTTGTAAGTGAGCATTTGTTAGTTGGCATTCGTATTTTTTAGTAAATGTATGATGATAGATTACTCACATTTATAGAAAATGATTACAAGTCTGTTGGCTACTGTCTAAAAGAAGCATTATGAATAAGGGCTTTTTAGAAATTTGTAAAGTTAAAATATGTTATGCGGTAATCTAGCGAGAATAAACTCTAGATTTTTTCTTTTTAAGAGGTCATTTTGCTTTAAAGGTATGTGTTTTGCTTATGCAAGTGGCGTCTTGTTTTAAAAATATTGTCTACAATGAACAGCTCTATTTCGCTTAAAGAATCCTATATTAATTTAATCAGCTTTGATTCATATTGATTAAAAAAAATCAGTTTTCTATCAATCGGTTGTAAAGCTCTATCACATTTGGGGATTTAAAATTGTACTTAAAAATGGAGGCGATAATAATCTGATTATCAGCAAAATCCCTTTTAAGTATATTCATCATCAGTTGAATATTACTTTGATCCACTTCTTTACCACTAGGCGAATCCAAAATAATAGGTAGTTTAATATGCAAATATTTTTCTATTTCAATAATATAAGCAAGTCGAAAAGCAAAAACAGTTTTGTGCAATACAGCACCTGAGAGTTCCTTCAAGTTGGAAGTAAACAGATATGAAGACACAACAGATTTGTTGTCTCCTACACCTAGTTCAGTAACATATTTAATCATGTTAGTGTAAAGAGATTTTATAACACTTGTATTAGATTTCGTTTTCCTTGATATTTCATTACGAATGAATTTTAGTGTCTTCTCCAAGTACTTTATTTTTTTATCTACAGCACTAGCATCAATAGGAACAGAAGCAATACGTCTATCAAAAATATCAATCATACTTTCTGACTCGAAAAATGCTAGTTGCTCTGCTTCGTTGTTTTTTTCTTTTTGCGCATTTGCTAATTCATGCATCACAGATCGCAACTCGGAAGAAGTAATTTTACGCTTGGCTAATAGAAAATCTATGGTATCAGAGAGTCCAATGATGCTTTCAGAAGTAACAGGAAATACTGTACCATCTGGCAGCTGAATGATTAGCTTCATTTCAGACACATACTGTCTGACTCGTTTATTATCTGAAATGCTTTTATCAATTCTCCTAAGTTCGTGTTGAAGAGACTTTTGCTGCATCAGCAACTGCGCAATAACAGCCTCAGATTCTTCAGAATATGAATCAGATGCTACTGTGCCACTTTCTGCTATGATTTCTTCACGATATTTAGCTATACTGGACATTTGTCGATATTTTGAAAGTTCCTTAGAAACCTGTGTTTCTTTACGAATCAAATCACTGCAATCACAATCTGATAATCCACGAATCAGTTCTTCTATATTAAATCGAATACTTCCAATGGCAGTGCCACGATTGAGAAGAGTCCATCCTTTTTCCTGGTCAGTATAAATTGCTCCAAGAATGTTATTTAGCACATCTGTATTTTCCGTTCCAAATATCATTTTATGCAAATCATGCAATTGGTCAGGCAGTATGTACGTTTTCTTCTCGTTAGCTACAGTTGCTTCGATATAATCGTTAGAGTAGCGAGATAAGATTATGTCGCCAATATTGTCTACCAAGATTTGAGAAACAACCTCGCAATGATCAAATCTCATATTTTTAGTACTAGGTACGTTATATCCCAAAGAGTATAGTACAAAGCGTAATAAGGTTGTTTTTCCTTTACTATTCTCTTCGCTGAAAACGAGATTTACACTATCTATAAAATTAAAAGTGCGCTCAAAGAGACCTTCTTTTATCCTAATAGACTGAATAATCACAGATTTACCCCATCCTTAATCTTGTCAATGGTAATTCTTCGACGAATCACATTGTATAAAATAATTTTCGTAAGTCCTTCTAATGTTTGTGCATCAATGTTGTTTGATGAAAATTCTGATTTGTAATTTTCCCAAGAATGGTCTATAAAGTCTTGACACTTTTCTATTGGTTTTTTTGTACTGGGAAACTGGATATAGTCATAGAGTATCTTTGTAAAGAACTCAATACGTTCACAGCAGTAATTAATTATTTCGTTGTATTGATTAACAATCTCGTCATATATTCCTATTTCAAATTGACTCAAAAAATCATCATCACAGCGGTTAATATTTGTCTCATGTACCAAAATAGGCCATATAATATCTTTTTTTGACAACTCAATAGATGAATCTTTTTTTGAGCCATTGATGAAAAGGGCATCACGCCATATCTTAAGCAACCAGTTGCCAAGACCAGGTGATAAATTCGCATCAATACTACCGATAAAATCATTTACCGCTTGCGTAACTGCTTTATATCGTTCTACATCATTATCGGTCTCGAACGGAAATACTTGTATGGTGAATTTCTGTAAATCAAGAGGATTCTCTATGTTAGCAAGATAACCCTTCACTATTTTCTGTGCAGAGGGTGGCAAAGTAGAAAACGTTCTATGAGTAGGAAAACCACAAAAAATACTACTTGAACCTGAATCGTTGAAAGGATTATGAGAATTGGTTATAAAAATCAACTGCTGTACAGTAGTCTTGCTCGCTCCTTCCGAAAGAGAGGTCAATGCCTTTTTAAGGTTTTCTCGGACATGAGAGAAATCACAGCTACTCTTTTCAACAGCCTTTGCTTGAGCGAGAATTTTCTGATTATTAGCTAATTTCAATTCAATATCTTCATTTTTGCTCTCAAGACGAATAGATTGTAACTCCTTGATGTTTTCCAGCATGAGGATAATTGCCGCATTCCTCTGAAAATCGAAGCCAAATAACACTGCATTAGCACGTCTACTTTTCACTGCTGCAACACCTCCATATCAAATTATTACATATTGCCTATATCACTTGTTAAATAGAAATGAATGAATCTAATTATCGCATATAGATTTTGCTTTGTTTAGAGAAGAATGTCCGATAAAAATATATCAGTGGGATTTTTTGAAATATAATTTTAGAATTAAAATGCTGTTTGTGTCGGAGAATAGTTTGATATCTAACCTATAAATGGGTAGTAAAGTAAAGCATGCATATGTCAGTCAAAATAAAAAGTAAATGTAATTATTGTTATCATTATAATATAAGTTGAAAAATGCATTACTATTTGTCATACTTTATATATGAAGGTGGTAACATATGGGTTCTAAAAATAGCAGAAGTACTATGGATTTTTATAATATGTCTGACTTTTTGCGAGGACAATCATCAAAAATTATTACAAAATTGGCTGAGAATGACGAAGCTGCTTTTATACTTAAAAACGGAAAACCACGTGCTGTGATCATATCTAAAGAAAGATATGACCGTTTGGTGCATGCTGGTATAGACATTCTAGATTATTAAAGATTGGTTATTGTATGAAGGACTTTATTAATAAAGTTGTAATTGGAGATTGTATGAAGATACTAAAAAATATACCAGATAATTCGATTGCTGGTTGCGTTACAGACCCCCCCTATAATTATGAGTTTATCGGTAGGGACTGGAATCAAAATGAGATAGAGAGGCGTGTAGAACGAAGTAAATTGAAAAATTCATCAACATTAGTGAAAAATATTCCGTATGGAAGTGGTTTAGCTGGTGGTGTGAGAAATAAAAGGTGGTATGAGAAAAACAGAGAAAATATTTTAGAATATAGAAATTGGATTCGTCAATGGGGAAAAGAATTATTTAGAATATTAAAGCCGGGATCGTATGTAATGGTTTTTAATAGTACTAGAACATCTGCACACGTTCAGGTAGCTCTAGAAGATGAGGGATTTTATGCGAGGGATACATTAGTTTGGAAGAGACAAAGTGGCATACCAAAAGGTTTAAATGCTGAAAAAAAATTAGAAAAGATGGGTGTAAAAAATTCAGAATCGTGGAGTGGATGGCATAGTGCTTTAAGGAATGAATGGGAAGCGATAACTGTAGTACAGAAACCGATAATAAATAATTATTTGAATACACTAAGTTTATATAATGTTGGACTATTAAAAACGCAAGGGGATGGAATTGAGGGATTTCAATCAAATATTTTCGATGGAATAAAAAGAGATTCTAAAAATGGGTTTAATACGCATATTACAGTTAAACCAATAGAACTAATTGAAAGATTAGTAGAAATGATTATTCCTAAAATCGATGGAAATATTGTTATAGATCCCTTTTTAGGATCAGGTACGACCGCAGTCGCTGCAGAAAGATTGGGGATAGATTGGATTGGAATTGAAATTAATCCCGAGTATGCAAAAATAGCAGAGAAACGTATAGATATGAAGGAATAGATAAAAAGAAGATAACCGTAAACATTTATTTACGGTTATCTTCTTTTTATCTATCAATCCAATAGGTATCGTTAAAATTATTAAGCAATTGTAAAATATCAATTCCTGTAAGATTTGTTATGAATTCAAATGAAGCTTTCCCTGTATATGTTGTCCAGCCACCTTTATGAATTGCTGTCATAGCTGCGGGCAAATTGTCTTCTCTAACCATTAAGAATATAGGCTTATAACCTAAATTAGATATCTTTTCTCCGTATTGTTTAAATTTTTTTAAAGTGCCCGAATCTCCAGATCCTACTCTATATTTTGTGTCAATAGCATATTTACCTACTATTAAGTCGTATGGTTCGTCTCTCCCATATTTTTTGGCTGGTTTAAAAAGATCTGGTCTGCAAAATTTAAAAATTTCGATAACAAATCTTTCCCAAAATTTTCCTAATTCTCTACCCCAATATTGCCTGTTTTCACGTTTTATTGCAGGGGTGATATTAAACAGTCTCATTAATGGATCGTATTCATTGTTTTCTTCATCATATGTTTTTGATGAAAAACTATCAGAATATTGCTTTATAAGTTTTTCTAATTCATTTTCTAATTCTGATTTATTATAGTCCATTTCTATTTTTCCTTGCTCTTCTACATTCTTTATAATTTTATTAACTGCGCCAATTTTAAATTTCATCGTCTGTATTTATATTCATCATCATGGCGTAGTGTTGACCTTGAACCATGCAATTAAAAATCATTTCGAATGTTTTTCTTACTTGTTCTACATTAAAACTATTCTCCACATAATTAATACCATCAATTATGCTTACTGATTCTCTTGTTTGTATGTATGCAAGCATCGCTGAGGCAAGATGATAGTATGAGTAATCTTCTATATTGCTGCTAGTAGTAGTAATAAACATATCTTTACTTTTATTTAGCATAATGCTTTTAAGGGTGAATCCGTCATACCCACATATTTGAAGGAAATAATATTCTAATATTCTCCTGATTATGTTAATTATATGGATTGGTTCGTTGACGATTTTATACTCACTCCATAATGCTGAGTATGAGTTTTGAATTGGATTGTAATTCATCATTTCAGATGGTTTTATTGGATCTCTTTTTTCGCACAGTTTAATATTTGATTTGTTACCTGTTTTAGTTACTAGGTATAAGTGTACAAATTGGTAATACTTCACTATATCATATGTAAGTTCTAAAAACTGAAGGCTTGCAAGCTTGTCTTGATATTTTTCTAATTGGCTTTTGCGAATTTTTCTAGAAATCTTTTGATCAGTTTCAATTTTTGTAAGCTCATTTGTTAAGTCATCTAAAAATAGTGGATCAATCAACCTATGAATATTCTTCACAGTAGTGTAATGCATTCCGCCTTTTCGCCGCTGATCATGACTTAATGTTTCTTCCATCAAGGATCCAAAAATAACTGGGCTAATTGTATGCCAATCGAAATCATCTCCAGCGTGCAAAATCGCATTTTTAATTGACTCAGTAAGTTGCGGAATCTCAATATTTTCACGGAACAATCCACCATTTACGTATGGGAATTGTTGCAACTCATCTTCAAGATACTTATCTCTATCTTTTTCTTTAGTATCAAGAGTATTAAATAAGTCAATAAGCTTTCTACGAAGATCGCTAGATTGAGCGTTATGAATATAATTACTGAAAATATGATTCGTAAATAATCCAGCATCTTCAGCATATAAGCAAAACACTATGCGAACAGTTATCAATGCTAAAGAATGATGTTCTTTTTCACTATTCGGATCTACATACTGTTTTTCTAGTTCGTTGTGCAAGTTAGCTACCAATAATCCAGCTTTTTCGGAAAGCTGTTTTTCAATATAGTTGCGCGAACGATTCTCGCTAAAAATGTTACGGAACACAGTTAAATGTTCAGCAAGCTTATCTAAAGTGAACTCTTCAACAGGTGACTTCTGCGCTCTTGGATCTTTCTCAAGATCGTAGAAGCGAAAAGTATTAAAGTTGCATGTACAAATAAAAGTAGGCTTTTTACTGAGTGGAAGATTGTCGGAATATCTTACAGCTTGTTCAGCTGGAGTAACCAAAGTACCTTGACGTTCTTCTGGCTTATCAAGATCAACATTCTTACTTTTTTGTTCAACAAGAAAACGAGAGTCGGTACACAACATGTCTATGTATCCGCCGCCAGCAGTGCGATACTCAAACTCGGTATTGTTTATTGCGTTTGGAACGTCTAGAACGTTTTGCATAAAATCAAGCCAAAACTTCTGTGTTTCCTGTTTTTCGTCGCCGCGACCTTGCCAGCGCTCAATAAACTCTGCTGCCTTTTTATGCTGATCTGCAATATTCATGAGTTTATTATCCAACTTGCTAGGGATTATATATGTTTTTATTGCTCAATTTGTACATAATAACAACTCAGCATCTGTGTATAATAAGCCAGCATCTGCGTATAACAACTCAACATTTGTGTATCAAAACTGTTTCCTTAACGCAACAATTTTGATACGCCTGCGCGTCAACTCTATAAATTAGATTTAGCATACAAACAAAGTCAAAGTTGTGCAATAAAGCAATATTTGCTATCATGAGCTATAGGAGTCTTCCTGCGTTGAAAGTCGGCTTCATGCCGTCGGTTGATTTACTCACCTTAGGCGTTGTGTGGGCTCCTTTACTTTCGCTTATAACATATGAATCATTAAAGACTATAAAACAGTTGGAATATACGAAAGCTAGTCATACCCTCAAACCAACTCGTTACGAGATTAAGGGGTAAGAGGAGCCCTAGCCTTCACTTCGATTCTATCATATAAGTCTTTACCTAATACGCAGTGGTAATCCTTGAAGCGCAATAAGTAAATAAAGAGTCCCGAACAGACGAAGTGTCCAGGACTCACAATCCACTATAGTCTTTCCCTCATACGCAGAGGTGATACTATAAATATTGTGATACAGTATAACCAGCGTGGGGACCTCGGCAACCAGCTTTCAAGACTGGAACATCAGTCTGAGGAGCACCCCACGTTTTTCAGTTTTTTGCAACGATTGAGCGAGAAAAAGAAAAGGGTGGCGCGTTAATACCTTGTTCTCAGTCGTTGAAAATAAGAGAGGAGTGAAAAGCTAATGGATATTATGAAACTTTGTTATGATATGGCTGAGAAGCTCCGTCCCTATGCTGAGCCATATATGAGTGAATTTTCCAAAGAATTTGTTAATGATGCTATTGACGCAGGAGAACCGTCAGTTGCAATTGATGCTTATTTAGTAGAAGCATGGCTACACAAGAGCGCACCTAAAGAGCTGCTAATAGAAGCCTATAACCTGCTAGAGCCTTATGAGTGCGGCGATATACATGACAATATAGCAGACGATTTAGGGTTGCCGCGTAAAGTTGATCCATTAGACGAATAAAAAATAAATTTTATATTAAATCAACAATTATCAGATTTTAACCACCTTGCAAAAGGTGGTAAACAATTAAAAGTATGCGCGTTAATACAGCATTCCCAGTTGTGGAAGATAAGAGAGGTGTGAAAAGCTAATGGATATTATGAAACTTTGTTATGACATGGCTGAGAAACTTCGGCCTTATGCTGAACCATACATGGATGAAACTTGGAAAGAAGCAGCCAATAGTGCTATTCGAGCAGGCGAACCGTCTATTGCAATTGATTATTATTTAGTAGAAGCATGGTTGCACAAGAGTGCGCCTAAAGAGTTGTTAATCGAAGCATATAACCTGCTAGATCCTTATGAATGTGGCGATGACTATGATGATATAGCAGACGATTTAGGGTTGCCGCGTAAAGTTGATCCATTAGACGAATAAAAAATAAATTTTGGTCTATAACACTAGAACCTATAACCCTAGAAAATATGCTTAGAATGAAAATTGCGAGGGATCCCCTCGACTAACAATCTGACGTAAACGGCAGCTGCGAGGCCCTCGCGTTACGTTCATTATATCGTTATTTTTTAGAATATCCAATGTAACAGGGGATTCAATAAATACTATTCTTCAAAAACGTTTATCTAGAGAAGATACGAAACTAAATTGCGTTTGCATAATAGAAAACGGGAAAATTAGCTATTGCAAAAGAGCTGGTCATTCCCCCAAACCTACCCCGTGAAGGGTCAAGGGTAAGGGGGAGCCCCAGCTCTCGATTCGATTCTATCATATGGGTTTTTACATCTTCCTAGTGTTAGATGGTAAATCCCTCAATAGTTCGAATCCCTGAGGGGGCACATGCAATCATTCTCACATTCGTGTTAATAACCCAAAATAAGGGCTAATTGCAAAATCTGTAGCTATGCTAACAAAGTTCTACGCACAGTTTTATCGCATAGTGCTACGCGCAGCTGTCTACTTGGCTCTACTATTTACTTAGCTCTATTTATTACCTGATACCCGTGTTTAATTAGCACAGATTCGAGTTGAGAAAGATACGCAAGTGCTGCAGGAGAAAGATTCGTGCGCTCATTCTTAATCCACCCAACAAGCATGGTTTCTTCGCAATCCAGCGGAATGGTCACGATTTTCTCGTTATTCAAGTCGCCATTGTCGATTCCAGTGCAAATTGTAAAACCATTAAGACCAATAATAAAGTTCAAAATGGTTGCGCGGTCTGTAACATTAATCTTTTTAGGCGGATGTTGAGGCCAAACCGCTTCCTCTGTAAAGAAGAAGCTCCCGTCTTCTCCCTGCTCGTACTGAATAAACGGATATGGTCGCAAATCCTCCAAAGTAAGCTTCTTGCGATTTGCGAGCGGATTATTCCTAGAAATAAAAACGTGCAAATTAGCGCGGAAAAGCGGATGAAACTCAAGATGCTTTTCTCGAAGCATTTTTCCAATAACGTCTTTGTTGTAGTCGGAAAGATAAAGCAAGCCAAGATCTGCGCGCATTGAAGTCACTTGATTAATAATGTTCTTTGTGCGCGTTTCCCTTAGCGAAAACTCGTACTCGTTAGAATCTATGCTGCGAATCATGTCTACAAAAGCCTCAACAGCAAACATGTAGTGCTGAGTTGCAACGCTGCAAAGCTGTTTTCTAGGCTTAGTGCTGTTGTAGCGCTCTTCTAGCAAATCTGCCTGGTCTAAAACTTGGCGCGCGTATGTTAAAAACTCAGCTCCATCAACCGTTAATGCAATTCCTTGAGAAGACCTTGTAAAAATCTCAATTCCAAGCTCTCGCTCTAGCTCTTTTACGGAAGAGCTTAACGCTGGTTGTGAAACATAAAGTTCGTGCGAAGCTTCGTTCATAGATCCGCACTCTACGATTTTCACAATGTACTTTAATTGCAGCAGCGTCATTATTAAGAGCCTTCCGATTTTTGGGATTTATACTTGACTATTTTTTATACTTGACTATTTCCAACTATTACAACTATAACAACTATAAACTAACGCCTATAATCTTGCGATTAACGCCTAGCTACTATCGACTAGCTACTAACGCTTACAATCTAACGCCCAGCGATGCCAAATCCTCTCTAGCTTTTTGCGCTGTAGTAAAAACAAACCCATGCATTCCAACGTTATGTGCGCCATCGATATTTACTGGCTTATCGTCGAAGAAAACAGTTGTTTGCGGTTTTAACCCAAATCTGCTCATAGCAAGCTCAAAAATCTCGGGCTGTGGCTTATGCAATTTTTCAACGCCAGAAATAACCGTACCCTGCAAAAGTGTGTTCAATTCTGGGAATTTACGCAATGCAAGTGGGAAAGTTTCTTTAGACCAGTTAGTCAATCCCCAAACGCCGTAGCCAGCTTTGCGCAAATCGTGCAATAAATCAACCATTCCAGGCATCATGCGTGTAAGAACTTGATCGTAGTGTGCGCAATACCATTGAAAAGCGTTGCTAAGATCCTTGCCAAATCGCCTCTCATATTCTGGCAAAAGGTCTTTTAATAGTTCGCCGCCGTCCATACGATCTTCAAACTCATAGAATCCAGCCAAATCGTCTTTTCCAAAAGTGCCATTAGGGCAAATTGTGTCTACTAAATCTGGGAACTGTTTTTGCAAGCAATTCCTGCAATTCCACTCAAGTAAAACTTTGCAATAATCGAACATTACGTCGTGAATTTCAACAGATTCTGTGTTTTTATTTGCATTTTTATTTGCATTTATATTTGTGTTTGTCATTTTTCTTCTTTCGCTTTTCTTCTTTTAATCAAGATTAATTAAAGATCCAAGAACATAGGGCAATGCATCAATAATATTACTTGCGACTATTGGATGCTCAATATCTTCGCGATTTTCGCGCTTTTCGTAATTTTCGCGATTGTAAACACTTTTTGCATACGACTTTGCGTCTAACTTTGCGTACGACTTTGCGTACGACTTTGCAGCCAACTTTGCGGCCAATCCATGAATCACAGCCGCGCTAGCAGCGATTAATGCGTAGTTTGCATTTTGATTTAGTTCGCAATTATTCTGCGCAAGAAGTGCGCCTAAAATACCCGCAAGAACATCTCCAGACCCAGCGGTCGCAAGCCAAGATGGGCCATATGTGCAAGTAAATATTGGCAAGTTCAAACTTTCTGCAGATGCAACAACAGTTGTAGAGCCTTTAAGAAGAACGGTTGCTCCAGTAAGATCTGCCGCTTTTTGAGCGAATTCTACAGGATTTTTTGCAATATTTTCCGCGCTAAAATCAAGGTTATAACGTTTTAATAGCTTGCTTAATTCTAAAGCATGAGGAGTTAAAACAACTTTTTCACAAACTTTTTTAGGCAATAAATCAAGCGCTCCAGCGTCTACGCATACGGGCGGTAGGTTTGTGTTTTCTTGATTTTCTGCACTATGTGCGCTATATGGTTTAAGCAAGTTTAAAATATAGTCTCGTTGTGATTTTGTTGAATCATCATTGCAATACTCATAATCTGGGATTCCAGATCCAACAGTTATAGCATTGACTTTTCCTTGCAAGCAATCTGAAACAACGGCTTCTGGAACTGCTTGTAAAACAAGATTTTGCGCTCTAAATGGCCCCGCGTAGCGAACCATGCCAATGTTGCTGCGTGATGCAGATTTTGTGCTTAAAACGGCCGCTCCTGGGTATGCGTTTGATCCTGTTACTAATCCAAGAACGCCTCTAGAGTACTTATTGCTTGATTCGTTTGGTTTTTTTAAGCATTTGCTAGCATCTTTTACATCTATACTGGCTGTGTTTAGAAGTGGAGTCATACTTACGATTCTAGTGAATATGTGCGATTGTTGATTATGCGTGATTGTTGATTGTGTGCGATTGTTGATTATGCGTTATTATTGCTTGATAGTAGTGACAATTTTGCGTTCCTATACATCATTTATTGGCAAATCGCAAGAAAGGTCGCAAGAAAAATCGCAATTATATCAAACAAAAAAATTGCGACACGCTGTTTTATAAAAAATTCCGATAATTTTTTGTGATTTTATTGACCAAGCTTTTTATTTTTTCTATGCTTAAAGCGTTATTGCTAACGATAATCTTTCCTAATTACAAGATTAAAAAAGATAGCACAAGTTAAAGTGCATAGGAAAACACAAGAAAAATTGCAATAATGTGAATTTCAATAATGTGAATTCATAGATTCCGGAAAGGAAAATAGTGAAAACTGCACGAATTTTTGCCACCGCAGCCACCGCCGCTTTGCTAACTGTTGGCTTGTGCGCATGTGGATCAACAGTTAAGACAGCAGATCAAAAGACTAACGGCAATCAAGTAAACGTAGTTGCAACAACCACGCAAATCTGCGATTACGTAACTCAAATCGCATCCACTGCAGATGCAAAATCTGGATTAAGCCTTAATAAAACCGATTCTCAAGGCAAAAAGTCTGTGATTGGCGCGCCAGCAAACAAAGCAAAGTCAACAATCAACCTTACATGCTTGCTTGCTCCAAACGCATCTGCTCACGAGCACGAGATGACTCCAGCCCAATCCAAAGCGCTTTCTAAAGCAGATTTAATGCTTGTTTCTGGAGTAGATCTTGAGCACTTCTTAGATCAGGCTGTAAAAGCTACTGGATTTAAGGGCACAATGGGTGTAACTTCTGGCATTCTTACTGCCGACGAAATCAAGGATTCAAAAGCGCAAGCTGCTAAAGAAAAGAATCTTCCTTACAAGATTGACCGCGGTATTGAAAAGGTTCACGCCGAAAAGTGGCCATTCCCACCAGAAGAAGGCGAGAAGGAGCCAGAATTCCAGTACGATCCGCATATCTGGACCAGCACTAAGAACACTATGATTCAAGTCAAGAATATTGGTAACTTCCTTGGCAAAGCTCTTCCAGAAAGCAAGTCAATCTTCGACGAGCATGTTGAAAAGTTCGTTAAGTCGCTTACCGATTTAGACTCTTGGGCAACTAGTGCTTTGAATAGTGTTCCGCAGGAGCATCGCGTTCTATTTACTTCGCACGATGCATTTGGATACTTCTCGCGCGATTACAACGTTAAGTTTATTGGCGCAGCGCTTTCCGACTTTAACAGCCAGCAAGATGCAACAGCAGACCACATTAAGGAGGCTGCAGAAGCTGTTAAAAAGTCTGGTGCTGTAGCAATCTTTGCCGAAAATTCCAACAATTCCAAGTCTATTAAGGCTGTGGCTGCTGCTGCAGGTGTAAAGGCGATTATTGGAGACGATGCGCTTTACGGCGATTCTCTTGGTCCTGTTGGCTCGGCTGGCGAGACATATATTGGTTCTATTGTTCACAACGTTCAGACTCTTGTTAAGGCTTGGGATGGCAAAATTCCAGACCTTCCAGAATCTGTAAAAGATGCGCTAAAAAAGTAGTTAATAGGTAGCTACAGAAGTGGCGGAAAATCATAAATCACTACAAAAGTAGTTACAAGAAGGTTAATTTATAGTGAATAAGAGCGTTCTCGCAATGAAAGATTGCGACTTAGCGTACGGTTATAAAACTGTTGTAACTGGTCTTAGCGGAAGTGTAGAAGCTGGAGAGGCTTTAGCTTTGATTGGGCCTAACGGTTCTGGGAAAACAACGTTTTTGCAGGCGATTATTGGTATTGTGCGAGTGAGTAATGGAAGCTTAACAATGCCGAAAACGGTTTCAATAGGCTATGTTCCTCAACAAGTTGATTTGGATTTGACTTTTCCAATCACCGCTCGTCAAGTTGTAGCAATGGGCTTAAGTAGGCAAACTGGATTTTTTGGTTTGCTTAAAAAAAGTCAGAAAGAAGCTGTTGAGAGCGCTCTTAATCATGTTGGTTTGCTAGACAGAGCAGATGTTAGATTTGGCGATCTTTCTGGAGGCCAGCGTCAGCGAATATTGCTTGCACGCGCTATTGTTGCGCGACCTACGTTGATTCTTTTAGACGAGCCTTTTAACGGATTAGACGAGCCGAATCGAAAAGAATTGCTAAACATTATGAAGTCCGCTAAAGAAGAGGGTATTTCGTTTATTGTGTCTACTCACGACTTGGTAATCGCGGATGCGATTTGCGAAAAAGCCTTGCTTTTGGCTGGTCGTCAAGTAGCTTTTGGGTCTCTTAGAAAAGTCATGACTAAAGAAAACATATCTTTGGCTTATGGTGGAAGTATGCCAGCTGCAAGTGCGGGCCTTACTTTGAATCAATTAGCAAACAAAGATGATTCGTTAGATGCTTCGTTAGATTCTGCTTTAGGAGACGAATCCAATGCTAGCTGAATTGGTTGAGTCTTTGCGCAAAATCCTCGAGCCTATACCAGGATTTGACTTTATTGCGTCTGCTCCATACATTTTTAGGCCGTTCTGTCTTCTTATTGTTCTTGCGATTGCTAGCGGAATAGTTGGCGTGTTTGTTAACTTAAGATGCGCCGAGTTTAATGCGGAGGCTTTGGTTCACGGGATTTTCCCTGGAATCGTAGTCGGAGCGTTGTATGGAGGAATTGGGCAAATCATTCCAGGAGCTTCGATTTGTGCAATTTTTCTGGTCGCAGCTCTTGTGTGGGCATCTAGGTCTCAAAAAATCAACGAGTCAATAATTGCAACAGTTTTAACAACATTTTTTGCGCTTGGAATCGTAATATCTCTTAAAAAGGGAGATATGTCTGGCCAGCTTGAAGCACTTATGTTTGGACGCTTGCTAGATGTTACAGACGATAGAATGACTCAAGCCATGCTTATTTGTTTATTTGCAATCGCATTGCTTGCGCTAACTTGGAAGAAGCAGATTGTTGTTGCGTTTGACCGCGCTAGTGCTCCTTTAATGGGTGTTAATACTTTACTTGTAGATATTGTGCTAAACGTTGCAATTGCGTCTGTTGTAGTTTCTGCATCTTCGGCTGTTGGTGTACTTCTTGTTATTGGATACCTTGTTATTCCTGGAGCTAGCGCAAGATTGGTTGCGCGCACTGTTGGGCGTATGGCGTTTGTTGGCGTTGCGGTTGGTGTTTTTGGCGTTTTATTAGGCATGTATGCTATGAACTTGGAGCTTGATCATCCAGTTTCTCCGCAAGCTGCAGTGGCACTAAGTATTTGCGCAATGTTTGTAATCGTTTTTATTTTAAGATTCTTATACAGAGTTACATGCGCACTAGTGTTTTCTAAAAAGTTTTCTAAAAAGAAAAAGTCTAGCGCAATAGAGGCTGGTGGAAAGTAATAATGGTAAGTATTTGGCAAATTATCGCTCTTCCTATTGTAGAGGCAATCGCTGTTGGAGCATTATGCGGTTTTGTTGGATCCTTGGCTTTGCTTAATCAGCGTATTTTCTTCACCGAATCTATAACTCACGCTGCTTTTCCAGGAGCTGTAATCGGAGTTGTAGTTACATCTGTTTATACGATTGACCAGAACATTTTGTCTATTGGTCTTTTTATCGGCGCTGCTTTGGCTTGTATTGTTTTGTCTTTTATGATGCATGTGCTTTCTAAGCTAAAGGGCATATCTTCTCAAGCTTCTGCTGGAATAACTCTTACTGTTGGTTTTGCTAGCGGCTACTTTTTGAACAAGTGGTTTGCGCCGCTTCCATTGCGCATTGAAGGATTTTTAACAGGGTCATTGCTTAATTGCACTCCTGCAGACGTGATTTTTGCGATTATTGCATTCGCTCTTGCACTAGGATTGTGGAGTTTTAACAGTGCTAATTTGATTCATTGCTCTTTTGATCCAACAAATTATAAAGCTTTAGGTGGCAGAAGTGGATTAATGCAAGGAATTGTTCTTGCGCTAATAATCATTACGGTTTCGGTAATTATTCCAGCTGTTGGAACTGTTGTTTCGGTATCTTTAATCGCAGCTCCTGCAGCAGCACTTAAAAGCAGAATGCGCTCCATTAACAAATTTGTGTTTGCGTGCGTATTGTCTTCTATTTTTATAGCGCTTTTAGGACTTGCCTTAGCGGTGATTTTAAGACTTTCTGCTGGAGGAACTATCGCGATTTGCGCTGGATGCTTCTTTTTGGTTGTAAAGCTTAGTGAAAGCATCTTTTTGAAAATACATGAGATTTATTCTGGTTTTTGCAAAAAATCATTGTTAAAAAGTCGCTCTGTTGTTCTAGAGTAACAGAGAATTGCGCGTGAAAAATGCGTGCGATTGACGTCGTTTTTGCGCGTTTTATTTATGTTTTAATCGCGTAAGTTTATCGACGCCACACAAGTCCAGGTCTGCACATTAGTAACGCAAGACCCCGATAGAAAAGGACAATTATGGCTGAAAATACCATCTCCATCACCGTAAACGAGGAACGCAAGGAGGTGGATGCAAGCTTCACTGGCGTTGAACTTTTCGCGGAAGATAAGAATATTATTGCCGTGCGTTTAAATGGCGAGTTGCGTGATTTGTACACGCCTCTTCATAACGGCGATACCGTGGAATCAGTAGCACTTGATAGTGAAGATGGCATCGCAATCATGCGTCATTCCGCTACTCACGTGATGGCTCAAGCTGTTCAAGAAATTCGACCAGACGCAAAGTTGGGCGTAGGTCCTGTAATTAAAGATGGCTTCTACTACGATTTCGATGTTGATACTCCATTTACGCCAGACGATTTGAAGCAAATCGAAAAGCATATGCAGCGCATTATTAAAGAGTCTCAAAGCTTCCGTCGCCGCGTTGTAACAGAGGACGAAGCGCGCGAAGAAGAAGCAAATCAACCTTATAAGTTGGAGTTGATTGGAGATAAGGAAGCGGCTCTTGATCCTGCGGCTGCTGGCGAAATCAGCAAGCACGAGCTTAGCATGTACGACAATTTGGATCGCGAAGGCAACAAGGTCTGGAGCGATTTGTGCCGTGGACCTCATTTGCCAAATACGCGTTATATTAAGGCTTTTAAGCTTGAGCGTGTAGCTGCAGCTTACTGGCGTGGTTCGGAGCATAATCCTATGCTTCAGCGCATTTACGGAACTGCATGGCCTAGCAAGGAAGAGCTTAAGGCTTATACAACTCGCATGGAAGAGGCTGCTAAGCGCGATCATCGTAAGCTTGGTCAAGAGATGGATTTGTTCTCGTTCCCAGACGAGATTGGTCCAGGCTTGGCAGTGTTCCACCCAAAGGGTGCTGCGATTATTAACGCAATGGAAGATTATTCGCGTGAGCAGCACAGAAAGCATCACTACAGCTTTGTACAAACTCCTCACATTACTAAGGGCGGATTGTACGAGACTTCTGGCCATTTGCAGTGGTACAAGGATGGCATGTATCCTCCAATGAAGCTTGATGAAGAGCGCGACGAGAATGGCAATGTAACTCGCCAAGGTGCTGACTACTACTTGAAGCCAATGAATTGCCCAATGCATAACTTGATCTTTAAGTCTCGCCAGCGTTCTTATCGCGAACTTCCTTTGCGCTTGTTTGAGTTTGGTACCGTGTATCGCTACGAAAAGTCTGGCGTTGTGCATGGCTTGACTCGTGTTCGCGGATTGACTCAAGATGATTCGCACATTTACTGCACTCGTGAGCAGATGCGTGATGAGTTGAAGAGCTTGCTTAACTTTGTGCTTGGTCTTCTTAAAGATTTCGGTTTGAACGACTTCTACTTGGAGCTTTCCACTAAGGATGAGCACAAGTTCGTTGGTTCCGACGAGATTTGGGAAGAAGCAACAAACACTTTGGCAGAAGTTGCTAAAGAGTCTGGTTTGGAACTCGTGGACGATCCAGGCGGAGCTGCATTCTACGGCCCTAAGATTTCTGTGCAAGCTCGCGATGCAATCGGCCGCACTTGGCAGGTTTCTACTATTCAGCTTGACTTCAACTTGCCTGAGCGCTTTAAGTTGGAGTACATTGCGGCTGACGGTAGTCACCAGCGCCCGGTTATGATTCACCGCGCACTCTTTGGCTCTATTGAGCGCTTCTTTGCTATTTTGCTTGAGCATTATGCAGGCGCGTTCCCAGCATGGTTGGCTCCAGTTCAGGTGACTGGCGTTCCTGTTGCAGACGAGTTCGCTCCGCATTTGCAAAAGTTTATTAGCGATTTGGAAGAGAATATGGTTCGTTGCGAAATGGATAGCTCCGACGATCGCTTTGGCAAGAAGATTCGTAACGCTTCCAAGTCTAAAGTGCCATTCACTTTGATTGCTGGCGAAGAGGATGTTAACAACAATGCTGTGAGCTTCCGATTCCGCGATGGTAGTCAATTGAACGGTGTTCCGGTTGCACAAGCTAAAGAGTGGATTTTGTCCATTATTAAGCAGCGCGTTCAGGTGAATACTGCCGAAGATTTCGAGCGCTACACTAAGTAGCTTCCGCGATGCAACTTACGTAGCGTAAATCAACGCAAAATAACGTAAGTCAACGCAAAACATAAACCCGCACTTCTTAACGTTGTGCGGGTTTTGTTGTTTTTTATTATATTAATTTTTGGCCTATAACCCTAGTTTCTTAACTCTTGTATGCAATTAAACTTTTCCTTTTATACTCTGAAATTGCTCCTTCTGAACTCTAAAACTGTTGCTTTCTGTTCACGTCGAGAGTGTCGTATTGATGTCAAGAGTGGAAGGAAAATAGCCTCAAAAGCCTAATGATACTTAGGCTCTCGGGGAATTAGGGGAATAGCACCGTGCATACAAAACGCTCTTCGGTAACTTACCCAAAGGCAAATCGGGTCAAAAAGTGTGAGAGTTGAGTTTTTCCAATATATCACTATGTGAGTGACCGAGTCGGATGTCGGAGGATTGTGGCCGTGAGATATATGTCAGTAAATAAAAAATGTTAATTTCATATGGCGTTTGTATTTAATTAGCCCTGTTGTGCATATATGATTATATGTTTTTAAAACCCCTTCAGGCACTTCTCGGAAAAATAAAGCTGTCCGCCCAAGAAAAACGCGTTCATGCGAAATATATTTTAACGGCGGAGAGCCCAAAAGAAACCGCGAACGGTTCATACGGCTGAGTGCGCATAATTTTCATTCGGAAAATCTGTAGACGCCGTATTTTTCGAATCTGTAACCGTGATACCCGAAATCCCGTGTGGCGGAGGAGAATGTCTGTTATGATACTTCGTAATATACGACGACACAGGGAAATGCCGCCGAGAGCGTGCTTACCCAGAAAGTGAGTCTTCATGGGAAGGACTAATCGGGTAATCGGTATTTTTGGTGCATTGGCTCTTACGGTTTTTGCCGTAAATTTTGCTTTTGCGCAAAGTGCGTTTGCAATTGGGGGCGGCGGAATAAGTTCCGTGACCGGTGGCGCGGTGAACTGCAACGGTGAAAATACCTGTGTGAAAAAAATCGGAGATACGGCTCATATTGCATATAATCTGCACTCTTCCATGCTTTTCACCTCTGCCGACAACGTGAATTATGTGAGGAAAACATCGGTGTTTGTGCCAAATGTGCTGCAAAACGTAAAAGTAACTCTCGTGAGCGTGCCGGATACCGAAGAATATGAAAAAATTTTAGCCAAACGGCCGCCAACATCTTCGGGCAATGCCGAACCTCCCGTTCCGGTGCGTATGGTAAACAAGGCCGTTCCCATTGTTGATTTTGCGCCTGATCAAAACGGGGAATTTCGTGACGGGCAGGGAAATGATCTTTCTTCCGCAAAAGGCGGTCTGCTTGTCTCCGATGTGAACGATACCAATTTGGGAGTATACAGAAGCGGATCGTATGCTTCCGAAGATCCGAATCATCCTGAAGTGGCATACCTGAATTACAGAAGCGGTGCGCAGGGTATGGAAAACCATAATCTGTATCATGAATACAGTTTTGAGATAAAAGAGCACGGAGTCTTCACGCTGAAAATAGAAGGGGACGTAAAAATACAGTCCAAACTGACGGTACTGCCTGTGCGGGTGACCAACACAACTTCGCGGTGTTCTAACGAGCCGGGTGGCGGTTACGGGGAGGACTGTCAGGATATGACGGAGTATGAGCAGTGGCAGCGCGGAGCTCTGCCGTATTATTCGCTCACCGATGCCGCCGTCAATAAAAAGCTGTTTGAGAATAATACCCCGGACGGGTTGGCCGGGTGTGAGCGCTGCGCCGTAACGCGTGAAAATAAGATGAACAATATGATTGGGGAAGACATAACGCCCAACAAAAATTCGGTTTATGAGGCGTATGTAAAAGCATTTGCCCTGGAAAGCAATCCGGCTGTTCATTATTTTTTAAACGGTGTAAAAGAGGACGGCTGTGATCAGGCTGCCGCGGTTGTTACACTGTGCCCCGAAGACCCGTCGCCAGAGCCGAAGCCTAATCCAACTCCGAATCCGCCAACTCAAACACCGGATCCAGAGCCTAATCCAACACCGATTCCACTGGTACCGACACCAGAGCCGAAGCCTAATCCACCAGCGCCGGAACTCAAGCCAAATCCTCAGACGCCAGCTCCTAAGCCGCAGTCTGAAAAGCGTATTGGCATGATTCCTAAGACGGGTGATTCGGCATTGTTTGCAGGCTTGCTCGCAGCTTTAGGTTTCTCGATTGCTGGACTTGCAATTCTTCGTAAAAAGAAAATAATGGAAGAAAGCAAATAAGTAGGCACTGCTTGTTTTAAGTAACGAGTATTGGTTAGTGGAAAATGGCTCTAGCGATGTGTTAGAGCCATCTTTTTGTATGTTATCTTTTGAGTGTTATTTGAGATGTAAGCTTTCTTATCCTCAATAAGAAATAGTATGATGCTCCAAGCTAAGGTTTCAGAGTTCCAAGGTTAAAGTTTCAGGATTCCTATAAATAGTTTCAGAGTTCAAGGCTAAGGTTTCATTAACATGGCATTCAACCGATAAGTATAGAGCCAGAATCTGGCAGTGTAATCACAAGTTTGAAGAACACTGCACCACTCCACACTTAAAAGAAGATGAGATTCAAACACTGTTTATTAAGGGTGTAAATATGCTTGTTAAAGATAAACAAGAAATCATCGCAACACATAAAGAGATGGTAAAAACTGTTTTTGATACCTCAAGTCTTGAAAATGAACAACTGAAACTCGAAGAAGAACTCAACATCGTAGCTGACAAGGTTAACAACTGCATCAATGAAAATGCGCGGAAATTGCAGGACCAGGATGAGTATGAGAAAAAATATACGAGTCTAGTGAACAGGTTTAATACCGCAGAAGCAAGGCTTAAAGAAGTCAAAGCTATTATTGCTGACAAGCAAGCAAGACGTGATGAGGTTGAATATTTTATCGAAACTTTGGGAAAACAAGAGATGCTAGTAGAATTTGATAAAAACGTTTGGATTAGCATGGTTGACTATCTAACTATTTACAACGATGGAAAAATAGAATTTACATTCCTGGACGGAAGTAAAAGTGAAGTAAAACGTTAATTAAAAGAAAGTACACAATCTAACAATGAGAGCACGTCAGTAAACAACTGACGTGTTTCCCTACTGTTAAAACCGGTTTATAAGCCAAAATCTTTTTCTTAAAATAAAAGTAGTTTTTAACACATCACTCTAGAAGCCCATACACAACCCATACCAAAAACAAAACACCCCTTACTTTTGATATACATACCCTTGAATATGTACACCCTTGAATTCAAAAAACACTCATAAAAAAGAAAAAATTTAGCATCAATTCACCGCCAGATTATCGTTTGCATTTTTCTTTTTCTTCAGACCGTCGAGAAGCCTTATTTACAACGTTTTTCTAGGCGACAATGGATAAAGATTGTATACTTTTGGGGTAATACATTTCCTAATAATGTTAAAATTACAAATGTTGTTTTTTTTTCCAGAAATAAAAGCTCCTGAAGGTTATAAAATAGTACACCATGGTGAAAGTGAATTTTCTGATAATCGAATTACTAAGTTGAATCCTCTTGTAGAAAAACCCGATGATAGTTGGAAACTTACGGATGGGTCTTATCGTCCTATTTATAGAACTGTAGAAAATATTACATATATAGTTTTTTCAGACGAGATTTTTTCCTGTGCGAAAAGAGTAATAATCTTTGCGAAATCGTTGTGGTTTGGGAGTAAAACCTAAGCCTCAACGATTTTTATTTAAGAGATTCACATGCTAACAGCGTAAAATTTAGTTTTCATATTAAATTTTAGCTAATAGATTTTAGCTAATAGATACCGTTAGAATTAATGTTGACTATATTAGATTTATATAGATATACTTAGATATACTTAGATACGTTTAGATATACTTAGATTAGACGGAAAAGTTTAGATAATTCTTTTAAAAAGGGTGATTAGAGAAATGAACATTGAAGATTTGTCTTTGCATATTAAAAATCCGTTCACTCCAGGTGCAGGATGCAAACCTCCAGAGCTTGCTGGTAGAGAAGAAGATATAAAAACTTTTAAAACTTTAGTTGCAAGAACTGGTTTGCAACGAGTCGATAGAGGAATAATATTTAGCGGTTTAAGAGGCGTTGGCAAAACTGCCTTGCTTGTAACTCTCGATGAATACGCTTCAAACAACGGCATGCTAACTGCTCGTATAGAATCAAGTGGAATTATTGAAGATGATTATGCAAGACTTTTTAGAGCAATTAGTCTTGCTGTTTCTGAATTCGATATGCATAACACGAATCTTAAGTCTCGTATTTCTGAAGTAATTTCATCTGTTAGCAGCGTATCAGTGAGCGCTTTGGGCGTCTCTGCAAAATTTGAAAGTAAGAAAGTAGAAGAGAAGGAAAATGATTCTTTAAGACTTGAGCTTCTTATTAAAGATTTATCAAGAAAGCTCAAAGAGATTGAATCTGGATTTTTCTTGTTTATAGATGAGTTGCAAGAAATGGATTCAGATTTACTTGGAGTTCTTATTTCCATACAACATAATTTAGGTCAATTATCTCTTCCTTTTTACATTATTGGTGCTGGTTTACCTAATCTTCCTGGCGTTTTGAGCAAGTCTAGATCTTATGCAGAAAGATTATTTGAATACCGTCGTATAGATAAGTTAAATGAGGAATCTACTATTAAAGCTTTTCAAATTCCTGCTGAAAGTGAAGGAGTTACATTTGATTCTAAAGCCCTAAAACGACTGGTTGAGCTTTCTGGTGGTTACCCTTATTTTATACAGTCATATGGTGAAGCTGCTTGGAACGAGTCTGATTCAAACCCTATAACTTTGAGTTCTGTTACGGCTGGCCAAGTTAAAGCAAGGCAGAAGCTTGATGATGGTCTTTATGCCGCTAGATGGCAGCGAGCGTCTGAATGTGCAAGGAATTATTTAATTGCTATGTCGAAACTTGGTGGCGATGATCCAGTTCCTACAAGTTCTTTAGCTGAATTAATTGGTAAGCCGAGTAAAGAATTATCAGTAATTAGAGAATCTCTCATAAAATTAGGATTGATTTATTCTTCTAAACGTGGGATGGTTGCGTTTACTGTTCCAGGAATGGGTGATTTTATAACTCGTACACAGCCTTCTAGTAGTCAACCTTATGATTTTGGTAATTAGATTAGATAGAAAAGTTTAGATAAGATTAGAAAGTAGTTAAACAAATATAAAAAAGAACGGCTTAGAGTGTGTGAGGCCGTTCTTTTTTTATTCTTGATTTATTATTTGAGTGACTTATTACTTTACTTAAGAAGCTCGCGAATTACTTCGATTTGCTCGCTATTAACTTGACTTGCAGGCTCGCGAACAAGCGTGCTAATCGGCAATCCCTTAAGATTTACAGCAGCTTTAATCGCAGAAATAAACAAGTCGGTAGTGTTGTAAACTGCCATCAAATGGCTGATTCTTTTAGCGCATTCAATAAGATGCGCAAAATCGCCAGTCTCATACGATTTATGCAAAGATGCAAAAGTTTCTGGCTCTACATTAGTAAGACCACAAATCACGCCATTTCCTCCAGCAATCCTGTTAGGAGTGTAGTACTCATCAAAACCAGAGAAAACAACAAAATCTGTGTTTACGCGTCTAGTGGCATCAATCATTGCGCGAGTATGGCTTATAGTATCTACAGTATCTTTAATACCAACAATATTCGGGTATTTTTCAGCAAGATTTGCAACTAAGCTTGGTGTTAAATCGCTGCCAGTTCGAGCAGGGAAGTTGTATAGAATAACAGGTAAGCTAGTTGCGCTCGCAATTGCGCCAAAGTAGCGTTCGGCAGTTGGTGCAGTTGGTCCAAAGTAATATGGAGATACAGCTACAACAGCGTCTGCTCCGCAACTTTCCGCAAACTTAGTAAAGTCAAGTACTTCGTTAAGATTTGTGTTTCCAACGCCTATAAGAACTGGAACTCTGTGATTAACGTGCTCAATAGCAAACTTAGCAGCTTCCTTTTTTACGCTAAGTGGGTATGCGTAGAACTCGCCAATGCTGCCAAAAATTAATATGCCATTAATCCCAGCGTCAATCAGATGGTCTAAGTGCTTTGCCCATAAGTCGTAGTCAATGCTTCCATCATCTTTGCTTACAGTTATTGATGGGCAAAAAACGCCCTTAAAAGCATGCAAATCAAGCTTTGCGTTATTAGAAGTAGTCATAAAATTCGTCCTTTTATTTAATTATTTTGTGTATTTAATTATTCTGTGTATTGAATTATGGGGCATAAGACTTTAACTTGCAAAATCTTACACCCCATAAGCAATGATTACTAAAATCGACTATTAAAATCGACTATTAAAATAACTTAATTAATTACAGTTTAATACCATACGCCTTCTTTGCATTATTCATGAAGAAATCTTCGTCGTCGCCGAAAAGCTCAACCATTAAGTCAAGATGCTGCTTAAGCGAAGAATTCAACTTAACAACTGGCCAATTAGAGCTAAAGAGTAGGCGATCAGGGCTAAACGTGTCTTTAACAAACTTAACAATATCTGGATTTACTGGATTATCTCCAGAAATCTTAATATAGCTGTGTGGAAGCTTTGCAAACGCACGCAAAGCATTGCAGGAATCCTCGTCTAATCCTGGAACATTGCCCAAATGGTTTAGAACAACAGTAACTTCTGGAACTTGCTCAAAAGCTTTAGCCATATCTGAAAGCTCTTCGCCACGATTGCAAAGCTCAAAAGGCATGCCCTTCTTTGCCATTGCCTTAAGGCCGCCAATAAACGAAGGCTCTAGGCAGCGTCCGCGTGGCTCGCTTGGAATATGAAGAGGCTCGCGAATACCAGTTGCGTGAATTGGCACGCGCATAAATGGATCCAATGTAACCCTAAGCATTTTAGCCAGAATCTTTGGATTAGGATTTTCGCCAATAAGCCTATCTTCTAGCTCGTGGTCTGCAGCATCAACCTCAACGTATACGCCGCCGAGGAAGTCAACACCCAAGTCTGCATACTCTTTTTCTAGCTGCTCTAGAGTAAAAGTGTGGTTTAGCTTGTCTAAGCCATCAAGCCAAGGCAAGACTTGCTTTGTTGGATCCCAAATATGAAAATGGGAATCTAAAATACGAAGTTGAGACATAATAAACTTTCCTTTCTAAAGTATTTCTAAAGACTTTCAAATAAAGACTTTGTAGTTATTTGCGAATTACTTAGCTTCTACAAGACCAATCTTGGAGCCCCAAAGAGCGTACCAAGCAACATACAAGAATCCTGGAACGGTGAGCAGCACTGCAACCTCAATGCCAGCAAAATCTTGTACAAATCCAAGGAATAGTGGAATTATAGCTGCGCCAACAACGCTCATAATCAAAGCGGAAGAGCCAGTCTTTGCAGCAGAGCCATGAATTCCCTTTAAGGTAAGTGAGAACACAGTTGGGAATCCAATAGACACAAACAGGTAGGAGATAATGTAGGCCACTACAGAAATCTTGCCGAGTCCAAGGAATGCTACAAACATAAGCACTGCGCTCAAAACCATGTAGATTCCAAGAATCTTATCGCTATCAAACTTTGTCATAAGAGGCGTTGTAATAAAGCGACCAAGAGTAAACATTAAGGAAACGATTGCAAGCATAGACGCCGCAATACCAGTTGTTACTCCAGCACCCCAGTGCTTAAGAGCAAACGATGAGAACATTGCCATTCCAACAACCTGAAGGCCTACAAATACAAATTCTGCAATAACGCCAAGTGTAAAGTATGGCTTCTTAACAAGATGCAAGAATGAAGAATCGCCCTTATTTCCTTGATCTGCCTCAACATCTCCTGGAGGTGTAGGAAGCTTAAAGCAGAAGAAGATTGCAATAACCGCAATAAGAACAATGCCAATAACAATGTAAATCATGCGAGTATCGCTAAGGAACTTCGACTTAGCAAATTCAAATCCTGGTTCGCCTTGCTTAACGGTTTTACCAATAATATTGCCAAGAATAAGCGGGCCAACAATGCTGCCAACGCCGTTAAAGCTTTGTGCCATGTTGATTCTAAAGGATTCGCCCTTTTCGTCGCCAAGCTTTGTAATGTATGGGTTGCAGTTTGTTTCCAAAGTTGCAGCACCAAGAGCAATAATAAACATTGCTATAAGGAACATAACATAGCTTGCTGTAGCGGTTGCAGGAATTACAGCAAATGCGCCGATTGCAAAGAGTGCAAGACCGCTAATTACGCCGCCCTTGTACCCAAAGCGCTTTGCGATTAAACCTGCAGGAATAGCCATTACAAAGTATGCGCCAAAGTATGCAACCTGAAGCAGCGCTGCTTCTGTGTTATTTAGATTTAAGTAATGTCCAAATGGGGAATTAAGAGCATTGACCAAATTCATGGTCAAACCCCATACGAAGAACAAAGATGTTACCAATACGATGGCAATTATAGTTTTTGAGCTACTTTTGTTATTGTTAACAACCACGTTGTCGTTTTCTTTTGTAGTCATCGTCACTCCAGTGTGAGAATAATTCAAAGAGTTTAAGATTTTAAGTTCTTAAATGATTTTGTGCAATGGTGCGCAAGCACACATTTTGCATTGCGCACCATCGACTAGTTAAATTGCACCGAATCTTAAATTTGCATTTGTGATTTAAGACAAAGCGCGATCAAGATGCACGTAGCCGCCATCAACGAATACCCACTGACCAGTGGTGTGCGAAGAGCGATCCGAAAGCAGGAATGCAGCTTCGTTTCCAATTTCTTCCGTGGTAGTCATGCGGTTTTCCAGAGGAATCTTGTCGGTAATAACCTTCAAGCGAGCCTGCTGAGCGGCTTCATCGCCAAAGGTCTTAATCCAATCTGCATACAGTGGGGTCCAGCATTCAGAGACAACAATTGCGTTTACGCGCACGCGGTCATGAACAAGTGCTGCAGCCCATTCGCGAGTCAAGCCTAAGATTCCGCCCTTTGCAGCAGCATAAGCACTAGTCTTACCCTGGCCAGTTAGAGCAGTCTTAGAAGAAATATTCACAACAGCTCCGTGGCTTTCCTTTAAGTACTTTACAGCAGCATGAACAGTCTCGTAGTAGTGAGTGAGGTTTCCGTGAATCGACTTCTCAAAGTCGCGCCAAGAAGTGGATTCCAAATCCTTGTTGTCGTTAACGCCAGCGTTGTTTACAATGCCGTCAATATGACCATACTTCTTGTAGGTTTCTTCAATAATTGGAGCGATTTCGTCCGTGTCGTTTAAGTCGAGAAGATAAACATCGTAGTTCTTTGTATATTGCTCAATATCCTTGCGGAATGTCTCTTCTGCAGGGTCTGCGCGGTTAATAACTACTGGAATTGCGCCCTCTTGTGCAAGCTGAAGCGTAATGCCCTTACCAATGCCCTTGAATCCACCTGTTACGATGAAAACTTTGCCTTCCAAATGCAAATCCATAATGAACTCCTTTGTTAAATGATGTGGTTTGCTTTTTGATTATTAAATTATGAATCTTAAATTATGAATCTTGATTAAAGTGGCTAGCAATTTAAAATAAACAGATTAATGTAAACTGCTAGCCACAATTGCATAACTATCCGCGATAAAGATACTTTTCAGCCGTTTCCAGCGTCATTTCAGTGCCATTACCTGGGGCAGTTGGTGCAACGTAATTACCATTCTTGATTTGTGTTGGATGTACAAAGTGCTCGTGCTGATTGTCTACGTATTCAATCATGCGGCCTTCCTTTGTGCCAGAAACTGCAACGTAATCAAACATTGCAAAGTGGCACACGGCTTCGCACAATCCAACGCCACCTGCGTGTGGGCAAACTGGCTTGTTAAACTTACGCGCAAGCAAGTATTCGAGAACAACTTCTTGTGGACCTGCAACTCGAGTTGCGTCGATTTGCATGATTCCAAATGCGTTTGCTTGCAAGTATTGCTTGAACATGATTCTGCTTTGCATTTGCTCGCCAGTTGCCACAGGTATTGGGTTGATTGCGCGGGCGATTGTTGCGTGACCAATAACGTCGTCTGGGCTTGTTGGCTCTTCTACCCAAGCTAAGTCGAAGTCGTGGAAGCGATTAATCCAAGTGATTGCTGTTGGAACATCCCATACTTGGTTTGCGTCTACTGCAAGGCGAACATTTGGGCCAATTGCTTCGCGAGCGAGTGCGAGTCTTCTCAAATCGTCATCTACATTTTGACCAACCTTAAGCTTAATTTGCTTAAAGCCTTTAACTTGCGATTCTTCCTTAGCGATTGCAACCATTTTCTCATCGCTGTAACCGAGCCAGCCTGCGGCAGTGGAGTAGCCTGGGTAGCCGTTTACAAGCAAATCAGCAATTCGCTCTTCCTTGCCTTTTTGGCCATCTTGCAAGAATTCGATTGCTTCTTCTGGCCTTAAAGCATCGGTCATGTAGCGGAAGTCGAGCGTAGAGACTAATTCCTTTGGATCCATCTCGGCAAGCAAGCGCCACAAAGGCTTTCCAGCTCGCTTTGCTTTAATATCCCACAACGCGCTCAAAATAGCGCCAATTGCCATATGCTCTACGCCTTTTTCTGGGCCTAGCCAGCGAAGTTGCGAGTCGTGAACAAAAAGATCCCATGCAAGACGCATGTTGTCTAGTAATTCTTCTACATTCCTGCCAATAAGCACTTGAGACATGGAGTCGATTGCTGCGCAAACAACATCGTTGCCGCGGCCAATTGTAAATACAAATCCAACGCCTTTAATGCCATCGTCTAGGCTGGTTTTGATTTCTACGTATGCGGATGAATAATCTGGATCTTTGTTCATTGCGTCGGACCCAGAAAGTGTTTGCGACGTAGGGAATCTAAAATCATAGGTTTTTACTGATGTAATTGTACTCATAACGATTTGTGCTCCTTTGCTTTAAGATCGTTGTGATCTACATTTGTAATTTTATATCAAAATAATGGAAAAATGTTGTAGTATGAGTAGAAATTTTCGTAAAGCGATTTTTGCGAATATTTCGACAATGACACAATGTGATAAATGTCATATTTTTGATTTTTTGATTATTGAAAAATTGAGCTTTTTAGTAAGGAAAATCGCGCATTCAGTCCGCGTTTTGCTTGCGACTAATGGCAAATAATTTTATTATTCGGCGTGTCGTAAGAAATTTTCGCGATTTTTGCGCGTTAAATGCGAAATAGTGTATTATGGAACCTGTAATAACCTTGATAAATCAAGCAATAATTCCATTTTTCAGTTTTTCTGGCAGCTTGTATTATTGCGGATAATCTTAAGTATGTATGCGAATTTTTCTTTAAGATTAGTGATTTAGATAGAAAATGATTTAGATGGAAAATGCGTTAAGCAAAAACGCGTAGAAGCTAGAAAGGGAGAAAAATGGCAATAAATAGCAAACAAAGTGGTTTAGAAGAATCTGAATCGTCGAAGCCTAGAATTGTAGAGCTTGCTAAAGAAGCTGGTGTTTCTCCGTCTACAATATCTAAGGTAATAAATGGTAGGTCGGGAGTATCGGAAGAAACTAGAAGGCGTGTAGAAAAAGTTCTAGCTAAAAGTGGGCGCGATTATTCTCTTGTTAGCACTAAAATTTCTCCAACAGTTGAGCTACTTGTAGATTACGTTGCAAATAATGGCACGATTGAGATGATTACTTACGCGTCTCGCTGGGCGCAAAAAGAAGGATTAGCGCTTACGGTTGCTCAGACTAACAATGGCAAAAAGCGCGAGGAATGCTTGCGCGGAATCGTAGATAGAAACCCTTTGGGCGTTATATCGCAAATGTCTGATCTAGAAGAAAAAGATAAAGAATTTTTGCGTATGCGCAATATTCCGCTTGTAATTATTGACCCAGTTTCTGTTGGCAACGGCAATGATCACACGATTTCTATTGATAATTGGACAGGTTCCTACGAGCTTACTCGGCATTTGATTGGCTTGGGTCATAAGCGAATTGGCGTTATTACAGGTCCGTTAAACGTTCAATCTGGTGTTGCTCGCTTTGCTGGATACAGTGCTGCTATGGAACAAGCTGGTTTGAGTGTTGATAAAGACTTAGTAAAAGAGGGCGATTATCTTCCAGAGCTTGGATACAAAATGGCTTGTAGTCTTTTGGATTTGCCTAAATGTAAGCGTCCAACTGCGATTTTTGCTTGCAACGATATTACTGCTGTAAATGTGTATCGTGCAGCTCGCGAGCGCGGAATTAAGTTAGGAACAGAGCTTTCGGTTGCGGGCTTTGACGACGTTTACCCAGCACAATATTTGATGCCTTCTTTAACAACCGTTAATCAGCCTTTTGATATTATGGCAAAAAATGCTGTTAGTATGATTCTTGCGATTCGAGAAGGTAAGCAAATTGAAAATCAGCTAGTTCTTCCTGCTCATGTTGTTATTAGAGACAGCACTCAGCCTGTTATTGATTAATAGAAGGCTTGTAGATATAGGCTTTATGACTTATTGCATACAAAATGTGGACGCAACTTAAATCAAGAGTTAACACAAGAGTTAAATCAAGATAGGTTGCGTCCACAAATTGTTTGTTCTAAATATTGCGTATTTATTTATTGTTTGCTTATTTTTAGAAGACTACGCTAATAGGCTACATCAAGCTTGTGTAAATCTTGCGAATATCTTCCAAAGTGGCCTTGCGTGGGTTTCCTGGAGTGCAAACATCTGCCAAAGCATCTTGGCTTAAGCCTTCAATATCTGCCTCACTAGCTCCAACTTCGCTAATCTTAGTAGGATTTCCAAGCTTAACCGTTAAGTCGTGAACTGCCTTTACAGCAGCATTACGCACGGTTTCGAGGTCGTCGGTGTATGCGTTTGGAACGTCGAATGCTGCAGCAATATCGCGATACTTTTCGCCAGTGTAATCCTTGTTATATTCCATAACAGGAGCGAGCAAAATTCCGTTTGCAACGCCATGAGCAACGCCAAGGCGACCACCGAGTGGGTGAGCCATGCCGTGAACCAAGCCCAAACCAACGTTGGAGTATGCCATGCCAGTTATATAGCTTGCGTAAGCCATTTGTTCGCCTGCTGGAACGTCTCCGTCTGCGCTCTTTGCAAGGTTTTGTGCAATCATGCGAATTGTTTGCAAAGACAGGCAATCCGAAAGGCTCCATGCACCTGGTGTAATGAAACCTTCGATTGCGTGTGTGAGTGCGTCCAAACCAGTTGCAACCTTAAGCGAGCGTGGCATGGAATCGGTGAGATCTGGGTCTACGAATGCAACGATTGGAATATCGTGAGGATCTACTGCAACGAACTTGCGAAGCTTTGCGGTATCGGTAACAACATAGTTGATTGTTGTTTCGGACGCGGTTCCAGCGGTTGTTGGCACGCCAAAGATTGGAACAGAAGGATTCTTTGTATCTGCAACGCCTTCTAGAGAAAGAACATCGCCAAACTCTGGGTTAGCTACAATAATTCCAATGCCTTTGCAAGTATCTTGTGGAGAGCCGCCGCCGAGACCAATAAGGAAGTCTGCGCCAGATGCCTTGAACTTTTCTACACCGTCTTGAATGCATTCAACAGGTGGATTTGGCTTTACATTGTCGAATACTTCGTATGGAAGACCAGCGGATTCTAGAACGTCGGTAACTCTTTTAACGGTTCCCGTCTTTACAAGAACGGGATCTGTTACTACAAATGCTTTTTTGAAGCCGTGCGCTTTAGCAACGTTTGGAATCTCTTTGATTGCTCCGCGACCGAAGTAAGCAGTCTGATTGAAAATCATTCTATAGACCATGCGAAAATCTCCTTTGAGTTTCTTGTTGGCTCATGCCAAATTTTGGTAGTCGATTAATATTTTACAATATTGCATGACATTTGGCGAGTGTGTTAAATAAGTGTTTTGTTACTAAAATTAACAAATAAACAATTAAAATGAACATAAACTAACTAATTTGACGCATTTTTATTTATTTTAGATATAAATAAGCACATTTATAAAAATTCGAGCATATGATTTGTAATACTTATTTTGAAAGAAAAATATTAATCGTCTTAAGAAAAATTCTTTAATTGATGGTGTTGTAGTTGCCAAATTGACTTATTTTGCATTAAAAATTGACTTATTTTGTATTTGACTAATCGCGTGAAATGCAAATTTGAGCTTGTAGCATTAACAATCTTATGCAAGCTTCTCATACTAAAGTATGACGATTTTACATAAGAGCATTTTTATATCAAAATTTAATATCAAAATCCCTATTATTCCAATGAAAATATCAGCCTTACGCACTATAGAGAATGCGTTTTTAATCACGTAAATTGTAATTGTAAGGTAATCACAGAAGTATGTGAGGTGCAAAATGAGTGTTGAAAATAGTCAAGATACGCGTTTTACGCAAATGAATTATTCCGCTCAAGAAGGTTTGATTGGCGAGACTGCGGTTGCAGCTTTGCATGTTGTTAAAGATTTTGGCAAGGGCGCAGGCATTGTTCACGCTTTGCGAGATGTTAGCGTTAGCTTCGAGCGCGGCAAGTTTACTGCGATTATGGGCCCTTCTGGTTCTGGAAAGTCAACGTTAATGCATTCTTTAGCTGGTCTTGACAGCGTTAATTCTGGAAAAGTTTTGGTAGATGGCCTAGATATTACAGGTATGAGCGATAATCAGCTTACGCTTATGCGCCGCGAAATGGTTGGGTTTATTTTCCAAAGTTTTAATCTTCTTCCAATGTTTAGCGCTGAGCAAAATATTCTTATGCCTCTTACTTTGGCAGGCAAAAAGCCAGATAAGCAATGGTTTAATACTTTGATTAATACTCTTGGCTTGCAAGATCGCTTAAAGCATAGGCCTGCTGAGCTTTCTGGCGGTCAGCGTCAAAGGGTTGCAATTGCTAGAGCTTTAATCTCTAAGCCTTCCGTAGTTTTTGCAGACGAGCCTACCGGAAATCTCGACTCTGCTTCCAGCTTGGAAGTTTTGCATTTTTTGAAGAAGTCTGTAACTGAGCTTGGTCAAACTGTGATTATGGTTACTCACGACGCTGTTGCAGCGTCTTATGCAGATAGAGCAATCGTGTTTGCAGATGGTCAAATCGTTGAAGACGTGCAAAATCCTACTGCAGAAGGAATGAGCAAGATGCTTATGGAACGCAGCGAGGCTGGCGTTAATAATCAGCCTGCTCAATTGCAATAAAAGGGGTGAAGTTAGAATGTGGAAAATCGCACTAAAACTTATGCGTAAAAGCGTGCGCATGTTAATCGCCTCTGGAATTGCAATTCTTATAGGCAGCATGTTTATGAGCGCTACTTTGCTTTTTGCAAACAGCGTTGATGACTTGATGGTTCGCAACGCAACAGATGAATTCGGTAGCGCAAATTATGCAATCTCATTTAGGAATCCTAACAGTTCTCCGAGTAGTGAGATTCATTATAAAGACCTTCATTTAGACGAAATATCGAAGATGACTGGTGTCAACGGTATTCGTAGTGATGATGCGACTGCTCTTGTAAGAGTGGAAAAAGGTGATAAATCAGTTACGAGTATTGCTTGGTCTAATGGTTTGTATGGAAATCTTCCTGTGTATAAATCAACAGAAGGTAGAGAACCGCAAAAAATAGGTGAAATAACTCTTATTAAAAGTATTGCTAAATCAATACATGCAAATATTGGCGATACTATAACTTTGGTTAAAGTAGATGACACTGGCGGAGATAAAGAAAAATCGTACGATGTTCGTGTGGTTGGTCTTGTAGACGATGGAGAGCATTCTCAAATACCATTTTCAAATCGCGGCACATATCTTGGTGGCGTAACGAATGATTTTTGTGCAAAACTCAACAATCTTAAGAATTTTGACAATGAAGTTGTGCAAAGCAAAGTGTACATGAGTATTGATGAATCTAAAATAAACGATTTATCTCCTAAGATTAACTCTTTGCTTCCTTCGAGATTCTCTCTTATGTCTAGGCATGAAGTTGGCGTAAGAGCTGTTCGAAATGTGTCTAACGGCACTAATTTTGTAACCATGTTCTTGCTATCTTTTGGTATTCTAGCGTTGCTTATTTCTTCGCTTGTTATAGCAAACACATTCCAAGTTTTGGTTGCTCAACGCAGACGCACTCTTGCACTTTTGCGCGTAATTGGTGCACAATCTCATCAGCTTTATGCTGCAGTTTTGCTTGAAGCGGCAATACTTGGAGTTATTTCTGCGGCTGTTGGCGTGCTTTGCGCAATAGGATTTATGGGCGCAATTAGTAACGTGAATATTAATTCTGGACCGTTATCTAAGATTCCTTTGATTGTCTCGCTTCCAGCGGTTGTGTGGCCAATAGCAATTGGCACGATTGTAACAGTTCTTGCGTCTATGAGTGCTGCGCGATCTGCTACAAAAGTAACGCCTATGGAAGCGCTACGACCAATGGATTTGATTAAAGATAAGCGTGCAAGCATTCTTCGCTCTGTTTTTGGCGTTGTGTTTATTGTTGTAGGTATTTTATTTACGGCTTTAAGTGCTACTTCTTTAGCAAGCATGATTGCGGGGAAGTCTCCCACTGCTGGTTCTGACTCTTGGATGACTTTGCTTGGAGCAATGTTTGGCTGTGCGCTTGTTTTTATTGGCATTATTATTACAGCAACATTCTGGATGCCGTTTGCTATGAAGGCCACTGGAGCAATTATGGCACTTTGTGGGCCTGCATCTAAAGTTGCTAATGCAAACGTGCAAAGAAATCCTAGAAGAGTTGCAGCAACTGGAACAGCTTTGCTTATTGGCGTAACGCTTGTTTCTACAGTAGTAACGGGCGCAATCTGCGGTAAAGCAACTCTTAAAGGTGTTGTTGATGACCGTTACAGTGTTGACATTATTATTCAAGGCAAGAATGTTGATGAATCTTTAGCTGCCGATATTTCAAAGATTAGTGGAATAAAGCATACTGAGTTGCTTCCTGCAGTTCCTATGACTTTTAAGAATGCTAAGGGTAAAACTGAGTACGCTATGGCAGCTGGAGTTGATAATACAGATCAACTTAGAAATGTAATGCATACAAATCTTGATGGCGTTAATATAAACAGGGATTCTGTGCTTTTGCCTAAGTTTAATAATGAAGGTGGAGAGCCTTTTGAGCTTAAAAAAGGAAACCTTGATTTGCAAGCTTATGTAGAAAAGTACAGTTCTAGTGAAGATAGTGTAGATAGTATTACGCCATTTACTGGAATGAATACAGACTCGAGTAATAACGATAAGAGCATTACTGTAAAGCAAGTTCAGTTTAAGAAGTATAGAAATGTTAATATATATTCAAGGAATACTGCTTTTGTTAGCAAATCTTACTTCAATAACTACCTTAAGCCTACAACGCATATTTTGCTCATTTCGGTAGACTCTAGCAAAGCTAATCTTGTAGATATTGTTAAAAATATTAGGAATATTACATCTAGCTATGCGGAGGTTATGGCTGGTGGAAGCGTGTTCCAACGAGCGCAGTGGGAGAGTGCTATCGACATAATGATGATGTTGCTTGTTGGCTTAATAGCAGTAGCTGTTGTGATTGCTTTAATAGGCGTTGCAAACACATTAAGCTTGTCTGTTATTGAGAGAACCAAAGAATCTGCAACTTTGCGCGCAATAGGCATGACAAGAGGGCAGGTTAGAAGATCTCTTGCGTTGGAAGCAACGTTGATTTCCCTAACAAGCACTGTTTCTGGCTTGATTGTTGGAACAGCGTTTGGATGGATTGGATCCTACATGGTGTTTAGCGCAATTGGCAAAGTTCCGTTTGTAATTGATTGGACTATTTACGCGGTTCTTGCTCTAATCGCTTTACTTGCAGCGCTTCTTTCCAGCGTGCTTCCAGCTCGTAGAGCAGTAAAGTCTTCGCCAGTAGTTGCGCTCGCGGAGGACTAATCGCTAGAAACGCAAAACAAAATGCGGTTGCAATTTTAATCATTCAATTAAGAATTGATTAATTTGCAACCGCATTATTTTTATAGAAAAGATTTATTGTTTATAAGAACATTCGCATTGTTTTTTATTTTTATAAAAATAGTTAAACAAGACTGTTTTCGTAAGCAAACACAACAGCTTGGACTCTGTCTCTTGCATTGATTTTTCCCAAAATATGCGCAACATGCGTTTTAACTGTTGGCAAGCTAATAAACAGTTTATTAGCAATCTCTTGGTTAGATAGTCCGTGAGCAATCTCTACAAGAACTTCGCGCTCGCGATCTGTTAAATCATTTAAGCAAGAATCGTACGTGTTTGCGCTTTGCTCGTTTTTAGTCGCAATCTCTTCTTTTGATTTTTCTTCATCGTTAGGCTTAGAGATCATTGACTCAATTAAGCGCTTTGTAGCAGTTGGAGCAATAATTGCGTTTCCTTGATACACAGTTCGTATTGAATTAAGCAATGTTTCTGGCTCTGTATCTTTAAGCAAAAATCCCGATGCGCCCGTATGAATCGCAGCCATAACGTATTCGTCTAAATCAAAAGTTGTTAAAATAATAATGTGCGTATTGCTATTAGCATCTTCTTGCAAGATTTTGCGCGTAGCTTCCAAACCGTCCATGTTAGGCATGCGCACGTCCATCAAAATAACGTCTGGATTTTCCTTTGACGCAACTTCTACAATTTCATTTCCATTCGCTGCTTGCGCAACAACTTGCATATCTTTTTGCGAGTTGATTACCATAGCAAATCCTGCGCGCACAAGCTCTTGATCGTCTGCTATTGCGACTCGAATTACTCCATTGTTTTCCATATTTTCCATGTTTTCCATACTATCAATTTATTCGTGCTTGTTGGCAAGTTTGTGTTGAATTTGTTCATCAAGCGAAGGAGCGGGGCGAACCGCAATCTCAGTTATATTTGCACTATTATTTGATGAATTAACACTTGAACCTGTTTCTCGCAAAATTCCAAGTAGTTTTCGCATGTACCTAAGTGCTGAGCGACCTTCGTCTCCAATGTTTTTAAAAGCTTTACTAATTGCTTCAATTTGTTCCTGCTCTAGTTCTTGCTTTGTCTCTTGCTCTAGTTTTGTTGACTTTAGCTTTTCTGCATTGCTATTTGATTTTTCGTATTCATTTAGCATATCTATTCCACTATTTGCAGCATCAATTACTTTATGCAATGTAACTGCAACTTTTTGCTGAATGTTTGCACTAATACGCTGCCTTTCGGCATTTGCTGCAAGTACTTCTAGCTGTTTTTGCTCTTGCTCTAATTCTGTTCTGCGCGCTTTTAGAATCAGCAAATTATTGTCATCGTTTCTGCGGTAATAAGCAAATGCAATGGCAATAAAACAAATTAACGCAACTATAAAACCAAAAATTAATCCTACGGACGCCATTTGCATAATGTCATAAAAATTAGTTGTGTACGCATTAGAAGTAAAAAATCGTATTGGAGTTTCATTTTGCGGAATATTTCTTGATGCAACACCAATTTTTACAGCAAAAATAGCAGATTCGGCGAGTACTACAGCACTAACCCACTGCCATGCGTGCTTTTTACCATAGAGCACAGCAGCATAAACAATGGCTGGTATAAAGAAATTAGCGAATAAAATATTAGGTAAGCATATAAGCTGTATTGCAGAAAATACTGCTGCAATAATTGCGCACATAGTTGGAGCTTTTCTGCGAAACATGAATGGCACCATGGTTGTAAGAGTAAATACTATATAAAGTATTTGTACTAAAAGTGAGCTGGAATATTGTGAATGCATTACATTTCCAACAATAAAATCGTAAGTTGGTATAAAAAGCATTAGAACAGTCCAAGGCGATGCATAAATAACATCTCCAATAATCCAATGTTGTTCAAACCATTGTGATACTTTTTCAATCCTATTTTGTGAATTATTTGCTTCTGGCAAAACCTCGTATGAGGTTTTATCGCTTGTATTTGCTGGTTTTTCTTGCACTGATAATGGATTATTAGCTTTTGCGTTTTTATAAGTAGCGTTAGGAATACTGTTTAATACAGAAGCAGTAGTGTTTGATTGGTCTGTGCTGTAAGAGTATGGAATAAAAGCAGCAATACTAAATGTTCCATCGTTTTGTATTCCATAATCAAGTGTTCCATGAAGATTTTCAATGCGTTCTTTCATGCCAATCAAACCATAACCATTTTTATGTTGCGCATTGCTATTTTGCGTTTGGTTAACTTCAAGCTTGTGTACTTCGTTTGTGATTTTTAGTGTTAATCCTTGTTCGTTCCATTCTTCGTGAATGTCTATTTTGATGCCATTTCCTGCGTGCTTTCGAATATTAGTAAGAGACTCCTGAACAACGCGGTATGCAACGGTTTGTGCATCTTTGTTGAGTTTATTAGAAGAATTTATGCCATCAACAGTGTGCCAAAAAATATTTTTAGGAGATGCGATTTTTGCTTGCTCAATAAGCGAAGGTATGTGATTGAAATCCAATTGAGCGGATGGAGCGTCTGTTAAAGCTTCTAGCAGTCGACGCATGTCGTGAACGGCGCGCTCTGATTCGTTTTTAATAATATGCATTGTTTTTTTAGCAAGAGAAATATCTTGTGTTGCTGCATAGCGACCACCGTCTGCTTGAACAATAATAATAGAAAGCGTGTGAGCAACAATATCGTGCATATCCCTAGCGATTCTAGCGCGCTCTGCAGTAACAGCAATATGCTGAGCTTTTTTTCGGTACGCGCGAATAGCGTTATTGTTCTCTTGTAAAAGTTGAATAGTGTGCACGTGAGTGCGCTGCCAGTAGCCAATAATAACCGTAATTGTAGTAATAATAATCGCAAAAATTATAGTAGGAATTGCAAAATCAAGTATAATTGAAACGCAATTTTTTATGTTACTACTATTTATATTTTTTACGCTGCAAGAATAACTAGCTTTTGAATGATTGTTGCCATATATTGGCCCCATTACAATATTCCACGATATTACTGCGCAAGATAATACAGTTGTTACGTAAGCTGCAATAACAAAAGCTTTTGAATGCTCTGGATTTCCGCGTGCAATAGCATTAACAAGTAGCACAAAGCCAAAGAAATCAGCAAGAAGTTGAGTAGGGCCAAATATTACTTGCAAAATGCATGCAACAATAAAAATAACAGCTGTGTGTTCGGGCCATATTCTTCGTACTGAAAGTAATGATGCAACAACAATATTTATAAGCAAGGTTGTAATTAGCGAACTTTGCGTCAAGAATCCGTCAACATTGCTTATAATAGTATACCGATTGTTTGAAAGTGTAAAAAGAATAAGTGGAATAATGCCCCACAATATATCGTTTAGCGTAAGCTCAGTGCGTAAGCGTTGTATGGCTTTGTTAAACGTGTGAGATATTTTCATACCTACTAGGCTAGTACACGGCACTTTATAGAACAATCGAACTTTAGTATGATTTATATAAGAGTGCGAGTTTGCGTATGTGATTTGTTGTTGCAATGTTGCATGCGAGTGCAGAAAGGAATGTTTACAATGGCACTGCTAACAAAGTATTACGTACCAGGATTGTATGTAGAAGAGCGCGCAATCGATGTTCCTTTAGACTGGGAGCAAAATACTCCAGGCGATTCTATTAAAGGGGAGACGATTCGCCTATTTTGCAGAGTTATTTGCGCTCCAGAACATGTGCATGACGATTTGCCTTTGCTAGTGTTTTTGCAAGGAGGTCCAGGCGGCCAGTGCCCTCGTCCGCTTTCGCCGTCTAGCGATGGTTGGATTCAAGAGGCAATTAAGCATTTTCGTGTTGTTCTTCCAGACCAGCGTGGTGTTGGGCGCTCTTCTAGGGTAGATGCTTCTACGATTAAGCGCATGGCAGACGACGGCGTGAGTGTAGAGAGGCAAGCATGGTACTTAAAGCGATTCTTAGCAGATTCCATTATTCGCGATTTTGAGCATTTGCGCTTAACTGAATTCAATGCAAAGCCGTGGGTTTCTTTGGGTCAAAGTTATGGTGGATTCTTAACGCTTACGTATTTGTCTCTTTTCCCACAGGGCTTACTTGCAAGCTTTACAACGGGCGGTATTCCTCATGTTCCAGCTAGTGCGCGTGAAGTTTACGAGCACACATTCCCACGTATGGCTAGAAAAACTGAGCAATTCTACGAGCGTTATCCGCAAGATGTTGCGCGCGCTGCAGCTATTGCAGATAGGATTTCTCAAGGAGATGTTTTCTTACCTAATGGCGAAAAGTTAACGGTTGAGCGATTCCAGACTCTTGGTTCGTCTTTTGGCATGAAGCCAAGCTTTGAAAGGGTTCATTGGCTGATTGACTCCGCTTTTTCGGATGGAGATGGCTCTCTTAAGGCGTTTAAGCATGGTGGTGGAACAGCAGATGGCTATTTAAGTGATGAGTTTCTTTATGGTGTTATGGATGCAACATCTTCTAGTCCGCTATATTGGCCGCTGCAAGAATTTATTTATGCTGATGGTGAATTAGAGCACCCGATTTTGTGGGCAGCTCAGCAGGTTAGGGAAACAATGCCAGAGTTTTCTGGTAGCGCGCGCCCTCTTCTTTTTACGGGCGAAGCTATGTTTCCTTGGATGTTTGATCAAGAAAAAGCTTTGCAACCATTCTTGCCAGCAGTTGACTGCATGATGAACGATATGCAATTTGGCAAGATTTACGATTTAGATCAGCTTGCAAATAACGAAGTTCCTTTGCAAGCAGCGGTTTACTTCGACGACTTGTATGTTGATTCTGGTCTTCAGCTAGACACTTTGTCTCATATTTCTAACTCTCATTATTGGACAACTAACGAGTTTGAGCACGATGGAGTTCATGGCGACTTTGTGTTCCGTCATTTGTTGGAAGAAGCAAGGAATCGTGGAGATTTAGAGTCTATATATAAGTGATATAAGTGATAAGTAACTTTTGATTAAAGTACCTAACAAATGATTAGATATACAAGTTATATATACAAATGATTAGATACTTAATAAAAAGTTAGTGTTTATTTAGTGTTCGTTTTAGTGTTTATTTATTAAGGGGATTTGTTAATGAGTTCTAACTCAATTGGAACCGTTGGATTTATTGGCTTTGGAAACATGGCTCAAGCGATTGCGCAAGGCTTGATTCGCGCTAATGTTTTGCAAGGCAAAGATATGGTTGCAAGCGCGGCACACTTTGAAAAACTTGTTAATAATGCAAGCAAATTTGGAGTAAAAGCGTTAAAAAGCGTGCAGGAAGTTTGCGATTCTAGCAATGTTTTAATTTTGGCTGTAAAACCAAATCAGATTGAAGAAGTTTTGCATCCTATTGCAAAAACTATTGTAGAAAGAAAAATCGCAATTATTTCCGTTGCAGCAGGCTGGACTCTTAAGCGTTACCAGAATCTACTTGGCAAAGATGCTAACGTGCAATGCATTATTCCAAATACGCCAATCGCAGTTTGCCAAGGAGTCACTCTAGCAGAAAGTGAAAATACGCTAACAGATAGTCAACTAGAAGCTTTTAACGCTATTTTTAATCCTATTTCTTTAGTCGAGCGAGTAGATAGCGAGCACATGAATATTGCAATGTGTGTTTCTAGTTGCGCTCCAGCTTTTACTGCTATGTACATGGAAGCTTTAGCAGATGCTGGCGTAAAGTATGGTCTAAAGAGAGATTGTGCATATCGCTTGGCTGCAAAGATGATTGAGGGAGTAGGCGCGTTGTATATGGATACTCGCGTTCACCCAGGGGCTATGAAGGACGCAGTATGCTCTCCTGGTGGAACTACGATTCGAGGTGTTGCAAAGCTAGAATCGTGTGGTTTTAGGGGAGATGTTATTAGCGCTGTTGACGCAATTCAACAAAAATAAAACAGTACGAGTATAGTAGTGTAGTCACTTCCGCTAGCTGGTCTAAAGTAGGTAATATGTCTTTAACAATTGGAATCGTAGGTTTGCCTAACGTTGGTAAATCAACTATGTTTAATGCGCTAACACGAAACAACGTTTTAGCGGAAAATTATCCATTTGCAACAATCGAGCCAAATACTGGTATTGTGCCTTTGCCAGACAAACGTTTGCCTGTTTTAGCAAAGCTTGTTAAAACCGAGAAAATCGTTCCAGCAACCGTTACATTTGTTGATATTGCAGGAATCGTTAAGGGTGCAAGCGAAGGCGAAGGCTTGGGAAACAAGTTCCTTGCTAATATTCGCGAGGCGGATGCCATTTGCGAAGTCGTTCGCGCATTTAACGATGATGACATTGTGCACGTTAATGGCAAGGTAGATCCTGCAGACGATATTGACACAATCAACACGGAACTTATTCTTGCGGATTTGCAAACAATCGAGAATGCTTTGCCAAAGTTAGAAAAAGATTTACGCGGCAAAAAAGTTACTCAAGAATACGTTGGCGCAGTGAACAAAGCTAAAGAGATTCTTGAATCTGGAAAGACGATTGATCAGGCTCATAATGAGAAGTTGATTAATAAAGACGACGTTTACGATTTGCACTTGCTTACCGCTAAGCCTTTTATTTACGTGTTTAACGTTGACGATTCAGAGCTTTCGGATGATTCTTTGAAGTCTAAGCTAGCGGCATCTGTAGCTCCTGCAAAGGCGATTTTCCTTAACGCGCAATTTGAGTCGGAGCTTACTGAGCTTGATGAAGAAGATGCTAGAGAGATGCTTGCAGATGCTGGATTGCAAGAATCTGGATTGGATCAGCTTGCGCGTGTTGGCTTTGATATTCTAGGGCTTCAAACCTATTTGACTGCTGGCGTTAAAGAAGTTCACGCATGGCAAATTCATAAAGGCTGGACTGCTCCGCAAGCTGCAGGCGTTATTCACACAGATTTTGAGCGTGGATTTATTAAAGCAGAAGTTGTTTCTTACAATGATTTTGTTGAAGCTCAAGGCTCTATGGCAAAAATCAAGGAAGAAGGAAAGCTTCGTCTTGAAGGCCGCGATTATGTTATGCAAGACGGAGATATTGTTGAATTTAAGTTTAATGTGTGATTAGTTAGACAATAATCATATAAATAATCAAATAACGTGTAATTTGGCGCTGCTTAGGCACTATAGTGTAGTATCGAAGTGGCGCCTTTTATTTTGTTTACTTATGGAGATTGTATGAATATATTTTATGCTTTAAAAAGCATGTTAAAGTCGCTTATTTCGCGATTTGTGAAATATGTTATTAGCTTAAAATCTCCAAAAAATCGCAAAATTTTCTACAAGCGTGCGCTCGCTTTTCTAATTGTTTTGGTCTTCTCTAGTTTTGTTGGATTCCAAGTATCGCATGTTGTTCAAGAAGCTAATAAGCGTATTTTTGTAAATCTTAAAGCACAATATTTTAAGTCGCATAATCTTGATTCCGCTTTGAGTAATGTAAAAAGTAAAAAAGGCGATAATTTTGGCGCAAAGTCGAAAGCAAAAAAGACGCCATTAGAGCATAATGATAAGTCTAAAGATGAGTCTAAAGATAGCTCTAATGTGCAAAATCAAAATGCGAATGCAATTGATTTTTCTAACTTATGGAAGATTTCTACAGGTGGTCAATATCCAAATCTTTCTGGGATAGATGCAAATCATTTGCAAGTAAATGTAGACCTTAAAAAACAACGTGTTTATATTTATGCGAATAATAATCTTGTTTATACAATGATTGTTAGTTCTGGAATGAATAACTCCACACCTAAAGGCGATTTTAGAATAGGCCGTAGGGGATACCACTTTTACAATAGAATCGAAGGAATGGGTGGAGACTATTGGGTTGGTTTTATAGGAACAACGTATTTGTTCCACTCTGTTCCAACTCGCGCTAATTTTGGCGATTATATTGTAGAAGAAGCGCAAAAACTTGGGGTCCCTGCATCGCACGGATGTGTGCGATTAAGTGTTCCAGATGCTAATTGGTTCTATACGAATATTCCAGACGGAACAGCAGTACATATTGAATAATCTGTTTTAGAGTTATGTGAAGCATTTACGCAAGTAAGAAATATAAAAAATCAGGAGATTTCAAAATTCAATCCCCTGATTTTTTTGTTTGCGCTTTAATTGCGTTTGCTTTAACTGCGTTTGTTTTATCTATGTTTGTTTATTAGAAGAACAAAACGCTAGCTGCGCAAGCCAATGCTGTTAGAACTATAGATGCCAGGAAGCTTGCTAAGAATGCTGCTTTTCCTTGCTTAAATATAACTCTAAAGTTTACGTTGATTCCAAGAGCAGCCATAGCCATTCCAAGGAAGACGTATCCTGCGTCAACAAGGAGGGATGCGTAAGATGAGACAAAAGGCACATACGTACCAATAACGGATGCTGCAATAAATCCAAGCATAAACCATGGGAAGTTGATTTTGCGCTTTCCGTTATCTTCTACTTGGCTGTGGCGAGCATTCCACCAAATTGCAATAAAGATTGATGTAGGAACAAGCATAAGAACTCGAGTAAGCTTCATGATTGTTGCAATATCAATGCTTCCAAAAGCTCCGCCCGCTGCAACAGCGTGTGCGATTTCGTGAAGGGACGCTCCAGCAGCAATTCCAAGTTGCTGCTTAGTCATTCCAAAGTGAGGAAGAATAAAGATTTCTGCCAAAGCGTAGATTGTGCCCATTATTGCAACTGTTGCAACAGCCATAACTTCGTTTTGTTCTTTTTCGTCCTCTTCTTGTGGAAGAACTGGCATAGATCCCGAAAGTCCCATAACAGCTGCAGCTCCGCAAATGCTTGTGCCTCCTGCAGTTAGCATTGCAAGTTGAGGGCTAACTTTAAGAAGTTTTGCAATATTGTATGTAACGCAAACCATAACAGCAACGAGTACGGCTGCGATTGGCAAGCACTTTAATCCTTGAGTAAATAGAACGTGCAAATTTAGCTTAAAGCCAAGCAAAATAATGCCAAGTCGAAGTAGCTTATTTGCGATTAGGCCAGCAGATGCTTTAACGCCTGCTCGTCTAGAATCATTGTTCAACTTGTATACGTGCAAAGGCAGCTGCAGAGCCATACCAATAAGCAACGCAATAATAAGAGCTCCCAAAAGGCTTAGGCCTGGGAACTGCTTGAGCCAGCTGCCGATTAAGGAAGCTAGAAGTGTAAGCACAGCTATAAGAGCCATGTTTGTTGTGCAGATTTTCTTTTTCCATGTATCAAAGAAATTAACCATTTAGCCAATTATTCTCTCATAATCGGACAAAAACGAACAAAAAATCAAAAATATTTACACATTTTCTAGCATTTTGTTGTAATGGCAAGCGACACGCCTATATAAAAATCACATAATAAAACATATTCGATAAAAATCTATCGTAGTTTTGTATTAGTTCCATTTACATTGTGATTAATTAAATCTTGTTGAAAAAAATCATAATTGTGTAATCATTATATGTAGTTAAAGAGGTAATTATGTGCAATATTAATATTCAAATTAAACGCATTTATGAATCATCTGATGAACATGATGGCTTGCGAGTATTAGTAGATAGATTGTGGCCTAGAGGAATAAGTAAAGAAAAAGCAAATCTTGATTTGTGGCGTAAAGATATTGCTCCATCAAGTGATTTGCGAAAATGGTTTAGCCATAAGCCTGAGCGATTTAAAGAATTTTCTAATCGTTATATTGAGGAGCTAGACGAGAATCAAGATTGTGTAAACCAAATCGTAGATATATGTAGAAAAAGTAAAAAAGTAACGTTTTTATATGGAGCGAAAGATCCGCGTATAAATCATGCAATTGTGTTAAAAGATTACATTCAAAATGTTTTGCAAAATTAAGATTGTAATAAGCGAATCTAATACATAAGCAAAAGTTTATGTTTATAAACTTTTATGAGTAATAATTAGTGGTGTTTGATGCGTTTTCGACACACCGATTTTCCTTGATATTTCAACAAAACAAATTTATAAATTTATTATTTTTCAAATTGTCTCGACACTTTGTGATTAGTACATTAGAATGACCACTTGGCTAGGGGGCGGCGGTTGGTATAGCCTCTGCAAAATCTGCCAAACCTGCGCACAAGTAGTGCTTGTTTTTTTTTTAAGCTGGCGCTTGTTTTGGTGGTTGTTTTTCAATCACAAACGTATATATAAACTTGTTTTATGCAAGGAGAAAACGATGAAATCGTTGTTTACATGGCAGCTTCATGGAGACGGAAAAACTTTGAAGCCAGGAGAAGTAGTAGAGCCAGATGAGCGTTTAACTTGGATTCGTACTGCTGGTATTGGCGCTCAGCATGTTATTGCTATGTTTGGCGCAACATTCTTAGTGCCAATTCTTACAGGCTTTGATCCGTCTACTACTTTAATGTTCACGGCTCTTTCCACGGCACTGTTCTTACTTATTAACGCAAATAAGCTTCCTAGTTATTTAGGAAGCTCTTTTGGTCTTATAGCACCTGTTATGGCTGTAACTGCAGCACATAAGGGCATTGCTGTAGCAAGCTTTGGCATTATGTGCACGGGTATTCTTCTTGCGCTAATCGGTGTGCTTGTGCATTTTGCAGGAGCAAAGTGGATTGACATTATTATGCCTCCTGTTGTTAACGGTGCAATTGTTGCAATCATTGGCTTTAACTTGGGACCGGCTGTTTGGGGTAACTTCCAAAAGGCTCCAGACACTGCTTTGGTAACTTTGGTTGCAGTTATGCTTATTGCAGTAATTTTCCGCGGTCTTCTTGGACGATTGAACATTTTGCTTGGTGTTCTTGTTGGCTACGCGTATGCATGCTTCCAGGGTCAAGTTGACTTTAGTAAGATTGAGCAAGCAGCTTGGATTGGCTTCCCTAAGTTCCACACTCCGCAAGTTGACTTCTCTGTTTTGCTTATGTTCTTGCCAGTTGTGCTGGTTCTTATTGCAGAAAACGTTGGTCACGTTAAGTCTGTAGCTCAAATGACTGGCCGTGACTACGATTCCAAGATTGGTACAGCTTTGTTTGCAGACGGCTTAGGAACTGCAATCGCTGGCTGCTTTGGTGGTTGCGGTACTACAACTTATGGCGAAAACATTGGCGTTATGGCTGCAACAAAAGTGTATTCTACGGCTGCTTATTGGTGCGCTGCATTCTTTGCATTCGTATTAAGCCTTTGCCCAAAGTTTGGTGCAATTGTAAACTCCATTCCAGCAGGCGTTTTGGGCGGTGTAACCACTTTGCTTTACGGCATGATTGGCATGATTGGCGTGCGCATTTGGGTAGAGAACAAAGTGAACTTCGATAAGCCAGTTAACATTATGATTGCTGCAATCGTTATGATTATTGGCATTGCTAACTTCCAATTTGCTGTTTCTGGAATTCAGTTCAACGGTATTGCAATCGGCACAGTTGTTGTGTTGGTTGTGTACCACATTATGAAAGCTATTGGAAAGCTTACTGGAACAATCGCTAAAGACGATCCAGATGTTGCTTAGCTTAAATGCTTTAATATGATTTAATTTAATCAAATTAGGCGCGTTCGCTACTTTTGCGAGCGCGCTTTTTTATAATTATTTTTGATTACACAACAAACACAACAAGCACAACAAGTAGATTGGGAATAATTAGTATAGTATTATTAATCTTATGTTGAAAGTCATTATAGAAATACTCATTGGCGTTGCATGGGCTGCTTTTGGCGCTTATATGGCTAAAAAACCTAAAAACACTAAAGTGCATAAGCGTGCCGATTATACAAGCGATGGAAAGAAAAAGAGCAATCAAAATAATGATTTTGCCGATACTTCTGCCGATACTTCTACGGATGATTCCAGCGATCAAGATGTAGTTATAGAAAGCATTGATGAAGATAATAGCAATGCAAATGTTGTTACTAAAGATGAGTCTAAAGATGAGTCTAATAGTAAAAACAAAGATAAGACTTCTTCAAAGTTTGCAAAAAAAATAAAAGATTTGGCAGACTATTATAGTGACGATGATGACCTAGGTGACCTCTTTAGTGACATATTAGAAGCTAAGAAAAAACTAGAAAACGAAGGCGATTTACACAAAAATAGCAATACTAGTGAAGATAGTGAGAATAGTGAAAATCGCGAAAGCAATACTAGCAATATTAGCGATAATAGTGAAAGCAATAAAAGCGATAATACAAGCTCAAACAGTAAGGAGAATAATCGCTATATGAGAATAGATTTTGATGTAAATAAGTTTGTTGGAAAATCAAGAAAATGGCGTTGGATTATTGTTGCAATAGTAGTCGCAATAGCGTTTATATGCTCAATTATTTTTGGTTTTTCTACTTTTATTACAGATTGCATGTGGTATGCGCAGCTTGGATTCGAGAGCGTAATTTGGATTCAACTAGCCGCTAAAATCGGCGTTTGGGCTTTGTACGCTCTGCTTATGGCTGCATTTGGGTATTTGTCTGCATATATTGCGATTAAAAAACGCCCTGGAAGCGAAGATGGCGTATATGTTAAAGAAAAAGGCAATATTTTAGACACTAAAAAGGGAATAAGCTCTAAGCTTGCAATGCATGTTGCAGGAGTTGTGTCTTTGATTGTAGGCGCTGTGTTTGGAATGCAATTCTACAATCATTGGGTGCAAATTTTGCTTATGTTTAACTACCAATCATTTGGTATTAAAGATCCGCAATTTGGATTTGATAACGGTTTTTATGTGTTTGCTTTGCCAGGCTTGCGACTTTTTACAAGAGCGTTTATTGTTCTTCTTGCTGTTTCTTTGCTATTTAGCGTTATAACAAACGCTTTGATGGGAGCTGTAAGAATTACGCTTCCTGTAGATGGAAAGGGCATTTTTAGCATAACTAAAAGCGCAAGGCGTCAAATTTCTGCATGGTTTATGCTCGTTATTATTTTCTGGTCCGTTTTGCAAATATTAGATGTGTTTGCGATTGTAAATTTGGATGGTTCTAAGATTACTGGCGGATCTTACACAGATATGAATGCTGGTGTTCCTTCCAGCATTGCAATGGCTGTAATAACACTAATTGTTGGAATTGTTATAACAGCGTGGTTGCTAAAGTCTCACGCTCTTAATGGAAATGTAAAAATTGGCACTCGATTTGTTGTAGCTGTTAAGGCTTGGCGCACGCCTGCTGTAGCTGTTGCGTCTTTAGTTGTGTGTGCTATGGTGTTGTCTTTTGCTTGGCCTGCTCTTTTGCAACGTTTTAAGGTAGCGCCTAATGCTCAAGAATTAGAAGCTGCATATATTCAACGAAATATCGATGCAACTAAGTTTGCGTATGGCTTAAATAATGTTAAAAAAGAATCGTATAACGCTACTTCGGAAGGAAAGTCTGGAGCGCTTGCAAAAGAAGCAGAGTCTACTGCACAAATCAGGCTTTTAGACCCTCAAGTTACTTCTCCAACATTCCGCCAATTGCAGCAATCTAAGCAATACTATACTTTTGCAGATACTCTTTCTGTAGATAAGTACGACATTGATGGCGTGAGCCAAGACACGGTTATTGCTGCAAGAGAGCTTGATTTAGCTGGAAACGATAATCGAAATTGGGTTAATGACCACACTGTTTATACGCACGGATATGGCGTTGTTGCAGCATATGGAAACAAGGTTACTGCAGATGGTCAGCCGCAATTTATGGAGTATGGAATTCCAACTCAAGGAAAGCTTACAAAGTTAAAGAAGTATGAGCCGCGTATCTACTTCTCTCCAAACGCTCCAAAGTATTCTATTGTTGGTTCTCCAAAAGGCGCTGCTCCTTGGGAATTTGATTATCCAACTGGTTCAAATGGTGCTTTAACAACGTTTAAGGGGAATGGTGGACCAAGTGTAGGAAACTTCTTCTCTAAGTTGTTACACGCTATTCGTTTTGAGTCAGATCAAATCTTATTCTCGGATAGAGTTACTGCAAATTCTCAGATTTTGTATGATCGCGACCCTAAGACTCGCGTTTCTAAAGTCGCTCCATACTTGACTTTAGATGGGCGCGTTTATCCAGCGGTTGTTGATGGACGAGTTAAGTGGATTGTTGACGGATACACAACGTCAGACTCTTACCCATATTCGCAAATGACTGATTTTGGGCAGGTGACTCAAGATTCTACAACAACAACATCTCGTTCGATTAAAGGCTTGACTAATCAGCGAGCAAACTATATTCGCAATTCAGTTAAAGCTACTGTTGATGCGTACGACGGTTCTGTTGACTTGTATGTGTGGGATAAAAAGGACCCTGTGATTAAAGCTTGGAGATCAATATTCCCAGGGCATTATCACGATATTTCTAAGATTTCTGGCGATTTGATGAGTCATATTAGATACCCAGAAAGCTTGTTCAAAGTTCAAAGACATTTACTTGCAAAATATCATGTTGATAGTGCAAGCCAGTTCTTCTCGGGAGAAGACTTCTGGCAGACTCCAGTAGATCCTACAGAATCTCAAAGTCTTCAGCGAGAAGACATTTTGCAACCTCCATATTATTTGACTTTGCAAACTAGAGGAGCAAACAAGCCAGTATTTTCGCTTGTTTCTACATACATTCCTGCTGGAAGATCTACTCGAGAGATCCTAACTGGATTCTTGTCTGTAAATTCAGATGCTGGAAATGTTGCTGGAAAAGTAAGCGAAAATTATGGCCAACTAAGACTTCAAGAGTTACCTAAAGTTTCCAATGTTCCAGGACCTGGTCAAGCTCAAAACAACTTTAATGCTAATGCAAATGTTTCTAAAGAGTTGAATTTGCTTGAATCTGGATCAACTAAAGTTAAGCGAGGAAACTTACTTACATTGCCACTTGGCGGTGGATTGGTTTACGTAGAGCCTGTTTACGTACAATCTAGCGGATCTACTAGCTACCCATTGCTTAAGAAAGTATTGGTTGCTTTTGGAGATCAAGTTGGATTTGCAGACACTTTGGATGAAGCATTAAACCAAGTATTTGGAGGAAACTCTGGCGCAAACGCTGGCGATGCTTCCAATAATTCTGGCGTAAACAATATTGCTTCTAATCCTAAGCAAAAAGATTCGACTAAGAATAGCGAAAATGGCAATAAAAATGCTAATGCTAAGGTAGGCGCTGATTTTAGTGCAAAAGCAAAAATGGCTCTTAAGCGAGCAGCTCAAGCGCTAAAGGATTCGGATGCTGCAATGAAATCTGGAGATTGGCAAGCGTATGGCAAAGCTCAAAAAGAGCTAAGCGATGCGATTAACGATGCTATTAAAGAAGACTCTGGAAAGTAAAAGCAAAAGTCAAATAAGCGCCTAAAGCAGCTTTAGACTAATAAAAAATAATGCCGAGCATAGTTTAGATTATGTTCGGCATTATTTTATGTGTTGGCTTTATGCGTTTTTACATTTGATTATCTGGGTCTTCGTCGTCTTCTACAGGACCGAGCAATAATCGCTCGCTTATATTAACTACGCCCATCAATATTGCTGTAAACGCAATAATTACGAATGTTGCAGAAAAAATAAGCGGAGTGCGGAAAGAATTATATGCAGCTTGCAGCCAAATACCTAATCCTTGACGAGCGCCAAGATATTCTGCAGTGGTAGCTGCGCCAAAAACGTAGGCTGTGCTAATGCGAATTCCACCAAAAATTTGTCGAGCTGCAATCCTTAATTTTACGTGCCAAAGCGTCCAAACTCGTCCCGCCCCGCATGTTAGAGCTACATCGCTATAAAAACTTGGAACTGCATCAAGACCTCTAATTGTTTGAACAGCAATAGGGAACATGCTAAAAATAGCTACGATAACAATTTTTCCAGACATTTCGAAACCGAACCATATAAGAAATAGCGGGGCAATCGAAATAAGTGGTAACGTTTGTGCAGCACAAAGAAGGGGGAACAAAGCTGCGTGAACCAGCTTGCATACGTGAAAAAGTACGCCCAGTAAAATGCCGCACACAATGGCAAGACTAAAACCAACAATTGTCTCTTCAATAGTTGCAAGGGTTGCAGGCCATAATTGTGGCCATACATCACAAGTTGCTTTAGCAATATTTGTAGGAGTTGGAATAGAATTTTCTGGAATTTTATAGAATTCGCAAGAAAGCTGCCAAAAAATTAGTAATGTAATAGTAGAAATTATTGTTGGCAGATAATTGTGCAGTAGTGTTTTCCAGCGCGCGCGCGTCATGGAATATCGTTCCTTTCAATATACAAGCCATAATGCTTGTTGTAGCTGCTTGACTGCTGCCCCAATCAAACAACGTAAAATTTTACAAACTTTCTTGTATGAAAATATCATATAGATAGTATGTAGTTAGCAAGCGTGTATTTTATGCGTATTTGTCTTTCGATTAGTGCATAATTTAGTCGTTTCGTGAGTCAATGCGTGGCAAACCAAAAGTTCTAATTTTTGGGGGCATTGAACGGCGCGGGCTAGGCCCTTGATACCGTTTTCTGCCAAGTTCGTGTCACATTCCCAGAAAGCGGTTATTTATAAGAAAGCTAGGGAATTCATGATATGCGAATTATGGCGTAATGTGCGATCTTTTTGTTTGAAATTTAATAAAAATATTATGCGTGCAATAGCAGTTTTTATAAGCTCATGCTGTATTCTGTCTTTGTGCGCGTGCGGACCAAACAATAGTAAGCAGAATAGTAAATCTGGTCTTCAAAACGTTTCGTTTATGCTTTCGTGGATACCTGATACTAATCATATTGGCATATACGTGGCAAAGCACATGGGATGGTTTAAGCAAGCTGGTTTACACGTGAATATTTTGGCTGTGTCTCAAACTGGTGCCGAGCATGCTGTTGACTCGGGTGCTGCGGATTTTGCTTTAAGTAATATTACTAGTCTTGCAGATTTCAGTACAAAAGGCACTAAATTGAAGGAAGTTTTGCAAGTTCAGCAAAAGCCTAGCGCAATTTGGTGCTCTCTTTATAAAAATACTAAAATTCATTCTCCTAAAGACTTTGATGGTAAAACTTTTGCAACCTTTGGATCTGCAGAAGGTGATGCTGTGATTCGTAGAATGATTCAGCACGATGGTGGCAAAGGTAAGTTCGATAAGGTTACTGTTGGTACTTCTACGTTCCGTACGCTTGAATCCGGAAAAGCTGATTTTGGTGGTTTTTATGGTACTTGGGAAGGTGTGCAGGCGGAAATGTATGGTCCAAAGTTGCGTTGCTTTAAGACAGCGGATTATGGAGTTCCTGGTCAGCCAGATACGATTGGTGTTATTACTAACGCAAACACAGTTAAGCGCAATCCGAAGCTTGTTCGCGCTTTTGTTAAAGCCGTTAAGCGCGGTTATGAATACGCTTACAATCATCCAGATGAAGCTGCGAACATTTTAGTAAAAGAAGCTCCTGAAGCTAATCTTGATGTGAAATTCGTTAAGCGAAGCATGAAGATGATTGTTGACGGGCAATATTGGGGTAATCGTGCAGACATAAAAAGCGGCAAGTTTGTGTTTGGCACAAATGATGTTAAGGGTGCTCAAGAATACTTCGACTTCCTAAGTAAGGAAGGTGCGTATACGGATTCTAAAGGCAAAGTAACATATAAAACTCCTCAAGCAAAAGAATTAACTACGGACGAATTTTTGAAGTAGTTTACGCAATGACTTGAGTCTTGCTAAAATAAAGTACAGTATATGAGGGCGTATCGGGTAGTTGTATAATCCAACTTCAATCGGTACGCCCGTTTTGTTGTTGAGTTTATAAGATTGGGTGTGAATTATGGCTTCAGATTTTTGGCTTATTGCTGGCCTTGGCAATCCTGGATCTAAGTACGAAGGTACTCGTCATAATATGGGATTTATGGTTGCGGATTTGCTTGCTGAGCGATGGTCAATATCTTTTTCTGACCATAAAGGCTTGTCTAAACTTGGCAAGGGAGTTATGAATTTAGACGGTAAGTCCGCAAAGTTCTTCCTTGCTAAGCCGCTTACTTTTATGAACGATTCTGGAGCTGCAATATCTTCTATAAGCTCTTATTATCAAATTGAGACGGATCATATTGTGATTGTTCACGACGATATGGATTTGGATTTTGGGCGCATTAAAGTAAAAGCTGGAGGCTCTGCTGGAGGCCATAACGGTATTCGTTCTATTGATCGCAGTCTTGGAACTCCGCAATATGCGCGCGTAAGAATGGGTGTTGGGCATGCTCAGCGTGGTGCTCATGCTCACGATAATACTGTTAATTGGGTTTTGGGCGGATTTGCTGGTGCGCAAAAATCTGAACTTCCTAATTTTTTGGCAGATGGCGCAGATGCTGTAGAAAGTGTGATTTTCCGCGGGCTTGCAGCCACTCAGGAGCATTTTAATGGCAGATAAGTATGATTCTTTTGCTAACAAAATGCTAGATTCTAAAGATTCTAAAGATTCTAAAGATTCTAAAGATTCTAAAGATTCTAAAGATTCTAAAGATTCTAAAGATTCTAAAGATTCTAAAGATTTTAATATTTCTGATTCTTCTTTTGAAAGCATACTTAAAGATATTTGTAAGAAAAATGATTCGTTTAAATCTTTAGCTTTGCTTGAAGAAGATTTTTCTAATCCTCTTAATGTGTATTGTCCAAGTGGTGCTAGAGCTGCTGTAGCTGCTGCAATGGCCACTAAAAAGCCTGTTGTTTTAGTAGTTCCATCTGGTAGAGATGCTTTAGAATCACTTGAATCAATACGCGATTTTTATAATGGGAACCCTAAAGATATTGCTAATCTTGAAGCTTGGGAAACTCTTCCGCACGAGCGTCTTTCTCCTAGAGCAGATACTGTAGCAAGCAGAATGGCGGTTTTTAGGCGATTAAAGCATCCGCAAAGTGGGGAAGATGGCAAAAGCGGCAAAAGCGGCATGTTTAGCCCAATTCGCGTTCTTGTTATGCCAGTTCGATCCCTTATTCAGCCAGTTGTTAAGGGTCTTTGCAACGTAGAGCCGCTTGTTTTTGAATGTGGCAATGAGATTTCTATTGAGCTTGCTACAAAGCGACTTGTTGAAAACTCGTATAATCGCGTGGAACTTGTTATGAATCGCGCTGAATTTGCTGTTCGAGGCGGAATTATAGACGTTTTTCCTCCAACAATGGATCATCCTGTGCGTATTGAGTTTTTTGGAGATGAGATTGACGCAATCAAACAATTCCACGCATCTGATCAGCGCACTTATGGGAAGAATATTAATAGTGTTTGGGCTACACCTTGCCGAGAATTGCAACTTACAAAAGATATTCAAAAACGAGCGAAGTCTTTGATTGGTAAAATTCCAAATGCTCAAGATATGCTTGAATCAATCGCAAATGCAATACCTGTAGAGGGCATGGAGTCTTTGATTCCAGCATTAGTTGACAACATGGAACCAGTGGAAAATTTGCTTGATAAAAACGCAATAATTTTGGTTTCCGACTTAGAAAAATGCAAGCGCGCAGCTAACGATTTAGTTAAAACAGCAAACGAGTTTTTGGCTGCAAGTTGGCATGTTGCTGCGTCTGGTAAGGGTGCTGGCGCTCCAATAACATTCGAAAAAGCGAGTTTTCTTGATTTTGGCAGCGTTTTAGAAAATCTTGAAAATAAGAATCATCAAGTAATTAACTTAAACAGTTTTGCAATGGATTCAACGAGTACATCGCAAGCAACCGTTGATTCTAAAGAAGAAAACGAAAATAAAGTCGTAAAAAATAACTATTTAGACTTGTGCATTAAATCTCCTCAAGAATTTAGAGGAGATAGTGAGAAGATTTCTAGCGGAATATCTGGTCTTATTTCTAACGGATACAAGGTTTATATTAGCGCTGCTTCAAGTGGAATTTTAGCAAGGCTTGCTCGAGCTGTGCGCGCAAGTGGCGTATTTGATTTTTTGGCAGTTCAATCGAAAATAGTTGACGGTTTTATAGATACGCAAAGTAAAATCGCAATTCTTAGCGAAAGAGATTTAACAGGAAAGTCATCTTCTGTAAGTGGTTTTAAGTCGCCAAAGCGTAGAAAAAAAGAAATCGACCTTCTAGACCTTAAGCCAGGAGATTTTGTTGTTCACGAACAGCATGGAATTGGCAAATTTATAGGCATGAGGCAGAGGAATGTAAAAACTTCAAACGGAGAAGCTACGCGCGAATACTTGGAAATTGAGTACGCGCCAAGTAAACGCAATGCTCCTGCAGATAAGCTTTTTATTCCAACAGATCAACTTGATTTAGTTAGCAAATATGTTGGTGCCGAAATTCCAAAGCTAAATAAGCTTGGAGGAGCTGACTGGGCTGCTACAAAAGAAAAAGCACGAAAAGCTGTTCAAGAAGTTGCACAAGACTTGATTAAACTTTATTCTGCACGAGCATCTAGCAGCGGATTTGCTTTTAGCGCAGACACTCCATGGCAAAAAGAACTTGAGGACGATTTTCCATACCAAGAAACTCCAGATCAGCTTACGACTATTGACGAAGTTAAGCAAGATATGCAAAAGCCAATTCCAATGGATAGGCTGATTTGCGGAGACGTTGGTTTTGGCAAAACCGAGATTGCTGTGCGCGCTGCTTTTAAGGCTGTTCAAGACGGCAAACAAGTGGTTGTTCTAGCGCCAACAACTCTTTTAGTTCAACAACATTACGAAACTTTTACTAATCGCTTTTCTGGATTCCCTGTAACTGTTGCTGCAATGAGTAGATTCCAAAGCGAAAAAGAGGTTAACAATACTATTCAAGGCCTTGAATCGGGCGAAGTTGATGTTGTTATTGGCACGCATAAGCTTTTGAATCCAAACATAAAATTCAAGGATTTAGGGTTGGTGATTATAGACGAAGAGCAGCGTTTTGGTGTTGAACACAAGGAGACTTTGAAAGCTTTGCGCACAAACGTAGACGTGCTTAGCCTTTCTGCAACGCCAATTCCTCGAACGCTTGAAATGGCTGTTACTGGTATTCGCGAAATGTCTACTCTTGCTACGCCTCCAGAAGACCGTTTGCCAGTCTTGACTTATGTTGGAGCTTACGAAGACGCGCAAGTGGCGGCTTGTGTTAAGCGAGAGCTGCTTAGAGGTGGTCAAGTATTTTACGTGCATAATCGAGTAGAAGATATTAGTAAAGTTGCGGCTAATATTCAAAAACTTGTTCCAGATGCTAGAGTTGCGATTGCGCACGGAAAAATGGGTGAGAAGCAACTTGACACTATTATTCGTGATTTTTGGCATAGAGATATTGACGTTCTTGTTTGCACTACGATTATTGAAACGGGATTAGATATTTCTAACGCTAATACGCTTATTGTGGATCATGCAGACAGATTCGGCTTAAGCCAGCTTCACCAATTGCGCGGGCGCGTTGGTAGAGGTCGTGAGCGTGCGTACGCATACTTTTTGTACGATCCTACTAAGCCGATGACTCAACAAGCACACGACAGGCTTGCAACAATCGCTCAATATACTGCTCTTGGATCTGGGTTTGATGTTGCTATGAAAGATTTGGAGCTTAGAGGCACTGGAAACTTGCTTGGCAATGCGCAAAGTGGCCACATTGAAGGTGTTGGATTTGATTTATACGTGCGAATGGTTTGTGAAGCTGTTGAAAAATACAAAGAGCCAGAGCATAAAGAAACTATTTCCACGTCTATTGATTTGCCTGTTGAAGCTTCTCTTCCAGTTGATTATATTGCTTCCGACAAGCTTCGTTTAGAAGCGTACCGTAAGCTTGCTTCCGCTAACAATAATAAGGATTTACAAGAGTTGCGAGATGAGTTGCTTGATCGTTTTGGCGAGCCGCCTGAAGCGTTTAGCATATTGTGCGATGTTGCTCGCTTGCGTTTTAAGGCTCGTGATCTTGGTATTACGCAAATTAGCTCTCAAGGTAAATCGGTTCGTGTTATTGGTTTAGATCCAAAAGAATCATTGTGGATGCGTTTGCAAAGGATTTACCGCGGAGTTAAGTATCGTCCGCTTATTCATACGCTTATTATTCCATCGCCTTTTGAATCTTCACTTGGAACTAGCGCAATGAGTGAGCGCGAAATACTCGATTGGGTGCGCCAACTTCTTGAAGATTTAGCTTGGTAAGGTGAATTATTGCGTTGTTTATAAATAAAGGCGGCCGCTATTTTTGCAGTCGCCTTTATTCACATTATTTTCGAGTTACTTATTGCAAAGTTTCTCTAAGTTCATCTTCGATTTCGCTATGATTTACAGGGCGATTTTGAGCATCAAGATCTTCGCGATTAATGTTCCATTGCTTAGCAATTTTGCCATCTTTTATCATAAGAATGCGGTTAGAAAGTCTTACAGCTTCCGCAATATCATGCGTAACCATAAGTGTAGTCCAGCCATATTTAGCTTGAAGATTATTGAGCAAATCTTGCATATCGAAACGCGTAAGAGCATCCAAAGCTCCAAAAGGCTCGTCAAGTAACAATAATTCAGGACTTCTAACTAAAGCTCTTGCTAAAGATACGCGCTGCTGCTGGCCTCCAGAAAGCTCAGAAGGCCACTTATTATCGTAACCAACAAGCTGCATTTGGCAAAGCGCTAAATGCGCAATATTCTTAAGATCTTGCTTACTTCCTTCCATGCCAAAAACAACATTTTTGTTTACAGAAAGCCACGGTATTAATCGTGCATCTTGAAAACCAATAGCCTGACGGCTTGTGGCATGAATGCTGCCTTCGCTAGGAGTTAGAAGTCCTGAAATTATTTTCAAAAGCGTAGTTTTTCCGCATCCCGATCTACCAATAAGCGAAACAAATTCGCCCTTTTTAATTCTCATCGTAATGTTTTTCAATACAAAAGAAGAATTATTTGCAAAATCATTTTCTGTATTTTTATCTTTTGCACTTGCGAAAGAAATGCCCAGATTCTCTATATTAACGCAGTAATCGCTATCGTTAATATTCGATTTGCAAGTAGATTCTTTGGAAACTTCTACATTGCTACGCTTATGAAAAATGCTATTAAACATAGTCGTATTCTAAAGTCGTATTCTAATTACAATTAGTAATCGTTTACTTGCTGCAGTCGATTACAGCTTTAGAGAAATCAGGAACTTCTTTAATGAATCCGTATTTAACATATTCCTTAGCTTGTTGTTTAAGCATTTTCATAGTTTCTGCATTCATTGGTCGAATTTGTGGAATGTCAAACTTAGCTAATTCTTTCATTGTTTCATCGGATGCACCAAACTTCTTATACATATCAAGAATAATCGAATGCTTCTTCTTAACTCTTTTACCTTCTTCTACTAAAGCACGATACATTTTCTTTAATAACTGTGGGTGCTTTTTAGCAAATTCAGCAGATGCAACTTGGATTCCGAAGTTAATATTTCCATAATCTTTTGCAGTGACTAGAAGTTTTGATCCTGGAGTTGCAAGAGCTGCAGCAAAGTTCTGATCGAAGGTTGCTAATGCGTCAACTTGACCAGTTGTGAATGCTGCATGGAAGTTCTTTGGACTCATCTCTACTTCTTGAACTTTAGATGGGTCAAGTCCTGCTTTTTCAAAAGCTTTGTGAATTATATAATCTCCACTTCCACCTTTAGCAATAATTCCAATCTTCTTTCCGTATAAGTCTTTAAGCGATTTGATTCCGCTATTTGGTGCTGCTACGATTCCTTGAGCGTTTCCATTGTAATAGTTAATAGCATAAGCAACCCATGGCTGGCCTTTGGAGATAAAATGAATAAAATGGCCAGATCCTGTGGTTGTTACGTCTGCGTTTCCAGAAGTTACTGCAGTGTTTGCTTCTGGAGGAACATATGGCCCGCTAAATGTAACCTTTGCCTTACCAAAGATCTTATCTGCCATCTTTGTGTTATTTGAAAGAGTTGTTAAATAATTTGCAGAAGTCAAATATGCTACTCTTAAAGTTCCAGTATCTTCTTTTACTTGCTTAGTAGTATTTGTGGAAGATTTTGCGGATGATGCTTGTGTTTTATTGTTCGAGCTCCCGCATGATGCTAGGGTGATTGCTGTGCAAAGCGCGCAGAAAGCTGCTAATGCTCGCTTGCTTGTTGTAGATAATGCGAATTTAGCCATTTTATTCTCCTAATTATTTTGCTAATATTCTTAGTTCTGTTTGATTTTAACGATGGATGAACGTCGCTCAGGCATGCAAATTTTTTCTAAAAGTGTTGCAATTCCTTCAGAAAGTAGACCTGCAATCGCGTATAAAACTATGCATAGCAGCATTTGATCTGGTCTGTAAAATTCTTGTGATCTTGCAAGAACATATCCAATTCCTTTTGAAGCGTTGACTGTTTCACACGTTACCAATGCCACCCAAGACACTGATATTGCAAAGCGCAAAGCAGTCATAAAGTTAGGTAGCGCTCCTCGAAGAAGAATTGTGAAAAATACTGTTTTGCTATTTACTTTGTATGCGCGAGCTAATTCCAAGAGTTTGGGATCAATATTACGAACTCCATCCCTCATATTTACGTAGAACGTTCCAAATACGCCTATAGCAATAAGAGCTATTTTCATAGTCTCACCAATGCCTAATAAAATAATAAGCAAAGGTGCTAGTGCAGTAAAAGGAACAGACCGTAGCATGTGGCCAGGCTTGTTAATAATAATGTCGCCCAGCTTTGTGCTACCAGAAATAACTCCTGCTGGAACTGCAATTATCATTCCTAAACATAATCCTGCAATAACTCTTGTAAAACTAATTCCCAACGAAGGCCAAATTAAACCTTCTGAGTTTAATTCTTGAAAAGCGTTAATTACTTCTGCAGGTGATGGAATGTGCCTAGTCTCTTTAGGCCCAAGTGTAGCTAAAAACCATCCAATAAGTATGACAAGTGTAGAAAGCCATGGCACACATAAACGTAGTGAAGAAGATGCATTTTTTAGCATGCTCTTACAATGGCTAACCATTCGACATTCCCTTCGATAGTACTAGCTATATCAGGTTCGACGGGTATAATCTCAGCAATTACAATCAAGCAAATAATTGCACCCCGTGTCAGTTTGTTATTATTGTACAAAGGTGTGGACAAATTAACAAAAGCTTAGATTATATAGTCTTGTATGCTTAACGACTTACGCTGCGAAATAACGTCCATAAAACGCATTAATCTTAAATATGTTACACAACCAACAGATAAATAAGGAGTAGTTGTGGCAGCTATTGAAAGCGTATATGCACGCGAAATTTTGGATTCTCGTGGAAATCCTACTGTTCAGGTTTATTTGGAGACCGAAGATGGCGCTCAAGGAATTGGTTTAGTTCCTTCTGGTGCTTCAACTGGTGAGGCAGAAGCTTGGGAGCGTCGCGATGGCGATAAGTCTCGCTACCAAGGCAAGGGTACTTTGGAAGCAGTTAAGGCTGTTAACGAAGTAATCGCTCCAAAGGTTATTGGCATGGATGCCTCTGATCAGCGCGCTCTTGATGAAACAATGATCGAGCTTGATGGCACTCCAAACAAGGGCAAGCTTGGCGCAAACGCTATTCTTGGCGTTTCTCTTGCTGCTCTTTATGCTGCTGCTGAGTCTGCTGAGCTTCCTTTGTATCGCTACATTGGCGGTACAAATGGCCACATTCTTCCAGTTCCAAACATGAACATTATGAACGGTGGTGCTCACGCTGATTTTGCAACCGATATTCAGGAATACATGATTTCTCCATACGGTTTTGCTACTTATAGCGACGCTTTGCGCGCTGGCGTTGAGGTTTATCACACCTTAAAGAACGTTTTGAAGAAGGAAGGCTTGGCTACTGGTCTTGGCGACGAAGGTGGCTTCGCTCCAAAGATGAAGTCCAACGAAGATTCTTTGAAGTACATTATGGATGCAATCGAAGCTGCAGGTTACGAGCCGGGCAAGCAGATTGGTATTTCCCTCGACGTTGCTTCTTCTGAGTTCTACAACAAGGAAACTGGCAAGTATCGTTTCGACGGCGAAGAGCGCGAATCTGCTTACATGCTTGATTACTACGAGAAGCTCATTAACGAGTATCCAATCGTTTCTATCGAAGATCCATTCCAGGAAGAAGGCTGGGATGATTGGGCAGCAATCACCAAGCGTCTTGGCGATCGTTTGCAATTCGTTGGTGACGACTTGCTCGTTACTAATCCAAAGCGTTTGGCTAAGGGCATTGAGCTTGGAGCAGCTAACTCCTTGCTCGTAAAGTTGAACCAGATTGGTTCCGTTACCGAGACTCTCGACGCTATTGAGCTTGCAACCAAGAATGGCTTCACTTCTATGGTTTCCCACCGTTCTGGCGAAACCCCAGATACCACCATTTCTGATCTTGCTGTTGCTAAGAACACTGGCCAAATCAAGACTGGTGCTCCTGCTCGTGGCGAGCGTATTGCTAAGTACAACCGCTTGCTTGAGATTGAAGAAGAGCTTGGTTCTACTGCTCAATATGCTGGTTACAGCGCATTCAAGGCTTGCAAGAAGTATATGAAGTAATATGCTAGAGCTTTTATAAGTTCTACGTAAGTCTTGTTTAAGATCTAGACTGTAGCATAATTCGGCCAGTCGCATTCATGCGATTGGCCGTTTTTCGTATATTTTAGCGATTTTTTGAAAAAATATATAAATTTTTCTAAAATTACTTTCATTCTCATCAAAATAGTGCTATTTTTTATGGAAAACTAAAAACGGAAGGAGATGTTTCATATGAGAAAAGTCGCAGTTATAGGCATGGGAAACGTTGGTGCAGCAGTAGCGCATCAACTTGTTGTTGGCGGTCATGCTGATGATTTGTATCTTTATGATACAAACGAGGCAAAAGTGAATGCCGACGCATTGGATTTTGAAGATTCAATGGATAATGTGCCTTTTAACGTTAATATTACGGTTAATGATTATGAAGCATTAAAAGACGTAGAGGTAATTGTAAGCGCCTTGGGTCACATAAAGCTTTTGGATGTTCCTCATCCAGATCGTTTTGCAGAGCTTAAGTATAATCGTAAGGAAGTTGCAGAAGTTGGTGCAAAGATTAAGGCTTCTGGATTCCACGGTGTTTTGATTGACATAACTAATCCTTGCGACGCTATTTGCCAGCTTTACAAGGAAGCTACTGGTCTTCCTTACGAAAAGATTATTGGAACTGGCACTTTGCTTGATTCTGCGCGCTTGCATCGTGCAGTAGGCAAGTTCTTTGGCGTGCATCCAAAGGCTGTTAAGGGATATAGCTTAGGAGAGCATGGTGATTCGCAATTTGTTGCGTGGTCCACAGTTAAAGTCTTTGAGCAGCCTATAACAGAGCTTATTAAAGAAAAGAACATGGATTTAGACGCTATTGATGAGGAAACTCGCGAAGGCGGATTTACAGTGTTCTACGGAAAGAAGTACACAAACTACGGTATTGCTGCTGCTGCAGTTCGTTTAGTGGATGCAGTTCTTTCGGATTCTAAAGAGCAAATGCCTGTTTCTAACTATCGCGAAGAATACCATTCTTATCTTTCTTACCCAGCAATTGTTGGTAGAGAAGGAATTGTTAAGCAATGCCAGCTTGATTTGACTCAAGAAGAGTTGCAAAAATTGCAACATTCTGCAGATACGATTTTGAGCAAAGCTCAAATGGAGTAATCTAAAGTCAAAACTCTAAAGACTACAGCTTAATAATAAGCCTAATAATAAAGCTAAGAGTTGATTGCGGCCAGTGGCCTTGTGCTGCTGGCCGCAATCTTATAAGCGCGTGTGCGTCACGTCGAATATTCAAAGTAATTTAGAAGTATGATTTTAAGAAATCGCCGCATGACTGCAAATACAGTTGACGAATCAAATCAGCCTCAAAAAAAGAAGCTGTTTTCTGGTTCAATCGTATTTGTTTCCATGATAGTTGTTGTATTTCTTTGCTGTATTGGTCTTATATCAACAATTCGTAACTATGCTTTAAGTTTGGCAGAATTGCACGCTTTGCAAAGGGATGAGTCTGCTTTGAAAGATAAAAAGCAAGCTCTTAATAACGATGTAGAGCGTTGGAAAGACAAGGCGTATGTTGCAGCTCAAGCAAGGGAAAGATTGGGGTTTATATTTCCAGGGGAGCAAGCTGTTAGAGTAGAGCATCCAGAGGTGATTACTGGTTCTGTTCCAGAATCCTTTAATAAGGATGATTCTTTGTACGAAGATAGAAAAGCGTTGCCGTGGTATAGTGACTTGTTTTACGCGCTTCACAAGGCAGACAAGCCAGACGATATGAGCTTTAAAGCTAAAGAAAATGATGAAAGTAGCAAGTCTTCTAAGATTAATACCACTAAGCAAAGTGGCAAACAAAATAATCACTCCAATAGCACAAGCAAGTCTAATAAATCTAAAAGTAATAATGAAAAATCAACAAACAAAAAACATAGTAATAATGGTAATAAAACTAGATAGAATTTAACAATAAGAGTTATATACGATTTTAAGATGCGCAATGCATATGGAGTGTAACATGGGCCTAAACGCAAAGTTATTAGTGAGTTCGCTACTAGAGAATCCTGCAAATAAAGCAGACAAAAACATTGTAAAGCGTCAATTAGGAAGATTTCCAAGGGGCATGGTTGCTGTTGGCGCTAGATGCGTTTGTGGTAGGCCACTTGCTGTTATTACGCGTCCATGCTTAGAAGACGGAACTCCTTTTCCTACAACATGCTATTTAACAAGTCCAGAGGCTGTTAAAGCTGCTTCGCACCTAGAAGCACAAGGCTTTATGAAGGAATGCAATGATTTGTTAAACACTAACGAAGAAGTTGCTAAAAAATACGAATATGCGCATAAAGCGTATTTAGAGTTTCGCAAAGAGTTAGCTAATCGATTAAACGATAGCGAAGAGCATATTAAAAACATGAGTGCAGGCGGAATGCCAGTTCGTGTTAAATGCTTGCATGCTTTGCTAGCTCAAAGTCTTGTTATGGGCAGAGGCGTTAATCCTATTGGAGATATTGTTTTAGACAAAATCGCAAGTGAGTTTAGTCCAAAAGTTTGCAAATGCACTACTCCTTGGGAAGATAATGACTATGCTCAAAATGAAGATGAAGAATCGCTAAATCTTGTTTGTAAAAAAGTTAATCGAGAAGGCGTATGTAGCAAGTCTGTTTGTGTTGCTGCAATCGATTGTGGAACTAATTCGATTCGTCTAAAAATTGCTAGAGTTGATGAAAATGGCATGAAAGATGTTGTTCCTAGAATGCTTAGGGTTGTACGCTTGGGGCAGGGAATTGACGAAACGCATATGTTTGCGCCCGATGCATTAGAGCGTGTAAAAGAAGCTGCTAAAGAGTTTGCTAAGGTTCTTAGCGAGCATAAGGTGGATGCTATTCGTTTTGTTGCAACTTCTGCAACAAGGGATGCTCTAAACAGAGATGTGTTTGAACAAATGATGTTTGAAGAACTTGGAGTGCATCCAGAGGTAATTAGTGGAACCGAAGAAGCTGCTTTGAGTTTTTTGGGAGCAACAAGTGTTGTTTCTAGAAAAGACTTGCAAGCGCCTTATCTTGTTATTGATTTAGGCGGAGGCTCCACAGAGCTTGTTTTAGGCGGAGATGGCGTAAATATTGCTGAAGATAAGGTTGATTCTGCGTATTCTATGAACATTGGTTCTGTGCGCATGACTGAGCGTCATTTGCATACGGACCCGCCTACCGAAGAAGAGATATCTTGCGCAATAAAAGATATTGACAAGAATATAGACGAAGCGTTAAAGCACGTTAAGGCTGGTAAAGCCCGCACGATTATTGGTGTTTCGGGTACTGTTACAACTATGGCAGCTCTTGCGATTGGCTTAAAGCATTATGATCATAAGGCTGTTGATGGAGTAAAAATCGCGTTAGATCAGGCATATACGGTTAACGATAGGTTCTTGCATATGTCTAGGGAGAGGCGCCGCACGTATGCAACGATTCATCCTGGAAGAGTTGATGTTGTTGGCGGAGGTGCAGTTGTGCTAAGTCGCGTTCTTGAGCGTCTTGCTAAAGAGGCCTATCAAGATCATGGTGGCGTCTTGGAAACTTTTGTTGCAAGTGAGCACGGATTGCTGGATGGAATCACTCTAGATTTGGGTCGTAGAACACTCGCCACACGCTGAGTTGTTTTTAATTGTTTTATATGGCATAATTAATGACTGTTGCCTCCGTGGCGGAATTGGCATACGCATCAGACTTAAAATCTGACGCCCTTACGGGCTTGTGGGTTCGAGTCCCACCAGAGGCACAAATCTTACGCTGCGAATTTAATTTTTTCGTATATTATGTTAATTCTTTGTTGCAAATCGTAAATCTTTAGCCTAAATGCTTGTTTTTCTATAAAAAATATTTGTATACGGGCTTGCGTTAATTGAGAATCGTACTAATCTATACCATTAATTGCATTAAAAGCAATTGCAATGCATTAATTATAAAGCAATCACAAATACAGTAATTGCAAATAGGAAAAGAGACATAATGGCCGATTTAGAAGTCGCTCCAGAGTTTAAGGATGCCTACGATTCTTATGATCATAGCGATCCTGCTCTGTTAAACAAATTAGCTGGCAACTTTACCGTTTTGCCTAACGATAATCCAGTTTCTAGTGCTAAGCGTAACGAACTTATTGATAAGCCAGCATTTGGTCAGATTTTCTCCGACAATATGGTTCATATGTCTTGGACCAAGGGAGAAGGCTGGTCTGATAGGCGCGTTGAGCCTTACGGTCCGTTAAAAATGGATCCAGGCGCATCTGTTCTTCATTACGCGCAAGAATGCTTTGAAGGCTTGAAGGCTTATAAGCGTTCCGATGGTTCTGTTTGGCTTTTCCGCCCAGATATTAATGCTGCGCGATTCCAAAATTCTGCTAAGCGTTTGTATTTGCCGGATCTTTCTATTGACGATTTTATTGGATCGGTTGCAGCTTTAGTTAAGCGAGATAAAGAGTGGGTTCCAAGCAGGCGTGAATACACGCTTTATATGCGACCATTTATGTTTGCTTCCGAGCCTTTCCTTGGTGTTCGCGAAGCTCACGAGGTTGAGTATTGCGTAATTGCTTCTCCATCTGGCCCATACTTTAAGGGCGGCTTAAAGCCTGTTAGCATTTGGGTAGAAGATCAATGGTTCCGTACTGGTCCTGGTGGAACTGGTTTTGCTAAGTGCGGCGGAAATTATGCTGCTTCTTTGCTTGGCGAATATAAGGGTATTGAGCACGGATGCGAGCAGGTTTGCTTTGTGGATGCTGCAACTAAGACTTATTTGGAAGAGCTTGGCGGCATGAACATGTTTGCGCTCCACAAGGATGGTCATTTGGAAACTCCATCTTTGACTGGTAGCATTCTTCCAGGCGTTACTCGCCGTTCTATTATTCAACTTGCAAAAGAGAAGGGTCATGATGTTGTTGAAACCATGATTCCTCTTAAAGGCTTGCTTGACGACATTCGTTCTGGCGAAGTTACGGAAGTTCTTGCTTGCGGAACTGCTGCAATCATTACACCAATCGGCAGATTTAAGTCGGATGAATTCGATCTTAAGGTTGCAGACGGCGGTGTTGGTGCTCTTACGCAAGAGCTTCGCGATGAGCTTCTTGGCATTCAGCTTGGAGATGTTGAAGACACTCACAACTGGATGTGGAAGGTGTGCGACTAGTTAAGAATTGAAATCGTTTAAAATTAGTCGTAAAAAACGTTAGTATATTTTATTTAGCGCGTCATCTTATGTTTATAACATTTTATGTTTATAACAAGTGGCGCGCTAATTGTATGCTTGGTTAGATATAGGTTAATTGTTAGTTAGATTTTGTTTTGAGTGTTTAGCGCATGGAAAGGAAGTATTGTGGAAGGGGCATTAGGGGACAACGTTTTCTTCCTTGTTGTTGAATACATAGCTGCGGGTTGTTGTGGAATGGTTGGCGGAATGTGGGCTATTCGCAAGAACTACGATATTTTTGCAATAATCACAACGTCTTGGCTTACAGCATTGGGTGGTGGAATTGTTAGAGACGTTTTACTTGGCGCTTTGCCTCCTGTAGGAATTTCGGATAGGGGATTTGTTTTTACTGGACTGGCTTCTGGTGTTATTGTTGCTTTTGCTCATCTAGAAATTGATGAGTGGAAGTGGCTTATGTTAACTTTAGATGCTTTAGCATTGGGCCTTTTTGCTGTAAATGGCACTGCTAAGGGTCTTGATTTTCACATGTCTGGAATGGCGTCTGTGTTTTTGGGCATGGCCACGGCGCTTGGTGGTGGATTAATTCGAGATATGGTTTTGAATCAAGTTCCTGTAATTGTTCGAGATAAGCATTGGTATGCGCTTCCTGCTGCAGTTGGGTGTGTTTTAACGGTATTTGTTGTAAAAGCACAACGTGCAGGATGTTTTGACGTTATTACAGAGATGATTTTAGATACTCTTATTGTTGTGCTAGTAGTCGCTATGCGATTAATGTCTGTAAAGTTTGATTTAACGCTTTTTGGTGCAATGAATCGCAAATCGCCAATAAAAATAAATAAATATCGCAGACATAATGCATATAGTCGTAAAATTTCCGATAAAGCCATAAAAAATACAGAAAAAAATAATCAAAATAACTAGAAAATCTAGTCTAATCTGAATAAATATCGGTTAGTGTCTAGAGTTTGTCTTTGCCTATCTTAATAATAAAACACATCGACCAGAGGTCGCGCTCAACAAGAGTAGCAATCATTAGCCAGAAAGAGGCGTTAAGTGGTTTGCAAAAGGGGAGAGCGCCGAAGTTTGTAGGTTATTCTTTCTAGCTTACAAGCTGGGACTTGGTTCAATAGGCCAAGGACTGTCGCAGCAATTTTGGCAATTTGCTGCGGAGTGCTATCGACATGCATACTGTTGCCTGTTTGCCTCTGTTTGAATATTGTCAAAAGGAGGAAACAATGAGTAACAACAGTTCATCAACTACAGAATCTCAAACCGTTCATCGCGGTCTAAAAACACGCCACATTTCCATGATTGCTTTGGGTGGAAGCATTGGAACGGGCTTATTTGTAGCTAGCGGTGCAACAATCCACATGGCAGGCCCAGGGGGAGCGCTTTTAGCGTATGCTGCAATCGGCATTATGGTTTATTTTCTTATGACATCTCTTGGCGAGATGGCAACTTATATGCCAATTAGTGGATCTTTTGCATCTTATTCTGGAAAGTTTATTGATCCAGCTTTAGGATTTGCAATGGGTTGGAATTATTGGTTTAACTGGGCAATCACGGTTGCTGTAGATATAAGCACTGCAGCAATCGTTTTGCAATATTGGCTTCCAAAGGTGCCAATTTGGGTATTTTCTCTAACAGTTCTTGTTGTTATTCTTTTGATTAATATTCTTACTGTTAAGTGCTTTGGAGAAACCGAGTATTGGCTTTCGATTATTAAAGTTGTAACCGTTATTATATTCCTTGCTATTGGTTTGCTTACGATTGTTGGAATTTTAGGCGGAAAAGCGCCATTGCTAAGCAACTTTACGCATAAGAATGCTCCATTTGCTGGCGGAATCCCAGCTGTTTTAGGCGCGTTTGCTATTGCAGGCTTCTCGTTCCAGGGAACAGAGCTTATTGGTATTACAGCAGGCGAATCTGCAACACCAGATAAGAGTATTCCAAAGGCTGTAAAGCAAGTGTTCTGGCGTATTGTTTTGTTCTACATTCTTGCAATCTTTGTAATCGCATGCATTATTCCATACACAAGCCCAAGTTTGCTTGGATCGGAAGCTAGCGATATTTCTATAAGCCCGTTCACGCTTGTGTTCCAGCGCGCTGGATTGGCGATTGCAGCAACAATCATGAATGCTGTTGTGCTTACATCTGTTATCTCTGCAGCAAATTCTGGAATGTACGCTTCTACTAGAATGCTTTACGCTCTTGCAAAAGATAATCACGCTCCAAAGGTGTTTGGAAACGTAGATAGAAGAGGCGTTCCTATGCAATCTTTGGTTGCAACGTTTGTTGTAGCTCTTTTAACATTCTTGATGAGTATTTTTGGAACGCAAATTTACATGTTCTTAGTTGCTGCAAGTGGTTTGACTGGATTTATTGCGTGGGCAGGAATCGCAGCTGCGCACTACAGGTTCCGCAAGGCGTATATTGCGCAAGGAAAGTCTTTGGACGACCTTGTTTATAAAGCAAAGTGGTATCCGTTTGGTCCTATTGTGGCTCTTGTATTGTGCATTTTGGTTATTGTTGGTCAAGATCTTGAATCGTTCCACACGCTTAATTGGCAAGCGATTGGCATAACTTATATGTCTGTTCCGCTGTTCATTGTGCTTTATGTGGGATACAAGATTAAGTACCACACCAAGGTTATTCCGTTAGATCAAGTTGATTTAACAAAGTGATTAGAATATAAAAAATGCGCTCAGTGATTTGCTGAGCGCATTTTTTATATTGAATTATCAGAGGTTAGTGAGCGTTTGCTCCGCCGCCATTTGCTGGCGGGTTTGGAGGTGTAGTAGTGCCGCCGTTACCGCCGTTATTAGTTGGTGGTGCTGGAGTCTGGCGGGTCTGGGGTTGGCGGTGTAGTGTTGCCACTGCCACTGCCACTGCCACTGCCACTGCCACTGCCACTGCCGCCCGTGTTACCATCATGGTTTTGTGGCTGGGCTGGAGGATTTGGAGCTGGAGGATTCTCTTCTCCACCGTTTTGTTGGTTCTGGCCGGCTGGAGGAGCTGGCGGAAGTGGTGGAGCTTGAGGAGGTTCTGGTTTCTTTGGTTCTGGTTTCTTTGGTTCTGGTTTCTTTGGTTCTGGTTTCTTTGGTTCTGGTTTCTTTGGTTCTGGTTTCTTTGGTTCTGGTTTCGCTTGCGCGCTCTCCTGCTCAGCTTTTTCTACAGGATCAGGAGGAATGTTAGGAATATTAAGCTTTGGCCTACGGTTTATTCTAGGAGCCCTACGAATAACAGGAGCAGTAATTTTTTGCAGCTGCTTTTTGTCTTCTTCTTCCTTCTTTTTGTCTTCTTGAGTAGACTCGTCGCCTGCAGCTTTATCAATCATAATAGAAGTGATGCTGCGAATTCGTTGAGCGTTATCGGAATACCATTGCGCTGCTGCAACAGCTTGAGCATTTTGCGCGCCTAAAGCTTCTGGTGAATTTGCGTTGCACACAACTGTTTCTGGAATGCGCAACTTCATAAGCTTATTTAGTAGTTTGCCGTTTTCGGAATCTTCTTTAGCAAAAGACACAAGTAGAGAATTTTTAATAAGTTTGTTCCAAGATTTGTTTGCTTTAGTTACTTGCGCAACTTGAACTTCGCAAGCTTTACGAGCCTCTTTTACGCGAGCATTATGCTGAACGCTCCAGCATAATGCGCCTATGCAAAGAACTAGCGCAAGTACTACAAAGCCAGTTATAAGAACTATCATCTTCTTTTTATTGCCATTATTCATGACTTTGGAGATGTTTTCTAACATATTTATCCTCTGTTTATCAATATTTGCCAAGATTTGCTTTATGCAAACGACCTTTACAGTTTACGCCAAAGCAAGTACGTAATGCCTTGCAACTTATAGGTTTTTGAGAGTTTGACTTAGCTTTGATGTAGCTAAAATTTTTATAAAACAAAAAACCACCAGACGAACTGGTGGTTTATTTTGCTCCTGCGGCTGGGCTTGAACCAGCGACCATTCGATTAACAGTCGAACGCTCTGCCAACTGAGCTACGCAGGAATATCTTCCATGCTTGGCTTTGTGCCGTGCACAAGACATTTATATTACACGGAATTTGGCAATATGCAAATATATGCTCGTTTGGGCGTGTCGAAAATTGTTAAACGTTGAAATATCAAGGTTTTATAGCCTTTAACCACATTGCTTAAAAAATCTTTACTAAAAAAGAATCGTATGAAAAACTTTTAAGAACGCAAAATAAATTAGCAAAAACCCTTAAAATACGCCATTTTTAGTGTGAAATTCAAAGGAGAGAAAATATGTGGAAAATATTTAAGATGGAAGTCATTGATAAAAAAATGATGCAAAGAATCACCAAAAAAATTAATAGAATAAAAAAATATGTTTTGAAACATAAGATAATTTTTGTATACATAATAGCGTTTTTTGCTTTGATTGCATTTATTACACTAATTCGTGTTCTAGAAAATACGAGTATTAGCAAAAGCGTTGAATATGAGTACATTCAAGCGAATCAGCAAGATGCGTATACGCAATATGCGAATACTTGTAAAAATAATTCTAAAAAGCATGTTTTAGCTACAAGTATGAGTGAGGATTCTAAGGAGGAATATTGCAAGTCTAGGATGATATATCCAGTAAAAGAAGCAAATATTATTAAGGATTTTGATGCTCCAAGCAAGCCTTGGCTTGCAGGCCACAGAGGTGTTGATTTACAAGCTAAAGAAGGCGATGAGTTGCGCGCTCCACAAGACGGAATAATCGCCTTTGCAGGTCTAGTCGCTGGAAAGTCTGTTGTAACAATAAGTCATGGTGTTTTAACATCTACATTTGAGCCTGCATATACCGATTTGCCTGTTGGATCAATTGTTAAAAAAGGTCAAAATTTTGCATATGTAACAGTTGGATCGGATCATTGCGATAATCTTTGCGTTCAATGGGGATTAAAACGAAAAAACAGAACGTACGCAAACCCAAAAAAGATGGTTCAAAAACAAAAAATAGTGTTAAAGCCAAAAGAAGACTTAAAAGAAAAATAGTAAAATACGTATCGTATAGTGTGTATAGATTCTTGAGTAAAATGTTGAGAATCATTGCTTAAACAATATGCGCAATTTAAGGAGCGGTTATGCAAAAGTATTCTCGCAATCTTGATGAGAAGATTGATTATGACGCAAATGTTTTTTCGCTTCTTGAAGATCGCGTTAATCGCAAGCCAAACGACCCTTTGATTGAATACATTGCAAAAAGCGGAGAGTGGAATTCTTTTAGCGCTAAAGAGTTTAGAGATTTAGTTATAGCGGTTGCAAAAGGGTTTATAGCGCATGGCGTTATGCCAGGGGATTCAATATCTATAATTGCTCATACTTCTTGGCAGTGGACTTTGCTAGATATGGCAATAATGTCTATTGGAGCTTTAACTGTTCCAATCTACGAAACAAGCTCTGTGAGTCAAATAGAAAACATTGTTAACGATTCCAATGTGAGCATGATTTTTGTTGAAGACGAAGCAATTAGAGATAATGTATTGATTGCAAAAAAGTCGTGCAAATGTCTTGAAGAAATATTCGTATTGAGTTCAGATGCAATAGATGCGTTTATTGAATACGGAAAAACCGTTACGGATGCAGAATTTTACGAGAGAGAAAAAGCTGTTAGAGGTAAAGATTTAGCAACAATTGTTTATACTTCTGGATCTACTGGAGAGCCAAAAGGTATTGAGCTTTCACATGGCAATTTTGTTTTTATAGCAAAGTCTGGAATAGTTTCTATGCCAGATATAGCGTTAAAAAGTAAGAATGGTAGTCCACGACTTTTGCTGTTCCTTCCTCTAGCACACGTTTTTGCACGATATATGCAATTCTTTTGCTTTACTGGAAACGTTACACTTGGATTATCTAGTAATCTAAAAACAATACTTAGTGACTTCAAAAGCTTTAGGCCAACATTCGTGCTTGGTGTTCCTAGAATATTTGAAAAAATCTACAATGCGGCTTCTCAAAAAGCAGGCAGAGGATTAAAAGGCGTTATATTTGCGTTAAGCGTAAAAGTTGCTAAACAATGGTCAAAGGCGCAGCAAAATGGTGCAATGGTTTCGCCATTGATTGCAATAAGTCACGAATTCTTTAAAAACACTGTATATAAGTCGATTTTGCAAGTTTTTGGAGGATGTGTTGAATACGGTGTTTCTGGCGGTGCTCCTTTAGACACGTCTATATCTCACTTCTTTAATGGAATTGGGCTTCCAATCCTTGAAGGCTACGGAATGACAGAAACATGCGCTCCATCAATGGTAAACACTACAAAGGGATACAGAATTGGAACAGTAGGTATTCCAGTTAAAGGCGTGTCTGTTGCAATAGATAATGAAGGTGAGCTTTGCATTAAAAGCCCTGCAGTATGCGTTGGATACCATAATCATCCAGAAATAACAGAAAAGCAAATAGTAAATGGTTGGCTGCATACGGGAGATTTTGGCACGCTAGAACCAGATGGATTTGTTAGGATTACAGGCAGAAAGAAAGATTTAATAATAACTGCTGGCGGTAAAAACGTTTCTCCAAGCATTCTAGAAGCTTCTGTTATGACTTGCCCAATCGTTTCTCAATGCGTTGTTGTAGGAGACAGAAGGCCGTTTATATCGGCAATTATTGCGCTTGATTTGGCAGAAGTAAACTCGTGGCTTATATCTAGAGGGGCAGGACCTGTGCGCTCGCTGGATGAAGCTCGAAAAAATTCGATTGTAAGGTCCGAAATTGAGCAAAGTGTTGTAAAAGCAAATTCTAAGGTTTCTAGAGCACAATCGATTAGAAAGTTTGAGATTGTTCCAGACGCGTTTACGCAAGAAAATGGATTGGTTACTCCAAGCCTTAAAGCAAAAAGAAGCGTTGTTTTAGAGCGTTATAAAGATCTTATTGAAAATAAGATTTATGCTCCAAGAGTTAAGAGATAATCGAATTAATCTCTGTTAATAGAGCACAAGCTCGGGCGTAAGCTTAAGTTGATTAGCGTAATGCGTTAGCGCAATCGTTAGAGCAATGTATTAGCGCAAATCAATTAAAGACCTGCGTCTGCAAGAGTCACATAGCCTGGGTCTATTAAAAGCGCTTTAAGATTAGTTGCACTGATTGCAAGAATGTCTTCATTTGCAACTGGTACACCTTTTTGCGAATCACTATTGTTTACAAAAATGGTTACATCTTCTAGTTGCGTAATCTTTCCAGTAGTATTCAATGAATTACACTGTTTTGCAACATCGCTAGAAATCTTTTGGATGTTTTCTATAGAAGTCATCCATTGCTTTCCGTTTACAAGATTAGGCAAAGCGTCTTTGTATGCTCCGTAGCCTGTAATAATAGGCCATTTTGAATCGTTTGCAATAGTGTTTGCATATTCACTTTGACTATCTTGGATGCTACTTTGATTGCTATCTTGTGAGTTTTTATTTTTGTTACTTTTTTCGTTTACTTTTTGTTTTTTGAGCTTATTATTTTTTACATTAGATGGCAAAGGTACGCGCTTTTTGCTTAAATTACGTTTTCCAATAAAGTTTCCAATAATGTCTGGAAGAGTAAACGAAGGATTAATGTCTGCAGAGCTGCCCTTATATCCAAGCTCTTCTAAAGCGCTTTCTGTTTGCATAGCAACTTGATCTTCTAACGCAATAATTCCATCTACGTGTTTTGTTGGAGTTGCTTTAGAATTATTTTTTTCAATAAGTCTAAATTCAAGTTCTGCTTTAACAGAATCAGAATTATCCGCATCTATAGCAACGTTTTCCCAATCGTTTTCAGTGGAATTTTTGTTAAGCTTTCCAGAAGGAGAAAACATTAGTCCAGATTCAAAATATGGCTTTAGAACTTTCCAGATTCCTTCAAACGCAAGTTTGGAAAATTCGTCATCAAAATCTGGAGTTTTATACAAAGAATCCTCGGAGTTTATTGTGCGTTTGTTTATTCCAACATGAAAATGAACATTTTGCTTTTGATTATGGCAAGGCAAAAGCACTTCCACGCTTTTTGGATTATCTTTAGATGCTTGATTTAGAGCCAATTTTTGTACAAGAGTGTAGGCTTGAATCTCTCCAATTCTTTGTGCGGAAGAAAGATTAAATAGAATATCTGGATTAAATCCCTTACTCAGTCTAGAAAGCATAACAACGTGCATTCCAGCTTTTTTAGCAAGCTCTAAAGCGTTAGAAAGTCTATTTTCTGCTTCTTCTTGATTCTTTAAATCATCGTCATTTAATTGATCACTATTTGAATCTGGTTGAGTTACATAATCTCCATAATTGTTGTGACCGTTTTTATTAGTCCAAGGAGCAACAACAATAGTCGTTTTTGAAAGCTGCTTTTTTGCGCTATCTTGAAGATTCTTAACATTTGTTTTTGCGCTTTTACTTTTAGTATTTTTAGCGCTGTTTTTAGGATTTAGTGACGTAATAGTGTTTACAACATAATCTTGAATATCTTGACTTTGATTATACAAGCTGTTAGAAGACTTAGTTGTGATTGCGTTGCTAGAAAATCCTTGCTTTTTTAACGATTTTACTATTTCTGGAACAAGATTATCCCATGTGCTTAATGGAGTTTTTCTACTTAAATTTAGGCCATCAGAGGGTGTAAAAACTATAACGTTGCCGTGGTCCACTTGAGCTTTTGCGCTAGGAGACGCGTTTTGTGCACTAGATCCGCATGCGCAAATCGCAAGAAGCATTGTGCTAGCTGCTATAACAGCAATAGTTTTGCGCAAAATATGCTTATGCGTGCGAATCATAGTTAAAACCTTTCGTAAATTTTAGTTTTGTACTTACTTGTCTATTAGTTTCTATTAAATTATCTAATGCAAATTTACCTATTAAGCAAATCCAAGCACATATCTCGATATTCGCTAACGTAGCCTCCACCGAAGAAAACACAATGACCAGCAATAGGGTAGAGTTGCCAAATTGTCATTCGATTTTCAAAACCAGATTTTAGTGGATGAACAGACTGGTAGCCGTCTAGAATCTGCTTAAAATAGCTGATTCCAAATAAGTGAAGCATTGATAAATCTTCTTCGCGGTGGCCGCCGTGAGCTGCAGGGTCAATTAAAACAGCTTCTGTGTGTTCTCCGTCTTCGCTTTTAGTCCAAAGAACATTACCGCTCCACAAGTCTCCATGAACGCGCGCTGGCTTATCTTCAGCGGCTTTTCCAAGCAAATCTGGCAAAGCGCCAATAACTTTATTTGTAAGATCTAAATCGCTTTTTGTAAGACTTCCTCTAGAAATACCAAGATTTACCATTGGCAAAAGTCTGCCTTCTGCCAAATAGTCAATAACGTTACTCCAAGTGCCGCAATCCATTTTTACAGGGTCGCTTAATGGTCCAAAATAGCATGTGCCATTATAGTCTGCAGGAGCTTCGCCAAAATATTTTGCACCAAAATCGTGCATGTGTGCCAAAGACGCTCCAAATTCAAACGATGCTAAAGGAGTAGGGCTTGTAGTTTCAATGCGTTCAATGTTTAAGTAGTCTTTTCCCCAATCAAAAACTTTAGCTACTTTAGGCCCGCCATAGTCGTAAGCTTCTCGAAGCCAGTTAAGGCCACGACCTTCGCATTCAAAGAATCGTTCTGGTGCGTATGATCTACTCTTTTTATACACGTTATTACTCATAGCAACCTTCTTAATGTAGTAGCATATGCGGCTTATAGTTACACACTTAACAAATATTTTATGAATAAACTAAATTATTCCTATCATTACTATTCTAATGAAGTATTAGCACAATGAGTGATGCTGCGTTTAATTTGCAATAATATGAGTACAATACTTACACCAAGTAGGATGTGTCCGATTCCTGCTAAACCAGTTATGGCAAAATCTATAGATGTGCTGAGATGTAGACGTAGTACTTGTGCAATTCCACGAGTAACCATCATTAGTGCTGTTAGGTTGAGTCCAATATGATAAGTTATTAAGATTCTCGTAGTTTTTTCGTTACTAAAACTGAAGTTTTTCTCAAATAGTATGAGTAACAGAAAAACAACCATGCCAAGTATAAAGTAGTGTGTGTGAACTACAGCAAGCATACTTTTTGCATGGAAAGCATTAAATTTTGTAAATTCGCGATAAAAGACGCCGCCAATCATGGCGAGGACAGCATACAACAAAGATGTATTAATATAACGTTTCATAACATGGTTCATAGTAACTTCCTTACGTAGAGTGATAGTCAAATATTCCTTAGTAATGTTGATGTTGTTACAAGTGTTTGTAAGCACTATTGCATAGTATGAGTGTTTTTGTAATGCGGACATACAGTTTTAACAAAATGATATCCAAAAAGCAATCCTGCTAAGGCTAATGCGGAGCCTAATCCCGTATAAAACACTGCAATAAAGCGCTCTGGGGCGATATTTGTTGCACGAAGAACAATTCCAAAAGTCATCATAAAAGCCATTATTATAAAAGATTTAACGTCAAAGAATTTAAGGAAAAATTGCTTGTTTTCTTTGTAAGCATTGATTCTAGTTGTGTGCTTTTTAACGAGTTTTCCAAAAATAAACACTTGGAATATTGCAAAAACAGCTAAAGATAAAGTGAAGTTAATAGGAGATAAAAAGTTTGAGTATGCACTAATGCCAATTTTAAGAATGTTGAATCCTGCAAATCCCCATACAAGGCATGCGATTAATAAAAGTGTGTTCTTTGATACCTTCATAACTAACCTCGTTAAATCATATTATTCTTATTATTCTTAGTAAATTCTTATGTTAAACTCTTAAAACAATTGTAGTAATGATTTTTATAAAAAACGCTAAATAATAGTATTTTGTGAATTGTGCATTAAAACTTTCAAAAAACACAATAAAATATGCTTAAAAGTTGTAAAAAGTGTTGCAAATTGACGATATGAGTCGCTATAGTGCTTGTTTATGGAAGACAACGATCAACAATATGCAACAGCTGACAATAAAGCTACAATCGCTGAGCCAGCTTTTCGTTATAATGCGCAACTCGCACAAGATATTGAGCAGCGCTGGCAAAAAACCTGGGATGAGCAAGGCACATTCTGGGCTGCTAATGTTAAGGGCAATTTGAAGGATGGCGAAGGCAGGAATGCCGACGGCCGCCCTTCTTTCTTTGCAATGGACATGTTCCCGTATCCTTCTGGTAAAGGCTTGCATGTTGGGCATCCTCTTGGATATTTGGCAACAGATGTTGTAAGCCGATATCACCGCATGAAGGGCGAGAACGTTTTGCATGCTATGGGCTACGACGCTTTTGGCCTTCCTGCAGAACAGTATGCTGTACAAACTGGCCAGCATCCACGCATCACTACTGAGGCAAATATTGCAAATATGCGCAGGCAGTTGCATCGCATGGGATTAAGCTTTGATGATCGTAGGTCTTTTGCAACTATTGATACAAACTACGTTCGTTGGACACAATGGATTTTCTCGAAGCTTTACGATGCTTGGTATAACCCTGATTTTGTGCGCAAAGATGGCGGAAAGGGTTCTGCTCGTCCAATTTGTGAGCTTGTTGATGAGTTTAAGAGCGCAAAGCGCGAAATTCCTGGTTTTGCAGGCAAAAAGTGGGAAGAACTTAGTAAAGTAGAGCAAGCAGACGTATTAAACGATTTCCGTATTGCTTATATTTCTAAGTCTCCTGTAAATTGGTGCCCAGGATTGGGAACTGTGCTTGCAAACGAGGAAGTTACTGCAGAAGGAAAATCTGAGCGCGGAAACTTCCCAGTATTCCAGCGCAATCTTCGTCAGTGGTCAATGCGAATTACAGCTTACGCTCATCGCTTGGTTGAAGATTTGAATACGATTGATTGGCCAGAAAAAGTTAAGCTTATGCAGCGAAACTGGATTGGCGAATCTCACGGTGCTTCCGTTCACTTTGATGTGCCTTGTGCAGATGGTGAAACGCGCGATTTGGAAGTGTATACAACTCGTCCAGATACGCTTTTTGGTACAACTTTTGCTGTTGTTTCTGTAGATCACCCGATTCTTGAGCATATTCCAGAAGCCTGGAGTGCGGATGTTCCAGAAAGTTGGAAGGGTGGCTACGCAAATCTTAAGGAAGGATTGGCAGAGTACCAAGCTCAAGCTCGCGCGAAGACTGCTAAAGATCGCACGGAAGATGCTGGCGCAAAAACAGGCTTGTTTACTGGTCTTTATGCAATTAATCCTGTAACTGGTGCAAAACTTCCATTGTTTGTTGCAGATTATGTGCTCATGGGCTACGGAACGGGCGCAATTATGGCTGTTCCAGGCGGCGATCAGCGCGATTATGATTTTGCTAAAGCTTTCGGCTTGCCTGTGATTTACACTGTTAAGCCTTTGCCTGATTCTGGCGAAAAGTTAGAAGATTATGATGGCAAAGCTCCGTTTGTTTCTCATGACGGAATTGTTATTAACTCTTCTGTTGAGCATACTCATAAGCTTGGCGACGCCTTGTCTATTAACGGTTTGCGCGTAGACGAAGCTATTAAAAAAGTTACGACTTGGCTTGAAGCAGCAGGCGTAGGCGTTGGCAGAGTTTCTTACAGACTTCGCGATTGGCTGTTCTCTAGGCAGCGCTACTGGGGAGAGCCTTTCCCAATTGTTTATGACGAGGATGGTGTTGCTTACTTAGTTCCAGATAGCGAGCTTCCGATTGCTTTGCCAGATGTTCCAGACTATCAACCAAAGACTTACGCTCCAAACGACGCAAACTCGGAGCCAGAAGCGCCATTAAGCAGAAACGACGATTGGGTTAAAGTTCAACTCGATCTTGGTGACGGCGTAAAAACCTACTATCGAGACACCAACACTATGCCAAACTGGGCTGGTTCATGCTGGTACTACATGCGCTACTTGGATCCGAATGACGCAGAGCACATGGTTGACAGCGACGAATACGACTATTGGATGGGCACGAACCGTCCTGGTAAAGAACATGTTTCTGGCGGCGTTGACCTTTATGTTGGCGGTGTAGAGCACGCAGTTTTGCACTTGCTTTACTCGCGATTCTGGCATAAAGCGCTTTACGATTTGGGTTATGTGGATTCTGCTGAGCCATTCCATCGCTTGTTTAACCAGGGCATGATTCAAGCTTACGCTTACACGGATGAACGTGGACAGTACGTTCCAGCTGATGAGGTTGAGGAAGGTGCTCCAAACAGCTCCGGCGAGCCAACCTTTACATGGCACGGCGAGGCTGTGAATCGCGAGTTTGGAAAGATGGGCAAGAGCCTAAAGAATATTGTGACTCCAGACTACATGTACGAAAACTACGGTGCAGATACGTTCCGCTTGTACGAAATGAGCATGGGTCCACTTTCTGAATCTCGCCCGTGGAATACGCGCAATGTTGTTGGCGGTATGAGATTCTTGCAACGCTTGTGGCGTAACGTTGTTAACGAAGAAACTGGCGCTTGCATAGTAACAGACGACGCATTAGATGAAAAGACGCTTAAGCTTCTTAACAACACGATTGCCGAAGTGACTGTAGAGATGGAAGCAATGCGTCCAAACACTGCAATCGCTAAGCTGATTGTGTTGAATAACCACTTAACGTCTCTGCCTCACGTGCCTCGCGCAGCAGTTGAGCCGCTTGTTCTTATGCTTTCTCCAATTGCGCCGCATATTTGCGAAGAAATGTGGAGCAAGCTTGGGCATACTAAGTCGATTGCTCACGCAAATTGGCCTGTTGCAGATTCTCGCTATGTTGGTGCAGATACTGTTACAGCTGTTGTGCAAATCAAGGGCAAAGTTCGCGCAAAGCTCGAAGTTGACCCGAATATTGATGCTAGCGAGCTTGAAAAGCTTGCGTTGAAAGCTGTTGCTGATCGCTTAGGCGGTAAAGCTCCTCGCAAGGTGATTGTAAAGGCTCCAAAGATTGTGTCTATTGTGCCAGACGAAAGCTGAAAACTCAATGTTTTCTAGGCAAAATAGCCTTTAACCACATTGGTTAATTTTACTTGAAAGATGCTTATCTTCATTTAATAGTGGAGGTAAGCATCTTTTTTTTTTTAAATGATTATGAATAACAAAAGGAGGTGATTAAAGGTGCATAAAACGAGTCGTAATGTTTTGGAAAGATTTGAGGCTATTAGTGGCTTGAACAATTATGCCAGTTCAGAAATCAGTGATATTAGTGATTCTTATAGAGAAGCTAAAAATTTACAGCATACAAAAGATGATTTGAATATTTTAGACTATAAAACTTGCGTTTTAGATAGCGAAACTAAAGAACGTGCGCTCGCTTTGAAAGACCTTGCTGCTAATGCTAATAGTTCTTCATTAAAAGTTGATGATTTTAATAAGCGCAACGAAGCAAGAATGAAGAATCATGTTAGATTGGCTATAAAGCCTGCTCATGTTTTAGCAATAATGCTGATTTTAGTCGTTTGCTTATCTTGTAGTTTAACAATGTTAATAAGTCAATATGCAACTTATAGCAAGGTTTATGCATATAACGCTAGTGCAAAATCAAAAAATCATTCTAATAAGCAAGTTGATTTTTACAATAAGTCAGATGCTAAAAGTGACGGTAAAAATGATAGTAAAGACGAATCAAATAATAAATCAAAAGACAGAATAAAAGACGAATCAAATAATAAATCAAAAGTGAGCGCTAATCATAAAAGTGAGTTAAAAAAAGATGAAGAAAGCGTTGAAAGTGTTGGCAAAAATCAAGATTTGATTGAAAAAAATAAGAGTGAATATAGCCAAAATCGCAGCAAAAATATTCAAAATAAAAGTGAATGCATAAATATAAATAGTGCTGGGTCAGAAGAATTACAAGCAATAAAAGGCATAGGGCCAAAAATGGCTCAAAGAATATTAGACATGCGTAAAAAAGTTCGCGTTTTTAATCGTGTTGAAGATTTGATGCAAGTAAATGGGATTGGTCCCAAAACTTTTGCAAAGATTAAATCGATGATTTGTGTTGGTTGAGAATCGCTTATATATAGGTTTGTTTTATAACTTTGTTGTTTAAGGCGTAAAATGGAAGAATTTTATTGGAATTTTGAAAATGGAAACAAGGATTTTAGACTTGTTCCAATTGCTTTTGCAATGTGGTTTGGATGCTTGTATGCAAGATTTATATGCAAAAGTAATCAAGTTTTAGCGTATACAATATTTGCCACTTTTGCGTTTGTTGTTGCATGTTTTTATTGCGTATTTGCTAATGGCATGTTTAAAATTACATTTTTGAGACGCTTAGAAATAATCAAATACAAGCAAACTTTTTATGCGATTATGTGCGCATTTTTAGCTTCATTTATGATTTGTTCGATTACGCAATGTTTAGAAGAACTAGATCCTGTTTTTTCTGTTATTAAAAGCGAAAGTGCTAGAAGCGCTCAAAGCTATGATGGTAATAAAAGGCTCGATTCTAAAAGCGCTAAAGTGGTTATGAAAATAACGTCTCCCTTAAGAACATCCCCTTCTTTTAGAGGAGATTGTGTAGCTAATGTAAGTGTTAAAAGTGTTGAAACAAAAGATAAAAATCATGTTGTGCAAAAACGTGTGAGTTTTGCAAGTGCGAAGCTTTACGCTTTTAATCCAGATTGCAAAGTAATTAATTATGGCTATACGATTAGCAGTTTTGCAAAGATTGGTATCTCAAAATTTGGAGCAAATAATGTAGAAATTCAAATTCCTAAAGATAATAAAAAGGATAAATCTAAGTTTAGTAAGGAAAATAAATCGAGCAAAAATCAAGTTAATTCCTTAAAAGTGATTGAAAAATCTGGGTTTTTAACAAGTGCTCTAAACAGTCTTTACAAAGAATTTTACAAAGTTACAAGCAATTTGAGTGAGCAGGGTCAAATGCTTGTTCCTGGCCTTACTGTAGGGCTTTTAGGTCAAGAGCATTTAAGCAATGACGATGAAGATAAAAGTAGTCAAATTGACAGCGTATATGCAAATACAATGAAGCAAAGATTTAAGATTTCGGGAATAATGCATTTAATGGCAGTTTCTGGAGGTCACTTTTTGCTTATTGTTGCAATGATTCGTAAAATTTGCTTATATTTTCTTGCTCCAAAATGGCTGTGTGCGCTGTTTGAAATACTTGGAAATATTTCTCTAGCATTTATTGTTTACCCATCTGCTTCGGTTTTACGCGCACTTATAATGGGCATTATTTGTTCAATTGCATTTTTACTTTCTAGAGCGTATCAATGTGCTAGCGCATTAAGTTTAACGGTTATAGGTGTTTTATTTGTTTGCCCAAAATTTGCGTGGGATTACGCGTTTGCGCTTTCTGTTTGCGCAACTTTTGGAATAATTGTTTGTGGAATGCCTTTAAGAAGAATCTTTTTAAGATATATGCCGTCTAGTATTGCAAGCGCGTTAAGTATTACATTGTGTGCTCAATGTTTTACACTTCCTGTGCAAATATTAATGCAACCTCAAGTTTCTTTTATATCTATTATAGCGAACTTACTTGTTGCTCCTTTTGTTGATTTTGCAACGATTTTTGGGCTTTTGTCTCTTGTTTGCTCGTGCTGGAATTACTCTATTGCGCTATTTTTCGCTAATATTTCCTCTATTGGAACAAACATTATGGCGAATTGTGCTTGGAATCTTGGAGATTTACAAATCGGAGTTATTCCATGGGTTTCTGGGCCATTAGGTGCGTGGCTTGCGTGGTTTGTTGAATTTAGCGTATTTTTGTGTGCATTTTTTATTAATAAGTATCTTAAAAATAAAGAGTTTTATAATGCGTTTAAGATTTACGCTCAAGCAAAATCAAATCGTTTTAAGCATCTTGTAGATGATTCGGTTGAACTTTTTGAATGATTTTTGTGCAAGTGATGATTTTGAGCAATTTTTATAGTCAATCATCTTAAGTTTTGTATAGTTTGTACAATTGCTAGATGTGTTAAATAGCTAAAAATAATCGAATTAATAGTAGATTTGATTAGCTAGCTTGCAAATATTAGCATTGAGTTGCAAAACATTAGCATTAAGGGGTACGTATGCAAACGTTAAAGAACTTTGCGCCACTTACGATTGTAGTTGGTGGGGATGCGTATTTGAATGATTTGAACGCTCGCGACTTAAAAACGCGCATATTAGGCTCATGCCCAGATGCAGATGTTGTAAATTTAGACGCTTTGAATGCCGATAAATATGCTTTTATAACTGCTACAGGTCCATCACTTTTCTCTAGTGGAACAATTGTTGTTATTAATAATCTTGAACAAGCTAATGAAGATTTAGTCGAAGCAATAATAGAGTTTTGCGCTAGTAAATCTAAATCTAATGTAAAATCTAATGAAAACGATTGCTGGGTTATTGCACGTCACGAAGGTGGTGTTAAAGGAAAGTCAATCGTTACAAAGCTAGAAAAAGCTGGAGCAAACAAAATAACTGTTCCAGATCTTAAAAAAGATGATGCAAGATTGAATTTTGTTCTAAGTCTTTTTGAAAGACAAAATCGCAAAGTAGAGCCTGCAGCAGCTGCGCGAATTGTAGAGGTTTTAGGTGGAAAAACCGACCAGTTAGCATCTCTTTGTTCTCAGCTTTGTTTTGATTTTGAAGATAACCCAATAACGCTAAAAATAGTTGACCAATACTTAATATCGGATCCGCAAGTAACTGGATTTTTTGTAGCAGATAAAGCTGCACAAGGAAACGCGGGTCAAGCTATTCTTGCTGCAAGAAGAGCGGTTTTGCAAGGCGTTGACCCTATAGCGTTGATTGGAGCATTAGCTGTAAAAATGCGCATAATTGCAAAAGCTATAGCAGTTAAAAACGGAGAAATTTCTAACGCGCAAGCAAAAGTGAACCCGTGGGCGTTAAAAATGGCTATGAGAGATTTAGGTGGATGGAGTGAGAATGGGATTCGTAAGTGTTTTATGTGTTTAGCGTGGGCAGATGAGCAATGCAAAGGCGGAACAAGCGATGCTGATTACGCTTTAGAAAAATGCATTAGCATGATTGCTTTGCGCGGTCGTTAAATTAAATCAAATTAAATTGAATTAAATTGAAAGTGTGTGATTTTGGAAAATCATAATATTAAAAAGCTTGTAATTCCAAGTGATTCGTGTATGCAAGATCTTGGAGAATCAATCGCAAAAATAGTGCATGAAACAGACGTTATTTTGCTTTCTGGCCCTCTTGGTGCTGGAAAAACAACGTTTGCTAAAGGATTTGGTAAAGGCTTAGCAATAAAAGAGCCAATAGTTTCCCCAACTTTTACTATTGCTAGAGAGCTTAAAGGCACGTTTTCTAACGGAAAAGTGGCAAATCTTATTCATGTAGACGCGTACAGGCTTGGTGGAAAAGATTACGCTCCAGGGCAAGACACTGTTTCTAGGCTTTTAGATGAGCTTGAATCACTTGGATTAGACGAAGCTTTGGAAGAGCCAGGAGATGGAACTGTTGTGCTTATGGAATGGGGAGAGCAAATGGCAGGCGTTCTTGCAAATGTTCGTCTTGAAGTTCATATTGATAGGCCGATTGATCAAGACAAGTCAAATGAGTTTACGAGCGAAGGAAATCGCGTTGTAACACTTGTTCCAGTTGGGGGAGACTGGTGTGATCGCTTAAAAATTCTTGATTAAGAGTAAGCTAAATTGGTTAGTCAATTTAAGGAATGAAAATGAGCAATACGCTGATTATAGACACGTCGTACGGTTCAACAGTTGGAGTTGTGGGGCATAATCCAATAGTGGAAACGGATTCTCGCACTCATGTTGAAAGATTGCAAGTAAACATTGATCTTGCAGTAAAAAATGCTGGACTAGAGCTTAATCAAATAGACGAGATTGTAGTTGGAGTAGGCCCTGCTCCTTTTACTGGTTTGCGAGCTGGACTAGTTGCAGCTAAGGCGATTGCTTTTGCGAATAACGCAAAGATTCTAGGATGCAACAGTTTGCTGCCTCAAAGCTTAATGATTCGTTCTGGAGCTTTTAAAGAATCGCTTAAAAATGGCGTTATCTCTAATAGTGAAATAGTCGAAAATAATGAATCTTGCGTAGCTAAACACACGTATGTTCTTTCTCTAAATGACGCTAGAAGACGCCAAGTTTATATGAGTTTATACGACGATAGTGGTTGTGAAGTAATAGAAATGGATATTGATTATCCTGCAAATATTGTTGATAGAGTAAATCAATATTTTGAATCAAATAATATTTGCGATTATTGCGTTTGCGTTGCGGGTCATGGTGCTAAAAAATACGCTGAAGATTGGAATAAAATCGAGAATATATGCTTAATTACCGAAGCGAGCGCTCTTGATTTAGGCGTAAAAGGATTAGAAATATTTAAGATGTGCGCAAGCCAAAAAGACGTTATTGAGCCGCTTTATTTAAGAAGACCAGACGTATCTGTTCCAAACCCGTTGAAGCACGTTTTGGGATCTGGCGCTGCTACAAAAGTGGCGGAAAAATAGGATTCAAGCGAAGTACGCATATGATTGTAGACATAACTCGCTCAAAATATCCAGCTTGTGCATCAAATAGTAAAAGCAGAGCTATAGAGAAAATTGATTGTGCAAAATATGAAGCAATAGTTTCTCAAATTGCAAAAATCGAAGCAGACTTGTTTGGGTCAGGATGCTGGAACAAGAACATGATTTTGCAAGAGTTACAAGCACCGATGCGCGCGTATTATGCAGATGTTGATCTAAACACAAATACGGTAGCTGGGTATGCAGGATTTTGGTTTGATGGTGACGACGCTCAAATAATGACAATAGGTGTTGCAAAAGAGTATCAAAAGCGAGGAATTGCAAGCAATCTTCTAAAAACTATGATTGAAAATGCCAAATCAATAGGCGCAAAACGAATGCTTTTAGAAGTTAAAGTAAACAATAATCCAGCATTAAAACTGTATGAAAAATTCGGTTTTACAAAAATGGGATTACGAAAAAGATACTACATGCCAGAAGGAATAGACGCATATACAATGTGTGCGCAAATAGACTGCTTAGACAACTTAGACGACTTAGAAAATTTAGAAAACTCAAAAAACTTAGAAGAATCTAGCGAAGCTTATAACAGCGCTAAAAGTGAGGATAACAATGAGTGAAACAATGAATAAAACAAGCGAGCCAATAGTTTTAGGCATTGAATCAACTTGCGACGAAACAGCGGCCGCAATCGTTAAAGGAAGAACATTAGTTTCCAACGTTGTAGCATCCTCAATGCAAGAACACGCGCGCTACGGCGGTGTTATACCAGAAATCGCATCACGCGCGCATGCAGAAGCATTTGTGCCAGTTGTATCAAAAGCGTTAGCAGATGCAAATATGGATTTAAGCGATATTGACGCTATAGCAGTAAGCGCAGGACCTGGATTAGCAGGATGCTTAGCTGTTGGAGTTTCGGGAGCTAAAGCACTAGCAAGTGCAGCAAAAAAGCCGATTTATGGAATAAACCACGTTATTGGACACATTGCAGTAACGCAATTGCAATTTGGCGATGTGCCTAAAGACGTTCTAGCGCTTATAGTCTCGGGAGGCCACACTTCTCTTTTGCATGTTAATAACATTGCGCGCAGTATAGATGTTGTTGGAACAACATTAGACGATGCAGCTGGCGAGTGCTTTGATAAAGTAGCTAGATTGCTTGGATTCCCTTATCCAGGAGGTCCGCATATTGATAGGCATGGGCGCCTTGGAAATCCAAATACTTTGAAAGTTCCGCAAGGACTTACGCAAGGTCGTTCTGGCAAAGAGCATCCTTACGACTTTAGTTTTTCGGGAGTAAAAACAGCTGTTGCGCGTTGGGTAGAAGCTCGCCAAGCACAAGGCTTAGAAATACCAGTAGACGATGTTTGTGCATCTTTAGCAAACTCTGTTGCAGATGTTCTTTCGCGCAAAGCTATGATGGGTTGCGAACAGTATGGTTCTAAAACTTTGCTGATTGGTGGCGGATTCTCCGCAAACTCGCAACTTAGAGAGCATCTTTTAGAGCAAGGCAAAGAACACGGAATCGAAGTTCGCTTGCCGCAGCTTAAGCTTTGCACAGATAACGGAGCAATGGTGGCAATGCTTGGTGTGAATTTGGTAGAAGCAGGCGTTCGTCCATCTGCTCCAGATTTTGCAATCGACTCAGCAATGCCACTTACAACCGTTAGCTTATAATAGTAAAAGTCGTTCTAAAAATAAGCGAGGTGTTTTGTGTACGAAAGCTATGCGCGTAGAGGAGTTTTGCAAGTTGGTGAAAAAATTCAATTCACCGATAGAAAAGGCAAGCGAATCACAGCACAGCTTGTTAAAGGCGGAGTTACACAAACCGAGCATGGCATTATTTTGCACGACGATGTTATTGGCAAAACTCAAGGCGTTGTAGTAACAACAGTTAGCACAAAACGTGATTTTGAGCGTAGCAATAAGCCAGTTGACGCATCTAAAGAATCAAACAAGCCTTGGATGGCAGCGCGCGCAATAGGCGGATGGGATTATGTAGTTATGCGTCCGCGATTGGCGGATTACGTTTTATCTATGCCAAGAGGCGCTCAAATCATGTATCCAAAAGATATTGCGCAAGTGATTTCTTTAGGAGATATTCGCTCTGGAATGCGCGTTTTAGAGTCGGGAGCAGGCTCTGGCGCAATGAGCTTAAGTCTTTTAGACGCTGTTGGTCAAAGTGGCGAGCTTACAACAATAGAGCTTAGACCTGATTTTGCTAGAATCGCGCAACTAAACGCAACGATTTACTATGGCGAAAGTCCAAAATGGTGGAATCTTTTAACTGGCGATTTTGACACAGTAGCAAAGTCTCTTCCAGAAGGCTATTTTGATCGCATTATGCTAGACATGCTTGATCCTTGGAACAGGCTTGAACAAGCTTATAGAGTTATTGCTCCAGGTGGCGTATTGGTTGCGTATGTAACAACCACAACGCAAATGTCTAGAATGGCACAAAGTTTGCGTGCTTCTGGAGTTTGGACAGAACCAGAGATTCAAGAAACGTTAGAAAGAACTTGGAAAGCTCAAGATTTAGCAGTTAGACCAGATCACGCAATGATAGGTCATACTGGTTTTTTGGTTATTTCGCGCGCAATGGCTCAAGGATTTAATGCGCTAAAAAAGCGCGAGCGTGCTACAAAAGATACTGTTAGCGATATTGATGACTTAACTCCCGAAGAGCGCGCAGAACAGCTAGAAGACTTGTCTCTTAGAGATATATCCGATAGAAAACTTAGAAAAGTCCTTAGAGATTTAGATTTGCAAATCGCACAATTGCCTAACTCAAATCCAAAGCCTAATAAGGCTTAACTGAAGACTGAGGAGATTAAAATGGCGGCGTCAATTAAAAAAATCGTTAAAAAAGTAAAGCATGCAAAATATGTGTTGCTACTAATGCGCCACGCAAAAGCGGTGCCGCCAACAATGGGAGATGATTGGGGAAGAGACCTTAGTGATAAAGGTATAAAACAAGCAAAAATCATGGCAAAAGGCTTGAAATCTTTAAAGCTTGTTCCAGATTATATTGTTTGTTCAAGCGCAAATCGCACAGAGCAAACAATGCATAAAATGCTTAAAAAGTTTGGAGATTCGCCAATAGTTGCATCAAGAAAAAGCTTATATGATGGCGGAATGCAGTCTGTAATGGATGAGCTTTGTGAGATTAGGAGTGAATCTAAAATAACAATGATTATAGGCCATGAGCCAACAATGTCGATGGCTGCGCAATGGCTTTCTTCCCCAGATTCCGACCCAGACGTTTTAGGAACAATGAGACTTGGGCTTTCTAACGCTTCGATTGTTGTGCTAGTTTCCGACTCTCCTTTTGCAACTTGTGGACTTCGCGGAGCAAAAGCCTTAGGTGTTATAAGTCCAAAGGATTTTGAGTAGTAAAATACGCATAAATTTGCATAAAATCCTTATAAAATTTGCATAAATCCACGCGAATAATCTGTATAAATTTGCATATAAGTTTAGCTTATAACGACACCCCAAAATAGGTAATGACCTCATTAAGCCAAATGTTTGCTAGGCTGAATCAGGTTGTTAATTATTTGGAGGATATATGCATACTGTTCTTACATCCGTACAGGGATTCCCACGAATCGGCGCAAATCGCGAGCTTAAAAAAATTATTGAACGCTATTGGAAAAAAGACGCAACTCTAGAAGAAGTAAGACAAGTTGCAAAAGACTTGCGCAAAAAGCATTGGAAAATTCAAGCAGAATCTGGAATAGAACTTATACCAAGCAACGATTTTAGCTACTATGATCAAATGCTAGACACAGCAATCCTGCTTGGTGCAGTGCCAGAACGGTACAAGAATCTAGAGTTTGAAAATGCAGAAGATACGCTTTTTGCAATCGCGCGCGGATATCAAGGGGATAGAGGGGATGTAACAGCTCTTCCAATGAAGAAGTGGTTTACAACCAACTACCACTACATTGTTCCAGAAGTAGAAAATCCGCAAAATTTGCATTTAGATGGCACAAAACCATTCGACGAGTTTAATGAAGCAAAAGAGCTAGGAATTGAAACAAAGCCAGTGCTGATTGGCCCATACACCTTCTTAAAGCTTGCTCGCAATCCTCAAGCTCAAGAATTAGAAGCAAACAAAGAGACGATTGAAGCATTAGCAAACGCATATTGCGATATTGTAAAACGATTTGCAAGTCTTGGAGCAAAATGGTTGCAATTTGACGAACCATACTTGTGCTTAGATAAAGAAGATGGTGATTTAAGGATTTTTAGCGACTTATATAAGCCGATTCTTCAAAGCAGACTTGAAAGCGCTGCGAATGATGAAAACGTTAAGATTTTGCTTAACACGTATTTTGGCAATGTTTTCGACTCGTACCAAACGCTAAACGATTTAGCTTTTGATGCAATTGGCTTAGATTTTGTAGAAGGCAAAGAAGAAAACCTTGAAGCTTTGCAAAAATATGGAGTAAACGAGAAAACAACTATTTTTGCAGGAGTTGTAAATGGCAGAAACATTTGGAAAAATGACTACGCGCAAAGTCTTGGCTTGCTAGATGCTTTGCAAAAAAACGTTACTAATCGCATAGCTGTTTCTACTGCATGCTCGCTTTTGCATGTTCCATTTAGCACGGATGGGGAAGAGCTTGGCGAAGACGTATTAAAGCATTTTGCGTTTGCTGTAGAAAAGTTGAAGGAAGTAAGTGAAATTGCTCAACTTTGCGTTTTGAATGATGATGAGCTTAAAAATAGCAAGGAATTAGCGCAAAACCAGGCATTATTTGATGGGTCTAGAGTAAAAGTAGACGAAAACGTTAAAGCGCGAATCGCAAGCCTTAAGGCAGAAGATTTTGAGCGAAAGCCATCTCGCGCGGAGCGTCAAAAATTACAAAAAGAAGCATTAGGATTGCCTGATTTGCCTACAACAACTATCGGATCTTTCCCTCAAACAAAAGAAATAAGATCGATTCGAGCGCTTTTTAGAAAAGGCGAAATTAGCAAAGAAGAATACAACGCGTTTATTGCCAAGCAAATAGACGAGTGCATAGAACACCAGGAGAGCATTGGATTAGACGTTCTTGTGCATGGCGAATTTGAGCGAAACGACATGGTTGAATACTTTGGCCAGCATTTGCACGGATTCAAGTTTACAAAAAACGCTTGGGTGCAGTCTTATGGAACTCGATGCGTAAAGCCTCCAATCGTTTGGAGCGACGTTTCTAGAGCGCAGCCAATCACGGTAGAGTGGAGTGCGTATGCTCAAAGCCGCACAAATCATGTTATGAAGGGCATGCTAACGGGGCCTGTTACGATTCTTAACTGGTCTTGGCCTCGAGAAGATATTACGCACGAGGAGCAAACGCAGCAGCTTGCTCTTGCTATTCGAGACGAAGTTTTGGACTTGGAGCGTGCTGGAATTCGCGTAATTCAAATCGATGAGGCAGCTTTGCGTGAAAAGCTTCCGCTTAGGCGTTCGGATTGGCATAAGAAGTATTTGGATTGGGCGATTGCGGCTTTCCGTCTTGTGCACTCTGCTGTAGAGGCCACTACGCAAATCCACACGCATATGTGCTACTCGGAGTTTAACGACATTATTCGAGACATTGATGCAATGGATGCGGACGTAATATCGTTTGAAGCTTCGCGCGGAGATTTAGTTGTTTTGGACGCTATTCATAACGCGAACTTTGAAACAGAAGCGGGTCCTGGTGTTTACGACATTCACTCTCCTCGCGTTCCTAGCGAAGAAGAAATTGTTAATAGGATTCACGAGATTTTGCACAAAATGCCAGCAGGCAAACTTTGGATTAACCCAGATTGTGGCTTGAAGACTCGAGGCAATGCAGAAACTTGGGTTAGCTTGCAAAATCTTGTTTCGGCAGCCAAAAAGGTTAGAAGCGAATTGGGTGGCGGTCTAAAATGACGTACAAACCAAAGTTTTCGCTAGAGGTGTTTCCGCCTAAAAGAACATCTCCAATAGGAACGATTTACGACACTTTAGACGGCTTAAGGGGTTTAGATCCAGATTTTATATCTGTAACTTACGGAACGGGAAAATCTTCGGATCGAACTGCTACTGCTAGAATCGCCAACACTATTCGATCGGAGTATGGCATTAAGACTGTTGCTCACTTAACAGCAAGATACTTGGATTATGACGATGTTGACGAAGCTTTAGACATGTTTGATAAGGCTGGCGTTAGTGGCGTTTTAGCTTTGCGCGGAGATGTTATTGAAAATCAGAATGCTGCTGGAGTGTTTAATCACGCAAGCGATTTAGTATCGTATATTCGCTCAAAGCGACCAGATTTACCTATTTTGGGCGCATGCTACCCGGAAAAACATCCAGAAGCTGCTACTTTGCAAGAAGACATTGATAATTTAAAACGAAAAGTGGATGCTGGAGTAACTTACTTGATTTCGCAACTTTTTTACAATAACGATGACTTTTTGCACTTTAGAGATTTAGCTAGAAAAGCTGGTATTAACGTTCCGATTGAAGCTGGAGTTATGCCTGTTGTAAATGCAAATCAAGTTAAGCGAATGACAAAAATGTGCTCTTCTAAAATGAGTGAGCCAGTTTTAGCGATGATTGAGCGATGGGGAAGTAATCCAGAAGTTTTGCAAGACGCTGGAAGCATATTTGCGTCTCAACAGATTAACGATTTAGTTGCGGAAGGTGTAGATGGAATACACTTGTACACAATGAATCGTCCTGGAGTTACTAGAAGCATTTGGTCAAACGTTAAGCCACTTTTTACTAAAATCGTGTAGATTATGCGATTTATGCAAATTGTGTAAATCATGTAGATTATGCAAATTGCGCGATTTGTGCGATTTGTGCGATTTTTGTGATTTGTGCATGTGGTGCCGTGCAAAATATTGTTGTACGACACCACAATGTACAGTGGCGTTATGAGCAAAGAATCAAGTAATGCTGGAGATTTAAGCAATGGCTTCAGCGCGATTTTGAACGTGGGCTTAAAAGATGATTTGCAAAATCGTTCAAAAAATAGCTTAAATTTTGCTCAAGAAAATGACTTATCGTATAGAAGCCTAGTTAAAGCAGGGTTTGCGCGCCCAGAATCTGCTCGTAAAACTATAGAAGATGTTTGCAAAAATTGTGCAAATAATTCAGTAAACGCGGTTAAAATTTTAGAAAGCATAAGCAGAGTCGAAGATCCAGATTATGCAATTTTAGCGTTTAACGACATATATCAATCGCATAAAAAAGTTGTTGAAAATATTGCTCAAAACTCTAATAATTCACTAATAACAAGTCCGCTTTCGTCTTTAATGCAAGTTCTTGGAGCATCTAAAGCGTTTGCAATGCTAATGCGAGCACGCGAAGACTTAATAAGCGCTGCCGCAAATGACCCAAATCATTTGCTACATATGACTTTAGAAGAGCGTGTTTCGGATTTACTAGAAGCTGTTCAATCATACAGTGCAACAGTAGTAAATGAAGAAAAAGATGACGATAAGAATTGCGATTCGTGCACTGTTCCAATAAGCTCCATGGGTTTTGCACAAGCTGTTTGTGCGCTTAGAGCAAGATATCGCCAGCATATTGCTGCGATTATGGCATACGATTTGGCAAGCGCAGATTCTGTAGAATTGCAGCCAGATATAAGCTGTAAACTTTCGGATGCTGCGGATGCTGCTTTAGAGGCGGCTCTTGCGATTGCGCGCGGGCAAGTTTCTGGATCTTGCTGTTGCAAGTTTGCAATAATCGCAATGGGAAAATTGGGAGCGCGAGAAATAAACTACGTTTCCGACATTGACTTAATATACGTAGTAGAGCCAACTAATGGCGTTAAACAAGATGAAGCTTTGAGAGTTGGTTCTTCTATTGCGCTTGTTTTGCAAAAAGTGTGCCAATCGGTTGTTATGGGTTGTGCGGAGCCGCCATTGTGGCAAATTGATACTGCGTTAAGGCCGGAAGGTAAAGATGGTCCGCTTGTTAGGCGTTTGGAATCGCATAGAGAATACTACGAAAAGTGGGCAAGTAGTTGGGAGTTTCAAGCATTACTAAAGTCGAGGCCAGCTGCAGGAGATGCGCAACTTGGTAAAGATTATAGACAAATGGCAGATTCGCTTGTTTGGAAAGCGTCTGGTCGTGAACACTTTGTTGCAGATTGCCAACATATGAGACAGCGAGTGGAGTCTTTGATTCCTGCGTCTCATAGAGATTTAGACATGAAGCTTGGTCGCGGAGGATTGCGCGATGTTGAGTTTACTGTGCAAATGTTGCAACTTGTGCACGGAAGTGAAGATAAGTCTTTGCGAGTTAGAGATACTCTAGGCGCGCTTAACGCATTATCTGCTGGAGGTTATGTTTCTAGATCGCAAGCTGCGATTTTGGCAGAACACTACCGTTTTGAGCGCGTGCTAGAACATCGCCAGCAAATGTGGAATATGCAACGTACGCATTTATTCCCAGACTTAGGTGCGCAAGGAAATGGTGGGTTAGATCGCGCAAGAAGTATTAGTGTAGAAGAACTTAACAGTAACGAGCAAATTAGGCGTCTTGCTAGAGCTGTTAGACTTAAGCCAGAAGAGCTTGTTGCGCGATTCGACAAAGCGCGACGAGAGATTAGACACTTGCATAAAGATATTTATTACCGTCCAATGCTTCCGATTAATGCGCAAACGGATGCGGATCCTATTGTGTTGTCTGCTGAGGCTGCTCGCGCTCGCTTTGCGTCAATCGGATTTGCGGACGCTAAAGCTGCACAAATGCATGTTGAAGCGCTTACTGAGGGGCTTTCGCGTGCTGCTAAAATTCATAGAATTTTACTTCCAGCAGTGTTGAAATGGCTTGGAGAAGGTCAAAATCCCGACATGGGTTTGCTTGCTTTTAGACGACTTTCCGAACGCTTTGGTGGGAAAAACACGTATCTTGGATTTTTGCGCGATTCTCCTAGCGCAGCTCAGCGGCTTTGCCATGTTTTGTCTGATTCGCGCTATTTAGGCGATGCAATGATGAAGTCCATACAGTCGATAACTTGGCTTGGAGACGACTCGACGCTTGCGCCAAGAGGCAGAGAAAGCTTGGATATGCAAACGCGCGCAATGGTTGCAAGATATTCAAGCAGTATTGCGGATTTTGCTCAATCTTTGCGCGCTTTAAGAAGGCAAGAAATTGAGCGAGTAGCTCTTGCTTGGATGTGTGGGATTATTGACGATGATACTTCTATGCAAGCGATGAGTGACGTATTTGACGCTGTTCTTGATGCTGCTTTGCAATGGGCTATGAAAGATGCGTCTCTAAAAATGTGCCTAGATAAAAGCAAAGCTTCGATTGCAATTATTGCCCTCGGACGTTATGGCGGTAGGGAAGTGAACTTCTGCTCTGATGCAGATATGATGGTTGTTTATAAGCCTACACAAGATATTTGCGGTTGTGATTCTAGCGATGATTCTGGAGCGAATCTTGCTCACCGTTTTGCGCAAACTACTGTAGACATATTGCGCAATATTTTGCAAGGTCCTCTTACTTTAGAGCCAAAAATCATGGTTGATTTAGATTTGCGACCAGAAGGCAAAGATGGTCCGCTTGTGCGTTCGCTAGAATCGTGCGAGCATTATTACCAAAAGTGGGCAAGTACGTGGGAAAATCAGGCACTTTTGCGCGCGCGCTTTGCTGCAGGTTCTAAAGAGTTGGCGGATGCCTTGCTAAGTGGAGTAGTAAACGACTTGCGCTATTCATTGGAGCCGCTTAGCGAATCGCAATTAGCGGAAATTCGTAAGCTTAAAGCGCGTATGGAAGCAGAGCGTTTGCCAAGAGGTGTTAGCAGAGACAGGCATTTGAAGCTTGGGCGCGGCGGTTTAAGTGATGTTGAGTGGACTGTTCAGCTTTTGCAATTGCAATACGCTGGAAAATACGAGTCTTTGCGCACGGTTGGCACAATGCAAGCGTTGAAAGCGCTTAAAGAATTACATTTGATTGAAGATGAAGATGCAAATGTGCTAGAGCGCTGCTGGCATATGTGTTCTGCAGTGCGAAATGCAAACTTCTTGTGGTCTGGCTCACTTGAGCGTGCGGATGTTATTCCAACAGACTCTTATTCTTTAGGCGGAATCGCCACTTATCTTGGCTACGATCCAAACCAGGGTCGCGTTTTTGAAAACGATTTAATGGCTGTTATGCGTCAATGCCGCGAAGTCATGTCTCGTCTCTTCTACTGCCGCTAATAGAAATGATTTTTAATTTTATTTACTAATTTTTTGTTCAGTTTTTGCATTTAATTGTTGTATTTTGTGGTAACAAATATACGCCACTCCGAGTATGGGTTTCGTCAAAGCTAATCAGTAATATTACTTAGGTCGCGCACAATCGCGGCCGTTTGCCAACTAGCGAAAGGTAAGCGGTTTTATTATGACGAACGCATTTTCTGATTCTTCCAATCAAGTTTTTTCTCGTTGCGCAATTGCTCAATCGTTAGCAGGCAAAAGCGTTGTTACTTTAGACGATATTTCTACGGCACAAATACGAATGCTTTTAGATAAAGCGCGATACATTGATTCGCACAGAAAAGAAGTGGCCCACACTTGCGATGGCAGAGTGTTGGCCACTCTTTTTTATGAGCCGAGCACGCGCACGCGATTAAGCTTTGAAACAGCAATGCTTCGCTTAGGTGGCAAGGTGATTGGCTTTGCAGGCGCTCAACTTTCTAGCGCGAGTAAAGGCGAAACAGTTAGCGACACGTTAAAAGTGGTGTCAAACTATGTAGATGTTGTAGCAATGCGTCACCCTAAGGAAGGCGCCGCTTTTGTAGCAACGCAAGCTGTTAGCACGCCAGTAATTAATGCAGGAGACGGTGGCCACATGCATCCTACTCAAACTCTTGCAGATTTAGCAACAATTCTTGCACGATTTGGAAGGCTGAATAATTTAACAGTTGGGCTTTGCGGAGACTTAACATACGGCCGCACAGTTCACTCGCTTATTGAAACTTTATGCCGCTTTGGAAACGTTCATTTTGTGCTGATTAGTCCAGATGAGCTTAAAACTCCGCAATATGTTATTGATCGCATAAACGCAACTGAATCGTGCTCTTACGAGGAAACTCGCGATTTGATGGAAGTTATTGGAAGTTTAGACGTTCTTTATATGACTCGTGTGCAAGAAGAGCGTTTTACAGACAGGGATCAATACTTGCGACTTAGAGATACTTACATTTTGACGGAAGAAAAATTGCAAAAAGCAAAGCCTAATACGGCTGTTCTTCACCCACTTCCTAGGATTAACGAGATTGCGGTTGATGTTGACGCGGACCCTCGTGCAGCATACTTTGAGCAAGTTAAAAACGGTATGCTTATGCGAATGGCTCTTGAAAGCTCTGTTCTTGGAGATAAGCTTTTGGGCTATGAGCCAACAGATTTTGTGAATGTGCCTAAAGACGAATCGCAAGCTTACGATGCTAATGGAATTTCGCTCGCTAATCCTCGTGTTCATAAAGAAGACAAAAATGCTCCTAAAGATCTTAAATGTCCTAATATTCGTTGCATAACAAATAGTGAATTATCATTAGTCAAAAAGTTCTATAAGGACGATTCTGACGCAAACGTGTATCGATGCTTGTATTGCGACGAAGAAGCATAAGTAGATTGAGCGCACTAAAACGCGCAAATAATCGCGATTAACGCAATTGAAATATAAAGTAATCTAAAATAATCTAATAACTTAAAAACCTTGAGCGAACTAGGAGCAATATGAATAACTCACGAACCTTAACTTTGCAAAATATTGCAGTTTGGGATACTAGCGAGCGCATTGATTTAATCGTAGAAGGTGTGCGGCAAGATGCTTTAATTGAGCCAAATGCCAGAATATGCGGAGAAATTGATGCGAGTGATTGGATTGTTGCTCCTGGTTTTGCAGACCCACACGTGCATTTTAGAGATCCTGGTCAAACAGATAAAGAAACGATGATGACTGGCGGCAATGCTGCGGCCGCAGGCGGATATACGCAAGTTTTGATTATGCCGAATACTATTCCAGCAGTTGATGGCGAGCCTTGGAATGATGCTCCTTTCGACGTGGAAAATGTGATTGACTACTTGCAAAGATACGGTTGCATATATGGCGTAAAATTGCCAGTTCGCTACGATTTAAGCGTTTGCGCATCGGGCGGAAGAAGTGGCGTTGATCCTAGCAACGTTAATTTGTGGAAAAAGTATGTTCCTGGAATCGAAGATAGTCAAAAAACGTCTCCGATGAAGAAGCATCCTGTAGTTGCTATTAGTGACGATGGTGCTGCAGTTACAGATTCGATTTTGCAAGACGTTCTAAAAATCGCTAAAGAAACAGGATTGCCTCTTCTTGAACATTGTGAGCATCACAATTCTGGCTCAGTAAATGAAGGCCCAGTTGCTAAGATTTTAGGCGTTGGCGGAATTCCTGCTTCTACGGAGCTTGCGATTGTTAAGCGCGACATTGATGCTGCGCGAGTTAGTGGCGTTCATGTGCACTTCCAGCATGTGAGTACTGCAGCTGCTTTTGAAGCGATTCGCAAAGCTAAGAAGGAAGGTTTGCCTATTACTTGTGAAACAGCTCCGCATTATCTTGCTCTTTGCGATGAAGATGTGCTTAAGTATGGCGTTAACGCAAAAATGAATCCGCCACTTAGGTCTAAAGCAGATAGACAGGCCACTCTTGGTGCAATCGCAGATGGAACTATAGACATGATTGCGACTGATCACGCTCCGCACACAGTTGCAGATAAAGCTGGCGACTTTGCGAGTGCGCCTAATGGCATTATTGGCTTAGAATGCGCGTACGCGGTTTGTAGAAAAGTGCTTGTGGATGCAGGCTACACGGATGATAAGCACTTAATTGAACTAATGTCTGTTAATCCAATGCAACTAATGAGCCGCAGACCTACGGATGTTTCGGCTTTGCTAAACGTGTCTTCTAAATGCGCGATTAGGCGTACATTGCGATTAAGCAACACGGAGCACCCAGAAAACGTTGATTTAGTGTTGATTAATATGAACGAAAAGTGGAGTGTGGATTCAAACTCATTCCATTCAAAAGCTAGAAATACGCCATTTGACGGTTGGCAATTAAAGGGCAGGCCAGTGGCAACTATTATTGGATCGCAAATTGCGTTTTCTAGAATGTAGTCGCGTATTTAATAAGTCGTATGTGTAAGTCGCGTGAGTAAGTCGTAAAAAATAGTAAAAATGGGAGAAAAATGGACGAGTTAGTAGAAGCGATTGCATCAAAGCAAAATCCTACTGTTGTTGGATTAGACCCAAAGCCTGGTATTTTGCCTGCGCAAATTTTAAACGGCTTAGCAAATGAAGTTTTGCAAGAAGTAGAGAGTGAAGAAGCTTTGCAAACGTTGCTTGGTGCTGCTTATTTTGAGTTTAATCGAGCAATTATTGATGCGATTTGCGATATTGTTCCAGCTGTTAAGCCACAGATTGCAATGTATGAGGCGCTTGGCCCTGCTGGAATTGACACTTACACAATGACTTGCGATTATGCTAAATCCAAAGGCTTAGTTGTTATTGGAGACGCAAAACGAGGAGATATTGGCTCTACAGCAGCTCAATATGCTGCGCATTTGCGAGGATTTGCTAATCTTGATTCGTATTTTAGCGATGATTCTTGCGACTTTGACGAGTCTTTGCTTAATCTTCTTAAAAGCTCTAGCACAAAGGATGTTTGGCACGAGGATTCGCTTACTGTAAACCCGTATATGGGCTCGGATGGCGTTATGCCTTTTGTAAACGAAGTAATTTCGCGCAATAAGAGCATTTTTGTGCTTTTGCGCACGTCTAATCCTTCTAGCAAAGAGTTGCAAGAGCTTGTTGTTGAAGATGGCAAGCCAGTTTACGAGCATATGGCAAGTTTGATTGAAAATTGGGGCGAATCAAACATTGGGAATCACGGATATTCTAGAGTTGGAGCGGTTGTTGGAGCAACGCATCCGCAAGAAGGCAAGCGGTTGCGTGAGCTTATGCCGCATACTTTCTTCCTTGTTCCAGGCTACGGAGCGCAAGGCGGAACAGCTAAAGATGTTGCTGGAATGTTTGATGAAAATGGCAGTGGCGCTATAGTAAACTCTTCGCGCGGAATTATTGGCGCTTGGAAAAACAGTGAATCTTATAAAAAGCACGAATCTTCAATTTCATTAGATGACATTCTAGATATTGTTGCACATTCTTCTGCTTGTGCTGCTATTAATATGCGAGATGATTTAAGGCAGGCGATTTATAAGTGAATCGATTTATAAGTGAATATAGATAAACATAAGCGAATATAATTTATAGCTAATAACAAGCTACAAATCGCAAGTTATAAGTTACAAATTACAAATCGCAAGATGTAAATTACAAATTATATAACTAAAAACTAAACAGTTACACACTACACAAGATAGGGCAAATACATGAGTGATGGCATGTTTATCCAAACTAGAAAATCTTCTAGAAGCTTTATATTTACTATTCGTGAAAGCTCTTTAGACTATTCGGGTGCAGATTCTAGTAAGCCAAAATATAGCCGTCTTTTAGGAAGGCGCCCAATAGAAGTTCTTGATAATCAAAAGCTTGACGAGGGTGTGTATCGCTTAGTTTTGCGCGATGATGCTATTGCTAAAACGGCCACTCCTGCGCAATTTGTTAACTTATATTCTCCAGATTCTACAACTATGCTTCCTAGGCCATTTGGTGTTGCAAGCGTTGATGGAGATACTTTTACTCTTATTTTTGCTGTGATTGGTAAGGGTACTGCCGAGTTTGCGCAGCTTAAAGCAGGAGACACTGTAGACGCTTTAGGGCCATTAGGATTGGGTTTTGATATTTCTAAGCCAGCTCACTATGTTCTTGTAAGCGGAGGATTGGGCGTTCCTCCTTTGATTTGTGCTGCGCAAGCGATTGCAAAAAACAAGGATTGCAAGGTTACGGCCGTTCTTGGATACAGAGATAATCATTTTGCTGACTCATTTATGAAGGAATACGTTGATAACGTTTATAGCATTAGCAACGCGCAAGGAACTGTTATTACTTTGCTTAATGAGCTAGAGCAAGAAAATCATTTTGATTTTAATGGCGATTTGCCTATTGTTATTCTTTCTTGCGGGCCTATGCCAATGATGAAAGCTGTAGCTCATTGGGCGCATGAGCGTAATGTTAAATGTCAATTAAGCCTAGAAGCAAGAATGGGATGCGGCTATGGCACTTGTGTTGCTTGCGTTGTAGATACCTTGGAAGGCAGACTTAAAGTTTGTAACGAAGGGCCAGTGTTTGACTCTGAAAGATTAGGCTGGGAGTAAATAAAAGGCTGAGAACAAATACTGGAAATAATAAAGGCTGGGAATAAAAAGATATGAGTAACGAAATGAATAAAGCTTTAGAAAATGCGCAAAATAGCGCGCAAAACAATGCATCAACTCTTGGATTTGACACAAGCCACGTTTGGAAGCACTCAACTAAAGTTGCTGGCGTTGAGTGGAAAAACATGGTTGGAACAGCGTCTGGCACATTCCAACTTGCAGCTTGCGCGCACTTTTATGACGTTAGCCAGCTTGGAGCAATTTGTACAAAAGGTGTTTCCCCAGTTCCTTGGCAAGGAAATCCTGCTCCGCGCACTGCAGAATCGCCTTCTGGAATGGTGAATGCTGTTGGTTTGCAAAATCCTGGAGTCGACCACTATTTAGTAGACGAGCTTCCAAAGTTAAAAAAGCTTGGAGCGCTTGTAATCACAAATGTTGCAGGCCACAGTGACGAAGATTATGCGCAAGTTGTTGAAAAGCTTGCGGATTCCGCGGCAGATATGCTAGAGATTAACGTTAGCTGCCCAAATGTAACTCATGGCGGAATGAGTGTTGGCACAGACCCAGTTGCATTGCATCGTTTAATTAAGCGACTTCGCGCAATGACAGATAAGCCGATGATTGTAAAAATGACGCCAAATGTTACAGATATTGTTTCGATTTGCAAAGCTGCTGTTGACGCTGGCGCAGATGCTTTAAGCATGATTAATACTTTAGTTGGATTGAGAATTGACATTCGCACAGGCGAGCCGATTATTGCAAACCGTACGGGCGGTGTTTCTGGTCCTGCAATCTTCCCGATTGGTCTTGGATTTGTGTGGCGAGTGCGTCAAGCTATGCCAGATATTCCAATCATTGGTATTGGTGGCATTGATTCTGGAGAGAAAGCTTTGGAATACTTGTATGCTGGCGCTAATGCTGTAGAAGTTGGGGCGGCCGCTCTTGTGGACCCAACTGCTCCGATTCGCATTGCGCGTGAGCTTGACGATTTGCTTGATTCTCGACCAAAGCTTGCATCTTTGCTTAAAGAAGGCAAAACTTGGCGATGAAATTTAATACAGTAAAACAATTTATTTAAGACAGATTATTTAAGACAGATTATTTAAGACAGATTATTTAAGACAGATTATTTAAGACAGATTATTTAAGACAGATTATTTAAGACAGATTTAACAAGGAGAGTTAATTATGGCACAATTACACGAGGATTTTACAAAGTTTTTGCTTGATTCAGGCGCACTTAAATTTGGTGATTTTACGCTTAAGTCTGGTCGCCAATCGCCTTACTTTATTAACGCTGGTGCTTTTGACGACGGCATGAAAATCGCTTCTCTTGGCGATTATTACGCTCAAAGAATTGTTGCAGCAATCAAAGATGGTATTCTTTCTAACAATATTGACACAGTTTTTGGTCCTGCTTATAAAGGCATTCCGCTGGCAGTTTCTACGTCTATGGCTTTAACAAATAATTACAATATGCCAGTTGGTTTTACTTTTGATAGAAAAGAGCGAAAAGACCACGGCGACGGCGGAATGATGGTTGGAAAGCCGCTAAAAGACGGCATGAATGTGTTGCTAGTTGACGACGTTATGACTGCTGGAACTGCAGTTCGCGAAACTTTGCCAAAGCTTAAAGCAGAAGCAAATGTGCAAGTTGTTGGCTTGATTTTGGCAGTAGATAGAATGGAGCGCACAAAAGACAGTGATCTTTCTGCAGTAAAAGCAGTAGAGCAAGAGTTTGGATTCCCAGTGCTTCCAATTGCAAACGTGCGCGAAATCTTCGATGCAGCCAAGAATATTAGTAATTCAAACGGCGAGCCTGTAATGAATCAGCAGTTAGCAGATCGCGCTGCTAAATATCTTATTCAATATGGCGCTTGATATATGGCGTTTTAATAAAATATCTTAAAGTTTTCCGCAAAATGTTGTAAACATGTTGTGTAGAACAACATTTTGCGGAAAATTATTGCAAATGTTTTAGTTTTTCTTTAGAGTAAAGGTTGCAATTCCAGCAATTGCAACAACAAATACAACTAATATAGCAATAGCTAATACATGCGTATTATTGGTTGAAGAGGCTGCTTTCGCAATATAGCTGTTATTTGTTAGTGCGTCCTTCTTTTTGTTTACGCTTTTACTTGAATCATTATCTTTAGAGTTGTTTTCTTTAGAATAATCGTTTTGCAAATCTTTGTAATCAGCGTTATTGCTGATTGAGTTGCTGCTTTGTTCGGTTTGATTCTTATTTGTTACAGTTTTGTTGGCGATTTCTGCTTTGTAAGAAGTATCTTGATTTTCTTGTTGCGATTTAGCAGATTCTGCAGTTTTAGGTTCTGCAACCTTTTGTTGTTCTGCAGTATATGTTTTCGCATCAACACTGGTTTGATTATAACTACTATAATTGTAATCATCTTTATTAAAAGGAATGAATAATAATTTGTTCAAACTGTAATCAGAATCAGAATCATGGTCCGAAGATTCAGATCTACTAGGCTCAACAACGTTTGAAGTTTCCTTTTGAATGCTTTTAGTTTTAACAGTCAAATTAAAATCTTTACTTAAATCAAGATTGCTTAAATCTGTATTAAAAGCAGAGTTCCCATTATTCCAATCTGTAATCACTTCGTCTTTTAAGCCTAGAATTGTAGATAAAGTTGCGTTTGCTTTTTCTATACCTAGATTTCGGAAGTCAGTTATTTTATTATTTGAATCTTTACAGTTAACAATTGCATCAACAAAATTATGTTTTCCATTCGTATTAACTAAGCAATTAATATTAGCATCGCCGTGTTTTATTGTAGCCATAAAGTATCCGCGTAAGAATCTTCTAGAGCCGCTTTCTTTGCTTTGTTTTGCGTTATTTTCTATTAAATCTTTTGCACTATTTGAGAATCCACCTTCTTTAATAAGAAGATTTCCATTTTGTGTGCTTGCTTCTTTCCAAATGTCATTAAGTGCCGAAAGATTTGTTTGTTCGAGATTAACGCCAGATGGAATGGTAATATCAACGATTTTGCTGCCGCCAAACATGTTTTTAACACCTTGGTTTAATGAACCGGTTTGAATATTAAGAGCTTGTGTTAAATCCCACTTAGAAATATCTAGAGACGTTACAGAAGAGTTTGCAAACATATCGTTCATGTCTGTTGCGCTAGAAGTGTTCCAATTTTCGATTCCTGGTATTTGTGTTAAATTAGTAGTGTTTGAAAATGCTTTTCCCATATTCCAAACATTTTTTGTATTCCAATTTTCTAAGCCAGTTATCTTTTTAACGCCACTGTTGTCAAAAAGACCAACAATGTTTGAAACATAAGAAGTTTTCCATTTTCCAAGGTTGGCTTCTTTAAGTGAGGTTGTTCCAGTAAACATTTTTCCAATGTCGTTAGTATTGCTAATATCCCAGTTTTCAAGCGCTTTAATGTCTTCTAGCTTGTTGGCGTTCATAAACATTCTTCCCATTGAAGCTAGATTGTTGTTTGTAAACACTTCTAAGCCTTCGCTAGTTGTTAATCCGCTTTCTTCAAACATTCCAGTTGCTTCATCGCAGTAGGTGTTGTCCCAAGTAATTCCCTTAACGTTTGAAAGATTCTTTGCTTGGTAGAACATGTTGTTCATATGATGAACATTGCGCGTTTTAAAGTTTCTAATGCCGTCTGCAGATTCGATTGCGCTGCCTTCAAACATGCTAGTCATGTCTGTAACGTTGTTAGTGTTCCACTTTTCGTCTAATCCGTGAACTGTGCGCAAATTTTTTGTGTTTCTAAACATTAGCTGCATGTTTTCAACGTTGCTAACGTCCCAGTTAGATATTGGATTTATGCTGATTATTCCGCTATCTTCAAACAGGCTGCTCATATCTGTTACGCGGCTTGTATCCCAGTCTTTAGTTCCATTAATGTTTTTTAGCTTAGGAGTTGAAGAAAACATTCCAGACATATCTTCTACATTAGAAGTGTCAAATAAATCCAAATTGTTTATTGTTTCTAGATTTGCAAAGTTTGAAAACAGATTGCTAGCACCGTTACCGAGTTGAATTTTTCCAGCATTTTCAGTTTGATCGCCTGATTGAACAATATTTATGACTTTGACTTTAGCTGTATCAAAATTTACGCCATCTTGGTTGTTTTTATTAGAGGAAATTATTTTTTCAATTGAGTTAGATGCAAAATCTGTCCCGCTAATTTTTGATATTTCAAGAGTGTTAGTTGATTCGTCCAACTTCCACTTTAGTCCAGTAGGAGTTGGGTCAAATAAACCCTGATATTTTGCTTCGTGCCAAATGTTTGGTGTATTTTCTGTGTTTTTTGGATTAGATGCAACAGATTCGTTATACTGCGTTAGCCCAGTGTTTAATTTTTCGCGAGCAATGGCTTGAGTTGGTATTAGTGAGAAAATTATTACTAAAGATAAGCAAGATGCGAATATATTTTTTCTCATGGTTTCTCTTCTCGGTTAAATCATGCGTATGTTCGTTCTTGTTAGAACATGTTAAATATATCAGTCTTTATGAATAAAGTAAAGATAATATGTTAGTTTATGTTCTTTTTTTGTAAAAATAATTATAAATTAGTGTTTTATAATGATGCTTTTATATGTGAGTAAAAATATCAAAAGATTGTATTAATCTCATAATATGGAAAACAGCAATAATAAGTACCAAGAATCAGAAGATTTGGATGATATCGCTTCCTTTAATAATCAAGATGAGTATGAGCAAGAAAATATTTTTGGATCTTCTAATGATGATTCAAACAACTCCTTGTTAAGCGATAAAAAGGCTATTGCTGTTATTGTTTGTGTATCTCTTATATCAATCGGAGTCGTTGCTGGATTAGGGTTTGTATTATTTGCTAATAACTCTAAGACTAATCTAAAAGCAAGTGAGCCTTCTAAAAATTGCGTTCAATTGCGCAAAAAAGTAATCAATGCTAAAGAAGAGCTTAAAAAAATTGTATCAAGTCAAGATGTTAAAGATGCTTCTAATATAAAAGCTGCTGATTTTGATGAAGATTTTGATGCAGCTAAAGACGCTGCAGATGATTTTGAATCTTCTCTAAGCTACGCTAATGATGACTTAAACGATGATATTCCAGCATGCCCACTTGGCGCGGATTCTTACGATTCTACAAGAGTTGAAAATAAGCTTTCAGACAAATTGGATTCTTTGCGTAAAGATGCTGATTCTGTTAAAACGCATGCAAAGAATTTACTAAAAACTAGCAGAACTGCTTTTGGAGATCAATTGTTAAATCTTGTTAAAAAAGCTAGAGAGCTTGTAGAAAAAGCGAAAAATTTGCCTATTTTAGCTGATGCTTCTAAAAGTATAGAAAATGCTGCTAATGATGCTGGTAATGCTCTTGCTAAAAGCAGCAATAATTATACAGAGTTAAAGCAGGCTTATCAAAAAATAAAAGCTGTTATAAGCCAGTATGAAGATAGAATTAAAAAAGTGAGCGATAGATTTTTAAGCAGAGATGGCAATGGGTATCCTTTTGATGCTCCACATCCTAAGGATGATCAAGGTGGATATATTCCAATGGGTCGTAGTCAAAACTCAGACTCGTCGGAACAAGACGATCAACAGTAATGAATAATTGCGTTAAATGCGTGTTGTTATTTTAGTTGTTATTTTAATTAGTTGACGCTTTGTGGCATAATAAGCAAGGTTTATTTCTTAGCTGCACGCATTGCAGCTTTATTAGCGAAAGAAACGGATAACTCGTGGCACAGACTACCAATGATATTAAAAATGGATCGGTTTTGAACCTTGAAGGTCAGCTTTGGACAGTTGTTAAGTTCCAGCACGTAAAGCCAGGCAAAGGTCCTGCTTTCGTTCGCACCACCATTAAGAACGTGCTTTCGGGCAAGATTGTCGATAAGACTTTTAACGCCGGCATGAAGATGGAGTTCGAGACCGTTGATAACCGTACTTTGCAATACTCTTACGAAGACGGCGATAACTTTGTATTTATGGATATGACAACCTACGATCAGGTTTATATTCCTAAGGATTTGGTTGGAGATCAAAGCAAGTATCTTCTTGAAGGAACTGATTGCATTGTTAGCTTCCATGATGGCACTCCTTTGAGCGTAGAGCTTCCAGCGTCTGTAATTTTGACGATTACTCACACTGAGCCAGGCTTGCAAGGCAACCGTTCTAACGCTGGCACTAAGCCTGCAACAGTTGAGACTGGCGCCGAAATTCAGGTTCCACTCTTTGTTGGCGAAGGCGAAAAGGTTAAGGTCGATACTCGTGACGGCTCTTACCTTGGTCGCGAAAACTAGTAAAAACTTATAAAAAGGACGCTAATATGGCACGCTCCACTGCTCGAAAGAGGGCATTGAACACTCTTTATGAGGCAGACGAGAAAAGTCAGAATATTCTTTCTTTACTCGACGAACGTTTGAAAGAGCCAGGTGCGCAAACTCCTCTTCCAGATTATGCTGTTGATATTATTCGCGGAGTAGGAGAGCGCAGAAATAGGATTGATAAAACCTTAAATCGCTATTCAACAGGCTGGAAAGTTGGAAGAATGGCGGTTATTGATCGCAATATTTTGCGCATTGCTGTTTGGGAGATTCTTCTAAACGACGAAGTGCCAGATAAAGTTGCGATTGATGAGGCAATTGCTCTTTCTAAAACATATAGTGACGATGAAGCAATCACCTTTATTCATGGTCTTTTAAGCGCAATTGTTTCCGACAAAGACGCTTGCTTGGCTAAGTTTAATGGTGAATCCGGTGAAGCAGAAGAATCGCAAGAATCGCAAGAAAACGATTAGTCTTTTGTAAAGTCAGATTTAGATTCAGATTCTAGTTTTGCAAAATAGTCTTTTGCAAAATAGTCGTAAAACATGTAAATCCGCTTGCTTGTAAAAGTAGGCGGATTTTTGTTTTGTAATACATCGGCGCGTCGCCGTCCGCCAATATGAGTAGACTTGCCACGAATAACCTAAAGCCATAAGGGGGTTAAGGTGGACTATAACGACACCTTCGCCGGATTCGGCACTGATGATGCAGTATTAGTATTGGAAGACGGGCAAGTTTACGTTGGTAAACCATTTGGCGCAAAAGGTTCTACACGCGCTGAAATCGTGTTCTCTACAGGAATGACTGGTTACCAAGAAACACTTACTGATCCAAGTTATGATCAACAAATAGTTGTTCAAACGTTCCCACACATAGGAAACACGGGAATAAACGGCGAAGACCCAGAGTCGTCAAAAATATGGGTTGCAGGATATGTGGTAAAAGCTCCAAGTCCAAATGTTAGCAATTGGAGAGCCACTGGTTCCTTGGAAGATGATTTAGAAAAACAAGGTATTGTAGGAATCAGTGGTATTGATACAAGAATGCTGGTACGACATTTACGCTCAGTTGGCGTTATGCGTGCTGGCATTTTTTCTAATGATGCTCTTATAGATAAAACTACTGGAGCAATTCGCACAGTCTCATCTTTTGTAAATGAGATTAAAGAAACTCCTCAAATGCAAGGCTTGCGACTAACAGACGAAGTTAGCACACAAGAAGCTTATACGATTGAGCCTTGCGGGGATTATGAAGGCAAAGAGCCTCTTTACACTGTTGTAGCTGTTGACTTTGGAATAAAAGCCATGACTCCTCACCGTTTGGCGCAGCGTGGATGCCGTGTGCACGTTGTAAGCTCCTCAATAAGCTTTGAGTCGCTTCAAGCGCTTAACGCAGATGGCGTGTTCTTCTCGAATGGCCCTGGAGACCCTGCTCAAGCAAATCGCGAAGTGGAATTATTGCGTAACGTGTTAGATGCTGGCTACCCATTCTTTGGAATATGCTTTGGAAATCAATTGCTTGGTCGCGCGCTCGGCTTTGGAACATACAAGCTTAAGTTTGGTCATCGTGGCATAAATCAGCCTGTAAAAGACGTGACTACTGGAAAAGTAGAAGTTACGGCGCATAATCACGGATTTGCTGTAGATGCTCCTATTGGCAAGACTGTTCAGTCTCCTTACGAAAATGGCCATTTTGGTCGCGTAATAGTGTCTCATGTAGACCTTAACGACAATGTTGTAGAAGGCTTGCAATGCCTTGATATTCCAGCTTTTTCTGTGCAATATCACCCAGAAGCAGCCGCAGGACCTCACGACGCATCATACTTGTTTGATCGCTTTGTAGAACTTATGCAAAATCACAAGAATAAGAGCGAAAAATAGTAGGTATAAAGAGATAAAAGGAATTTATAATGCCAAAACGCGATGATATTAAGTCTGTAATGGTGATTGGTTCTGGCCCAATCGTAATTGGTCAGGCTGCAGAATTCGACTATTCGGGAACGCAAGCTTGCCGAGTGCTTCACGAAGAAGGAATCCGCGTAATCCTTGTAAACTCTAATCCTGCTACGATTATGACGGATCCAGAGCTTGCAGACGCAACATACATTGAGCCAATAGATACGGCAATTTTGGAGCGCATTATTGCTAAAGAGAAGCCAGACGCGCTTCTTCCAACGCTAGGCGGCCAAACTGCGCTTAATGCTGCAATGGACTTGGGGCGTGCAGGAATCCTAAAAAAGTACAATGTGGAGCTTATTGGCGCATCTTTGGAAGCAATCGACCGCGGCGAAGATCGTGAGCTTTTTAAGAAAGTCGTAGAAAAAGCTGGAGCAGAAAGCGCAAAATCCTTTATTGCTCACTCAATTGAAGAAGTAGACAAGATTGTTGAAACGCTTGGATACCCAGTAGTGGTACGCCCAAGCTTTACAATGGGCGGCTTAGGCTCTGGAATTGCTCATAATCAAGAAGAATTACACCGCATTGCAGGAGCAGGAATCCACTATTCTCCAACAGACGAAGTGCTTATTGAAGAAGGCATTGAAGGCTGGAAGGAATTTGAGCTGGAGCTTATGCGAGATTCTAAAGACAACGTTGTTGTTGTGTGCCCAATCGAAAACGTTGACCCTGTAGGCGTGCATACTGGTGACTCGATTACTGTTGCTCCATGCTTTACGCTAACAGATCGCGAGTATCAAAAGATGCGCGATATTGGTATTGCGATTATTCGAGGCGTTGGAGTTGATACAGGTGGATGCAATATTCAATTCGCAATCAACCCTAAGACTGGCCGCATAATCGTAATCGAAATGAATCCTAGAGTTTCGCGCTCTTCGGCGCTCGCATCTAAAGCAACAGGATTCCCAATCGCAAAAATCGCTACAAAACTTGCGCTCGGCTACACTTTGGACGAAATCCAAAACGATATTACGCGTTCGACTCCTGCAAGCTTTGAGCCAACGATTGACTATGTTGTAACTAAGATTCCGCGCTTTGCTTTCGAAAAGTTCCCTGGAGCAGACACTACGCTTACAACTTCTATGAAGTCGGTTGGCGAAGCTATGGCTTTGGCTGGAAACTTCCAGGAGTCCCTTGGAAAAGCAATGCGCTCAATCGATAAGCGCCACGCATGCTTTAACTGGGACGGCGAGCGCCCGAGCAAAGAAGAAGTTAATAGACTTCTTGAAGAAATGCACACGCCAACAGAGCATCGCTACTTGCAAATTCAGCGCGCGCTTTGGGGCGGAGCAACTCCAGAGCAGATTTTTGACGCAACAAAAATCGACCCATGGTTTGTTGAGCAGCTTTCGTTAATCAATAAAACAGCTTTAGAGGTTCGTGAAGCAGAAAACTTGACGCCTAAAGTGTTAAAGAGCGCTAAGCTTGCAGGCCTTTCGGATGTTCAAATTGCGCATTTGCGTAATCTTGGCGACGAAGGCGAAAACATGGTTCGAGAGCTTCGCTGGGCGTATGGATTGCATCCTGTTTACAAAACGGTTGACACTTGCGCTGCCGAGTTCGATGCTGTAACGCCTTACTACTATTCTTGCTACGCTCAAGAAAGCGAGCTTAAGCCGCGCAATCGCGAAGCCGTGATCATTCTTGGCTCTGGTCCAAATAGAATCGGCCAAGGTATTGAGTTTGACTACACTTGCGTTCATGCTGTGCAAGAGCTGGGTAAGGATTACGACACAATCATGGTCAATTGCAATCCTGAAACAGTTTCTACAGACTACGATATGTCGGATCGCCTATACTTTGAGCCGCTTACTTTTGAAGACGTGCTTGAGATTTATCAAGCAGAAAAGAAGCTTGGCCCAGTTAAAGGCGTGATTGTGCAACTTGGCGGCCAAACTCCACTTTCGCTTGCGGCTCGTCTTAAAGCTGCAGGAGTTCCAATTTTGGGTACTACGCCTGAGGCCATTGATTTGGCGGAAAATCGAGAGCTTTTTGGTGAGGTTCTTCGCCAAGAAGGCATGAATGCTCCGCGCTACGGCACTGCTTTAAGTCTTGAAGAAGCTAAAGATGCTGCTCACGCAATCGGTTATCCTGTTCTTGTACGACCAAGCTACGTGCTTGGCGGTCGTGGCATGGAAATCGTGTACGACGATGCTCAGCTTGCAAAATACGTGGATCGCGCTTTGCAAGAAGCTAGAGCAGATACTGTTGTTTCTGGTCGCTTGCCTTCGCCGCTTTTGATTGATAAGTTCCTCCAAGATGCTATTGAGATTGACGTTGACGCGCTTTACGACGGAAACGAGCTTTATATTGGCGGAATTATGGAGCATGTTGAAGAGGCTGGAGTGCACTCTGGTGACGCTGCATGCACTCTTCCTCCAAGCACGCTTTCCGACGATCAAATTCGCCGCCTTCGCGAGGGCACGCTTTCGATTGCTCGCGGATGCTCGGTTCGTGGTCTTATTAACGTTCAATACGCTTTTATGGCAAACACTTTGTACGTAATTGAGGCAAATCCTAGAGCGTCTAGAACTGTTCCGTTTGCTTCTAAAGCTACGGGTGTTGCTCTTGCTAAAGCTGCTGCTCGAATTATGTCTGGAGAGACAATCGCACAGCAGCGAAAGCGTGGTCTTCTTCTTCCAAAGGGAGATGGTGGAGACATTCACCCAGGCCAGCAGGTTGCTATTAAAGCTTCCGTCTTGCCTTTTAAGCGTTTCCGCACGCCTGTTGGTCGCACTGTTGATATTTTGCTTGGTCCAGAAATGCGTTCTACTGGAGAAGTTATGGGCTTCGACCGAGACTTCCCACATGCTTTTGCTAAGAGTCAGCTTGCAGCATACAAGGGCGGTTTGCCTACAAGCGGCAACGTGTTTGTGTCTGTAAGTGATGCAGATAAACGCCAATTGCCTCTTCTTGCAGTGCGCTTAGTAGAACTTGGATTTACGATTTGGGCTACAGAAGGTACGGCATCTGTTCTTAGACGCTACGGCATTGATTCCGTTATTGTTGACAAGCTCTCAAGCCAAGGCGACACGGCGAAGGATGTGCGAAATGACGTGCCTTCGCGCGAAAGAATCGGCAAAAACGTGGTTGAGCTGATTGAAAATGGTAAGATTGATATGGTGTTGAACACGCCGAATTCAAGAGGGTCGCGTACAGATGGTTATGCTATTCGTGCAGCTGCTGTTGCAGCAGACCTTCCGCAATTCACAACAATTACGGAGTTTGCACCAGTTCTTATGGCTATAGAAGCCGTTAAGAACAACGATTACCAAGTGATGAGCATTCAGGAGCATGCAAAGCAACTGTTTGCGATCGAAAAGGCAGAAAACGAAGAAAGTCGGGCTTAATACATGACCGAAAGTATACGAGAGCAGGAATTGCGCGCGCAAAGATCCGATTTTGGATTGCGTCTAAAAAACGCTATGGCAAAATATGGGCCATTATGCGTTGGAATAGATCCGCACCGCAAGATGCTGCTTAATTGGGGATACAATATGGATGCTCAAGGAGCAGAATTGTTCTCCATGCGTATGCTTCAAGCCATGAACGGCAGAGCTGCTGCCGTAAAATTCCAATCAAGCATGTTCGAGCGCTACGGGTCTAAGGGGTTCGCTGCGCTCGAACGAGTGCTGTACGCTGCAAGGCAAATGGATGTAATCACTATTGTTGATTGTGGTCATGGTGGTTTGTCTACAACAATCTCCGCTCTTGCAGACGCTTATTTTAAGCCAGATGCTCCTCTTCTTACAGATGCAATTACGCTTCTTCCGTATTACGGGGCCAGATCAATGGGTGGGTTGATTAATGAGGCTCTTAATAATGGCAGGGGCGTGTTTATTGCTTCGTTAACGTCTAATCGCGAAGGCGCTAGCTTGCAAACTGCTATTCGCCAGACTGGTTCTTACCGCGGTACAACTGTTGCTCATGGCATTGCTCAAACTGCTCAAACTTTTAACAACAATACAAAGGGCATGGGCTCTGTTGGTTTGATTGTTGGAGCCACTATTGGAGATTGGATGAATGGCGGTGGAATCGATTTAACGAGTTTTACTGGTCCGATTCTTTCTCCAGGATACGGCTGGCAGGGTGCGGAAGCTAACGATTTGAAAACGGTTTTTGCTGGAACTCACGGAAACGTTTTAGTAACTGTTTCTAGGTCTATTGCTTCGCACGGTCCAGATATTGGTGCATTATCTAATGCAACTGAACGAATAGCTTGGGATATTCGTCAAGCTTTAATGGATTCATAAAAATGATTTAAGAGAGTCAAATATGGTTAGTTTAGACAATACACAAAGTACGCAATCCATTAAAAGGCGATTGATTGTTCTTACTGGTCCTACTGCTGCTGGTAAGGGCACTGTTGAGGGGGTATTGCGCGAAAAACACCCTAATATTTGGCTTTCTGTTTCTGCGACTACCAGAAAGCCTCGCTACGACGAGTTTAATGGTATTCATTATTGGTTTATTGACGAAGAAGAGTTTGCTAGAAGGCAAAAGAACGGCGAATTTTTAGAGACTGCTCTTGTTCACGGTATGGCTCACTATGGTACTCTTCTTAAACCAGTTTTGGATCATCTTGCTCAAAACGTTCCAACTCTTCTAGAGATTGATCTTCAAGGAGCTAGAAGAGTAAAGCAAGAGGCTTCTAGACTAGGTTTGGAAGTTGTGTACGTGTTTATTGCTCCTCCTAGCTTTGAAGAGCTTAAGCGTAGGCTTATTGGTAGAGGCACAGAAACTCCTGAGCAGCAAGCTAAGCGTTTGCAAACAGCAAAAGTGGAAATTGCCGCGTCTAGTGAGTTTGATTTTGTGATTGTTAATGACGATGCTAATCGCGCTGCAGACGAGCTTTGGAATATAATCGCTAAAGAATACGATTTAGATTAGTTTAGATTAATTATGATTAGTTTAGATTAGTTCCAATCACTTTAGTTTAATTTTGATTAGTGTTTTGAATATCCTTGCAATAGCTTACAATTGATTATTTGGAAACTATTGTGGCACCATAGAATATGGAGAACATTATGGCATTGGGCACTAAGCCAACACCTACGGGACTTGCAAATCCGCCTATTGATGATTTAATGCAACATGCGGATTCCAAGTATGCGCTTGCCTTGTTTGCCGCAAAACGAGCACGGCAGATTAATTCTTATTTCACACAGCTTAACGAGGGATTGTTGCAAAACGTTGGTCCTCTTGTTGAGTATAAGAACCAAGAAAAGCCTCTTTCTATTGCATTCCGCGAGATTAATAAGGGTTTGCTAGTAGAGAATCTTGGTGAAGACGATGTGAACGAAGGAAACTAAGTTTTCTTTTTCGTTTAATTGCAGCCGTATTATCCTTGCGCTTACAATCGCGTGTGGGTATGCGGCTGCGATTGTTTTAATGCGCTTGATTTATAGAGTCATCTTGATTTACAAAGTTATAAAGGGGAATTATGAAAGAGTCTAAACTTATTTCTGCAGAATCTGTTACGGAAGGTCATCCAGATAAGCTTTGTGATCAGATTGCGGATGCAATTTTAGACGACATGCTTCGTCAAGATCCCCATGCGCATGTTGCTGTTGAAGTTTGCGCTTGTGTAGGACAATTTGTTGTTTTTGGCGAAGTTAGGGGAGAAGTTTACACAGATATTCCTGGAATCGTAAGAAAAGTAGTGCGCGAAGTTGGATACAACAGTTCTTCTGTTGGCTTAGACGCTGATTCTTGTGGCGTAATGGTTTCTCTAACTGAGCAAAGCGCGGAGATAAATCAAGGTGTTTCTAGATTAGATTTAGAATCCGAAAGTATTGCGTCTAAAGAAGAACGCTACAAAAATCAAGGAGCAGGCGACCAAGGCGTTATGTTTGGCTATGCTAGCGACGAAACAGACACTTATATGCCTCTTCCAATCTATCTTGCTCATCGTCTGGCTCAACGCTTATCTTACGTTAGAAAATCTGGTATTGTGCCAAATCTTAGACCAGATGGAAAAACGCAAGTAACAATCGAGTATAACGAAAAGTTAGAGCCTATTCGCTTAGATACTGTTTTGATTTCCACTCAACATAGCCCTAATGTAAGCGTTGATTGGCTTAGAGAACAGCTTGTTAAAAACGTTGTAGAGCCTGTTCTTAGTAAAGTCTTAGAAAATCGCGTTGATTATAGCGATTATAGAATGCTTGTAAATCCTACAGGGTCGTTTGTTTTAGGCGGTCCTGCTGCAGATTCTGGATTGACTGGCAGAAAGATTATTGTAGACACTTATGGTGGAGCCGCTCATCATGGTGGCGGAGCTTTTTCTGGAAAAGACCCTAGTAAGGTAGATCGTTCTGCAGCGTACGCTGCGCGCTGGGTTGCTAAGAATCTTGTTGCTGCAGGTTTGGCTCATAAAGTAGAAGTGCAAGTCGCGTACGCGATTGGTATTGCGGAGCCTGTTAGCGTAAATGTAGAAACTTTTGGAACAGAAGCCAACGGAATTACGCGTTCGGATATTTCTGCAATAGTTCGCAAAGTCTTTGATTTGCGACCAGCTGCGATTATAGACGAGCTTGATTTGCTACGCCCAATTTACTCAAAGACTTCTGCTTATGGTCATTTTGGCAGAAGTGATGTTGATTTTCCTTGGGAAAAGTTGAATCGTGTTGAACAGATTAAAAATGAGGTAAAATCATTAAAAAAATGATTTGAAATTTTATAAGGATTGATTTTATAAGGATTATTAATGCTTGAACAGTCTTCGTTGCAGCCTTCTTTAGAAGGTTTAGCGAAAAAATCGCGCAGGCGCAAAAAGGGTGATTCAACACCAAGTAAAGCGAGTAACTGTGCGATTGCGCATGTTGTTTTAGACGTTCAAGCACCTCATCTTGGAAAAACTTTCGACTACATTGTTAGCCAATCGCAAGATGAAGACGCAAAGCCAGGGGTTATGGTTCGCGTAAAATTCGGCGCAAGACGAGTTAACGGAATTATATGGAGTAGAAGCGATTCTAGTGAAACGCCAAAATCTTCCCTAAAGTTTATTGAAAAAATTATTTCTAGCGAAAAAGTTGCGTCTAAATCTTTTATGCAAGATATTTCGTCAATTGCAGAAGCTTATGGTGGAACTAGAGCGAATATTATTCGGCTCGCTTTGCCCAAAAGAATCGCTGGCGTAGATAAAGAGAATTTTTTAGACGATATTCACATGTCTAAAAGGCAAAAATGGACTAGCGATTTTCGCAAAAGCTTAAAATCAAAAGATGACTGGCAACAGGATCAATATAGCGGATCGGAAAATCTTATAAAAACAACCGATGCTCGCATGTTTGCGTCTTACAAAAACGCGGACTTGTTAAAACAAGCTCTAGAAAACGTTCAAAAGCCTTATTATTTGCATTCTAAAGATGATTTTACGTTAAATACTACGAATAATTACAAAGCTTTTCTTGTAGATGCATTGCCAGGCGCGTTTAGATGGGCGCAAGATTTAGCGTGGATTATTGCAAATGCTATAAGCGCGGGTCGCCAAGTTGCTGTTGTTTTGCCTACGATTCGAGAAGTGAGCGATGTTATGCGCTCGCTTATGGTTTACGGTCTTAAGCCTTATAAAAAGTCACAAAATTCTAATGGCGCTTTAAGTGGAGATGTTGCTCGTCTTTGCGCTTATGATTCTCCAGCAGATAGGTATAGAGCGTGGAGAGCTATAGAAAAGGGCATTGTTCCGTGTGTTTTAGGAACAAGGTCTGCAATGTATGCGCCAGTTGAGTCGCAAGCGCTTTTTGTGATTGTAGAAGATAGCGCATATCAGTATGCAGACGGCATGATGCCTTACGCACAAGCTAGAGGCGTTATGCGATTGCGCGCAAAAAATCATAATGGCGTATTTGTTTCAATGTCTTTTGCAAGAAGCGTTATTAGTCAAAGTGAAGTTGAAAACAAAAAATTAGCTCCTTTGGTTAGTGGTCATTTAGTAGAGGTTACGCCTTTTAAGTCTGTTGTTCAAAATGCAAGTCCTTGGGTTCGTCTTTTAAATTCAAATAATTTGACTAAAATAAATGACCCGAGTGTAGGTTCTAGAATACCGTACACTGCGCTAGCTTCGATTAGGCAAGCTTTAGACGCTAAAATGCCTGTTTTGCTTGCCACATGCCAAGATAGCGCTATTCAAAAAGCTGCGTGTAAAAAGTGCCATTGTATTGCTCGTTGCAAACGTTGCACTGGCCCGCTTGACTTGCCCTTAGACGGTTCTGCTCCTAAATGCGCGTGGTGTGGAAGTATTGCAATAGGTTGGAAATGCTCGAATTGTTCTAGTAATTCTGGAGCGATTGAAGCTGTTCATATAGGCGTTAATTTTACAGCTAAAGAAGTGTTTAAGTTTTTTAAGGATGTTCCAATTATTGTTTCTTCTGCAAAACAAAAAAGCGGTGTTGTTGAGTGGGTTGAGCAAAATCCGATGATTGTTATTAGCGCGCTTGGATCGCAGCCGCGTGTTTTAAGCAATTCTAAAGATTCTTGCGGGGAATATGGTCTTGTTGCGATTTTAGACGCGTGGACGAGTCTTTATAGCACGGGATTAGATGCTCGAATAGACACTTTGAACGCATGGATGAAGGCGGCTTCTATGTGTGCTCCAAAAAGCAGAGACGGAAGCGTGCTTATTTTGGGAGAAACTTATGATGTTCTCGCTAAATCGTTAGAGGAGTGGGATTCTTCGATTCTTTCTAAACAAGAGCTTAAAGAAAGAGAAGATGCGCTTTTGCCTCCATCTGTTTGCGTTGCAAGAATATGGGGTTTTAGGCAAGCTGTTGTAGATACGCTTAACGCGATTGGTGCAATGGGTGATTGTGAGAGTGAAGACATTGCAAAAGTCGCAAGCAAAAATGGCGATTTAGATAGTTCTAGCAATCTTCCAATGTTAAAAGTCGAAACTAAAAATAATAGCTCTGTGGTTTCTGGCGATCCGAGCGAAGATTCTGGCTATTCGAGTGAGTCCGAATATCTTCCACCTTTACTTGGAATTGTTTCAATGAAGCCTCCTTCAACATTGCGCGAGCAAAATTCTCAACGATTTGAAGAATTAAACGACAGAGTTAAAGCAGTTGTAAGAGTGCCATTAGAATATAGAGATGAATTAGTTAATCGTTTGAAAAAAGAATGCGCAAAGCATTTTGCAATGCGAAAAAGTGGCGAATTAAAATTTAGTGTAGATCCTAAGGATTTGTAAAATCGCATAGGCTCACAAATAAAGACTTATAAATAGCGATTTATGAATAGCGATTTATGGATAAAAACTTATGAATAAAAACTTATAAAAAAGAGGTCAAAATGGTTGAAAAATGCTACAATTGCGCGGTTTTGGGCAATCCAATATCGCACTCATTATCTCCAGTTTTACACAACGCTGCATATAAGGCATTGGGCTTAGATAATTGGCATTATAGTAAAGAAAAAGTTAGCGAAGAAGACTTAAAAGATTTTATTGCAAATCTTGACGATTCTTGGAAAGGCTTAAGCCTTACAATGCCACTTAAAAAAACGATTATGAGCCTAGGTGTAGCTTGCGATTATTGGGCAAAAACTCTTGGAGTTGCAAATACTGCTGTGTTTAGTAAAAAGCCATGCATAGAAAATCCTGAGACGATTGAGCTTTGTAATACAGATGTAAATGGGATTGTAATGGCGTTAATGCTCGCTCTAAAATCTAAAATATTAAACGCAAAAAGTGCGGTTATTATTGGCAGCGGAAACACAGCGTCTTCTGCAATGGCAGCTTTAATAGAAATTGCGCAAGGCTCAAAATTGAGCAAAGTTAGTGTTGTTGCAAGATTGCAAAGCGATGGAAAAACTGTTAAAAGCGTTAGCAAATTTAACGATTTAGTAGATAAATATAACTCGGATTTTCCAAATAGCAGAAGAATAGAGCCAGAGAATTTAGAGCTTAAAAACAAGGGCGATTACAAGCCTGTTTGCGGTATAGAATTCCCTACTATTGATCCTGAATTTATAAAAATATCGCAAGATATAGAAAAATGTGATAAATCTCACATTCTAGAATCTATTTCTTCATTGGATGCAATTGAAGCAATTGCAAACGCAGATATTGTTATAAGCACTGTTCCAGCTCATGTAGCAGACGGATTAGCGCTAGCTTTGTGTGAATATTGCCAAGAAAAGTCAATAAAACATTTAGGAGCTTTGCTAGACGTTGTATATGATCCTCGACCAAGCCAGATACTTAAAGTTTGGAGAAAATACGGCATTGGTATTGGCGGAGAAGAAATGCTTTTACACCAGGCATTAGATCAAGTAAAACTCATGACTTTTGAATATAGATATGCGAGTGATGATTCGAGTGATGATTCTTGCACAAACAAACACCAATCTGACAAGGCTCCAGATTACGATTACATAAGAAGTTGCATGGAAAAAGCATTGCAGGAGGCGTTATGAGAACTGAAAATAGTGAATTCTCGCAGGTGGCAAGCGATTTTGAAGTAATGCTCATTACTGGCATGAGCGGCGCTGGCAGATCTCATGCAGCAAATGCTTTGGAAGACATGGGCTGGTATGTTATTGATAATCTTCCTCCAAAGCTGCTTATTCCGCTTGTAGACATGATGACGTCTTCTGGATCTAAAGTTCATAAGCTTGCAGCAGTGATTGATGTAAGATCGCGCGGATATTTTGACGACCTTTTTGCTGTTTTAGGTCATATAGATGATTTGGGCGTAAAAACTCGAATACTATTTTTAGATGCTTCCGATTCTGTGCTTATTAAGCGATACGAGTCTGTGCGCAGGCCGCATCCTTTGCAACGCGGCGGAAGACTTATTGATGGCATTTTAGAAGAACGCGAGCTTTTAAGTCATCTTAAAGATTGCGCGGATATTATTATCGATACTTCTACTCTTAGTATTCATCAACTTTCAACTAAGCTTTACGAAGGCTTGCTTGGAAAAGGATCTTCTACTGTATCTGTGCATATTTTTAGTTTTGGATTTAAGTATGGAATGCCTATGGATGCCGATTTTGTGGCAGATATGCGATTTTTGCCAAATCCATTTTGGGTTCCAGAACTTAGAGATTTAACAGGCAAAGATAAAGCTGTTAGCGATTATGTTCTTAAAAACCCAGCCGCAATGGAATTCTTAGATTCCTACGAGAAAGCTCTTCTTACAGCAATCGATGGTTTTGCAAAAGAAGATAAGCACTATGTAACTATTGCAATTGGATGCACAGGAGGCCAGCATAGGTCTGTAGCTATTAGCATAGAGCTTGCAAAACGATTAAAATCTAGAGGATTACAGGTTACAGTGTCTGCTAGAGAGATGAGATCTAGAGCATGATTTAACAAATAATGCATTTTCTCCTACGGTGTTATGTAATATAAAAAGCAATATTAAAAGGTAAAATGTCCAAGTCATTGGGTACTACAGAAAGCCGAGCATGTAGATGTTTTTAGCATCGTGCAATGGCATCTTGCAAGAATCCCAACGCATACTTTAAGAAGAACAAAATAGGAGGTTTCCCTTGGCTCTTCTTGACGACGTAAAGAACGAACTCGTCGCAAATAATAGTGACCAACCAGCGGTTATTATGGCTCAAGCTGCAGCGATGATGCGTTTTGCTGGAGGTTTAAGGCCAGTTAATAATCAAGCTGTAATTAGAGCACAGTTTGATTCGCAAAATGCAGCACAATGGCTCGTAGATGTGCTTGAGACTTATTTCCAGCGGGAAGCGAAGATTTCTCAAGCTTCTCGTCAAACCCCTACGGGTGTTGTTACTCGTTACGAGGTTCTTGTTGATCGAGGAGCCGCAGCTTTAGCATTGCAATCTGGTCTTTTGGATCGCCGTATGCACATTGTTGCAGGCTTAGCTCCAGAGATTGTTAGTGGAAGCATTGCGCAAATTAAAGCCGCGTGGAGGGGAGCGTTTATAGCTCATGGTGCTATATCGGATCCTGGAAAAGCTAGTTATCTAGAGATTGTTTGCCCAACTCACGAGGCTGCAACAGCTTTGCAAGCTATGGCTGCACGTTTGGGTGTAAGCGCAAAGGCTCGTAAAGTTAAAAGCTCCGAGCGCGTTACTTTGCGTGATTCAGACGCAATTGAGCGTATGCTTAATTTGATTGGCGCTCCAAGGTCTTCTAGAGAATGGACTGGTAAGCGTTCTGATGGCGAAGCAAGAGGAAAAGCTAATCGTTTAGCAAACTTCGACGATGCAAATATGCGCAGAAGTGCTAAGGCTGCTGCAGAAGCTTGCGAAAAGGTTCGTCACGCTTTCGACGTTCTTGGAGACGATATTCCAGAAAATCTTTTGATGGCAGGCAAGTTGCGACTTAAGCACAGTGATGCAAGCTTGGAAGAGCTTGGCCATTTGGCAGATCCTCCAATCACAAAAGATGCTGTTGCTGGTCGTATTCGTAGACTTTTGCAACTTTGCGCTAAAGTCGAAAAATCTAGAATGTGAGTTGATTCTAGGATTAACTTTTGTAGCTACTAACTTTGATTAAATGCCGTATACACAAAGTATGCGGCATTTTTGTATCGCGCGATTTTGTTGTTGATTTTTATGTACATCTTTCTGTTGATTTTGTGCGTGCTTGTTGCGCATATGCGGTATAATCGTTTGTGGAATTTATAGACGTTTTAGCTTTGCTTTCGTCTTTTTTCTTGTTAAATTCGCCATCATGATTGGTTGAATCATGGTTTGGAAAGGATACCAATGAAGACACTTAAAGATTTGGGAGATTTGAGCGGCAAGCGCGTACTCGTTCGTGCAGATTTTAATGTTCCTCTTAAGGGCACGACTATCACAGACGACGGTCGTATTAAGGCTGCTTTGCCAACGATTAAAGCTTTGCGCGAGCAGGGCGCCAAGGTTATTTTAATGGCTCATCTTGGCCGTCCAAAGGGTCAAGTTGTTCCAGAGCTTTCTTTGGCTCCAGTGGCAGCTCGCTTAGGTGAACTTCTTGGTGTAAATGTTGCTTTGGCTGCAGATACTTACGGCGAAGATGCTCAAGCTAAGGTTGCTGCAATGAACAATGGCGACGTTGTTTTGCTTGAAAACGTGCGCTTTAACGCCGAAGAAACCAGCAAGGATGCTTCTGAGCGCGCTGAATACGCTAAGAAGATTGCTGCTCTTGGAGAAGTTTTTGTTTCCGATGGTTTCGGTGTTGTTCACCGCGCCCAGGGTTCAAATTACGATGTTGCTGCCGATCTTCCAGCTGCTGCAGGCTTGCTTGTTGAAAAGGAAGTTAAGGCACTTTCTCGTGCAACCGAAAATCCAGAGCGTCCTTTGACAGTAGTTCTTGGTGGCTCTAAGGTTTCCGATAAGCTTGGCGTTATTGAAAACTTGCTTTCTAAGGCAAATCGCCTTGTTATTGGCGGCGGTATGGTGTTCACTTTCCTCAAGGCTTTGGGTCACGAAGTCGGTACTTCTTTGCTTGAGGAAGATCAGCTTGAGAAGGTTAAGGGATACATTGAAACCGCTAAGAAGAACGGCGTTGAGCTTGTTCTTCCAACCGATATTGTTGTTAACGCTGGTTTCCCAGCAGGAGATACTCCAGTTGCTCCAGAAGTTGTTCCAGCGGATGCTATTCCAGCAGACAAGATGGGCTTAGATATTGGCCCTGATTCTCAAAAGCTTTTCCACGACAAGATTGTTGATTCCAAGACTGTTGTTTGGAATGGACCAATGGGCGTGTTTGAGGTTCCAGAGTTTGCTGCTGGTACTCGCGCTGTGGCTCAGGGCTTGGTTGACGCCACTAAGAATGGTACTTTCACTATTGTTGGCGGTGGTGATTCCGCTTCTGCAGTTCGTAACCTTGGATTTGCGGAAGATGGCTTCTCTCACATCTCCACTGGTGGCGGCGCTTCTCTCGAGTTCTTGGAAGGTAAGACTCTTCCAGGCTTGAGCGTGCTTGAGTAAATAACTTTAAGATATTATGCCGACTTCGATTTTATGAATTCATTTTGTAAATCGAGGTCGGCATAATGTTAATTTTATCTTTATAACAATTCTTAAGGGTGATTATGGGTGTGAATAGAAAACCGCTAGTTGCAGGCAATTGGAAGATGAATTTCAATCACCTCGAAGCCACTCATTTTATTCAAAAATTCTGGTGGATGCTTTGCGATTCTCACTTCGATTGCAAAAAATGCGATATTGCGCTTATGCCATCGTTTACATCCTTAAGAAGCGTACAAGTTTTAGTTGAATCCAGCAATATTCCTATTCTTTACGGAGCGCAAGCTGTTTCCGTTACAACTCAAGGCGCGTTTACTGGAGACGTTTCTGCAGATATGCTTGCAAGTCTTGGCTGCTCAATGGTGATTGTAGGCCATTCCGAGCGTAGAAAGTATCATCCAGAAGACGATGCGAATATTGTTGACCAAGTGCGCGCTGTTCTTGCAGCTGGAATGCAACCAATTTTATGCGTTGGCGAAAGCTTCGAGGAGCGCAAGCAAGGTATAGAGCTTGATTTTGCCGTTGGTCAAGTTCACGACGTTACTCGTGACTTAGATTCTAAGCAAGCAGAGCGTTTGATTATTGCGTACGAACCAGTTTGGGCTATTGGAACTGGCATGGTTGCTACAGCGCAATCTGCTCAAGAAGCAGCTTTTGCGATTAGAGACGATTTGCGCCGCACTTTTGACGATAATGTTGCAAATTCCGTGCGTATTCTTTATGGCGGATCTGTAACGTCTTCTAATGCGTCAAGCTTAATTAGTGAGCCAGATGTGGATGGATTCCTTATTGGAGGAGCGTCTTTAGATGTTGAAGAGCTTGCTTCTATTGTTAAACTCGCGTCTTATAAAAATCGCGAATGATTTAGCGAAAGATTTAGTGCTGATTTAACATATATTTAGCTTATAGGTCAATGGCTTTTACTATGCTTTACAGAGTACCAAAAACAGGAGGTTACTTGTGTCCGCTGTGAAAATTGTTTTGCAAGTGTTGCTTGTGCTCACCAGCATTTTGTTAACATTGTTGATTTTGATGCACAAGGGCAAGGGCGGCGGCCTTTCCGATATGTTCGGCGGCGGTTTAACGAAGAACGCTGGTAGCTCTGGTGTTGCAGAAAAGAACTTGAATCGTTGGACTGTTATTATAGCTTTGATTTGGGTGGCTGTTATTGTTGCCTTGAACCTTATGACTAAGTTCTCACTTATCTAAGTATTCTTTTAAGCGCGTAGTCGAAAGATTGCGCGCTTTTGTTTTATTAAAGCGCATTGTGTTGCTTGCGCGCGCGTTAAAATTTGGGTACGTATGCTTCGTTTTTCTCCATCGCTTATTATTGCCGATCTTGATGGCACTATGCTTCATGATTCACAAACTTTTGAAGGCAGATATTTAAGCCAAGAAACTGTTAGCGCTGCTAAGCGTTTGAGCGAATGCGGAATACCGCTTGCGATTATTACAGCTCGCCCTGTTGGTAGTGCTTTTGATTTTATCCACGATTTGCAAGCTCAAGTTTGCGCATATCTTAATGGCGCTCTTATTGATTTTGATTGCGCGCATAGTACTATTAGCGATCTTACTTCGCAAAGAAGCATTGATACTCTTACGCGCTTTGGTTTTGATTCTAAGCTTGCGTGTAGCGTGTGTTTGCGTTTGCTTAATGAGATTCCTACGCTTCGCATTGGCATTGTTATGAACGATGTTCGTTACACTAATTTTGATGTTCGTATGCTTTGGAGCAAGCAGGATTTTATTATTACAGATTTTTCTAATGTTCCAAGTGGCATAGCAGACAAAATTATTATTGTGCCGCAAGATTGCGAGAAAGAGCATCTTCAGCGCATTCTTCCGAGCGATTTTTCGTTACACATTAGCGAAGATGTTTTGTGGATGATTACGAATCCTCTTGCAAACAAAGGGCACGCGCTGAACGTTATTTGTAATCGCTTGGGCGTAAAGGCGAGCCGCACAGTTGTTTTTGGAGACGATATTATAGATATAGACATGTTCCGCGCGGGGGGATACGGAGTAGCTGTATCAAATAGTAATCCTCGGTTGCTTGCGATTGCAGACGAGGTTTGCGACTCCAACAACAACGACGGCGTTGCTACCTGGCTTAATTCAAATCTTTTTACTAGATTGTGAATAACCCACCTTTCGTTACCGGCGAAGTTGTGTGACGAATTCTTTCGTAGAGAGTCAAACGAAAGCTTGGTGACATTATCAGTGAAGAGAAGAAATCTACCATTAAAGTCGGAGCAGCTAAAGATCTCAATGGAGAATACCCATTTTTCATTAGTGGTGATGCTGTACTTTCTTGTGATAAACCACTAGTTAATAATCGACTCATTTATATTCCAAATGAGATTGAACTTAAGGTGTTTAATAGCATTACTATGCCTGCTTATACGACTGTATCGTCTAATCAACGCGAAAATAGAGCTTTGATAGCTCTCCGTGATTGGCTTTTACCTAGCTCATGAACGGGCAAGCGGCAATCCAAGATTAGGCAGCTAAATTATCATTTCTCTATCCATTAATTTCTTCTCCTTAATCTATAAATTTCAATTAAAAAGCGACTGAACTTATATTTCAATCGCTAAATGTCTTATATATTAAATTGTTTTAAGTGTGGCTTCTTATCCTTACCATTTTTACCTCCTAATTTTGAGTATAAAAAAGACGATAGAGTTTTAACTGTCTATCGTCTAATACCTTTACTATGATATTTTTAAATCTTTTTTGACCAATATACTTTTAATAATTTAGAAAATATTAATTGTACAAATGCAACTATTATTAACGCTAAAAAGGCTTCATAACTTACATATGCTACAATTAAAGAAACTATTACAATAACCATTGAGAATATAGGTATTATATTTGATCCTGACTTCATCTTTATTAATATCATTCTTTCATCTGTTTCTTTAGTATGCATCTTCTCCAATATATCTCTATTTCTATATGCTCTACCAAGCATCGACATGTAGAATACAGATACAAGTTCAAGTCCAATAAAAAATACTGCTACATAATATGTCACATCTTCTTTTAATGGAAATTTATATTTTAAGTAAAAATTTCCAATAATAACTGCGAGTAAGGCAACCATACATAATAAGACTAAAATACTAATTCTAAATCCTATTTCTTTTTTATATTTTTCTAATTTGTTCATATTAATCGTCCTCCTCTATGCTAAATATTTCTTCAATACTTGTATCAAAAAACTTAGCAATTCTAAAAGCCAACGGCAGTGATGCTATATATTTTCCAGTTTCAATGGAAGTTATGGTCTGCCTTGTAACTCCAACTTCATTTGCTAATTCTTCTTGAGTTATTTTATGCTGTTTTCTTAATCGAAAAATTGTATTTTTCATTTTCCTCCTTCAACAGCAAGTTAACTTTACATATAATGTATAGCTCGCTTTGCTTTTTTTGTCAAGCGTACTTTGCTTTTTTATAATTTCTTAAACTAAAAAGACGACAGATTTTATCAACCATGTTCGTATAAAAAATGATGGAACAGAACCACAGTATTATGTAAAAGATAGCCACGCGTCTATTATTCCAAGAGATATTTTCTTTAAAGTTCAAGAAGAAATGGTAAGACGAGCTAACATGTTTAGTGGTGAGGAGAATAAAAAAAGGAGAGTTTATTCCAGTAAGTACGCTTTATCCAGTTTATGTGTTTGTTCTAAATGCGGGGATATTTACAGAAGAATTGCTTGGAACAACCGAGGAGTACGATCTATTGTCTGGCGTTGTTGCACCAGAGTGGAAAATGGTCCTAGTGCTTGCGATGCTCCGACAGTACAAGAGAACGAACTGCAATCTGCCATAGTGAAAGCCATAAACAAGGTGTTTAGTATATCGGATGAAGTATTGGATACGTTGAAGAATAATATTAGAGAAATTATCGCGGGCAATAACTTAAACGAGATTGAAACGGTTGATAAAAGAATTGCAGATAAACAAGCGATACTACTAACCTTGCTTAAAGCTAAAAAAGACTACACGAAAACTGCTGATGAGATTGATGAGCTTAAAGGTAAGAAACAGCAGCTTCTTATAGAAAAAGCAGGTCAAGAAGATGCTAAAAGACGAACCAGAGAAATGGAAGATTTTCTGAAAAGTGAGCGTCACGATATTAGTGAGTATGACGAGAAGCTGGTAAGAAAGTACATCAAGAAAATAAAAGTTTACGAGGATAAGTTTTAAATCAGAGATTAGTGTGAATATTGAAAGGGCATCGTAAAAGCCAAAAGAATGTGAGTGTTTGAAATGTTACAAAAGTCAGCCTAGTGGGCATCATCTCTAGGCTGTTTTTATGCTCAGAAATCAAGCTATTAAGCCAATCTTAAACCTTTTAACGATAGCTTTTTCTATCGTTAAAAAGTGCACCCACTTTGCATTCAGGTGCGAAGTTGGAAAATACAGCTCGAATGTAAGTCTGTAGTGGAGTTTTTAGCGCAGAGTTGAGCATTAGACGACAACGCTAGAAAAAATACTTGACTATGACGTTGCGTAATACTTTATTCTAGTGATAAGGAAGGAGGTGAGATAGTGAAAACAGTGAATGAAGTCAGCAAGATAGCAGGAATTAGTATTCGTACTCTTCAGTATTACGACAAAATCGGTTTGTTAAAACCGTCCGCTTATTCGGAGTCAGGGTATAGGTTGTATGGTGATGAGGATCTAAAGGTACTACAATCCATTTTGCTGTTTAAAGCTTTGGAATTTCCGCTCAAAGAAATTAAAGAAATAATAACCAGTGAGCATTTCGACAAAGATTTAGCGCTGGAACAACAAATCAAATTATTAATCCTGAAAAAAGAGCATTTGGAAAATTTAATTCTTTTTGCAAAGGGATTAAAAGCATTAGGAGGTAACTATATGAACTTTACAGCATTTGACACAAGCAAAATTGATGAGTATGCCAAACAGGCAAAAGAGTATTGGGGAGATATACCGGAATTCAAGGAATTTGAAGCTAAAGAAAAAAGGAGAAACAGCGAGGAAACAAAAATGCTCCATCAACAACTCATGCTGATTTTTGCAGAATTTGGCAAGGTAAAATCACAACCCAGCGATTCGGTTGAAGTTCAGGCTTTGGTAAAGAAACTGCAGGACTTTATTACAGCTAATTTCTATAAGTGCTCGAATGAGATTTTATCCGGACTTGGCAAGATGTATGCTTCTGGTGATGATTTTACGAAAAATATAGATGCGTTTGCAGGCGAAGGGACATCAGTATTTGTCAACAAGGCAATCGAATATTATTGCAAGTAAGTTTTATAATCGAGTTATTGATTAAAAACACCTAATTAACTAATGTAGTGCTCCCAAAAGTTGGACCAAAAATCTAACTTTTGGGATCATTACAAAAAGGTGCTTTAATTTTCTACCAGAATAAAAAATTGTTTTGTAGAAAATAGATTCTCAAACCTTTTAACGATAGCTCGCTTCTATCGTTAAAAAGTACACCCACTATCAATAGTGTGCACTCAAAAAAGTGTAGCTATACTTGGAGTTCTCTCAATCCACGTGGAAGCTATAGCGTTGATACAAAAGATGTAAATTTAAAAATCCTGCATTTAAGCAGTTTTATAAGCATTTTGTATTTGAAAAAGATGAAGAAGGATGCGTCAAAACAGGCCGGCAATTCTATTGTGGTGGATGTTTTAATGTAGATTAATGTAATGAATACTCTAAAGATTATATAATAACAACAAACAGATTTTTTTATATACTATTAGACTCTGCATACTATTTTAAAGGAAGCTAATAAAATGAAGAAAATGAAGAAAATATTTTTTGGAATCTTTTCAGTTATTATTATTTTAGTAGTTTTAGTTTTTAGTCTTAGGATATATAACGACCATAAGTATAAAGATATCAATGCTTTAAATTTTCCTGAATATTATAAGGATGTTACTAATATAAGTCTATACCCTACAGATATTGATGGAGTTGATGTAACTTATGTAGATGAGGGTAGAATGCAAGGATTTAGATTTGTACCTAAAGAAAAATCACATAAGGGTCTTGTAATTTGTTTTGGAGGTTCTGAAGGAAGTCCAAATTTTGAAAATGCTAAGATATTAGCAAAAGAAGGCTATGAAACCTTTGCTCTATTTATGTTTGGTATGAAAAATCAAGAATCGACTTTGACAAAAATTCCCTTAGAACAATTTGATGATGTTATCAATTATATAAATAAAAATATAAAAGACAATAAACCGATAAGTGTTTTGGGAGCGTCAAAAGGGGCAGAATATGCACTTAATTTGGCTTGCAAATATCCTGAAATAGATAATCTGATTTTAATATCGCCTTCGTCTTATAATTTTGCTGGCCTAGATTTTAAAGATTATGGTTCATCATGGACATATAAAGGAGAGCAACTTCCATATATAGATATAAAAAAATCATCATTTAGCTCATTTCTAAAGAATATTATTGTTCCAACTATAATTAAAAGTCCTATTAGTTATAAAGAAACTTATGAAAGTGCAATAGAACAAGACTCCTCAAGCCAAGAAAAACTAATACCAGTCAAAAATGTTAAGGCAAATATATTAATGATGGCTGGCGAAGATGATTTGATGTGGGATAGCTTTGCCATGGCAAAAAAAATAAAAGAGCAAAACCCTAATGCAAAGATTTATTCTTATAAAGGAGCAGGACATATATTTGCAGGCAATGGTGTTTTAAATCTAGGAAGAATTAGAATTGCAACAGGTGGAACAATTGAAAGCAATGATAAAGCAAGAAGTGAATCAAGAAAAACTATTGATGCTTTCTTAAAAGAAAATCATAAATAGGTAATTACTTGTGTGTTCAAAGTAAAGGTCAAGAGCTCTTATGGCAAGGATATTATGAATAAGGTTGGCAGGCAGGATTTAAGGACATGCAAACGAGTTAATTCTTTTTGAGACATAGGATAATCTTTCCATCCTTGTATTTTAATCTAACTAACTAATTTGTTTCTAATCCTTCCCGGCAATTGTTTGTTACACGGGGGTGAAATTTTAATTGGTTAGTTACAGGGGTGAAATTATCATAGATTAATAGCATCAAGAGCTTAATAGGTGGGTGCAAGTTTGCCCTTGTGTAACAGGGCTTAGCGAGGGCTATCGTTAAAAGGTTTAATGCGAAGCTGCTTTAGGCTGGGTTCTCGCGGTTTTTGAACGTGTTTTGGCTGTTTGAGGGAAGATATCGACGCTCTAGGGTCGAGTGCGCAGGATGTTAACGTTAAAAAGTGCACCCCTTTAGGGGCATTCACTTAGGGATTTAATTCCTAAAAAATTATCGGCGTAATCGGTATTACTACCGGCTACGCCGATTTTACTTATGGAGTGGAATATCAACTGCACCTATGTAATTCCACTGTATCCATATGGTTTGTTTCTTGGTTCTTGTACCTGCTACCTTTTCAGATTTTTCAACATAAATCTTATCTACAAAGGTTCGAATGATCTCTGCATTAAGTTCTTGTATATCTGTGTATTGTCGTACTAATTTCAAGAAAGAATCCACGTTGAGACATTCCTCTTGCGCTTTAGAAATAAAGGCTTCAAGGGATTCAATCTTGCTTTTCAGTTCAGCTTGTTCCTTGTCGTAGGACTCAGACATGCTCTTAAATCGTTCATCAGAAATTTTACCGTCTAAGTTGTCTTCATAGAGATGCTGAACAATTGTGTCAAGTTTGCTAATTCTTGCTTTTGCTTGCTCGAGTTCCCTATTAGAGGACTTTAACTTTTGGGTTAGTTCTTTCTCGCTTTTCTTCATCACAAGTCCCACGAACTCTTCTTCGTGCTGTTTGGCAAATGAAGTAATCATTCGTAGCTCGTGAAGCAGTATTGCTTCGATCTGAATATTTCTAATTTGATGTGATGAGCATTTGCCTTTTTGCTTACGATATGTAGCACAGACAAAGTATTCTTTATCATGGCTCCAACCTTTTCCTCGAACCTGATAAAGCTTGTTACCACAATCCGCACAAAATAGCATTCCCGATAACACCGGCATCTCTCCAAGATTGGTACGCACTCGTCTACCATCTCTTATACGTTGAACAATATCAAAAGTTTCCTGGTCAATAATTGCTTCGTGTGTGTTTTTGAAAATTAGCCAGTCTTCTTTGGGATTCAATAATGTTTTCTTGCACTTGTACGATTTCTTTCTTGTTTTGAAATTGACCGTATGCCCAAGATATTCTTGCTTTTCAAGCATATTAGAGATAGTTTTTTGATTCCAGACTCCCTTAATCTCCGATTTCGCGGAAGGAATTTTAATACCAAGAGAGAAAAAATGCTCAGAAGGTGTTGGAATATTCCTTTTGATTAGCTCATTGGCAATCTGGCTAGGCCCATACCCATTAACGCAGAGTCTAAAGATTTCACGCACTACACTGGCAGCTTCTTCATCTACAATCCAATGATTTTTATCTTCAGGATCCTTAAGATATCCGTAAGGAGGATTGATGCAGAGCGGCTTCCCACTTTGTCCTTTTGCTTTAAACACAGCTTTTATTTTTCTGCTTGTGTCTTTAGCATAAAACTCATTGAAGATGTTGATGAAAGGTGTCATGTCGTTGTCTGACTGATTATTGCTATCTACGCCGTTATTTATTGCAATAAAGCGAATATCAGCGTTAGGGAATACCATCTCTGTATACATACCAACTTGCAGATAATCTCTACCCAAGCGTGACATGTCCTTGACGATAATGGTTCCAATCTTTCCTTCGTCAATGAGAGCAGTTAATTTAAGCCAATCAGGTCGCTGGAAATTAGTACCCGAGTAGCCATCGTCTACAAAGAACATAAGATTGTTGAAATGATTATCCTCGGCATACTTTTTCAGCATGCTCTTTTGATTGATAATGGAATTGCTGTCACCTTGTAATTCATCGTCTTTGGATAAACGGCAGTAAAGTGCCGTTATCTTGCCTACATTATCTAGAGTATAAGAAGGCTGTCTATTTAGTTTATTCATCTGTTTTTCCTCCTTTCCGACAGCCTTCAAGCGGTCAGTATATATTCCCGTATAACTCAGAATTTATCAAGTTATTTAGCTTCTATTACATGGTTTAAATTGCTTAAAATAAGGTGTTTGATTAGGTCTTTGACACCTTTCTGAGCACTCTTGCTTTCAAGAGAGTTAACCGTAAATTCAGTATTTCCGATTCTTAACACTTCGGTTTTTACCGGTGTATCCTTAATTTGTTCATCCATGCATTTTGACCTCCTTGTTTAAGAAAGTTGCAATACTTTAATTGCTTCAGGATGTACCAGTTTCCCATCCAAATACTCAAAAGAGAGGTAACCTATCTGGTCTATAAGAGAAAATATTTCGTTTAGAACCTTGATGGTTGGGTTATGGCGTTCGATAATCCAATAGTTGGAAAAATCACCAAAGGCGATAACTTTTGCTCCCTTTTGCGAAGAAGGCATGGCATTGTCAATGACCACAGGTCTGCCCATTAAGTTGCCATCAAAATCAGGTAGGATGTATGCTCCGGTAGTGTCCTTTAAGGTTTGAAGATAAAGAGCAGTTTCATCATTCATAAGCCACGTGGCATTTTCTCGATACTTACTATCTAGCGAGAAGAATAAATGTTTGATGGTATCTGCGGAAATCTCTTTTGCTTGCACAGCAACCTCAGCACCTGATGTATCTGATAAAATTCCTGTCGGCTTAGTTATCCCATCGCCATTTATAAAAGCTTCCGACTCACTCAATGTAAATTGCTTTGTCAGTTCGCTTGTGATGAACTCTTCGATATCAAAGTCAAGATCAGCTGTAAAATCCGTACCCAAACGAATAAGGTTAACTAGGGTATAATCCGTTACATCAATACGCTTAAAGCCATCTTTAATAGGCATATGTGTAATGATATTCGCATCATAATCTTTCATCCATTTAGTGAACGGTGTACCTTCATAGATGAACAATTTGCTTGATTGCGAGTGTGCTTTTACCACTGTACACAGTTTTCTAAGATTACTTTTGTTTGCAAGTTTTGCTTCGAGTTTTGCTAGAGAAGAAGTCGGCAAATCATAGGCACCTGTATGAATGTGGCGCAGTTTTCCTGCAATATTGTTCGCATTACCATTTGCGTCGCGCAGTACGTTCCAAAACGTGTTGTGGTAGTCCTGACTTGCTAGTTTCATTTCTTTTTCAATATCTCTGTTAATCATAATTGTTAGTTCCTTTCATTACTGTTTTCTGCAATTACTGCAGTAATTTGCTTGATTTTGCCCATTTACCCTTTTGAATTCGCTGTTTTTGCACGCAAGACCCTGCGCCCGTTCCCGAAGGGGTACTCTTTAGAGATTTGACCCCCCTAGGGGGTTAGGTTCAGAAAGTAGTATGCGAATAAATTTCTAACAGCACAGTACCTAGGCAGGTTTTCTTTCTTCAATGTTGTCAAAAAGCTGAAATCATTTCAGTATTTTGATTTGTGCATGATAGTATTTCTTCTTCATGTTCAACACAGGTTTGCGATACGAATTACGCAATCATAGGCACCACCTCCTTAAACGTGGCATGATGTGGCAGTTAAATTTCGTTATTGCCTTATAGGGTTATATGGGGATATAGGTTATTAACTGCCACTAGTTGCCACTTAAAAAATCGCTAAACTCACTTTTAAGCCTGTAGCCTTTAAGAAGCGTGGTTTTTTCTCCGCCTGTCTTGGGACGCTTTCTTACAACCTCGGCAAATTTTCTTAATTCCTGATTGAAGTTTCTGCTGTTCTCAGAAAAACAGCCGTTATCAATGCACCACTTCTTGTAGTGGTCGTATACAACTGCCGTTCGAATCTCAGAGCTCTGGTCTTTAACGAGTACATCTTCAGCAAACTGTGCCATCTTGTCACTGTCGTGGGCATAACTAAAAATGGCATCAAGAACGCTATTAGGCGGCTTAAAGCCTTCATCTCGGAGGTGGGTAAAGCCTTCAAGAAGCCAGTTTAAAATGGCACTTTGCACCTCTTTTTTAGAAAACTCCGCCTTTAAGGTTTTATCCTGTTCCCACGCTTCAAAATGCCTGTTAAAGGGAATAATCTGCATGCGGTCGCTACTAAACACTGTCATATCGCTGATGACGGGCAGATAATTGGTGTTCACGTACAGTTTGAACTGTGGTTTAAAGTCAAAACTGTTCTCATGCAGGAATCGAGCGTTTAAGGTATCACTTCCCGTCATGTATTTAACTTGGGCTGAATTAAGGAATAGTCCTCGGCTCGGCTCAGATATATTGGCAAAGCGAACACCGGCAAGGCGTGCTACATCCTCGGTCGGCTGTGAGCTATTAGGGTTCTTCTTTAGAGCAATGGTTTCCGCGCGTACCGCTTTTCCGTAATCGCCCATCACAGACAGAACGCTTTCCATGAGTGTGCCTTTACCGTTTCTTGTGCTTTCTCCAAAAAGAAAGAACATGCACTCATAGCGTGTATCACCGCTTAACGCATAGCCTAATGACTTTTGAAGATACAAGGCTTTCTCACAATCTCCGCTCATAATTTCATCGACAAACTGGCGAAAACGTTCACTTCTTGCCTTCGGGTCATAAAACACAGGTGATACTTTGGTAATAAGATCTGTTGCTAAGTGCTTGCGAAATACACCGTGCTGAAGGTCTAAAGTTCCGTTTTGGCAGTTAAATAGATAAATGTTCTTATCGAACGCTTCCATCGAAATGGGGTAAACGCTTTGAGCTTCCTTGATATAAATCTCACGGTTACGACGGCTGCTCCATTTGTTCCAATACTCAACAAGCATGGAACGGGTTCTCTCGTCTTTAATGACACCAGCATAACGTATAAGAGAAAGAGCTAAATCCTTGCATAGTTCCATCGTTTTAAGCGTTCCAATATCGCAAGTCCAACGTACACCATCGAAGATGAACCACATTTTGCGCTCCGGTACATAGTGCAGAATGTTTTGGAAAATATCAGCAAACAATCTGCCATTACCTAAATCACCGTTGCGATATCGTATATTTTCATCAGGCTTTAGTTCCTGTAATTTAGATAAGAGATCATCAAAGTCTTCCTCAGCACTTGCATTATGGAAAGGCTCATAGAAGGTATGACATTTAGAAACAGCTTTCTGAATGGTTGTGTTGCCATAAGTATCCGCGCCACGGTGTTCATCCCACTTAGGACGGAATAAAGCAGACTTACGAAAAAGTCGGTCTATTTGCTCCTTGTTACCGCCACAGTAAAAGGCAAGAATAGACACAAGCGCGGCATCTGCTTCGCTATGAGAAGGGTAAGCCGAAATGTCACCATGCCAAAGTGCTGTAAATTTAGCTCCATTTATGGCGTTGCCAGCTTTTTCAATAACAGATGTATCGCTTAAATATGACCTTGTACACGCGTTATTTTCTTTTTCATGAGTGTTTATGTTTCGCTTCATGTACGTGTCTAAAAGCCACATGATGGCTTCATCGTCTTCTAAAAGCTCGCCTTCCTGATACACGTCGCCCGTAACTGTTAGATAGCGATTCGTAGCTAGAGCGCTGTAAACCTCAATATCCCCATGCTTGATGTAATAAGACTTTTTATCGTATGCGCCGTTAAACAGAAGCAAGATATGAAAGCCATGCTTACTTGGGCTGTATTCGATATAAGCGTGCTTGAAATGGGCAATAATCTCTTTTGCCCAGTCTTTAATGATGCCATTATCGATGCAGTGGTCTAAATCGATGCCTAAGAGGTTATCAACAAGCTTTATACCAATTCCGTCGTATTGGTCTTTTACTTTCATGGCATCATCAAGCGAGGTGAAATCGCTTAAGTTGTCTGTAGCTGCTTTCTTTCCCGTTATGGGGTTATAAGGCGGCTTAGTGAGCCTACCGTTTTCTTGCTGCTCGTACTTCCATGAACAAAAGATATTCTTGTTCTTTAGTGCTTTTGGCAGTTTCTCTAGATCCATATTTGATCCTCCTTTTCTAGAAGGCTTATCCCTTCTACATCACAGGCAAAAGAAAAAGCCGACTTTTTAACCTGTCTTAAAAAGTTTTTTTGGTCTTCTACTTGGTAGCCATGAAAGAGGGTGTAATCTGACGGTTTTAGAAAAAATTTTTGACAATAAAAATCTCCTAAGCATTCATTAGGCATTTGCCTTGAATGAATAGCAAAGGAGACTTTTTTAATCTGCTATATTCCGGAGTGGCTAGCTCTTTATATCGTTGATATACTCACAGAATCGTGATAATATTTAACTATTAAAATAAGGAGGGAATTATGGCTGTTAGTTATAAAAAACTATTACATCGCATGATTGAAGAAGATATTTCCAATCAGGACTTAATGAGAATGAGCAATATTTCCGCCAACATTATTACGAAACTACGCACTGGGCAATATATATCACTGGAAAAAGTGGAAGGTATCTGCACAGCTTTACACTGCACGCCCAACGATATTTTGGAATTTATAGCGGAGGATGAAAAGTAATGGCTAATAATCAAAAACTGGAACTTACGTGGCTTGGTAAGGATAAAGAAATCAAAATAGAGCCTAGGATTCTAGTTGAGGATAAAGAAAAATCAAACTGCAAAAATGATCCTAATACAGAAAACATGCTCATACATGGAGATAACCTACTCGCACTAAAAGCGTTAGAAAACAAATATGCAGGTAACCGCGATCACTTCTTCATATTTGAAGTAAGTACCGTAGATGAGAATCCGCTAATCTATCATTATACATATAAGAAAACTACAATATATTTAGCAGAAAAATAGGAGCAGTTCAATTGACTGTTCCTATTTTTAATATTCATAAAATCTAAAGTCTTTATACTCTTTAACAATGGAGTCGCCAACCAGAACAGACTATACTGACCAGCGACTACCTTAAATTTAATGTTTCAGATTTATTTTCTTATCTCTAATTTCATAAACTACATCTGCTACATTTTCGAGTAATCGTTTATCGTGGGTGATAAACACGATAGTTCCGGTGTACTCCTTCATTAGTATTTCCAAAGCCTCTAAACTTGGTATGTCAAGGAAGTTACTGGGTTCATCCATTATTAGGATGTTATATCTACCCATGAGCATTTTAGCAAGCAACAATTTTATAATTTCTCCACCGCTTAAAACAGATAAACTTTTTCCAATATCGTTCTGTTTGAACCCCATAGATGCTAGCACTGAACGAATTTCTGATATATTGTAGTCACAATCCTTCTGCATAAACTCCATAACATTCTGATTACTGTTGTACTTGTAACCATTCTGTGCAAAGTAACCTATTTTTGCCTTAGGCGAAATAGAAATTCCTTCTTCATGGTTTAAGATCATTTGGATTAAAGTTGTTTTTCCGATTCCATTACCACCAGTTAACGCCACTTTTGCTCCTAACGGAATTTGAAAAGATGCATTTTCAAACAGAGCCTTATCCCCAAATACTTTATTAATTTCTGCACCGACTATAGGGTATGGATTATGGAGCTCCAATGCTTTACTTTGCCTGAAACGAATTCTGCGAATGCCTTCCGGAGCTTCTACTTTTCCTAAGGCCGCAATCCTGTGCTCTAGGGTTTTAGCAGCATTATACATCTTTTTTTCCTTACTTCCTATTGATTTTTGATGAGCTAAACGCCCTCCGTCTTCAGTACTTTTTTTCTTTGAAGAACCTTTTGCCTTCTGTTCTATTTTACGAGCCTGTTTTCGCTTTTCCTCCGCAGCCCTTTCCAATCGGGCACGTTCCGCAATAAATTGTTCGTATTCTGCAGCTTGGCTCTTACGTTCTTCCTCTTTCTGACGAAGATAATCAGAATAGTTTCCCCAATACTCAGTGATTTTGCCATCTTTCAGTTCCCATATTTTATCTACTATTTCATCAAGAAAATAGCGGTCATGGCTAATAACTAACAGTGCACCTGTAAAATATTTTAGCTGTCCTATTAGAAAATCAATTCCTTCACGGTCTAAATGGCTCGTAGGTTCATCCGCTAAAATACCATGAACCTGTGCCGATAAGGCCTGTGCTATTTTAAGCCTTGTTTCTTCACCACCGCTCATAGTCTGTATATTTAATTGCTCAACACCTAGCTTGCCTACAAGTGCAAAATCTTTTTCCTCCTGCAGAGTTACTTCGTCCAACTGGGGAATATAGGCAAGTTCACCCAGACGATTCATTTTACATCCTGGGGGAGTTAATTCTCCTAAAAGTACCCTGAGTAAAGTGCTTTTTCCAGCACCATTTGCTCCTACTAAACCAATACGGTCATAATCATATACTTCTAATTCATTTATATCTAAAACATCGCGTCCTTTGAATTCCACACGAATGTCTTTTGCTTTTAATATTAATTCCATAACATTTCCTCCTGTCTATAATCGCATGCTTTCATTTGCTTGTATGCAGGGAAAACCCTGCGATTTTAGCAGGAAGAGTTACATGAAAATAAGATACATAAATATTCCTCCAATATTGTTTATTTTAAATCTAATTTTCTAACCTCAGTTATCATTTGGCAAACTATAGCAATGCCAATAATTAAAATACCTGATAGTAAAAACCAATGATTTACACCGATTTTATCAGCAAAGAATCCAGAAAGAATTAACCCAATTGGCATAGCAAGTGACATGATACTTCCGATCAAAGAAAATACACGTCCTAAATATTCAGGCTTAATTTTCTCCTGAAAAAGAGCTGTTTGCACACCGCTATAAAATGGCACCGAAAGCCCCATTATTGCACAGCAAACTACGAATATTACAAATCCATTTGGAGGAAGTATTCCCGAAACGGCTAAACTGGTCCCCATTATAAAAAATGAACTTGTTATTAGTAATACATGCTTTTCGAAGCCCCCTAATCTTCCTAATAATAAGCCTCCTGCTAGCATCCCAAATGCAAAGGAAATTTCCGTAATAGAAATATGCACAGGCGTTCCATTAAAGTGTTCCATGCTTATTAAAAGGAAATAGTGCATTGATTGGCATATAAACAAAAGTATATAGTGTTCCTAAGAGTAATAAGGCAAACAATCCTTTGTTTTGTCTCAGAACCACAACTCCTTCTTTCATCTCCCTTATGAAATTTGGTTCTAAACTTTGCACTTGATTACCCAGCTTAGGTATACGTACAATTGCTACCGTAATAGATGCAATCACAGCACCCAATACGTCGATGGCAATAATAGCATTTAAATCCCAAACGGAGTATAAGAGTGCTGCAACTGCCGGACTAACAATATAGCTTATAGACTGCAAAGACTGACTATAGCCTGCGCATTTCGTTAGCTGTTCTTCTGGTACTAAAAGTGGTGTAACCGCATTGAGTGCTGGGGTATGAAAAGCTGTTCCAATGCTACGGATAAACAATACTATCATAATCATCCAGACAGGTAGCTCCATACAGAATGCAACAATAGCAAGCACTGCACCAGCTGCTGCGATAATTAAATCGGCACCAATCATTATCTTCTTCCTATCATGACGATCCACTAGCACACCAATGGCAGGTCCCAAAATCGCATAGGGTAAAAAACCTACTAATGAAGCCATAGACAAGACCATCGCAGATCCTGTTTTTTCTGTAAGGTAAAAAATAATCGCCATTTGCAGGATGGCACTAGTGATTAATGATACTGCTTGCCCTGCCCATATTGCATAAAATTTTCGTTTCCAATTGTTGTATTTTTCCATTTATATTATCTCCTGCATATTATTTTGCTTGAATTTCTATTTTGAATAGCATTCTAGGCAATAAAAAATGCAGGCCAAACCCCACAATGTGGCTTTTGGTCTGCATACATACAATTTGGAAACATTCATATTAAAGACATAGTTAAATAAAGGTATAGTTAAATAACCAATATCCTCACCGTAACTAATGAATGCTCAATATCGTATAAATAAGCACAACAAAAAAGCCTATCATCGGGTATAGATTCTGCTTTTTTTATTGCCAGCTTATCTTAAACGCATTGAGGCTGTCATAGTTTCGGTTCCTCCTACATCTTTGTTTATATCAATTTATAGTATAACACAACAAGATGATATGTTCAATATAAAAGTTATGGAATGAGACTCATACTTCCAATTCGATGCCAGATTTAAAGGATATGACGAAGTTTTCTTCATAGACTGTAACGCTCTGGATTATCTTCCTTAGTAGCAAGCGATTAGCTTTCACAAAATCTTCTGTTTGTAGTTTTAAAAATTCATCAGGATTTTCTAACTCAACCTCAAAATATTTCATTTTACATTCCCTCATTTCATTTATTGATAAATTGAGTTTGCAAAAAAGAGTGGACAATTTTTGTCTACTCTTAACCTTTAAAATAGTTTTTTTTTTAATCGATTTGAAGTTGCCTAAATTATTACTTATTCGGTAAAATGAAGTATTGCTTTCAACAGATTTCCTTCAACTACACTTCACTTGATTCAAACAAGGTGGGTACATTTCTATTCCCACAAACTCCTTGTCAATGGAAACAAACACGTACCCACAGGGTAAATGGAAATAGAAACTGATAATTTCTAGCTATCACTTCTACTCATTCCAAAAATTTTCTCACTCTGATACTTACCCACCATAAAGCAAAAAGCCTTGCAATCAAGGCTTTCATTATCCCTTTCGTTCAAAGGTTTCTAAGCTTTTACGAGCAGAGCGACACACTCAGCGGTTCGCTATCTCCGTTCTGTCTGCGTGCTAGCACTTGTCAATCACGGACAGCTATCGCATGGGCGGAAGTAAATGCTAATCTTCGTCGTTTTACTCCTTGACTAGCAAACTTACCGCCTCAACATGCTACGTTTGTAGGTTTCACAGGAACTCCTATTGCCGAAACATATCAGACCTTTGGTCAGGAAATTGATAGATACACTATGGATCAGGCGGTCGCAGATGGACTAACTGTTTCTATTAAGTATCATCCTCGTATTGCCAAGGTGTTACTTGATAAGACCAAAGCTAAAGAAATTGAAAATTACTATAAAAAGTGTGCCGATGATGGTGCAACGTATGATGATATTGAAGCCAGTAAACGTGCAATGAGTTCTATGGAAGTTATCCTTGGCGAGCCTTCTCGCTTGGAGAGGCTTGCTATAGATATTCATGACCATTATATTTCATCTTGTGATAGTGACCCAGATAGAATTCAGAAAGCAATGATTGTCTGCTCTAGCAGAAAAATTGCATATTCACTTCTTTTGAAATTCAAGGATAAATATCCGGAATGGTTTGAAGAAAAGAAAACTCCTGACGGAGTTACTGCAACAGATGAAGAACTTAAAGAATTAAAGCCTATGCCATTTATGGCTATGGTATCGAGTGTTGGAAGTAATGATGAAGCTGAGATGTATAACTATCTTGGTGGAGTTAAAAATGATAAACGTTGCGAAGAACTGGATGCAGCCTTTAAACTGGAAAAGTCTAATTTCCATATTGTTATCGTAGTTGATATGTGGATTACGGGATTTGATGTTCCGTCACTTACATATTTATATAACGATAAGCCTTTGAAGAAGCACTTGCTGATTCAAACTATCAGTCGTGTAAACAGAAAATATCCCGGCAAAGAATATGGTATGGTTATCGACTATATTGGCATTCGCGATAATATGCGTGAGGCCATGAAGGTTTACGGTGGTGATACATCAGTTGCTCCCACATCGGATGACGTTGAGCAGGCTACCTCTGCATTCAGGGAGGAGATTGAAATACTTAAAGCACTGTTTACAGATTATGACTTAGCTCCATTCCTTAATACGAAATGTGACCCTGTTGAAAGATATAAATTACTTTCCAAAGCGGCTGAGTATGTCTTTACATCAGCACAGGTCTTGCAGACAGAAGGAAACGGAAAAACTAATCAGGTCTCATTTAAGACATATTTCTTAAAGTCTGTTAAGAGAATGAGAAGTGCTTTTGATATTTGCCAACCTTCTGGAAATCTGGGCGAAGAAGAATCTGCGCTTGCACAGTGCTTTATGGCTATAGCAGGCTTCGTTCGTAAAATGAGTGGAACCAGCGATGTTGATGCTGAAACTATGAATCTTGTGGTATCAAAGATGGTTGAAGAGGCATTAAAATACAATAAGGTAGAAAGTGTTCTTGAAAGTGGCGAGGAAGAAGATATCTTCTCTCCTGAATACTTTGAAAAATTATCAGATGTAGAAATGCCTGCTACAAAGTTAGAATTACTTATCAAAATGCTCCGTAAGCAAATAAAGGAATATGGCAGGGTTAACCAATTAGCAGCGAAATCTTTCCAAGAAATGATTGAAAAGACTATTGATGAGTACCATGAAAGACGTAAGCACCTTACTGCTGAAGAAGCCGGGGCAACACAGGAAGCTGCCTCAGAAGATATTATTAAGGCTGCAACTGAACAAGCTTTAGTGATACTTCGTCAGATGAACGAAAATCGTGAGAGTTTCCGTAAAATAGGATTAACCTTTGAAGAAAAGGCATTCTATGATATTTTGATTGCTCTTCGTGACCAGTATAAGTTTGAATATGGCATTGACAAAGAAGTTAACGGTGTTGTGATAAACGATAAATGCAAGACACTTGCTAAAAAAGTTAAGGAAATAATAGATACCGAGTCTTCATTTGTGGACTGGCTCAACAATCAGAATGTGCGTAATCAGTTAAAATTGAAGATAAAGATTTGTTTGGTTAAGAACGGCTATCCGCCACAGTATAGTCCTGAAGTGTTCACAAAGGTGATGGAGCAGGTAGAAAATTTTGAGGAGCATTCTGAAACAACTTCAGAAAGTTAGATTATTCCTTTTCCTTATTGCTTCTATGTGAAGAACTATGATGTTTGCTGAGAATAGTGCCCTATATGGTAGAAAGAAGGATGGTGAATAACATGGGAAGTATTGTTTTAGAATTACAGAATGAAATTGTGTCATCAAATTGCGATGTTGTTAATATATTACGCAAAGCACATTTGATTGCATCAAAATTAAAGCTTGCTGATTTTGATCAATGGATTCAACACGAATTAAATGGTTATCCTGACCCAGAATCTTGCCCTGAGTATAGAAAGGTTCGTGGAAGTTTAAAAACTTTCAATCCTTATCGCGGTTGGATTCCAACCTCAATACAGGATAATGAATACGAAAAAAAGATTTGTGAAAGAAAGTTAGTAAATTCAATTTCTGAAATCATTTCTTTATGTCAGTCCTCAGGAAATGTATTAACTTTAGATTTTTCAGGCGAACAACTTGCATTGTTTGATAAAATGGCTGATTCGCTACTTCCAATGGATTATGCATTACATGTACCTACAACTGCAGTTAAAGACATTGAAGAAAAAGTCAAAAATACTATTTTAGAATGGACATTGAAATTAGAATCGGAAGGTATTGTAGGGGAAAATATGGTTTTCTCTGAGACTGAAAAAGAATCCGCAGTGAACATGCCGCAAACCGTGAATAATTATTACGGGAATACAAGTGTGATCAATTCGCCATCCGATAATGTACAGATAGTGTCTGGAAGTGAGAATACAGTTACATTTTCCTATGATAAAGTTAAGGATGTAGTTGATGCCGTTGAAAAAAGTATTAGTGAATCTGATTTATCAAAAGAGGATATAGAAACCGCAACAGAATTATTAGCTGACATCAAATTAAAAATTGAAGAAGAGAAGAAACCGCATATTTTAAAATCAGCATTGGTTGGACTAAAAGACTTTTTAATTAATACAGGTGCCAGCGTTACTGCAGTGTTAATACAAGCTCAAATACAAGGTTTGTTCTAAAAATCTCAAATACTATTTCGGTATCTGAGTATAAGAAAACGGCCACACAGAGTATCTCTACTCTTGTATGGTCGTTTTATTTCTTATGTTCCCGCTTAAAGGCTTTCAGTTGGTTTTCTTTTAATCCCTTACTGAACACTCCTTTTGCACCCACCTTGTGGAGTGGGAAAATAAGGTTTAGGCTAATTATCATGGAGAAGAAATCTAAGTTTCGTTAGTCTAATAATAAGGAGAGATGGCTATGGATAAGATAGATGAGCTAAATAAAGATGTGATAGTCATCCATCCTCAGCGTGTAATTAAGGATTATGCGGTTGGGGTTTATGCTCGTGTGAGCACAAATCGTAAAGAGCAGCTGGATAGTCTTGCTGTTCAGGTGTCTGGTCTTACTCGTCTTGCTGCTGCTCACATGACTTGGTTTGTTGCAGATATTTTTCTTGATGTTGCTTCAGCTAAGGTTGGTTCATCAAGATCTGAATTTAACCGAATGATTGATGAGTGTGAGAAAGGCAGCTGAAATAAAGATTTACAAAGCAAATTGGCACATTTGGTTTATTAATCATCTATCCCACCCCCATATAAAAGTAACTCTCATTTAAATCTCATCATATTTCTTTTTTAATTTATCCATATTATCAAGGTCAATCCACTCCTCGCTAAAACCACAGGCAGTGCAAATATACCTATCAACAGGTACTGCCGACATAATTGTATGGCCAGTCATAACATTATTTCCAGTCCCATAAGCACCAGCAGATCCAGGCACAAATATAATTTCACTTCCCCCACACTTTGGACATTTTTTCGTATTTTTCATAAATCCTCCTTTTTATTTACATCACAGGATCAATATAACCAAGCTCCATATCCTTGTTAGTGGTTTATAAATAAATTATACCCGAAAATAATTTGTAATAATATTCAACTATATTCTTATAATCACACTGTTTTTGTTTATTTTTACCTTCTCCCTATTCTTCAAATACTCTTCCACATCAAACAAGTTCTTCTTATCATAATCTTCCAATAACTTATAATTCTTATACTTCGTAATATCGAATTTATCAGACAAAAAAGGTCTTACTCCTCTTAGCTGTTATATACAGGTTGCCCTTCGTTCGCAAATGCCTGTGTAGTTCCAGCCATTACACCAAATGCTACTAATGTTGCCATCAATAGACCCATTGTCTTTTTTACTAATGTTTTCATATTTTCCTCCTTATTAATCTAATGATGTTCTTTTTATTGTTTTGAAAAATTGCATAAAAATAGGCAGGAACACATACCTATCCATCAGGTATATATTTCTGCCAATTAAAAAATTCTACGTGAAAAGAGACAGAACTACACTGTCTGTCTCTTTTCAATTACTTAGCTTAGAAAATAACACTGGGTAGCTTTTTTATTGCGATTGATAAAAATGCAAAACAAAACCGCACATGTGTGAACTAATCCACGTTCATGTGCGGTTTATGTTTAGCTATTACTGATTAATCAAATCAGGCGTTTACGCGATCGATGCCAGACTGTACGTCTGCAATCACGGAATCCCAAGACTTGATGAAGGCGGCAACACCGTCGGCCTCAAGCTTGTCGGTAACGTCCTTAATGTTAATGCCAAGCTCAGCAAGCTTGTTCATAACAGCGTGGCTCTCTTCGTAAGTGCCCTTAATGGAAGCAGCACCGTTGCCGTGATCAGCAAGAGCGTTCAAAGTCTTCTCTGGCATGGTGTTAACAACATGCTCAGCAACCAACTCGTCAACGTACTTGCAATCGGAGTAAGCTGCGTTCTTGGTGCCAGTGGAAGCCCAAAGTGGACGCTGCTTCTTAGCGCCCTTGGCTTCAAGCTCAGCCCAACGTGGGTCGGCAGCGAACTTCTTCTCGAAGAGTTCGTAAGCCAAGCGAGCGTTAGCAACAGCAGCCTTGCCTTCAAGAGCCTTAGCTTCAGCAGAACCGTTAGCTTCGAGGAGCTTGTCAACAGCGCTATCAACGCGGGAGACGAAGAAGGAAGCTACGGAACCAATGTGCTTCAAGTCGTGGCCGTTAGCAGCAGCTTGAGCAATACCTTCGATGAAGGCGTCGATAACCTGCTCGTAGCGCTCGAGGGAGAAGATCAAGGTTACGTTCACGGAGATACCCTTAGCGAGGGTAGCGGTGATAGCTGGAAGACCTTCCAAAGTTGCAGGAATCTTGATCATAACGTTTGGACGATCAACCTTTGCCCAAAGCTCTTCAGCCTGCTTTTCGGTGTTAGCAGTATCGTGAGCCAAGCGTGGGTCAACTTCGATGGAGACGCGGCCGTCAACAAAGTCGGTCTTTTCTGCAATCTCACGGAAGATATCAGTTGCGTTACGAACGTCGGTGGTTGTCAACTCGCGAATAGCGGTCTCAACGTCAACCTTGCCGAGTTCCTTAAGCTGTGCGTCGTATGGGCCAACCTGGCTCAAAGCCTTCTGGAAGATAGATGGGTTGGTAGTAACACCAACAACATTCTTGTTAGCAATCAAATCTTGCAAAGAGCCAGACTCAATGCGGGTACGGGACAAATCGTCCAACCAAATAGAAACGCCGGAATCGCTAGTGCGCTGCGTTGCTTCAGTCATGTTATCTCCTTAACACTGTGCTCCACCAATTGGAACACGTTGGTAGTGTTGGCGTTTTACAGGAAACAGCGGTTGATGTTAAACAATTTGTAGCTTAACATCAACACGCCTTTGCTGTTTCCAGTGAAGTTGCTAAATTAGCACTTCGAGTTTTTGTGATGAATCAATTTTATTTTGACACATCAAGTTTTATTTTGATTACTTGCTATCTTAAGCGCGTGCTTCTTCGATAGAAGCCTTAGCAGCTTCTACTACATGCTCAGCAGTAATGCCCAAGTCGATCATGTTCTGACCGCCGTCACCCTGCAAGCCGTACTGTTCGATAGAAACAGCCTTGCCGCAATCGCCAAGATACTTGTACCAAGGCAATGCCAAGCCAGCTTCGATGGAAACGCGAGCCTTAACAGACTTTGGAAGGATTGCTTCCTTGTACTCTTCGTCTTGCTCTTCGAACCATTCTAGAGATGGCATGGAAAGAACGCGAGCCTTAATGCCTTCAGCTGCCAAAGTCTTGGCACCAGCAACAGCCCACTGAACTTCGGAGCCAGTAGCCATGATGATTACGTCTGGAGTGCCTTCGCAATCAACCAAAACGTAAGCGCCGTGCTTTACGCCTTCGCGAGCCTTCTGAGCAGTTTCTGCGAGAGTTGGAACGCCTTGGCGAGTCAAAATCATAGCGGTTGGGTAGTTGTTCTTCTTCTCGAAGAAGTAGCGGTAAGCTTCAGCAGTCTCGTACTCATCTGCAGGGCGCACAACCTCAAGCTGAGGAATAGCGCGGAAAGCAGCCAAGTGTTCGATTGGCTGGTGAGTTGGACCATCTTCGCCCAAAGCTACGGAATCGTGAGTCCAAACGTAGAGGTTTGGAATCTCCATCAAAGCAGCCAAGCGAACTGCTGGGCGCTCGTAGTCAGAGAACTGGAAGAATGTGCCGTTGAATGGGCGAGTGTTAGAACCAAGCAAAATACCGTTGGTAATAGCACCCATTGCAAACTCACGCACACCAAAGTGAAGCTGACGGCCGTACTCGGAAACGTTTGGCCAAGTGCGAGTTGCGTCCTCGGATGGGCCGAAGGAGTCAGCGCCCTTAATGTTGGTGTTGTTGGAGCCACCCAAATCAGCAGAACCGCCCCAAAGTTCTGGCATAACAGCAGCAATTGCGTTAAGAACTGCGCCAGAAGCCTTACGGGTAGCAACCTTAGAACCGACTTCGAAGCCAGCAACCAAGTCGTCAATAGCCTTGTCGAAGCCTTCTGGAAGCTTGCCAGCCTTAAGACGATCGTAAAGAGCAGCCTTATCTGGGTTGGCAGAAGCCCACTTTGCAAGAGCTTCATCCCAAGCCTTGTGAGCAGCCAAACCGCGCTCGGCAACCTTACGGGCATGAGCCAAAGCTTCCTCGTCGATTGGGAACGAAACTTCTGGATCGAAACCGCAAAGCTCCTTCAAGCCCTTAACAGCTTCTTCACCAAGCTTAGAGCCGTGAGAAGCTTCGTTGTCGGTCTTACCTGGGGTTGGCCAAGCAATCAAAGTATTAACCTTAATGAAGTGAGGCTTATCGGTAACTTCCTGAGCCTTTTCGATAGCTGCAGCCAAAGCCTGAACGTCTTCCTTGTAGGAACCGTCTGGCTGAATGAAGCTAACTTCGTCGGTGTACCAACCGTATGCACGGTAACGAGCAAGAATATCTTCAGAGAAGGTGAGCTTAGTATCGCCTTCAATCTGAATGTGGTTTGCATCGAAGATTACAGTCAAATTGCCAAGCTTTTGGTTTCCAGCCAAGGAAGCAGCTTCAGAAGAAACGCCTTCCTCAACGTCGCCTTCACCGCAAATAACCCACACTTTGTGATCGAATGGTGAAGTTCCAGCTGGAGCTTCTGGGTCAAGAAGACCGCGCTCAAAGCGCTGGCCATAAGCGAAACCAACAGCAGAAGCAAGACCCTGACCAAGTGGGCCAGTAGTCATTTCAATGCCTGGAGTTAAGCCATATTCTGGGTGACCAGGAGTACGCGTGTCTGCACCGCCACGGAAATACTTAAGATCGTCAAGAGTTAAGCCGTAACCAGAGAAGAACAATTGCACGTATTGCGTAAGCGAAGCGTGACCGCCAGAAAGAATAAAACGATCGCGGCCAGCCCACTTTGGGTCAGCAGGATCGTGCTTAATGAAGTGCTGGTACAAGGTGTACGCAATTGGTGCCAATGAAACAGGGGAGCCAGGATGTCCGTGTCCTGCTCGCTCAACAGCATCAGCCGAGAGAACCTTCGCCATCTTTACGGCGCGCTCGTCTAATGCAGACCAGTTGAAATCGGTCATGTGATCTACTTTCCTTCCAATAATTCGGGTTTTTGCGCACAGCTTACGCTGGCCATTACCCTCACATTGCCCTTTAATCCTATCTTTTATATCAGACGAATTTCTAACAAAGTGTGTCAAAACATAACAAAAGTTTATATTTATAGTTAGCTGTTATTCTGTAAAAGTGATTTATTAAAAATACTTAATAATACTTAATCACATATTGTTATCACATATTATTTTGGCATATATAATAGTTAGCAGTGAATTAAGAAACGATTAGTGCTATTTATAAAAATTATTAGCGCTATTTAATCGAGTTTGACGTTTTAATAAAGGAGAATCAATGCAATCACGACGCATGATGATATTGCGTGCGGTTGTTGAAGATTATATTCGTTCGCATGAGCCTGTTGGATCTGCATCTTTAGCTAAAAATCACAAATTAGGCGTTAGTTCTGCAACGATTCGCAACGATATGTCTCTTCTAGAAGAAGAAGGCTACTTGATTCAACCACATACTTCTGCTGGAAGAATCCCTACAGAAAAAGGATACAGATATTTCGTTGACGGAATGGCGGCGCTAATCCCGCTTTCTAATGCGCAAAGGCGAGGGATTCGCACGTTTTTAAGTGGATCTGTAAGTTTACAAGACACTCTACAACGCTCAGCGCGACTTCTTGCAAGCATAACTGGTCAAGTGGCACTGGTTGCATCTCCTGCATTGTCGAAGTCAAAAGTAAAAAGAATTGAGATTGTTCAAGTATCGTCTTCTACGCTTTTGGTTGTTGTGATTACAGACGCTGGAGGCGTTGCGCAACACATTATTCAAGCATCAAACATAGATGCAGATGATTTGTTGCATCTAACTAATATGGTTAACGATGATTGCATTGGATTATCTCTTCTTGATGCTTCAAAACGTGTTTATTCTCTAGCAAATCGCCAGGATTTAGCTTCTGCTTTGCAAGTTATTAGTCAACTTGCTAACGCGTTAGAAGATATGCACGATGGCGAGCATTCCCACGATTTGTACATGGCTGGAGCTTCTCAACTTGCGCATAGGCAAAATATTGGCGATTTTGCGTCTCTTTTTGACGCTCTAGAAGAGCAAGCTGTTATTATGCGACTTATGACTTCGCTAAGCGAAGAAGCAAACGATTGCGCAAGTGGCGTTAGCGTTGCAATAGGTTCGGAAACTCACACGCCTGGTCTTCTAAATGCTTCTGTTGTAACAAGCGCTTATGGCTACAATTCAGATTCCGATTCGGCGTTTATTGGCTCAATCGGACCTACGCACATGGATTATGCTGCAACAATGACGGCTGTTAAAGCTGTAGCAAAATATCTTAATACGTTTATATCTGAAAATTCATAAAAGCAAATTCATAAAAACTAGCTGGCTGTGCCTTATGCAAAAATAATTTTAGAACATAAAAGGGGAGTTAAGTGACTGACTATTACAAGATTTTAGGTGTTGATTCTAACGCTAGCGACGATGAGATTCGCAAAGCTTATAGAAAGTTAAGTCGAAAGTATCATCCAGATATTGCAGGTCCTGAGTTTGAAGACAAGTTCAAGGAAGTTAACGCTGCATACGACGTTTTGTCTAATCCAGAAAAACGCAAAATGGTAGATATGGGCGTAGATCCAAACAATTTATCGGCATCGGGTGCTGGTGCTGGCGCTGGCGCGTATGCCAATATGAATATGGATATGGGAGATATTCTAAACCAGTTCTTCTCTGGGTCTTTTGGTGCTAATGCTGGATCTCCTATTCCGCGCGTTAATCGCGGTGAAGATTCGCTAACAGAAGTTAAGGTTGACCTTAAAACTGTTGTTTTTGGCGGAAACGCTAAGGTTCATGTTTCAACTTTCGGTCTTTGCCAAGATTGTGCTGGAAAAGGTTCGGCAGATAAAACAGATCCTGTAACTTGCTCAGAGTGCAATGGTGCTGGTTTTGTGCAACGAGTTACTCGCACAATGTTTGGTCAAATGATGTCTTCGGAGCCGTGCCGTGCATGTGAAGGCCACGGAACGATTATTAAAAATGTTTGCCCAAATTGCCACGGCCATGGTCGCGTTCGTACTTCTCGAGAAGTTGGAATCACGATTCCTGCTGGAATTAAAGACAACTCTCGCTTGCGACTTGCGTCTCAAGGAGCAATAGGCGAATGTGGCGGTCCAGCTGGCGATTTGTATGTTGACGTTCGTATTCGCAAAGACGAGCAATTTACTAGAGACTTAAACGATTTACATTGCTGGATTGACGTTCCAATGAGCTGGGCTGTGCTTGGTCACAAAGTAGATATTGATACTTTTGATGGCAAAAAGAGTGTTGAAATTCCTGCTGGAACGCAAAACGAAGACACGATTCCTCTTTACGATTTGGGTGTTACTGTTTTTGGAAGTAAAGATAGAGGAAATCTTATTGTTCACATTCTTGTTAATATTCCAACAAAGCTTAGCGAAGAAGAGCGTAGTTTGATTGAAAAGTTTGCAAACTTGCACGATGAAAAAGTTAGCGAAGTAAAGCAACATGCTATTGCGGAGCCAGTGGGCAATAAAAAGGGATTCTTTAGCAAGCTAAAAGATGCATTTTGCTAGGATTTAGGATTTTAATGATTCTTAGTATTTTAAGGAGTTGACTTATGGTATTGCCTATTTTATTTGCTGGAACTCCAGATGTTGCTGTTGCTCCTTTGCGCGCGCTCGCTCAAGACAAAGAGCATTTTGATGTTCGAGCTGTTCTTACTCGTCCAGACGCTCCGACTGGCAGAGGTAGAAAGCTTGTTCCTAGTGCTGTTAAAAAAGCTGCGATTGAGCTTGGGATTCCTGTTCTAGAGGTTAATCCTAGCAATGAGCAAGAGTGCGTGAGTGCTCTAAAAGCTACTGGCGCAAGGCTTGCAGCCGTAGTTGCGTACGGAAAGATTCTTCGCCAATCGGTTTTAGATGCTCTTCCTTTAGGATGGTACAACTTGCATTTTTCGCTTCTTCCGCAGTGGCGAGGTGCTGCTCCTGTTCAGCGCGCAATATGGGCTGGGGACGATATTACAGGTGCAACAGTTTTTAAGATTACGCGCGGAATGGATGAAGGTCCGATTCTTGCACAAATGACTACCGAGATTGGCGCTCATGAAACAGCTGGCGATTTGCTTACGCGATTAAGCAATGATGGCGCAAATCTTCTTTGCTCTGCTCTTGTTGGCTTGGAATCTGGTCAAATTGTTCCTGTTGAGCAAGACTCTACGCCTTGCCAAATCGCTCAAAAAATCACTGTTGAAGATGCTCATATTCGTTTTGATATTCCAGCGTTTGCAATCGATAGGCAGATTCGCGCTTGCACGCCAAATCCTGGAGCTTGGTGCAATCTTCATGTTGATTCTAGTGATTTGCAAACAATCACTTTGCACGTTCTTGCTTGCGCATTAGCAAAAGATGAAGATATTGAATTACATAGTCTAAACGAGCTTAAACATGGGCAGATTCTTGCAAAAAAGCACAATGTTTGGGTTGAATGTGCAAGTGGAGCTATTGAGCTTTTAGAAGTTAAATCGCAAGGTAAAAAAGCTATGAATGCTGCAGATTGGGCAAGAGGAGCGCACTTAAGTAGCGAATCCTACTTGGATTAAAAGTTAGTGAGTAAACGTTAATTTAGTAAATCTAAAACTAGGCTTAGGTCTCGTGTATCTATGCTTGCTTTAGCTTGACTTTTTAATAACTGTTTTGCGCAAAATGCTACGCCTAATCCTGCTGTTTTAATCATATCTATATCGTTAGCGCCGTCTCCAATAGCAACGCTTTGAGCAATATCAATATTGTTCTTGCGCGCCCAATTAGTCAATGCTTTTGCTTTATATTGACGATTTACTATTGGATCAATAACTTTTCCACTTAGTTTAGAATCTACGACTTCTAGATTGTTTGCAACCCAAAAGTCTATGTTTAGTTTTGGCAAAAAATCGTCTAAAACTTGCTTGAATCCGCCGCTAACAGCTCCAACTTTCCATCCAAAAGAGTGCAATGTGCTTATAAGTTTTTTAGCTCCATTTGTTACATGAATATTTTGCGCAACTTGTCTAACGCAAGAATAGTCAAGTCCTTTAAGCATAGAAACTCTTAGCTTTAGCGACGTATTAAAGTCCATTTTTCCTTGCATTGCTCTAGACGTTATGTATGCCAAATCGCAGCCAACTCCAGCAATGTCTCCTAATAAATCTATAACTTCTTCTTCAATAAGAGTGGCGTCTACATCTAAAACAAGAAGTCCTGGTTTTTTTAGTGAAGGATTATTTGAAGGATTATTTGAATGAATATTAATTAAGTTCTGTGTTTTTAAGTCTGATACTTTAGTCATGTTATAAGTCATGTTATAATCTTCTAAGAGAGATGTTAGGTTTATTAATTAATTCTAAGGCTGGTTTAAGAAATTTAAGAATTTGTTTTATTATGCGTTTTGCATTGTAAGACTTTTTATAGAACTTGTATTAAATGTGAAAGTTTATTGATTTTATTGGAATTTTGCGTGTGGAAGTTTGGTTTAATTTGATTAGTTGAGTAAAATAGTTGCAGATTTTATGGATAGTTGCAAGATTTTTGAAATAGATAAAAACGTAATAAGATGTGGGGAAATTAAAGAGGTGAGTAAAGTATGGCAAGTATGAATTTACGCGATGTTGCTCTTGAAGTCGCTAGAATTTTGGAAGATGTTGGTAAGCATGCGTATCAAGACCAATTAAATCCTAGAGATATGGCAAGCATGATGGTTTTGGGGGATCCGAATCAAGCAGATTCTGGTTTTGGAGATAAGCTCGTACGATTTATTGAAAATCGTCTTACGTACATAAATACTTTCCAAGGATTTTGGCGTAATCGCCCAGAAAATTGCAATATTGGTGATCGTTTTTGGTGCGTTGGAAATATTGACGGAGCTATTAACTTTAATCGAGATATGGCAGAGTGGACTTTAACTGTTTCGCTTTTTGAGTTTAATGATCAAGGCTCCGCAAGGCCTGTTCTTGGAGTTGTTCATGCTCCAGCTTTAGGGCTTACCTATCTAGCAGCTAAAGGTCAGGGTGCTATTCGTATTCGCAAAACTCCTAATGGAGAAAAGCGAGAGAAAATCACGCCTTCTACTACATCAACATTGCACGGTTCTGTTGTTTGCTACGGAATGTCTTATATTCCAGGCGAATCTAAAAGAGCATTGGATGTTGTTTCTTCGCTTGAGGAAGAATGTCCAGCAGATATTAAGCGCATTGGCCCTGCTTCTCTCGATTTATGCAAGGTTGCTGATGGCACTTACGACGCTTATTTTGAGCCGCATCTTCACGAGTGGGATATTCCAGGCGTTTCCGCTGGTGCTGTTGTTGTTAAAGAGGCTCAAGGTCATGTTCGACAATGGAATGGTGACTCAATCCACTGGAGACGCGAAAACGACGTTATTGCTTCAAATGGTTTAATAAACAAGGAGCTTCAAAACTATTTGCGATAGATTAGAGTTAAAAATCTTAGCAATTGTTTGCATGATTTTTAATATTAAAGCTTTAATTTTGAGAAAAACATTTATGCAATCGTTATCATTAAATAGACAATATATAAGCGTGTCGCTTTAGCAATATTGTAGAATGAACATGATATCCCATTGTCCGACATTCAGAGGGGAGTGTTAACGATGATTGACACTGCACAAGCATTTGGCGTAGATATTGGTGGCTCTGGTATTAAGGCTGCACCAGTTAATTTGGAAAAAGGCGAGTTTGCTGAACCTCGTTATAAGATTCTAACTCCAGCGGTTTCCACACCTCAAGCTGTTGCAGATATTGTTCGTCAGCAGCTCGAGCATTTTGATGTGCCTGAAGATGTTCCTGTTGGTATTGCTTTCCCAGCGCCTATTAAGCCAGGCAAGAAGCTTGAGTTTATGGCAAATCTTGATCAATCTTGGATTGGTGTGGATGTTACAGAAGTGTTTAGCGAAGCTTGCGGTCGTCCTGTTACAGTTGTTAACGATGCCGACGCTGCGGGTCTTGCAGAACAGCATTTTGGTGCTGCAAAAGATAAAGATGGCTTAGTTATTGCAACAACATTAGGCACTGGAATTGGAACCGCTTTGATTTACAATGGCGTTCTTATTCCAAACACAGAGCTTGGTCATATTCAGCTAGAAAAAGGAAAGGGAGATGCAGAAAAGTATGCTGCTTCTTCTGTTCGCGAAAAGTTGGATATGGGTTATAAAAAGTGGGCTAAGCGCTTAACTAAGTATTACGGATTAATGGAAAAGTACTTTAATCCAGACTTGTTTGTTGTTGGCGGTGGCGTTAGCCGTGTGAGCGAGAAGTTCTTGCCTCATATCGATATTAAGACTCCTATTGTTGTTGCGTCTTTGCATAACGAAGCTGGTATTATTGGCGCAGCTTACTATGCAATGCAACAAAGAAACAAGTAAAGTTTTAATATTTTATTTGTTTTATTTACTTTATTTGCGCTGGATGCTTTTGCGTTCAGCGCATTTTTTTATATTTGGTTATGCAATGCGCTAGTGTAGTCGAGTGCGATTTTCTTCTAGAGTTGATGTAAGTGAGCCAAATCCAATTATTCTGGCTCAACGCGTTGCTATGTCTAAAGGTATTAAACTCACAAAACTTAATGATTCAAACCCAACAGTGCATGGTCTTGCTCCAAAATGTTTAAGCGCAAAATATACAGCAGATCCTAGAGGACCAATCGAAGTTAGGCGCATTCTTGCTGATTTTATAAATGCTAGAGATAATCGCGTAGATCAAAATATTGCAAGTCAAAATATCGTAGATCAAAAAAGTAATTCTCTAAAAGCTCTTAATCCAAATAATCTATACGTATTATCGTCTACTTCTCAAGCATACGCATGGCTTATGATGCTTCTGTGCGATTGCGGCGATTCAGTTTTAGCTCCAACTCCTGGGTATCCTCTTATTGAATCTATTGCAAGACTGCAAGGCGTAAAATCTATACCATATCCGCTTGTTTACGATGGTTCTTGGACTATTGATATTCCAAGAGTTAAAGAACTTTTGCAAAACGCAAATAATCGCATTCGTGCTCTTGTTTTAATAAACCCAAATAATCCAACAGGCTCTTATGTTAAGCCAGAAGAAAGAGCGCAATTGTTGAGTTTGTGCAATAAAAATAATGTTGCGATTATTGCAGATGAAGTTTTCTACGATTACTCTTTAGAACCATTTGCCGAAAATTCAAGACTTGCAGGAGAACAATCAACACTTGTTTTTGCTTTAGATGGATTTTCAAAAATGCTTGCAGCTCCGCACGCAAAAGTTGGGTGGATTGAGGTTTCGGGACCAAGTCAAGATGTGCAAGAAGCAATGAAACGACTTGACGTTATTGCGGATGATTTTCTTCCAATTGGCGCAACTGTATCGGAAAGAATTCCAGAATTATTGCAATGCGCTAAAGAGCAGACTGCGATTGTTCAAAGTCGAGTACGCTCTAATCTTAAAACGCTTAGAAAAATGCTTGCAAACTACCCAAATTGTTGCGTTAGTGCATTGCGTGCAGAAGGCGGATGGAATATTTTGTTGCGAGTTCCTTCTTGTATAGATGATGATTTATTAGCTTTACGCTTGATTAAAGACTACAAGCTGGTTTCTCAACCTGGATATTATTTTGACATGCCAACTAATGGCTACTTAGCGCTATCTTTACTTCCTAAAGAAGATCAATTTGAAAATGGCGTTACTTTATTGCTGAATACTGTTCATAAAATACTAGAAGAGATGTAGAAAAATCTAGAATTTTGAAGACTCATGTTCTTAAACTTTAGACTAGATTAGAGTAAACCAGCATCTAACGTAATGCCAAAGCCCAGGATTGAATCGCAAAACTGAGTCTTCTCTTCCTGGAACAAACCAACCTAAGAATGCGATTGCAATAGAGAAGAATAGCATTGCTAAAACTGCAATGCGTATTGTGTAACACATAACTTTTGTGCGCAAAGTTGTACAATCTTCTACGTTTGCGTATTTTTCTAGAAAAACAGTAATTCCGATTATTGCGCTTAGTGAGAACGCCCATCCAAAGTCAGCAATATAACGCCATCCAATTCCTGCTTTTAAGCTGTTGAAAACAACAACAATCATTGCAAGAATCAAAGCACATATAGTAAGTCTTGATGCAAATTTGCTCATTTTTTTAATCATTAACAAAGAACAAATAACGCCAATAAATGCCAATGGAGCAAGAGTAAACATTCCGCCAATCATTGGCTCTGCGTATTGCCATCTATTGAAAGCAATAGGATTAATCGAAATCCAAGGGAAAACTGGCGTAAAGCGTAATGGCAAAGCTAAATAACTTAAAATTGAAGGAATGATGTTTTGCACAGGAAGCCGCATTGTAGTCATGTCTGTAATAGTAATTTGATATTCGTTACCAAAGTTAAATGGCGACCCAAATCTTAAAGCGTTATACAACCCGATTGGTATTGCAACTATTACAAACGGCACAATCACGCTTAAAACTAGCTTTATTATTTGCTTTAAGTCTTCTTTTATAATTTTCTTGCTAGAAATTAAATGCTTAAAATAGAAGTAAATATTGTTGTAAAAAAGCGGTATTGCAAGCAAAAACGCGATTATAAATGTTGGTCTGCATCCTAGATTTAGAGATATAAACAAAGATCCTAATGCAATGTGCTTAGCAGATATTTGATAAATAGAATTGTAAGATTCGTTGGATTCTTGTGCTTGATTTTCATCTTTTGCAATGCCATTTTTAGCAGCGCCAAGATAAAACCATAATCCTAAAGATGTAAAGAATAGCGAAGCTGCCATTGGAACACTATAGAATGATGTTCTAAACCACAAGTAAACCGTGTTAGATGTAATAAAGAACAATGCTAAGCAAATAGACACGCAAGCAAGAGACGCTCGTTTGTTTATTCGTTCAATAAGTCTAATCACTAGAAGAGAGCCCGAAATTAAGAATCCCACTAGGCATATAAGAGTTGCGATTGTTGTTGGAAGCATTGCTCCGCCATTAATCCACAAACTCGATATAAGTCTATAAGGCATAAAGAATAAAACAGCTGGAATTACGCCAAAATACGAGTACCAATGACCGTTGTAGTATGCGTGATCCCAATAAATATTGTGCACTAAATTAGAAAGAAGCTTGTTTCTTGCAATTGGATCGTAAGGATTTTCAAGAGTTTGCATTTGCTTAGGAACAGGCAAGTCAAGATATGTTTTGCCTTTAATAAGAGCGTCTGCTGTGTGCGCATATTGATCAAAATCGTACGTGTAGTTTCCAGCAACGTCAAAATGCATTGGAATACCGTTAAAAACATTCCAAACGATTGCAACAACAGCTATAGCTATAAATGGAGTCCAAGATAAAACGAGTAAAAGTCTTTGATTAACACTTTTTGTATTAAGTTTTATTTTCCACAATTTAGACCAAGGATTCCACAATGCAATCAAAATTGAAACGACTATAAGAAGAAGAACGCGACCCCAATTCCAGCTAAAAGGTGCTCTAACATTTGCTTTTGCGTCCTCAACGTCTACAACGTCTCCTTTAGGGTGTTGTATCCATAATCTAAGCGTGCTTTTAACTCCAACCGCTTGATCTGGAATAGGAAGCATAGCAAAATTAATAGCTCTTGGGTTTGTGCTTAAAGGATTTCCTGCGATTTTATTAACATCAATGCGTACATGCACGTCTGTTTTAACAGGACTTTTGCCAATTTTTTTCGGCGTAATTAGTGAAGGCTTAAGCTGAATGTACGGCGAAGATCCGTCGGAATTAACTTCTAAATAAGATTCCGAAGGGTCTGTAATTAAAAGTCCTCCAGAAGAAAGTCTTTTAATTCCAGGGCCAGTAAGATTGTGAGCAAACATGCTATCTGTGCTGCCAGTAACGCTATTCCAAAATGGAATATTCCCAACAGTGCATTCAAACAATGCTATTAACAGCAAGATTGCTAAAGGCGCGCGAAGAACGCGAAAAATGTTGCGTAACGCGCAATTGGCAAAATTAGCTGTTTTTTTCATAGCAACCTAAAATCCTATTCTTCCGCAACCAAATCAAGGTAGTCGTCGCTCCACAAGTCTTCGTCGCCGTCTGGCATAAGAAGAACTCTTTCTGGGTTTAGCGCAAGAACCGCTCCTTCGTCGTGAGTGACCAACACAATTGCGCCTTCGTACTTAGAAATAGCTTTAAGAATTTCTTCGCGAGAAGCTGGGTCTAAGTTATTAGTAGGCTCATCAAGCAAAAGAACGTTTGCTTTAGAAGTTACAAGAGTTGCCAATGCTAGGCGAGTTTTTTCTCCGCCAGAAAGCACTTTAGCGGGTTTCATGGCGTCGTCTCCCGAAAACAGGAAGCTTCCAAGCATTGATCTTGCTTGAGTGTCGTTTAATTCTGGCGCAACGTGTTGAAGATTTTCTAAAACAGTTGCATCTAAGTCTAAAGTATCGTGCTCTTGCGCAAAATAGCCTATTTTGCATCCGTGCCCATATTCAACAACGCCAGTGTCTGCGCTTTCTTCGCCAGCTAGAATGCGCAAAGTGGTAGTTTTTCCAGCGCCGTTGTACCCAAGAATAACAACTCTCGAGCCTTTATCTATAGCCAAATTTATTCCAGCAAATACGATGTTTGAACCATAAGCTTTTGAAATATCTTTAGCCATAATAGGAGTGCGTCCGCAAGGAGCAGGCTCTGGGAATCTAATATCTGCTACTTTTTCGCGGCTTTGAGCTTCGCTTGTTTCGTTCAATAAGCGTTCGGCTCTACGCATCATGTTTTGAGCTGCTACTGCTTTAGTCGCTTTTGCGTGAAGTCGGATTCCTTGCTTCATAAGTCGCTCCGCCTTCTTTTCTGCAACTTCGCGCTCTCTTCGTCTTCGCTCTTCGTCTACAACGCGCTGATGCAAGTATGCTTTCCAGCCCATTGAATACATGTCTATTTGAGCCAATTGTGCATCTAAATGCCAAACTTTATTAACAACTTCGTCTAGCAACTCTGTTGAGTGAGATATAACAAGGAATCCACCAGAGAATTTTTTCAGATAGTTTCGCAACCATATTATGGAATCTGCGTCTAAGTGGTTAGTAGGCTCATCTAAAATCAGCGTATCTGCATTAGAAAAAAGTATTCGCGCAAGTTCGATTCGTCTGCGTTGTCCACCAGAAAGTGTTCCAAGAGCTTGTTTCATAACTTCTTGTGGGAGTCCAAGGCTATTTGCCATTGATATTGCTTCTGATTGAACAGCGTACCCACCAGCTTTTTCAAAGTCATTAATTGCTTTATCGTAGCGATTCATGGCTTTTGTCATAATGTCTGGATCTGGATTCGTCATGTCTTTTTCTGCTTTTCGTATACGAGATACGATTGACGAAATATCGCGAGCGCTCATAATCCTATCTAGCGCGCTTTGCTCTGGATCTGCTGCATGTGTGTCTTGTGGAAGATATCCTAACGAGCCGCTTACTTTTACGCTTCCTCCAGCCGGAAGTGTTTCTCCAGTAATTACGCGCGTAAGTGTTGTTTTTCCGGCGCCATTCCTTCCGACTAAGCCTATTTTGTCGCCTTTTGTAACGTGAAAATCTGTTGGGTTTAATAGCGTGCGCGCACCAATTTGTATAGTAAGTCCTTGTGCGTCAATGGCCATTTTTTACCCACCCCTTAAGTTCTATTCTTGCAAAATCGTAATTAAGATATTAATTGAAATATGTTAACCAAACTCCCGATTATACCGTTAGGCTTGCATAGGATTAGCAACACGCAGCAAGCAACATATTTCGAACATGTGTTCTATAATGAATGATATTATAAAACAGGCACGTAATCAAGATTTAGTTTTGCAATTTTGATTCATATACGCTAAAGCATCTTAAGGAGACAGAATGCAAAAACACTTGGATTCTTTACAAAGTAAGCAGTCGCTTTCAATAAAAGATGCAAACATGAGCGCTACAAGCATGAATACTAAAGATGGAAATAATAATCAAAAAAACAATGTACTTCAATCGTTTATTGATTCGGCGCCAATTATAAAAAATAATGGTAATTTAATATACGACTTAAGTAATGTTCCTTCCGACTTAAAAATAACTGTTCAAGGTGCAAGAGAGCATAATCTAAAGAACGTTAATTTGCAATTGCCTAGAAATAGGATGATTGTTTTTACTGGATTATCTGGTTCTGGTAAATCTTCTCTTGCTTTCGACACTCTTTTTGCAGAAGGTCAAAGGCGTTATGTGGAATCCTTAAGCGCGTATGCAAGGCAATTCCTTGGAAGAATGGATAAGCCAGACGTAGACTTTATTGAAGGCTTAAGCCCAGCAGTGTCTATTGACCAAAAAACCACTAATCGCAATCCTCGTTCTACTGTTGGTACGATTACGGAGATTTATGACTATTTAAGGCTTCTTTTTGCTCGCGTAGGTGTTCCACATTGCCCTAAATGTGGCGAAATCGTTAGTGCGCAAACCCCTCAACAAATAGCTAACGTATTGCTTTCTTTGCCGCAAAAAACAAGGTTGCAATTACTGGCTCCTATTGTTAACGGCAGAAAAGGTGAGTTTAAAGATACTATTACTCTTCTTAGGTCAGACGGCTATTCTAGAGCGCTTATAGATGGGCAAATGCGAGAGCTTTCCGAAGATATTATTTTAGAAAAGCAAAAGAAACACACAATCGAAGTTATTGTAGATAGATTAGTTATAAAAGATGGTATACGTACACGTCTTACAGATTCTATAGAAACAGCGCTAAAGCTTTCTAAAGGTATTGTTGTTGCGGATTTTGTAGACGAAGATGCTTCTTCTAAAAACAGGCGTCAAAGTTTTTCCGAGAATATGGCGTGCCCTAATAGTCATCAATTTAATCTATTAGAGATAGAGCCAAGAACGTTCTCATTCAATGCTCCGTATGGAGCATGCCATGATTGCTCTGGAATTGGTTACAATCTAGAGATTGACCCTGCTCTTGTTGTTCCAAATACAGAAAAATCACTTAACGAAGGCGCTATAGAACCTTGGGCTTTGAATAAAGCAGCTGGAGAATACTACAGGCACGTGTTAAAAGGCTTAAGTGTAGAGCTTGGCTTTAGTATGGATACGCCGTGGGAAAATCTTCCAAAAGATGTGCAAGATTCAATACTTTATGGCCATGATTTTGAAGTAAAAGTATCGTATAAAAATCGATGGGGTAGGCAGAGAGAGTATTCAACAGGATTTGAGGGCGTAGTGCGTACTCTTATGCGCAAGCATGACGAAACAGACTCAGATCAAATGCGTCAATACTACGAGTCATACATGCGAGAAGTGCCATGTTTAACATGCAAAGGAAAAAGACTTAATCCAGAAGTCTTGTCTATTAAAGTTGGCTCGTGCTCAATCGCAGATGTATGCGATATGCCTATTGAAAAAAGTCTTGAGTGGATTAATTCGTTAAATCTAGAAGGCGCAAAAAAGATAATTGCTAAAGAGATTGTAAAAGAAATCAAAGCAAGATTAGGATTCTTAAATGACGTTGGCTTAAACTACTTAACTCTTTCTAGAGCAGCAAAAACTCTTTCTGGCGGAGAAGCTCAAAGAATAAGGCTTGCAACGCAAATAGGGTCTGGACTAGTTGGAGTTATGTACGTTCTTGACGAACCGTCTATTGGTCTTCATCAAAGAGACAACGAAAAGCTTATATCTACGTTGCACAATCTTAGAGATCTTGGAAATACGCTTATAGTTGTAGAACACGACGAAGATACAATACGAAAGTCAGACTGGCTTGTAGACATTGGTCCAGAAGCTGGAGAAAACGGCGGAGAAGTTGTATATTGCGGCCCTGCAAAACACATAACAGAGGCAAAGCGATCAATCACAGGAGACTATATTGCAAAAAGACGCACAATAGATGTTCCTAAAAAGCGCCGTAAAATCAACAAAAGTCGTATGTTAACTATTGTTGGTGCAAAAGAGCACAATCTTAAAAACATAGATGTAGAAATACCTTTAGGCGTATTTACTTGCATAACAGGAGTTTCTGGATCTGGAAAGTCAAGCTTAATAAACTCAATACTTTACCCAGTTTTGGCAGATAAGCTAAACGGCGCTCGCATTGTTCCAGGATTGCATAAGCGCGTTGATGGAGTAGACAATTGCGATAAGGTTGTTCACGTAGATCAAAATCCTATTGGTAGAACACCAAGATCAAATCCTGCTACATATACTGGAGTTTGGGATAAGATCCGTTCGCTTTTTGCTCAAACTCCAGAAGCAAAAGTTAGAGGGTACGGCCCTGGAAGATTCTCGTTTAACGTAAAAGGCGGAAGGTGCGAGGCTTGTAGCGGAGACGGAACGCTTAAAATCGAGATGAATTTTTTGCCAGACGTATACGTGCAATGCGAAGAATGCCACGGAAAAAGGTATAATCGAGACACTCTAGAAGTAAAGTACAATGGTAAAACTATTTCAGACGTGCTAGATATGCCAATATCGCAAGCTGCTGTGTTCTTTAAAGCATATCCGTCTATTTCTAGATACTTAGAGACTTTAGTTAAAGTTGGCTTAGGCTATATTCGGCTTGGTCAAAGTGCGCCAACTCTTTCTGGCGGAGAGTCGCAAAGAGTAAAGCTTGCTACGGAACTACAAAAGCGTTCTACTGGAAAAACCGTTTATATTCTAGATGAACCTACTACGGGCTTGCATTTTGAAGATGTTCGTAAGCTTTTAAGTGTTCTTCAATCTTTAGTAGATAAAGGCAATAGTGTAATAGTTATTGAGCACAATCTTGATGTTGTAAAATGCGCAGATTGGATTATAGATTTAGGCCCAGAAGGAGGAGATAAAGGCGGCGAAATCGTAGCAACTGGAACTCCAGAAGATGTTGCAAAAGTGCAATACAGCTGGACGGGTAAATTCTTAAAGTCAATGCTCAAAGAGTAACAAAATCAGAAGTTATAAGTAAAAATTTATGAATAATTTTATGAAAGGAGGTGAGATAATGAATATTCTAAATTCTAAAGAATCAAATATTAGAGAAGATAGAGAAACTAGAGAAAATATAGAAGATAGAGAAACTAGCAGGGGAGAATGGAAGAAAACTCACCTATCTAAATATGATGAAAATAATGCTAACTACTTTGAAAATTCATCTAAAAATGACTTTGGTGCTCCTCTTTTAGGAGATAGTCGTGATTTATTTAGGCCAAAAACTTCCGATATTCCAAATCAGCCTGGAGTATACAAGTGGAGAGATGAGCGTGGAAAAGTAATATACGTTGGAAAAGCAAAAAGTTTAAGAAACAGGCTATCGAATTATTTTCAGCCATTAAATCAGCTTCATCCTAGAACGCAATCAATGGTATTAACAGCTAGAAGTTTAGAATGGACTGTTGTAAACACAGAGCTTGAGGCTTTAACTCTTGAATATACTTGGATTAAAGAGTTTAATCCAAAATTCAACATTGTTTTTAAAGATGATAAAACATACCCATATATTGCTGTATCGGTAAACGATGATTTTCCAAGAGTTTGGATTACTAGAAATCGAAACTCAAAGTCAACGCAATATTTTGGACCGTATGCAAAAGTTTGGCAATTAAAACACAGTTTGGATTCTTTGCTAAAAACTTTTCCTGTAAGAACATGCAGACAATCTGTTTTTAATAAAGCACAAAAAACAGGAAGACCTTGTCTTCTTGCGTCTATTGGAAAATGCTCTGCACCTTGCGTTCAAAAAGTAGACAAAAAAACGCATAGAAACAATGTTGAACAATTAGTTGGCATTTTAACTGGCGCTATTGGAGATTCCTACATTAACGATTTAACTAGAAAAATGAAGGAGTTAAGCGATAATTTAGATTTTGAAAATGCTGCAAAAATAAGAGACAAAATCAATATTTTTAGAACTGTTATTCAACAAAATTCTGTTGTTTTTAACGATCAAGTAGAAGCTGATGTTTTTGGATTTAGTGCAGATTCGATTGATGCATGCGTTCACGCGTTTTTTGTTAGAGAAGGACTGATTCGCGGAGAAAAAAATTGGCAAGTCGAAAGAAGCGAAGACATTAGTGATGCAGATATAATCGCAAATTTGCTTATACGAGTTTATTGTGAATATGAATCAAATAATGATTTGCAATATGAAAACTCTTTAAAAATAGAGCAATCCAGGAATGCGTTACAAATCGACTATTCTAGTGGCCAAAATATAAATTCGTCGTATAGAGCTAAAGAAACAAAAGAACGCAAAAAGCGCCAAGAAACAACTGGAAGAGGGGATTTGCTTGACCCAATTTGCCCTATTCCTAGAGAGATTATTGTTCCTATTGAATTAGAAAAATCTCATAAAGAAAATCTTGAAAGCTGGCTTAGTGGTTTAAGAGGCGCGAAAGTAACTATTAAAGTTGCAGAACGTGGAGATAAGCGCTCGCTTATGGATAAAGCAAACTTGAATGCTGAGCAGTCTCTTAAACAGATGAAAACAAGTAGGATTTCTACTTTAGAATCTAGAACTAATGCTATGAATCAAGTTGCTGCAGCTCTTTCAATGAGTGAAGCTCCATTGCGAATTGAATGCTACGATATTTCAAACTCGGCTGATGGAAGATATCAAGTTGCATCAATGGTTGTTTTTGAAGATGGAATTGCTAAGCCTAGTGAATATAGAAGATTTTCTATAAAAGGCCCTAATGGCATTGGCCAACTAGACGATTTAAGCGCATTATATGAAACTATTTCTAGACGTTTTAAGCATAAAGATGAAAGTAATAGCGATGTGGATGATGATAGCGTAGAAAATCCTCCACAATCGTACTCTAAAAAATTTGCGTACAAGCCTAATCTTGTAATCGTCGATGGCGGTATTGAGCAAGCAAAAGCAGCTCAAAAAGCAATGATTGATTGCAATGTTAAAGACATAACAGTATGTGGATTGTCTAAAAAATTAGAAGAAGTTTGGTTACCTAATAGTCAATACCCAATTATTCTAAAAAGAAGCTCCGAAGGATTGTATTTGCTTCAAAGAGCTAGAGATGAATCTCATCGCTTTGCGATTGCTTATCATAGGAAAAAACGTGCAAAGGCAATGTTGTATTCATCTATTGACTCAATTCCTGGAATTGGCGAATCTTATAAAAAACGTTTGCTTTGCGCATTTGGTAGTGTTAAAAATCTAAAAGAAGCAAGCATAGAAGAGTTGCAAAAAGTTCCTGGAATAGGTTTGTTAAAAGCTAAAACTATTTATGAGTTTTTGCACTCTCAATAAATCTAAACAATTCTATGGCATGTTGATTAGTCATGATAAGCAACTAGCCTTATAAGTATGTCTCAAGAAATCGAAATAGGTTTGGGCAAAAAAGCCCGAGTTGCTTACTCACTAGACGATATTGCTATACTTCCTTCTCGTCGTTCTCGCGACCCAAAGGCTGTATCTACATCATGGCAAGTCGACGCTTATAGTTTTGACGTACCAGTGATTGCTGCGCCAATGGATTCTGTTACAAGCCCAGATACGGCTATTGCAATGGGCCAAATGGGAGCGTTGGGCGTGCTAGATTTGGAAGGATTGTGGACTCGTTACGAGAATCCAGAACCACTTCTTAAAGAAATCTCAGAGCTTAAAGACGAAGTTGCAACTAAGCGCATACAGGAGATTTATTCGGAGCCAATCAAGCCAGAACTTATTGTTAAGCGCTTGCACACAATTCGCGATGCAGGTGTTACGGTTGCAGGTGCTCTTTCTCCGCAACGCACTCAAGAATTTTATTCTACTGTTCTAGAAGCAGGCGTTGATTTATTTGTTATTCGCGGAACTGCTGTTAGTGCAGAACACGTTTCTAAAGACCATGAGCCTCTTGACTTAAAGAAGTTTATTTACGATTTAGACGTTCCAGTTATTGTTGGAGGTTGTGCAGACTACACTTCCGCATTGCATCTTATGCGAACTGGTGCTGCTGGAATCCTTGTTGGTTTTGGCGGTGGAGCAGTTTCTGCAACAATGAATACGCTCGGAGTTCAAGCGCCTATGGCAACTGCTATTGCAGACGTTGCAGAAGCTCGCAGAGATTATATGGACGAGTCTGGCGGACGATACGTTCAAATTATTGCAGATGGCGGAATGGGGACGTCTGGAAACTTTATTAAGGCGCTTGCTATGGGAGCAGATGCAGTAATGCTTGGAACTCCTTTAGCGCGTGCAACTGAGGCTCCAGGACGCGGAATGCATTGGGGAGCAGAAGCTCGTCATCCTTCTTTGCCGCGCGGTATGCGCACGAATGTTGGAACTGTTGCTCCTCTTGAGAATATCTTGTTTGGACCAAGTCATATGGCAGATGGAAAGACTAACCTTATTGGTGCTTTAAGACGCACTATGGCATCTACTGGATATGTTGATGTTAAGAGTTTCCAGCGTTGTAGTGTTGTTTTTAACCCATTCCATCAAGATATAAGGTAAATCATTAAAATCCTATTATTATCTTATTAATGATTAATAGAATTGCGCGCTTGATTCAATTTTGAGTGCGCAATTCTTGTTTATAGGCTAAAAGTGCGTAAAGCTAAGATGATGAATGTTCTTAAAATAGAATTAGTAAGTTAGCTTTTGGCTCATAATCCCATTTTTGATAGTTTTGTTTTGTTTTTGCTAACAAACTTAATATTCCAGAATTTTGTAAAGTCAAGTTAGTTTTCAACGCCATTATTGATATAACATGTGTAAGTCTATAGAGATTATCTATATATATAGGATTATTAATATAAATAATCTATTATAAAAATACGGTTAAATCTAGATTCCTAAGCAAACTATTTAACACGTTTAACTAAAAATATTGCAAAAGCAATAAAAGATTTTAGCAAACAAGTAAAGATTGGAGTTATTATGAGCCTTATTGGTACGCATATTCTTCCATTTAAGGTAAATGGATACAAGAATGGCAATTTTGTAGAAGTAAGCGACAATGACGTTCTTGGAAAATGGGCTATTTTCTTCTTCTATCCAGCAGACTTTTCATTCGTGTGCCCAACAGAGCTTGAAGATCTTGCAAACCACTATGAAGAGCTTCAAAAGTTAGGTGTAGAAGTTTATTCTGTTTCAACAGACACACACTTTGTTCACAAAGCTTGGCACGATGATTCTAAAGCTATTGCAAAAGTTCAATACACAATGCTTGGAGACCCAAATGGCGCGCTTTCTAGAAACTTTAATGCGCTAAATGAGGAATCTGGTTTAGCTCATCGCGCAACTTTTTTGGTGGATCCTCAAGGCAATATTCAATTCTATGAGATGACAGCAGATGGAATCGGCAGAAACGCCGACGAGATGCTTCGCAAAGTTAAAGCTGCTCAATTTATTGCAGCCCATCCAGGAGAAGTATGCCCAGCAAAGTGGGAGCAGGGAGAAGAAACACTTGCTCCATCTATTGACTTAGTTGGGAAAATCTGATTTTAACAGTTGATTTTATTTGCTTATTTTAACTGCTGATTTTATCGACTGATTTTAACACAATTTACACGTTGCTTTGATTGCTACAGAAAGTGAAAATAATGACTTTATTAGATTCAAATTTAACTACTCAACTTGCTGGATTGTTAGAAAAAATGGTTAATCCGATTAATCTTGTTGCGTACGTTGATAGCAGTGAAAATTCTCAAAAAGTTATTGAGCTTTTGCAAGAAGTAGCAAATCAAAGCAACAAAATCACTGTTATAAAAGATGATAAAAGTAGCACGAAGCGAATCCCAAGTTTTTCAATTACTAATCCGCAAAATAACGTTTCTGTAAGTTTTGCAGGTTTGCCACTTGGTCACGAGTTTAGCTCTTTAGTTTTGGCTATTTTACAAGTAAGTGGTTATGCTCCCAAAATAAGCGAAGACCAGCGCAAAGCAATTTTGCAACTTGGAAGTCATGATATTACTACATACATGTCTGTTACTTGCATTAATTGCCCAGAGGTTGTTCAGTCACTTAATACAATTTCGATTATCAATCCAAAAGTAAAGCATATTGCTGTAGAAGGAAGCGCTTTCAAAGACGAGGTAGATGCTCTTGGCGTAATGAGTGTTCCTGCTGTTTTTGAAAACGGAAAGATGATTTCTTCTGGAAGGTCATCTATAGACGAATTAGTTGCGATGCTTTTAAGACAAGAAGAAAATGGGGATTCTAGCGATTCGAGCGATTCTAGCGATTCTACGGAGGCTAGCGATTCTTCACTAGCGCAAAAAATGAACGCTAAAAACCCATACGACGTTCTTATTGTAGGCGGAGGTCCTGCTGCGAGCGCTGCTGCGATTTACACAGCTAGAAAAGGTCTTAAAACAGCAATGATTATGGACCACAGAGGCGGTCAGGTTGTTGAAACAGAAAGCATTGAAAACCACATTTCTCAAACGCACACAACAGGCGCAAAACTTGCTAACGATTTAACAAACCACATTGCTCAATACAATATTGACGTATTTACTCCCGATTGGGCTACGTCTTTAGACGTTGCAGAAGAACCTTACGGATTACACACGATTAACACTAAATCTGGCGGAAGTCTAAAAGCTAAAGCGGTGATTATTGCAACAGGCGCTACGTGGAGAACACTTGGCGTTCCTGGAGAAGATGAATACAGAAACAGGGGAGTGTCGTTCTGCCCGCATTGCGATGGCCCTTTGTTTAAGAACAAGAATGTTGTAGTTGTTGGTGGAGGAAATTCTGGAGTCGAAGCTGCAATAGACTTAGCAGGAATTGCAAATCACGTTACTGTTATAGAGTTTATGGATTCTCTTAAAGCGGATCAAATATTGCTAAACACTTTGCATTCTCTTTCTAATACGAATGTAATAACAAGTGCATCTCTTAGCAAAATAGAAGGAGATAACAAAAAAGTTAGCGCAGTGCATTATATGGATCGCAATGAGAATAATGCGGAAAATCGTGAGAAAATTTTGCACACAGACGGAGTGTTTGTTCAAATTGGTTTAATGCCAAATACAAAGTGGGTGGCAAATAAACTAAGCTTAAACAATCGGGCAGAAATAGTAACAGATAGAAAAGGATGCACGAGTATTCCTGGCATTTTTGCTGCTGGCGATTGCTCGGATGAGCCTTATAAGCAGATTGTTACAGCATACGGGTCTGGCGCAAATGCAGCTCTTAGCGCTTTCGACTATTTAATTAGAGACCCACATAATTAAAATCATGCCTGGAACATTCATAGAACGCGCGTAGAATACGCATATAGCACGCCTATAAACGCATAGAAAGATAAATACTTGAACATTAAATCGCTTGAATACTTAATTGCTTTTGCAAAAGAAGAAAGCTTTACAAAAGCTGCCGAGCGCATGCACGTTTCTCAGCCAACTTTATCTACGCAGATTAAAAAGCTAGAAGACACGCTTGGAGTTTGTCTTATTGAGCGAACTCCTGGAAAGCAGATTCTAACTCCTGCAGGAAGAGAAGTAGTGTATTATGCAAAGCGTATTCATTCGGATGTTTCTAACATTTATCAAGCAGCAAGGCGCCTAGAAGATCCTTGGTCTTCTACAATAGTTTTGGGCATTTTCCCAACATTATGCCCATATCTTTTGCCTAGAATAATACCTGTTTTGCGTAAGATTAAGCCGAATTTTACTATTCGTTTTGTTGAAGAAAAGTCTGCAACTTTAATCGAATTGCTAAATAATGGTCAAATCGATGCAGCAATATTGAGCGAAAAGTTAGACGAATCGTCAATAAAGGTTAATCACATTTTTGATGAAGATTTTGTTTTAGCAGCGTCAACAAATTCGCAATTGGGAAACCAAAAATCTCCAATCGACTTGTCTCAATTATCTAGTCAAAAAATACTTCTTTTGGAAGATGGACATTGTATGAGACGAAGTATGATTGATGTTTGTCAAAAGGTTGGAGCAAAACAGTCCGAATTTTGTGCAACATCTTTGGAAACCTTACGATACATGGTTGTTGGAAGCAAAGATGTAACATTGCTGCCACGTCTTGCAACTCTCCCTCCTATTGTTCAGCCAGCTGGTTTAACAATTCGCGAGTTTAATAGTCCAAAGCCCTACCGCTCACTGTACTTAAATTGGCGAGCTGCTTCTCCAGTAGACAAGATTATGGAAGGATTATGCACGATTATTTATGGAACTTGCGCGAATTTGCATAAAAAATAGTTGCGATTATATTATTTGCATATTTAACATGATTTAGCAGAATCTTAGTAAGATTTTCGATAAAATTTGATTGCATGCTTGCGATTCAACAATCATTTATATTTAGAATATTCGCTATACTTAGAATGTTTAGTAAGAATCAATAAGATACGTATAAATCAATTGTGTAGAATTTTATTGTCTTACGTTAAAGTTGTGCAATAAGAAAGAATGGGGATTATGCAAAACCAAGTGCAATCTAGCAATAACGCTGATTCAATCTGCCATGATGCAAAAAATTGCAATTATGACGCAGATAGAAGCATGCAGATTGCGCTACGTACAATCGATACGCTTTGGGAAAGCAAAAACTCAATTCCTGTTAAGCTATTTTCAAAAAAACATATTTTTAACGATTTTCCTTTTATGCCTAGCTCAACAAAACTTGGTTGGATTAAGATTTATGGCAAAAAACAAGGTATTTCAATTGGATTGTTTAGCAAAGATTGCAAACGTTTTTACCAAGTTGCTGTTGCTGATTTAGAAGGCAGAGTTTACGAAGGGCACACTGTAACAATTGAAGATACAACGGAAAATATACCCGAATTGTCTTTTGTTGAGCAAAACTCTATGACTCTTTCTAACTCACATAGATTCTACGGTTGCATTGATAAAAAAACTACTCGAGAAAGCCATAAAGCGAGCCATAGCGCAAGCCATATCAAAAAAAGTTGTTTTAAGAATAAGTCAAATAATGATTTAGTTGTTATTAAGGGAGATGTTGTTGTTCAGACTTCTAAAGATGACGGAATTCAATGGGTGTCGTCTTGGATTCGCAAAGCAAATACTAAAAAAGAAACTTATACGCTAGAAGAAACGCGTGTAGATTTGCCTAATAATTTGCGTTGCAATCTTAGTTATTTTGACGCAATCGCTATATCCTATTTTGCATCATTCTTTGTGCCAGATATGTTGTTAGCTTTTAGTGGATTTGGGTCTGGAAACATATTTAGGCATCTTACAAAAGAAGCACCTTTGAGCGCTATTAGGAGAAGCGTTTGCGATGCAAACACAGCAGAAAGAGCTGGTTTACGCGTTTCTGCAATGGAGAAATATTTTACGTACTTAATGGCAGACGCTGGAGCATTAGAGGATGCTGGGGCATTAGAGGCTGAACACGCCGCTGAAAGATTGCACTTGCAAAAATCTAAATGTTCAGACGCAAACTTTTTAGTTTGGGATGATTCTTTGGAAGCAAAATCCGCGTTAAAAGCTTTGCGTATAGAAGGAGCAATAAATAGATTCCAGTCTATTAGCAATTGCTTAGAAGAAAACTGCTCTAATGGCGGTGATTTAACAGAAAATAACGCAACTTATAATCAAGTTTGCGCAATGGATATGGCTTTTATAAACGATCCAGCTTTTTGCGCAAGTGGCGAAATTGACATGAATTCTTTTGGCAATCCGTTGCAAGACAACAATATTAGGCCATTATTGCATTTGCTTAATCGTGCAAGAAAATCTAATGATTTGTATATTTATAAAGCTAACGGATCTTCTAATTGTGAATGGTCGTACAGGCAAAGACTTTCTGAACTAATCAGAAGTCTTTATTTGCCTTTTAGGTTCGATGCTGATTTTAGATCTAATTTAGATAGTGGAAATGTTGCATTAGCATTTATGGCAACAGGCAATTCAATGATGCCTACTTTAACATACGATTCTGCTAAAAAAGATTTTGTTCCAATAAGCGAACAAAATAGATCCAAAATGACAACTAACTACAATCTTCGTATTGGATTAATATTGGCTACTATTGCTTTTGGAGCTAGCGAAGAAGTGCAAAACGTTTCAATACGATTGGATTCAATCGGCTTAGAGGAAATGGTTGCAGCACAAGACGTTGCAATGAATAAAATTTTAAGCCAAACGATTAATGCGATTAATCACATGAATAAAAATGCTTCAAGAGCAAAAGGCGATCCAAAAGATGGAGATATTCATGGAGACGTTAGCAATGGATTTGCTAATTTAGGATCGAACGCAGATAGTAGCTCGGATAGTGCTTCAGATAATTTTGTTGAAAGCGTTGTAGAAAACCTTGAAGATGCAAGCGCAAACAACAGTGATAACAGTAGTAACACTAATCGTAGTGATAATAGCGATAGCAATAATAGCGCAAAAAACGAAGACCCAATAGCAGCTTTTAGCAAATCGCCTTCGATTATACCTTTGCTAACTGTTACTTTTACTAGAAAGTCGTTCTTAAAACACATACGCGCATACGGATTAAATAATCCTCTTGAAACCTATAAAAAGTTTAATGCAACTTTGCAAGTCGACGAAAACGGCGCATTAAGCCAAATTGAGCCAACGTTTGACTTAAGAGACAGCTGCTTTGCGCCGCATGGTGCTCAAGAAGAACCAGAGTTTTCCGACATAATTTTTGACGCAAAGTCGCAAGAATTGTTAGCGACTCAAGATGCAAAAGGCCTTTCAATCCAGCGCGAAGACGTTTTACAACAAGCGGTTGCTGATTTTAATCACATAGCGTCTAAAGCAATTATGACGAATGCAGAAAAAGCTCGTATGGCAATGGGTATTGTTGAAAGCATTAACGATCCAGAGCTAAATAATCAAGCAAACCATGTAATAAGCGCGTTAATAGACGAAAAAGAAATACCAGAAATATCGTTTAGCGCTTCAAAAGATATTTACAATATGCGAGTGCGTGCTCACGAACAATTTATGAGTGGAGACTTAGACAGTGCAATCGAAGAGTATGAAAACAATATAAAGCATTTTGACGATATGTTTGCTTCTGGAGACGTTGTTCCAAGATACTTTAACTCGTATGCTGAGCGCGTTGTTTATAATCGCATGTTTGCAACGCAAAACGAGCAAATGAGGCTTATACCAGACGGACTTTTCTACGCGCATATGGAGATTGCGGATTTACTCGGCCAGCTTGGAAGAAGTAAAGAGGCGCTAAAACATCTAAATACAATGGTTTCTTACGCTCCAACATATGTTATATCTCACTTAAAGCTAGCTTCGCAATTATCTCGTCAAGAAGATTGGCCTTCTGTAGAAGCAGTATGCTTAAACGCTTTACAAGTCTGTTTTGATAGAGAAGACGCTGCGTTTATTTACTACAGGCTAGCATATGCAGAGTGGATGCAAGATAACTTCCCTCTAGCTGTTGCTGCATATATGGTTGCAGATGACTTGTTTAGCGAAAAAAATGAATCTCTAGAAGTAGAGCTTGCAGAACTCTTAAGTAGAGTTGAATCTCAATGCATTTCTGTTCCTAAAAGCTTGCATCAAGCAAAAGAAATGCTAGAAATAAATAATGTTGTGAATTGGCCAGATGTTAATGCGTATGAGATTATTGACGAAGCTGCAAAAGTCACTGTTAATGAGGGTATGTTTGTTATTGCGCGAACTCTTTCTGTTGCTAGATCTAGAATGCTTTTTAGAAACGATTCTTCTGAAAGTATTGTTCAAATGCAATTTTTGCGATCTCTTAACGCTTAATAAATTCTTGTTAAATAAGCTATAAAATAGAATAAACGCTTTGAAGGGAAGACTCATGGCTGCATCTAATGGTGATTCAATGCAACATTCAATCGGTGCTCAATTGTCACTTTTTGATGATCTAGATAGTGTTAATAATGCTGAAAATATGCAAAATAATAATGAGCCAAGCGTTAATGGCAAATTTGCATCAACGATTCAAAGCGCAAAGCAATCACATGATGCAACAAGTGATTTAAGTGAGTCTAACACTTTTAGTTCAATCGCAGATTTTGACAATTGGATTGCTAAGCTAGAGCCATCAGATTCGGGCGCAATGCAATTAGCTAAGCTTGATCCTTCGCTTTTAACAACAGAACAAGGCGCAAGATTATGGGCAAAATTGGCTGCATGGGCGCAAGCAGATCAAATCGCATACTATGTTGACGATTCTCCAACAAGCTCCGACGCAGCTTACGATGCAAGAATGCGATTTTTAAGCGCGCTTGAGTCTACTTTTCCGATTCTAGACACGCCTCAATCGCCAACGCATAGAGTTGGCGGAACTTTTTCTAACGATTTTGCGCCAGTTCGTCATCCTTCAAGAATGATGAGCTTGGATGATGTTTTTTCGATTGATGAATTAAAATCCTGGTATAACAGCATTATTCGAGACTTGCAATGGCCCGAAAATAAGCCGCTGCCAATGACATGCGAAGTAAAAATCGATGGACTTGCGCTAAATCTTATTTATCGAAATGGAACTTTGGAACAAGGGCTAACCCGAGGAGACGGTGTTACTGGAGAAGACATATCGCTAAACGTAAGAACAATCGAAGAAATTCCTACGCAATTGCATGGTGAAAATCCAGACGATATTCCAGAATTTGTGGAAATCCGCGGCGAAGTATTTATGAAGTGGGCGGATTTTAGAAAGCTAAACATTGAGCAAGAAGATTTAGGAAAGCCTGCTTTTGCAAATCCAAGAAATGCGGCTGCAGGATCTTTAAGACAAAAGGATCCTAGAATTACATCTACAAGACGCTTGAGTTTTATAGCACACGGATTAGGAAATCTAAAGTGGAAGGACTTAGCGCAAAGCGGTGGTGAATCTAATGCTCATGCTCAAACATCCTTCAACCAATCGGACGCTTACGAATTGTACAAAAAATGGGGTATTCCTGTTTCTCCATATACGCGCAAGGTTACGTCTTTTGAACAAATAGAAGACATGATTGACTACTATGGCGAGCATAGAAACACTATTATTCATGCTCTAGATGGAATTGTAGTAAAAGTAGACGATCGCGCATTGCAAAAAAAGCTTGGTGCAACTTCTAGAGCGCCGCGTTGGGCAATTGCGTACAAGTATCCGCCAGAAGAAGTTAATACGCGCTTAAAAGATATTGTTGTTCAAGTTGGAAGAACAGGAAGAGTAACTCCAGTAGCTGTTTTAGAGCCAGTAACTGTTGCAGGCTCCACTATATCTCGTACGACTTTGCACAATCCATACGAAGTTGAACATAAAGGTGTACTTATTGGAGATACTGTTGTTGTGCGTAAAGCTGGAGATGTTATTCCAGAATTAGTTGGACCTGTGCTCAAATATAGAAATGGCAGAGAAAATGAATTGAAAAAATTTGTTATGCCAGAGTATTGTCCATCTTGCGGAACAAAACTTGCTCCTACAAAAGAAGGCGACAAAGATATTCGCTGCCCTAATGTAGAAAATTGCCCAGCTCAGCTTACTGAGCGCATAATCAACTTGGCTTCAAGACAAGCTTTTGATATTGAAAATCTTGGCGAAGCATCCGCTCTTGCTCTAACTAACCCAGAAGATTCTAGGCCAATAACGTCAAAAGTTTATATTGAAGATAAAAGCATAAGCAAAATAGTTGTTGAGCGTGGATCTTCTAATCCGCCGATTCTACCAGAGTCGAATTGCGATCTTCCTGCTCCTCAAGCTCCTGTTCTTACTAGCGAAGCCGATATTTTTAACCTTAGTGCTAACGATTTAAGAAATGTTAAAGTTTGGAAGGAAATTCCGCTTGTTGAAGAATGGGAAGAAGTAGGAAAAGACGGAAAACTCAAAAAACGATCTAAAAAGATTGGCGGAAGTGGATTATGGAGGCAAGTCTCAGCTTTTTGGACTAGGCCTCTAGAAGCTACTAGAAGAAAGTCGAATGATGATTCTAAAGATTCTAACGACTCTAGTAATTCTAGCGACTTTAGTAATTCTAACGACTTTAGTAGTGATGAGTCTAACGAATCTTTTAACCCAAACTACCCACTGTTTGAAGTTCCTGTAGATGCGTATGTAACAAAGCTAGTTGAAAAGAAAATTCGCATAAATAATGTTCTTAAAATAGTTGAAGCGCCAGAATACACTCGTCCTAGCGAAACAACAAGAGCAATGCTAGAAGAAATAGCTCAAAAAGGTAAGTCTGCGCCTCTTTGGCGTGTGCTAGTGGCACTTTCTATTCGCAGGCTTGGGCCTCCAACAGCTCGTCTTATAGCTGCAAGATTTAGCTCAATCGAGAATATTGCAAATGCGACTATTGAGGACTTAACTCAAATTGATGGCGTTGGTCCAGAAATTGCTCAAGCTGTTTACGATTGGTTTGAAAAATCAAAAGATTCTAACGATTGGCATAGCGAAGTTTTAAGAAAATGGAAAGAAGCTGGAGTTGTTGGAAACGATTCCGCACAATCCAATAATCTTGAGCAAACGCTTAGTGGCAAAACTGTTGTTGTTACAGGGTCTTTAGAAGATTTCACACGAGACTCCGCTAAAGAAGCTATTGTATCTAGAGGTGGAAAAGCTGCATCTTCTGTTAGTAAAAAAACGTATTGTGTGATTGTTGGAGCAAATGCTGGATCTAAAGAATCTAAAGCAGAAGAACTTGGCATACCAATGTTGAACGAGAATCAATTTAAGATTTTACTTAAAACGGGTAGTGTTGAATCTGCACTAAAAAACGATATTACACTTGATTCGCAAAGTGAATTGTAAAAACATGAGTAATAATCTTGTTGAATTAGAAACGCGTATTTACGACTTATTGGGTAGTGTGATTGATCCAGAATTAGGACGTTCTGTTACCGAATTAAACATGGTTACGGGCGTTCGTGTAAGCGAAAAATCATGCGAATCAAATAATCATAATCCAACTTATAGCGTTTCTATAGATATTGAGCTTACTGTTCCAGATTGCCCATTAGCTCAAGTTATTACGCAAAGAGTTCAATCAGTTGTAGCAAAGTACCCAAATGCAACGCTTATTCCAACGGTAAACGTAAGCGCTATGAGCAAAGATAAGCTTGCAAAGCTTGTTTCGGATTTAAAAGAGGAGCGTAAAGAAAATCCGTTCAATAAAAATGGTGTTAGAACAAGGATTTTTGCTATTGCATCTGGAAAAGGCGGAGTTGGAAAGTCTTCTATAACAGCTAACTTAGCTGCCACTTTTGCATCTCTTGGCTACAAAACAGCAGCAATAGATGCAGATGTTTATGGTTTTTCATTACCGCGCATGTTTGGAATTACAACTCAACCGACTAATCTGAACGGCATGCTTATGCCAGTTGAAGCTTGGGGAGTTAAGCTGATTTCTATTGGAATGTTTGCTGGAACAGATCGCGCGATTTTGTGGAGGGGACCTCGTTTGCAACGTTCTCTTGAGCAATTTTTATGCGATGTTTGGTGGGCAGATCCAGACGTGCTTCTTTTAGATTTGGCTCCTGGAACTGGAGATATGGCTTTAGCTGTTGCGCAATCATTGCCGAATGTGGAGCTTGTTGTTGTTACAACACCTCAGCCTAGTGCTTCGGATGTTGCTGTTAGAGCTGGGCTTATGGCTTTGCAAATTCCAGTTAATGTGCGCGGTGTTGTAGAAAATATGAGTTGGTTCGATAACAATGGAGCACGCTTAGAAATCTTTGGTTCGGGAGGCGGAAAGCGTGTTAGTAATCAGCTTTGCAAAGCTCTTGGTAAGAACGTTCCTCTTCTTGCTCAAATCCCGTTAGATACAAGTATTAGAGAAATTGGAGAATCGGGCAGACCTGCTGTTCTTACAAAAGAAGGCAAACTAGCAAACACTCAATTAGCGAATACATTTGTTAGTCTTGCAAAATCATTAATCGATTAATCGATAAAAAATGAGGCCACTTGACTTTTCGTCAAGCAGCCTTATTTGCAATATGCTTTATTTTATTAAGACATTAAAACAAACTACTTAATAGCGTTAAGCCACTGTTCTTTAGTTGCTTTTTCTGCCTGGAGCTTAGCTTTACGCTTTGCATCTTTTTCGCTTGCAATCTTAGACTCAAGTTCCTCGAGTTGAGCCTTTAATTGCGCAGCAAAACTAGACTTGCGAGCATCTGCTTCTGGGTCTGCATCCTTCCAAGCAGCATCTTCAACAGCCTTAATCTTCTTGTCTACATCGTTCAAACGAGATTCAATTCTGCGCATATCTTCGCGTGGAACAAAACCAATCTTGTCCCATTCTTCTTGAATCTCAGACAATGCTTTGCGAGCAGCTTTAGCAGCTTCTTCGTCTTTAACAGGAACAAGAGCTTCTGCCTTAACGAGCAATGCTTCTTTCTTGCTAAGATTTTCTTTTTCGCCAGCGCTCATCTTTTCTCTATCTTCTTGACGAGCATGGTAGAAAGCATCTGCAGCTTCGCGGAACTTAGTCCACAATTCGTCGTCGTGTTGACGACCAGCATTTCCAGCCTTCTTCCAGCGATCCATCAAAGCATTAAACTTCATTGAAGTTTCACGCCATTGAGTAGAGTCCTTTAGGCTTTCTGCTTCTTTTATGATTGCTTCTTTAATCTCTTTAGCACTATTGCGCTCATTGTCTCGCTCTCTAACCCAAGCAGAGCGAGCTTGAGAGAACGCAGAGCGAGCCTTGGAAAAACGCTGCCAAAGAGCATCCGCATCCGCCTTGTTTAAGTGAATTGTAGTGCGCTGATGCTGCTGCCACTTATCGAACAGTGAACGAAGCTTATCGGAAAGCGAGCGCCAATTTGTAGACTCGCCCATTTGTGCAATAAGCGCTTCTGCCTGTTCAACAATGGCTGTGCGATCTTTAAGAGCCTTCTCTAGCTCCTCTTTACGAGCTTTAGCGAGTTCATCTTTTTTAGATGCAGCTTTAGTTTTTAGCTCGGCGTGTCGCGCGCTTAAAGCGGCAAGATCTCCAACAACAGATGGCTCCTTAAGCTCCGCATCTAAAGTAGCTAAGGTCTCGTCAATTTCCTTTGGCCTTACGTTAGAAGATTCAAGTCTTTTTTCGAAAAGATCAAGCTTGATTTTTAAGTCAAGATAACGGTGTACGTAGAAAGTCAAAGCGTCTTCTGGAGTGCCAGTGGAGTATTGCCCTACTTCGCGTTCTCCACCAGCTTCTCGAACATACACATTTCCATTTTCATCAACGCGCCCAAAGGTTTTTGCGGTTTTAACGTCTTCTTCGCTATAAGAAATAGCAGGAACGGCAGCAACAACGCGAGCTTTATTTGCTAAGCTTGCAGGCGAAGGAGCATGCGGTTTTGGGGTAGTTTGTTTAGTAGTTTCTTCAGCTTTAGTCTGTTCGGTCACGGGACGACTCCTTAGAGCATATGCACGGTAATAGTGTTACGAATAAGTATGACGGTAAGCCATGATTTTTCCGTAACATAACCTATTATAGTGGACATGGTACAAGGCTCATCAATATCTGGTTTTCCCGAGTGGCTTCCAAGTGAGCGCGCTGTTGAGCAGCGTGTTATGGACACATTGCGGGAAGTCTTTGAATTAAATGGTTTTATAGGCATTGAAACTCGTGCTGTTGAGCAGGGTTCAAGCTTGTTGAAAAAAGGCGAAACTAGTAAAGAAATATATCTTTTATCTAGATTGCAAGAAGTGGGTCACGAAAGCGACACACCAGTTGAAAATCGCATTGGATTGCACTTTGATTTAACAGTTCCTCTTAGTAGGTATGTTGTTGAACACACTGGCGATTTAGCATTCCCATTTAAGCGTTGGCAAATGCAAAAAGTTTGGCGTGGAGAGCGTCCACAAGAAGGACGTTTCCGCGAGTTTGTTCAAGCAGATATTGACGTTGTAGGAAATGGCGACTTGCCATCTCACTACGAAGTGGAGCTTCCGCTTGTTATGGTCGAAGCTTTGGAGCGTTTGCGCAAGTTTGGATTGCCAAAAGCCACTGTTCACGCGAATAATCGCAAGCTTTCCGAAGGTTTTTATAGAGGAATTGGCTTAAGTGATATTGAAGGTGTTCTTCGAGAAATCGATAAGCTAGATAAGATTGGCGCAAAAGAAGTTGCAAATCTTCTTGTAAAAGAATGCGCAGCTTCGGATTCTCAAGCTGAAGCATGCTTAGAGCTGGCAGAGCTTAGCGCTAATAGTGGTGAAGAGCTAAAGACTAAATTCAACGATTTATGCGATAAACACAATATTTCTAGAGATTCTAGCAATGAATCTTACGCTTTAGCTATTGAAGGCGTAGAAACGCTGGCAATGATTGTAGACGATGCATCAAAAATTCGTCCAGGATCTGTTGTTGCAGATTTGAAGATTGCGCGCGGTTTGGATTATTACACTGGCTCAGTCTACGAGACATTCTTAGAAGGCGCTGAATCCCTGGGGTCAATCTGCTCTGGCGGAAGATACGACAATCTTGTTTCTCAAGGAAACAAAAAGTATCCAGGAGTAGGTCTTTCTATAGGACTTTCGCGCTTGCTTTCTTACATGCTTCACACAGCTGGAGCTACAGTTTCACGCGTTTCTCCTGCTGCAGTAATGGTTGCAGTTTGGAACGAGGAAGATAGGCCAGCTTGTAACAATATTGCTCAAAAGCTTCGCTCTAGAGGAATTGCAACAGACGTTTCTCCAAGTGCAGCAAAGCTTGGTAAACAAATCAAATATGCAGATAAGTTGGGTATTCCATACGTTTGGTTCCCAGCAGATAGCACAGATTCTGAATCTAGTCATGATGAAGTAAAAAACATTATTACAGGAGAGCAAGTTTGCGCAGACGTTACGTCTTGGCAGCCAGATGATGCATATGCACATCAAACTGTTTCTTGCGCTCAATAATTGCGATTTACTTTTAAGATTTAAGATTTAAGATTTGCAATTTGCTTTTTAAGATTTTAATATTTGAAAGCGCGATTCATGCGGTAAACTATTAAAGTCAAAACAAAAATTAACAAAATTATTCAAACAAGGAAGTGGACTTATGAGCCAGACGGCGTATCGCACACACCATGCCGTTGAAGTGACTGAGACATTAGTTGGACAAAACGTAACCATTGCTGGTTGGGTTGATCGTCGCCGCGACCACGGTGGCGTTGCCTTTGTAGACGTTCGAGACAACACTGGCTTAGTACAAGTTGTTATTTACGATGAAGAAACTGCGCGACCATTGCGTAGCGAGTTTGTTGTGCAAGTTACTGGCGAAGTTCGCTTGCGTCCAGATGGCAATGAAAATGACCATTTAGCAACAGGAAAAATCGAAATCGTTGCAAATAAAGTAACAATTCTCGCTAAGTCCGATGCGTTACCATTCCAAGTTTCTACAGCTTTGGAAAACGAGTCCGAAAACAAGCTTCCTAGCGAAGACGTACGTTTGAAGTACCGTTATCTTGATTTGCGTCGCCCATCAATGCAGCGCAATTTGAAACTTCGCTCTAATATGGCTAAGGCTGCTCGCCACGCTTTGGAAGATATGGACTTTACAGAGGTAGAAACACCAACGTTTATTAAGTCCACTCCAGAAGGCGCTCGCGATTTTGTTGTTCCAGCGCGCTTGGTTCCAGGCTCTTGGTACGCTCTTCCACAGTCTCCTCAGCTCTTAAAGCAGTTGCTTATGGTTTCTGGTGTTGAGCGCTACTATCAGCTTGCTCGCTGCTACCGCGATGAAGACTTCCGCGCAGATCGTCAGCCTGAGTTCACTCAGCTCGATATGGAAATGAGCTTTGCAAGCCAAGAAGATGTTATGGCTATGGCAGAGCACGTTATTGCAGCTATTTGGAAAGAAGCTGGTCACGAGATTACTCTTCCTTTGCCTCGAATCACTTGGCAGGAAGCAATGGATAAGTACGGTTCCGATAAGCCAGATTTGCGTTTTGGAAACCCACTTATTGAGTTGACTGACTTCTTTAAGAACACTCCATTCCGCGTGTTCCAAGCTCCTTATGTTGGCGCTGTGCTCTTTAAGGGCGGTGCAGATACACCTCGTCGTCAGTTTGATGCATGGCAGGATTGGGCTAAGCAGCGCGGAGCTAAGGGCTTGGCTTACGTAGTCTTTGGTGAAGATGGCGAGCTTAAAGGCCCTGTTGCTAAGAATCTTAGTGAAGAAGAGCGTGCAGGACTTAAAGAAGCTGTTGGTGCGCAAGATGGCGATGCTGTGTTCTTTGCAGCAGGCAGCCGTGAATCTTCTCAGCTTTTGCTCGGTGCTGTCCGCGTAGAGCTTGCTAGCCGCGCAGGATTGCTTCACCCAGATGAGTTTGCTTTTACTTGGGTTGTTGACTTCCCACTGTTTAAGCGCACGGATGATCCAGACGATGACGATGTTGCAGTTGGCCACTCCAAGTGGACTTCTATGCATCATCCATTTACAATGCCATCTGCTGATTGGATTGACAAGTTCGATAAAGACCCAGAACATGCAATGAGCGATTCTTACGACATTGTTTGCAACGGTAACGAGATGGGCGGCGGCTCCGTTCGTATTCACCGCGACGATATTCAAGATCGCGTTCTTAACGTTCTTGGAATCGATAAAGCTGAAGCAGACGAAAAGTTTGGCTTCTTGCTTGAAGCGTTTAAGTATGGTGCTCCACCTCACGCTGGTATTGCTTTGGGATGGGATCGTACTGCTGCAATTCTTGCAGGCGCAAGCTCGATTCGCGACGTAATCGCCTTCCCTAAGGCTGGTGGCGGTCGTGATCCTCTAACTGGCGCTCCTGCTCCAATCTCTGCTGAACAGCGTGCAGAAACTGGCGTTGACTACGATCCAGAAGAAGACGAGTAGTCGCAAGCGTTAAACAAGAATTAGTATTCATATGCCGTTAAGTCATTTGGTTAACTAAACCAAAATCAAGGCTTAACGGCATTTTTTATGTAAAATTAACATTTTTGTATCATTTTTAATGTTTTTCGTAACTCTATAGTTGGTTAAAAGTAACTATTACGATAAACGCATGTAACACAAGAACATTAAAATCCTTTCTATGGATACTAAATTAAACAATACAAAAAAAGTAGCACAGCCTTTAGTGGAACTTAGTCATGTTGAAAAACATTATGGCAAGCTTCACGTTTTGAAAGATATTAACTTAACGGTCGATAAAGGCGAAGTGCTTGTTATTATTGGACCTTCTGGTTCTGGTAAGTCAACAATGTGCAGGACGATTAATCGTCTTGAAACAATCGATTCTGGAGATATTCGTATTGATGGTAAGCCTCTTCCTCAAGAAGGAAAAGAACTTGCTGCATTGCGTGCAGAAGTTGGAATGGTGTTCCAGTCCTTTAATCTTTTTGCAAACAAGACGATTCTAGAAAACGTTACGCTTGCTCCTATTAAGGTTCGTCACATGGAACAGCAAGAAGCGGAAAGTTTAGCAATGGATCTTCTTGCTAGAGTTGGCGTAGATAATCAAGCGAATAAGATGCCTTCTCAGCTTTCTGGTGGTCAGCAGCAGCGAGTTGCGATTGCTCGCGCGCTTGCAATGCACCCAAAGGTTATGCTTTTTGATGAGCCTACATCTGCGCTTGATCCAGAAATGGTTAACGAAGTTCTTGATGTTATGGTTGAGCTTGCAAAAGAAGGAATGACCATGATTTGCGTTACTCACGAGATGGGCTTTGCGCGTAAAGCTGCAGACAAAATCGTGTTTATGGCAGATGGTCGTATTCTTGAGCAAAATACTCCAGAAGAGTTCTTTGAAAATCCAAAGACAGACAGAGCAAAAGACTTCCTTTCAAAGATTTTGACTCATTAATTTGACTCATTTTTAAGTCATTAATATCGATTTTTAAGTCTTTAAGAGGTAGCTATGAAATATTTACACAATATTGCGCTTAAGTGTAAGCGCTGCAAACTGGGATTAAGGCATACGTACCGCGTGATTTTATCTATGATATGCGCGTTGTGTTGCGTTCTCCCTCTTACTGCTTGCAGTCAAAATAGTCGCAACGATGTAATACGCATTGGTATTAAGTTTGATCAGCCTGGTCTTGGTTTCAAAAAATCTGGAACATACGTAGGCTTTGATGTAGACGTTGCAAAATACGTTGCCAAAAAGTTGGGTTACTCCGAAGATAGGATTGTTTGGAAGGAATCGCCTTCAAAACAGCGCGAAGCAATGCTCCAAAATGGCGATGTGGATATGATTGTTGCAACATATTCCATAACAGATGCCAGAAAAAACACTGTTTCTTTTGCAGGACCATATTTTATTGCTGGTCAAGATTTATTGGTTCGTAAAGACGAGCATAAAGTAAGTGGCCCAGACGATTTAGATGGAAAGCGCTTATGCTCGGTAACTGGTTCTACGTCTGCAATAGTTATTAAAGAGAAGTACTCTTCAAAAGTTCAACTTATGCAACAGCCTGGTTATGCGGAGTGTGCAACAGCATTATTCTCTGGAATCGTAGACGCTGTTACAACAGACGATATTATTCTCGCTGGTCTTGCTACAGCATCGCGCGGCAAACTAAAGCTTGTTAGTAAGCCATTTACTGAAGAACACTACGGAATTGGCATTAAAAAAGGAAACACTAAGCTAGCTAAGCGCATTAATAATGCTCTTAAAGACATGATTAAAAATGGCTCATGGAAAAGGGCATTAGACGATAATATGCACGGAACTGGTTTTAAGCCAAACGCAAAGTATAATCCGCCAGTACCAAATGAGGGGGAGGAGTAAAATGCAAGACTTTGTGCAATTATTTACCTCGTACAATATTCCAGGAGCATTCTTGGTAAATATTGAAATCACATTATGGAGCGTGCTATTTTCCACGATTCTTGGCGTGATTCTAGTTATGATGAGGATTTGTCCAATTCATTCGCTTCGACTTATTGCAAGCGCATATGTTGAGTTCTTTAAGAATATGCCTCTAACTATAATCATGGTGTTTATGGTTCTTGGCGTGTATGCTCAGCTAAAGCTCGGTTTTTCTGCTGTTTTTAGCGTAAACTTCTTCTGGCTTGCAATTGCTGGCTTGAGTTTCTACACTGCAGCATTTGTTTGCGAATCTTTAAGATCTGGCTTAAATACAGTACCTTTGGGTCAGGCAGAAGCATGTAGAGCGCTTGGGCTTAACTTCTTCCAATCAGCTTTTAATGTGATTTTGCCTCAAACATTTTGCGGATCTGTAGCACCTCTTGGAAACACTTTTATTGCGTTGCTTAAAAATTCCACTGTTGCTGCTGCTGCATCTGTTGCAACTGAAACATCTACTCTTATGAGCGAGATGATTGAAAGGCATGCAGATTTGATTGTTCCAATCTTTTTGATTTTTGCATGCGGATACATTGTGTTGATTATTCCAATTGGTATTCTTACAACTTATTTGTCTAATAAGCTTGCGGTTAGAAGGTGATAAAAATGGCAAAAGAACAAGAAAAATCTCTGTTATTTGATGCGCCTGGACCTAAGGCTCTAAAGAAGATTCGCATTGCAAATATTGTTGCGTGCGTTGTGTTTGCGCTTATTGTTATTGCTTTGCTTTTAAGACTTAGCAATCCTCCAGAGGGCGAGAATCAGCTTTCGTGGGCATTGTGGAATCCAGCTGTAGAATCGGAAGCTTGGAGCGATTTTTATCTTCCAGGATTGTGGATGACTCTTAAAGCTTCGCTTCTTGCTGTTGCAGGATCAATAGTTTTTGGACTTTTGTTTGGTCTTTTAAGACTATTGCCTAGCTTGATTCTTCGTAGCATTTCTGCAGTTGTTGTTGAGTTTTGCCGAGCAGTACCAGTGCTTTTGCTTATGATCTTCCTTTGGCGAGGATTTGCGTTTGCTGGAATAAGTGGAGCGTCTTATTGGGCTGTTGTGTTGTCTTTGATTTTGTACAACGGTTCTGTTGTTGCAGAGTTAGTTCGATCTGGCGTTGGAAATCTTCCTAACGGTCAGCGCGAAGCATCTTTAGCTCTTGGACTTTCTCAATATCAATCTTTAACACAAATCGAAATGCCGCAAGCTATATTCGCTATGCTTCCAGCAGCTGTAACTCAGCTTGTTGTTGTGTTAAAAGATACTGCATTAGGTTCCATAATTATGTACACTGATTTGCTCCAAGAATCTAGACGACTTGGATCAATGTACTTTAATATTTTGCAAACTTTGACTGTTGCTGCAATTGTGTACTTCTTGATTTGTTGGGCTCTTTCTTGGTTTGCTGAATGGCTCCCATCAAAGCTTAGTAGCAGAACGGCAGCTCCGACTGAGCCAGAACCTGTTGCGCCAATCGCAATTATGGATCCTTCTAACGTGAATCAGATTGCTGTTGCTAAGGAAGTTAAAGAGCTGCCACATGGTGGAACTCCTAGAAAGTACCACGTGCATCACCGCGGTACAAATGCTTCTATTCACCATTGGCGTCGTACGCGTTACTTGCAAGGCTACGATGAGCATCATTTAGAAACAGGTGATGAGAATCTAGATGATAGTCAAAATACTAACCAAGATAAAAATAATAAAAAACATGATTAATCTTAATTTTTAGATTAATTCATGTATTGATAGCGCAATGGGTTTGATTCCGCCTGTTGCGCTATTTTTATTCGTTTGTTTTATGCGTTTGAACAAAACTCTATTTAGTATTTACTAAAACACGACTAAAACATGCTTAAAACGTTACAAAACATGCTTAAAATAAAAATCGGCACAAAATCGCCACAATCATGTTAAAAATCGTGTTTTGCTGTGTCGTTATTGAAAGATATTATAACAAAGATATGCTTGCGTTCGCCGTTATGACTGGAGGAAAGTTTTATGACTATCGCACAAGCGGGGGAAAGCAAGTCTCGTAGAGTTTTGTTAAAGCTCTCGGGAGAAGCATTTGGCGGTGGCGCCGTTGGTATAGATACTCATGTTATTCGTAGAATTGCTGGCGAGATTGTAAAAGCAGTGCATGAAGGCGTGCAAGTTGCAATAGTTGTTGGCGGCGGAAACTTCTTCCGCGGTGCAGAGCTTCAACAAGCTGGCATCGATCGTAGTCGCGGCGATTACATGGGTATGCTTGGAACTGTTATGAATTGCTTAGCTTTGCAAGATTTTCTTGAGCAAGCAGGGCAGGCAACTCGCGTTCAAACTGCTATAACAATGGGTCAAGTTGCTGAGCCTTATATTCCACTTAAAGCAATTCGACACTTAGAAAAAGGCCGAGTTGTAATTTTTGGTGCAGGCGCTGGAATGCCTTATTTTTCAACCGATACCGTTTCTATTCAGCGTTCTTTAGAGATTCATTGCGATGAAGTTTTAATGGGCAAGAATGGAGTTGACGGAGTTTATAGTGCAGATCCTCGCAAAGATCCTAATGCTAAGAAATTCCTCACTCTTAATTACCATCGCGCGCTTGTTGATGGTCTTGCAGTTATGGACGCTTCTGCGCTTTCTATGGCTAGAGACAACAGCCAAAAGATTCGTGTATTTGGTCTAGAAGGAGAAGGAAACGTTACTCGTGCATTAGTCGGAGATCAAATTGGAACTTTGGTTTCTAACGATGAGCCTACATTTGCTTAATAGATGAAATATTAGTGAATAATCACCAATAAATAACTCATCAATAAATCAAACATGCAAATTAGGCAATAACTTAATAACGTAAAATTTAACAAGCATAAAATTTATAAATAAAATTTTAATTGGCACAACTAATACCAATAAAGGAGAACACATGCCAGCTATTATTGATCAGGCTCTTGAACAAATGAACAAGTCTGTTGAAGCTACAAAAGAAAACTTTATGGGCATTAGGACTGGTCGAGCTAATCCTGCTCTTCTTAATGGCATTATGGTTGACTATTATGGTGCTCCAACTCCTATTAAGGCTGTAGCTTCTATTGGCGTTCCAGAGCCAAGAACTCTTTCTGTTACTCCTTTTGACGCATCGCAAGCAAATGCTGTTGAAAAAGCTATTCGCGATTCAGATTTGGGTGTTAGCCCTAACAGAGATGGCAATGTTATTCGCGTTACAATGCCAGAGCTTACTGAAGACAGACGTAAGGAATACGTAAAGCTTGCTAAGACCAAGGCAGAAGAAGGCAAGGTTGCTGTTAGAAATATTCGTCGCAAGACTAAAGAAAGCATTGATAAGTCTGTTAAAGATGGCGAGATTGGCGAAGATGAAGGCGATCGCTTGCAAAAAGAACTAGATAAAGTAACTAAGCAAGTTACCGATTCCTTAGACGCTTTGCTAGAAGGCAAGCAGAAGGAAATCATGGAGGTTTGATTCTTTGGATTCAAATGCTACAAACGATGCTTATGAAGCTTTAACAGATATAAACAAGCGAACTGGCAGGAACATGCCACAAGCTATTGCAACTGCAGTGCTGCTGATTGCTGTAATTGTGGCATGTCTTCTTGTAAGTATAGATGCTTTTGTTGTTCTTTTAACTGTTTTTATGCTTCTTGCATTGTGGGAATTGCACGTTGACTTTGCTACAGCGGGGTTTAGGATTCCTTTTGCTGTATTGTCTATTTGCTCGGTTATTACGATTTTTTCAACCTTCTACGCAAAGTGGCATGCAGTTGCAATGGCAAGTGGAATAACTGCCTCGCTTATTTTAACTGTTATTTTTGCAACTCTAAATAGCACTGTATCTAAAAGAACTATGCGTGCTGTAGAAAAGAAACTACAGCGTGCAACTTCTAAAAGCTTAAAAGCTAATACTTTTACTAATACAGCTGTTTCGTTGTTTGTAGTGTTGTACATTCCTCTTCTTGCTTCTTGCATTATTTTATCTATAGCTGATTCTAAACAAGCTGTAGCGCACGCAATGCTACTCATATTTTTACCTGCTTTAAGCGATACGGGTGGTCTTTTTGCTGGAGCATGGTTAGGTAAACATAAGCTTTCTCCACGAATATCTCCAAAAAAGTCTGTTGAAGGACTTATAGGATCTATGCTTCTTGCACTAATCGGAGCTTACGCGATTGTTGCTGGATTCTATGGAACATCTTGGATTAAATTCTGGTGGATGCCTGCTGTTATGGGCATTTTGTCTGGAATTGTTGGAACTTTTGGTGATTTGTGCGCATCTATGCTTAAACGAGATATTGGCATTAAAGACATGGGTCATTTGCTTAAAGGTCATGGCGGAGTTTTAGATAGAGTGGACTCAATCTTGCTGTGTGCGCCAGTTTTAATGGCATTAATCAAAGCTGTTGGATTCTAATATTAGTTTTTACCAATTAGAATTTACCAATTAAACGTTTTAACAAAAGTCCTTATGTTTTGTTGAAAGTAAAAGAAAATAAAGGAAAGTAAAGAATATGACGATTTGTGCTATTCCTAGTCCAAGTATTTCTCAAATTACATTCGGACCTATTACATTAAGATTTTATGCTCTTTCGATTCTTGCTGGAGCGCTAGTTGCAATTTGGATTGCAAATCGAAGATGGAAGCGAGAAGGCGGAGATTTTAACCAAATTCTAGATATAGCTCTTGTAAGCCTTCCTATGGGAATTGTTGGCGCGCGTCTATATCACGTTATTACAACTCCAGAGAAGTTTTTTGGAGCAAATGGCGATTTTCTAGAAATTTTTAGGATTTGGAATGGTGGACTTGGAATCTGGGGTGGAGTAATACTTGGATCTTTGGCTGCTAGTGCATTTTGCGCGTACAGAAAATATCCTATAAGCCTACTTGCTGATTGTGCAGCTCCTGCATTGCTTGTAGCTCAAGGAATAGGGCGTTTAGGCAATTGGTTTAATCAAGAACTTTATGGCGCTCCTACAACACTTCCATGGGGATTAAAACTTAATTATTCGGCATCAAATGCAATTGGTCACGCTGAAAGATGCTACGACGGTCTTACATGCCCAGAAGGCACACTTTTTCACCCAACGTTTTTGTACGAGATGCTTTGGAATTTTGCAGGTGCTGCTTTGCTTATATGCTTTAGTAAAGCGCTTAAAAGCAAGCTTAAGTCTGGTTCTGAGTTTGTTCTTTACGTAATGTGGTATACGGCTGGAAGAATGTGGATTGAAGCTTTACGCATTGATTTTTCACACACTTTCCTTGGAGTAAGAATTAACGTTTGGGTATCGATTGTTATTTTTATTGCTTCGATTATTGTTTTTGTTATTTTGCAAAATAGTAAAAAATCGCGAGCAAATCTTGTGAACCGTTTAATCGACATTACTGCATACGAACGTGAGCGCGAACTTCAATCCAAAACAAAAATGGTTTCTAAAAGAGAAGCCAAAGAGGAATCTAAGTTAAATAGTTAGCTTTAGTTAGTTTTAGTTAGATTTTGTTTTTCTAGTCGCTTGCTTTTCTTAGAATGGAACACATGAATATACAAATAGCACCTAGCATTCTTTCTGCAGATTTTTGCAATCTTGAAAGAGATCTTATAGCAATTTCCAATGCTGATCTTGTTCACGTTGATGTTATGGATCATCATTTTGTACCGAATTTGACTTTGGGGGAGCCGATTGTAAAGCGCATTTGCGAAGTTACTAATCTTCCTGTAGATGTTCATTTGATGATTGAAGACCCAGACCGTTGGGCACCAGAATACGCTAAGCTCGGGGCTGATTCTGTTAGCTTCCACATGGGTGCAACTCACGCTCCTGTGCGTCTTGCGCGCCAGCTTAGAGATATGGGTTGCAAAGCTTGCTTTGCAGTTCGCCCAGCTGAGCCAGTTGAGCCTATTTTCGATATTTTAGACGAGTTCGACATGGTTCTTATTATGACTGTAGAGCCTGGTTTTGGTGGTCAAAAGTTCTTAAGCAATCAAATGAACAAGGTTCGCCGTTTACGCGATGAGATTACGCGCCGCGGACTAAGCACGCATATTCAGGTTGACGGCGGAGTTAGCCCATCTACTGCTGCAACTGTTGCACAAGCTGGAGCAGATGTTCTTGTTGCTGGCTCTGCAGTTTACGGAGCAAGTAGCCCAGCTCAAGCAATTGATTCTATTCGTAATATTGCTCAAGAAGCTTGGCGTGCGTAGAAATATTGGGGCATAAAAGTGCCCCAATATTTTATTATTCGCAATAATATTAGTATTGAAATTTTATTTTTAGAAAGTTTTAAGGAAATTAGGTATGGTCAAATTCGTTTATAGTCAGGAATATAGTCCTGAAGCGCTTAATCGAGTTCTTACTGTGCCTAATGTTATTAGCTTTTTAAGAATATGCTCAATACCTTATCTTGCTGTTTTAATTGCGCAACACAAAATGTGGCCTGCTTTAATTGTTCTTGCAATTGCTGCACTTTCTGATTGTATTGACGGTTATATTGCAAGAACTTTTAATCAGGTTAGCAAATTAGGTCAGATTCTAGACCCTATTGCAGATAGGCTTCTTATAGTTTGCAGCACACTAGCTTTAGCATTTGCAAAGATTATACCTTGGTGGGCATTAGCTTTAGTTGTTTTGCGAGACGCAATAATGGCAATTTTAATTGTGATTCTTGCACAATACGACTATGGCCCTTTGCCTGTTAATTTTATGGGCAAAACTGGAACAGCATTGCTAATGGTAACTATTGTTCTATTTATGATTGTTTTCGCGATTGCAACAGAGCCAGTGCTTATTCTATATGCTGCTGCAATTGCATGTGCGATTTGGGGAATAACGCTTTATTGGTTTGCGGGAATATTGTACTGTATACAAGCTTATAAGCTACTAATAAAAAAGGCTAAATAATTCTTACGATTTTTGAAAACTAATCAATAACAACGGATGAATCATGGTGGAAAAGACTTCTAATCTAAATCAAAGCGGAGATTATGCCTCTAGTGGCAAAGCTCCAGAGTCTTTTCCTGCTCCAACTGTTGTTTTGTTTTCTAAGCGCAGAGCAGTATTTTCTAAATCCGTGTTTAATTTAGGCGCTCATCACGTTACAAATTCATCGTATACTTTTTCATCGCATCGAGATAGGCATCGTAGGCTTGAAGATTATTCTCTTAGACTAATAGATGATTTAAGCAACAGGCCAGTTGATCCGCTTTTTATGGATTCTAGACTAAATAAGCAAAATGTTAGCAAGATTAGTCTTTGGATTACAAGAATAATTGTTTTTTTAATTTGCATTGCTGTTGGTACTGTTGGTAGTCAATTCGTACGTAAACTACACGCTGATTCGCGTAAAGCTATACGCGTATCTTTAGCGAACGAGCTTACGACTCACGCAAGCAGATTCGATAATCTTGTTAAAGAAGTTGCAAAGCTTCGCGCTAGTGTAGACAAAGAGTCTAAAAGAATTAACACTCCGTACGAAAATCAAGTTGATAAATCCGACAACATGACTAATGGCACTCACGCTGTATATGGCCCTGGTGTTGTTTTAACTATTGCAAATCCTATTTCTGCAAGTAACGATGTTTCTAATGGCTCTCTTCCTAGAGAAATGTCTAAAGGTGCTAGAATCAAGGTTGTTAGCGATCGAGATATTCAAATCTTTGTTTCTATTCTTTGGGATGCTGGAGCAGAAGCAATATCAATTAACGGATACAGGATTGGTTCTCAAACATCGATTCGTACTGCAGGATCCACGATTCTTGTTGGAGTTAATCAAACTCAAAGCCCGTATACGATTGAGGCAATAGGAGACAGCTCTAGCCTTATTGAAAAGTTAAATTCTCAAAAGCATTCTGAATGGTTTACTTCTCTTACAAATGCTGGTATTAATCCACAAGTTTCAGCTACTAATAACTTAAAGTTGTCGGCAGCTGGAACGGGAGAAGTCAATTTTGCAAAAGAGTTGACTAGTAGAAGATAGGAAAGATAGGAAATAGGTTATGACAGCTATTCTTGGATTGATTTTAGGAGCACTTATTGGCATTGTTGTGCATCCAGATATTCCAGTGGTTATTCAACCGTATTTGCCAATCATGGTGCTTGCTGCACTAGATGCTCTTCTTGGCGCTGCTAGAGCTTATTTTGAGCGCAGCTTTTCCGACAAAGTGTTTGTTATTTCGTTCTTCTCAAATGTTATTGCTGCAACGCTTTTAGTCTTGCTTGGCAACCAGCTTGGAGTTGGTGCACAATTGCAAACGGCTGTTATTGTTGTTTTAGGAATACGAATCTTCTCTAACGTTTCTGCAATTCGTCGTTTTATATTTAGGGGATAGATTCAGGGGATAATATGAAACATCCACTTGCGAATACTTCAAAAAACAGCGTAAAAAACAATGAATTAAGCGATAATAATATTGATAAAAATGTAGACAATATTGTTAAACGGCTTCATCGCCAGCATGCTAAAGATCGAGAAAGTGACCGCACGCAAACGGGTTCCTTCCCAATCGTTAAGCGCAAAAATAAGCCATCTTTGCAAGGTCATGTTACTAGAACGCGCATTTTAACAGGCTTACTTGTTATGCTTCTTTGCGCTCTTCTTAGCTTTGCATATATGATTCAAGTAAATCGAAGTGCTCTTGTGTACCAAACTATGAGCGAAGATGAGCTTACGCGATTGATTACAGAAACTAATTCTCAAATACAAAATCTTGAACAACGAAAGTTTGAATTAACAAGTCAGCTTAATTCTCTAAAAGCATCTGTGAATAAGCAAGAAGAAGCTGCTAGAATTGCTAAGCAAAATTCGCAAACAAGCGGCTTGATTTCTGGTCGCCTTCCAGCAATTGGAAAAGGTGTAATTATTCATATTACAGCTGGAGAAAAAGAGCGCGTAGATGCTGCAACTATGTTTCAGCTTATAGAAGAGCTTCGCAACGCTGGCGTGGAAGTTATGTCTATTAACGATATTCGCATTGTTACTTCTACTTATATTTCCGACACTAAGCATGGATTGCTGTGCGATGGAATCGAGATAAATCCTCCTTACATAGTTAAGGCTATTGGCGATGCGCAAAATTTGCAAAACGCCGTAAATATTGCAGGGGGAGTTGGATCTAGATTAAAAGTTAAATTTGGCGCTTCCGTATACGTTTCAACGCCTGAAGAGGTTGAGATTCGTTCAACACGCGAACCAAAACAGTATCAATATGCAAAACCAGTCGAATAAGAAGGTAAAATAGCAATTATGACTGAACCTATTCCTACAGCTGGCGAAACAACCATTATTGGCATGCCAGCAATAACTATTCCAATAAACTCGAACGCAGACCGCCCACTCAAACAGGATGATTTAGACACAATAGCAAAACTACTGCCAGGCACCGCTTTGCTTATTTCTACACGTGGGGCAGTTTCTGGGTCTCGTTATTTGCTAGACGAAGATGTTGTATCGGTTGGGCGTGACTCTAGAGCAGATATTATGCTTGACGATTCTACTGTTTCTAGAGCGCATGCAGTGTTTAGAAGGAATGGAAACGTTTTTAGCATTGCAGATGCTGGCAGCTTAAACGGAACCTATGTTAATCGTAATCGAGTTGATGAAGCAGTTCTTAATAATGGCGATGAGATTATGATTGGCAAATATCGCTTAATGTTCTTTACGCAAAGTGCTGTTAGTAAACGATAGCGATAAACACAATAAACATAATAAACAATAATGGTGTTAAAAAACTCTTCTAGCAAAAATGCACTGGCGGATTTCTACGAATCTAATAATCAGCCAGTGCAGGGGGAGTTGTTTGCTTTTTCTAGCTACGGAGAAGAGTCCGTAGGATATCGCGGAAGCGTTGCAATGAAGATTGCTGGAATAACCTATAGGCAACTTGATTATTGGGCTAGAAAAAACATTATTGAGCCTTCTATTAATCCTTCTCACGGGTCTGGATCCAGGCGTTTATATTCTTTTAAGGATATTTCTATTATGGCGGTTGCTAAGCGACTTTTAGACGCTGGCGTAAATCTTACAAACGTTACAAAAGCTATAGTTTTTTTGAATTGTTATAGTGTTAATCATCTTGAGCGCATGACAATAATTTGCGATGGTCAATCTGTTATGGAATGTAACAATAATCAAGAAAATATGTTTAGCATGCTTGAGGGCGGCTCAGCTGTTTTTGCAATCGCAGTTGGATGCATTGTTAAGCAAGTACGAGCTGATTTATCTAAAGAATCTTAAAACTAAAGAATCTTAAATCATAAAATTTATATCATATTGAAAATATCGAAATATTAAGAATAAAAAAATAATGAATAATAAAAAATGAAAGTGGTGTGCTGACTCTAATTCTTATGTAGTGTGTTTTATTCGTGATTTATAACAAATCTGACATAACGTACATTATCGGATACTTATATAGAATTATTTTTATATAAATATTATTTGCGCAAAGTATTAGAATTATCAAAATATTCATCAATAGCAATGCTCAAATCACAAACATTGTCAATAATCCTATAAGCACCGTGCTTTTTAAGCTCACCAGGCTCTGCGTAGCCCCAAGCGCAACCAAGACAATCAATGTAGCAAGCTAATGCGCCATCTGCGTCCGTCCATCGATCGCCAACCATTAATGCTTTGTCTAGCGAATAGTCAAAACCAATATTTTTTAGAACATAACGTATAACTTGGTCTTTTTTAATTCTAGACATATCGGCACTTGCGCCGTAAATTCCATCAATCAAATCTGTTAAACCAAAATAATCACAAATAGGCTTAACTTGATATTCTGGCTTGCAAGATGCTGTAGCAAGATAATATCCAGATTCACGTAGTTTCTTTAATTGTTCTGGAATGCCTTCATAAACACTATTTAAAAGACTTCCAGTGATTTTACTACCACTAGGATTTTTAGGATCTGTAAAAGTTGCAACTTCGGAATAATACTTTCTATACAACTTTACGCCTTCTAATTGCAAATCTTCTGGCATGCCATTTCGTTGAAAAGATTCAAGAATAGACGGCCCTACAAAACGCATCATCTCTTCATCGTCTGGAATTTGCATTCCTAAATCGCTCATAGCTTTTTTAGCACACGCAATAATTCCCATATGAGATTGAGTCAAAGTGCCATCTAAATCAAGCAAAACAACTTTCATGGAGTTTTCCCTAAAATCCTAAATTAAATAATTAATATTAGTGATTAATCACAAAATTAAAGTAAAACTACACATCAAAGACTACTCGTAATCAGGAATCCAACCTTCGTGATGCATTTTCAAGCGCTTATCGAGCAAAGCTTTAAGCTCTTCTTCGCTTCTGCGCTCTAAAAGCATATCCCAATGAGTTCGAGTTGGCTTATTAAAATCATCATCTGGCCTATCTGCGTCGCCTTCTTTATGCGCTAAAGCGCCGCAACGGCATTCCCATTCTTCTGGAACTTCTGCACCTTGAGCAAGCGGGAGAATAGTCCTATGCCCTTTAGGACAAACATATGTAACATCATTACGAGCTGCAAAATCAACATTATCGTCGGATTCTAACGACTTTGCACCAATGCTCATACCACGTAAACTGCGTTCTGCCATATTATATTCTCCTTTTAGTTTCCATTATAAAGCTAGCGAATTGCACGGACTATAAATACTAAACATCACAATAGGCTACTACCCCACGATTAATTATTTGAACTGCTTCATATGCTTTGTGTGCTAACGAATCGTCTACATTAGGCAAAATTCTTAAATAATCGCTAAGAACAGCAAGCTGATTAAGCAAGTCTATAAGTCTTTTAGCAAAACGAACAAAATCCCCACCCGTAATATCTGTATTTTGCAAAATATCAAGCAAATCAGCGCCTCGCGCCCAATCGTATATAAGGTCTACTGCGCCAAAATCAAGCGATTTCAACGCATCAAGATGATTATTTAAGCACATATTGCTTATGCGCATAAACAATTCCTTTAGTCTAGAAACAGTATTGAATACAGCGCCGTCTAATCCGCCAGGATATCTTCTTGGCTCCAATCCAACTGGACCTCTAGACTCATAAACCAAAGAAGATACACAACTCAACAGCTCAATAGGAGTTAAATCGTTAAAAATACCTTCGCAAATAGCTTGCGCAAAAACAACATCAAGCTCGTTATAAAGTCGTCTAAGAAGCTGACCTTTATTAGTCAAAGCAAACGTATTACCTGTTTCTTTTAAGTAATCCAAACTACAAAGAACGTTGCAAATACGGTCAAAACATCTTGCAACAGAACCAGTTCTAGAATTATAACGTTCTTTAACTTGATTTAACTCTTTTGTTTCTCTGGCCCAATAATAGCCCCAATGCAAGTGACTCTGAATATCTGGGCAATTTGCGCAAGGATGGTTTCTTTCTTGACTACGCAAACTAGCAATTTTGTTATCTAACTCTTTGAAGGCATTTGAACGCTCTAAATCGCTGGAAAACAGCGTATGCTTAAGTTTTCTACGCTGATCATGTTGAGCGTCTTTAAGGCGCATTCTAAGAGTCATAAACTCAGCAAAATCGCCATTAGAACAATGGAAAGCTTGCTCATAGCCACTAATCGCCTCTTGAAGCTCTTCAATACGACTCAAAAGGCGCGCTGCAGAAGCGTTCGCTTCCCATTGAGCAAATGAGCTACTAAGCGTTACTCGAGCTGTTTTTGCATCGCTATTATTAAGAAGATTAACCGCCATGTTAAAAGTTGGAACAAAGCTAGAGTGAAGAGGATAAACACGCTTACTAGAAAGAGAAGCCGCTTTAGCTGGGTCAAAATCAGGATTGTCTATTAAAACAGCATGACCAATATCGTCAATTCCACGCCTGCCAGCTCGGCCAGTAAGTTGAGTAAACTCTCCAGGAGTAAGAGGAACATGACCTGTGCCATCATACTTAACTAGCTTTTCTACAACAACGCTCCTAGCTGGCATATTTAAGCCTAAAGCAAGCGTTTCTGTGGCAAAAATAATCTTAATAAGACCACGCTCAAAAAGAGTTTCAACAATATGCCTAAAAATCGCAATCATACCTGCGTGATGAGCCGCAAATCCTTGCTCAAGAGCATATCTAAAGCGTTCAAATCTAAGCGCTTTTAAGTCACTTTTAGAAAGCTTATTTTGCGAGATCATTGAATCAACAATTCTACGAATCTCGTACATCTCTTCATCGCTTGTAAGAGCTAGACCAGCGTTTAAGCATTGCTGAACAGCTTGATCGCAACCAGAACGTGAGAAAATAAAGTAAATCCCAGGAAGCATATTAAGATAATCAAGCTCGTCAATAACAGCCCATCTTTTAGGAGTATGACGAACAGTTAAAGACGACTTGGAATTTTTTTGTAAATCACTAGAGCGATCGCGCGATTTTCTTTTAGAAAATCGCCCTTTAGAGAATCTCTTATCTTTACTTAAATAAGAAGATTTTTTGCGCAAAGCAGCATTTTCCCACTGGCTTAACTTTCTAGTTAAAGCAAGATTTACACGATTCGTTGGATTGCCATTTTTGTCTGAATCGTAAAGATTAAGAAGCTCTGGCTCTGTTTGGCCATCTTTTTGGATAATAACATGACGTTCAAGAGGAACAGGCCTATGCTCATCTACGATTAAATGAGTGTTTCCGCGAACAGAAGAAATCCATGCGCTAAAATCTTCAACATTAGAAACAGTTGCCGAAAGTCCAATAATTTTAACGCTTTGCGGAAGATGAATAATAACTTCTTCCCAAACTGCTCCTCGGAATTTATCTGCTAAATAGTGCACTTCGTCTAAAACAACAAATCCAAGCGAATTAAGTGTTATTGAACGCTCATAAAGCATATTTCGTAAGACTTCTGTTGTCATAACAACAATATCTGCTTCACTGTTAACAGATGTATCTCCTGTTAAAAGACCAACTTTATTAGATCCATAAACTTCGCAAAAATCATGATATTTTTGGTTGCTAAGAGCCTTGATTGGAGTTGTATAGAAGGTTTTAACACCGCGATTTACACCCAAAAAAACAGCAAAATCTGCTACAACAGTTTTACCAGCACCTGTAGGAGCAGCAACAAGAACGTTATCTCCATTTTCTAGAGCATCAATTGCCTCAAGTTGAAAATCATCCAAATCAAAGCTTAAGGAGCTTTCAAATTTAGCAGCCATTGATTTAGAATGTTGCAAAGTCTTGCGAAACGCACTAAATCTTTGAGACGGAGATAATGGGAGCGTAGTCATAAACTATTCTTTAGTTTCCTTTAGTTTCTTTAGATTCATTAAAAATTGGATTGTCAATATCTTCTTTGCGCAAAGACACATTATTCCAATGCTGCCAAACAGTCCTATGAGAATCCCCTACTTTTTCTTGGCGCTTCAAAACTCTAATTCGAGCCTCTTCTACACGTTGCGCAGCATCGAAAATCGGACGCGTAAAAAATGGATATGAATCCTTTTTCAACGAATCTTCACTGTTTTGCAACTTTTCAAAACAAGAATAAGCCTTAGTATAAAAACTTGTGCAATTCGTTAAAATTTTATACGCGCATTTAAGCGCGTACGCAAGCCCTGCACCAATCATGCATAGCATAAAAAGAGTTAATAAAAGCCAAATCCACCATGGCATTTTAATTCTCCAAGTTTTGGCAATCGCTATTATTAACGCTTAATTCTCGCTGTGCTCGAGCAATAATCATAGTGCGCAAAGTTTCTGGAGAAACAGCTTTAATATGACGAGCGTGAGCAATGCAAAATGCAACAAACCAAGAGTCGGAAGAAACCGTTAAATGAACCTTAACACCAGTTCCACAAGGCTCGATGGTAGCTCCAGAAAGACTCTTTAAGAAGTTCAAATCTGGCTCATCTGTAATAAAGCATGTTTGAGTGCCATTGTCAAAACTCCATTTTCTAAGTTCGCTAACTGGAACATCTGGAATTTCTACAGGGCAAATAGGCTTAACAACTTCTGCACGCTCAATTCTTGCAACGCGCAAAACCTGCCAAATTCTAGGCAAACCGTTTGCTTTATTAATCGAAGTGTCTTTTGCAACAAAAGTACGCTTATCTTGTGGAGTTTGAGCCTCAACATCTGTCCAAACAGCAACGTAGTAAACGCCTTCATCAACAAAAATCTTAGAAGGAGCAACAATCTTTCTGCGCGTTCTACCAGCACCGTCCGTGTACTCCATGTCGATTAATGCATTAGCACTAATAGCACTGCGAACAACAGAACAATTTCTAGGCTCCACCTCGTAACCAGTAAGGCTAAGCCAAGGAGTCTCCCCTGGGCTAACATGCCTACGCAAACGCATGTAAAGCGCTTTGGCTTGATTTCTTTGTTCAACAGGCAAAAGAGGAGAATGCGCAAGGTAGTTGATAGAAGCCGTAAGCATGCTCATATATTGTTGAGAAACTCCAGCTAAACGCTCAAGACCAAGCGAATTAGTTGCGGAAACAATACCTTCGGCTTCTAAAAGAGACCAATCAATATCGAAGAATTGGCTACCTGCCATCTCGCCATCGTCGGAAACAGTAGTAAGCGTATTAATGTCTTTATGCAAAATCGCAACAAATCTACGAAGTTCATCGTCATTCTTAGGTTTGCCAATGAATCTTACAGCAAGCTCATTTAGTGGGAATTCTTCTCCAAGATGAGCAGAAAGGAAAAGCATTAGTCGAAGTCTGCGATCTACTTCGCTTCCAGTTTGGAAAGACGTCTTCTTCTGACGAGACTTGTCTGGCTCGTTTTCCGAAAGGGCTTGATTGTCTTCCGCATTAGAACGTGCAGAATCAACGCTTTGATCAGCGTAATTCTCGTCGCATTCAACGAATTGCGTAGCAGCATTCAGCCTTCTATAGAAAGCGTCCACAGCTTCTTGAGGGCTTACAACGCAAGAACCTGGATGTTCAAGAACAAACATTGCTAAATCGTCGGAATCAGTGTATGCAACGTTCAAATGTTCACCATCAACGTCAACAGTTGCTGCAAATCTTCTAGAATCAATAACCTTAACCAATGCGTCTGGAATTGTTTGAGTTCCAAGCCCTGGAGCAATCGAATCTAAGCCCAAACCAGGAATAGGTGTTTGAGGAACGCGCGGAGCAGTACGAGACGCAGAAGAATGTTGCTGATCTACTTTGCGCGATTCAGAAGAAGAAATCGACATAGAGCGAGCTAAATAATTAGCAGCTGCAAGAACAGGAAGCTCTTCTTGTTCAAAACGAATACGCACGCGTGGTTCGTCACCAAGTTGCAACCTGTAAGATGCAAAATCTTGGCCTTCTGACTTTGAAGAATATTCAGGCTGACGAGATTCAATCGCAATACCCATAGCTGCAAGCTTTGCACGATCTCTTTGGAATTGCTTTGCAAACGCAGCCTTTGCAGCTTGGTCGGCAAGCTCTCCATAAGAATCGGCATAAGCCTTAACTCGTTGCGCAATCTGACGCGAAGTCAGCCATTGTGGAAATGCGGAAGACAACACAGCTAGCACATCAAGCTCGTGTTTACCCCACTTATCGGAAAAACGACGTCTTCCGTTACTTCCTTCTGCCATTTGTCCTCACGTATCGTTTCTTTTGTAGTTTCATCTTGTGTTAAAAACATGCGAAAAACGCTAAATTCTCAACACACACCTTAACTATTTTAATGGTGTTTTGCCATACGTGTGGACATTTTCAAAAAAAGTCATCAATTTTCTTAAAAAGCCATTAATCAACACTATAAAAACGTTGGAATAAGGCCATTTTCCACACGACACGCCCGAATGAATTTATTTTGTGATTACACCCACTCATCTGGTTCAATGCCCTGAGGCCCCACAAATTCGCCATTTGGAACGTAGCTTGGCTCCCCCGTATCTTCTAAAACAGCATCCGCAAACATAGAAACTTGACTTCCAAAAGTCCAATCGCCTCGTATTGTAACAGATTTTGCAGCCGCCAAAGCTGGAACAGAATACGGGAATCTTTCGTTAAAATCATCAATAGTCTTATAAAATCGTGGATCTAAATCCACATTTGGAAATATGTAATTGCCATCTTCCATCTCGTAAGAATCCGTAAGATGGAAGCGATCAGAACGCATTATAAACAAATCGTTAGTTGTCTTTACAGGCAAAAATCGCATTCTATCAACCTCAACGCAAATTGCATCATCAAAAAGAGAAACAGCAGAGCCCATAGCAGTTTCAAGCTGAATCACCTTTTCGCTTGAATCATCAGTTGGGTCAACAGTCTTGTGATTGCAAATAACTGGAAGAGGGAGAACACCTTTATATTTTTTAAGAATCTTTTGCAAAGCATCAACACGAATCCAAATATTATTAGTATTAAAATAAGGATGTTTATTAATACTTTGCGCACTTCTTCTATCTTCTGCAGCAACTTGAGTCATTTCGCGAAGCATCATTCTGCCAGTTTCAAGACTTCTAACAATATGACCACCTTTACGGTCTGCTTGAGTACGCTTAGCAACCTCAATCATGATTGATGCACCAGTATTTTCAAAATGCTGAGCAAGAGTCCTAGACGGTCTTGCGCCTAAATTGTCGGAGTTAGAAATGAACAAGTACTTAATGCCATTTTTCTTTAGAATATCCAACAATCCAGATTCCCAAATAGTTGAAAAAATGTCACCGTGACCCGGAGGGCACCATTCTAAACTACTGTCTTTAGAACAAGAAACAGGCTCACCCGTTTCCTCTAAAAGCTTTGGCTCTTGATGCTGAATAATTTCAACAGGAATATTTTCTTGAGAAAATTTTTTTGTACGCTTTAATACTTGTAAAGTATCTTTAGACGTGCGGAAAGAGTTCATAAAAATCAAAGGCAAATCAACGCCTAAACGTTGGCGCGCTGTAAGAACTTGACCAATTATAATATCAATAAATCTCATTTGACGAGCTTTATGTCTTCTAACTGGCAATAGCGACTTTGCGCAAGACAATCCCATTGACGTTCCAAGACCACCATTTAGCTTAATAAATGCTGTTTTTGAAAACGCGTTAACGGCTTTATTGTGATCAATTGTTTCATAAATCTCATGAAAATTTGGCACAGTCTTAATAGGTTCTACTGCGTTTTCGCGAATAAATCCGCCAGTTTTAGCTTCATTCCACACTTTATAAAGACGTTCAAATTGGCTAATAGCAACTTCGCTCATACCGTGTTCGCGCATCTTTGCAGCGGACAATTCAAAAGTGTTGTCCATTTAACGCAGCCTCCCTGTATGCATTTTGATTAATAGTTTATCTGCTCAAACAATATGTTGCAAACAAAAATGGACTCACGCGTTAAACACGCAAGTCCATTTTTACATTTCAAATAGTTTTCAGTAAAAGAAAATTATTTGAAACTTAGCAAAAACTATTCAGCAGAGCCTTTGCCAACCTCAACACGAGCGAAAGCTAAAGCAGAGCCGCCAACTTCCTTGAACAAGTCGCCAATAGTCTTGGAAGGATCCTTAACATAAGCTTGCTCAAGAAGAACAGTTTCCTTGAAGAATGCGTTCAAACGGCCTTCAACAATCTTTGGAACGATCTTTTCTGGCTTGCCTTCTGCCAAGGACTTTTCGGTAGCAACGCGACGCTCGGACTCCAACACATCTGCTGGAACGTCTTCGCGGCGGAGCCACTGAGCACCCATAGCGGAAATTTGCAAAGCAGCTTCGTGAGCAACCTTAGCGCCTGCTTCGTCGGTAGCAATCATAGAAACAATGCTTGGAGGCAATTCAACGGACTTCTTGTGAGCGTAAACCTCAACGTGAGGACCGTTAACCTTGGCAATCTGGCCAACCTTAACGTGCTCGCCAAACAATGCTGATGCTTCTTCAACTTCTTCCTTAACAGTAGCATCTCCAGCCTTAGCGGCAAGAAGCTCTTCTGCATTAGAAGCATTGGCTTCAATAGCATTGTTCAACACAGTTTCGGAGAATTCAACAAACTTTGGTGTCTTAGCAACAAAGTCAGTTTCGGAATTCAACTCAACTGCATAACCAGTTTCGCCTTCTGCAGTCTTAACAACCTTAGAAGCAACGGTTCCTTCTTGGGCCTTGCGACCTTCACGCTTGCCAGCGGCCTGAATGCCCTTAGCGCGGATGATTTCCTTAGCGCGAGCTACATCGCCTTCGGCTTCAGTAAGAGCCTTCTTAACGTCCATCATGCCTGCGCCAGTTTCTTCGCGCACCTGCTTAATCAACGCTGCAGTAATTGCTGCCATTTTGTTCTCCTCATTAACTGCCAACAGGCTTATTCAGCCTTGGCTTCATTGTCGGACTGTTCAGATTCCTTAGTGAGCAGTTCCTTTTCCCATGCTGCCATTGGCTGAGCATTGGCATCTTCAGCCTTTGCACCCTTGCCAGCGTGATCAAGCAAACCTTCTGCAACAGCATCGGCCATCAAGCTTGTAAGAAGCTCTACGCCACGAATTGCATCGTCGTTTGCTGGAATTGGATACTCAACGGATTCTGGATCGGTGTTGGTGTCAACGATTGCCACAACTGGAATACCGAGCTTGTGTGCTTCTTCAACAGCCAAAGCTTCCTTGTTAATGTCTACAACAAACATTGCAGAAGGAGTACGGTTCATATTGCGAATACCGCCGAGCTGCTTGGAAAGCTTATCCTTTTCGCGCTCAAGAAGCAAAAGTTCCTTCTTGGTTAAACCAGATCCACGAACGTCGGTAAAGTCCATTTCCTCGAGTTCCTTCAAACGCTTTACGCGAGTAGAAACAGTTTGGAAGTTAGTCAACATACCGCCGAGCCAGCGCTCACTTACGTAAGGCATGTTTACGCGAGTAGCCTGATTTTGCACAGCTTCTTGAGCCTGCTTTTTAGTACCCACAAACAAAACAGTGCCATTGTGAGCAACAGTCTGCTTAATAAAGTCATAAGCCTTGTCGATCATGTCGAGCGACTTGAACAAATTGATGATATGAATACCATTGCGCTGAGTAAGAATGAACTGCTTCATCTTTGGATTCCAGCGACGAGTTTGGTGACCGAAGTGCAAACCAGCCTTCAGCATTTCGCTCATGGTAATCTGTGCCATATCTATATACCTTTCTTGTCGGTTCTTGCCTGGCCATGTCTGTTCGCATGCAACTTGGCTAGCATATAACTAAATCCAAGCCGACCGACACGAACGGACGCGTACATGGCGCGTATATGCGCATTCTGATAGACAATAAAAAACGAGCAATCGTATAACGCGACAACACTCATGCTCAAAGCGAATACGCAGAGTCATATTATAGCAGAAGCTTTATACTAACTTTGTAATCAATCTCTATAAAAAATCGCAATAATTTATTGAATTAGCTACTTAGAAGAGCTATTGCGCAATTGGCGTAAAGCTTGCTTTCTAACATCTTTTTCTAAACGGTCAATATACACATGACCATCAAGATGGTCACATTCATGTTGAATCATGCGGGCCATTAAGCCTTTACCTTCTAGAACAACAGTTTTACCGTCTAGATCTATTCCTCTTGTTCTAGCATAATCAGCTCTGCGGGTCTTGTACCACAATCCTGGAACCGATAAGCAGCCCTCATCTCCGTATTGTTCTCCACTAAGCTCTTCTATAACGGGATTCAAAATATAGCCTATTGTTCCATCAATATTATAAGAAAATGCTCTAAGATTAACACCAATTTGGTTCGCGCTAAGTCCTGCACGACCTGGATCGTTTACAGTTTCTAATAAATCTTCTACAAGACTTCTAACAGATGGCGTAATCTCGCGAATTTCATCACAAGGCGTTCTAAGAACAGGGTCTGGAACAACTCGGATTTGTCTAATAGTCACGGCACTCCTTAAAACAAAAAGCTAATTAAAATCGCAATCCACAATTATACAAACTTTATAGTAATACCATCTGTAAATCTGTATTTGCAATTGTTAATTAGCCTATTAGTATTTTATTTTATAATCTTATTCACTAACGGTTTGGTTTACTCCATCTTCATTATTTGAATAAGATTCCTTAGAATCGGACTGCAAAGGCAAATCTTCTCCAAAACGCTTCAGATGCGTTGCAGCTTGATCAATAGCTTGCTTAACTTTAGGAGTAACAACCTCTTGAGCTTGCTTAACAGTTTCTTGAGCCTGCTTAACAGTCTCGGTTGTTTTATCTAAAATCTTAACCGTTGCAGGAAGTGGCCTACTATTAGGTTTTGGAGCATAAAGCTGCGTTTCAATAATATCGCTATATTTCTTCAAAACCTTTGGACGCACAACCTTCATGCTTGGCGTTAACGTACCAGCATCTTGAGAGAATTCTTCGTCTAAAATAACAAATTTACGAATAGACTCCGCTCTAGAAACTGTGCTATTAGCTTGATCAATAAATTGCTGAACAACAGATCGGATTGCATCATTTTGTGCAATATCTTTCATTGGAATAGTCTCATCCATTCCTTGATTATTAAGCCAAGAACGAACCATATCTGGCTCAAGCTCAATAAGAGCAGAAACAAATGGCTTTCCATCTCCAACAACCACTGCATGCGAAACAATAGGACACTTTGCAATAATGGTTTCAAGAGGAGCAGGACTTATGTTCTTTCCACCAGCAGTGATAATAATGTCTTTTTTTCTGCCAGTAATTGTTAAGAAGCCCTCATCATCAATCTCGCCTAAATCGCCAGAATGAAGCCATCCATCTTGGTCAATAACTCCTGCAGTAAGCTCTGGCTTTCCGTAATATCCAACAAAAACATTAGGACCTTTTACAAGAACTTCGCCATCATTTGCAATGCGAATTGTGATTCCAGGACCAGGCTTTCCAACAGAACCAACTTGATTAGCATGCTCAAAGTTAACAACACATGGAGCAGCTGTTTCCGTCATTCCATAACCTTGAATAAAAGTTATTCCATCTAATCCATTAAAGAAGTGAGCAAGCTCTGCATTTATTGGAGCACCACCACAAGCTAGCCACGCTAAATTAGGACCAAGTGCAGATCTTATAGAAGAACCAACAGTCTTCATATAAAAATCGTGCTGCAATTTTGCATAAATAGAATGCGATTTTCCTTCGACTTCGTCTTTAGACCACTCAACAAAATGCTGAACAGCCTTAGCAAAGATTCTACCGCGGATTCCAGCTCCAGCTTTTTGAGATGCTGCGTTATAAACTTTTTCAAACACTCGAGGAACGCCAAGCAAATACGTAGGCTTAAAACTACGCAAATCTGCCAACAAATGTTTAGCGTTTGGAACATATCCAATAACGCCATTCGCTCCAACTGCAACATATTGAATATACCTTGCAAAGCAATGTGCAAGAGGAAGGAATAGAAGTATTCTACTTGGCTTATACAACATGTCGTTTAGAACATCGTATGCTGCGTAAACAATGTGCGTAAAGTTTCTATTAGTAAGCATTGCTCCCTTTGGCTTGCCAGTAGAGCCAGAAGTGTAAACAATAGTTGCTAAATCATCTGCTTTTATTTGATTAATAGCATTATTTAGCTCATCGTCGCTTATTGATTTTCCAAAATCAATAACAGCATCAATACCATTGGCCTTAAAGTTAAAAACCGTTTTTAATGAAATTCGCTTATTGTCTTGACGAACTCTTTCCAAGCATTGCGCATGCTCGTCGTCTCCTGCAAAAGCGATAACAGGCTTTACTTCCGAAATAATATCTGCAGCTTGAAGAGCGGAGTCAGTTTCGTAAATAGGTATGCTAACAGCACCAATACAAGCGCACGCAAAGTCCACAACACCCCATTCATAACAAGTTGGAGAGTAAATAACGATTTTGTCTCCTTGCTTAACGCCAAGAGCGATTAAGCCTCTTGCAGTAGAACGAACTTTGGATAGCATCTGTGATGCGCTAACATCGTGCCATTGACGAGTATTGTCATCTTGCCATTGTGCAATCACACCTTGCGGGTCTCGCATTGCCCTATTGGCAAGCAATGAATAAATTGTGTCACCATCGTTAGTTGGGTGAATGTCTTCTACAGAAAATTCTCGCAGCATATTCTTAATTGTACGGTATAAGCATGCCAACACAAAACTATGAAGATACAAAAATATGCACAGAAAATTAGCGTTTTTTACAAAATAACAATTTAACAAATAACGATTTAGAAAACCCCTTGAGTAAAACAGCAAATGCAAATTATATTCTAGGGGCGTTACTCAAATAAGCTAAATAATCCAACATGTTTATGCATGTACATACTTAATTGAATCAATAACTACTTAAAATTCATATTATGCAAACTACGATTAGGTAAAACCTAACCTATATCTGCTAACGTGCAAACCCATTTTCCCATTATGAATCTAAGTGTTAAAGATGTCCAATATTCTGTATCTCCAATATGAAGCAAAACAACTGCCTCTAATTGTGATGGAGAAACCAGTATTCCGTTTATCATCTTCGGTATTGTTGGATTACTTCTTAGCTTAGAAACTTCTGCCTCATTATGCTTATCTTTGTAGCATTCATTAATCAAGTACCACATATTCTCGAGTTTGTATATACACTCTTTTGTTAATGCTCTTTTCATCTCTGGCGATATTGGCCTGCCGTGAGAAATATCACCTACTATGCACGCTACTTTGCATATTTGCATTGCAAGATATAGGTACATCTTTTTACCATGCGTATTATTGAAACACGATGATACGTGATAACTTGCCATTGAGCGAGAAGACCCAACTGGTATTAAACCTTCATAAACTGGAAAAGGTCTTCTATCTTTAGTCTGGAACCGCGACGGATCTACTTGATCTGGGAAGTTACTATTAATAACCTCCCAAAATGTCTCATTATCATCGTCGTTTGCATATAACAGAGTGTTAGAAAAATTTCTCATTCTCTCCTTCTTTCCTAAAATTTTGTCAAGTCATTTATTTTTTAATTCCTTATTTGTTAATTTTGTTTTCACATTATTTTCTAATGTTTAAGTAAAGCATACAGCTTATTGCAAAAAATAAAAGAGTTAATTTAATATGTGGATAAAACATTCATAACGCTTGAATTTTCACCGAAAAATCAAGGATTATCTAACAAAAGTTATACACATTGAATAAAAAGAATTGCTTTATAGTCCAAAGCTAAGCTGACTAATTCTATTTTCAGAATATTCATCAGCTTAGCTTTACACAGTTTTGGCCTATACCCTTTTGGCTGCCTATAACACCGAAAGCTGGCATACGTGCTGAGACATGTAATAGAAAATAAAAAATCTCAGTAGATATGAGGACAGTCTGCTGAGACATAAAAAATGGAGCGGACAGCGGGACTCGAACCCGCGGTCTCAACCTTGGCAAGGTTGCGCTTTACCAACTAAGCTATATCCGCAAACAAGATGCCATAGTAGCCTGATTTATTGTTGAATGCAAGTTATAATCAAAAATAAAAAAATATATAGTGATTTTCTGCTGTATTCAAGCAATTTTACGGAGTGTTGAGTATAAGAAAAAGATAAGAAAACGATAAGAAAAATATTGAATACGATAATTATTATCATTAAGCCATAAATTTTTATAAAAATTTTTATTAAAATGTGATTTTTATCATGAAAAATCGTAAAAATAATGTAGAATAAAAGATAGCTTTTACCAAACAGGTAAAAGAAAACTGAAAAAGCAATGTTTTTCAAAGATGAAGCATAGAACAAGGAGGTTTCTATGAAGGCTATTGTTGCAACCAAAGATAAGAAGGCTCAGGTTGTAGAGAAGGAACTTCGTCCATTGGAATTTGGCGAAGCCTTACTCGATATGGAGTGCTGCGGCGTATGCCACACCGATCTTCACGTTAAGAACCAAGATTTTGGCGATAAAACTGGTGTTGTTCTTGGCCACGAAGGTATTGGTATTGTTAAGGAAGTTGGCCCTGGTGTTACAACATTAAAGCCAGGCGACCGTGCATCTGTAGCATGGTTCTTTAAGGGTTGCGGACATTGCGAATATTGCACCACTGGCCGAGAAACACTTTGCCGTAGCGTTTTGAATGCAGGATACACTGCCGATGGTGGCATGTCTCAAGAGTGCATCGTCGCAGCAGACTATGCAGTAAAGGTCCCAGAAGGCTTGGATCCAGCTCCTGCAAGCTCCATCACTTGCGCTGGCGTTACAACCTACAAGGCTATTAAGGAATCTGGCGTACATCCAGGCGAATGGCTTATTTTATTCGGTCTTGGCGGTCTTGGTAATCTTGCGTTGCAATATGCAAAGAACGTATTTGGTGCGCACGTAATCGCAGTAGATGTTAACGATGCTCAGCTTGAATTTGCTAAGGAATATGGCGCAGATTTGTGCGTGAACCCACTTAAGGAAAATGTTCCTGAATTTGCTATGAAGAAGGTAGGCGGCGCTCATGGCGCTGTTGTAACCGCTGTAAGCAAGGATGCTTTTAACTGTGCAGTTGACTCTGTACGAGCAGGCGGCACTGTTGCAGCTGTTGGTCTTCCACCAGAAGATATGGAACTCAGCATCCCTCGCCTTGTTCTCGACGGAATCCGCTTGGTTGGATCCCTTGTTGGAACTCGTAAGGATTTGGAAGAAGCGTTCCAGTTTGGTGCTGAAGGCAAGGTTGTTCCAAAATGCCATATGCGCAAGATGGAAGACATTAACGACATCTTCGATGAGATGCTCAGCGGTAAGATTCGCGGTCGAATGGTAATTGACCTCTCCCACTGAAAAAAGAGATAAAATAAAAATCTAGAAGCCACTTAGCAAACGCTAGGTGGCTTCTAGTTTATGTTTTAAGAAGTTTTAAGATGCTTTAAGATGTTTTAAAACTTAATTTTTGCACACTATTTCAACGGAGGCATTGGCTTCCAATTAGGATCATGCAAAATTTTTCTGCTTGCAATCCAACCAGTAAAAAGCTTTTTAACGCCACTTAAAATATGCTCACGATTTACAGCAACAAGCCTAATAAGCTCTTTTGCAGCAGTTAATGCTGTTCCAAGAGCAAACATAAATGGTCTAAAATCTCCGTGGATCATAAAGTAGCGCGCCATAAAGCCACGATTTCTCATAATATGGTAACGATTCATGTCGGAAGTGGAATTTAGTTGGCGAACACCAGCAATATCCCAATTAGGAATATTACGAGTTCTGCGAAGAATAATGTCATTTACAACAATCGGATTCGTAACTTTGCTAGCAAGATAGCCATAAGTAGTGTCATCCCAATAAATAAAGTAGCGCGAATCTGGAAGTCCGATTTTCTCTACAATATTGCGCTTAAACAATCCACCTTCAAAGCACATTGTGTTCATAACGCGGTAGCCCGATGGCCCAAATGCTGCTGGAGCGATTGGATTAGGAATTCCAAGAGAAACAATAAAGTTATATTGCCAATAAAAATCGCCACCGTCGTAGTCTAAACGGCTTCCTTGAATAACATCGTGGCTTTTAGTCCACTTGCAAAGACGCTCAATAGATTCTGGAACAGTTTCAACATCATCGTCCATAACCCAAAACCATTGTGCGCCAAGCTCATACGCTTTTTTAACGCCAGCACTAAAACCGCCAGCTCCCCCAAGATTGCTACTTTGTGGCGCGTAAACAACGCGGTTTGAATCGCCAGAATCGTCCGCGCTAGAAGCGCCCCATCTGCGCGAAAGAATATCGCCTAGATCATACACCATTTTGCGCGTTTTTTCGCTACTTTCGTTGTCTACAATAATAATTCGCCAAGGGCATTGATTCAGGCACTCAAAAGATTTAAAAAGATTTGCAAGAAGCTCCTGGCGCTTATAAGTAACAACAATAATCGCAAGCTTATCTATAGAATTAACAGAAGTATTCGTAATTTCACTCATGCTTTTAATCTTACACTTAGCATTGCCATCAAAAAAACGTTACAAGTCAAAAGTTACCCAAACGTGCTAAATGTTCTTAGCACTTAGCAATAAATGTTCTTAGCATAAGATAAAAATAAAGTGTAGTTTCAGGGAAGGTGAAAATCCTTACTGGCGGTAACGAGGTAATTCTTGAATTAGTGAATTGTCTCGAAGCCCGCGAGCGGCACCACTGCTGCTGATTCGGTTAAAATCCGAAGCCAACGGTTAAAGTCCGGATGAAAGAAACGGAGGCTCTAATGAGCATTTCACGCGAAAATAATCATAAAACAAGCAATCACACAGCAAATAATCACGCAACTTACTCTGGCACAAACTATTGGTCAAGCGAAAAAATTGCTAAATACGCGCTATTCGTTGCGCTCTCTATTGCTGTAAGCTTTATAGAATTTCCACTTATTCCAGACGTAAACTACCTTAAATACGATCCTTCGGGAATTGTGTGTTTAATTGCAGGATTTGCATACGGACCATTCGCCGCTGCAATCGTAAGCGTACTAGGATTTGCTCCACACTTCTTCACTAACCCGTTTGGCGCAATAATGGCAATATTGGTTTCAATGGGCGCTTCTGTTAGCGCTGCAATCGTCTACAAAAAAATTAGAACCAAAGAAGGCGCTATTATTTCGCTTGTGGTTGGCTCTGTAGTTGCGATTGCTCTTGCAATAGTCGGAAATCTTATTATTACGCCGCTTTATGCTCATATTAGCGTTGAGCAAGTTGCTGCTCTTATAGTTCCAGCTCTGCTACCGTTTAATGTGATTAAGCTTGCGATTCATTGCGTAGTAACTATGCTTGTTTATAAGCCTGTTTCAAAACTTCTTAACTACAACAAATAGTAAACAAATAGCATTAGCCAAAATAGCATTAGTCAATTAAGTAAAAAGCAAGCTAATTATGCAAAGCAATAAAGTTATTCAAGATAAAGCAAGTGACAAAACAAGCTACAAAGACGAAAAAAGCAATACGGATTATTGTGCTAAAAAAGATAATGCTGTTTCTTTGCAAAAAGTTCGCTTTAGCTATGATGGCGGAAAAACTTGGATTCTAGACGGAATAGATCTTGAAATTGCATATGGTCAAAGAATCTCAATAATCGGCAAAAATGGTAGTGGAAAGTCCACGCTAGCTAAAATTATTGCAGGACTTTCTTCCCCAGATTCTGGAATTGTTACGCTATGCGGAATAAAAGTTTTTGAAGCAAACAATGTTGATTCAAAAGCGTACCAAAAAGCACGAGAATCTATTGGAGCATTGTTTCAAAGCCCAGAAGACCAAATCGTTACAACAGTTGTAGAAGACGATGTTGCTTTTGGGCTTGAAAACTTGTGCGCTTCTAAAGAATTTATGAAGCAAAATATAAGCAAAGCTTTACGCGCTGTAAACATGGAAAATCACCGTTTTAGCGACCCAAGCAATATGAGTGGAGGTCAGCAGCAGCGCGTTGCTATTGCGTCGTCGATTGCTACAAAATCAAAACTTCTTGTATTAGATGAGCCTACAAGCATGCTTGATTCTTGCGCAAAAGCAGACGTAAATAAGCTTTTTGACAAATTACAAACGCGCGGCACAACAATCGTTCAAGTAACACATAAGATTAGCGAATGCAAAAATGCGGATCGAATATTAATGCTAGAAAATGGAAAATTGCGTGATGTAAGTTTATTGGAATTAGAAGAATTCTACGCGGAAAAATCGCCAGCTGTTATTGGATCAAAAAGCATGACGGAAAATGTAGAAAAATCAAATGCAGAAAATTCGAATGCAGAAAGCAAAAATAAACGTGATTCGAATAAAACAAACAAGAATGCAGCAATTGAAATATCTAATTTAAGTGTGAGCTATGCAAATAGTCAAAATCCAATAATAAGAGACTATTCTCTAAGCGTAAAAGCAGGCGAAATCGTTGCAATAATGGGAAAAAACGGGTGTGGAAAATCCACGCTCGCAAAAGCAATATGCGCACTTATTAAATACGATTCTGGATCTATTTGCGTAAACGGAATAAAAATTAGCGAGAAAACAAGCAAATCACAAATGCGAGGAATTCGCAAAAACATTGGTTACGTTATGCAATTGCCAGAACAGCAACTTTTTGCGCAAACTGTTTTTGAAGACGTAGCATACGGTCCAAAAAACTTTGGATTAGAGGGATGCGAATTGCGTTCCATAGTATTGAACGCACTAAAATCATTGCATATTGAACATTTAGCGCAAAAATCCCCATTCGAGCTTTCTGGAGGCCAGCAACGATTAGCAGCAATCGCGGGAATTTTGGCTTGCAATCCAAAAATCTTGGTTTTAGACGAGCCTACAGCAGGATTAGATTTTGAGTATGCAAAAATCGTGCTAAAAATTTTAAGCGATTTACACAATAAAGGCGTAACAATTATTGTTATTACGCACGATTTTAGTGAAGCAAAAGCACTTGGAGCGCGCATAGTTACGTTAGATTCGCGCAAAAAGAAGGAAATTCAAGAACACGCACAAGACGAAAAGCTTGAAAATGCTAGCGAGAATGGTAGCGAAAACAAAAATAAGTCATTGCTAAGCTTATTCAATACGCGAATAATACTAATATCATGCTTAATTCTTATGTTTAGCGCGTTTAGCATTACAAACTTCTATCAACTAGGAATTCTTGCACTGTCAACGCTTGCTCTAATATTTCTCGCTAGAATATCGCCTATAAAATTATTCTTGTCATTGCACATGTTTATTGCAATATTCGTATTTTCTGGATTGTTTAATCTTCTAGTTGTGCATTCTGGAAGAGGACTTTTTAGAATCGGACCGATATTAATAACAGACGATGGAATAAAGTTTGCAATACTTTTCGCTTCAAGATTTTCGCTTGTTATACTAATCGGGTCAATAATTGTACTAACCATAAGCCAAACGCGATTGACTGAAGCATGCGCGTCTATTATTTCGCCTCTTAAAAGCGTAGGATTGCCAAGTCAAGAAATTGCTCTTATTATGAGCCTTGCTTTACGATTTTTGCCAACTCTTGCAAAAGAAGCAGAATCTGTTGCTTTAGCTCAAATTGCAAGAGGCGGAAACATAAAAGACGGGTCTATAAAAAAGCGATTGCAAGCAATAACATCTCTTATAGTTCCAGGATTTGCAAGCGTGATTCGGCACGCAAACACACTGGGACTTGCGCTAGATTCCAGATGCTACGTTCCTGGAGCTAAACGCACACACTTACATACAGAGAAAATTCACATAAAAGACTTTGCGCTTTTAATAATTACATTAGGCATTGTGTGCGGAATAATTTTTGCTGGAATATTTATATAACTGATAATTGGAATATTTGTATATTGAACTCATTGAACGTGTTGAACGCGGATTCTTACGGTTAATGTATAATCCGATAAGCATTGAAAATTTAAGCGTTACAAGTAGATAATCAATAGTCGATAGTTGGTTGTTGATAATTGCGTTTAACAATATAGCGTTTTGACGTTTTAATGTTTTGAAAATTGGCGTTTTAACGTTTTATGCATGTTGAACGCGATTTGGAAGGAAAATAATGGCATTAACTAAAAAGCAAATTAAGCAATTGCGCGCGCTCGCTAACACTTTAAGCCCATTGCTTTACGTTGGAAAAAACGATATTAGCGATGCTGCTGTTAAGCAAGCAGACGAAACAATGCAATCTCACGAGCTTATGAAGTGCGCTGTGCAAGATGGCTCTGGCTTAAGTGCTAAAGAAGCTGCGCAGGAACTCGCAGAACATCTTGGTGCAGAAGTCGTTCAAGTAATTGGCAACCGCTTTGTGCTGTTCCGCGTTTCAAATCGCGAAGATATTGACCACATTATGCTTGTTCGTGAATAAAACTCTCTTAAAAAAAAAAATAGTAATACTGCATTAAAAGGCTTCTTAAAATTCTAAGGAGCCTTTTAATTATCGACTTTATTTATTGTCATCGGGATTGTGGAGAATATTGCGGATTTGAGATAAACGTTGTGAAATCTCGTGCTCGTATCCGCGATTATTTGGGTGATAATATTCGCGGCCAACTAGCTCATCTGGCATATATTGTTGAGATGCAACAGCTCCTGGGTAGTCGTGAGCGTACTTGTAGCCTTCGTGATTTCCCCAACTTTTCATCAAAGCAGTCGGAGCGTTACGCAAATGAAGAGGAACTTGACCAATATTTCCAGCATCAACATCTTGCAAAGCCTTATTAATCGCATTATAGCTTGCGTTTGATTTTGGAGCAGTTGCTACAGCAATCACAGCTTCCGAAAGAATAATCCGCGCTTCTGGCATGCCAATTAAAGCAACCGCTTGAGCTGCAGCAACAGTTACTTGCAAAATTTGCGGAGCCGCCATACCAACTTCTTCGGCAGCAGCAATCATAATTCGCCTTGCAATAAAACGCGGGTCTTCCCCAGCTCTAAGCATTCGCGCTAAATAATGCAAAGAAGCGTCAACATCACTTCCACGCATTGACTTAATAAAAGCAGAAATCACATCGTAGTGGTCGTCTCCATCTTTGTCGTAACGAACTGTAGTAGTATCCATTACGTTAGAAACAATATCGGCAGTAATAACAGGCTTCTTTTTGCCATGCTGCAAAGCAACATCTCCTGTTACTGCTCCTGCAGCCGCCTCTAAAATCGTAAGAGTTTTGCGAGCGTCTCCCCCGCTTAAACGAATAATTGAATCTATTGCATCGTCATCAATCTTAAGCTGATTATTAAGACCATTTTCGCTTGAAATTGCGCGTTCTATAAGCGTGCGCAAATCTTCTACACTAAGAGACTCAAGTTTAACAACTACTGATCTGCTAAGTAGTGGCTTAATAATTGAAAAGCTTGGATTTTCGGTAGTAGCACCGATAAAAGTTACATCGCGATTTTCTACGCTTGGAAGCAAAGCATCTTGCTGTGATTTAGAAAAACGATGAACTTCGTCAATAAACAGGACTGTTTCTTGACTTTTACTAACTAAACGCTCATGCGCGCGATCTAACACCGCTCGAACATCTTTAACTCCAGAAGTTACAGCAGAAAGCTCTTCAAACACGCGACCAGACTGTTGAGCCACAATATAAGCAAGCGTAGTTTTACCAACTCCAGGAGGCCCAAACAACACAACAGAACTTGGAGATGTAAGAGAACCTTTAGATTGCGGATTTGCAAGCCTGCGCAAAGGCGAACCATCTTTTAGCGCATGAGTCTGCCCAAGAACGTCTTCGATAACGCTCGGTCGCATACGCACAGCCAATGGACGTGTTACATCGCTAGGCGCACTACTTGCTGTAAATAAATCCTGAACCATAATCTAAGTATACTCAATCCATAGAACAAACGTTCGACTATATTTTAGATTTTGCATAAAACATAAGTAAAATATAAGCAAAACGCAAATAAAACTTAAGTAAAACAACACTAAACGTGCGACACGCTGTAGTCAAAGAACACAACTTCGCCTGTATCTTGTGTGGAATCCAAATCAACAATTCCAGTAATAGCCCAATTATGGTCTCCGTCCGAATCGTCAATAATCTGCCGAACTTTCCACGAATGCTCATTTTTTTCTAGAGAATCATCCAAAATAAACAAGTCTCCGCCACGAGCTTTGGCATCTATCCCAACATACTCATGTTCGTCGTAATAGTCGTCAAGCACATCATTCCACTCATGAACGCCGTAACCCCAAGCTTTGTCAAGCTCTCCCAAAGCATCCGCATCTTCCAAATCCATAAGTTGCACGCGGCGGAACATTGCATTTCTAATCAACACAATAAGTCCTCTTCGATCCGCAACAACAGACTCAGAAGTTCCAGGCGCAGCCGTAGTTACTGCACTAGCTTCAGCGTCCGACCCTCCAGCACTCTCCCACTCGTCAACCAAACTCGAATCAATAGAGCGCACAACAAGTCGAAGCCACGAAATAATATCGCGCAATTCTTCGTTAAGCATGTCTTCTGGCACAGTTCGAGCAAGCGAACGATAAGCGTCCGAAAGGTAACGAAGAAGCGTTCCTTCACTTCTAGCAATGCCATAGCGCGAAATATAGCCAGTAAAATCAGAGGCGGTTTCAACCATGTCTCGAAGCACAGATTTAGGCTTAATCCAGTAGTCGTTTGCCCACGGAACATCTTTGCGATATTGCGCAAAAGCAGGCTCAAGCAAATCTTCAAGAGGCTTAGGGTAGCTAACTTCCGCTAAGCGTTCCATGCGCTCCTCGTAATCAATGCCATCATCTTTCATGCCAGCCATTGCAGCATCGCGAGCTTTACGCTCTTGCGCGCGAAGAACAGGCTTAGGATCATCTAAAGTTGACTCAACCATAGAAATTACGTCAAGCGCGTAGCTTTGAGATTCTGGGTCAAGAAGTTCCAAAGCTGCGAGCAAGAACGGAGAAAGTGGCTGATCTAAAGCAAAACCCTCTGGCATAGCAACATCAAGATCATAATCGCAAGAACCATCCGAAAACTCTCTGCATTCAATCACTTGAGTATCGAGCAGAGTTTGGAAAATATCGTTGCAACGCTCAAGCAATTTTTCTTTATCTTGCGGCTTTTGTGCACTATCTTCAATAAGTTTTTCAACGCGTGCTTTAGCGTCTCCGCCTTGCGTAACTTCGTTCAAAATCATTGAGTGCGTTACAACCATGTGCGGATTCAAAGTTTCTGGAGCGCTTTCAATAAGCTTAGTAAACGTTGGCTCACCCCAAACTACAAATCCTTCTGGAGCCTTTTTACGTTTAACTTTTTTAAGCTTTTTAGGGTCGTTTCCGGCTTTTGCAACAGCGCGCGCGTTTTCAATCTCGAACTCTGGAGCCTCTGCAACTACTAAGCCCTCTGTATCAAACCCCATTCTGCCTGCACGACCTGCAATTTGATGAAACTCGCGAGCGCGAAGCTTTCGACTACGGTTCCCGTCAAATTTTGTAAGAGCTGTAAGCACAACAGAGTGAATTGGCACGTTAATACCAACGCCAAGAGTGTCTGTGCCACAAATAACGGGCAGCAATCCTTGCTGAGCTAGCTGTTCAACAAGCCTGCGGTAGCATGGAAGCATGCCAGCATGATGTACGCCAACGCCAGTGCGCAGTAGCCTTTGCAAAATTTTGCCGAAACCTGTAGTAAATTTAGTGCCTTTAATCGCTTGAGCAATTTTGTCTCGCTGCTCTTTGCTAGAAACTCCCGTGCTTGCGAGCGCTTGAGCTGTTTCTAGAGCTGCATCTTGGGAAAAATGAACTACGTAGATTGGCGTTAAACCCTTGTTAAATAAGAGTTCTACAGTTGCAGCAAGTGGCTTATCTATGTACTCGTATTCGAGTGGGATTGGTCTTGGAGCGTTAGCAATAATATCAACACTACGATTTGTTGATTTTTCTAATCGCTGTGCAATGTCTGACACATCTCCAAGAGTTGCGCTCATAAGCAAGAATTGCGTATTTGGAAGCGTAAGAAGAGGCACTTGCCAAGCCCATCCTCGCTCTGGGTCTCCATAGTAGTGGAATTCGTCCATTGCAACGCAATCAACTTTTGCGTTTACGCCTTCTCTTAAGGCTTGATTTGCTAAGATTTCCGCTGTGCAGCAGATTATTGGAGCATCCGCGTTAATATGCGAGTCGCCAGTAATCATGCCTACGTTGTCTCGCCCAAAAATCGCAACTAAATCGAAGAATTTTTCGGATACAAGTGCTTTGATTGGCGCAGTGTAGTAGGAGCGTCTGCCAGTGGCAAGTGCCGCAAAATGCATGCCGAGCGCTACTAGCGATTTTCCAGAGCCTGTTGGAGTATTTAAGATTACGTGGTCTCCTGCAAGCAAATCCATAACAGATTCTTCTTGATGCGGCCACAAATCTACATGCTTGTTAGTTTTAACCCAATCAACAAATGCTTGAAAAATCTCATCTTCGCTAGCATGATGCAAATCAAGAGCTAACTCGCCTAATCCAGCCATATTCCGCTCCTACTTTACTTACGCTTTAATCGCAACTTTAATCGCAGATTTATTTGCGATTTATTATGATTAACCTGCGATTTTACTTGCGCTTCTTTTTATCTCGTACTTTTACGGAGATTTGAATAGGAGTTCCCTCGAATCCAAATTCTTCTCTAAGAGAACGCTCAATAAAGCGACGGTAGCCGTGCTCTAAGAATCCAGTTGCAAATATTACAAAACGCGGAGGGCGCGTAGAAGCTTGCGTTGCAAACAAGATTCGCGCTTGCTTTCCACCTCGCAAAGGATGTGGATGAGCAGACTGAATACGGCCTAAGAAGGCGTTAAGCTTGCCTGTAGGAATGCGCTTATCCCAGTTTTCTAAGGCTGTTCGCATAGCGCGCGCAAGACGGTTAGTATGCCATCCTGTTTTTGCAGAAAGATTAACGCGTTCAGCCCAAGTAACGCGCTCAAACTCAGTTTTCCACAAGCGTTCCATGCGCTGCCTAGAGAATTCGTCCATCAAATCCCACTTATTAAACACAAGTACGATTGCGCGACCTGCATCCACAGCCTGGCTCATAACTTTTAGATCCTGCTCTGCAATCGGCTGAGAAGAATCAAAAAGAATCAAAGCAAGTTCCGAGCGTTCAATCGCAGCTTGCGTACGTAGTGAAGAATAGTATTCGGCGCCAGTAAGCTTGTGCTGCCTGCGCTTAATACCAGCCGTGTCAATAAACAGCCAGTCCTCGCCGTCTACGCGCACAACTTCATCAACAGGGTCTCGAGTAGTTCCAGCCAAGTCGTTTACAACAGAACGCTCTTCGTGAGCTAAATGGTTCAAAAGCGAAGACTTGCCAACGTTTGGACGTCCAACTAAAGCAACTCTGCGAAGACCTTGCGGAGTTAAGAATCCAGAAGTCTTATTCGCTTTCTTTAAAGATGCAAGAGCTGCGTCAAGCAAATCTCCCACGCCTCTTCCGTGCATTGCAGAAATTCCGTAAGGCTCGCCCATTCCAAGCTTCCAAAACTCTGCAGTCAAATACTCGCTTCTAGCGTCGTCAACCTTGTTAACTGCCAAAGTAATAGGCTTACCAGCAGCGCGAAGCATTGAAACAATACGCTCGTCGGTAGCTGTTAAACCAACTTGACCGTCTACTAGGAAAATCACAGCATCGCTTAAACGCACTGCTACTTGCGCTTGCTGAGCAATCGAAGAATCAATACCTTCAACATCTGCTTCCCAGCCGCCAGTGTCAACAAGCTTAAAGTTGGTTCCAGCCCACTCAGCATCGTAGCTTACGCGATCTCTAGTAACGCCTGGAGTATCTTCTACAACAGCAACTCTGTGACCCAAAATACGGTTTACAAGCGTTGATTTTCCAACGTTTGGTCGGCCTATAACGGCAATTACTCCAACAGCTTTAGCGTCTTTCGACTCATCTTCGCCTGCTAAATCTCCGCTAAGAAGCGCACGGTCTTCATCGTCAAGATCGTAGCCTTCAAGATTTGCAGCATAACGGTCGTACTCATCCTGCTCAATTGCATCGTCAACCATCTCTACAAGAGCGTCAAGAGTCTGCTCAAAAGTCAAATCAGAATTATCTAAAGTTGTAACACCGTCTGCTGCTTTAAGAAAATGCGTAACTTTAGCATCTTTAGCGTCGCGAGCGCGAATATCGTCTTCTTCTAAAGATTCATTATTCTTAGATTCATTATTTTGCGAATTTTCTTGCGCAATATCTTGCTTGTTTCTTCGAGCTTGGCGCACTTCTTCGCGCGCAGTAAGAAGCACTCGAACTTGCGCATTAGGAGCCACAACAGTAGTAATATCGCGGCCTTCTGCAACAATTCCTTCTCCGCCAGAGAAAGAATCCCCAGCAGACTCTGAAGCAATATATGCGCGTTGAGCAGCAATAAGCATGCGTCGAACTGCAGGAATCGAAGAAACAGTAGACACGCGCGAAGAAACTTCGCTGGAACGCAATTCTTCGCTAATATCTTCACTATCAATTACGACTACAGGATTTTTTGGATCAACGCTAAATTCAGCATGATCTTCCGTAAACAATGCTCCAACAGCTTCAACAATTTGATTAAAGCGTTCCGCATCTGCAGAATTTGTTGGATTTCCTTCTTCATCCAACTCAAGTTGCTTGCTTAAATCAATTCCTTGCTTTAAGCACCACCATGCTGCAGCTCTATACATTGCACCCGTATCTAAATACGCAAAACCGTAGTATTGTGCTAAAGCGCGAGAAGTAGAAGACTTACCAACTCCTGCTGGTCCATCAATTGCTACACAAATCACAGGCCAACCTCCTTAGAAAGCGAGCGAACTTCTACTTGCGAAAGCACGCGGTAAGACCCAGCTTTTAAGTCACCCAACTTAATAGGGCCGATTTGCGTACGAACAAGACGCTTTACAGGAAAGCCAACAGCTCCAAAAATCCTACGCACAATTCGATTCTTACCAGAATGCAAAACAACTTTTACGATTGTTGCATCGTGATTCTGATCGATTATTGCGCATCTGTCTAGCTTAATCCAGCCGTCTTCCAGATTTACGCCTTGCGAAACTAGCCTGCGGCAAACCATTCCGTTGATTTTGCCTTCAACAGTTGCAATATACGTTTTTTCAACTTCGTACTTTGGGTGCATAACATGCTGGCTTAACTCGCCATCGTTGGTCATTAAAATAAGACCTTCCGAATCGTAGTCCAAGCGACCCATGTGGAAAATTCGCTCGTATTTGTCTCCAACAATATCTCTTAAAGTAAAGCGACCTTTTGGATCATCCATTGCGCTCAAAACTCGCTTTGGCTTATTAAGCGCAAGCGTTACAAGCTTGTGATTGAACTTTACTCTGGATCCGTCTACGCGAATTTTTTGCTTACTTGGATCTACTCGAGTTCCGAGTGTTGTTACAAGCTCATCATCCACTTCAACACGCCCATCGAGAATAATCTCCTCACATTTGCGTCTTGAACCAAATCCCGCTTCAGCAAGTAGCTTTTGCAGTCGAACGGCATTTTTGTCATTTGAATGCGCCTGATTGGCGCGGGAATATGCGTTTGGCATCGTTCTCCCAACGTGACCTATTGTATTAATTTAATATTATTGATGTTTTATTTATGGCCATTTTTGCGTATTTATTAATAATTTTTAATCATTTTTTAATACTCACAGCAAATTGCCACGTTTTTCTATGTTAGCGTATGGCATAGCCGTGATACTATAGCAAACGTTTGGTTGTGTTGCTAATAACAAAACAACATAAAAACAACACAACACGTACACATTAACGTAAGGAATTGTTATGAACAACACTTTGCAAAATAAATGTTCAAATGATGAGCAAAAAGCATCTGCTCCTGCACCTCTTATTTTTAGGATTTTTGCTGAATTTATTGCAAGCGTTTTTGCAATATTTACTATTTACACGTTCTCTTCTGTTGTAACAGCAATGTACGGCGTGAACGTTCTTTTGATTGCTGCAGGAACAGGCTTAGCTTACGCAGCAGCAATCAGTATAGCAGCTAAGGTTTCTGGAGGCCACGTTAATCCAGCAATAACAATCGCTTCTATGCTTACTGGAAGAACCTCTTATATCTCTGGAATTTTATACATTATTGCGCAAGTTCTTGGCGCACTCGTTGCTGCTTCAATAACTGTTTTTATTCTTCCTCAAACTAAAATGGTTCCAGAAAAAACATGGTTTGCTCCTGTTGTAAACGGTTTTGAAAGCGCTTCTATCTCTGCAAATCAACTAAAAAGCGTTAATGCTTCTTTTGGCGTTATCTCCGCATTAATAGTTGAGATTATTGCTGTTCTTATTATTGTTGCAACAGCAATGACGTATACGCGCGAAGATGGTAGTGCTAAATGCACTTATGCAGCACACATGGGTATTGCATACTCGGTTGGAGCTTTTATTACATACCAAATTACTGGATCGGGTCTTAATCCTGCTCGCTCTACAGGTATTGCCATTCTTGCACAGTCTAAGAAATTAGCTACTGCACCATTAAGCCAACTTTGGGTATTTTGGATTGCTCCTGTTTTTGCAGCAGCTCTTGTTGGATTCGTTATGCTTATTAGCAAGCTTGTTCGTTCTTCTTCAAAAGACTCAAACAGTGTTAAAGAATCCAATAATGCTGGCGATTTAAGCTCGGATGATTCTTCCAAAAACACTTCAGTATCTAGCGAAGAATCAGAAAATAGCGAAAATAAAGAAGTTAACCCATTCTATAACGAAGACAAATAGTTAAAACAAAATAGGTTACATAAAAACAAAAATAGAAAAATACGTTATTAGCAAACCAAGTCCTAGTGCAATGCTTATAAAAGAGTCAAAAGCAATGGATCTAACTTTCCAAGGGCTTCGTTGAGAGAAAATTAAGCGTATTATTCCAAGAATGATGGCTGTTGCAGAAATAATAACTGTAGCAGCCATTATTTTTCCTATGAAAGCTAATACAGCGCACACGCATACTATTATTGCCACAATCCATTGCGCATACGGCTTTCCCTCTTTTACTTCCGAAACGTAGATATGATTGTTTGAGTTGTTGGACACGTTGTTATTCACGCTGCTGTTCACATTATTCATTAATTCATCTTTATGCTCAAATTTTAATTCGTTATCTTGGTTCTTCTGGCTAATTGTCATACTTGTATAATACATAAAAAGCCTTGGAAAGTATATTAAATAAAATCCAAGGCTTTTTATGTTAATATGATTGATCGAGTTAATCTAACTGACTAATCAGCTATTTACATAAAGACTAATTTGCAAATAGCGATTGATTTTTAGTGGAAGAAGTGCCTTGTTCCAGTAGTGTACATTGTTACGCCAGCCGCGCGCGCAGCTTCAAACACTTCCTCATCTCTAATAGATCCTCCAGGTTGAACAATTGCGCTTACACCTGCTTCTATTAAGATTTGCGGACCATCAGCAAACGGGAAGAATGCGTCGGATGCTGCAACAGAGCCTTTAGCACGTTCAACGCCATCTGCCAAAGTATTAGCTCTTTCAACTGCAAGATGGCAAGAATCCACGCGATTAACTTGACCCATTCCTATTCCAACAGTTGCTAAATCATGCGCAAGCAAAATGGCATTAGATTTTACGCATCTAAGAGAACGCCACGCAAACTCTAAGTCTTTTAAGGTTTTTTCGTCTGCTGGATTTCCAGAAACAAGAGTCCAATTTTGTGGATTATCTCCAAAATCATCAATCTTATCTGCGCTTTGCACCAACGCGCCTCCGTCAATAGGATGCACTTGCAAACCTAAAACAGGAGGATTTGCAACCTTTAGTATTCGCAAATTCTTCTTCTTAGTGCGCAATAATTCCAAAGCCTCAGGCTCGTAGTCTGTAGCAATAATCACTTCTGTAAAAATTGGACGCACACTTTGTGCCATTTCTAGCGTAACAGTTGAATTGCAAGCAATCACTCCGCCGTATGCGCTTACAGGATCGCAAGCGTGAGCCTTCGCGTGAGCTTCGGCTGCTGTTGCGCCTATTGCTAAGCCGCACGGATTATTGTGTTTGCAAACAGCAACGGTAATTTGTGGAGCAAAATCCCAAACCGCACGCCACGCTGCGTCCGCATCAACATAATTGTTATAACTCATTGGCTTTCCGCCAAGAAGCTCAGCTTGAGCTAAACCGCCATTATGCAACGGATCAAGATAAAGCCCAGCATATTGATGTGGGTTTTCTCCATACCTAAGATTACGTTCAAGAGTCCATGTTCTTGTGTAGTCGCGTGGAAGTAACGAATCTTTGCTTGTTTTATCAAGCGAATCATCATTGTTATCCGTGTTTTCCATCATGCTTTGCGGCATTGGCCAAGCGTTATTAGTCCATTGGCATATTGCAGCATCGTAAGCGGCTGTATGCTCGAATGCTTTATGCGCTAAGTATTCACGCTCTTGCAAGCTAAAACCTTTGCCAGAAGCAATTCGATTAGCAAGCAATTTGTAATCTGCAGGATCTGTAATAACAGCTACAGACTTATGATTCTTAGCAGCTGCTCGAATCATTGAAGGTCCACCAATATCGATTTTTTCAATAATGGCGTCGTTTTTAGCACCGCTCATAACTGTGTTCACAAAAGGATACAAATTTACAACTACAGCATCAAATGGCTCAATATTCAAATCTTTAAGCTGCTTTACGTGATCCGAATTGGTCATATCTGCTAGGATTCCAGCGTGAATATGTGGATCGAGTGTTTTAACTCTACCATCTAAACTTTCTGGGAATCCTGTTACATCCGACACTTGCGTAACGCTTACACCCAATTCTTGAAGCTTTGAAGCAGTTGAACCAGTTGAAACAACTTGAGTTCCACACTTTCTAAAAGCATCTGCCAGCGTTTCTAGTCCTTCTTTGCAAAATACTGAAACCAGTACTCGCTTTATTGACCTTTTACCTGTGGTTATCAGCACATCTGCATTTTGTTCTTGCTCATGTATCTGTTGCACCGGTCTTCCTCCTTGTGTTGGATGAGGATTTATTTTTTATTAGCTTTTGAGCTGACTGTTCTAGTTGACTCAAGATTACTAGTTTCAGTTTTGCTCTCAAGCAAAGGTTGATTTTCGGATAAAATTTTATTGCTTAAAAGTCGAATACCAACTATTATTGCGCAAACAAAAAGAATAATAAGCCAAGAAAAGCCAAAACCATATATTGTTAAATGCCCTAAGGAACGAAGACTTCTACTTACATTAACTCCAACATGTGCTAATCTAAATCTTCCCAAACTACCATTTGCAAATAGAAGCAATACACTCATAACAAGTATTATTGCCATGCAAGACGCTACTAGAACTATTGCAGATTGAACAAATGCAAAAGCTGTTTTCTTCCAGTCTACTTTATTGTTATCAAATATGATTCTAAGGTTGCACAACTTTGAGTACAAAATTATAAACAATGCCAAAATAGCGCACAAAACAAACAATATACTAACCGAAGCTGTTCTATAGAATGAATCTTTTATAGCATCTGGGAATATTGCAAAAAGTGGAATAGGTGGTAACGATTTTTTGCTAACAGAAAAAATACTAAAGCTTGCAATATCTCCAATGTTGAATCCTGCTCCAGAAATCCAAGATAATGCCCATAGTGCAATATTCGGCAACCACACTAAACAGGCAATAGATGTTAAAATCCTAGAACCGATTTGCATCCCTAGCTTAGAAAATGCAATCTCAACGTTGCTTGAACCAACTACACACCAAAAGATGATTGTTAAAAGTGCAACAATTGCGTAAATTGCCAAAACACTTATAGAGCAATAAAAACAGATTTTTGCGCATTTAATTGTTCGCTCAGAAAAATGCTTTGCCAACTTTTGTTTTATTTGTGCAAACGTAGAAGAATATGGAAAAACGGCAATCATCATAGCCAAAATATACACACAAACACTTTTTAGCAATATTATTGGCGAAGAATCCAACAACTCAATATTAGTATTTTGGGATATTACATAATTTGCAAAAACCCAAACAAATAATCCTATTGAATTGGCTAATTGACCGCCTTTTAGCTTTCTCATTGCAATTGCAAGAGATGAAACTAAAAGAATTGTTAATCCAAGAGGAATAATCGTAAGAACAAAATCGTCAAAACCAAGACCAACACCTTGTGCAAAAAGAAGTACGGCCCATGTTAAAGACATTGATGAATCAGAAAGATTACCAGTTCCTTCTTCAATCGAAATTACTAAAAGCGTTAAAGACATAAACAATCCAACAATAAGAGCAAAAACAAAAATAGCTATTGCTGGAATAGCTAAACCCTTCAAAACGCTAATAAGAGAAGATTTTAGTTTTTTCAAAATTGTTTCTCCCCTACGTTCTTAAAGTTTAGACTTGGATTATTTTGGATTATCTATGTATTTAACGCTTTTCCTAAAACTATTATTTGCTGTGTTTAAGCTGGCATTTTCATTAAGCTAGAGCACTTATAGGATTGCAGGTCGCTCATTCCGTTAATGCCCGTTAGCTCCATTACAAAGCAGAATCCAGCAACAACACCTTCGGATCTTTCAACAAGCCTTGCAGCAGCTTTTGCGGTTCCTCCTGTTGCAATCAAATCATCAACAATAAGAACACGCTGGCCAGGTTTAATCGAGTCTTTTTCAATCTCGATTTTAGCTTCTCCATATTCAAGAGAATACGATTCGCTAATAACTTCTGGCGGCAACTTCCCTGCTTTTCTTACGGCAACAAAACCCTTATTTAAGCGTGCAGCTAATACTGGGCCAAATAAGAATCCACGAGCTTCAAGACCTGCAACTAAATCAAAAGAATCTTTAGAAACTGGCAAAGAATCAACAAGTGACTCAATAAGAATGTTCATACCACGAGCATCTGCAAATACTGGTAGAAAATCGCGAAAAACAATCTTTGGATTAGGGAATCCTGGAATTGTGCGAACAAGAGATGCTAAATAATTAGCATCTTCACTACTAACATTCTTTAGAGGCTTTACCGTAATATCAGTTGTTGTCATAATCCTAGCGTTCTATTCTAGTTTTCTTTATTTTCATTAGATTCGCTAGATTCTTGAACCTCGTTAGATTCATTGGATTCTTGCGATTCGTTATCTTCTGCGCTATCCGCATTATTATTAGCGCCTTCTGCACTATCTTCTTTATCGTAGCTATTAAAATCTACGCGAACGTAAACCCTGTTAACAGCACGGAAAGATACGCGAAGCAGACTACCTTCTGAATCTAAAACAATTTCTTCGTGATCTGCATCAACGCTAACAACTTTACCAATAATTCCGCCAATGGTTATAACCTCAACACCAGGCTTTAAGGAATCATGGAAAGAACGCAATTCAGTTTGGCGCTTTTTCATGTTACGAGATTGGAACCACATGATACCAACCATGGCAATTACAAGAACAATAAGCATGCCATACTGTTGAAAGAATTGGGGCACAATAAACTCCTTAAGTTATCCAACCCTAAGACGGCAAAACACCGTCCAAATCAACTATTTTATGTTATCTATCTGACATTATCGGGTGCTTTAAGACCTAAATGTTGCCAAGCTTTTTCGGTTGCAACTCTGCCTTTAGGTGTTCTAACAAGAAAGCCTTCTCGAACCAAATATGGTTCACAAACTGTTTCCACAGTTTCCGACTCTTCTCCAACCATTGCAGCCAAGTTATTAAGCCCTACAGGACCACCATTAAATTGAACCACAATAGCTTTTAGAACAGCAATATCTAAACGATCAAGGCCTTGAGTATCTATTTGATACAAAGATAAAGCCTCGATTACAGACTCGCGATTTACTTCTTTAAGATTATGGACTACTGCCCAATCTCTAACACGCCTCAAAAGTCTGTTTGCAATTCTAGGAGTTCCTCTAGAGCGCAAAGCAAGCTCTTTTGCCGCTTGGTCTGCAAGATTTACGTCTAAAAGTGCGGAAGAGCGCTCAATAAGCTTCTCTAGCTCTTCGTGAGGATAAAAATCCAAGTGAGCAGTAAAACCAAAACGCGCTCTAAGAGGAGAAGGAAGCATGCCTTCCCTAGTAGTTGCGCCAACAACCGTAAAATGAGGCAAAGTAAGCGGTATAGAAGACGCTCCAGGTCCTTTTCCAACCATAACGTCTACTCGAAAATCTTCCATAGCGATATAAAGCAACTCTTCTGCAGCGCGAGGAAGTCGATGAATCTCATCAATAAACAACACTTCACCTGTATCTAGAGAGCTTAAAATCGATGCTAAATCCCCAGCATGTTGAATAGCAGGGCCAGAAGTAACTCGAATAGAAACACCTAATTCGTTAGCAACAATCATTGCCAACGTTGTTTTTCCAAGACCAGGAGGACCCGCAAGAAGCATATGATCTGGAGGAACATTACGCAATCTTGCAGCATCCAAAAAAAGTTGCAACTGCGCTTTTAATAAAGGCTGACCAATAAAACCATCCAGAACATGAGGACGTAACTCCTCATCACTAATTTGCTCGTTTTCTATAGGGCTAGAAGATACTATTCTTAATGAATCTTCTGATACGCCAGTATTAACAGATTGAACGCTGTTTATCTTCTCGCTGTTGATTTTCTCGCCAAAACTCATAATCCTCACCTGCCTCTATCCAGCGAAGACAAAGCCATGCGCAAAACTGTTGGCATATCTTCATCTCTAATTGGCAAAGAAATATGCTCTTGTTTACAAACGCTTTCCACTGCTTTTTGAGCATCAAACTGCTTCCAGCCTAAAGACATCAATCCAACAACAACTTTTTGCATAGAAGAATCAATAAAATCGCTTATATTCTTGTTTACATTTTTATCCGCGCTATCTTGTTCTAATAAAGACACGTCAATAGAGCCTTTAAGCTCGAGGATAATTTTTTGTGCACCCTTTTTTCCCAGCCCAGGAGCGGAAGAAAGCGCGGAAACATCTGAATCCGCAATAGCCTTAATCAAACGATCTACGCTTAATGTTGAAAGCAAAGAAAGAGCTACTTTAGGACCCACTCCACTAACTTTTTGTTGAATTTGAAGAAAAATACGCTTTGCAGCTATACTTGTAAAACCATAAAGCGTAATAGCATCTTGACTAACTTGCAAAGACGTATAAACTCTAACTTCTTGACCTTCTCGCAAAGATGACAAATCTGACGAAGGCATATATACCTCGTAGCCAACGCCACAAACACAGACAAGCGCACAACGCGAATCGATAGATTCCACTACGCCATTAAGCATACCGATCATCAGCGCTCACCTTTCAAAATAAATCCCTACAGCCTATAGAACATCTGTTCTATAAACATCCTACATACCTCGCCCGACAGAACTTGATCCGCGCGCCGCACGCAAAGACTCGGCCCACTTTCTTTGAGCATCCGTTAAATGCTGCTCTCGCTCTCCGCCTTGCAACGCGCCTGCAGGTCTAAGAGCATGGCAAATAGCTTGAGCTAAAGCATCGGCAGCATCTGCAGGAGTTGGCAATATATTAAGATTCAAAAGACGCGCAACCATGCGCTCTACTTGCTCTTTGCCAGCACTACCACTGCCTGCAACAGCAAGTTTAACCTCCGTAGGAGTGTGCAAAGCAACAGGAATACCCCTTTGAGCTGCAACAAGCATAGCGATTCCTGCAACTTGAGCAGTTCCAAGCACCGTATTTCGATTTTCTTGAGCAAACACGCGCTCAATCGAAACAACATCTGGCGAAAACCTCTCGATTTTCTCCACAAGACCATTGTAAATTTCTAGCAATCTTAAATCTTGAGAAGTTTTTGGATTGCTTCTTAAAACATCGACGTGAATAAAAGAAAGCCGACGAGAAACGCCGGCTTCAATCACGCCGACCCCGCAGCGAGTAAGCCCGGGGTCAACGCCCAAAATCATCATTGGAAACTATTCTGCTTCCTCAAGCTGAGCCATAACTTCATCCGAAGCAGTCCAGTTGCTATAAATATTTTGAACATCGTCCAAATCATCAAGATTGTCAATCAAGCGAGACACCTTTTGAGCATCTTCAAAGCTCAACTCAACCTCGTTGTTTGGATGCATAACGATTTCTGCAGAATCGTAGTCAAAACCAGCATCTTGCAAAGCCTTACGAACAGTTACCAAATCGCTAGAATCCGTGTATACGGAATACACATCTCCATCGTCTGCAACGTCTTCAGCGCCTGCTTCTGCAGCAATATCAAAGAGCTTGCTATAGTCAACGCCTTCGCTAGGAACTTCAATCAATCCCTTGCGCTCAAAATTAAAGCTCACAGAACCGCTTGTGGCCAAAGAACCATTGCCCTTTGTAAGAGTGGAGCGAACATCTGCTGCAGCGCGATTGCGATTATCGGTAAGGCACTCAATAATCAAGCCAACGCCTGCTGGTGCATAACCTTCGTAAACAATCTCTTCGTAGTTTGCGCCGCCTGCTTCTTCGCCAGATCCACGCTTAACAGCGCGCTTAATGTTGTCTGCTGGCATAGAAGCTTTCTTAGCTTTAACGATTGCATCGTACAAAGTTGGGTTACCATCTGGGTCTCCACCACCAAGACGAGCTGCGATTTCAATATTCTTAATAAGCTTGGCGAAAAGCTTGCCGCGCTTTGCGTCGATAGCGGCCTTCTTGTGCTTTGTGGTCGCCCACTTGGAATGACCTGACATGATACTCCTAAAAAGTGTACGGTTACGTAAACGTGATGATTTTAATGCGCTTTAGCGACAAATTGCCAAAACAAGTTTATTTAAGCAAATTTTTAACTTCAAAAATGCGTTGAAAAACAGTTATAGCTCCACCAACGCAAAGAATAATCATTGCTAAGCAAAGCCACAATAGCCAACCTGTTAATCCGCTTAGTCCCATTGAAACTAGAATTATGGCCACTCTGTCTGCGCGAGTAATCAACCCTTTTTTAGCATCTACTCCAACAGACTCGCCTCTTGCTCTAGCATACGATGTTACAAAAGCAAACATCATAGATACTAGCGAGCACACTAATCCGCAATATCGCAAAAAATTATTCACACAAAATGGCAAATATAAGCAAATGTTTAGATTATTTGCGCGATATAAACAAATGCAAACACACGCAAAAAGCGACCAATCCGCAATTCTATCTAGAGTTGAATCTAAAAATGCGCCAAATTTAGTGCCACCATTCTTGTTTGTTAAAGCAGCAACAGAACCATCCAAAGCGTCTGCAAGAACAAAAATCGTAAGCAAAATAGTGCCAATCAAAAGCTGACCGCTTATAGAAATAAAAACAGAAGTTGCAACAAGCGCAATGGTGCCAAAAATCGTAACACTGTTAGCACTACATCCAAATTTAACAAGAAGCTTTGCAATTGGCAAAATAACACGTTTGAATCCACTTCTTAAAGATTCCAACATATTAAGCCTTTCTTTGATTCAAACACGAGTATTCAAACACAGCACTCAAACACGAGTATTCAAACACAAATCACTTCTAAACTCATCACCGCGTTAACAAAAACGCCGCTTAAAACTAAGCGGCGCTAATTCTAGCTCCCTCACCTGGATTCGAACCAAGACAAAGGGTTCCAAAGACCCGTGTGCTGCCATTACACCATGAGGGAACGGCGGAAAAAACCGCCAAGTCACTATTATGCCACAACAATCAAAATCGTCAAGCTTGGCGTGGCGAAATAGGATTTATGCAAATTTATGCAAACAAAAACCCTTTTCCGTGATGTTCTGGGTACGTGTCAAACAGCTTTGCAACAGACCCATCTTCAAACACAGCTTTAATCGCGCTTGCCAAAAGTGGAGCAATCGAAAGAACCGTCAACCCATCCCAACGCTTTTCTTGTGGGATTGGAACAGTATCTGTTAACACAACTTCTCTAGCGCCACAATTCTTCAAACGCTCAACTGCAGGACCAGAAAGAACGCCGTGCGTTGCAACAACAGTTACAGACTTTGCTCCAGCGTCTTTAAGAACATTGCAAGCACCTGCGATTGTTCCAGCAGTATCGATTAAATCGTCTACCATAACGCAATCGCGACCAGCAACATCACCAACTACACGGTTTGCAACAGCTTGATTTGGACGCGTAATATCTCTAGTCTTATGAACAAAAGCCAATGGACCTCCGCCCAATCTTTGCGCCCACTGCTCCGCAACACGGATTCGTCCTGCATCTGGCGAAACAACGGTAACATTGCCTAAATCTTCGCTAAAGCGATCCCTTACATAGTCCACCAAAACTGGCATAGCAATCAAATGATCTACAGGACCATCAAAGAATCCTTGCGATTGCGCAGCATGCAAATCAACGCTCATAATGCGATCTGCGCCTGCAGTTTTAAGTAAATCAAACATCAAACGGCAAGAAATAGGCTCACGACCGCGATGCTTTTTATCTTGTCTAGAATATCCAAGCAACGGGCACACAGCGGTAATAGAACGAGCAGACGCGCGCTTTAATGCATCGATCATAATCAACTGTTCCATAATGGACTTATTAACAGGGTCACTATGACTTTGCAACACAAACACGTCTGTTCCTCGCACAGACTGAGTGTAACGAACATACATCTCGCCATTAGCAAAATCGTATGCTGTTGTTTCCAATACATCTATACCAAGCTGATTCGCAACATCTTTAGCAAGCTTAGGATGCGCGCGACCAGTTACGAGAACAAGGTTTTTATCTGGCTTTCCTTCAAGGACGATGCTCACCATATCTCCAAACGCTAGTTCGCTAACAGTCCACAAAAATCGGACTGAGTTCAATACTATCTATTTGCGCAGACTATAACCATTAAGCCGTTTCATACATAACAAATGCTTGCAAACAGTTGCAAATCCTTACAAAAACATTACAAATCATTACAAATCGCGTATATATAAACCGTGTTTAACTATGTATTGAACAACGCCGTCTGGAACCAAATACCAAACTGGCTCCCCATGCTCTGCACGCTTGCGAACATCTGTTGAAGAAATTGCCAACGCTGGAATCTCCAATATGTCAACTGGAAAACGATGACTATGGCAATTAACCATATCGTCACACGAATCGTAAGACGCGGAACGAGCTTCAATTTGTGTAAACTTTTCTGGACTTGCATAGCCTGGACGCGTTACAGCAACAAATCTAGCTAAACTCCATAATTCTCTAGCATTTTTCCATTGCATAATCTCTGCAATAGCGTCTGCTCCAGTAATAAAGAAAAGCTCCGCGTCTGGGTGTTGCGCGCGAATATCACGAAGCGTGTCGATTGTGTAAGTAACACCAGGCCTATCAATATCTACTCTAGAAACTGTAAATTTTGGGTTTGAAGCCGTTGCGATTACAGTCATCAAATATCTGTCTTCTGCATTTGTGACTTTTTTGTCTAGCTTAAAAACAGGCTTTCCAGTAGGAACAAAAATAACTTCGTCTAAATCATAAACCCACGCAACTTCGGAAGCTGCTACCAAGTGGCCATTGTGAATCGGATCAAAAGTGCCACCCATAATCCCTATGCGCGGGTGTTGATGAACATTTCCTCTTGCAGAATGCTTAAGCCTAGAAGAATTTGCCGAAACTGGCACGCTAGCTTGACTTTGGTCAAAAGAACCTTGGAACAAATCCGACATTCTGCGTTCTGTAGATGAATCACTCATTTAATTCATCCTAGATGCATTGCGTACATTGTGCGCGTTATTTGCATTAGACGCATCTGCAGCATCATCTGCTTTCGCTTCATCAATTACGCTGGAAGCAACATTTGCTTTGTCTGGATTAATGTTTCCCATTTCTTCATTCCACTCATCTTGAACAACGCGCTTAATTTCTTCAAACGTTGGAAGAGCAAAATCGGGTTGGAAAACGCCTCGAATGTTTGCAACGCACTCCGTAATCTCTACAAGAACTTCACTCATATTGTCTACAAGGCTAGCGCGCTCAAGCTTACTAAATTCAGCTATATTGCTTTCCATTTTTTGCAAATTCTTATTAACTTCATCTATTATTTCGCTGTTTTCTGGCGTAACAACATCTCGATTATCTCTATCTGGCCAACCCATTAAAACAGCGTCAGCATATTCAAGAGAAGACCTTTGACTTGCAGACGCAATCCCATCTTCTATTTGAACTAAAAACACGTAACGAACAATAGACAATCTTTCTGCTGCAACATCTAAAGCATCAAGCACATTAGAAGCACTTACACCATTAGATAGGCTTATAGATAGGCTTAGATTTTCGTTTGATTGATTTTTAGCAATTTTAGACGATTGTGATTGTGATGTATCAGGCATATTCTTAACCTTACTCTTAAGCCCTTATTTGTCCTTGACCGTAGCCAATCCACTTTGTAGTTGTCATCTCTACTAAGCCCATTGGCCCTCTTGCATGCAGCTTTTGAGTGGAAATTCCAAGCTCGGCTCCAAAACCAAATTCGCCGCCGTCTGTAAACCTTGTTGAAGCATTTACCATAACAACCGCACTGTCTATTGACGAAACAAACTCGTTAATCGTTAAGTAATCCTCACAAATAATCGTTTCCGTGTGACCAGTTGAATATTTTGAAATATGATTAATGGCATCTTTAACACCATCTACAACTTTTACTCCGATTTGCAAAGACAAGTATTCTGTAGACCAATCTTCATTATTTGCATGCTCTAGTTTAATACCACTTATATTTGCGGATGATAAGATATTGTATGATTCTTCATCAGCATGAATTAAAACATTACGATTCGCTAATTCGCTTGCGACTTTTGGAAGAAAATCTTTAGCAACGCTTCGATCTACAAGTAATTTTTCTGCAGCATTACAAACTCCGACTCGTTGAGTTTTTGCGTTTATAATAATCGGAATTGCTTGACTAAAGTTTGCTGTTTTATCTACATAAACGTGAACGTTTCCAGCGCCAGTTTCTATGACTGGAACTGTTGATTCTTTAACAACTGCAGCAATCAGATTTGCGCTTCCTCTAGGAACAAGAACATCAATATGACCATGTGCGTGCATCATTGATGTTGCACCGCTTCTGCCAAGATCATCAACAGATTCTATAAGATTTTCACTTACACCAAAATCTTTTAAGACTTGCTTTAACACGCTAACAGTTGCATGATTTGTGCATTCGGCTGCGCTTCCGCCTCTTAAAATTACAGCGTTTGAAGATTTTACGCACAAAGATGCAACGTCAACAGTTACATTTGGTCTAGCTTCGTAAATCATTCCCATTACGCCAATTGGCACTCTTACTTGAGAAAGTCTAATACCATTTTCCAGCGTGTATCCTCTAACAATTTGGCCAACAGGATCTTGTAATTGCGCTATTTTTCTAACACTTTGAGCTGATTTAACTATTCTTTCTTTGTTAAACACAAGTCTGTCTAGTTTTCCAGCATCCATACCATTTTTTTGGGCTTTTTCTAAGTCTTGCTTATTTGCTTTTTCAATAAATTCTGCGTTATTTTCAAGAGAATCAGCAATAGCATTTAAAAGATTGTTCTTAAAAGTGGCATTAGCTTTAGCAAATTCTCTTTGTGCGATTCGCGCATCATCTGCTCTAGAAAAAACAATAGAATCTGTAGAGTCCCCATGCTCTTTAGAACTATTGACTTGCTCACTATTATGCGTTTCGTCAAACTTTGTATTGAGATTAATCATATTGAACATATTAGCAATAGCAGTGCTTAGGCTCCAACGCTTCGGGTATTATGTATAACAATTGACACAAATGGAGGAATCATGGCAGAAAACACTACGAATGCAGTTATGTTTCATAGCACTAGGTCTAACTCTAAAACCTACACTTCGAAGCAAGCTATTCGTAGGGGCATAGCCGAAGACGGCGGCCTGTTTGTTACGGATTGCCTTGGTGAGACTCGCTACAATATTTCTAATATTGTTGGAAAATCTTATAAGCAAATCGCTAAAGATGTTCTTCAAATCCTCCTTCCAGATTTTACTTCTAGCGAGCTTGATGAGTGCGTTGAAAATGCTTATGGAGATCAATGGGAAGATTGCGAAATTACTCCATTAAAGCAGCTTGGCACTAACAATGATTTTGTTTTAGAGCTTTTCCACGGCCCTACTTGCGCTTTTAAAGATGTTGCTTTGCAAATTTTGCCACAATTTATTCGTTGCTCAAAAAATGCTTCTGACTCTAGCCAAAACGTTATGATTCTTACAGCTACTTCGGGAGATACAGGCAAAGCTGCTCTAGCTGGCTTTGCAAACGTTGAAGGCACTTCTATGGTTACTTTTTACCCAGAAGGTAAAGTAAGTAAAGTTCAAGAATTGCAAATGACAACTCAAATCGGAAGCAACGTAAAAGTTTGCGCTGTTAGAGGTAATTTTGACGACACTCAAAGCAGCGTTAAGCAAATCTTTACTAACGGCTCAATTAATGAATCGATTAAGAACAACAATAATGCTTTGCTTTCTTCTGCTAATTCGATTAATATAGGCAGACTTATTCCTCAAGTTGTTTACTACTTTTACGCTTATTCTAAGCTTGTTGAACGCGGATCTATAAAGCTTGGAGACGAAGTGGAATTTTGCGTTCCAAGTGGCAATTTTGGCAATATTCTTGCTGGATATTATGCAAAAATGCTTGGTCTTCCTGTAAAGCACTTGATTGTTGCAAGCAATAGCAATAATGTTTTGTTTGACTTTTTGGTTAGCGGAACATATAACAAGATTCGACCTTTCCATCAAACAGTTGCGCCTTCTATGGATATTCTTGTTTCTTCTAATTTGGAACGCATGCTTTACTACATGTGCAATAAAGATACGCGACTTTTGCAAATGCTTATGAATGATTTGCAACAATGGGGCGCTTTTGAAGTACCAGAAGACGTGCTTTCTAAAATTCGAGAACTTTTTGGATGCGGATGGGCAAACGAGGATCAAATTCGCGATTCCATAAAAGAATGCTGGAATAAGCATAATTATGTTATTGACCCACATACTGCTTGCGGATACTTTGTTATGAGCCATATTCCTCATGATTCTAGTGTTCCTCGCGTTCTTTTAAGCACTGCAAGCCCGTATAAGTTCCCTAGAGTTGTTTGCGAATCTTTAGGCTTAAATGTTGAAGGATTAGATGATTTTGCTTGCATGGATTTGCTGGAAAGAAAAACTTCTACAAACGCTCCTAAAATGCTTAGCGAACTTAAGAATAAAACAGCTAGATTCAACGATGTTATTAACGTTGAAGATATGCCAGATTACGTTCTTAAGTGTGCTAACGAAATCTGCTAAGTCCTAATAGTTTAAGACTTAAACAGAGCATAATATACTTCGTTTAACGTGCTTAAATCGTGACCTTTTCTAGCTCCTGCAGAGAAGAATCTTCGCCTTCTAACATCTGGTTCTAGATTTCTTGTTCGCTGTGCTACCTTTTTGCCCAAATCCCATGCACTTTGCTCAAAAACACCGTTTTCTCTAGCATCTTGCAAAGATGAGGTTATTATTGCAGAAGCAACTCCCTTTTTTTGCAACTCCATGCGAGTTGCACGTTCTCCTAATGTTCTACTTGAGCATGAGCGTATAACAGATTGAGCATATTGTTCATCGTCAATCAAGTGCAAATCTTCTAAACGAATTATTACAGATTCAACAATATTCTCTCTATAACCCTTATCTATAAGCCTATTTTTTAAGTCGTTTGAAGACCTTGCAGCATAATCTAACATTCTTAAAGCACACTCTTTGCAACTATCAAAGTCGCATGCTTTTTTAGAGTCTACTTTTTTAACAGCTTTATTATTAAAAGAGTTATACTTTTGCAATCTATAAGACGAATGGCATGAGTTTTCTTCGCAATCACCTATTTCAACACTACTCTCTAAATAATGCGAATTAACAACTTCTAAACTACAATCATCTTGTGCACACACATTCTTGTTCTTAACATCATTTTTGTTAAAAACAGAAGCATCTACGGGTTTATGATTGCGAAGAAAACTCTCAACACTAATCATCTATCAGTCTTCTCATCTATCACTATTTATTCTTGGAATCTTTACTAGAAGCATCTGAGTTATTTTCTGCATTAGAATTCGACTTTGCTTTTTCGCTATCGTCTTCATCTTCTACTTCAACAAATTGATCTTCTGGCTTCATTAGCCCAAAAGCAACTTTTACTTTATCGCTAATTTCTTCCGTAATAGCAGGATTATCCTTAAGGAATTGACGCACGTTTTCTCTACCTTGACCAAGCTGTTCACCCTCATACGTAAACCAAGAACCAGACTTTTTAATAACGTCACACTGTACAGCCATATCAATTACAGAGCCTTCAGTAGATATTCCCTCTCCATAAAGAACATCAAATTCAGCTGTTTTGAAAGGAGGAGCCATTTTATTCTTAACAATCTTTACTTTAGTTCGATTGCCAACAGCTTCTTCTCCGTTTTTAATAGTAGAAACACGCCTAATATCCATTCGAACAGACGAATAGAATTTAAGAGCTTTACCACCTGTAGTTGTTTCTGGATTACCAAAGAACACACCAATTTTTTCTCTAAGCTGATTAATAAAGATTGCGGTTGTTCCAGCTTGAGACAAAGCTCCTGTCATCTTTCTTAAAGCCTGACTCATTAAGCGAGCTTGCAAACCAACATGGCTATCTCCCATATCTCCGTCAATTTCGGCTTTTGGAACAAGCGCTGCTACAGAATCAACAACTATAACATCTAAAGCACCAGATCGAATAAGCATATCTGCAATCTCTAAAGCTTGCTCACCATTATCTGGCTGAGAAACAATAAGAGAATCCGTATCTACACCTAATTTACGCGCATAAACTGGATCTAACGCATGCTCAGCATCAATAAACGCTGCAACTCCGCCATTCTTTTGAGCATTAGCAACAATGTGCAAAGCTAACGTTGTTTTACCAGAAGATTCTGGACCATAAACCTCTACAATACGCCCACGAGGAACACCACCAATTCCCAAAGCCATGTCTAGAGCTAAAGAACCAGTAGGAATAACCTCAACATCTTGCAGTGGCTTATCTCCTAATCGCATTGCAGAACCCTTGCCATATTGTTTTTCAACATTTGCAAGAGCCATCTCTAGCGCTGCTTTTCTACGTGGATCTGCCTTGTCGGCATCAATAAGACGATCCACAGCACCCTTTTTTGTTTGTTGTGCCATATTATTACTCCTTTCGCATGCCGATGTATTGATGACCATACTCAATACATGATGCCCGTGCAAGCGTTTTAGAGCAATGTGGTTAAAGGCTATTTTCCAATAACCAATAGGCACTTACACGCTGCAAGAAGACCAACAATTAAATATTATACACCATAAACGAACATTTGTTCGATATGCGTGTTGGCTTGAAATTCCAACAAAAACGCATACACGCAATCAAATTAAAAAATAAAATAACCTTATTTTGCAGGAAGCGGCGGAGCATTATGATCTTTGCCCCACCTTTTATTATCTGGAATATTCATATGATCACATAAAACATTCCAAACAATTCTAGGCTCCACGCCAGCATCAATCGCCTCGCGCGCGCTCATACCATCAAGCTTTTGCAACTCTTGGTCTTTAGCAATACTCCTACCAAATTCTCTACCGAAAACTTCTTCAAGAAGCTCCCAAAATTCACGTTCGCGCATAAAAAATCCAATCTTCAAAAATAAGAGCATAGAAAATCCTAATTAGCGCGCTAACAACACCAATACGAACGTCTTTTCTGTCTCCAGAAATATTTAGTTGAGCGCAAAGCGTAAAACCGTGGTCAACTGAATAAGTAGAACATCTACTTAAAGAAAGATTGCTTATTTTGCCACATTTACACTCAAAAACACGATCTTTAATATTGTTAATTTTTAGCGAAACTAAATCAAAATCGAGCGAAGAACAGCGCTTTGAAGCAACATTTGGAATAAAAATTCCAACGTAAGCCAATCCTTGTGGCTTTAAGCCATCGGAGCCAGGACCTGCAACGCCAGTAGTAGACAATCCAATAACAGGAAAATCTGCGCTATCAACATCTTTACTAGAATCCATGCAATCGTATTGCCACTTTGCGCCGCTATACAATCTTGCGCAACCAAACGCCATTTGCTTTGCAACACTAGGCTCTACAGCACCGCAAGTTTTAAGCAAATCGCAATCCACGCCAAGAATCTTAGATTTTTCGCGAATATCATAAGTAACAGCAGAACCAAGAAAAACCTTTGAAGCTCCAGGAATATTTACAAACGAATCCGCAAGAAGTCCTCCTGTTAAAGATTCTGCACAAGAAATATGCAAAGAATTATTCACACAAAAATCGAGAATCTTACTTGCGAAAGCATCCGTAGAAGAATCCGTAGAAGCACTTGCCAAATAGTCGCACATTTTACTATCGCTTAAACGCACCGCGCACGTAAAGGAATCCAGAATAAAGCGCAAAACCAAGAGCGATGCCTATAAATCCGTAGCAAAGCGAGTAATAGCACACAACCCAAACAGAAACATTATAAGCGCAAAATATTGGAACAATAGGCGCAAGCAACATTGAAATTCCAACAGATTGAGAAAGTGTCTTATACTTTCCTGCCCAAGATGCTGCAATAACTTTTCCGCCTTTATCTATAACGTAAAAACGCAAAACAGTAATGCCTATTTCTCTAAGAATAAACAGTAGAGTAATCCACCAATAAAGCTCGCCAAAAGCAGAAGCAATAATAAGAGCAGAAAGTATTAAAAGCTTATCAGCAATAGGATCTAAGAGTTTTCCAAGCTCTGTAACTTGATTATATTTTCTAGCCATCCAACCGTCTAATTTATCTGTTGAAGCTGCGATTATAAACATTGCAAACGCAGCCCAGCGAACCGAAGTAGAAGCATAGCCCCAAGGCCCAGAGATAAGATACAAAACGATGAATACAACAGAAAGAGCTATTCTTATGTAAGTCACAATGTTTGGAGCACAATTCCAACCTTCTAGCAACTTAGACTTACCATTTTGCAACATCGTTAATACCTCCATAACCGCTACACAAATATGGTATAGCAAACGCAAAACTTAATTTAACAACAATCCTTTAGCAATGCTTTAACAATACTTAATTCAAAGTGCTTAATTATGCTTAATTATGCTTAATTCAAAGAATCAGACTCGCCTTTAATAAAAGCTAATACTTTAGGCAAATCTTGCGGTTGAACAAGAACCTCACGCGCTTTAGAGCCTTCCGAAGGCCCAACAACGCCACGCGATTCAAGCAAATCCATAAGTCTGCCTGCCTTAGAAAAACCAACACGAAGTTTTCGTTGAAGCATAGACGTAGATCCAAATTGCGCACCAACAACAAGCTCGGCAGCTTGAAGAAGCTCATCCATATCGTCGCCAATATCTGTTGTTTTAGCTTGAATTTGAGCCTGTTCGTCTGCTTTTACAGCCATTTGCTCAATGTCTTCCCTGTATTTTGGCTTTCGCTGAGTTCTAACATATTCTACAGCTTTGCGAATTTCCGATTCGCTAACCCAAGAGCCCTGAACTCGCTGAGGCTTAGCAGCACCCATTGGAAGGAACAACGCATCTCCTTGACCAATCAAAGTTTCCGCGCCAACAGTGTCTAAAATAACGCGCGAATCCGTAGCAGAAGACGTAGCAAAAGCCAAACGAGATGGAATATTCGCCTTAATTAAACCAGTTACAACATCAACAGACGGGCGCTGAGTTGCAAGAACCAAATGCACACCTGCAGCACGAGCAAGCTGAGTAATGCGCTGAATAGAACTTTCAACGTCGTTTTTTGCAACCATCATCAAATCAGCCATCTCGTCTACAACAACAAGCAAATACGGGTATGGAGCAACTTTTCGCTCAGAGCCTTTTGGCGCATGAACCTTGCCTTCGCGCACGGCCTTGTTAAAGTCTTTAACATGACGGAAACCAAAGAATTGCAAGTCGTCATAGCGCGAGTCCATCTCTTTAACAACCCATTCAAGAGCTTGAGCTGCCTTCTTAGGGTCTGTAATAATCGGAGTTAGCAAATGCGGAATCCCAGCATATGCAGAAAGCTCTACTCGCTTTGGATCTACCAAAATCATGCGAACCTGCTCTGGAGTAGAACGCATAATAATCGAAGTTAGCATAGAGTTTATAAAGCTTGACTTTCCAGAGCCAGTAGCACCAGCAACAAGAAGATGCGGCATTTTATCTAGAGCAGCAGTTACAAAATGACCCTCAACGTCTTTACCAACTCCAGTGAGCATAGGATTTGAATCCTGGCGAGCTTTATCTGACCTTAAAACATCTCCAAGGTTTACAATCTCTCGATCTACGTTTGGAATCTCTATACCAATCGCAGACTTGCCTGGAATTGGAGACAAAATACGCACATCTGTGCTTGCTACAGCGTATGCAATATTTTTTTGAAGATTTGTGACTTTTTCAACTTTTACTCCAGGCCCCAACTCAACTTCGTATTGAGTAACAGAAGGACCCCTCAAAAAGCCAATAACTTTTGCATCCACTTCAAACTGTTCAAACGTAGAAGTTAGCGCACGAATTACGCGATCATTTGCAGGAGTTCTAGTTGCGTGCGGTTTTCCGTGAACAAGAATGTTCAAATCTGGCAATCTGTACGGCTCTTCGCTGTACTCACTTGAAGAATCGTTAGAATCGTTTTCATTATTGGCGTTGCTCGCACTATTTTCATCATTTTCTTGCGATGACCTATATTGATCCAACTGTTGACCAGGCATTTTACTCCATGGATCATTGCTATATTGCGATTCGCCACTAATTGGCGCTTTTGGAAATTCGTCAATATACATTTGACCAGAAGACGGCAAAGAATTAGCGCCATGAGTGCCATTAGAAACACCATTAGAACCAACAACACGCGGATGATTACTTTGATTCTGATCTTCTTGCGGGTCCGATTTAGAGCCATAGCCTTCAATAGAGTAGCCATCTTGACTTGGCTTAGAAGAAGCGCTAAAAAAAGCATCATCTCCAGCATACGCATCTAAAAGTTCGCTATTGCTATCCTTCTTTTTAGAGCCGAACATAGAATTAAAAATCTTAGAGATTATTGAATTGTGCAAATCTTTACGCGATTTTTCCGATTCACTAGAATCATGAGTTGGAACGCCTTCTACGAACTCAAGATTATCGCTGCTATTACTCGAATTTTCATCATCTGTATTCTCTAAGTCTTGATTATTCTTTGACTTTTTAGAGAAAATAGATGAAACAAATTGAGTCACATCTTCAACATGTAATTTAAGAATCATTAAAATAGCAAAAATTGCAATAATAACAAAAATTGTAAGAGCAAAAATCCTAGATAATCCCCAGGCCAAAGGAGAACCTAAGAAGAATCCTAATAATCCGCCAGATTTTTGCAAATCATCTATATTAAATTCTTGATTTTTGCTTGCAATCAAAATGTCTAAAATTGAGCAAATTGACCATAGAAGAAGAACAAAACCACCTATAACACGAGGATTTCCAGATTTAGCACCACTATTTCGCATAAGCCTAATAGCAACCGCACTAAGCCACACTGGCAAAACAACGCTCATAATTCCAAAAACCGCGGAAGATAAAGAGTGCAACGCAACACCTAAGAATCCGCTAACTCTAAACCATTCAGATGCGCAAAAAAGAACAGCAAGAATAAGTATTACAAAGCACAATCCATCTCTACGGTATGCCTCATCGTATTGCCCAACTCCAAAAAGCGAGCGAACTGCTTTGCCAATAACACGCGGAACAAAAAGCAGAGCAGACTCCCAAAATGGCTCATTAGTCTGCGTTTTAGACTGCTTACCACCATTGTTTGGCATATAAATCGCTCCTCCATAAAATGCGCGTACAAAAACCGCTAACAACTAGCAAGCTAATCGCCAGCAATCATTCACATTAAGTACAAACACCAACCGAATTATTTAAAATTATCCAATCAATATTATCAAATTAATAGCTTTACTTATTCTACTCCAAAGCATGCTAACAAAATAAACGTGTTTGAACACAAAAACAAGACGAAACAGAAAGCCATACAGAGTAAAAAAATCGGCCGAAAAACAGCCGATTAAGTGGGGTGGCTAACGCGGCTTGAACGCGCGACCTTCTGAACCACAATCAGATGCTCTACCGACTGAGCTATAGCCACCATTACAGCGCGAAACCCTTCGGGAATCGCACAACAGAGGAATACTATACACGATTTTTCTAATTTGCGCTACCCTTGCGATTTTCGGCGCGTCGCACAAAATACGACGTTACTTAATGACACAATAAGACTATGAGTTTTTTGCAAAAATCAAATGCAACTAGCATGCTCAATGAGCAAGCAGAACATTGGAAAAGCGTTGAAAACAATCGCACTTTTGGAATTCTAAATTCAACATCACACACAACTACAGCACTTCTTTTAGGATCTGGAGAGCTTGGAAAAGAAATCGCTATAGAGCTTATAAGACTTGGTATTAAAGTATGTGCTGCAGATAGCTATGCAAATGCTCCAGCAATGCAAGTTGCGCAAGAAAATCGCGTTTTAGACATGAGCGATTCTAAAAAATTGCAAGAACTAATAAACAACATAAACCCAAACATAATAATCCCAGAAGTTGAAGCAATATCAACCGAAGTATTAAAAGACGTTGTTAAAAACAAAAAAATTCAAGTTGTTCCAAGCTCTAGTATCACTTCGATTGCAATGGATCGCGAAGCTTTGCGAAAAATCGCCCACGAAAAAATTGGTTTGCCTACTACACCATATTGTTTTGCTTCAAGCTACAAAGAATTAGAAGAAGGAGCAAAAATCGTAGGGTATCCATGCGTAGTGAAACCAATTATGAGTTCTTCTGGTCATGGTCAATCTATTGTAAAAGATCCTAAAAATCTTGAAGATGCTTGGATAGAAGCACAAAATGGAAGAAGATCTAAGCATAAAACGCAAAACTTGCAGAGTGAAGATAATGAAAATAATGAAGATATATCTCGCGTAATCGTAGAAGCACTTGCTCCTTTAGACTACGAATTAACGGTTTTAACAGTGTGCTCAAGCGCTGGAATAACAACATGCGAACCTATTGCACAATGCCAAGAAAACGGCGACTACAGGCAATCATGGCAACCAGCAAACATACCAGAAAATGTTAGAAAATCAGCTCAAAATATTGCAAAACAAGCCGTAGAAGGTTTAAGCAAAATAGCAAAAGAGAACGGCGAAACAGGCTGGGGCATTTATGGAGTTGAACTCTTTGTTCTTAAGAATGGAGATTTGCTTTTTAACGAACTATCCCCTAGACCGCACGATACTGGCATGGTAACAATGATTTCGCAATATTATAGCGAGTTTGCTTTGCATGTTTTAGCCATTTTAGGTGTTCCAATCACACAAAAGCATACTGCTCTTTGCTTAAAAGATAACGAAGTTGCATTAAGCCACGCACTTGTTGTGCAAGGAAACGGTGCTGTAGGATTTACAAATCTTGCGCAAGCATTAGATGAAGAAGATTGCACAAGATGCGATATACGAATTTTTGGAAAACCAGAAGTTCACGGCTCAAGACGAATGGGTGTTATTTTGACAGTATCGAACAGCGTAAATGACGCAAAATCTTGTGCGACACGCATTGCAAGCAAATTACACACAGTAGAACTGCCATCGTAGAACGCTGAAAAGTCAAGGTTTTTACTACTTTTATTAGACAAAAAATCAAAAAATAATCCAAACAAAATGTAGGTAACAATTGTTAGTCTAATCTTGCTGGCGGTTGAATAAACCTTCAAATAATGATGGTTTGCAACACTCAGCCATGGATACAACGAGAGAGGCACGTCAATGGAAAAACTTGACAAGTTGTATGAAGGCAAAGCAAAGAAATTGTATGCCACAAGTAACGATAATGTTCTGTGGGTTCAATACATGAATCAAGCTACAGCTGGCAATGGCCTTAAAAAGGCTCAAATTGCTGGAAAAGGCAGCTTAAATAATCAAATCACTTCTCTACTGTTTAATCTTCTTAAAGCTCGTGGAGTTAAAAGCCATTTTCTTGGCAGAATCTCGAATACCGAGCAACTTGTAAAGCGCATGAAGATGTTTCCTCTAGAAATAATAATGCGAAACACGGCTGCTGGTTCTTTTGCAAAACGATATGCCGTTAAAGAAGGAACTGCCCTAAAAAAGCCTCTTTTGGAGTTTTGCGTGAAATCAGACGATCTTGGTGATCCTTTTATTAATCCAGAAGGCGTTGTGGCTTTAGGTCTTGCTAGTGAAAGCGAAATGGCAGAAATTACAAAGCAAGCTCACGCTGTAAACAATGCACTTTTGGATATTTTCAACAAAATCGACGTTCAACTCGTTGACTTTAAGATTGAAGAAGGCGTTGATGCGCAAGGAAATATTCTTCTTGCAGACGAGATAACGCCAGATACGTGCCGACTTTGGGATAAGCGCAATACAAGCTCCGAAGTAAGTCATTTAGATAAAGACTTGTTCAGACGCGATTTAGGAGACATAATTCCAGCCTACGAAGAAATATTCTCGAGGCTTAAATCTCTTGCGCAAAGCGAAGGAGTAAACTTCGACGAAGTTAATCCAAACGATTGTGCTGAACAATGATTTTAATGTGGCTCGCATCTTTTAGGTGCGAGCCACGCGCGTTCTTAAACAAATAAAATAAAACAAATAAAAGATAGCCAAACACAAATAGCCAAAACTACAATTGCAAGGCAGGTTCACCGTGGTATTTCGCGTTTATGTTGAAAAACGATCTGGTTTCGATATAAAAGCCCAACATCTTAATCACGAGCTTAAAGAGATTCTTGGTATTGATTCTCTAAAATCAACGCGCATAATAAACAGGTATGATGTAGAAGGAATATCTAAAGATCTTTTTAACACTGCTGTTAAAACGGTTTTTAGCGAGCCTACAGTAGACAACACTTACGACTACTTGCCTATTAGCACAAATGAACATGTTTTTGCTATAGAGTTCCTTCCTGGCCAGTTTGATCAGCGCGCGCAATCCGCAAGCGAATGCGTACAAATGATTAGCCAGGGAGAATGCCCCAAAGTTAGAACTGCTCAAATTCTTGCTTTTAACGGCAATTTGTCTAAAGAAGAACTTGACTCAATTAAACACTACGTTATTAATCCAGTAGAAGCTCGCGAAGCATCGCTAGATAGTGTTGATACGCTTAAAAGTGAGGCAATTGTTCCAGCAAACGTAGAAGTATTAGATGGTTTTAACGATTTAGATTCCAACGGCTTGCAAAAATTCATTGAAGATCGCGCACTAGCAATGGACTTGGCTGATGCTAAATTCTGCCAAGACTATTTTAGAAGCGAAAATCGCAATCCAACTATTACAGAAATAAAAGTAATAGACACGTATTGGTCCGACCATTGCCGCCATACTACTTTTGGAACGCATTTTGAAAACGTTCAAATAGATGACGAGCAAGTAAAAGATGCATTTAATCGTTATCTTAAACTACGAGAAGAGCTTAAGCGAACAAATAAGCCGATTTGTCTTATGGACATGGTCACTATTGGCGCAAAATATTTGAAGCATACAGGAAAGCTTAAAAACTTAGACGAATCCGAAGAAATTAACGCGTGCACAGTAAAAGTAAAAGTTGACGTTAATGGGCACGATGAAGACTGGCTGTTTTTGTTCAAAAACGAAACGCATAATCATCCTACAGAAATAGAACCTTTTGGCGGTGCTGCAACTTGCATTGGCGGATGCATTCGAGATCCTCTTTCGGGACGCTCCTACGTATATCAAGCAATGCGCGTAACTGGAGCAGCCGACCCTAGAACACCTATTAGCGAAACTTTAGAAGGAAAACTATCTCAACGAAAAATCGTAACTTCTGCAGCTGCAGGCTACTCGTCTTACGGAAATCAAATTGGATTAGCAACAGGCGAAGTACACGAGATTTACCACCCAGGATATGTTGCAAAACGAATGGAAGTTGGCGCGGTTGTAGCAGCTACCCCAGCAGACCACGTTAGAAGAGAAACACCTGAGCCAGGAGATGTGATTATTCTTCTAGGCGGCAGAACTGGAAGAGACGGAATTGGCGGAGCAACTGGTGCTTCTAAAGCGCAAGACGCAGACAGCATTGAAGAGTGCGGAGCAGAAGTTCAAAAAGGAAATGCACCTATTGAACGCAAGTTGCAAAGACTTTTTAGACGCAAAGACGCATGCCGTCTTATTAAGCGTTGCAACGATTTTGGCGCTGGTGGCGTAAGCGTTGCAACTGGAGAAATCGCAGATGGCTTGATTATTAACTTAGACAAGGTGTCTAAAAAATACGAAGGCCTTGATGGCACGGAACTTGCGATTTCTGAATCACAAGAGCGAATGGCAGTTGATGTTGCTGCAAGCGATGCCGACGAATTTTTGAGCTACGCGCGTCAAGAAAATCTGGAAGCGCAAATTGTAGCTACTGTTACAAAAGAAGCTCGAATGAAAATGACTTGGCGAGGAAAAACAATTGTTGATCTAAGCCGCGAATTCCTAGCTTCTAATGGAGCTCCAAAAACGCAAGATATTCACGTTGAAAATGGCAAAAAATATGCTACAAAATGGCAAGACGAAAGTGGAGTTTACTCTGGCAAGTCTTTAGCTGAACGCATTAAAAATCTTGTTTCTAACATAAACGTTTGCTCAAACAAAGGCCTTAGCGAAATGTTTGACTCCACTATTGGAGCCGCAACAGTTCTTATGCCATTTGGTGGCCGCCGTCAGCTCACTCCAGCACAAGCAATGGTCGCAAAATTCCCAGTATTTGGTGAAACAAACACCGCTTCTGCAATGTCTTGGGGATTTAACCCATACATTATGGAAAAGAACCAATTTACGGGAGCGTACATATCGGTTGTAGAATCTTTAGCAAAGCTTGTAGCAAGCGGTTTTACAATCGAAAACGCTTATTTAAGCCTTCAAGAATATTTTGGCAAACCGCAAAATGTGCCTGAAAGATGGGGAAAGCCTACTGCAGCAGTTCTTGGCGCTTTAAGCGCGCAAATTGATTTTGGCGTTGGCGCGATCGGCGGTAAAGACTCTATGAGCGGAAGCTTTGAAAATCTTGACGTTCCTCCAACTCTTATATCGTTTGCTGTTACTACAGGAGACGCGCGAAATGTTGTTTCTCCAGAATTCAAAAAAACCAATAGCAAAATCCTAAGAATACTACCTACGTATAAAGAAGACGGCATTACGCCTAACGCTCAAAGCTTCTTAGAAGCGATTAGGATTGTTGAAAATCTTACTTCAAACAAGCGCGCGCTAGCGATTAGCACTCCAGGTTTTGGAGCTAGTGCAGAAAGCTTGTTTAAGATGACTTTGGGCAACCATATTGGATTAAAGCTTAACGACTCTGTTAAAACAGACGACTTGTTTAAGTCTAGATACGGAACTTTCTTTGTAGAAGTGGAAGAAGATTTTAACGTTGACGATTTTTCAAGCAAGTTTAGCGAGGATCTTGTAAACGTTGAAGTTATTGGACAAACGTGCAATGAATTTAAGCTTTATGCTTGCAACGAAATCATTAGTTTAGATGACTTACAGGAAGATTGGGAAAGTCCACTAGAGGGCATTTTCCCATATCGAGGTAAAGGAAGCGCAGTTCGCGAAATAAATTCCACTAATCGCAAGCCTGTTAGAAATCATATGAAATCTAATAGAAGAACGCCATTGAGTAAGCCACGCGTAATCATTCCAGTTTTCCCTGGAAACAATTGCGAATACGACACTCAAGCAGCGTTTGAAAAAGCTGGAGCAGAATGCAAAACGCTTATAATCAATAATTTAAGCGCTGATGATGTTGTAGAATCCGCAAAAGAGCTTGTTAAAGAGATTAATAAAAGCCAAATTGTTATGATTCCTGGCGGCTTCTCTGGAGGCGATGAGCCAGACGGTTCTGCCAAGTTTATAACGGCATTCTTTAGAAACCCTGCCGTTAGCGACTCTGTTCGCGATTTACTAAACAATCGCGATGGCTTAATGCTTGGTATTTGCAACGGCTTCCAGGCTCTTATTAAGCTAGGTCTTGTTCCATTTGGAGATATTGTTCCAATTGATGCAGAATGCCCAACTTTAACGTTTAACACTCTTGGAAGGCATCAAAGCAAGATTGTTAGAACTCGCGTTGCATCTAATCTTTCTCCTTGGCTTTCAAATTGCAAAGTTGGCGATGTTCATAGTGTTGCAATATCTCATGGCGAGGGACGATTCGTAGCATTACCAAAAGTTATGGATACTCTTATACAAAACGGCCAAATTGCAACGCAATATGTTGATAGCAATGGCGTTCCAAGCATGAACCTTAAAGTAAATCCAAACGGTTCGCTTATGGCTGTAGAAGGAATCACTAGCCCAGATGGAAGAGTATTCGGAAAAATGGGTCATTGCGAGCGCAGCGGTAACGGTTTGTACGTAAATATTCCTGATTTTAGAACACAAAACATTTTTAGCGCTGGAGTTGAATACTTTACGTCATGATTTGGGATTGTGTGTTTAATTATTCTAATCAAAATATTTATTGCGATTTTGAAAATATAGGGGGTGCGAATGTCTGCTGAGCTTGAAGGAGTTCACGAAGAATGTGGCGTTTTTGGAGTGTGGGGTCATTCCGATGCCGCAAGACTTACCTACTTTGGCTTGCACGCATTGCAACATAGAGGACAAGAAGGTGCTGGAATAGTTGCCAACGATAATGGTCATCTTAAAGGATACAGAAACTTAGGTCTTTTAACTAAAGTTTTTGCAAACGAAGACATTATGAAGCATCTTACTGGAAACAGCGCGATTGGACACGTTCGTTACGCTACTGCTGGATCTGGAAGTGTTGAGAACATTCAACCTTTTCTGTTTTCTTTCCATGATGGAGATGTTGCTTTAGGGCATAATGGCAATCTTACTAATTGCACGACTCTTAGAAATAAGCTAGAGGATTGCGGAGCTATTTTCCACTCTAACTCCGATACAGAAGTTTTGATGCATCTTATTAGAAGGTCAAACAAAACTTCGTTTATGGATAAGCTTAAAGATGCTTTGCGAACCGTTCATGGCGGATTTGCATACTTGCTTCTTACAGAAGACGCGCTTATTGGAGCAACGGATCCTAATGGTTTTAGGCCGCTTAGTCTAGGAAGAATGAGTAATGGTGCTTACGTTCTTGCATCGGAAACTTGCGCTTTAGATATTGTTAGCGCGGAGTTTATTAGAGACATTGAGCCTGGCGAAATAATCGTTATTAATAACGATGGATACAAGATTGAGCGTTATGCAAAAAATATTCAGCACGCTGTTTGCTCAATGGAGTTTATCTATTTTGCTCGCCCGGATTCTAATATTTACGGAATTAATGTTCATTCTGCGCGAAAGCGCATGGGAGCACGCTTAGCTAAAGAGTCTCCTGTAGACGCAGATATGGTGATTGGTGTGCCTAATTCTTCGCTTTCTGCAGCTGCAGGATATGCCGAAACAAGCGGAATCCCTAACGAGATGGGTTTGATTAAAAATCAATACGTTGCGCGCACTTTTATTCAGCCAACGCAAGAGCTTAGAGAACAAGGCGTTCGCATGAAGCTTTCGGCCGTTAGAGGTGTTGTTAAGGGAAAGCGCGTAATTGTTATTGACGATTCAATCGTTCGCGGAACCACGTCTAAGAGGATTGTTCGTCTTCTTAGAGAAGCGGGCGCTAAAGAGGTTCATATGCGAATCTCTTCGCCTCCTCTTAAATACCCGTGCTTCTACGGAATCGATATTCAAACTACTAAAGAGCTTATTGCAGCTAAACATTCTGTTGAGCAAATTCGCGAATATATTGGCGCTGACTCTTTAGCATTCTTATCTTTAGACGGTCTTGTTGAGTCTATTGGGTTAAATAAGCCTGCTCCGTACGGAGGATTATGCGTAGCGTATTTTAATGGCGACTACCCTACTGCTTTAGATGACTATCGAGATGAATTCTTAGCTTCGCTTTCTAAAGAAGACAAGGAAGTTTTAGAGAATATTAAAAAGAATAGTAAATACAATTTTGCGACTAAAAACTGCGATTAAACTACGACTAAACTTCGACTAAACACTTAAAACAAACACGAAAGGATTCTTAAATGCCAAACGCATATGAACAAGCTGGCGTTAGCGTAGAAGCTGGCTACGAGGTTGTGCGAAGAATAAAATCCCACGTAAATCGCACAAAAAGACCAGGCGTTATGGGCGGAATTGGCGGTTTTGGCGGCCTATTTGATTTAGCAAGCCTTGGATACAAAGACCCAGTGCTAATTTCTGGAACAGATGGAGTTGGCACAAAGCTTATGATTGCGCAAATGATGCAAAAGCATAATACGATTGGCATTGATTGTGTTGCTATGTGCGTAAATGATATTGCAGCTCAAGGCGCACAGCCTCTGTTCTTCCTTGATTACATTGCTTGCGGAAAAAACAATCCAGAAATACTCGAGCAAGTGGTTTCTGGCGTTGCAGACGGATGCATTCAGGCAGAATCTGGCTTAATTGGCGGAGAGACTGCAGAAATGCCTGGAATGTACAACGAAGACGAGTACGATCTTGCGGGATTTGCTGTAGGAGTTGCAGAAAGAGAAAACATTGTTGACGGCTCTAAAATCACGCCTGGAGACGTTCTTATAGGTATTGCATCTTCGGGAGTGCACTCAAACGGATTCTCACTTGTTAGAAAAGCGCTTTTTGACATAGCTAATTACAACGTAAATAGTAAGCCAGAAGAATTGTGCGGCAAATCTATTGGAGAAGTTCTTTTAGAGCCTACAAAAATCTACGTTAAAGCATTAAAACCGCTTTTTGCTAATCATCTTATTAAAGGCGTAGCTCATATTACAGGCGGCGGATTTATAGAAAACATTCCAAGAATGTTTGCAAATAATCTTGCAGCACAAATCGACACAAAAAAGTGGCAAGTTCCTGCAATTTTCAACCTTATTGAAAAGTCGGGTAAAGTAGACCACTCAGAAATGTTCAATGTTTTTAACATGGGAATCGGAATGGTATTAGCAATTGATGCAAATAAAGCCGATGAAGCTATGCAAATCCTTAAAAACAATAATGAACAAGCGTATGTTATTGGCAAAATGATTAAACGCGAAAACGTTGCAGTTGAGTTGTTATAATTCACAAAATCTTAAAGTAATAAAGGATTAAAGATGAAAGTTTTAGTTGTAGGCTCAGGCGCACGAGAACACGCAATCGCAGTTGCATTTTTAGCAAGTAAAAGCGTTAGCGAAGTCACAGTTGCTCCTGGAAACCCAGGCATGATTAAAAGCGGAATCAAAATTGAAAACATTAGCGAATCGGATCACAACGCTTTAATCGAATTTGTTAAGAACAACAACTACGACTTTGCTTTTATTGGCCCCGAAGTGCCTCTTATGAATGGCATTGTTGACGATTTTGAAGCTAATGGAATCCCAGCATTTGGCCCAAACAAAGCGGCTGCTCAAATTGAAGGATCTAAGGATTTTGCAAAGCAACTTATGCAAAGGCATAATATTCCAACAGCCGCCTACCAAACATTTAGCGAGCTAGAACCAGCGATTGAGTACGTTAAAAATCAAGGCGCTCCTATTGTTATTAAAGCAGACGGCTTGGCTGCTGGAAAAGGCGTAACAGTTGCCACTAGCGTTGATGAGGCGCTCGCAGCTTTAGACGATATTTTTGTAGACCATCGTTTTGGCAAAGCTGGAGCAAAAGTAGTTATAGAAGAGTTTTTAGAAGGCGAAGAATTCTCATTAATGAGCTTTGCTAACGGAACAGATTTTTGGGTTATGCCAATTTCTCAAGATCACAAGCGCGCTCATGATGGCGATACTGGCCCAAACACTGGCGGCATGGGAGCTTATAGCCCTGTTCCACAAATTAGCGATGGAGTTGTAAAACAAGCGATTGATAAAATCGTACGCCCAACTTTGCAAGCTCTTGCAAGCGAAGGCATGCCTTTTACAGGAGTTTTGTACGCTGGATTGATTAACACAGAGCAAGGCGCAAAAGTAATAGAATTTAACGCTCGCTTTGGAGACCCAGAAACAGAGGTTGTTCTTCCAAGACTTACTAGCGACTTTGGCGAAGCTATTTTTAACATTTTGCATGGCAAAGAACCAACATTTACTTGGGCTAAAAATGGCGTAACTCTTGGCGTTGTGTTAGCAAGCAAAGGATACCCTGGAAAGCTTGTTACAGGAACACCTCTGCCACAAATCACTCTTAATAGCGCAGATCAAAATGTTTACTATTCTGGTGTTAAATTAGACGAAAACAATAATCTTGTAACGTCTTCTGGAAGAGTGGCACTTTTGCAAGTAAATGGCAAAGATGTTAAAGATGCTCAATCAAAGGCCTATAGCATATTAGACAATCTTAATCTTTCTAACATGTTTTATAGGCACGACATTGCAACTAAAGCACTTAAAGCATTGAAAAATTAAAAACCAAGAAAGTTTGTGTTTTTAAGATAATGCTTTCCAGCTGTAATATCGTATTGAATCAAACGGTAATCATTCAATAATTGTTTAGTTTCTTTGTTCATACTACTAGCAATCATTGGCTTTCCGCTTGGATTCAAGTAAATTGGCTGGCCTTGCGGAATTCTATCCCACCCCTGAATCTTATTTACTACAGGAGGCTCCATTGCACTAATCTTTTCGTGCAATCTTGTAAGGAATGCAAGATATGGCGAAACTTTAGAATTTGTGTGAGACGCCACTTGCGATATAAAGAAGTTTGGAGAAGAATAATAGTCCCTAATTTTGTTTGGAGCTTTATTATTTTCTCTAGCTTTTTTATTTGACCAAATAAAGTAATCAGTTAGATGTAAATCAAGAGAATTATTCTCATCATCGCTGGCAGTACTATATATTCCAGGAAGATGATCTCCATAGAATACAACAGTAACTGGCTTATCTATAGAATCCAAGTCATTTAAGAATGATTGAGTTGCTTTATCTGTGTAACTCACTCCCTTAGCATATGTTTCAATCGAAGATATTTCCGAGCTTCCAAGCTTTGGCGAGCCAGGCTTTGAACTAGCCTTAAAATCATTGTTCTTATACCAATTCCTAAATGGCATATGATTTTGCATTGTGACTATTTGCACAAATTGATTATTTTTACTAGAGGCGATTTTTTCAAACGCACTTTTATACGCAGACTCGTCGCAAACATAAGGCGATTTATCAAGCATATTTTTGTGCGCAATAACATTAGGAGCTTCTAGCGAGTAGAACTTACTAAAACCAAACTTCTTATAGTTTGTTGAGCGCAAGTACATACTCGGCTCATACGGGTGGAATGCTATGGAATTAGATTCACTCCCCCAATACCTGTTAATCGTAGGAGTCCAAGAAGAATTTGGAACAAGTTGCTGATACGGGCTTGTAAGAGATGAGTTAAAGTTCACCATGCTCAATCCCGTAAGAGACATGTATTCAAGGTTTGCAGTTCCTCCGCCGTAGCCAGAAGAAAGCATTAATCCACTATCCGTTTTCTCTTTCAAAGAGCTTATAAATGGCATTGGATTCTTATTTAGTTGCAATCCAGGAACTCTTATTGGATTAGAGAATGATTCCGAAAGCACATAAACAACAGTATTATCGGAGATTTTTGACTTTCTAGAAGCGTTTATTTTCTTTGCTTCATTATTGTATTTTTCTAGCAAAGCGCTCATAGTTCGCTCATTGTAATCCGCAGGCTTATCCATAACCTTTGGGTTTACTTGCCTTAAAAATGCCACTAATGCGCCGTTTCTTTGAGCGTCGTAAACGGAGTCCCACATTGATGGCGTGTCTCCCATAAACTTAGCAAAATTGTTTGCGCTAGAATCAACAGTTCCAACTGTGCAAATATACCATCCAAAAGTCGCTAATAATGCTATTAAAGTTACAACACGAACCAAAATCGAAGTTCTTAAATTTGAAATAATAACAATTTTTCCATGATTAACATCTAGAACATGCAATAAAAGCGCAATAACCCAAGTTATTAGAACAGCAACAATAGAGCTAAAAATAACAGCATTTGCGTTGTCTGGAAGAAAAGATGCGATATTTCCAGTATTACTTTTTAAAAAGTTTAAGTCAGCTGGAAGAATAGTTTCGTATCGAACATTCACTTTCATATATTCAATAACAGAAACAATTATAGATGCGCTAATCAAAATAGCAGACGTAATCCAAAAACGATTTATGATTATTAGCAAAATACCGTAAATTAACGCAAGAATAAGAAGATTAAGCACAAAAACAAAATTAAGCTTAAGCCACATTTTTGAGATTATGTTCCAAGCACTTGCCGAAAGTGATGAAGTCATTTCTACTCGGCCAGAACGCTGTACAGAAAACTGCACAATCATAACCATTATTGCGCAAAAAGCAACAAACATAACGGAGTACGTCCAACGAGCAAACCTAATCTTAAAACGCTCAAATTGCTTAAAAATTGTAAGAGAATTGCTTAATGGCAATTTTGCACCCTTCTGATTTACGCCTAATGTTTAATGCATATTACGTTTATTACGTTCTTAACGCATGTATGTGTACGCATCCATTTACACATATATCTTAAGTATCGCTATCGTCATACAAAACAACCGTATAAAACTATGCATATTCATACTTTTGATGTATTGTAATATGTTCTATAGCATTTATCATTATAATAGATGACAAAATATAGAAAATTTTAAGGATTATATACTATATTTGCAATGGTTGTGTTTGTTATCTTCAATCTAGCGAGGTTTTAAGGAACAGTAAGAATGAAGCAATTTATTGCCACAATTAACTTAATGCACGGCATTCTACCTATAAGCATATTTGCAATATCTGGATTATGCTTAGCTGTTCTTTTAATTACAAAACCTAAAAAGTCTAAGTATTTTTCAAAACTCTTAACTCAATTAGGCTCAGCATTTTTATTTGCCATTATTTTTGGATTCATAACTTGGCTAATATCCGACGTTTTTCTTGTGTTTGGCGTAAGTCTTGGATGGCTTGTGATTTGTTCGATTGCAGGGGGATTTGCTGCCGTAGGCTTTGCTCTAAGTGCTGCAATAATTTCTAAAGGATGCAGAAGAGCTTTCGCTATTTTTTCGATTATCTTATTTGTTTTAGCAACAATGATTCGCGTAAATATGATTTACGGAGAATACACGACTATTGGATCTGTTTTTGGATTAGGAAATTACCCAAAGCTAGAAGAGCATGATAAACACAATGCCATTATGGAGATTAAAGATTGGAACTTACTAGCAGATCAGAAAAAACTGCCTAAAATGCCATCCAAAGGCATTAGCCGCTCTGTTAGAATTCCTGCAACGCAATCAAACTTCCGCGCTAGAATCGCAAATGTGTATCTTCCTCCAGCTGCGCTAACAAAATTTGCTCCAAAACTTCCTGTAATGGTTCTTCTTTCTGGACAGCCAGGAAGCCCTAATAGACTATTTGCTGCAAGCGAAATAGTGAACACTTTAGATGCTTACGCTAAAAAACACAATGGTTTAGCTCCGATTGTTGTTTCCCCAGACCAAAATGGCACTTCAACGCACAATTCACTTTGCGCAAACACAAAGGTTTATGGGAATGCTCAAACGTACCTAACTAAAGATGTTGTTAGCTGGATTCGCAAAAATCTTCCTGCAAGCACAAATCCAGCACTTTGGCTTATGGGAGGATTTTCTCAAGGTGGAACTTGCGCAACTCAAATAGTTCCAGCATATCCAAAGTTATTTGGAAACATGTATTCTGCTGGCGGAGAATTAGAGCCAACTTACAAGAATAAAAACGAAACAATAAACCGCTATTTTAACGGGAATCGCAAGGAATACGAAAAACATATTCCAGCAAACATAATGAGAAAAAACGCTCCATTAAATCAAAATTATTATTCAATAGCAGGAGCATGGGATCCAAAATCACAAATAAACCAATCCACTATTGCTGTGGCAGCACACAAAGCTGGAATAAGCGTTATAACAATGATTTCTAAAGGCTCAGGCCACGATTGGCATACGGTTCAAAGCGGATTAAAGGTTGCTATTGATCATCTTTGTAAAGACGCTGGAATAGCAAAGCATAATCCAGATTTAAGCTCTTATAGTAATATTCAAGTGGTTGTTAATCAGAAGGTGAGGCGATAAACATGCCAAACTTTTTATCAAAAAATCACAAGTCAACAGCAAAACATCATTTATCTATACTAAGTAATGATGTTAGAATCTGGCTGTCTCAGCGAGTTCTTGCAGTAAAAATCACTCTTGTATTTTTGCTTATAAACCTTTTACATTGGATTTTCCGTACCGTAATGCACATTTACACTTACGGTACAAACGCTACTCTTGCACAGTTTTTCTCGTACCATAAGCCAAAAATTGGCTCCCCATTCCTTTTTGGTCATAGAAACGTTCCTCAACTTTTGCTTAAACTGTTCCACTCGCTTTTCCTTGTAAACAGTTTTCCGTCTTTAGCTGTTAACGCTATTCTTTCTTTGGTTTTAATCGGATTAGCAGAAACAAGAATTGGAAAAATGCGTTTGCTTTTTGTTTCTGTATCTAGCACGCTTATTGGAACTTTGCTAGGACTAACACTAGTTGGCAATCTTTCTGCGATTATTCGCAATATGCATTGGATTACTAGAATACCAATTAGACTTTCGCCTTTTACTCTTTTTGTTGGCGCGTTTATGTCTGCAGCAACATGCGAATCAATCTTGTGGCGTAGACGAATGCTTGTTTTAGGCTATTCAATAACGTCTGCAATGCTTCTTTATAGTGGAAATCCTGGGGATTATTGCACGATTTTTGCAGCGATTTGTGGCCATATTATTGGCAATGCAATGAACAAGAACAACAAAACTAATACTGCTAAAAGCGCAAGCTGGTGGCATGGAACAGACTACGAAATTAGGCGTCTTTTTTCAATAGCGCAACTTATTATGGCGTTAGGCCCTGTTCTTGCATTGTCTTCAAGATCTCACGCTGGAATACTAACAACTCTTGGCTTGTTTATGTCTCCACAAATGGGCACAAAACCTTGGCTTGCAAGATGCATATCGAATTATAGTTCTAGCAGCTGTTTGCTTCATTCTGGATTGCAACACGCAACAATTGGCGGTCTTTGGATTCGTATTCTTTTGCCTATTGTTACTTTAATGATTATAGCTTGGGGGCTTTTACGCGGAAGAAGGCTTGCAGCTTATGCAGCTATAACAATTAATGGACTTACTGCAGTTTATGCAACTATGTATTTTGCGATTTTGCCATTAATCGCAGCTAAGCAAGCTATGATTTTCCACAAGAATAATGCAACTTCTATAGCGTTTATGCTCACTGCTCTGCCTCCACTATTAATCGCAATACTATTGTTTATAAACATAAAGCATTTTCCAAATCATAGCGATAAGTTTGAACGCAGAATTGGCTTAGTTGCAATTGTTCTTGCACTATTTTCTACTGGAATAGGATATGTTTGCTTTGGATTAATTGCTCCAAATGAGTTTAAGCCTGCAGCAGACTTGCATCATTTACTCCGTGACCTTCCAGGACGTTGGATGCCTATGGGATTTGGAACAAGATCTAACGCAATGCTTATGCCATTAACTCCACTTGCTTCTGCTATTACTCAATGCGTTGGAGTTCTTCTTTGGATTGTTCTTTTTGTTGTTTGCCTTATGTGGTTTAAGAACAAAGTTACTATTAACGAAGAAGATCGTAAAAAAGCAAGTCAATTAGTTCATTTTGGCGGAGACACAATGAGCTTTATGACTACTTGGCCAGACAATCACTATTGGTTCTCCAACACGGAACGCTCCGCAATAGCATATAGGCTTAAGTATGGAATTGCTTTAACATTAACAGGGCCTTTTGGAGATAAAACAGAATATAAGAATGATTTGAAAGCGTTTATTCAACTTTGCGAGCAAAACTCTTGGTCTCCAGCTTTCTATGCTGTGCATGAGGAAGACCGCAAAAACCTAGAATCTCTTGGTTTTATGTCTATTAAAGTTGGAAGCGATATGCTTGTTTACCCTAAAGAGTGGCAAACTCGTGGCAAAAAGTGGCAAGATATTCGTACCGCTATAAACAAAGCAAAACGCGATGGAATAACAGATGTTCTTAGCACATACAACGATGCTCCGTGGGAAATTCAACAACAGATTATTGAGATTTCGGAAGAGTGGGCAGAGCTTAAATCTCTTCCAGAGATGAAGTTTACTCTTGGCGGATTAGAAGAATTGCACGATCCTCGAGTAAAAATTTTGTATGCAATTGACAATAACGGCAAGGTTCTTGGCGTTACGAGCTGGATGCCTACTTATAGCAACAATCGCGTAATAGGGTGGACTCTTGATTTTATGAGGCACCGTACGGATAGTCCTAATGGAATTATGGAATTGCTTATTGCAAGAATGGCGGAACGCTTAAGAGATGAAGGACTTGAGAATCCAGAATCTGCTGTGGAATTTATGAGTCTTTCTGCTGCTCCTCTTGCTGGAATAACAGATATTTGCGACTCAAACGATTCTAGTACTTCAACTTCTTTGCAAAATGAAGCGAACACTGTTAATAACAAGGACGATATAGGAAATAATGATAATGATGGCGTAGAACATGCACAAAATGACGTAAATCACCATGAGTCCAACGAGATTATTGTTCATGCTCTAGAGATGATGTCCGACATTTTGGAACCAGCATACGGATTTAAGTCGTTGTACTTCTTTAAGAAAAAGTTCCAACCAACCAATAGTCCTGTGTACATATGCTATTTGGATTCTGCAAAGCTCGCGCAAATATCGCTAGCTGTTACAAGCTCCTATTTGCCAGAAACTAATCCTAAGCAAATTTTAGAAATGCTAAAAACACTTAAGAAAGACGCAAATCAAAAAAATCTCCGTTAATTTGCGTGCTGTAGCTTGCATATTAACGGAGATTAAGTTTATTAAGAGATTTTAATAGAAATCTTAATTGTACAACTAAGACTCCGATTCGACTTTAGAAGCGGAATCAGAGTCAGCTAATTTAGCTGACTCAGTTGATTCAGAAGAATCGCTGGAATCAGTGGATTCTGCCGACTTAGAGTCGCTGCATGCGGAATCAAACTTCTTACCGCGGAAAATAAATTCTCCAAGCAACCCTTCGCCTTCGGCATCCACCTCAACGCACTCGCCGTCTGTTAAATCGCCAAGCAGAATCTTCTCGCTAATAGCATCCTCGATGTCTCGCTGAATAACTCTACGCAATGGCCTTGCTCCAAGAAGCGGGTCAAAGCCCTTCTGCGCAAGAAGATTCTTAGCTTCATCTGTAAGCTCCAAAGCCATATGACGCTCAAACAAGCGGTCGTTCAAACGCTTAACATCTAAGTCAACAATTTGACGAACCTCTGGCTCAGTAAGCTGACGGAACACAATAGTATCGTCTAAACGGTTAAGGAACTCTGGGCGGAATTGACGCTTAAGCTCGGAATTAACTTGATCCTTCATACGCTGATAAGAAGCATCCGCGTTATTACCAAGGCTAAATCCTGTGTTTGCTGCCTTAGCAATATCTCGAGTACCAAGATTCGTAGTCAAGATAATAATAGTGTTCTTAAAATCAACTTTTCGGCCTTGACCATCTGTTAAGTGGCCATCATCCAAAACTTGCAACAACGTGTTGAAAATATCTGGATGCGCCTTCTCAATCTCGTCGAACAAAACCACAGAGAATGGCTTTCTACGAACCTTCTCCGTAAGCTCGCCACCTTCCTCGTAGCCAACATAGCCTGGAGGAGCACCAAAAAGACGCGAAGCTGCATACTTTTCTGCAAACTCCGACATATCTACGCGAATAAGCGCATCGTCGTCGTCAAACAAGAACTGAGCCAAAGTCTTAGCAAGCTCAGTTTTACCAACACCAGTAGGGCCAGCAAAAATAAACGAGCCAGCAGGACGCTTTGGATCCTTCAAGCCCACTCGAGCACGACGAATCGAGCGAGAAAGCGCACAAACAGCCTCATCTTGACCAATAATGCGCTTATGCAGTTCTGCTTCCATGCCAAGCAGCTTTTTAGACTCTGCTTGCGTGAGCTTAACAACAGGAATACCAGTTGTATTAGAAACAACAGATGCAATCACATCTTCGTCTACAACCATATTCACATTGGATTCGCCTTCGCGCCAAGCTTGCTCTTTAATCTTACGGTCTTCTTCAAGCTTCTCTTGCTCATCTCGCAAGTCGGCAGCTTTTTCAAAATCTTGATTCTTAATAGCTTCGTCTTTTTTATCGGAAAGCTTAGAAATCTTAGAATCAAGTTCTTTAAGCTCTGAAGGCTCTGTTAAGCGCTTAATTCGCAATCGAGCACCAGCTTCGTCAATCAAGTCAATCGCCTTATCTGGCAAATTGCGATCTTGAATGTATCGAGCAGACATTTCTGCTGCAGATTGCAAAGCACCATCCGTAATGGTTACATGATGATGATTCTCGTAACGCGCGCGCAAGCCCTTTAGAATTTCAATTGTCTCTGCAATAGAAGGCTCTTGAACCTGAATTGGCTGGAATCTGCGTTCCAAAGCCGCATCCTTTTCAATATACTTTCTATATTCATCTGTAGTTGTAGCGCCAATCGTTTGCATCTCGCCGCGCGCAAGCATAGGCTTAAGCATATCTGAAGCGCCCAAAGCGCCATCAGCAGCACCCGCGCCAACAATAGTGTGAATCTCGTCAATAAATAGAACAATATCTCCGCGAGTCTTAATCTCTTTAAGCACCTTCTTTAAGCGCTCTTCAAAATCGCCACGGTAACGAGAGCCTGCAACCATTGAGCCAAGATCAAGAGAATAAACTTGCTTACCCTTTAAAGTTTCTGGAACATCTCCAGCAACAATCTTTTGTGCAAGACCTTCTACAACAGCTGTTTTACCAACGCCTGGCTCGCCAATAAGAACAGGATTATTCTTTGTTCTACGAGAAAGCACAACCATAACACGCTCAATTTCTTTAGAGCGTCCAATAACAGGGTCAAGCTTGCCTTGTTGAGCTTCGTTAGTAAGATTTCTTCCAAACTGATCTAAAAGAGCAGAACCAGACTGATTGCGTTTATCTTGAACTCCACCAGCATTTGCAAGATCGGCACCTTGACTGTCTGCTGGAATGCCAGAATTGCCACGAATCAAATCCATTGCCGTGCTACGAAGATCTCCTAAATCAACCTCCATTTTAATAAGCACTTGCGTTCCAACGCCTTCGCCTTCTCTAATAAGGCCTAAAAGAATATGCTCAGTACCAATATAACTATGACCAAGTTGCAAAGCTTCACGCAAACTAAGCTCAAGCACCTGCTTAGCATGCGGAGTAAAAGGTATGTGGCCATTAGGCGAAACAGTGCCCGTGCCAATCATCTCTTTTACTTGTTTGCGAGTACCGTCTAAATCTACGCCTTTTGCGCTCAAAGCTTTCGCTGCTATTCCTTCGCCTTCTCTAATAAGGCCTAAAAGAATATGCTCCGTACCAATGTAGTTATGCTGAAGAGCGCGCGCTTCTTCTTGCGCTAGCACAATAACACGCCGAGCGCGGTCAGTAAACCGTTCAAACATAATTGCCTTCCGTTTTTATCCTTGTTCCATGGTAACGAGTTGCCATGACTCTAGAGCAATGCTCTCTATAGAATCCGTGGGACTAATCGTTTGGTTGCGGATTATTATTTGAGTCAAAATTATCTTCAGATTCTGCATTATCTACGATTTGTGCACTGCTTTTTGATTCTGCAACATCTTCATATTGCAAACCACTATTATTATTTGCAATATCTTCACCCTCATTGCGCAAACCATCGTCATCATGCTCTTTACTATCTTGATTATTTTCATCCAAAACGCGCTTACGCCTTGACTTGCGATTTTCTTTGCTATCTTCAATCGCTTCTTCTATAAGCTCAACATCTGCACGTTCTTCTCTAGGCGTTTGAGGAACAATCTCAATGTGATAATCGTCATAAGCAGGCTCTGATTGAACCCAAAGCTGCGATGGCTCAGGAGGCGCTATTTCGGAATGTTCTCCGCATCCATGATCAAGCGCAACTACTCGCCCATCGTCTGGGCTCCACATATTTGCGCAAACTCCAAACATGTTTCCAAGACTTCCCGCAAGAGGAATCATAAATCCACATGACGAGCAAGCTTTTCCATCTGCAATCTTAGTAGAAAGCGACTTTGGCCCATGTTGACCCGCATACCATCTTTTTGCAGTTTGAGCTATAGCCTGAGCAGTCATAACTCTTTTTCGAGTTAAGCGGAAAGTTTCAACAGCATCTTCAAAATCTTCTTTTGACTCCCCATTTTCAAGATTTTCATCATCTTCTGCACTTGCGTTATCTGTATTATATGCGCTTTTGCTATCCGAACTATCTGAACTATCCGCGCTATTTTCGCTATTTTCGCTATTTGCATCGTTATTAGTGTTTTCACTATCTTTAGCGCATTGCGAACCATCTTCAGATGCATTATTTTCTTGAATACCATCAAGCTTAACTCCATCTTCAAGCCTGGAGTCATCTTCTGCAGTGCCGATTGAATCCATAACCGAAAGATCCGTAGGCCTAAGTCTATCTTTCCAAGGAACCCAAGGAGGAGGAAGTAATGAATCTTCAGTTGGAGCAAGACTAGATTCATTAACAGTCCAACGACCAGCATCTTCATCATGATACAGCGTTACCGACCATTGCCAGCCTTCATAGCCAAGCATAGTGCAAGCAAAACGGAAATCAGTAACATTGCTACCAAGATCCATTTTGCCTACAAAATCGCCTACAGCGTTTTTGCGCTCCGAAGTTTCCACAGCAACTTCATAAGCAAGCTCCTGCGGATTTATTACTTCATCTTCCATAAAAAATCCTGTTAACTATTAATCTTGTACGTCAAAATTATCTGCCACAGCACGCAACAAGTGCGCGAGCTTTTTAGATTCTGCATTAGATGGATAATGGCGTCTACGCAAGCCGTTGCCAGCAGAGTCCAAAAGCTTAATAAGGTCTTCTACGATTGCAGCCATATCTTCTGCTTTTGGCCTTGTAGCCTTTACAAGCGAAGGAGCAGAAGCTACGAGTGTAAGTCCCATTGCTTGCGGGCCTTTGCGTCCTTCTACAACAGAAAATTCCACACGCGTACCTTTACGCAATTCTTTTATTGACGATGGCAACGCAGAAGAAGGCAAAAATACATCTTTACCGTCTTCATCCACTATAAAGCCATATCCCTTTTGGGAATCATACCAACGAACGCGCCCGTTGGGCATAACACACCTCACTCAAATTCACTAAACTTTATGCGAATCATCAATTCTACTACATCCATATAACTCTACAGATTCACACTTTTTTAATTGTAGCGCATGAATCTAGAACAACCTAAATAATCTAAGCAATCTTCTTGTTTTCAACATCACTAATAGAGCCACTTGTAAGCATTTTATTCGATTTATCTACATTACTTTCTTTGCTCGCATTATCGTTATTATCGTTATTATCGTTATTATCACTATTATCGTCAATAATAACTTTTGGCAACACAACTGTAAGAGTTAAACCGTGAGGCTTAGAATCCAAAGATTCATCTCCATTCATTGTTATGTCTGCAGAAATATCTGTAGCAAAATCATCTTGGCTAGTTCTATACGCACAAGACGTTGTTGCGCAAATCAAACCGCGATGAGCTTTAACAACAGATTGCGCAATAGACATGCCCAAGCCTGTACCGCCCTTTTCCCTGGCTCTAGAAGGATCAGCAATATAGAAACGCTCAAAAATATGAGGCAGCGATTCTTCTGGAACTCCAGGGCCGTGATCAACAACCCTTATAACAACATAAGAACTGCCAGCACCTGTTGATTGGCTAACTTCTGCAGCTTCCAAAAAGTCCTTAAGAGACTTAGAAACAGAGCTCATTTTTTGCAAAGCTTCTGGAGTAATCGAAGCTTTAAAAATTCCCATTCCGATTTCTACAGGAGAATCACTTGGAGTATAACGATGAATGTTGCCAACAATATTAGTAAGAACTTGACGCAACCTTGCTCCATCGCCTTTTATAGTAACGTTAGGAAGCGAGCCCGGAGTAAAAATAAACTTTCTATCAAGATTACAATTTGTAGGCTTAGAGCAATCCATTAGCTTTAAGTCGTCTGCTAAATACAATGTTCCTTGCTGCACAACTCTAACTTGATCAAGCGCGCGCAAATCATTAGCAGCATCTTTAAGAATTGGAGTTACATTAACAGTTTGAGAAACATTGATTCCTCGCCCCTCATCAAATCGCGCTAGCGAAAGCAAATCTTCAACAAGCTCCGTCATTCTTTCGCTAGAAGCCTTAATGTGAGCAATTGAATCATCTGCCTTATCTTGCTGACCAGCAACGCCTCTCCACATGTAATACAATTCTGCATAACCGTGAATCGCAGCTAGTGGCGTTCTAAGCTCGTGACTTGCATCCGAAACAAAACGTTTCATTTTTTCTGTCATTGCTTCTTGATCGTTAAAGCCTTGCTCAATTCTAGAAAGCATTGAATTTAAGCTTGCTGCCAAAGACCCAACTTCCGTGTTTTCTGGAGCAGATGGAACTCGTCTGCTTAAATCTCCAGAAGCAATTTTAGAAGCTGTTTTTTCTATTCTTTTTAGCGGAACAAGAGTTGATTGAATAATCAAAGCAGACAAAACTGCACCAAGCAAAATAACAGTTATACTAACCATTAAACAATAGCGCGTAAGAGTATTTAGAGTATCCATTTGGTCGCTTAGAGAAAGCGCTATATAAACGTAACCTCTAACGCGCATTTCGGAGTTGTAACCACTGCGATTACCCCATGTAAGAACTAGTACGCGCCACGGCGACTGAGCAACCTTTGCAGTTGCTTCATCAACGCTTTTAAGGTCGCCATGAACAACAGCAGGAGATGTAAACGGCTTTCTTTTTATAACAATGCTGTTGATTTCTCCATCTTCTGGCAGCGTTGGCATAGAAACAACGTCTCCTTTAAGCGGAGGAACCAAAGGCGTTGTAATAATTTTGTTATTAGTGTCTCGAATTTGCAAGAAATAGTCATTTGGACCAACAGTTGGATCTTTTGAATCCTTTTTTCTAAGCAAATCAATATTGTCGTAAATAAGCTGGGCTTGATCTGCCAACTGAGCATCGGTTTTATCTAGCAAATAGCTTCCAACTAATTGCCTAATCGACAATGATATGCAAAATGCTGCAATAGTTAAAACTACAAGCGTACATGCCACTAATCGAGTGCTTAACGGTATTGCATCTAGATGTTTACGTATCCATTTTGCTGCTTTATGCTTTTTATTAGGATTATTGTTTTTGCTTTTATAATCCGCATTTGCATTAGCAACTTCTGGATTATAAATAGCGACTTCCGCAGACTTGCCACTATTCATAATCAGGCTTGACCCGCCTTTGGTACGCGAATCATGTAACCAATTCCACGCTTAGTTTCAATAAGTGGAACAACTTTCTCTATAGAGCCATCGTCATTCTTAATCTCAATACCGTCGATTTTCTTTCTAAGATAAGAAATATAGGATTCAACGATTGCTGCGTCTCCACCCCAATCGTATTGCCAAACGTGATTAAGAATCTGACTTTTAGACAACACTCTGCCTTCGTTATCCATTAAGTAATGCAAAAGCTTGTATTCCGTAGGACTTAGCTCGATTGGAACTCCAGCTCTAGAAACATCGTGCGAGTCCTCATTAATCTCTAAATCTGCAACGCGCACAACAGGGGTGTCTTCTTCTGGCTCTTGAGTTCTGCGCAAAATCGCACGAATTCTAGCAACTACTTCTTCTAGGCTAAAAGGTTTTGTAACGTAGTCATCTCCACCAACTGTTAAACCCATAATCTTATCTTGAGTATCATCTCTAGCTGTAAGAAACAGTACTGGCACTACTACACCATTTTGGCGGATTCGCCTTGTAACGGTAAAACCGTCTATATCTGGCAACATAACGTCCATAACAATAAGATCTGGATGAACGCGCTCTATAACCTCGATTGCTTCCGATCCAGAGGCAGCGGTTTCTACGTCAAATCCAGCAAAGTGCAACGATGCAACCAAAAGTTCACGAATTGAAGGTTCGTCATCGACCACAACAATAGATGCTTCTACATTCTTACCCATACTGTTTAGCATCACTTATAAAGCTGAATGTTTCCTGAGTGTTTCCTGGAAAAAATAATTTTATTTATGCGATGCGTGCCTACGCTTAGCTTTTCTAAATCCTAGTTTAACTTGCTTTAGCACATAATTTCTTCTATAAAGTACAATCGCAACAATTACAAACAATGCTGCAATCACAACAATCATAACAATAGTTGCAATAATACTTGTTGAAGGCGTAACCGCTGTTTTTTTAGCTCTAGAAATCTGCTTCATAAGCAAAATCGCAGACTTAGCCCAGTCAGCACCTTGCGCGTTAACTAATGGCCTGTAAGCTGCATCCGACAATAAGTCAACCGTTGTTTTTCTTTTAAGCCATTCATCGGAATTAGGCGAAACTGCAACAACAAGCCTTCCATCATGAGTAGCAATTGCTAAAAGAACAGTGTTTGGAGCTGGATTCGTGCTTGTCAATAAATCGCTAGCCCACTTTGATGGGTCTTTACTACCGCTAAAATTCGCTAAATAAAGAAGGCGCACAGACACTCCAGTTTGCTTTTTTGTACTAGTAATCATATCGGAAACTTTTGCAACGGAATCCCCTAGAAGATTTTCCGTATCTGTAATTGAATCAGTAGCAACAATGCCATAATTATTAGAACTTTTATTTGCTAGATCACCATTTTTTGATTCATCTTCCGCAAAAGCAATGCTTGCAAATAAAGCAATTTGGCTTAAAAACGCAAGAACTATAAGTGCGCATAAGCCTTTAACCACATTAGTAAAAAAATCTTTGTCATAATCGCTTAATGGCATATATTCATAATACCGTGTTTTTAGATTACAAGAAACAATAGCAAAATTGAGTTTTAGACGCATCTTTCTGTACAAGCACATTCTATACAAGCATTAGAGAACACGGAAATAAAAAAAAAACATAGAAAAACGCATACATTTACAAACATTAAGGAGTAAAAAATGTCACAATTTAGAGTAGACTCAGAGCAAATTCAGCAATCTGCCGCAGCAGTCGGATCTTCGATTAATGCGATTCGAGATGCAACAAATGGAATGTACGCAAATCTACAGCAATTACAAAGCGTGTGGACTGGCCCTGCTGCAACTCAGTTTGCAACAACCGCTGGGCAATGGCGTGCAGCACACCAACAAATGGAGCAATCTCTAGAGGCAATTCAATTAGCAATGCAAAATGTTTCTAACATTTACATGGATACAGAAGCACAAGCAACTTCCTTGTTTGCAATGAACTAAACAAAAGTCACAAATCACAAAAACAAAAACAAAAACAAACATGAGCGGCAAAGTCAAAACTTTACCGCTCATGTATTGATAACTAAACAGACTCAATCAAAGAGTTAATTTAATTTAGTAGCCCATCTCTGCGCCGCCTGCAGGAGCTGCAGCTGGCTTTTCTGGCTTATTTGCAACAACAGCTTCGGTTGTTAAGAACAAACCAGCAATAGAAGCAGCATTCTGTAGAGCAGAACGAGTTACCTTAACTGGGTCGGTAACGCCAGCAGCCATCAAATCTTCGTAAGCGTTGGTTGCAGCGTTAAAGCCTTGGCCTTCTGGAAGCTCGCGAACCTTGTTAAGAACAACATCTCCAGAAACACCGCTATTTTGAGCAATCTGCTTGATTGGAGCTTCTACAGCGCGGAACACGATTGCAGCGCCAGTAGCTTCTTCGCCCTTAAGATTTGCGACTTCGGCAGACTTCTCAACCTTTGCAGCAGCTTGAACAAGAGCAACGCCACCACCTGGGAGCAAGCCCTCTTCGATTGCAGCCTTAGCGTTACGCACTGCATCTTCAATGCGATGCTTGCGCTCCTTGGCTTCTACTTCTGTAGCAGCGCCAACCTTAATAACGGCAACTCCACCAGCAAGCTTTGCAAGACGCTCCTGAAGCTTTTCGCGATCGTAATCGGAATCGGTATTTTCGATTTCGCCGCGAATCTGAGCAACACGAGCCTCAACGTCTTCCTTAGAGCCAGCACCAGAAACAATAGTTGTTTCATCCTTAGAAACAATCACCTTAGATGCATGACCAAACACAGATGCATCGATAGAATCAAGCTTTAAGCCAAGGTCGTCAGAAACAACCTGAGCGCCAGTCAAAATTGCCATATCTTGCAACATTGCCTTGCGACGATCGCCAAAGCCTGGAGCCTTAACAGCTACAGTGTTGAAAGTGCCACGAATCTTGTTAAGAACAAGAGTTGGCAAAGCTTCGCCATCAACATCTTCCGCAATAATAAGCAATGGCTTACCAGACTTCATAACAAGTTCTGCAACATGAACAATGTCTTGCTGGCTAGAAACCTTGCCAGAAGTGAGCAAAATGTATGGATCTTCCAAAACAGCAGTCTGATCTTCTGCGTTAGTTACAAAGTAAGGAGAAATGTAACCCTTATCAAAGCGCATGCCTTCTGTAAAGTCCAAATCAAGACCAAACTTGTTGTTGTCTTCAACAGTAACAACGCCGTCTTGACCAACCTTATCTAGAGCTTCTGCAATCTTTTCGCCAACTTCTGGGTCGGCAGCAGAAATCGTAGCAGTAGCAGCGATTTGATCCTTTGTTTCAACATCTTTAGCAGACGCAAGCAATTCCTTAACAATTGCTTCGGAAGCTTTTTCAATGCCGCGGCGAAGAGCAATTGGATTGCTTCCTGCAACAACATTCTTTAAGCCTTCGTGAACTAAAGACTGAGCCAAAACGGTAGCGGTTGTAGTTCCATCGCCTGCAACGTCATCAGTCTTCTTAGCAACTTCCTTAACTAATTCAGCACCAATACGCTCGTATGGGTCTTCAAGGTCAATCTCTTTAGCGATTGAAACGCCATCATTAGTGATTGTTGGAGCGCCGTAAGACTTATCTAGAACTACGTTACGACCCTTTGGTCCAAGAGTGACCTTTACTGTATTTGCAAGCTTATCAAGACCAGCAAGCATACCCTGGCGGGCATCCTCTTCATAGGCAATAATCTTTGCCATTATTCCTCCACATAAATTAACTATGGACACTCACTCATGCTTCTTTTAGCTAATCAACCGTCAGCTGTTGACTAAACCGTTAAACTGAGTGCTAAATGAAGATTAGCACTCTACATGCCCGAGTGCCAACTATAATCAAAAATCTATAGAAAAAATCTATAGTATAAAATCAAAAATAGCCAATCAAAAAGCCACTTATTGTAGTTTTTCAATTGACTATTTAAGTATTTATTTATTAATCAAATTTATTACATCACTTGTTGCGTCACTTATTTAATGCACTCGCACATATGCAATCGCACACATGCAATCTAATTGCACATTTACTTGCACAAAACAACAACAATAGTGGTTGCTATTTGATTTGCAGGCTCAACATTGCTAATTCCAAGCGTCTTAGCAATATCTTCAGCAGCAGATCGATTCTCGTCTCCCTTATACCAAACAACGGAATCAGCAGGAACGTTTCCAGAAGGATTTGCAGCTTCTACGCTTGCATAGCCTGCTTGCTTAAGCTTTGCTGCTTCTTGAGCCGCATGACCCTGAATCTTTGTTGCGTTAACAACTCTTACTGGAACAGTCTTGTTAATAGGTTGTTCAGAAGAATTTGAGTCGCTTGCATTATTGTCTTTAGAATCCTTAGAGCTATTATCATTTTTATCTGTTTTGTTTGACTTATCTTCTTTTACTGGATCTCTATCTTCGTCTGAATCGTCATTAGCATTATCAGACTTGCTCTTGTGCTCATCAATCTTACCGCTCTTAACGTTAGAAGACTTAGCAGTTGTTGACTGATTTGCACTCCAAGGCAAACGAATATTGTTGATTTCTCCAGACATAATAGCCCACGCAAAAACGCCTAAAATAACAGCTATAACTACGACTACTACATATGGGAGCAATACAGCATACCAAGCGCGATTTCCGCGATGAACACCAACAGGGCCTTCTGGTGGATTATCAAAAGCATCTGGCGTAAACGACACGTTCTGCTTATGCGCCATAATTGCATCCCTTCTAAAAACTATCTAAACAATATGAATCCATATTAGCGAATGCCGCGCACAAAGCGTAAAAAATTTATTTATTTTTATATTTGATTTTGGATTTATCGCCCTTGTTTTAGAGTTGATAATCATGAATATTAAGAATAGAAAATCTTTGCACGAACTAATAGACCCAGATTGGGCAAATGCTCTTGAGCCAGTTGAACCGCAAATCCACAAAATGGGAGACTTCTTGCGCGAAGAGATGGCATGCGGAAGGCGATTTTTGCCAGAAAGTCATAATATTCTTAGAGCTTTTACTATTCCATTTAATCAAATAAAAGTTCTTATTGTTGGCCAAGACCCATACCCTACTCCAGGCCACCCCGTTGGTCTTAGTTTTTGTGTAGATGCTCGTGTTAAACCGTTGCCTAAAAGTCTGACTAATATTTACAAAGAATTAGTTAGCGACTTAAACGTTCCAATGCCTAAAAATGGCGATTTAACACCTTGGACTAAGCAAGGCGTAATGCTTTTGAACAGATGCCTTAGCGTAGAAGCTGGAAAAGCTAATAGTCATCAAGGAAAAGGCTGGGAACAAATCACAGATGCTGCAATAACAGCATTAAATAATCGTAAAGATGCTAATGGCAAACCACTTCCACTTGTGGCTATTCTTTGGGGCAGAAACGCTCAAAGCCTAGCACCTCTTCTTACAAATGCAATAATTATTCAATCCCCTCATCCAAGCCCACTTTCTGCTTCAAGAGGATTTTTTGGATCAAAGCCATTTTCTAGAGCAAATCAAGCATTAATATCTCTAGGCGCAACACCAATTGACTGGAGTTTATAGAAATCTAAAGCACATAGCAAGCTGGAGTTTATAGAAAAACGAGTAAAGACTTGCCAAAAATAGAAACTAAAAACATCTAAGGTAGCGCATATCGGTTAAAATAAAACGCATGGCATTATTCCCTCCACAACCAAATAGTCAAAATAATAGCGAAAATACTGGTGTTTTCTCTCTTCCACCTCAACCGCGCATACCTGCTTCTAATGGTGTTGCTTCTAGCACAATAGACGAAGTAAATCAGCCAATATCTGCAGGCGTGTCTAACGAAAGCATTAAAAAAGCACAGCAAATAGCTGCCATTCTTCGCTCCAGATTCACGCAAACGCTTGTAGGCCAAGATTCACTTAGAGAATCACTTATTTTGACGCTTATTGCTGGGGGCCACATTCTTATTGAATCAGTTCCAGGACTTGCAAAAACAACTGCTGCGCAGACTCTTGCAACAGCTATGTCTGGAAGTTTTAAGCGAATTCAATGCACTCCTGATTTAATGCCAGCAGACTTAGTTGGAACACAAGTTTTTGACTTTGCTTCTCAAAGATTTACCACACAAATCGGCCCTATTCACGCAAACGTGATTCTTCTAGACGAAATCAATCGTTCTAACGCAAAAACACAATCCGCTATGCTAGAAGCAATGGCCGAAGGCGCAACAACAATCGGCGGAGAACGCATTAATCTGCCTCAGCCTTTTATGGTTATTGCTACGCAAAATCCTATTGAAGAAGAAGGCACTTTTAATCTTCCAGAAGCTCAAATGGATCGTTTTATGCTTAAGGCAGTTATGACTTATCCTTCACCTAGCGAAGAAGTAAGCATGTTGGAGCTTCTAACAAACAGAGGAAGCGACGTTTTTAATCCTCAAACGCTTAATAGTCAAAAAATAAGTTTGCAAGACGTTACTTTTTTGCGCGCAGCTGCTAAGCGAGTGCATGTTTCGGAAGCTGTTATGAAATATGCTGTAGATATTGTTGCAACTTCTAGAGGCCAAGGAAGTCATCCTCTTAAAACTATTTCTTCGCTAGTTAGAATGGGAGCAAGCCCTAGAGCTTCTATTGCTTTGATTCGCATTGGTCAAGCTCAAGCTTTGCTTTCTGGAAGAGATTACGTTATTCCAGAAGATGTTAAAAAGTTTGCTCACGAAGTTCTTAGACACAGAATTCTTTTGACTTTTGAAGCTTTAGCAGATTCGATTACTAGCGATCAAGTTATTGATGCAATAGTGAAGACGGTTCCTGCACCATGATTTTTGCAAAACTGCTTAACTCTTATTCTCATCCAACTTTTTTTGCTAATAATGCTAAAAGAAGTTTGCTATGCTCCGATTCGGCTAAAAAAGTTAGAAGAAAAATCGAAGTGTTAGACAATCGCCTAAATTTGCCACTTGCAAAAAAATCTTTAAGCATTTTCGAAGGAGAACATCCTTCTAGTCAAAAATTTGGCAATGGCGACTTAGTAGACGTTCACGCGTGGCAGCCTGGAGACGAAGCGAGAATGATTAATTGGAAAGCCAGCGCAAAAGTTGGCGAGCCAATGGTTTCTTCTAGACAGCGCGAATCTTCTTCTAAAACTTGGATTCTTGTGGATTCTAGCTTAAACATGAATGCCTCTTGCGCATCTAAAAGCAATGAGTACTTATATGAGACTGCTTCTAACACAGCATGCTTTTTTGCGTCTTTAAGCTTAAAACGCAATGACTCGCTTGATTGCACTTTATTTGATGGAGATAGTATTTTAAGAATCCCATCTTGCAGGAATCTTCCTGATTTTGAACGTAGCTTAGATATTTCGTTATGCAACGCACGTAAAAATCCTAGAAGCACAAATGCAATTATTGATTTTGCTAATTCGATTACTCAAAAACACAGTTTAATCGTAATAATTACGGATGAATACGCTATTTTGCAAAAACATTTTAATGATTTACAAAAAATCGCAAGTTTACATTCTTTAATAGTTGTAACAATAAATCCCGTGAATCCATTTAGTGCGTCTAAAAATATTCCAATAGTTGATGGAACAACTATGCGCAAAATACCAGCGTTTTTAATAGATGATTCATGCGCTAAAGAGGTAAAAGCACATAGAGCATTTGTAAACAACGCTTTGCATGATTGCTTAAACGCTTATAAGGCTTGCCTTATACGAGGATCGTCCAGCAACCAAATATTCCATTCTTTAGCTAAATTTATTTGCAACGCAACTTTGCAAAATAGCGTTTTTAATGTTAAGAAGAATCAAGATTTACTTTTGGATTAGTTTGGGTTGGTGTAATCAGTGAGTATTCTTAATGTTCAAAAGGTTCTAAACGACGAAACAATGCTACTTGCTTTTATTGGTTTAAGCATAATAGTGGCACTTTTAGCAAGCGCAACGCTCTACTTTGCTATATGCAAAATCAATCCTAAAGTTGATACTAAAAAAGATGTAAAAAATGCTGCGCATACTCTAAATGCAAATAAGCAAGAATGGCGTAAAAAAATCGAGCAAGTGGTTAGCGACTATAATCAAAAAAAGATTAAAAAAGATCAAGCTTTTGCAAAATTAGCTCAAATTGCAAGACAATATGTTTCGATAATCAGTGGCGAAAACATTAAATCACATACTCTTTCAGACATAAGCTCGCTTAGAAACTCTTGGAAGAACACGCATGGAGCAGACTTATTGCGCCAAACTATTGCAGCACTATACCCTACTGAATTTGCAGATACTAAATATAATAATCAAGCTAAAAATACGGATGTTGATCAAGGCGCAAGGTGGGTTCTTGTTCTTCTTGAAAGTTGGAAAACAAAGGAAAACAAGCCAAAGGAGAATAAAAGATGACATTCTCCACTTTAAGCACATGCACTTTTGCAATACATAATTTTGCAATGCATAATTTAGAAATGAGCAAAATATTTGCTTCAACACTATTTTCAATGCGATTAAAATGGCCGCTAATCTTTGTTTTTGGCGTTTTAATAATCGTAATCGTTGCAATATCAGCGTTTGCAATAAGTGAGATTAAAAAACGTAATTCTAAAAACTACAAAATCGAATCTTCCAAAATACTAGAAACAAGCTTTTTAACGTCTTTTTCTTTAGACGAAGACCTTAAAGGAAGCATATGCTCAAGAAGATGGCGATTATGGAATATTTTGCGAAGAATATGCGCGTTAATGCTTTCTCTTGCTCTTTTATGCACGCTAATTCTAAGCTCTAGGCCTTCTAGAGTTTTAGACGCAAACGAGCAATCGAGTTCTAGAGATATTGTGCTTTGCTTAGACGTTTCTGGATCCACTCTTCCCTACGATTTAGAAGTTATTAACGCTTACTTAAAATTTGTTGAGCATTTTCAAGGCGAGCGCATTGGCTTGAGTATTTTTAACTCAACGTCTAGAACTGTTTTTCCACTAACAGACGATTATTCGCTTGTTAAAAAGCAATTGCAATACGCTTCTAAACTCTTGGATGGAGTTCAAACGCAAGACAAAATCGACAATATGCAACAAAAGCAATATCAGCAAATTTCTACATGGCTTGATGGAACTCAAAATCGAAAAGAAGCAACATCTTTAATCGGAGATGGTCTTGTTAGTTGTGCTGCAATGATTCCAGGAGTTGTGTACGGCTCTTCTAACAATTCTAAAAAGCCTCATAATCGCCTTAATCGCAGTGCTTCTATTGTTTTAGCAACAGACAATGTTGTTTCTGGAAAGCCGTCTTATTCGCTTAAAGCAGCTTTGGATTTAACAAAACAAGCGAATATTCAAGTTGATGGATTGTATTCTGGGTCTGCTCAAAGCGAAAACGAGGCAACCACTAGGCAAATGCGTGATCTAATTACTCAAAACGGAGGTATTTTCTTAACGCAACATAACGCTGATTCTGTAATGGCTTTGGTTCGTAAAATCGAGCAGCAACATACGAGTATTCCAAATGATTCATCTCAATCAGCTTTAAGCGATGACCCTAGTATTGCAACAATTTTAGCGGTTATTTTTGTGTCTCTTTGGCTTATTTTTGCAAGAAGGATAAAACGATGAGAATATATTTTAGTTGGATTTCGTTAATCTTAATTGCAATTCTTGCCGTTTTAGCACTATTTGAGATTTTCCCACTAAAACGCAACTCTTATAACACAGATGAAACTGTTTATATGCGTATTCGCAGAGTTTTAATATGCGTTTTGCTTGCGATTTGCGCATTATGCCCATGCATTATGAAAAGCACTTTTCAACGCTCTCTTAACGCTACAAACGTAATATTTGTTTTAGACGTTACTGGCTCTATGAACGTTAATGATTCTAAAGACTTAAATAACAATCGCACTACTAGGTTTAACAGTGCAAAACAAATAATAAAGCAAGTAACGAATAATTACGCAAACGCAAGCTTTAGCGCAATAAGATTTGGAGCGTCTTCTAGCGTTGACGTTCCACTAACTCCAGACGCAAATGCCATTGAAAATTGGGTTAACACTATTAACACAGAGCCTGTTGGAGTTTCAAACGGAACGAGCTTAGACGCTCCTCTAGATAAGACTCTTCTTGCCGCTCAAGCGATTCACGACGCTCATCCGCAAGATGTTACTGTTTTGTATTTGATTAGCGATGGCGAAGAAACCACTAGCAGAAAGCGCAGAACATTCTCATCTTTGCGCGGCTACATAAATCATGCTTACGTAATTGGTGTTGGCTCTAAAAATGGCGGAAAAATACCAAATAAAAGCACTAAGTTAGATAATTTAGACGATATTAATGTAACTGATTCTTCTATAAAACAGTCTGAAAAATGGGTTATTGACCCTTCTACAAAAAAGCCTGGAATATCTAAAATGGATTCAAGAAATCTTAAGAATATTGCAGACGAGCTTAGCGGAAAATATATTGATTCTAGTAAAGACCATTCTATTGGCGTAGAAGCAAAAAAGATTCTTTCTAAGCAATGGAGACAAAACAACACTGTTAAACCAAGGCTTAGGCCTGAGCCAATCGTTTGGCCGTTTGCTATTCTTGCAAGTGTATTAATTCTTTGGGAATTGGCATGCTGGATTACAAAGTCGAGGAAGCTTATATGATTAGCAAAATCACACCTAAGTCGTTCCTAAGATTTTCTATTATTGCAATATCTTCTATTGTTATATTTCTATGCATGGTATCAATCTATTTAATTGCAACTAATCTTAAAGCAGAATCAACGTATAATGCTGCTACAAAAAGTCTTATAAACAACATAAAAGCATCGAAAAAAGTTGATGCAGATAAAGAAACGCTGGTTGTATCTCAAAAACAGGTTGATGACCAATTTAACGAAGCAAAATCGCCTTACACAATTTTAATGCCACACTTATTAAAAAGCATTAATCATAACGCAATAATATCTAAAGAGCTTACTAAAAGCTTGCAAAACCAGCTTAACCAAGATAAAAAAGATACGGATTCTAATGCGCAAACAAGCCAAAATAATCGCAAAAATATGCCTAACAAAGCGCAAGAAAAATCTAATAAATCAAGCTTAAGCAATTCTCAAAAAAGTAAGATTCAAGACTTGCTAAAGCAAAATAATCAAAGCGATTCTAGCCAAAATTCGCAAAATCAATCAAATCAAAATAGCGATGATTCCACTAAAGACGAATCAAACAAGAATGAAAAAACTAAGTCTTCTAAAAAAGAAGATTCCAGTAATAAGCCTTGGTAGATTGCGATAAAAATAAAATCAAAATAAAAAAAAAATAAATCAAAAACACAAAATCCTTATATTTCAAGGCCTATAGCCTTTAACCACATTGCAAGAATTTTCGTGACTATTTGAAAAACATTGTGTGTAATGTTTGTATGCACATATTTAACGACTACCAATGGCTGTTAGAAAGAACAGAACAATGCTCTAACAGCGTGCTTAGCGAAGCACACTCCAACACTCTTAAAGACTGGCACGGAAGAGCCGCAAACGCGTTTAACGAAGAGATGGCTAAAACTGCTAGACAAGCATGCCAAATAAGCTGCGTTAACACTAGTTTTGTTGACTGTGATTTTATTAACGCTAATTCTACTTTTAGATCGATGCTAAACTTTGGGGGTAAATAATGCCTTGGAGAGTAAAATCCACAATAACTGGCGGCGAACCTCTTAGCGTTGCTGATTCTAACGCGTATAGAACAAAAGCTGCACGACTTAGCGAACTATCAAACGATTTTCATTCGCTAAGTGCTTGTTGGATGCAAACTGCAATGCAAATCGAAAGCCAAAAAGCAGCTCTTGTACAAAACCAAAACAACTGTTTTAGCGAAAACATTAATCAACATGCTTTGCAAAACTTACCAGATTCTAACGAATGCAGAATAAAGTCAAGCCAATGCGAATCAATGTCTAACAATCTTAGTGAATTAGCAACTCTAATAGTCAGAGCAAATAACTTATATTCTCAAGCAGAATACAAAAATAGAGAAACCTTAGATAACCTTGTTTCGATTGGAACTACCATCTTCCCTATTACTGCAGTACCATTCTTTGCAAGCGTAGGATTCAGCGCGATTTTAGACATGACTCAGAAAAGTGGCATGAAAAACTTTTCTAAGTGGAGCCACGCAACATCTCCTATTCAGCAAGGATTTATTAGAGGCTTTTCTAAACATTTTCTAATAAACCCCGTAACTGGAATCCCTATCCGTCTTTTTTCTAGCATTCAAGAAAAGAACGATGTAAAACATTCAAAAGCACCAGTTTCTACTTTTGCAAGCGCATTAAGCATGTTTAGCTCAAAAATCAACGATGCGAACCAAGGGAACAATCTTAAAGTAACAAAATTAGTTTTGCCTAAAAACGCTCAATCTAAAATATTTCTCTATAAAGGAAATAATATTGGTCAAGCGCTTGAAAATCTTAACAACCTTTCTAGTGGCAATCTTTCTGTGCACCCGCCAAAAACGAATCCAGATGCTGCAACAATCGCAATTCAACGTTTTAGGCAAAAAGACGGTAGCACGTCTTGGCTTGTTACAATACCTGGAACAGACGGTAAGCCAAAATCTCCTTTTGGATGGCCTCAAAACGCAGAGGTTATGAGCAGTTCTAGAAGCGTAAGAATGAACGCAGACAGCACAAGAATGGTTGTAGAAGCTATGAAAAAGAGCGGAATTAAAGCGAACGACAATGTTGTTCTTGTTGGACATTCTCAAGGCGGAATTGTAGCTGCAGGAATAGCTAGCGACTATTCAAAACAATACAACATAAAACACGTTGTAACTGCTGGGTCTCCAATAGCAAACCACGCGATTCCAAGCAAAACTTGGGTTACGAGCATAGAAATGGAAGATGAACTTGTTCCAACATTAGACGGAGCAAGTAATCCGAGCAGAAATAATTGGGTTACGATTCACGCAGTTGCAAGTAAAGCAGTGGCAAGTAAAAGCGCTAATCGAATTAAAAGAAAAGAAGAAGATGAGGAAAATGTCTCTAAACAAAATCGTAATAAGATTGGCAACACAAATCGCAACACAAAAAATATCTTTGAAAAAGACGGGATATTAGTAAAAAATGTGCCAGAAGAAGGAACACTCACACACGATTTGAACTATCATCAAGCAGCATATGCGGATGCTCACCAACTTGCGTCTAAAGAAATTAGAACTCAAGAATCACATTTTAATAAGATATTAAGCGGAAAATTAGAAGAAACAACATTGTGGCAAGGTGTTATGCAACACTAATGCAAAGTAAAATAGCAACGCTCAAAACTTAGTAGTTTCATGCCATGCTGTAACCTTTAGAGTATGAAGCTTACTGATATTTGCCCTGCTATTGCTTTGACTCCTCTAGATGGAAGATACCACAACCAAACTGCAAGCCTTGTAGAATATTTAAGCGAACCAGCATTAAACCGCGAGCGCATACGTGTAGAAGTTGAATGGATGATTCTTCTAGCAAACGGTTATAAGGTAAACGATTTTAAGACGATTGTAGATGGCGTAAAGCCTTTAACAGATGAGGAATGCGATTATTTGCGCGCAATACCAGAAAACTTTGGAGCAGAAGGCATAAAACGCCATGCATCTCACGAAGCTGTTACGCATCACGACGTTAAAGCTGTTGAATACTATATTGACGATGAGTTAGACAAAGCAGAACAAGTATTAGGGCATAAAACCCAGCTTAGCAATCTTAAAACATTGGTTCATTTTGCTTGCACAAGCGAAGATATAAACAATCTTTCTATAGCGCGTTGCATAAAAAACGCTGTTGAAAACGTGTATAGGCCAAATTTGCAAGCTATTGTTTATTACTTGACTCAAAAAGCTCAAGAGTATAGAGATATGCCAATGCTATCGCTAACTCACGGCCAGCCTGCCACTCCTACAACTTTAGGTAAAGAGCTTGCTGTGTTTGTTTATAGGCTAAATCGCCAGCTAAAACACCTTGACTGCCAAGAGTATCTTGGAAAAATAAATGGCGCTACTGGAACTTTTGGCGCTCATCTTGCTGCTTTCCCTAATGTTGATTGGCTTAACGTTTCTAAAGAATTTGTAGAAAACAGAATGGGTCTTTGCTTTAATCCTCTTACAACGCAAATCGAAAGCCACGATTGGCAAGCGGAACTTTATAGCACTGTAAGTCACATTAATCACATTCTTCACAATCTTGCTGTAGACGTGTGGATGTACATTTCTCGCGGCGTTTTTGTGCAAGTTCCTGTTAAAGGCGCTACTGGGTCTTCCACAATGCCTCACAAAGTGAACCCTATTCGATTCGAAAACGCGGAAGCAAATCTAGAGATTTCTTGCGCACTTTTCGACACTCTTTGTGCAACGCTTACCGAAAGCCGCTGGCAGCGCGATTTAACAGATTCCACTACTCAAAGAAACGTTGGATCCGCATTCGGCTACGCTCTTCTTGCTTTGAACAATCTTCTTGGCGGCTTAAAGTCAATTCATCCAAACACGCAAATGATGAGCGAAGAGCTTAATAGCAATTGGGAAGTTCTTGGAGAGCCAATCCAAACTGCTATGCGCGCTCAAGAAATTGCTGGTGTAGAAGGAATGGAAAAGCCGTACGAGCAAGTTAAAGAGCTTATGCGCGGTCATAGTATTTCTAGACAAGATGTTGAAGATTTTATATCTTCTAGAAACTTCGATGCTCAAACTGCAAGTAGGCTAAAAAATCTTACTCCAGAATCTTATACTGGAATTGCATCACAGTTGGTGGATTTTATTCAATAATTATTAATGCTTAATACGTTATTGAACATTAATAATTATTAATGAATAAACGGTGTACTATGCAATCGCAAGTAAAAGATGATTTAGTTATTAACGACGTTGAGCCTAAGCTAGTTCGCAATTGGGCAGACTTGATTTACTCAATCGTATCTGCTGGCGTAGCTACAGCAGTAGTGTTATTTGCAACGTGTTTTTCGGGAACAACAGCAGGCGTAGAGCACGATGCAAAAAATGCTGGAAAGATTATTGAGTGGATTGTAAAAGGACTGCCGTCTTCTCTTTTTCAGCAAGCGCTTACAATCGCAATTGTTGCTGGCGTAATCGTATCAATGATCGATTCGAAAAAATGGATTAATACAGCAATATCAACAATAACTTTGCTTTTAACGTATCCGCTTGTATGGTATATTTCCTACATTCTTACAACGCTAAACAATCCTTCGATATTCGCATCTCTTAATTCAATATCTAATAGTCATGGCACAGAATTATTGCCAGACATGTACGCGGTTTTGGTTGCTTTTCTAACTGTTAGCGGACCTAGAAGAGATAACAAAATCGTAAAACTCTCTTGGCAAGCGCTGCTAATTGCGTCTCCAATATTAATCGTAACTTCTTGGCATTCGCTAGCAGGCGCATTAACATCTTGGTGCATTGGACGTTCTTTTGGAACACTAATTCGGTTTATTAAGGGAACACAAAGCAAAGGAGCATGGGGCAAAGATATTGTTGAAGCACTAGAAAGCATTGGCATTACTCATCTTGTTCAGCTTAATAGAAGAACATTAACAACCGACCATAGTGGAGTTCTTAAGTCTAGTCTTGACGACGATTTGATTGAAAATTCAAGGCTATACGATGCGATTGATATTCACGGAACAAGATACGTTATATCTGTATTAGACAATCAAGTGCACTTGCCTGGGTATCTAAATCAGCTATGGCAATGGGTTAAGCTAATTGACATTCCAGTTAGACGAGACCGTTCTGCAAGACACTCAATACATCACCATCTTTCTATGCTACTTGCTCTTAGAAACTTGCATCTTGCTACAGCAAACGTGTATGGAGTAACAGACCTAGAAAAATCATCAATAATGGTATTTCATACTAGTAATGTTCTTGTTCCTTGCAATCTAAACACACTTACATCTAAAGACGCTCAAAGACTTATGCAATATCTCGATATTGCAAACTCTAGAGGTATTACACACAGAAGAATAGGACCCGAATCGCTTGCGCGACTAGAAGATGGGACTCCCCTAATTGCAGGTTGGCAAAATGGCGATGTTGCTAGTGATTCAACTAATATTGCTTTAGATAAAGTTCAACTTTTAACAATAATCGCGTCTTGCATTGATGCAAAAACTGCTGTTGAGTCAGCAATAAACGTTTGGGGCGAATATAAGGTTGCGCAAATACTTCCATTTATTCAAAAAGCGGCCGTTCCAGCGTCTACAAGGTCACTTTCTTCTTGCAACAAAAAGCTTTTTGAAGATCTTAAAAATGAGATTAGCAAAAAAGTTTGCACGCTTAACAACGAAGAAGACTACGACACTGTACGCTTAGCGCGCTTTAATATTAGATTCTTTGTTAGCTTAATCCTTATTATTGCAGCAATTTCGGCTATTGTTACGCAATGGCATCCGCAAGAATTTATTTTTGCGCTTAAAAAAGCAAATAGCATAATGGTCTTTGCTTGCTTTGTGTGCAGCATGCTTGCTTGGGTTGGGTCTTCTATTACACTCGGGTCTTTTATGGATGATTCAAAGCCAAATGCTGGTGTTTTATTTACATCTCAAGCAGCTTCGGGCTTTACTGCCGTGTCTATGCCAGCTGGAGTAGGGCCTGCTTTTGTAAACATGCAACTTATAAAGAAAAATGGTAGTTCAACATCTCAAGCAACAGCGATTACAAGCGCAGTATGGCTTTTGCAATCGCTAGTAACCGCTCTTGTTATATTTAGCGTTGGAATTTTTACTGGTAAAAACCTTCTATCTGGAATGATTCCTACGCATATGCTTATTACCGTAATAGGAATTGTTACTATAATCCTATGCGCGTTTATGGCGATTACTCCTATTCGCAAATTTATACGCAAAAAATATCTTCCTATTCTTTCCGATTATGGCAAACAGATAAAAGAACTTGTAACTAAACCAAAACAGCTTTTTAACGGCACTTTGGGCGGTCTGATTCTTGTTTTTGCAACAGGACTAGGATATTGGATTGCTCTTTTGGCATTTGGATACTACGCAAACCCTTGGGAAACAGTTCTTCTGTTCTTAGTAGCAAACACTGCTGGATCTGCTGTTCCAACGCCTGGCGGATTGGGAGCTGTTGAAGCATCTTTGACTTTTGCATTCACTTCAGTTGGTGTTCCTCCAACAATCGCATTATCTGCAACTCTTCTTTACCGTCTTATGTTCTATTGGTTACGAATACCAATCGGCGCTTTTGCAATGAAAAGTCTTAGCAATAAGGGATTAATCTAATAACAAATTAGTGTAAATTTAACAAATCAAAAAAGAATATATTTAGTTAAAAACCGCATAAATACGCCTATATAAGGCATTTTTGCGGTTTTTATGTACTTTATTTACTAAAAAAAGTAAAAAATCGTAAAAAAATCTTAATAAAACGCTGAAAAACCGCGCATTTGTAGGGAAAATGTACTAATATCTATGAGTGAAAGTGGTCTTTGGAAGAGAAGGCCCCTAACACAAAGGATGCTTGTATGGCATACAACAAGTCTGATCTCGTTTCGAAGATCGCTCAGAAGTCCAACCTTACCAAGGCACAGGCCGAGGCCGCTGTCAACGCATTCCAGGATGTGTTCGTTGAGGCTTTGCAGTCTGGCGAAGGATTGAAGCTCACTGGTCTGTTCTCTGCAGAGCGCGTAAAGCGCGCAGAGCGCACTGGCCGCAACCCACGTACTGGCGAAACCATTAAGATTCCTGCATCTTACGGTGTTAGAATCTCTGCTGGTTCTTTGCTTAAGAAGGCTGTTACTGAGTAGGTTGAACCTTTAAGCGTAGACTTACAAGAACGAGGAACATCCCAATGTTGGATTTGTTCCTCGTTCTTTTGTTTTATGCGCTATGTTTTATGAGCTCTAACTTAATGCTCTAGTTTCTCACTATTGCAATCTTTGCACAGCCCAAACACTTCCAAAGTGTGGTCTATAACTGTGTATCCGTGAGATTCAGCAATCTTATGAATCCAACCTTCATCGTCTGGAGGCTCTATGTCTACAGTTTTGCCACACTTTTCGCACACAAGATGATGATGATGCGTGTTTTCGTCACAAATCCTAAAAAGCTGCTGACCATTAAAACGCACAGTATCAACATCTCCGCTTTGTGCAAGCGTATTAAGCTGGCGATAAACGGTTGCAAGCCCAATGATTTCGCCATCTTCCACAAGCGCGCGATGCAAATTTTGAGCAGAAACAAAATTACGCGAAGCTCTTAAATGCTCAAGAACTGTTTCCTTTTGCTTAGTGTTTCTGCGTATTGGCTCACCAACCATTATTTAACCTTTCACCACAAAAAACTTTTAATCAAGCTCGTCATCCCAACAACCTGTAGAGTCTAACACATTGGCTTCCTCAACAGGATTATTGCAAAGAACAGTAATATGGCCCATTTTGCGATTCTTACGAACCTGTGCCTTGCCGTAATCGTGAACATGCCATTCTGGATGCTCCGCAATAAGAGCGCGAGTAGGCGCAACATGCTGGCCTAAAACATTAACCATTACGGCTGCAGAAAGCAGCTTAGGCTCTTTTAGTGGCCATCCAACAATGCCTCTAACATGAGCTTCAAACTGATCCATATCGCAAGACTCAATCGTGTAATGCCCCGAATTATGCGGGCGTGGCGCAAGCTCATTTACTACTACGCGATTATCTTTAGTAATAAACAGCTCAATTCCAAGCGTTCCAGCAAGCTTAAAGCCTTTAGCCAACCTAAGCGCTAAGCTATGCGCAGCTTCTTGAACCTTAGCATCAACATTTGCAGGAGCCAAAGTCATGTGCAAAATGCTATTGTGATGCACGTTTTTTACAAGCGGATAAGTCACAAATTCGTTGCCGTTTCCCGAAACAAGAATTGATGCTTCAAAAGCAAAGTCAACAAAACCTTCGAGAATAGAAGGCGGCAGCTCTTGGCCATTTTCTACGCGCTTACAAACATTATTAACATCTTCTTGAGTGCGCAAAACGTCTTGACCGTGGCCGTCGTAACCACCTCTGCGCGTTTTAAGAATTGCAGGCAGCCCGATTTCTTCGATTGCTTTATCTAAATCGTCTAAATTGTTTACTTCACGCCATTTAGCAGTTTCAATACCATGATTGTTAATAAAGCTTTTTTCAAAAACACGGTCTTGCGTAACTCGCAATAAGTCGGTTCCTTGAGGAACAGCAACCAAATCTCGCACACTATCTAAAGCATCTGCGTTTACGTTTTCAAATTCGTACGTAAGCACATCGCAACTTTTAGCAAGCTTTTTTAAGGCTTCTAAATCGTCGTACTCAGCTTCGACTTGAAAATCCGCAACTTGGAACACTGGGCAATTATGCGCTGGGTCTAAAACGCCGATTTTAAAGCCCATTCTTCTAGCAGCAATCGCCATCATGCGACCAAGCTGACCTCCGCCTATAATTCCAATAGTTGCCCCTGGCATTAAGCACTTTACAGCACCATTAGTGGCTTCACATAAGCTCGGCATTAGATTCCTCAACCTTCTTTTTTAATTCTTTGCGGTATTCTTCAAGTTCTTCTTCTAGGCGACTATCTGTTGTGCTAAGCATGCTTACAGCAAGCAAGCCCGCGTTTGTAGCGCCAGAATTGCCAACAGCGGTTGTTGCAACTGGAATTCCGCCAGGCATTTGCACTATAGAAAGCAAAGAATCCCAGCCCGAAAGAGCATGGGATTTTACAGGAACACCAACAACTGGAAGCGTTGTTTGAGCAGCAATCATACCTGGCAAGTGTGCAGCTCCACCAGCGCCAGCAATAATCACGCGAAAACCGTTTTTTCTAGCACTATGCGCAAAATCTGCCATAAGTTCTGGAGTGCGATGTGCAGAAATAACTTGCTTCATATACGGCACTCTAAATCTTTCTAAGATTTCGCATGCGTGGCGCATTGTTTCCCAATCGCTAGAAGAGCCCATAACAACCGCCACAACAGGTTTTGAATCTAAAATATCTGCCACAACAACCTCCCGTATATGCGTAAATACGCAGCTTATGCGCAAAGTTTATACGCAAGTTTTACTTTACGCATAAGCACGGAAAAATGGCTAATAATTAGTGTTTTATTAGTGATTTACTGGTGTTTTATTAGCTTCTTTATTGCTTCTTTATTAGCTGCTTATTTTTAAGAACATATTTTACGTCTGCAGCAGCCGCAACATCGCTAGAATGCGTTACAACAATCACGCATTTTCCGCGTTTATGAGCTGCATCTTTTAAGATTGCTATAACTTCTTGAGTTGTGTTTGGATCCAAGCTACCTGTTGGCTCATCGGCAAGAATAACAGGCGCAGAAGATACAAGCGCTCGCGCAATAGCTACGCGCTGCTGCTGCCCTCCAGAAAGCTTTGTTATATTTCTAGTGGACTCGTCTTCACTAAGCCCCAGCTCTTTAAGAATCGCAGAATCCGCCTTTGGATTAACAAGACGCAAGTTTTCTACAGGAGTCAAATAGTCGATTAGATTAAAACTCTGAAAAACTAAGGAAACATTATTCTTACGATGATTAGCATAACCGCCATTCTTGGAAACATCCTGCCCGTTAAACAATACTGTTCCACTTGTTGGCGAGTCTAAACCAGCAAGAAGAGATAACATGGTTGATTTTCCAGCTCCCGATGGACCCGTTATGCTATAGATTTTCCCAGCTTCAAAATCTGCATTAACATTTTTAAGAACCGCAATATGAGTCGCTCCATAAGAGTAATCAACGTTGTTTAGTTTTAATAAAGTTGTCATAATAAACTCCAATATTCTATTAATCTCTATATTTTATGAATCTATATTTTTTATAAATCTGTGTTATAAATCTACCTATTATTTTTATGCTTACTTCGGCCTATGCACTTGTTCTGCTCACTAATCGCAAGCGTTATGTGCATAAAAATACGCCACTTTAATCTCCTCTAACTAATTGAACTGAGTATAGAACGCGGCTTTTTAAGCATTATTGGCACAAATGCAATGCATAGAGACGCAAACGCTATAGCGAATCCTAAAAGAATAGAAAACGCTGTTTGGCCAGTTAGCAAAGACTGATTTGGCGAGTATGTAATTGCACCATTTGCAACATTTGCCAATAGCACTGATCCAACGCTAGACGATATTGCAGCACTAATCGCAGTAGACAGCACTGAGCAAAATGCGGATATTATAAAAACTTCTATAATCATTTGCAAAGCTATAACACGTTTTTCTACACCAATTGCCATTAGAACGCCAACTTCGTGAATCCTTCCTCGAACCCAAAAAACAAGAACTAAGCCAAGCACTATGATTCCGACTAATGCAAGACACATTAAAATCATTGTTACTAATTGCTTAACTGTTTTTACGGATTGAAGAAGAGAGGCAAATCTTTGCGCATTATTTTCTACAGAAATCATGCCGTTGCCATAGTTTTTAGCGATTTTATTGGCTTCTTTTAAAGCTTTTTCTAGATTATTTGAATTTTGCATAACGCACTTTATAGAGCTGCGATTTTTACTTCCAAACAAGTAAAGAGCGGATTCTAAATCAGTTATTACGCGATTTTCGGAAGAGTCGGAAGGAAGCGCACCCTTTGTTTGCATCTTGCCAGAAAAAATTCCAACAACCTTAAGATTAACGCTTTTGCTGCCTTGTTTTAGAGTTAAAACAAACCCGAGTTTAAGATTATTTTGTTTAGCAAAGCTCTTGTGAATTATTGCAGATTTCGCGCGCTTAAAGTCGCCAGCAACCGAAGAATCAATATGATTGCCTTCCTCAAGCTTATATAATCCTTCTTGGAATCCCTGCGCTAACTGTGATTTAGTTGTTCCCGTTATTGAAACAAGCGAAAACATTCCATCATTGTCTAAACGCGGACCATTTATTGGCGCTACAATTTTAGCGTTAACAGGATTTGCTAAAACATCTTTTTCTTCTGCGATGGTTTTTATTCCACTAATCTTTTTAAACTTTGCAATAAGACTTTCGGGAATTCCCTCGTTTTTTTGCAAATCTTGAGGAATATCTTCCTGCGATTGCTTAGAAGAATCACTGACGGAGTCACTGTCTGAATCGCCAGCAGAATCGCCAGCAGAATCAGACTCTGGCAAAGTCTGCCCTTGCGTTTTTGCGTAAACACTAAATCCTAAACCAATGTTTGAAGTTATTTGATTCTCTAGATTTTTTACACAAGCAATAACACTCGCTTGGCAAATAAGCGCACTAAGAACCACCGTAATAATCAAAGCTAAAATAGCACTACGCCTTGGTTTTCTAACTATAGCTAGCCAAGCTCTTTTTATAATTTGAGTCATTTTACACCTACTTTTGCAAACAACTACTTTTGCATGCCAAGCAAATCTCTAGGAGACTTTCGCAAAATAGGAAGATAAGACAACGCAACCGCAACAATAATAATCGCTAGAACTATAAATGACGATTGAATTAAGCAATCAAGGTTAACTTGAACAGCAATCTTATCTAAGGTTCTAGTGGCCATGCTTGATTCCAGGTTTCCTCCAGCTTGACCCATTGAACTAAGCTGCTGAGCGGCGGAATTTTTTACCGAACCTAATGCACAATCGCTAAACCAAGGAGATATTGCGCTAGCAAAACCATAACCTATTGCAATAGCTGGAATCGCAAGCAACACAAGCTCAAAAAGCTGCTGCAACACAAGGGAAACTTTGCTAATACCAATAGAAGTTAGAACGCCGATTTCTTTTCTACGCTCATTAATCCAAAGAATAAGAACCAATCCAAGAGCCACAACAGCAAACGCGCTTACTGCAACAACAGTTATGTTCATCATGGATTTTACGCCTTTTGCAGCGCCAATCATGCCTTGAACAAACTGGTCATCTCGAGTAATCTGATAGCTTTGCAAATCAATCGGCAGCTTAGACGCTTCTTCAATCACAGAGTCTGCGTCCGCTCCTTTTTTAACCTTAAAACTTGCGTCCTGATATATCTCTTTTCCAGGCTTATATTTGTAAAGCTCTCTTGTTGTTTTCAAATCTGTATACACAGTGTTTGCAGTTAATTCTGCACGCGTTGCAACTGGGCGATTATTAGCTCCGCCGTAAATTCCAACTATGCGCGTTTTTACTTGCTCTGTGGAATGGTTAAGATTATCGGCGTCAAACGGGTTTGCTTTGAGCGTTAATGAATCCCCTAATTTTAAGCCATTTAGTTTTGCTAAATCTTCGTGGATTAAGGAAGCATGCTCATCTGATTCTTGCAAAGCTCTACCTTTAACCATGTGAATTGACTTTGTTTTGAACGCATTTAAGCCCTTAGAAGAGTTTGTTCCTTCTAGGTTTACAGCGTTGCCGAATTGCTTTTCTCTACGCGCATCGTAGTCTTGAACACCTTTGATTCTAGCTGCTTTTGCGTCAACTAAATCGGCAGTAACATTTTGACGTAAAACATACGAATCAACGTTTTTAAGTGACGCGATTTTTTTAACATCACTTGGCTTAACAGTTCCTGCTCCCCTTGGAGTTCCAGGATTTACTTGCGGATTATTTGCTAAAACAAAACTAGATTCTGCTTGTTCTTCTACCTTTTTGCCCTCTTTTTCTGCAGCAATCGCAACTGCAGAAGATGCCAGCAAAAGCGTTGAAATCAATGCTAATATTACAAACACTATTGCTGTTTTTACTCTTTTTCTCAAAACGTAGCGTATTGCGCGAGAAATAAATGTCATTGACTACCATCCTCATCGAACATTTGTAGTTAAATCGTATGTTATTCAATCATTAATATCAGTACAATATGTACAAGTCGCGTGAATCATACAAAATCGCACAAAATCATGCAAGCTGCACAGCAAGTACAATCACGTAGCCTATATTATTTACCCTTATAAAACACTGTGAATAATCTGTTTATTATCTTCAAAAATCTTAGAAAATTTTATGAAAATTACTGATTTTCAATAAAAAATATATGACATATTGTTATAATCATTTGAAATAATTTATACAACTAAATGTTAATAGAAGAAAATTTATTAATCTATTAGTAAGTTTTATAAATTAAAACTTTGCAATCAAAAAAATTTATTTTGTATGATTTGACTAGGATTTGCATGGATAAATGCGTATAAAGAACAAGGCGAGCACATTGCGTTACCAAAGTGCCCGCCTTAATTTATTAATTTATTAAAAACAGTTTTATTTATTTATAAACACACCTAAATCGGCCAAAATCTAATTAAAGCGCAGTGCCATGCTCGTCGAGACGCGGATTTTGCTTAGAGTTGCTAAAGCTAAAGAACAGCCCAAATACGCCCAACGCAAACAACACTGCAACAGTTATAACAAGCGACATCGGCTGGCTTGGCAGCCACATAATCACCAAGAAAGCAAACGCAGAAAGCAAAAGAACAGCCCAAGAGCACACGCCAATAACCTTGCGAACAGCATTCCACGTATCATCTCCAGCCTGCGCGCGCTTAATATTGCGTTCCATCTTGCTCTGGCTTTGCGTAACGCTAGAAGATGGCTTCCATCCATCAACGCCGTTTTCTTGAAGTCTTCTTGAATGTTCTTGCAGATTGTATTCATCAATCATTCCGCCACGACCGCGGCCATTTGTTTGATCGTATTGAGACGGGATTCCCCTACGATTCTGCCTGGCTTTTGCTCTACGCTCCTTGCGGTTTGCCATGATTGATTCCTTTCTGCGTTGAATTTTCACACAATACGAATCATTTTAACGCATAACTACGCCATTTTGGCACGCATCAACAATTTTTTCGATTAATAAATCGTTGAGCAGCCTACCTTTGCGCGTTGCAATAATACGATTCTCGTGCAACACTGCCAAATCTTCTTTACACACTTCGATTAGCACTTTTTGCAAATACGAATCGTCAAATCCGCAATTGGCTTTACGCATTTTTGTGCACAATTCATCAACGCTAAGCCCTTCCCTAATGCGCAAACCAAGCATTACTTCTTCTATTAACGCGTCCTCGCTATTTATGCACTCGTAGTTTTGCCAAGGCACGTTTCCTGCATTAATCGCCTGCGCCCAGCGTTTTGGATGCAAAATATCCCAAGATCTAAGATTGTAAAACTTGCTTGAATCCGCCAAAACAGCACAATCATCCATGCTTTGCTTATTAAGACCACTCGCCGAATTGTAATGCGAATGCGCTCCAGGGCCAATTCCTGCCCAATCAATGTTCTTCCAATATCCAAGATTGTGGCGAGACTCAAAACCAGTGCGCGCCCAATTAGAAATCTCGTACCACTTTAAGCCAGCAGAGCTAAAAAGACTATCTGCCAACTCGTATTTTGCTGCTTCATCATCGTCATCTGGCGCTTGAATTGTGCCAGCAGCAATTTGACGACCCATTTTTGTGCGCGGCTCTACTGTTAGCGCATACGCAGAAACGTGGTTAACACCCAGGCTCAAAGCCATTTCTACAGACTTTCGCCAATCATCTATGCTCTCCCCTGGCGCGCCATAAATCAAATCAACACTCGAACGCAAGCCACAAGCGTTCGCCGCCTTAACTCCGCGCTCTACGTTTTCTGGCGTATGCGTGCGGTCAAGCGTTTTTAGCACATGCGGCACAGCCGATTGCATTCCAAAAGATATTCGCGTAAATCCGCCTTTTGCAAGCTCTTCAACATAATGCTCGTCTGCAGTGTCTGGGTTTGCTTCCGTAGTGACTTCTGCACCAGGCATAATGCCCCACAATTCGCTGATTTCGCGCAAAATTCGCACTAAATCTTGCGCTTTAAGAACAGTCGGAGTGCCGCCACCAAAGAAAACAGATTGCGCTTTAGGCTCGAAAATCCCGTGAAATTCTTGCCACTTTTTTACAAGACGCATCTCGCGAATCGCAACATCCGCGTACCCACTTCGACTTGCGCCTTCTCCCAAATCTCGAGCTGTATACGTGTTAAAATCGCAGTAACCGCATCGACGCAAGCAAAATGGCACATGCACGTACACTTCAAAAGGCATGATTGAACGCGAATCTTCACTAGTATTGTTCGATTCAAAATTCAATATAAGCCTCAGCCTTCGGATTTTTGCGCAGCGCGAATCTTATCTTTAGTGTCTCTATCGTTTGCGCTATCGTCTGTAGCTAAAGCTGCAACAAACGCTTCTTGCGGAACTTCAACGTGCCCAAGCATCTTCATGCGCTTCTTACCAGCCTTCTGTTTTTCTAGAAGCTTGCGCTTACGCGTAATATCGCCGCCGTAGCACTTAGCAAGCACGTCTTTTCTAAGCGCACTAATCGTTTCGCGAGCAATAATTCTAGAGCCAATCGCAGCTTGAATTGGGATCTCAAACTGCTGGCGAGGAATAAGTCCGCGAAGCTTCTTAGTCATCATAACGCCGTAAGAATAAGCCTTATCTCGGTGAACAATCGCACTAAAAGCGTCGACCTTATCTCCTTGAATAAGAATATCTACCTTAACAAGATCTGCAGCTTGCTCGCCATCTTCGTGGTAGTCAAGAGAAGCATAACCCTTTGTGCGGCTTTTAAGCTGATCGAAGAAGTCAAAAACGATTTCTGCAAGAGGAATCCTGTAGTGCATTTCCACGCGGTCGGCACTAATGTATTCCATTGTGCCCATTTCGCCGCGATGATCTTGGCACAAGTCCATAATCGCACCAATAAAATCTTTTGGAGCAATAATGTCGGCAGCAACCATTGGCTCAATAATGCGCTTGATTTTGCCTTCTGGGAACTCACTAGGATTAGTCACATGATGCTCGGTACCGTCTTCGCTTGTAACGTCGTAAGTTACGTTTGGAGCAGTTGAAATAAGATCCAAGCCAAACTCGCGGCTTAAACGCTCGGAAACAATCTCCATGTGCAAAAGACCTAAGAATCCGCAACGGAAACCAAAGCCCAATGCAACAGACGTTTCTGGCTCGTAAATAAGAGCAGCATCGTTAAGTTTTAGCTTATCTAGCGCGTCTCTAAGCTCTGGGAATTGCGCGTTATCGATTGGGAACAAGCCAGCGTAAACCATAGGCTTAGGGTCTCTGTAGCCCTCCAACGGCTTAGCCGCAGGATGCGCAGCACTAGTAATTGTGTCGCCAACTTTAGACTGGCTAACGTCTTTTGCGCCTGTAATTACGTAGCCGACTTCCCCAGCACCAAGCGCCTTTGTTGGAGTCATATCTGGGCTAATAACGCCGATTTCAATAGGATCGTGCGTCATGCCAATGCCCATCATGTGAAGCTTTTCACGCGATTTAAGCTCGCCATCAACCATACGAATATATGTAACAATTCCGCGATACGAATCGTAGACGGAGTCAAAAATAAGCGCGCGAGCAGCACCATTAGGATTTCCACTAGGAGCTGGCACTTCCAGCACGATTTGGTCGAGAAGATCTTTTACACCTTCGCCAGTTTTTCCAGAAACACGCAAAACATCGCTAGGCTTGCATCCAATTAAGCCAGCAATCTCTTCTGCATGCTTGTCTGGCTCCGCACTAGGCAAATCGATTTTGTTTAATACAGGAATAATCGTTAAATCATGTTCGATTGCCATATAAAGATTAGAAAGCGTCTGCGCTTCAATACCTTGCGTTGCATCCACAAGCAAAACTGCACCCTCGCAAGCTGCAAGCGCACGCGAAACTTCGTAAGTAAAATCAACGTGACCTGGAGTATCAATCATTCCAAGCGAGTACTCTTTGCCGTCAAAAGTCCACGGAACTCGAACAGCTTGCGATTTAATAGTGATTCCGCGCTCTTGCTCAATATCCATGCGGTCCAAAAATCGGTCTCGCATCTCGCGTTCTGGCACAATTCCCGAAAGCTGCAAAATGCGATCTGCTACAGTAGATTTGCCGTGATCTATATGCGCAATAATGCAGAAGTTGCGTATCAGCGATTGATCCGTAAATCCTGGCTGGTTATGCGGTGTAATCAAAGCAAATATCTCCTTTTAAGTCTATACGAGCAAACTATACGAGCAATCAAATATGCGAAAAGTATTGCAACTAACTAATGTTAGCAACTTGACTACCCTAGAAACACTTGACTGGCCTAGAAACACTTATCCATAAACCATGCTATGCTTGCACACTGTATGTCCTTAGTATAGTAAACGTCGTTTGGAGTAATAGTGGCAAACATTAAGTCGCAGAAAAAGCGCGTGCTCACCAATGAAAAGGCACACAAGCGTAACGTGGCAGTAAAGTCTGCTTTGAAGACTGCTATCCGCGCTACTCGCGAAGCCATTTCCGCTGGTGACAAGGCTGCTGCACAGGCTGCTTTTGCAGTAGCTTCTCAGAAGCTCGATAAGGCTGCAGGCCGTGGCGTGATTCACAAGAATCAGGCTGCAAACCGCAAGTCTGGTCTTGCTGTAGCAATCAACGCTCTTTAATAATCGCATAATTGCGAATTGATTAGAGTTTGAAAAATCCCCGCTACCATTGATTTCATTTGGCAACGGGGATTTTTGTATCGTACAAAACAGCGCAAAGCTTACGAATTAACGTGCATCTTAAACTGAATATCTCCATAATTAGGCGTATGTATACCAACGCCAAAGGCGATTATAGAACCAAAAGAATCTTTAACAATCGACTCAACAGTAAGCGCTGGAGTTTTTGGCTCAACATGTAAGAATTCAGACATATCGTCGCATAATTGTTCAACGCGAATTAATAAATCATTTTCGTAAAGCTTTACAGCATAATCACTTTCCAAGAAATTCACTATTGATTGCTTAGAAAAATCGATATTCAAAACCTTAGGGAATCTAGATGCCGAAAGATAAACAACAATATAACTTGATAAAACGTTATCAACGTATTTTAGTCGCTTTATGCAAATCAAATCTTCTGATTCGTCTAAACCAAGCTTATGCGCAGCCGACTCGTCTTTAACAATGCTGTTTTGAATAACCTTGATTCGCACGTTTGTATTGTTTTCGGAATAATTTTGATAGAATCCTTGAATTTTATCTGATATAACTTCTCGATCAGAGCTATGAACAATATTCTTTGCTCTAAAAGTTCCTTTTCCTTGGATTCTAACAAGCAAGCCTTCTAGTATCAAACTATCTACTGCATGCCTAAGTGTTATTCTACTAACGTTGTATTGTTTGCATAATTCTAATTCTGGAGGGAGCTGCTCCTGCGGCTTCATTAAATCAATGCGCTTTCTAAGATTATCGCGCACTGCTACATATTTAGGTACACCTTCAGTCACAATTCACTCTCCAAACAGAATGATTAGAAAAACAATTGTAAGAATTGCCTAAAATCCTACGATTCTTAAATATTATGATTCTACGACAATTCTTACAAAAATGCTTTTGAATACATATAGGACTAATAGTATCAGTTTATTAGTCCAATATGTAATCCGACGCGCTAGAAGCAGAATTGTTTGTTGCTAGCGATTTAACTTTTTTGTTTTCTAAACGAGTCAATATTATTGACGACGCATAGAAAAGAACGTAGAAAATAGCGATTGCAACAATAATCAAAATTCTTCCGCCCGCAACGTTGGAATAGCCAAGTATTACGCCTGCTACACCGTAATCGGCGTCGGAATAGGTTGAATTTGCAGAGCCAATATTGCCCAAAACAGGCAAAAGAAGCAAAGGCAAGAATGTAATAACAAGGCCATTAACAAAACCGCCTATAATGCATCCTCTTCTACCAGCCTGACCATTGCTAAACACGCCAGTAACACCGCCAGCCATAAAGTGCGCAACAATTCCTGGAATAACAACAGTTGTTCCAGCCAAAGCCATAATAACCATTCCAACAATTCCTCCAGCAAAGCTTGCAAGGAATCCAATAAGAACGGCGTTTGGAGCAAAGCCAAATGTCATAGGAGCATCCAATGCTGGCTTAGCGTTTTTAACCAATTTTTCGGATATTCCCTTAAATGCTGGAACAATCTCATCTAAAACAACTTGAACGCCTGCAAGAATAACAAATACGCCTGCAGAGAACATTGCTGCTTTAAGAATAACGAACACAATAAAGTTCTGACCGCCCGAAAGCTTTGACTCAATAAATTCTGGACCTGCAAAAAGAGCAACCACAATGTAAATAATTGCCATTGAAAGCGCAATTAAAACGGTTGTGTCTTTTAAGAATCCAAGAGCAGATGGGAACTTAATATCTTCGGTAGACTTAGACGGATGCTTTTTAGAGCGCGTGAGCTTTGCAACTAAAGTTCCAATAAGAACACCACTGCTAGCTGGGTGGCCAAGTGCTACGTCATCTTCGCCAGAAGCTTTACGCATAAACGACTGCACCAACGCTGGTGAAATCGTAATAAATAAGCCCTGTGCAAGAGAGCCGAAAATAATAACGGCTAAAGTGTTAAAACCTGCAACATTGAAGATTACTGCAATCATACTAGCCATGTAGAAAGCAACATGACCAGTTAGATAAATGAATTTGAAGCGAGATGTTAGAGAAAGAATAATGTTTACAATCATTCCAAAGAAGAAGATGAGAGCAGATTCCGAACCGTACTTTAAAAGAACGGTTCCAATAATTGCCTCATTGTTTGGAACTACACCTTGAACGTGGAAAGCATATTGGAACATACTTCCAAACGGATCAAGCGCTTGAGTTACAACGCCAGAGCCTGCAGCCAAAACCAAAAATCCAACCATTGTACGAATCGAACCTTGTACAATGTTAGAAATACTTTTGCCTTGAACTGCAAGTCCAATCAAAGAAATCATTGCAACTATTACAGCTGGTTGCCGGAAAACATCGAGCAGTATAGAAAGAATACCGTTCACAGTTCTCTCCTTATTTTGTATGTTAATATTTTTAGACACATTTTGGCATGAAAACGCAAATTACAAGAGAGATAGTGTAATTAGCTAAATCAAACCAGAATATGCCCGAATTTATTTAATTCAAAAGTCATAATAATGGATAAGCCAAGACATAAATTTGTTATAACGTTATATCCAATTTATGGCGATTTTTAGGCATATCACAAATAAAATGAAAATTATTATGCATAATCGTGATTTAACAGAAAATAATATAACAAAATCGTATATAATCTGAAAATTAATAGTCTTTAATTCGTCAATAACTTAAAAATATGTGAAAATAATCACAATAATTCTTAAAAAGACACGCCAGAAACTACTCAATAATCCAAGCTAAGCCAATCAAAACAGCCAAGAAAAGAAGATTCACAATTGTGTACATAAGCAAATAGCGACCCTTATTATGAGGGTACTTATGCGTAATGCTCTTGTACGAAATCAAAGACGCCATAGACGCAATAAGCGTTCCCATGCCGCCAAGATTAGTGCCAATAATAAGCATCTTCCATTGGTCGCAGAAGCCAGAAAGCAAAATAGTTGTTGGAACGTTACTAATCATTTGACTAGAAACAACCGAAACTTCCATAGGGTGAGAACCAACCCACATTTGCGCAATCTCGGTAAATCCAGGAACTCTGCGCATATTCCCAATAAAAATGAAGAACATTATAAACGTAAGAGGCAAAGCCCAATCCAAAGCGCGGAACACATGCGAATCACAAATAATAAAGGCAATAACAACTGCCAAAACCATAATCCAGTCTGGAATCCAGCCAGCTACTCCACACAAACACAAAATAAACAAAAGGCTGTAAACAACAACTCGCCATTGAGTAAAGCCAACACCGTAGCCCATAACGCGAATCTCGTCTGGCTTAGGCGATTTAGAATGCGGAGCCAAAACGCCTTGCTCAATATCGTCTCCATGCAAGCCTTCAAATTGATCGACTTTTCTAGAACTAAAGAACACAAACGCAAACGCAATCATAAGAATCGCAGCAGTAAGCGTGTACGGAGCCATAATGGAAAGAAAATCGCTCGTAGACATTCCAGTAAGCGCTTTAAGATACAAATTATGCGCGTTGCCAATAGGAGTTAGCATACTTCCAACGTTTGCGCCAATCGTCATTAAAGTCACAATAAGAATTGCGTGCTTCTCGGCATTTGCCATCATCAAAACAGAAATCGCAAAAGGCACAAAAGTCACAAGAGCAACATCGTTTGTAATAAGCATTGCCGAGAAAAACGTTAAAGACATAAGAACCAGAACTAATCCGCGCTCAGTTCTAACTCTTCTAAGAAGATTCGCGCCAATACTTCTAAAAACGCCTATTCGCTGGAATCCGCAAACAACCATCATTAAGCAAACAAGCTGAGAAATAGTGTTTACGTGAATGTAGCTAAAATATTGCGCATCGGGTGGAACAAAAAAGCAAGAAATAACAGCTAAAACGGCGGCTACAATAAGGATGGTCTCACATTTGACCAAATTCAGAAGCCAACGCCTCATCATTCCTCCGCAACTAAAATACACAACTTATAAAATTGTATAAGAGACCCAATCCAAAGAGACAAAAATTCCCGACAAAATCGTTGAAATAACAAGGCAAAGGGTGCTAAAAGTGCTTTAGTTTTGCCACAAAGCGAATATGCAAAAATCCGCCCATTTTTGTGACACGCGCAAGCAACACATGTCTTAGATGCCTATATTATAAATGGAAAAGAAGTCGTAAGGCTAACAAGCACATTAAGCACAAAGCGAGAAACGCAATTATGACAAATCAAGAATCGCAAGCTCAAAAACCAGCAAGCCATAAAAGAAACACAGCCGACTTAATCGTAGAATGCCTTGTAAACGAAGGCGTTGAGGTTGTTTTTGGAATTCCAGGAGAAGAAAACATTCCGCTTTTAGAGGCAATTGAGCGAAACGGAAATATACGCTTTGTGCTTACTCGCCACGAGCAAGGCGCTGGATTTATGGCCGCAACTTATGCGCATATTACTGGAAAGCCAGGCGTGTGCTTGGCAACACTGGGGCCTGGAGCGCTAAATCTTACGCTTCCTGTAGCCCAAGCGAATGCAAGCACAACTCCACTTGTTGCAATATGCGCTCAAGGAAACGTTTCTAGACTTTACAAGGAATCTCACCAAATCATTGATTTAGTAGCACTATTCCAACCAATCACTCAATGGTCTTCTATGATGCTTGCTCCAAGCACAGCTCCAGAAATGGTTCGCAAAGCTTTCTCAATCGCTCAAAGAAAGCGCCCAGGAGCAACATGCCTTGTTATTCCAGAAGATATTAGCGAAATGAGCGTGCCAGAAGACGCAAAGCCACTTCCGCTTCCAAAGCCGTTACATATTCTTCCAGCTCCAGACACAATTTACGAAGCTGCTAAAATAATTAGCCAAGCAAAAAGGCCGATTATTCTTGCAGGAAACGGCGTTGCAAGAAGCCACGCTCAAGAACAGCTTCTAGATTTTGCAGAACAGCTTAATGTTCCAGTTGCAACAACGTTTGAAGGCAAAGGCGTATTCCCAGATAATCACCCGAATGCTCTTGGCGTAGTTGGATTTATGCATAGAGATTATGAGAATTTTGCTTTCGACACAGCAGATTTGATTATTGCTGTAGGATTCTCAATTCAGCAATTTGACCCGAAGAAGATTAATCCAAATATTGACAAGACGATTATTCACATAAACACATTTGTTGAAGACACAGACGCTCACTACCCTACTGCACTAAACATTATGGCAGATATTGCTCAAACGCTTAAAGCGCTTACAAGTGTGCTTAAAGATAGAAACGTTACTTTTGACGTAACTCACCCAAAGATTCGTCAAATGATTACAGACGAGTTGCGTTCGTTTGAAAACGATAACAGCATTCCTATGAAGCCTCAGCGCGTTGTTTACGATACTCGTCGCGCTGTTGCCGAAGGAACTAAGGTTCTTGTAGATACGGGTGCGCTAAAAATGTGGATGGCAAGGCTTTACCCAACAATGCATCCAAATACGTGCATTATAGACAACAGCCTTTCTACAATGGCTTGGACTTTGCCTGGAGCTGTTGGAGCATCGTTTATTAAAGACAATAGCGGAAAAATTAACACAAAGCCTGTTCTTGCTGTTATGGGCGACGGCAGCTTTATGATGAACGTTCAAGAGATTGAAACCGCTGTTCGCGTTGGTTCTAGAATGGTTATTTTGGTTTGGGAAGACAACGCATACGGTTTGATTAAGTGGAAAATGGACTTGCACGCTGGAGAACACGAATACGTTGATTTTACTAATCCAAATGTTCCAAAATTGGCAGAAAGTTTTGGCGCAAGAGGCCATGTTGTGCAAAAGCCAGAAGACTTATACAACATGCTTAAAGAGGCTTTGGCTCAAGAAAGCGGTGTTGACGTTATAGCTTGCCCAGTGGATTATAGCGAAAACATGAAGCTTATTGAAAAGCTTGGAGACATTGACTTCGGCAACTAAAGTATATTTATACTGAAAATATACGCATTAATTTATACGCATTAAATATAAATACGACCGAGAAAGTTTGTGAATAGCCATAAACAAACTCGGTCGTATTTAAATATTATTTCAATATAGAAAGCATGTTGATAAAAACAAATTTTGCTAATCTACAACATGCAAAGTACGATAAATGTAATTTTTATATTTTTCGGGATTAAGCCTACTACATATTTCAACATTCGGAATTTTACCAGAGAAGAAATTAGCATCAACAAGAACTGAGCCATAACTTGGTCCAGGAGTTGCATCAACTTGGCAATAATATTTTGTGCACTCGCTTATACATTCAGGATATAACGCAGCGGCAACGGCAGATGGATCAGCCATATCTAGATAAGCATCACCAAAACGGCTAACATTCATTTCCATTAATTCCCTATTACAATCAATAACAAACTTACCGAGTTCTCCACTTTTGCGAATATTAGCAATTTCTTGTGGATTCAGCATACATTCTCCCAAGCATGCGTCCCATCCAACAAACATAATATTTTTAAGACCAGAATCAACTAATATCTTTGCAGCTTCTGCATCTTGCCAAATATTGAATTCTGCTACAGGAGAAACATTTCCACGGCCTAAACCAGCAGATCCCATAACGACTATGCGACCAACTTTCTTCATCGCTTCATAATCAACCTTAATAGCTAGAGCAATGTTAGTTAATGGCCCTAATGCAATAATGTCTATTTCACCATCTTCACTGTTTCTCAAAGTTTCAATCATTTTCAAAACAGCATTACCATTACTTTCTTTCAAACGATGAGGCACTAGACCAATATCACCCATTCCATCTCTACCATGAGTTTCATGAGCATAAGCCAAATCGCGTAAGAGCATGCTTCTGCTTCCTTTATATACAGGTGGCTCATATGAACCAGCATGCTCGATAGTAGTAAGCGTATTAATAGTCGCTTGTTCCATGCACACGTTTCCTGATACAGTGCAAAACATTAATATCTCATATCTAGGATCATTTAAAGCCATGGCAATTGCCATAGCATCATCCGAACCACAATCTGTATCTATTATTATTTTCTTTTTAGAATAAATTCCTTTATTTTTCATAAACTCTCAACATCCTATCAATTAATAGAAACTGTAGTTTCAGATGTAACGTGAATACGCAATGAGCATAGCTGAAAAGGACGTAATTCTATATTTAACTCATCGTTATTCTTGTGCAAAGCTATAGGCATACCGTGCAACACTGGCATTTCCATAAGATCCACTTCTTCAATCGAAGCCGCACGCAAGATTTTATTGAGTTTTATTTGCCCATTTGCGTATCCACCAGATGGCTCGTGAATACGTAAGATTATATCTCCAGAACAATCATCGGCCAGCTTAACCCAATCTAATGCAATTAGACCTGAGTTTCTGCGAATCGTAAACAGCGGATCGACTTCTGGTAGCATATCAATGATTGGCGAATTCAAAAGATTAGCTGTGCTTAGAACTGAATCCATATTTGCATCAGCAATAAATGACCAAGTAAATTCGTGCTTACCTTGATCGGTATTCGAATCTGGGTAAAGAGGCGCAGAAAGCAAAGATAATCTGAGCATAGTTCCATAAGATGAAGAATAATCGCCAATAGGAGAAGCATCAGCGCCATAAGTAGACGAATTTGCAACAGCAACAGCATAAGAGGAATCTTCTATGCGAACAAACCTATGCGTGCATGATTCAAATTTTGCATCATCACTACGAGTATTTTTTACTATTGGACGTTCAACTAAACCATATTGACACTCATATTGCGCATTATTTGAACATATAGATGTTGGCATATCTACTTTTAGAAATTGCTCTTTAGCATTCCAATCAACTTGAGCATGGAAATCAAGTCGTTTAACGCATGGCTCTAAAATTATATTTGTTTGAATCTTAACATCTTTTTTACATGCCAAGACTTCAACAGACACACCGCCCGATAAAAGTTCTTTAACACAAACAATTGAAGAATCATCAATCTTACGATTACGCATAAATGCGTCTCGCTCAATATCCCACGCATCCCACTGAGATGGCTCATCTTTTAGTATCTCGTATTGCGCCATGCGATAACTGGATGGAATTAGCTCACGATTAAATTTAATATCTTTAACGGAAGATACTGTGCCATCGCGTTCAATAATCACGCTTAAAACACTATTATTAAGAATTATTCCACCATCATTTTTGTGTTTTACAGTTGTTTTATTATTTTTACTGCTTTCATTGCATTGATATAAATTCCAAGCAACATCATTTTTACCTGTATAAGTCAATAACTTTACATTTTTACGCATATTAATCGCGCTGCTAGTGCTGCTAGCTTTTACAATCGCATTAGCAAGATCTGAAATAATTTTATGTAAACAAGAAATATCTCTAGCATATTCTTCTCTAGCTTGCCTATGAACCCATGCAATAGCAGAGCCTGGAAGAATATCGTGGAACTGGTTCAATAATAAAGTCTTCCAAATTCTAGTAAGCTCATCATTATTAAAACGGTATTCTGGCGCATACACTCGAGCTAAAACAACAAGATATTCAGCTACACGCAACAATGATTCTTCCATGCGACAATAGCGCTTCATATCTTGCTGAGAAGTAAGAGTTTTTCTATGCAACTCTAGATAAAGCTCACCCTTAAACACTGGTGTATCACCATTTGAATCGTCAACAATATCTTTTCGTATTTTTTCAAACAACTCATCAGGAGTGCCGAAATCAACTCTAGGAACACCCTCTAAATTACGATCACGCCTAATACGAGCAGTCATCTCGCGAGTAGGGCCGCCACCTCCGTCGCCAAAACCGTATAGCAATATTGCATAATCAGATAAATCTTTATCCAAAAAATTGCGTTGAGAATAAACTAACTCATGCATGCTAACAGATGAAGCATAAGTATTAGATGGAGGGAAATGAGCCAAAATCCTAGAACCGTCTATTCCTTCCCAAAGGAAAGAATGATGTGGGAATTTAGTGGTGTCGTTCCAGGAGAGCTTTTGAGTTAAGAACCAATCAAATCCAGCGCGGCGAGCAATTTGAGGCAATGATCCAGTATAGCCAAAACTGTCTGGCAGCCAAATACCATGCGGATCGGTGCCAAGATGCTCCTTAAAATAGCGCTTACCAAAAGTCATTTGGCGAATTAAAGATTCACCACATGGCATCATTACATCAGACTCAACCCACATACCCCCAACAGGTATAAAACGTCCTTCCTTAATCCTATTTTTCATACGCTCAAACAAATCGGGATGCTCGTTTTCTAGCCACTCGTATTGTTGAGCAGAACTCATAGCATAAGTAAAATCAGGATCCTCATCCATAAGAGCTAAAACATTAGATACAGTTCGCGCAACCTTTCTATGCGTCTCTCGCACAGGCCATTGCCAAGCAGAATCAATATGAGCATGCCCAACAGCAATATGCTTTATAGAGCTTGACGCAGCAGGCTGACTTAATACATCATGCAACTCTTTACGAGCATTTTGAACAGTAGAAGAATCATGCTCATCATACGCGTTTAAGGAGTGCTGTAAAGCTTTAGCTAGTTTCCAATAACGCGGATTATCATCGCTTAACTCGCGCATCAAAGAACTTACAGTCTGAAGATCCATGTAATAATCAAAAATATTACGATTAAAAACAGTAACGTCAATATACTTCAACATATATTGACATTCAGTTTTTCCAGTAGCACACTCTCCTAAATCAGTAGGAGAAAACGGAGTAGATCCTTCAACAAACGGATTGTCTGCAGCTTCCAAATATAAAGTAAAATTACCATTTTCATCAATACTAATCGAACGATTGTTATGTTCATCAATCAATGGAACCCAATTATTACAAGGGTTTACAGCTTTTATAACTCTTCCGTCAACGTTATACACTAATCCTTCGGCTTGAAAACCAGGAAAAAGATTGCTAATCCAACCTAAATCAACATTTAGCTCAACTTTGCGCCCTTTTACCTTTGAAAAATCAATCGACCCTGTAATTTCAAACCACGTTGTGCCCCAAGTTGTTCCCCAAACACATGGAGCATTAAATGAGCGAAACGCAATATCGTTTCTTTTTAACTTAGAAAAGAATTCGCTAGAAGAAATAGGTTCTCCGGCAATCTCATATGCTCGAATTTTACAATGCGATAAAACAGTATTTATATACGGATATAGGCGTTGTTGCATAACTCTTGTACAGCGATTCAACTGCTGCTCAGGTAATAAAAACATTGTTTCTACACTTCTTTCTTACACAACTACACATTTATACATAAATCGCGTATCTCGGTATATAAAGACAAAACAAGTAATTGATAAATCTTATAGAATTTGTGATTGAAGATCTTTTCGAGCAGATTCTAATCTAGTAATCTGACCTAAAAGATTAAGCTTTTCACTCCCATCTTCTAACTTACTCATTCTAAGCTTAATAGCTCCGATTTTTCGCATAAAACCAACGTCTAAAAGCTTAATAAGCAGCTCGTTTGCATACTTTTGTTCTTCTTCGCTAGGAACGCGCAAAAGACTGGATGGCCCGCCTTTAGTGCCTTCGCCACTATAATCGTAAGCAGCCGACGAGTTAAGCGAAGAAGCGCTACTTAAGCCCTTGCTTAAAGACAATGGAAGAGGCATTACGGAAAGCTCGTTAATAACGCCTTCTAACATAGGGCCTGCAGCCTTAGTAATAGTGTGCAACCAAAGACCTTGGCTAATATTTGCGCCAGGCAAGCCTCCAGAAGCAACAAATGCTTGGAAAAGCGTTCTAAAAACTGGCGTAATAAAATTATTCAAAGTAAGATGCGCAAAAAGTTGGCCGCTAAATGCTAGAGGAGATTGCATAAGAACAGCCATAAACTGCTGTTCGCACATAAACACGGAATCGTCAACCTTGTAATAGCTTTGATTCTTGTACGCACTTCTAAGCATGGCTGTTTTTACAGCAGCTTCATTCATGCTTTGAGAACGCTGATCAAATGCGCGAGAATCCGCATAAACGCTAGAAGAATAGCCTTTAGAATAAGCGTCATCGTCTACAACGTGCAATCGCCTTCTATTAGACTCCACTTCCCTACGCATAACGTCTAAATCAACACCAATATTTCTAACAGCTTTTCTAGTGTACAAGTCAAGCAAAGACCTGTCTCGAATTTGCGCAACAAGAGGAGCAACCGCCTTAACAGCACCCATCTGCCCTGTAGTAAAAGACGTATCAAAACGGCGAATAACAGTGTCAATTACAAAATCGTAAAGAGGATTAGCGCGCGCAATCAAAGAGCGAACAGCCTCGTCTCCCCTTTGAATACGCAAATCGCAAGGGTCTAAGTTATTATCTGCAACAGCAACAAAAGTCTGTGTTAAAAACGCTGAATCTAAGCCAAAAGCGTGCAAAGCAGCTTTCTGACCTGCCGCATCTCCATCAAAAGTAAAAACAATACGCGAGCTAACTTTTTGACCTTCTACTTTTACAGGCCCCACAAGTTGAATCGCTCCCAAAGAATCGTCGGCAATAAGTCGGCGAATAATCTTCGCATGCTCCGCGCCAAAAGCCGTTCCGCAAGTTGCAACAGCAGTATCTACACCAGCTAAATGGCAAGCCATAACATCCGTGTAGCCTTCCACAATCACAACCTGGCGCTTTTTAACAATATTCGACTTAGCAATGTCAATTCCGTAAAGAACTTGCGTTTTTCTATACAATACAGTGTCTGGAGTGTTAATGTACTTTGCACTAATAGAATCATCATCATAAAGCCTTCTAGCGCCAAAGCCCAAAGTGCGGCCTGTAGAATCTCGAATAGGCCACGTTAATCGGCCGCGGAAGTAATCGTAAATTCCGCGCTGACCTTGGCGAGCTAAGCCTGCGTCTAATAATTCTTGACGAGTAAAACCCTTATTAGACAAATAGCGAACAAGATTATCCCACCCGTTTGGCGCGTATCCGCAACCAAAACGCTCGCATTGTGCTTGAGTAAAATTGCGCCCTGCAAGCAAGCTACGCGCTGGAGCCGCTTCTTTAGAGTTGATTTGAGACGAAAAGAAACGTTGAGCTTCCTCATTTGCTTCTATAAGACGAGCGCGCTTGGAGCCAGCATGCGAATTATCTTTAGCATCCTGCGATTTGTCATAATGAACTTCAATGTGGTAGCGGTCTGCTAACAGCTCTACTGCCTCACGAAAATCAATGTTTTCTTTTTGCTCAACATACTTAAAAACATCTCCGCCAGCACCGCAACCAAAGCAATGCCAGACACCCAAGCTTGGACGAACGCTAAAACTAGGCGTTTTTTCATCGTGAAACGGGCAAAGCCCCACAAAAGTACCCGTTCCAGAAGGCTTAAGCGTAACAGTTGCAGACACAATATCGTACAAATCTGCAGCAGCGCGCACACGCTCAACGTCTTCTTTTACAATCATTCCAGCCATAATCTCTAGCTTATCGCAAACCGAAGGCTACAGACACTCTATACTAGAAGTCGTAAAAGCGTTGATTTAGCACAAAGCGGCATGAAGAGCTGTAGCAGATCCATCTGTAAGACTTGCAACTTGATCAATCGCAACTCTTAAACGCTCGTCTTCGCTAGAGCAAGCATTCCAATCGCTTATAAACACAGATTCCATAGCATCGTGCGCTCGCGGAGACTTGCTCATAAAAACTTCAACCAAATCCGTTAGAATCTTTTGCTCACGCCTATAAAACTCGCGCTCTCTAGGTTGGATTATAAAATGCACAGCCAAGCTTTTAAGAACGATTATCTCGTAAGATGTTTCTGGCGGAATAACAACATTTGCGCGGTAGCGAATTAAAGCGCCGTTGCCGTATTTTTCTCGAGTTGCTCGCTCAACAGAGCTTGCAAACCTGCCGATTAAAGCACTAGTAATATTCTTTAGATGAGCTAGCGACCTTCTAGAGCCGTCATAAGAATCAGGGAACATGTTAAGAGAACGCAAACGCTTAAAAGCTGCCAAAAGACTATCCGCATCCCACTGGTTGCCGTACCAATTATGAGCTTCTTGAATAACTTGATCCGCAACGCTTGAATCCCAAACAAGCTCCGTATTAAAAGCGCCAGTTACAATCGCGTCTTCAATATCGTGAACACTGTATGCAATATCGTCGGAAAGATCCATAATTTGACACTCCATAGGCTTCGATTCACGCGGAGAGCCACTTTTTAGCCAATCAAAAACTTCCCTATCGTCTGGGTAAACGCAGAATTTTAAGTCACGCTCGCCTTTATCGTGCGCTTTTGCTTCATCAAAACCCCAAGGATATTTAACAGCAGCATCCAAGCTTGCACGCGTAAGATTTACGCCTGCGCTAGCGCCATTTTCTCTAAAAACTTTAGGCTCTAAGCGCGTTAAAAGTCTAAGAGTTTGAGCATTTCCTTCAAAGCCACCAATATTGCTTGCGATTTGAGCAAGCGCGCGCTCGCCATTGTGACCAAAAGGAGGATGACCTAAGTCGTGAGCTAAGCAAGCGCAATCTACAACATCTGGATCTGCTCCAAGCATTGCAGCAATCTGGCGACCAATTTGCGCAACTTCCAAAGTGTGAGTTAAACGCGTGCGAGCAAAATCGTCGGAGCCTGCTACAAGCACTTGACTTTTAGCGCCGAGTCTTCTAAGCGCTGAAGAGTGGATTATTCTAGCTCTGTCTCGCTCAAATGGTGTGCGAGCGCGCGTGTGGTGAGGCTCGCTAGCCCAGCGCTCAGTATCGTGCAAGCTGTATTCTCCAACAACTTCGTTATCGGAAGCAATCACATCGTTACACATTAAAAACCTCCTCCACTAATCGCAAGTAGCCAATCATAAATTAGCCAATAGCAATTCAGCTAATCGCAAAATCGCAAGATTGCTATATTAAGCTTTTTTCATCCAACATTTTTATGTCTTTTTCAGGCAAAACTTCGTAAGCATTCTTATACAATCGCGGAACTCTAGGGCCAATCCCAGTCATAATCTCGTAGCTTATTGTTCCTGCAGCCGCCGCCCAATCATCTGCCGTTGGCTCCGCATATTCAAGGCCTCTGCCTGGACCAAAAAGCCTGACCGTATCTCCTTCTTTAACTCCAAGCTCTTTAGCGCTGCCTTTTAAGTCAACAATAAATTGATCCATGCAAACGCGCCCCGAAACATGCAAAATCCTAGCGCCGTTATTAGTTTCCACGCGCACAGGCCCTCCAGGCTTATTAACATGACGAGATCCTTGCATATCGAATCCGCTAGATGCGCGCAAAATACCATCCGCATATCCAAGTGGAACTATTGCTGTGCTTGTATTGTCTGGCGTTAAATACGTGCGGCCGTACGAAATGCCGTGACCTGCTTCTACAGATTTAACTGTTCCTAATTGCGCTTGTAAGGTCATTGCTGGACGCAAGTCGTAAGTTTGAGGCGCTCCCATAACAGGATCTGGCTCGTATCCATATAATCCAATTCCTGGTCGAACAAGCTCAAATCGTATCTCTGGCCTGTTAAGAGTTGCAGCTGTATTAGCTAAATGTCGGATTTTAGGCCCCAACCCAGCTTCGCGCATTCTTCGAGTAAAGTCGTGGAATTGCTCAATTTGCCTATCTGTAGATGCAACAAACTCTGGAACGTCTGGGCAATCAGCAACAGCCAAGTGACTCCATTGCCCAATAACTTCGATTAATCCCTGGCTAGAATATTCGCTAAGCTTTTCTAAAGCATCACTAAAACCTGCAGGCGTAAAACCGTTTCTGCCAAATCCTGTATCTACCTTAACGTGTACGCGAGCGGTAGCTCCAGCCGATTTAGCGGCGAGAGCAACAGCGTCAATTGAATCCAGCGAGCCAACAGAAATATCAATATCTGCTTTTATTAAATCTGCAAAAAGAGACGTTGGAGCGCTGGTGAGCCACGTAAGAATACGGCATCTGTTTGAGTCAATTCCACATTTACGAAGCCGCAAAGCCTCGTAAGGTTGAGCTGTGCCAAGCCAAGTTGCTCCCCCTGCAAGAGCTGCGAGCGCGCTAGGAATAAGCCCGTGACCATAAGCATCTGCTTTAACAACTCCCATAACTGCTGGCGACTTTTGACCAGGCTTCAAATCTTTAGAAACACGCTCAACAAGAGTTCGCATATTATCTCTTAGCGCTTTTAGATCAACAATTACCTGCCCAGGGTATGTGCTTAATGCGCGAGCATAGTTTTCCTGCAAAATCGCTTGGATACTCGAATTTTTACACATATCTTGCGCCTTTACTTTTCGTTTTAGTTTTACGTTTACTTTTATATCTACTATATATGCCAGTATTTTTGACTTACATGCAAGTATTTTTTGACTCACATTTCAATACTGCAATACTTCTAATACCGTATTACATGATTATGCGAGCGCAACCATTGATACGCGATTCTAGTTGCACTATGCGCTCGATCTGGAATTACAACAAGACCACACTTGCTAAAGCCTTCTCGCAAAATAACTTTTTGCATAATCAAGTTGTCGGGATGAGTGTCGATTCTAACATTAGAGTAGTTGCGCTTAGCCCATTTTAAACACTCGCTTGCCATTTTTGGCTTAACTCCCGAAGATGCAAGCCTATGGATTGTAACGTATGGCAAAACGTCATCTAGCCACGCTCCATCAATCTTTGCGTAGACTTCATCAAGTCCCTCGCACAGTGCAAATTGTGCCAAAATGCGCTCTTCTCCAAAGTCTGGGTCCGTGTCTACAAGAAGATTAAAACGGTTCAAACGAATATCTTCTATAACACTAGATGTTAGAGGAAAGCGATCTCCCCATTGATGAGGATTGCCATTATTTGCCATAAATACTCTTGCTCTCTCATAAATATTTTCAATATCTTTTAGATCGCTAAGAGTTGCTTTTCTCAATCTTATTTCACACATACACCCCCCTATGCTTAGAATATGGCGATTTTACAGTCTTACACAATCAAACGCAACGAATCACACAATCTTGCGCTCAAAAGGATCGGAGCTAATGCCCTTGTCTAAAATATCTTTGCACCATTGACGCGCTCCAAACAAGCTATGATCGCGGTAGTTTCCGCAAGACTCAATAGTTGTAGCTGGAACATCATCCCAAGTAGCTTTATACGCAATAAATTCAAGCGATTCCTTTAACGCGCGCGCAACATCTTCTGTGCTATGAGTGCCCCAAGTTAAAAGGTGGAATCCTGTACGGCAACCAAATGGAGAGCAATCAATGTAGCCTTCAATGCGCTGGCGCAAAAGAACAGCAATCGTGTGCTCAATCGTGTGCAAAGCGCCCGTAGGAATAGCCTCTTGATTAGGCTGAGTTAAGCGAATATCGTAGTTAGAAATAACATCTCCATTCGGGCCTTTTTGAGTGTCAATGTAGCGAACATACGGAGCTTTAACTTTAGTGTGGTCAAGTTCAAAGCTTTCTGGACGAGGAGTCGGCTTATTGTTTTGATTTTCGCTCATTTTATCTTTCCTAACTTATATTCATGCGCAAAATGTATGCGCAAAATCCATGCGTAAATAACGATTACTAAATAATATTAGACGCTATTCTTGCCAAACACACATGAACACGAATCTAAAAATATTTTTTATTGACTTATTGACTTATAAGACTTACAAATACAGACTTACAAACTTGCAATACTTACATATACAGACTTACAAAGTAGCAGCATCAATAAGTTCGCGCGTGTAACTATGTTTTGGATTAGTCAAAATTTGACTTACACGCCCAGATTCAACAACAACTCCATCTTTTAGAACAACAACACTAGACGCTAAATGCTGAATCATACCAAGATCGTGGCTAACAAATACGCACGCCATATTAGGGCGATTTGCGCGAATCACATTAAAAGCATCTAAGATTCTTGTGCGCTCAGCAACATCGATTGCGCTCATTGGCTCATCTGCAACCAAAACTCTAGGATTATTGATTAGCGCTCTAGCAATCGCAACGCATTGAGCCTGTCCGCCAGAAAGCTCGCACGGGTATCTTCCAGCAAAAACTTTAGGATTTAACCCAACTAAATTCAAAACATCATCTACTTTAGAATCAATAACATGTGAATCAACATCACGTGAATCAACATAACGTGAGTCAACAGTATTTGAATCAGAACTCATGTTTTTACGCCATATTTCAAGCGGCTCAGCAACGCTTTTTCTAACTGTCCAACGCGGGTCTAAAGCTGCAAAAGGATGCTGAAATACAAGCGAACATTGTCTTCTCATATTTACGTAAGCAGAATCTTTCAAATTTAACTTTTTAGCGTTTTCAACAGTTTCGACTAGCCTGCCGCAATACTCTATTCTTCCTTCGCTTATTTCTTGCAATCCAAGTAAAGAGCGAATCAAAGTTGTTTTACCACTTCCAGATCCGCCAATTAGTGCTAAAGATTCGCCAACTTTAAGATTAAAGTCAACGCCTTTTAATGCTTCAACGCGGTTTTTTGAGCTTCCTAAAACAACGTGAATGTTTTTAGCGTTAAAAATGCAATCATCTTTAGAAGAATCATTTTTATTACTAAGACTTAAATCATTCTTATCATCAAGACTTAAATCATTTTTACTAAGACTTAAAGCGCGCGCTGCAAAAACAAGTTGCTTAGTAGAGTGAACCTTAGGATTTTCTAGCAATTCACCAACACGCGCACTATCGACTAATCGCCCAGAATCCAAAACATAACAACGAGTAGCAGCGCTAGAAAGAACCGAAAAATCGTGAGTAACAAAAAGCATTGAAGCGCCCATATTATCAACTAAAGAAGTGAGCATATTCACAACATCTTTTTGTGTAACAGAATCAAGAGCAGTAGTCGGCTCGTCTGCAAGAATCAACTTAGGGCAAGTTATAAGCGCTGTAGCAATCCCAACTCGTTGCATTTGCCCGCCCGAAAGCTCAAAAGTGCGCTTATTCAAAATATTTGTGCCTAAACCAACTTTTTCAAGCATAACTTTAACGCGATTTTGAATATCGTCTTCGTCTAAATTGTAGTGGAGCCTAAGAGGTAAGGCGATTTGCTCTCTAACACTCATAATAGGGTTAAGAGCACGATCCGCTTGCTGAAAAACAACGCCAACGTACTTACCGCGAATGTTTGCAAGCGCAGAATCGTCAGCGCCAACAGTTTGGGCATTGCCAACATGGCAAGAGCCAGTGATTTTGCAATTAGACGGAACTAGACCAATCGCAGCTCTTAAAAGCATTGATTTACCCGAGCCAGAAGATCCAACTAGCCCAACGCGCTCGCCATCTTTAACGTTAAGTGAAACATCACTTAAAATGTGCGAAGATCCAATACTAAGCGATAATCCTTTTATATCAAGACTCATTCTTGGACTCCCTATTCGCTGGATTTGTAGCACTTCTTAAAACATCGCCAAAAAGATTAAGAGACAAAACTGTTAATGTAACAACAAGGCCAGGCCATAGAGCCGCAAGTGGATAAACGTGAATCAAAGTAACCGAAGTAGAAAGAACGCGACCCCAGCTCGGCACTCCCGAAGGAACACCAACACCTAAATAAGTCAATCCGCTTTCCGCTAAAATAACAGTTCCTGCAGAAAGCGAAAGCTGAACGGAAGCGATAGGCAAAATATTAGGAAGAACATGCTTTAGCAAAACATAACTTCTGCTAGCACCATTAGAAACGGCACAATCAACATAATTAGACTTAAGAACAAGAACAGCACTTGGTCGCAAGATACGAGCAAGATTTAAGCCATATCCAAATCCGCATGCAAGCATGATTACAAGAACGGATGCTCCAAGAGGTACAGCAAGCATAAGCGCAATCAAAACTGTTGGAATGGAAATTAAAGCGTCTACTGCCATAATGCTTACGGAACGAATTTTTTGAACGCGGCAAATCGTAAAGCTTAAAATCACAAACCCAACAACGCTTGCAATCGCAACTGTTGAAATAACAAGCAAAATCTCTACTCTAGAACCAGCCATAAGCCAGCTAAGCATATCTGCACCCGTTCCATCTGTGCCAAGCCAATGCTTTAGAGAAGGCTTTTGCCATACCTCGTACCCGTTTGTTTCTAGAAGAGAGTAAGGCGTCCACACAAAAGAAAGCGCAGCTACAAAAATCCACAAGCACAAAATAATGCAAACGAATTTTCCAATAACTCCGCGCCAAATGCGTCTTAAAAACTTAATCATTGCTTGAATTGCCCCCACTTAAATCACTCCCCACTCGAATCTTGGCTAAGCCTTGAATCCAACAAACGATGCAACACGTCAATCGCAAACCCAACAAGCAAGAACAATGCAGAGAGCATAAAAAGATTGCCTTGAACAGATATAAGATCTCGCAAGCCAACATCGCGCACAAGACCCATACCCATTCCAGGAAGCGAAAACAGATTTTCAATAACCATTACGCCCATAATCATATGTGCAAAAGTCAAGCCGATTACAGACACAAGCTGCGGCAACGCTAATCGCAAGCCAACTCGCCAAATCATTTGCTTTTTAGTCATCCCACAAGCCATAGCTTGCAAAGCAATGTCGCTATTAGAAATCTGCTCTAATGATGCTGAAGTGTAACGCATAAAACCAGATCCAACAATAACGCCAACTGTTAGAGCCGGAAGAATCAAAGACAAAAATGCGCTACCAAAATCGCGCCAGCCGTCTGTTGGAAAACCTTGAGTAGGAAAAATCCCAACTAAGCCAATGCCCCTGCCAAAAATCATGATTAAAATCATTCCACCCCAAAGAGCAGGAACAGATCCGCCTGCAATCGCACAAAACCTTAAAAAGCCTTGCAAAGACTTGCCAGAATGAAAAACTTGCAAGCATCCAAGAGGAATACCAATTGCGAGCGCAATTAAAAGTCCAAGAAAAATGAGCGGAAAAGTTATGCTAGCACGCATAGCAATAGTGGACGCAACGGAACGACCCGTAAGCATTGAAACACCAAAATCGCCTCTAAAAACACCAAAAATCCACTCTAAATATTGAACGAAAAGGGGTTTGTTTAATCCTAAATCGCGTCTTAATTGCTCAACTTTTCCATCTGGCGCGTTTAAGCCAGCCATAACTTGAGCAACGTCTCCAGGTAAAACTCTAAGAGCAAGAAATACGATTGCAGAAATAAATAGCAGCGCTACAAAGAACAACGCGATGCGTCGAAGAATCATGCGCTTCATACAAACCCCTTACTTAGTTTAATGTTCCCGATTTTGTAGCTTTACGAGCTAGTTTGAGCAACATTTTCGGTAAATCGCTCGCGCGGATAATCGCGCTAGAGCTATTTGCGCTTTTTGTTGCTCGACATGCCAATTAAAGCTATAAAATCGGGAAATTTAGACCAAATCACTTAAGTCGCAAGTTGTATAGCGGCAAAAGAACCTGATTAATGTCAAAAGGCATGCCTTCAAGGTTCTTTACCTTAGCTGTAACAACTTTATAATTAAGCAACCAATCTGCAGGAGCATCCTGGCTAACGATTCGCGCAGCTTTAGCAAGAAGCTTATTAGACTCCTTAATATTCGCGCAAAGCATTGCCTTAGCATACAAATCCTGAACCTGCTTATTGTTGTAACCGTAGTAATACTTAGGATCTGCCCATTGGCCAAAATCGTGGCTTTCATTGTGATCTACCATAGACAAATCGTAGTTTTTATTGGTATAAACGTCGTGAAGCCAAGTAGTAAATTCAACAACGTTTACTTTTAGATCAATGCCAATTTGCTGTAATTGAGATCTTAGCTGCTCACCAAGTTGCGTTCCATAAATATTCGGGTAAGTAAGTGAAAGATGCAAAGGATTCGACTCACTAAAACCAGCTTCCTTCATTAACGACTTAGCACGCTTAACATTATGCGCGTAAATCTTAGTTAAATCCTCATATCCTGGGTCAAGAGAAGGAATTGGTCCGCCAAGCAAAGCATCCGTACCTCCACGCGAAGCAATAATTTGCTTATGGTCAATCGCATAGCGAATCGCTTGGCGCACACGCTTATCTTTGGTTCGCTCACCATTCATATTCATAGCAAGCACAAATTTATCGGTAGTGTTTCCAGCTTTAACAACATAGCGTTTTGAATCCGCCTTAAAAGGCTTAGCAAGCTGACCCGAAATAGGCGCCAAAGCTTGAACAGACCCCGAAGAAAGCGCATTTACAGCAGCAACATCGTCTACAAAATAGCGAACAACAACTTTTTGAGTTTTTGCCTTATTAATTCCCTTGTATCGCGGATTTACCTTTAACACAACTCGGTCGTTTGGTACAAACTTCTCCACCAAATACGGACCAGATCCAACAGCTTGAGTTTTAGCGTCATAATTCGCAAGCTTATCGAAAACTAAGCCAGCTCTAGAACACAACGCCCACAAAAGCTTTGCATTTGGCTCTTTAAGCTTGATTTCAAACGTGTAATCATCTTTAGCTTTAGCAGATTCAACTTTTCCAACCATGTTTGATCCGCGATATTTCTTTGCAACAAGCTCGTTAAAAGACCACTCAGCATCTTTTGCAGTAAGCTTATTCCCATTAGAAAAAACAACGCCTTTACGAATGTGGAATGTGTACTTTAAGCCGTCTTTGCTTATTTCCCAACTCTTTGTAAGGGAAGGAACAACTTGATTTTTAGAATCCCTAGCTACAAGACCCTCATACACGTTTCCAATCAGCAATTGTTCCAAGGAAGAGCCAGATTGATTACGAATATCAAGATTTGTAGGAGCAAGTTTTAATCCGATTGACACAGTTTTATTTGAAACTTGCGCAGAAGATGTTTGACTTGCAGGATTTTTTTGCGGACCTGTAAGCGTTGCAACAATCGCGCTAACTACTGCGATTACTACGATTGCTACAGAAACAAGCCAGAATTTTCCTAGACCACGCTTATTAGTTTTATACGCACTTTTAGACGCATTATTAAGCGAAGCATCTGTGCTAGAGCCAGCTTGCGATTCTTGCGATTCTTGCGATTCTTGCTCGTTTTCTTTCCCATAGAATTTATCGGTCACATCTTTAGAGTATGCGCCATCTTTGGGTTCTTTGTTATCCATTCAACAAACCTTTCTGGATTGAATTAGATACATTTATTTAATTGTTGTTTATGTTGTTATTTAATTGTTTAAGCTCGTTGCTTTGTCTAATTGCAACACTTGCAACACAAAGTCAACGGCGTATACAATCGTAGCTTGCTAGTAAGTCAATCAAAACTAGGGCGAGTCTAAAAACTTGGTTATAAATCATTAATAAGTGATTGATATTTATGCGTTTTTACAAAAATTTGACATCATTGTGTAAAAAATTTAACACGATTCTATAAAAATTTGACGTTATTCTAATCACATATCCTATGAATGTGGTTAAATGCCATCAGACGTAAACTTGCAAACGTGCGCAAAAAACAATACGATAGCTTGCATATTTGCAAAAATGTATAACAGACGCATAAAGATGTTACACACAGCATGCATGCAAAATGCGCCAATAAAACGCCAATAAAAAGCGAGGAATAATGGCAGAAAACTTGAATACTACAGTAACAGTAAACGAATCCTCGGATCCGCAAAATAACGGCAGCCAAGACCGCACTGCTCTAAATCGCCAGCTTGCACAAATGCTTAAGGGCGGCGTGATTATGGACGTTACTACTCCAGAGCAGGCGCGAATTGCTGAAGATTCTGGAGCTTGCGCTGTAATGGCGTTGGAGCGTATTCCTGCCGATATTCGCGCAGCTGGTGGCGTTTCTAGAATGAGCGACCCAGCTATGATTCACGGAATCCAAGAGGCTGTGTCTATTCCTGTTATGGCAAAATGCCGTATTGGTCACTTTGTAGAAGCGCAAGTGCTTGAGGCTATTGAGATTGATTACATTGACGAAAGCGAGGTGCTTAGCCCAGCAGACGATGTTTACCACATTAACAAGCGCGATTTCGCAGTTCCATTTGTTTGCGGCGCTAAGGATTTGGGCGAGGCTTTGCGCAGGATTAACGAAGGCGCTTCCATGATTCGCACTAAGGGCGAGCCTGGAACTGGAGACGTGATTCAGGCAGTACGCCACATGCGCATGATGAATTCCGCAATTCGTAAGCTTACAAGCATGCGCGAGGATGAGCTTTTTGAAGAAGCTAAGACTTTGCGTGTGCCTTTCGATCTTGTAAAGTATGTTGCGCAAAACGGCAAGCTTCCTGTTGTAAACTTTGCAGCTGGCGGTGTTGCTACCCCTGCAGACGCTGCTTTAATGATGCAACTTGGCGCAGAAGGCGTGTTTGTTGGCTCTGGCATCTTTAAGTCTGGAGACCCAGCAAAGCGCGCTGCTGCAATCGTTAAGGCTGTTACTAATTACAAAGATGCCAAGATGATTGCTAAACTTTCCGAGAATTTGGGCGAAGCTATGGTTGGCATTAACGAGCAAGAAATCAAGCTTTTAATGGCTAACCGCGGCGAGTAATTGAGACGAGTGATTGAGGCGAATTATTTTGGCAAACTCACCTATCAACACAAATAATTGCGCGCACACTGTAGCCGTTCTAGCTGTTCAAGGAGCTTTTCTTGAGCATCGTTTAATGCTAGAAAAGCTTGGCGCGCGCGTTATTGAGCTTCGTCAAGCGCGAGATTTGGAGCAATCTTTTGACCGCCTTGTTTTGCCTGGCGGCGAAAGCACTGTGCAAACTAAGCTTCTTAAAGAGCAAAATATGCTTGAGCCTTTGCGCGAGAAAATTGCAAACGGAATGCCTGTTCTTGGCACTTGCGCAGGGCTGATTTTGCTTGCAAAAAACGTGGAAGGAAACGAAGTTAGCGGATTTGGCACGCTAGACGTTACTGTTAAGCGCAATGCTTACGGCCGCCAGCTTGGAAGCTTCCATTGCAATTCTGATTTTGGCAATCTTGGAGCTGTTCCAATGACGTTTATTCGCGCGCCTTATATTGCGCAAGTTGACTCAAATGCCGAGGCTCTTGCAACTGTAGATGGCAACGTTGTAGCTGCTCGCCAAGGAAATCAAATCGGAACAGCTTTCCACCCAGAGCTTGATGAAGACACAAGAATACACCAGCTTTTCTTGGATTTGTAAATATCTTAGACTTGTAAATAAATGTGGCACTTAAATCACTTGTTTAAGTGCCACTTTTATTATGAAACTCTATTAATGCTCCATTAAAAAACGCTATTAAACCGCTATTTTACCTCAAAAATCGCGTATCCAAAGGCTCCAAGAGCATGATTTTGAGCATCATAATTGTAGCTAATAATCGGCTCACAATCAGGCAAAGAACTAAACGAATCATTAGATTCATTGAACGCATTTAAAGCCACAACAACACGCTTAGAATCAGTTGCTCGCGCAAACACAAATTTTCCGCGATCATCATAGTCAAGAACCCTAAAATTGCCATGAACAAAGCAATCGTTGCTTCTACGCAATTTTATAAGTTCGCGGAACAAGTCGCGATTATCTTTTACAGGATTTTCCCAAGGCATAGCCGCGCGGTAATCACGCTCTTCAAAACCAACTAAACCAAGCTCGTCACCGTAAAACACGCTTGGAGTTCCAACAGATGTAAGAAGGCAAAGCTCAGCCAAGCGGAATCGCTTATCCACCGCGGAAGAATCGCCAGAATCCGCGGAATTTTGCGCACACAAGCTCCTAAAGCGACTAACGTCATGACTATCAAGCAAATTCAATTGACCTTGAACAATCGGGAATGGGTATCTTAAAAGCATATCCACAAATCGACTATTAAATTCGTGCGCATTAATCTTGCCAAAAGCAAAGAAATCGCGGCAAACTTTGCGGAACTCGTAGTTCATAGTGGAGTCAAACATATCTCCTTGGAGCCAACGCTCAGAATTCTCCCAAATCTCCGCAATTAGCACACTATCTTTTTTAGTCTTTTTAGCAACAGAGCGGAAGGCACGCCAAAAGTCTTTATCAACCTCATTAGCAACATCCAAACGCCAACCGTCAACATCAAAATCTTCAAGCCAATAGCGGCAAACATCCATAAAATAGTCGCGAACTTTTGGATTAGAAGTATTAAGCTTTGGCATTTTACGCTCATACGCAAAACACGTATAGTTTGGACGCTCGCCATCTTTAGGGCGCTTAACAGGGAACTTTAATCCATAGAACCAATCCTTGTATCGCGAATTTTCGCCATTTTTAACAACATCGTCAAACGCAAAGAAATACCAACTAGAATGATTAAAAACGCCGTCAATAATTATGTGCATGCCGCGACTATGAACCTCGCTAACAAGCTCCCTAAAATCGTCGTCCGTTCCCAAATTAGGGCAAACATGATAGTAGTCAAGAAGATCGTAACGATGGTATTCTGCAGCTGTAAAAATAGGATTTAAATACAAGCAATTAAAGCCCAAATCCTCAATATAATCAAGATTTTCGATTATGCCTCTAATTGTTCCGCCCAAACGAGTGTGCAATGTTTGACCAGTTTTCTCATCAAAATAATCTTTTGCTGTGCAACTTATGCCACGCTTAGAATCTGCAAAACTATCTGGGAAAATGTTATAAACAACAGCCTCTTTAAGCCAACGCGGAACGTCGCTAATCTCTTCGCGGCGAATAAATGGGAACTGGTAGACTTCTGTACGATCTTCTGGAAAATCAGCTGCAATAGTATCGGCGTACAAATACAAGTGTTCATCCGCATCTTGCATCTCAAAGTAATAACAAACTCTATCTAAATCGCTGCTTATATTTGCTTCGTAGTAGTCAAAGTAATCGTCGCTTGCAATCTTTTCCATTTTCAGCGTGCGGAACTGATCTAACGGAGTTAAATCAACGCGATTTCCGTAGTGCAAAACGCATAAACTAAGATTATTCTTTGCCGCGCGCAAACGAATTGTTAAGCAATACTCTGCCGTAGAATACGCGTATTGAGAAAGTGGCTTATGCAATATTGCATGACGATTTATCATTTACATTTCCTTTCTAGCCTCGCTGCCATTGTTTTCGACTTTATCACCTACTCTTCTACACCGCCACACTTTAATGGTGACTCGCCGAGAGAGCAAGAAAAATCGAGAATCTCAGGCGGTTAAGCAATACGCAATTGTTCAATCACGTAAGAGGGCTGGGTGATTCTTGGTCGAACAGTATAAGAGCGGCAGCCGATATCAAATAATCCAATGACTCACGCCTACAAACAAACTTAAACCAAAAATAAAATCAAAGCCAAATCGGAACAACCGCAACAACAAACTACACGTAAGAGGCGGAGCGTTGTGAGACAAGAAACACCCAGCCCTCCTACACACCAAATAAAGAAAGCTTGCAATTGCACGCAACGACTTAGCATTAATGTAGTATTGCTCTAAAGATGCGCATACTTAAGTTTGGCAACACACAACAAACACACTGGAGGCGAATATGCTTTTAGCAGTAGACATTGGCAACACGAATATTGTGCTTGGATTCTTAGATAACGGCAAGATTGTTGGCACATATAGAATGACTACAAAAGCAAATCACACTTCCGACGAATACGGCATTATGATTACGCAATTCCTTAATTTAAGCGGTTTTAGCGTAAACGATGTTGAAGATGTTATTGTTGCTTCGGTTGTTCCAAAAGTTATGCACTCTTTCCGCGCAAGCATTGTTAAGTTTTTGCAAATCGACCCTATGATTGTGGGCCCTGGAGTAAAAACTGGCGTAAATATTAGGATTGACGAGCCTCGCTCTTTGGGCGCAGATTGCTTAGCGGATTGTGTTGGCGCGTTTTACGAATACGGCGGCCCAGCATTGGTAATTGATTTTGGCACAGCTACCACTTATAACTACGTTGATAAAAGCGGAGCAATTACTTGCGGACTTATTTGCACGGGAATCAGCTCGGCTGCAGCAGCTCTATGGGATAATACTGCTCAGCTTCCAGAAGTTGAGATTTCTCGCCCTAAATCTGTTCTTGCAAAATCAACTCGTCCTGCTATGCAAGCTGGCCTCTACTACAGCTTCCTCGGAGGCATTGAGCGCACAATTGAACAATTCAAAATAGAGATAAATGAGCCTTTTAAGGTTGTTGCTACAGGAGGCTTGGGGCGACTTTTCGAAAAAGACGTTGATTCGATTGATTACTACGATCCAAATTTGATTTTTAAGGGAATGTACGAGATTTATAGAAGAACAATCGGTTGCTAGCGACTTTTCCTTTAGATTACAAACTTAAAGAGCATGGTCTTAGCGAATAGTCTTAGCGAATAATTATCGCACAACAAAACCTTGATTATACCCGTATTCTTTTAAGTCTTTTTTCCAAAGCGCGATTCCATCTTTAAGTCGAATCTTAGGGCCAGGGTCGTCTGGAAGAACAAAATCTTTTCCGTCATCTTGCTTAATTCCAGCATCAATCATAGCTTTAGTATTTAATCGCGCTTTTGACTTTCGATTCCAATCGTAAGCTAAGCCAACTGTGGAGCGAAAATCACTACGCGAATATACTTCAAATGGCAAATACTTGTACCCCGTATACACATGCTGTGCTGCATCCGCAAAAACTCTATTAAAGCGTTGACCGCCAAAGTATGGCACTTTAATTCCTCTAGAATCCAAAACAGTAGTCTTATTCAAAAATGCGCTATCTCTAAGAGTTACAACATCTGCTGGGAACGCTCCCGAACTAACGCGCTCTTTAATACCTTGTTGATTGTGGCAAACAAAATCAACAAAACGCATTGCAGCTTCTGGCTTCCTGCTAGATTGCAATACACTTAGCGCAGATCCGCCCATTTGCGCATTATGATTTTTGCCATCCATTGTTGGAACTCTTGCAACACGCCACAGCCCTGCTCCGCCTGGAATATCGTGCATTAAAAGCGAAGTCATCCATGCTCCAGCAAAAACGGAAGCAACATTGCCAGAACCAACAGCGCTCTTCCAAGCTGGAGTCCACGTTGTAAGCCTTGTGTCCACTAAGTCTTCGTCAATCATTAATTGCCAAAAGTTTGTAAAGTCTTTTGTTCCTTTATCTTTACTTAAACGAACAGTAACAGTTTTTCCGTCGTGCGAAGTTATAAACGGATGTCCGCCAGAAAGCCAAATCATAGCGTTGTAAAAGCTAGCATCTCCAGAATCTGCAGCAATATAAACGCCAATATTTTTTAGCTTTCTTGCTGCATGAATGTAGTCTTTCCAAGTGTGAATTTGTGTAGCATCCACACCTGCTTGGCTAAACACATCTTGATTATAAAACCACGCTAAAGGCCCTGAATCCATTGGCAAACCGTATATTCGGCCTCCTAATTGCACAGAAGACCATGATCCTTGCGTGTAAAATGTTTGAGTTCCTTGTACCCTATCTGTAATGTCTAGAAGCTGACCGCTAACAGCGTATTGTGGCAATGCATAGTACTCAAGTTGAGCAACGTCTGGCATGCCATAGCCATCTTGAATAGCGCTATTAAGATTGCTATACCCACTTGTGTCTTTAACACTAACGCGAATATCTGGATTTTGCTTCTCAAAATCTGCAGCAATCCGCTTCATGCTTGGCTCCCAAGACCACACCGTGATTTTTGTTCTAGAATCAACAGATCCGCATGACGCACAAAAAACAACAACAAAAACGCATAAAACAGCAGTTATTATGCGCCTAACAAAATAGTCAGCAATCTGCTTGCGATTTTTGTGCGGTCTTCTTGCACTCATAACACTCATTGTATTGCTATTCCACAGTTACGGATTTTGCAAGATTCCTAGGCTTATCAACGTCGTAGCCTTTAAGCTTTGCCATATTCATAGCAAAAAGTTGCAATGCTACAACATCTACAAGAGGGCTTAGCAATGTTGGACACTTAGGACGCCAGAACACAATATCTGCGTAACGCTCAGCGTCTGGATCGCCGTCTTCTGCAACCGCAATCGTAAACGCTCCACGAGCCTTAACTTCTTCGATTCCCGATATCACTTTAGCGTGCAAAACGTCTCTGCCTCTAGAAGATGGCACAATCACAACAACTGGCTCTCCCTTATCTACAAGAGCAATCGGGCCGTGCTTTAGCTCTCCTGCAGCAAAGCCTTCTGTAAACGTGTACGCAATCTCTTTTAGCTTTAACGCACCTTCTAGCGCCACTGGGTAGCCAACATGCCTGCCAAGGAACAAGAACGATTTTGCATCCATTGTTCGCTTTGCAGCTTGCATTATTGAATCCGTTTGTGTATCTAAAACGTTTTGGATTTTAGATGGCATTTCTTTAAGCTGAGACACGATTTGCTGAATCTCGTCCCTGTACATTGTTCCTTTGACTTGAGCCAAATAAAGGCCAAGCATGTATGCAGCTACGATTTGTGCAACAAATGCTTTTGTAGAAGCAACTGCGATTTCCGGTCCCGCATGCGTGTAAAGTACAGCATCCGATTCTCGCGGAATACTCGAACCTTGAGTGTTGCATATTGCCAGCACGCGACTACCCTGCTCACGCGCATGCCTTAACGCCATTAACGTGTCCATTGTTTCGCCAGACTGCGAAATTGCTACAACAAGCGTTCTATGCGTTAAAATCGGGTCTCTGTACCTAAATTCGTGAGCCAGCTCCACTTCTACTGGAATACGCACCCAATGTTCAATCGCATATTTTGCAACTAATCCTGCGTAGCTTGCTGTTCCACAAGCCACAACTATTATTTTGTCGATTGATCGCAAAACATCTTGACTAATCCTAACTTCGTCAAGAATAATATTCCCTTTTGCGTCAAATCGCCCGCGCAAAGTATCGGCTACAGCATGCGGATCTTCGTGGATTTCCTTATCCATAAAGGAATCCCATCCGCCTTTTTCTACTGCCGAAGCATCCCAGTCTACTGTAAAATAGCTAGGATTTTTAATCTCATTGCCGTCAAAATCTGTAAGACAAAGCTGCGCTTTTTTGTTTCCTTCTATATCTCCGATTAAAACAGCTTGATCTTGACCAACTTCAAGCACTTTATCTGTGTATTGAACAAAAGCAGCAACATCGGAGCCTAGAAAATACTCGTTATTTGAAACACCTACTACAAGTGGCGAATCATGGCGAACAGCAGCAACAATATTAGGCTGTCTAACGTCCACTGCAAGTAGAGTAAAAGCTCCTTTAAGAATTTTTGCAACTCGTCTTATTGCTTCAAAAAGATCTGGCTTACCAGTTTCTTCAATTATTTGATTCGCGATTTTTCCAAGCGCTTTTGCTGCAACTTCCGTATCTGTTTGAGACGAAAACTCTATGCCTTCTTTTTGCATTTGTTCTTTAAGACTAATAGCGTTTTCAATAATACCGTTGTGAATAAGGGCGATTTTTCCGTCTGCACTAACATGAGGATGCGCGTTTAAGTCGCATGGAGCGCCATTTGTAGCCCAACGCGTGTGGCCTATTGCAACGCTCGCATCTGGCATTGGATTTTCGGCTATATCTTTTCTTAAAACAGCTAAGCGACCAGCTTTTTTGCGAACACATATAGAATCCATTCCTGGAGCAGCAAGAGCCACACCAGACGAATCATAGCCTCTGTACTCTAAGCGTTCTAATCCGTTTAAGCAAACTTCTAAAGGCTTTGCGCAAACTGTGCCAAAACCTGCGTATCCAACAATTCCACACATAATCTTCTATTCTACGTTATAAAACGTGTGTGTTTCTACATGTTTTGCAATTATGTTTTGAATTATGTTTTGCAATTACTGCTATCTGTTGCTATGAATGCTATCTGCTTTTGCTTCAAATCCTTTGCCAAAATGCTTTTCTAACATAACCTGCAAAACCATCAAAACAGACGTAATCACCAAATACCAAACACTAGCAACAATAAGAAGAGGAATCGGCTTATAAATACGATTAGCAACAGCATTAGTAGCAAACTGAAGCTCCAAAGTAAAAGGAACAGCCAAAACCAAAGACGTAGTCTTAAGCATACCAATAGTCTCATTACCCAAAGGCGGAACAATAATACGCATAGCCTGAGGCAAAACAACCCTACGCATAGTCAAAGACCTACCCATACCCAAAGCCTGAGCAGCCTCAACCTGACCAGCATCCACAGCCTCCAAGCCAGCACGAACAATCTCCGACAAATACGCAGCCTCATTAAGAGACAAACCAATAACAGCAGCATTCAAAGAAGTCATAACAACATTAGAATCAATCGAGAAAAACTCAACAGACGTAAACGGAATACCCAAACTCAACTTAGGAACAAGAACCGCAAACATACCCCAAAAAACAAGCTGCGTATAAACAGGCGTACCACGGAAAAACCAAATAAAGAACCAGCTAACACCACGCAAAACAGGATTAACACTCTTACGCATCATAGCCAAACAAACAGCCAAAACAATCGCAATAACCATAGAAAGCAAAGTCAACAACAAAGTCCAACCAATACCAGCAAGAACATTCTCGTTAAAAATGTATTTCCAAACGATTGCCCACTCAAATCTAGGATTCGTAGCAATTGAATACACAAGAGCACACGCTAGAATCGCAACAATAATGCCAGATATAATATGTCCAGGTTTTTTGACTGGCAAAATACGCTCGTTGTTGTTATTTTTAGCACTCATGTTTTTAATCCTACTCTAAGCATACAAAGTTTCTACTAGCGAATATTAAATAGCTAAATCAATCATATAAAGCATTCATATAAAGCATTTAGCAAGGCAAATCACACAGGAATCACACTTTTGGATTTACTTCTGGGTGCTTAATCATAACGTCTTCAACACCCCACGCCTTCATTATTTCTTGATACGCGCCCGTTTGTATTAGCTTTTCAATACCAGCTTTTATTGCTTCTACAAGCTGAGCATCTCCTTTTTGAGCAATAATGCCCATAAGAGCTTTATCGCGGCTTTTACCCAATGGCTCCAACTGGCCGTCCGTTTGCTCAATCGCAAAACTAGAAACAGGAGTATCTGCATACATAACATCTGCGCGGCCTGCAACCACTGCAGTCGTAGCATCCGTTTGCTCTCTAAACGCAAGAACGTCTAATGGCGCTTTGCGACTTACTTTACAAACATCTCTTGCGTCATACATTTGAGTTTCGCTTGTTGTTCCAACTTGCACAGAGACTTTTTTACCGCATAAGTCGTTAAGATTCACATTTGTTGGATTGCCTTTTCTAACAACAAAAAGCAAACCAGCATCCGCGTACGTTACAAAATCAACCGACTTTTCTCGCTCTTTGCTAACTGTAAATCCCGAAACTCCAATATCGAATTTGCTTCCAACAGATGGCAAAATCGCGTCAAATGGCGCGTGAACAATGCGAAGCTTTAATCCCATCAATTTTGCTAGCGCTTTGTTTAAGTCTATTTCGTAGCCTACAACCGTTTTTCCATCTCTAGCATAAAATCCTGCTGGCGCATATCCAACATTAGTACCCATTACAAGCTCGCCACTTTCAACAAGCTTTTTTGGCAACATTGCAGCAATACTTTTATCTTTTTTAATACGATTAACGTCGTAGCTGCGAGCTAAAAGAGGATCTGGCCCAACCGCATCGCTTGTTCCGCAAGCACTGGAAAATCCTAGTAAAGATAGCGACGTAAACGCAGCAACAAATCTTAGCCAACGAGATACGCGAACGCCGTTCTTACTATGCGAGTTTGATTCGCATGAAGAACATGCATCACTCATACTAATCTCCGAATAAATTGGATGGAATATTCAAACAATGAACAACTTTACACTATGTTTGTTATTACACAAACACGCTAAACATTGCGCAAGATATTCTTTGCGTAAAATTGTTTGAATAATAGTGCTAATCAAAATAAAAAGGCTGCAGCAAACACCACAGCCATAAATTATTCATGATTTTACGCAAAATGCCTTAATTTTTACGTATTCACATTTATATATTAAGCTTACAAAACGTTGTGCAGAAAATCCTTAAATCTTTCAGTTTGAGGATTATCAATAATCCCAGACGTTCCACATTCAACAACTTTTCCGCCATCCATAAACACAACTTGATCTGCCACTTCTCTAGCAAAACCAATCTCGTGAGTTACAACAATCATTGTCATGCCATCGTTTGCCAAGTCGCGCATAACATTAAGCACTTCTCCAACAAGCTCTGGGTCTAGCGCAGACGTAGGCTCGTCAAAAAGCATGATTTCTGGCTTCATAGCAAGCGCGCGAGCAATAGCCACTCGCTGCTGCTGACCGCCCGAAAGTTGCGAAGGATAATGATCTACGCGATCTGCCATTCCAACACGCTCAAGCTCTTTAACAGCTAAATCGCGAGCTGCAATTTTATCCATATGCAAAACGTGAACTGGAGCTTCCATAACGTTTTCAATAGCAGTCATATGCGGAAACAGGTTAAAACGCTGGAACACCATTCCAAGCTTTGCGCGCTGCGCTGCGATTTCTTTATCGTTTAACGCTTGCAAAGCTTCTTTTCCATTACGAACAACAGTTTTTACACCAATGCGCTCGCCGTAAATGGTGATTTTTCCAGATGTGATTGTTTCAAGCTGGTTCACTAATCGCAGCAAAGTTGACTTTCCACTTCCCGAAGGACCGAGTATAACTGTTACACTTCCTGGCTTTACAGTCATATCAATTCCCTTAAGAACTTGCAAATTGCCGAAGGACTTGTGTAAATCCTCTATGACTACTGCTGGAGTATCACTTTTAGTAACATTTTGGCTTTGTGTATCAACCGTTAAAATATCAGTCATTTTTCCTCAAATCTAATAAAACTAATGGAATTTTATCATTTATAATGCACTTATTTATGCATGCATTATGCAATCAATACAACTATGCGTTAAATCCAAGCATTGTTGCATTATTGCGACCATTTACTGCATCGCTAGCAGCTTTAATGGCCTTATCTCCACGCTTTGCAGCATTCGAGTTGATTTGCTTATTGTTTACAATGTCTTTTGCTTCGAATCCTTTGCCAAAATGCTTTTCTAACATAACCTGCAAAACCATCAAAACAGACGTAATCACCAAATACCAAACACTAGCAACAATAAGAAGAGGAATCGGCTTATAAATACGATTAGCAACAGCATTAGTAGCAAACTGAAGCTCCAAAGTAAAAGGAACAGCCAAAACCAAAGACGTAGTCTTAAGCATACCAATAGTCTCATTACCCAAAGGCGGAACAATAATACGCATAGCCTGAGGCAAAACAACCCTACGCATAGTCAAAGACCTACCCATACCCAAAGCCTGAGCAGCCTCAACCTGACCAGCATCCACAGCCTCCAAGCCAGCACGAACAATCTCCGACAAATACGCAGCCTCATTAAGAGACAAACCAATAACAGCAGCATTCAAAGAAGTCATAACAACATTAGAATCAATCGAGAAAAACTCAACAGACGTAAACGGAATACCCAAACTCAACTTAGGAACAAGAACCGCAAACATACCCCAAAAAACAAGCTGCGTATAAACAGGCGTACCACGGAAAAACCAAATAAAGAACCAGCTAACACCACGCAAAACAGGATTAACACTCTTACGCATCATAGCCAAACAAACAGCCAAAACAATCGCAATAACCATAGAAAGCAAAGTCAACAACAAAGTCCAACCAATACCAGCAAGAACGTTATTGCTTATAAGATAAATTCCAACAACATCCCACTCAAATCGCGGATTTGTGACTATAGAATAAAGCAGCGAGCATGCGATTATAGCTACGATTATGCCAGCTACGATTGGTCCAGGATTTTTAACTGGCAAAATGCGCTCGTTCCCTTGCGAATTTTGCAAAGGCTTTTTATTTAAACTGTTAAACATACTTTCTCCATAAAGGCTTTTGGTTGCAACATATGCAAATTACTAACTAGCAATCACTATAGATTAAATACAAAAATTGGCGTGCGATTTTACTTATGCAGTAACTGTAAACGCACGCCAACTTTAAGATCATACTTCTGGGTTTACTTGCGATTCCTTAATGGCAACGTTTTCAACGCCCCACTTCTTTAGAATGTCTTTGTAAACACCATTCTTCATAAGCTTATCGATTGCAGCCTTAATAAGCTTTAGCATTTTAGCATCGCCCTTCTTAACGGCTGCACCCATTGGCTCAGCGTCGTTGCTGCTTTCTAGAATCTCTAGCTTTCCGCTATTCTTTATTGCAGCGTATCCAGCAACAGGAGTATCGGCATACATAACATCTGCGCGGCCAGAAAGCAAAGCTGTAGTGGCATCTGTTTGATCCTTAAAGCTTAAGATTTCTAGCGGCTTATTGTTATTCGCCTTGCATTGCTTTTTGGCTTCTTCCATGATTGGCTCGCCAACAGTGCCAGTTTCTAATGTAACTTTTTTACCGCAAAGATTCTTTGGATCCACCTTAGTTGGATTGCCTTTACGAACTTCAAAAGATAAACCAGCGTTTGCGTACGTTACAAAATCAACGGACTTCATACGTTCAGCGTTGACTGTAAAGCCAGAGATTCCAACGTTATACTTGCTTCCGATTGCTGGAATAATGGAATCAAACTGAGCATGCATAATCTTGGCCTTTAAGCCCATCAACTTTGCTAGCGCTTTAGAAAAGTCGATTTCGTAGCCGACTGGGGTTTTGCCATCGGCAGCAAAGAATTCTGCAGGAGCATAGCTAACATTTACGCCAACAGTTAGTTCGCCAGTTTTTGCAACGCTTTCTGGAACAAGCTTTGCAATCTCTTCGTCTTTTTGAACTTTGCTTACATCGTAGCTGCGTGCCACATCTGGATCTGCTGCTTTAGAATCAGCAGGTCCGCATGCGCATGTGCATCCAATCAATGCAAGCGTTGCAATTGCAGCAATTGGCTTAATTGACTTAATTGACTTAAAAATCTTATTTGACTTAAGCATTTTCTTCTCCTGTTCAATCCTTCAGTCTTAAAGAATAAATAACTTATAATTTACAGTGATATGCATAACTATACACGATATCGCTACTAAATTGCGATTATTAAAATGCAAAAACTGAATATTCACAAATTGCCATACACGCATATGCTGAAAAATAGCGAAAAATAACGAATTACAAAATCAAAAAGCCGTATATTATTCGTAAAAATGAATAATATACGGCGTGTCGTTTATAGACCCAATACATGAATCACCTAGATTGCATATTCTTGTATCGCATAGCACGCAAAGCCTCGCGCTTATCTTGTTCCTCGCGCAACGCTTGTCGCTTATCGTACTCTTTTTTGCCTCGCGCCAAAGCAATCTCAACTTTAGCGTAGCTGCCCTTAAAATAAATCCTCAAAGGCACAATCGTATAACCTTTAGCTTCAATCTGCCTAGAAAGCTTAGCAATTTGAACAGCATGAAGAAGTAACTTGCGCTTGCGCTTAGGAGCATGATTATTCCACGTTCCATTTAGATACTCTGGAATATTTGCACCTTCTAGCCAAATCTCACCACGTCTATCAATATTTACAAACGCTTCAGCTAAAGAAGCTCGACCTTCTCGTAAAGACTTAACTTCGGTTCCAGTAAGCGCAATACCTGCTTCGTAGCAATCTTCAATCGCATAGTCGTGATTAGCTTTCTTATTCCTCGCAACAGTTAAAGTACCATCTGAACCAGGTTTCTTATCCAAACTACACCAACCTAAATCGAGTCATACCTAAATCAAATCATAAAAATTAAAAATTAATAGTGAACGTACTCATAGTTTCCAGCATTGCTGATAGTCCTATAAGACGGGAAAGTTGCAAACCCAACACCGCCTTCGGATATAAGCACGGAGCCATCGGAATTTACACGCTCAACAACAGCAACATGGCCGTACGTAGGGTCGGACCCAGCAGCACCTCTAGAAAACACCATAACGGCACCAACGTGTGGAGTGCGATTTACAAGATAACCGAGTCTGCGCCCAGAATTTGCCCACTCTGCGCCGTTTCCCATAAATGATCCAACAGGCAAACCAAGCTGCGACCTACGCAAATATGCCCAAAGCGTGCACTGGCGAGCAGGGTATGCAGAACCTCCAGCAGTATTACCAGTATTATGTCCGTAGCAATTACCAGAACCAGCATGGCAATTGCCAGGAACTGAGTAATTCATACCACTTGCAGCACCATTAGAAAGAGGCAACGCAGGCAAATAAGGCGCACTCCAGCCACCACCACGCATTTGTTGGCGATTAGCATTTGGATTCATGCGAGCTGCAGCAGACGCAGCCAAAGCCCTAGCTTGAGCGTCGATTTGAGACTTTAACGCAACGATTTCTGCAGCCTCACGAGCAGTACGAGACGTAAGACTGTTCTTTTGACTTTCCAACTGCTTTCTAAGAACACTTCCCTGGTCTCGCAAATTTTGCAAAGAACGCTGCTTATCTACAGCAGCTTTTGCTGCAGCTTGCGCGCTTTGTGCCTGGTCTTGAGCTTTTTGCTTTAATTTTTGAATCTCATCTTCTATAGCAGCCAAACGCTGACGCCTATTCATTGAGTTGTTCAAAGTAACAGCAGCATCGTTAGCAGCATTCGCCTCACTACGAACAACAGCAGCTTCCGATTGAAGTTTTCCAACAAATTGCTCGGTAGTTGTTGAATTGGTTACCATAGCCATTACATTAGAAGCGTTTGAACCGTGGAAACTTTTTCGCGCAAGCTGAGCCACAGCAGCCTTTGCGTCGTCAAAATCTTCGCCAGTTTTTTTAATCTTTTCTTCCAAATCGCGCTTATCTTTTTGAGCAGATTGCAAACGTTGATTTGTTGATTCAACAAGACTCATTGCTTGTTGCGCTTGATCTTGAGCCTGTTGAGCTGCTCGAATCTGGTTTGGAATTTGATGCTCGTTAATATCATTAAGCTCTAAAATCTTATCTGCAAGCTGCTTACTAACTCCAGCCAATTGCTTTCTAAGAGCCGCATTACTTTGCACTTTTCTGTTGTAATCTTGCATTGTTACAGCATTCGCACGCAAAGGAGTATACGCAAGTAGAATAGTAAATGCAGAAAGCATAAGAACGCCTAGCGCAATCACGCTAGTAACAACGCGTTTAGAATAGTAAAAATAGCATCCTTTGCTTTCAAACTTTCTACCCAACTTGCTTTCCTTTCAACCTTTACAAGCACTAATGCGAATTATACATTAAAAATCTTATTAACCGTAAGCGTTTCAAACCAATCTTAAGTTTTATATCACTTATATTTATATTTAAGACGATTTACGCTTGCAAATATCGCCTCAAAGCAAACGCAGAAGCGATTATTGAAAGCAAAACAGCTCCAATAACCAACGCTGGAACAGTCATCCAAACAGTTGCTTGATTAACAAACGGCATCCAACGAACGTTTTGTGCAAGCCAATCCGTAATAAACACTTTAACAACAACACTTAGCGCGCACCCAGATAGCAAAGATCCTATAAGAGAAGCAAACGCTCCTTCTAAAATAAACGGCATGCGAATCGTCCAATTAGAAGCGCCAACAAGTCGCATAATCTCTGTCTCTTGCTTTCTAGAAGCCGCAGACATGCGAATCGTAGTACCTGTAAGCATAATCGCAACAACAACCATAACTGCAGCAAGAACAATAGTCACAGCTGTTGCGTGATTCAAAACACTAAACACGGGGTCAAAAATCTGCCTTTGGTCCACAACTTCTTCTACGCCTTCACGACCAGAAAGAACCTCGGAAACAACTTGATATTTTGTTGGATTTGTAAGCTTTAGTCGCAAGGAATCTTGCATATCTGCAGCCGTTAAAGTGCGGCCTTGATATAAGCCATTAGGATATTGCTTAAGAAAAGTGTTTTTATAAAACTCACTTCTGCTAACGTAAGTTATGTTTGAAACGTCTGAGCCAAGTTCTTGGTTAATAATGTTTTCTAACTTTACGATTTCGCTCTTTGTTGGAGCTTTTCCAGAAGCGCAAGACGCTGCCTGACTCGTGCCATCTGGGCAAAGCCACGCGACCACTTCTACTTTGTCGTACCAATCGCCCTTAGCTTTTGTGATTTGTGCTTGCATAAGAACAGATGCGCCTATAAACAAGAACGATATGAAGGTAACGAGCATTACCGAAATAATCATAGAAACGTTTCTGCGTAAACTAATCCACGTTTCGGAGAATATGAATCGCAATCGCATTACTCGTCTCCTTCGTTCTTAAGATTTTCGCTATTATTCACTTCTGTTTTATTCTCTTCGCTTTTATTCGCTTCTGTTTTATTTACTTCTGTTTTATTCGCTTCACTATCGCTAGCTTTGCTATTAGAGCTTGTTTCATTCGACTCGTCAACCCTACTGGCATCACCCTTATCTTCTGACTTTTTTGCAGGAGGAGCAGGCGGAATCGAAAGCCCACGCCCCCAAGTCATAGTTGTTTCTAAAGGCTGAAAAACCTCGCCATATCTACCCGTTCTGCCAGAATGAACAGATTGCGCAAGACGAGCAATGCCCTCATTATTTTCGGACCCATTTTGCAAAGTTTGAGCAACAGCATCCATTGCCTTTTTTGCTTGAACTGCACGCTTTGCACGTTTAGACATAAAACGATAATTTTCTTGCGACTCATCAAAACCATTTGCATTTATAGACGATTGACTATTAGTATTTGAGCTAGATTCGCCATTTGAACCGCCATTTGAACCGCTCTTAGAATCGCCCTTAGAATCAGCAACAGCAGCACTAATGGAGTCTCCTTCTACAGCTTGTTGAGCTTTCGACTTTTGCTCAACATCTGCGTCTGGGAAGTAAAGCGCAGAATCGTAAGAACCCTCGCGCTCATCTCGCACAATATGACCAGAATGAAGCTCCACAACGCGCTTTCGCATAGAGTTAACAATTTCCTCATTGTGCGTAGCCATAACAATCGTAGTACCCGTGCGATTAATGGCGTCCAAAACTTCCATAATTCCAAGCGAAGTTGTAGGATCCAAGTTTCCAGTAGGCTCGTCTGCAAGAAGAATTTGCGGATGATTAACGTACGCGCGCGCAATGGCAACTCGCTGAGCCTCTCCACCCGAAAGCTCGTGCGGATAATTATTCTCCTTGCCAGTTAAACCAACTGTTTCCAAAACTCGCGGAACAAGCGACTTAATCGTAGAGCGGCTCGTGCCAATAACCTCTAGTGCAAAAGCCACATTTTGATACACAGTTTTATTATTAAGCAGCTTATAATCCTGAAAAATAAAACCGAGCGACCTTCTATACTGCGGAACCTGGCGATTTACCAGTCGCCTCAAGTCATTGCCAGCAACGTGAATCTCGCCTTTTGTGGCTTCTTCTTCTCGCAAAAGCAAACTCAAAAGCGTTGTCTTACCAGACCCAGAAGCACCCACAAGAAACACAAAGTCGCCGCGATCAACGTCTAAAGAAATATCGTCCAAAGCAGGACGCGTGCCCTTAGGATAAATCTTCGACACATGTTCTAGCGAAATCAGAGACATATCTGCATTTTCCTTTACGAACTATTGAACGATATTCTTTACTTTTTACTATCTTATAGATTGTTTTTGATTTTAGGCGCTTTACGCTAAGTCAAAACAACCTAGACGCAATTATCCGCGCTTTGCAGCAACTCGCTGCTCGTGCCTCCATCGAATGCCAGCTTCAATGAAACCGTCAATATCTCCGTCAAAAACAGCTTGAGTTTGCGAAGTTTCGTAGCCTGTGCGCAAATCCTTTACCATCTGGTACGGGTGAAGAACGTAGGAGCGCATTTGGTCTCCCCAACTTGCCTTAATATCTCCAGCAAGCTCCTTCTTTTTCGCTGCTTCTTCCGCATGCTTTAACACAAGCAAACGCGATTGCAAAACTGCCATTGCAGCGGCACGGTTCTGAATCTGGCTGCGCTCATCTTGCATAGAAACAACCAAACCAGTAGGCAAATGGGTAATACGAACAGCAGAATACGTAGTATTTACGCCTTGTCCGCCAGGACCAGACGCTTGGAAAGTATCTACGCGAATGTCTGAATCTGGAATATCAATATGATCCGTAGCTTCAACAAGTGGGATTACTTCCACGGCACTAAAGCCAGTTTGACGCCTGCCTTGATTATCGAATGGAGATATACGAACCATTCTGTGAGTGCCGCCTTCTACGGAAAGACGACCATACGCATATGGAGCATCCACTTGGAAAGTCGCAGATTTAATACCAGCTTCTTCCGCATAAGACGTGTCCATCATCTTAGTTTTGTAGCCATTTCGCTCTGCCCAGCGCAAGTACATTCTAAGAAGCATTTGCGCAAAATCAGCAGCATCCACGCCACCAGCGCCAGATCTAATAGTAACTACAGCTGCACGCGCGTCGTATTCTCCGTCAAGAAGAGTTTGTACTTCCATATCGTCCAACTCGTGAGCAATAGCGCCAAGCTCCTCTTGAGCCTCGCTCATAGAATCGGCATCGCCTTCTTCTTGCCCAAGCTCAATCAAAGTTTTAGCATCTTCAATGCGCTGATCTACAGCTTGCAAACGCTTTAATTGAGACTGAGCTGCCGAAAGCTTACTCGTAACTTGCTGAGCGTGCTCAGAATCGTCCCAAAGTCCAGGCTGTGCAGCTTGCTTTTCTAAATCTGCAATCGTAGACTTAAGCGAATCAATATCTATTGCTTTAGAAATCGAAGAATACTTTGCTTCAACATCATTTAACGCTTGAGCAAAATCAAATTCCGCCATTTACTTAAAGTACCTCTTTATGTTTTATTATGTTCGTTTTACGCAATTACTATTTAACGCTATTTAACGCTTTACACAATTACTATTAAAAGTTTAGCGAACAGTCAAAATCTCTGGACCATTCTCCGTAATTGCAATCGTATGCTCGCTATGAGCACCGCGCGAACCGTCAGCAGATCGAAGAGTCCAACCGTCTTTTGGATCTTGATAAATCTCGTCAGTAGTCTTTAAGAACCACGGCTCAATAGCAATAACCAAGCCTGGGCGAAGCTTGTAGCCGTGGTGAGCTGTGCCATCGTTAGGAACGTGCGGATCGCCATGCATAATATGGCCTACTCCGTGACCTCCAAACTCAAGATTTACGCTGTAACCATACTCGTGAGCAACGCATCCAATAGCTGCAGAAATATCCCCAAGACGGTTGCCTGGCTGAGCCATGTTAATGCCAGCTTCCAGCGCTTCCTCCGTGCACTTAATCAATCGCAAATCCTCAGGATCCGCATGCTTTCCAACAACAAAGCTAACAGCAGAATCTCCAACCCATCCGTCAACGTTAATCGCTAAGTCAAGCGTTAGCAAATCGCCGTCTTTAAGGTTGTAATCAAAAGGAACGCCATGAAGAACAGCATCGTTTACAGAAGTGCAAATGTAGTGCGCAAAAGGACCAGTTCCAAAATCAGGAGCGTAATCAACATAGCAAGAAGATGCACCTTTACGGCTCATAATGCGTTGGCGAACAAAGTCATCAATCTCAAGAAGATTTGTTCCAACTTTTGTCATTGCTTGTAAATCTTTAAGAATACTACCAACGAAGCGACCCGCAGGCTTCATAGCTTCAATCTCGGATGGAGTTTTAAGTTCAATCATGATTTAAGACTAACGCGCAGGCACGAAAATAGCACAAAATATGGCGAAAATACTAGCCAATGATGTCGCTTAATACTTGTAATCTAGGCACATGCCTAATAACAATGAAAATAATAATAAAGAATCGCAGAAGGAAATTTCTGCTGTAAATTTTGACCCAGCTTCCTTCTCTTCAGTTATTCGACCACAAGACGATTTATTCCGCTACGTAAACGGTCCTTGGATTGACACTTACACTCTTCCAGAAGATAAGCCAATGTTTGGTGCTTTCTACAAGCTTGCAGAAGATGCAGAGACGCAAATTCGAGATATTTTAGAAAGCGAAGATTGCCCAGCCAAAAAGTCGCGAATCTTATACCGCAACTATTTAGATACTGCATCTATTGAAAAAGCTGGAATCACGCCAATCAAGGGCGATTTAGACGCTGTTGATGCGGCAAGCAGCAAAGAAGAATTGGTTCGCACTATTGCTTCTCTTACTCCATACGGCGGCCCAAATGCAATGTTTGCTTTTGGCGTTTGCGGAGACCCTAAAGACCCTAAGACGAATATTATGCATATTGAGCAGGCTGGATTGGGCTTGCCAGACGAAGCATATTACCGCGAAGATAATTACGCTCCGATTCGCGCTGAATACGTAAAAATGGTAGCAAAGTTGCTGCGATTAGCAGGTTACGGAGATGCCACTACTACAAGCGAGCAATCGGAACGTTTTTTGAAGGTGGAAACACAAATCGCAAGCAACCATTGGGATAATGTAGCAACACGCGATTCTCAAAAAACTTATAATCCTTACGATTATGCGGATTTGGCAAAAACGCTTGAAGCGTTAAATCTTGACGCCTTCTTAGATGCTGCTCAAAAATCTTACGATAACTCGGAAGAAGCAAAGAATCAGCCAATAGATTTTCGTAAAGCTTTTAGCAAAGTAGTAGTTCACGAGCCAAGCTTTATAGAAGGATTGAATAAGATTTGGCAAGAAGCCGACTTAGAAGATCTAAAGCTTTGGGCACGCGTTCATGTGATTTTGTGCTGGGCAAGCATGTTAAGCGAGGACTTTGCTGGAGCTAGATTCGACTTCTACGGCAAAGTGCTTTCTGGCGCCACCAAGCCACGCGACCGCTGGAAGCGCGCAATCGGAGTTGTTGACGACGCTTGCGGCGAAGAAGTTGGCCGCGAATACGTGCGTCTGCACTTCCCTGAGTCTTCTAAAAAGTATATGGAAGGCTTAGTTAGCAATCTTATTAACGCATACCGCGAGTCGATTTCTCACAGCAGCTGGCTTGGCGAAGAGACTAAGGCAAAAGCTTTGGAAAAGCTTAGCAAGTTTGAGCCAAATATTGGTTACACAAATCATTGGATTGACTACTCTGCGCTAAACATTAAGGAAGACGCTGGCTTAATTGAGAATATGCGCGAAGTTTCTCGATTTGTTTTCGGCAGGTATACTGCAAAAGCTGGAAATCCTGTTGATCGCGAAGAGTGGCAGATGACTCCGCAAACTGTAAACGCTTACTACGATCCGCTACTTAACGTAATCGTGTTCCCAGCTGCGATTTTGCAACCGCCATTCTTTAGCCCAAGCGCTCCAGACGCAGCAAACTACGGCGCTATTGGTGCAGTAATTGGCCACGAAATCGGCCACGGTTTTGACGATCAAGGTTGCGAATACGATGGCGACGGCGTGCTTAACAATTGGTGGACTGAAGAAGATAAAACCAACTTCACTGAGCGCACTAAAGCGCTTATTGAGCAATACAATGCTTTTACGCCAACGCAGCTTATTGTTAAGTATTCTCACTTAAAGAGCAAAGAAGAGCGCAATGCAATGCCTCACGTAAATGGCGCTTTAACAATCGGCGAAAATATTGGCGATCTAAGCGGCGTAACTATTGCGCTTAAAGCGTACGCTTTTGCTTTGCAAAAGAGCAATGGTCAAGAGATTGACGGAAGTGACGATGCAATTCGCGAAACTTTGCTTAACGCCCCTAAGGTAGATGGCTTCACTGCTTTGCAACGATTCTTCTTAAGCTACGCGCTTGTGTGGCGTTCAAAGTCTCGTAACGAGATTGCGGAGCAATACCTTCAAATCGACCCGCACTCCCCTGCAGAGTGCCGCACTAACGGCATTGCGCGCAACGTTGACTTGTTCTACAACGCATTCGACGTTAAAGAAGGCGACGAGATGTGGCTCGACCCAAGCGAGCGCGTACACATTTGGTAAATCGCAACATTTTGTAAGTCGCAAATAATATAAACAAATAATATAAACAAAAAGCCTGCAAACGTTTAATGCGTAAGCAGGCTTTTTTGTATTAAGTTAACTATATGCGCTATTTAACATCTGTGCTACTCAACTATCTGGTTTTCCATACTAGCTTTCGCATATTTTGTCAAGACTTTTTAATCAATGTGAATAAAACATAGGCTTTAACCACATTTATAAAAATATATTGCACAACTATTTTCCATAATTCATAGTTGATTCTACTGCGGCGAATTTGCCAAAAGCCACGATAATCAACACGGTTTTGCGCGATGAACTTCGAGACTTAAATTAGTCGCAGTCCAAACTCTTGAAAGGTTGAAAAATATGGCACAGCAACAAGCAACATTAACAATCAGCGGATACGTTGGAAGCGACCCTGTAAACTTTAGTCGAAATGAAAACTCGCCCGCATGCTCACTAAGAATTGGAAGCACATCTTCTTACTATCATAACGAAGAAAAAGCATGGAAGGAGCGTCCAACAACATGGATGACTGTAAAAGCGTACAAGTCGCTAGCATCAAACGTGTTAAAAAGCGTGCATAAGGGAGATGCAATCGTAGTTTGCGGAAATTTAAATACGGAATCTTGGCACAAAGATGGAGAAGACCGATCGCGAGTGGTTCTAGAAGCAACATCAATCGGACACGACCTAAATCGCGGAATCAGTGAATTTACTAAGACTTCGTATGCTAGAAACAGAAACGTTGCAAACGTAGATTCTAAAAACACAGACTATAGCGAAAATGGAGATAGTCGAAATCAAAACTTTGCAATGAAAAATCCAATGTCTTCTAAATCAAATTCTTCTAATTCTCAAGAAAATTCTCAAGAAAATGAAGAGATAAATGATTTTGGAGGCCACTTAGATGAAGAAGAATACAACGATATTGAAGGAGGCGCCAATGACTTTTAGAAAAGTCTAATAATATTAAACATTAGACTCAAGCATCGTGTTCTTGAAAATTTTTATTAATATCATTCATAGCAATATTGCCGCTGAAAATAATGCGCACACATACAAAATATGCAAATAGCAAATGTGCAAAGCATTATATCAACGGCAATATTGTTTTAATCGTTCAATTGTTTAATCGCTGATCGCTAATCACTTAATCGCTGATTGCTAATTAGCTGTTACAAGTTATTGGATTATAATTGCTCGCGAACGCGCTCTACAATGCGTCTAGCAGCCTCATCCACTGGAACTGCTTCAACATTTGAACCGTTGCGATCACGGATTTCAATCGTGCCATTGTTCACAGTATCTCGGCCAGCTACAGCAATCAAAGGCACACCAACAAGCTCCGCGTCCTTAAACTTTACGCCTGGAGAAACCTTTGGACGATCGTCGAAGATTACTTCGATTCCCTGCTTGCTAAGCTCTTCAACAACCTTTTCAGCAGCATCGAAAGCAACTTGATCTTTGCCAGTAGCAACAACGTGAACTTGAGCTGGAGCAATCGCCATAGGCCATGCAAGGCCAGCTTCATCGTGATGTGTTTCTGCAAGGCACGCAATCACGCGGCTAACGCCAATACCGTAGCAGCCCATCCAAACTGGCACAGCTTTGCCGTTTTCGTTAAGAACGCTTAAGCCCAAAGCCTTAGAATACTTTAAGCCAAGCTGGAACACCTGTCCGATTTCCACACCGCGCTCAAAGCTAAGCGGACCAGAACCATCTGGGCTCATATCTCCATCGCGAACCTGGGCCGCCTCAACAACGCCGTCAGCCTCAAAATCGCGGCCGTAAACAGCGTTGTAAACATGCTTGCCGTCTTCATCAGCTCCTGTAATCCAGGTGCTTCCCTTTGCAACGTGAGCATCCATCAAGTAGCGAACAGGGCAAGCAACCTTGCTACCATCTTTGCGAGCTTGTGGACCTAATACGCCAGCGCCAATATAGCCCTTTACAAACTCAGGATGAGACTTTAAGTCATCCTCAGTTGCTTCTTCGATTTCTGCAGGAGCAAATTGAGCTTCAAGACGCTTCATATCTACTTGGCGATCTCCTGGAATACCAATAGCAACGATTTCGCGCCATGGTTCCTCGTGCTCACCACCCTCAGCATCAGCCGGGTGCTTAACAGCAATAATCAAGTTCTTCAAAGTGTCGGAGGCTTGCCATTCGCGACCATCTTTACGCGGATGCAAATCGTTGGAAACCTTAACCAAAGCCTCAATCGTCTTAGCATCTGGAGTATCAAGAGCCTCCATTTCAGGAGTTGCCGAGCAGTCAACATCTTGCATTTCTGGAGTGGTCAAAGCCTCAACGTTCCAAGCTTTTCCAGAAGGAGCAAGAGCAAAAGTATCTTCGCCAATTGCCATTGGAGCCAAGAATTCCTCGGAATCCGATCCACCCATAGGGCCAGAAACAGCGTGAACAATCACATATTTAATGCCTAAACGGTCAAAAATTCGAGCGTAGGCAGCGCGCTCTTCAACATAAGCAGACTTCAAACCATCTTCGTCAATCGAGAACGAGTAAGCGTCTTGCATAATAAACTCGCGTCCGCGAATAAGACCTGCGCGCGGACGGAATTCGTCGCGATACTTCGTTTGAATCTGATACAAAGTAACTGGCAAATCCTTGTACGAAGAATACATATCTTTTACAAGAAGAGTAAAGACTTCTTCGTGCGTTGGAGCAAGAAGATAGTCAGCTTCATGGCGATCTTTAAGGCGGAAGATGTTGTCGCCGTACTCTTCCCAACGGTTTGTAGCCTCGTATGGCTCGCGTGGAAGAAGCGCTGGGAAGTGAACTTCTTGAGCGCCAATACCGTTGATTTCTTCGCGAATAATCGCTTGAACTTTGTTAAGTACCTTTAGACCAAGTGGCAACCACGTCCACACGCCTGGAGCAGATTTACGAATGTAGCCTGCGCGCTGCATAAGTTTTGCGGAATTAACGTCCGCGTCTGCTGGATCTTCGCGCAGCGTACGAAGGAACAGCTTAGACATACGAAGTACATTAGAACCCATGCGTTCCAATCTATTTGCGCATGAGGACATAAACACTTGTTTACACTACTAAACAAACTCACAATACGTAATTTTCAACTAAAACTCGTCATTGAATCCAAACTCATCGTTGCTAGTACTTGCGAAAATATCAAACTCTTGCTGATCGGCAGAATCGCCATTTGCGCTATTTGCATTATTTGTAAACGCGCAAGCGCCATCATTTGCAAGAATCTCACTAGCTCGTTTGGAAGCTTCACGCAAAGAGCCATCAAGAATCACAGCATCCGCGCAAACGCTAAACGCGCGGTCATTAATGCCCTCTAAATAAAGCCCACTCAAATTTTCCACGCGCGAAAGCGCAACATAGCCCATTCCAGGCGCAAAAGTACGGCGCAAATCCATAACAGCACTATCAAGCGTCATTCCTTGCGACTTATGAATCGTAATTCCCCACGCGCATCTAAGTGGCACTTGATTTACGCTAGCAAGAACCGTTTCGCCATCCGTCATCTCCCAAGCAGCAGGCTTAAGAGTAACAATATTGCCGTTTTCAAACTCAACAATTGGCCAGCCACCTTTGGATTCAGGCGCAAATCGCAATACGCGTCCAACAGAACCGTTCACATATTGCTTATCTTGGTCATTTCGCAAAGCCATTACAGCAGCACCAGCCTTTAATACAAGACGCTCAGGCGCAAGCATGTTCTTTTTTAAGCGCTCTACAAGATTTTTAGGTCCAGCTTGCGTTGCTACAAATTCGTGAGGCTCAGCATCAATCGACGCAAGTTGCACATTATTTAAGCCGTCCGCTTGCGCGTTTGTTGGAAAAAGATGAACCGAAACTTCGCTATCTTGAGGATATTCGCCAAGTCGACTAGCAAGAACTTGCTTATCTTCATTACTAACAATACCACTTCGAATATCCGTTAAAACGCTAAGAAGCTTTCCATCATCTTGCCTGTGTTGCTCTGTTAAATAGCACACAACAGGTTTTAGAGAATCCCACGCAAACGATTCCGTAATATAGCCTTCTGGATTTTTGCCAGCAGCAGCATACTTTTCTCGCGACGCAATAAACTCGGGGCTTGGCTCGAGTACATCGCGATTTCGCATAGACGTGCTAACAGGCGGCAGCTGGAAGAAGTCGCCAGAAACCACCACTTGGAGGCCGCCAAAAGGCAAATCATTTTTGCGCACTTTACGGCATACTTCGTCAACCATGTCGAAAAGCCAAGCGTGAATCATGGAAACTTCATCCAACACAAGCACGTCTGTGGCTTTTATGCGCTTTCCTCGCCGAGCTCTAATGGTTTTAAGAAGCGAATCGGTAAGCGCGTTTGCAACGCCTGTTCCACTCCACGAGTGAATGGTTTGGCCGTTCAAATGCGTTGCTGCAATGCCCGTTGAAGCCGTTACTGCAACGCTTAAACCGTTTTCGCGCATTGAGCGCACAGCACGGTTCAAAACATACGTTTTTCCCGACCCAGGAGCGCCTGTTAAGAACACGCTTGCGCCTGCGTTTATTATTTCTAACGCTTCCGATTGCTTCATTGGCAGCACCTTTTATTTGCGCTATTTGCGCATTTACGTTTAATGCGTTTGATAATCACGCTTGGTTTAATAATCACGCTTTTCTGCGGAATTTACATCTTCTAGAGCTTCGCCTCGGCGCTCGTAGTCGCGAAGCAAACTCGTGCTTTCAACGTGTTGTGCTCCCGCTTTTGCCTGGGATTCGCTTGGTCCTGGAGCTGTAACGAACATCATATCGCGGTAGTAGCGCAACTCGTCAATCGACTCAATAATATCCGCGAGCGCACGATGACCTCCGTGTTTTGCTGGCTTATTGCGGTAAACATCTGGGTAAAGTCTGCGCGAAATCTCCTTCAACGTGCTTACGTCGATTACGCGGTAATGCAAATTTGCCATTAAATCTGGCATGTAGCGGTCGAGGAACTTTTTATCTGAGCCGACGGAGTTTCCAGCAAGATGTGCTTTCCCGTGCTCTGGCAAAAAGCGCTTTACGTACTCAACAACCTGCTTTTGTGCTTCTTCTAGAGGCAAACCGTTTTTATTCCACTCGTCAACAAGACCAGAAGATGTGTGCATATTGCGCACAAAATCGTTCATATGAGCCACAGCAGCATCGCTTGGCTTAATCACTAAATCAATGCCATCGTCTAGAACTTTCAAATTAAAGTCAGTTGGAACTACAGACACTTCGCATAATTCATCGTGGAAAATATCGAGACCCGTCATCTCGCAATCAATCCAAATTAAACGCGATTCTTCCGGCGTAAACGTAAGATCTTCCTTAGCTTCTGCCATTTTCGTTCCTTTCCTAATATTTTTTTGAACCCATCAGCCTACATCTTCCCAACGACGACTAACAGCTAAAATCACATCTCTGGCATATCAGAAAGTGAAATTCTAGAATATGATCCATTTTTCTTATCTTCAGGGTGAGGCTCTAAACCGATAATAGTTATTGACATATGATCTGGACCATAAACCCAATACATTCTCATTGCACTACTTGTTTTATTCTCCAAGTAGGATTGCCAAACTCTAACACCATATCTATTTGTCAATTCTTCAATATCATGAGTATGCAATCCTGGATGCCTTGGATTTTCAGATAAAAGTTTCATAGATTTTCCCCATTTCTTATAAAGAGAAAGATCTTTTTTACTTATACTGCCTTCTAGAAACTCTTTCTTCAATCTCTCCCAAATATTAGACATCTCTGGAATACCCATTCTAATATTGAAGTTCATTCACTTACTCCTAGAAGTCAGAAAGATCAACTGGTTCAGAGACTTTGCCAATCTTAAAATTGCGGATTGCTTCATCCATACTTTTAAGAGTTTTAGAAGAGATACTCTTAGGAATAGTAAGCTCACGAGGTTCTAATAAAATACAACCGTTATCACATTCTTTAACATTGTAATAAGGGTATTTAGCTCCGCGCAGAGTTACACGCTTTTTACTATCAAGACGAACGTCATAATCTTTCACTACTTCCACAAAACACCTCATTTTTAGTGGGATATCCCACTAACTATACAATAATTTTATACGAATTGTCAAAACAAAAAACGACGAAAAGTTAGAAAGTAGCAAATAAGACTTAGCTAACTCTTCGCCGTTTAATGCAAAATTACTTGCGATTTATACGCGATTTATACGCGCAACTTACGCAACTCGCGCACAACTTGCGACTTAGTTGTGGAAACCGCTGTAGTTTGGCGCTTCTGCAGTCATCACAATATCGTGAGGATGCGATTCCCTAAGGCCTGCATCCGTAATGCGAATAAAGCGACCGCGCTCCTGAAGCTCCTCAATATTGTGAGCACCAACGTAGAACATAGACTGATGCAAGCCACCGAGAAGCTGGTAAAGCACAGCGTTAAGTGGACCACGGTATGGCACTTCGCCTTCCACGCCTTCTGGAACCACCTTATCGGAGCTAGTAACATCTGCCTGGAAGTAGCGATCCTTAGAATAAGACTTCTTACCGCGAGGAGCCATTGCGCCAAGCGACCCCATGCCACGATAAAGCTTGTATTGCTTGCCGTGAAGCAAAACCTTCTCGCCTGGAGCTTCCTCACATCCAGCCAAAGTGCCGCCGAGCATAACGGTGTTGGCTCCTGCAACCAAAGCCTTAGCAATATCTCCAGAATAGTGAATACCACCATCCGCAATGCATGGAATTCCAGCAGCCTTGCAAGCTTGAGCCGCGTCATAAACAGCAGTAAGCTGAGGCACACCAACGCCTGCAACCACGCGCGTAGTGCAAATAGAGCCTGGTCCAACGCCAACCTTTACAGCGTCAACGCCAGCGTCAATCATCGCCTGTGCACCCTGGCGAGTTGCAATATTTCCGCCAATAATTTGCACGCCGTCAAAAGCCTTATCTGCCTTAATTCGACGAATCATATCTAGTGCCAAGCGAGCCTCGCCGTTTGCAGTATCAACCACAAGAACGTCAACTCCAGCTTCCATAAGCGCACACGCACGCTGCCAAGCATCTCCAAGGAAACCAATTCCAGCAGCCACACGAAGTCTACCCTGGTCGTCTTTAGTAGCATCTGGGTACTGCTCAGTCTTAACAAAGTCCTTAACAGTAATCAAACCTGTAAGCTTACCTTCAGCATCAACCAGCGGCAACTTTTCAACCTTGTTTTCTGCAAGCAAACGATGCGCATCTTCTTTAGAAATATTCGAAGGACCAGTTACAAGATTTTCGCGAGTCATCACGTCTTTAACTTTCAAGCGATCGTAATCCTCGGAAGCAATAAAACGCATATCGCGATTGGTAATAATGCCAACTAAACGATTTTCGCCATCTACTACTGGTAAGCCCGAAATATGGAAACGCCCGCACAATTTATCTAAATCGGCGAGCGTTGCATCTGGGTGAACAGTAAGAGGGTCGGTAATCATGCCAGACTCACTGCGCTTAACAATATCTACTTGCGCAGCTTGATCATCAATGGAAAGATTGCGGTGAAGTACGCCAATTCCGCCATTTCTAGCCATTGCAATAGCCATATCCGACTCGGTTACTGTGTCCATTGCTGCAGAAATTGCAGGCACTTTCATAGTGATTTCGCGAGTTAGATGAGTAGTTGTATCTACTTCGGATGGAATTACATCGGTCTCGTTTGGAAGCAGAAGCACATCGTCATATGCGAGGCCGAGCTTTTCAAAAATTGGAGGAACAGGAGTATACGCAGATTGCATGTTCATATCAGTTGTAACCATAGGGTCACTATACGTTTTTGCTATGACGTTTGCAAAAGCCGCGTTTCATACACAATATTTAGTGGCAATTTTGCGCCGAAGCTACTACAGCGCTATTATCTACGACTAATGCGACGGGTACTGCGATTAGCATCAATTCAAACACTACTCCGCTTTTCACGAATTTCGCAACTCTGGCAAACGTCTGCGCAAATATGGCATCATTGTAAGAATCGTAAGCAACGCCGCCGCAATAATCATGCCAACAAGCACGTAAACTGCTTTAAAGAACAGAATCATTATTGATCCAAAAGATATGAGCGCAGCCCATCCCCACAAAATAAGCACCGCTCCTTGCACCGAGTGCCCAATGCGCAACATTCTGTGATGCAAATGCATGCGATCTGGATGCATTGGCGACTGCCCTTTTGCAAGCCTTCTGCATATTGCTAAACACATGTCTAAAACTGGCAAAAACAGCACTAAAATCGGAAGCAAAATCGGCATAAATACTGGCAAATAGATGCTTGTGTGCACTGCAGATGGATCTAAGTGACCTGTCATTATAATAGACGCGCAAGTTATTAAATACCCGATTAGCATGGAGCCAGAATCGCCCATAAAAAGCTTTGCTGGATGCCAATTGTGCAAAATAAAGCCTACGCACATTCCAACCATTGCAACGTCTATAAGAGTTGCCATTGAAGCGTAGCTCGGAGACGTGCGCGCAAGAATATAAGAGTATGTTGCAAATGCGATTCCGCCAATTGCCACAATTCCAGAAGCCAACCCATCTAGACCGTCTACAAAATTGACTGCATTAATTGAAGCAACTATTAGTATTGCGGTTATTGCGATTGAAAGGCTTGGAGAGGCTGTGACTAGCGACCCGAGTGGCAACGCTACTATTTGCAATCCTCCCCACGCTACAAAAACAGCTATTAGCAATTGACCTGCAAGTTTTAGCATCCAATCTAAATCCCAAATATCGTCGCAAACACCCAAAAGGCATATGAGTACTGCTCCAGCTAAAACCACCCATGGCTGGTGTGTTCCTGCAAAAAGCCCCGAAATAAAAGGCATGGAGCTTGCAAATGCCATCGACACAGCAAAGCCGAATAGCATTCCCACTCCACCCATACGGGGCGTAGGTATTGTGTGCACATCGCGAGCGCGCACTTTTCCAACAGCTCCTATGCGAATCGCAAGATGACGTATAAGCGGCATTATTAGCCACGTTGCGCCTCCTGCGATTGCTGCTATAAACAGGTATACCCTCATTTCTTGCGACTTTCTGCTCTTATCTGTTCTTCACTTATTACACCTTCGCGCAAAATCACAATTCCGTCTTTGTCTCTTGCATCCGCACCAACCACCGTGCTTGCTACGTGCGAGCGCGTTGGGCCAGCGTTTAAGTACAGCGGTATTTCGTCTCCAAAAGCCGCAAACGCTTCTTCTACGCTGTCTGCACTCTCGTTTCCGCTGCGATTCGCGCTAGATGCCGCCAATGGCCCCGTAACGCGCAAAATTTTCATTAGTTCTGGGCAATCTGGAACGCGCACGCCTTGCGTTGCTTGACTTTGCTCACTGCTCTCATCTGCTTTACAAAGCGTAGCAAGCCTTGTAGCTACCGAATCCTTTTTTGCGCGCGCGATTGGTGAATATCCGCCTGGCAGGAATTTTTCCGCAAGCACGTCTAGCGGGTTTGGCAAGTAAAGACCAAGTTTTTCTAAGTCACTTACACTGCTCATAAGTATTTGCAAGGCTTTTGTGCGCGGCCTGCGTTTTAGTTGGTAGATTTTCGCTACTGCCGCCTCGTTAAATGGGTCGCACGCCACTCCGTAAACCGTGTCTGTTGGCACTACGATTACGCCGCCCGCGTTAATTATTTGCGCTGCAAGTTGCAATGATTCTTCGTTAATTGTGCAAATTTTACTCATTTTTAGCCCCTTTTTTGCATACTACAAATCTTGCTCTGTTTGTTAAGTCGTTTTTGACTTTTGCACTGCTAAATCCTATGTTTTTTGCATAATCTGCAAGCGCTTTTCCTTGCGTAATATCGTGTTCCATAATCATTATTCCACCCATACGCAAATATGCAAAACTCGCTTTTACAATTTTTTGCGGTATTAACAATCCGTCTTTAGATCCCCCGTATAGCGCCATTTTTGGGTCGTAGTCGCGAGCTTCAATCTGCTCGACTGGCTTGCTTTCTGGCACGTATGGAGGATTCGTAATTACTACGTCTACTAGTCCTTTAATCGCACTTATTTCAGGCAGATTAGCGTTTGTAGCATCGCCTAATATTGCGTGATATCTGTTTGAAATATCATATTTTTCCGCGATTTTGCGATAGTTTTTTTGCAAATATTCAAAAGCTTCATGCGACTTTTCCACAGCCCACACTTGCGCGTTTGCAACTTCGCTTGCTACCGATAATCCAATCGCTCCCGACCCTGCACATAAGTCTAAAACAATAGGATTTTTTAGATTATTTGCGCGAATCCAATCTATTCCCTCTTGAACTACCACTTCTGTCTCGGGACGCGGCACAAAAACGCCTTGCCCAACTATTAGGTCTATGTAGCGAAAAGTGGCGAATCCAATAATGTGTTGCAATGGCTCGCGCGAAGCACGTCTAGATATAAAATCGCTATATTTGCTAGCATAATCGGGCAAAAAATCCTTAAAATCTCCAAGTATTAGCGCTTTGTTTAAGTCTGCTAAACTTACGCCACAAGCGTGAGCCAGCAGTAAACGTGCGTCGTATTCCGCCGACTCTACACCTGCATCTTCAAGTTTTTCGGCAGATGCGCGCAAAATGTGCAAAATTTCTTGCATTTTACAAGCCACGTGGTGATTTTACTTAGAGTACTTAGCTTACTTGGCTAACTTAACTTACTTGGCTTAATTGGCTTTAGCTAAGCGATCGGCTTCATCTGCCTGAATATCGCTGTCTATAACCGCTTGCAAGTCGCCATTAAGCACCTGGTCAAGATTGTATGCCTTGTAGTTTGTGCGATGATCCACAATACGATTTTCTGGGAAGTTGTATGTGCGGATTCGCTCGGAGCGATCCAACGAGCGCACCTGCGAGTGGCGCATATCCGCCGCCTCCGCCGCCTCCTGCTCGTGCTTCATAGCGAGCAAACGCGACTTTAGCACGCGCAAGGCTGCAGCACGGTTTTGAATCTGCGACTTTTCATCTTGCATGCTAACCACAATTCCAGTTGGAATATGCGTCATGCGAACCGCGGAATACGTAGTGTTAACAGACTGTCCACCAGGGCCAGAGCTCATGAAAATATCGATTTTCAGGTCTTTTGGATCGATTTCGATTTCGTCATCGTCTTCGTCTGCTTCTGGGAACACGATTACGCCAGCCGCGGAAGTTTGAATACGCCCTTGCGATTCAGTTACTGGGATTCGCTGAACGCGATGCACTCCGCCCTCGTACTTCATGCTTGCCCACACGCCGTCTTCTGGAGCAGGCGTGCCTTTTGCGCGAATCGCAAGCTGCACGTCCTTTACGCCGCCAAGTTCAGTCGCGTTTTCGCTTTGGATTACGGTAGTCCAGCCGCGCTTTTCTGCGTAACGCATGTACATACGCAATAAATCGCCAGCAAACAGAGCTGCTTCTTCGCCGCCCGTACCAGCTTTGATTTCCATAATCATGTCTCGCGCATCGTCTGGATCCCTAGGAATCAGCGCTGTGCGAAGCTTTTCTTTTGCTGCTGGAATCTGCTCTTCTAAATGTTTTGCTTCTTTTGCTAAGTCTTCATCTTCGCTTGCCATCTCGCTAGCTACTTCGTAGTCTTCGCAAAGCTGTTTGTAATTTAAGTATGCGCTTACGATTGACCCGAGTTCTGCGTGCCTACGACCGAGCTTGCGGATTGCGTCTGGATTAGACGCTACTTCTGGCTGCCCCATGCGATTTTCAATATCGCGGTATTCATTTAGAGCTGTAACCGCTGCTGGGAATTGCTCATCTACTGACTCGGCCATTTTGTTCCTTTGTAGTCGCGCATAACGCGGATTTTAAATCGAAAAATTAAATATTAAATTAAGTATTAAGTATTAAATAATACACATGAACACATGCACGTCTAGCACATAAAACGCCAGCCCCGATTCCGCGAAGTTACACGAAAGCAGGGCTGGCGATTAAAAAGCTACTTAGTCTTCTTACCGTAGCGCTTCTCGAAGCGAGCCACGCGGCCGCCAGTGTCGAGAATCTTCTGCTTGCCGGTATAGAATGGGTGGCACTTTGAGCACACGTCAACCGTCATATGATCGCCATCAGCGGTGGAACGAGTTACAAAAGTGTCTCCGCAAGAGCAGGTAACCTGCACTGCGTGATAGTCGGGATGAATACCCTGCTTCATAATGTCTCCTATGGAATTCGGGCGACCCGGGTCGCAAAGCCCCAATAGCTAAGCGTGAACCGGAACCTTCGCCATTCTAGTCACTACCCTCGACTCGCTTAGTTATTCTTACCATCTTCGCGCTTTCGCCTATGCTTAGCAGCGAAGCTAGCAAAACCAACAGATGCCAACAAGCTTGCGATTAACGCAGATTGCGAAGCATCAACACCCGTTTGAGGAAGCAAATCGCCCTTAACTCCCGTCTTTTGCTTATCTTGCAAAGGAACAACAGGAACAGGAGCTGGCGCAGGCTCATACGCTGGAACAACATAATCCGAAGGAACCGTTGAATAATCAGGCTCAGGCGTTGGCTCAGGCTTTGCCGAATCCACTATGTCAATATACACAACAATCTCCGCACGACGCCCATACTGGTCAACAGTTGTAAACTTAACTTCCACTTTAGGCTTGCCGTCTACAATCTTAGGCGTGCCAGAAATCTTGCAAGTAGTGCCATTGCAAGAAGGAAGAAGACCATTAGAGCCAATGCCATCCGGAATGAAATTGTTTATTGTAAAGTCGGTATTATCTACTTTAACAGTCGCATTCCCACTCGAATTCTCCGTTAAGTTTGTAAGCGTAAACGTTGCAGGAATACCCGAAACCGCAGAACTTCTAAACTCAAACCTCATAGGCTTCATAAGCTCAAAGTTTGCAGTAATCGTAGTTTCGCGCGTTGGCTGTGGCTCAGGCATCGAAATCTCTGGATTTACTCCAGCATTGCGCAAAACCTGCTTCAAAGCTTCCAAACTAGACTTCTTGGAGCTGCGAATTATCTTTGCAACAAATGGCTTATCTGCTTCATCAGCAAGCTCAGCGAGCACCTCTCGCTGTTCATCACTGACATCACTCTTATTAGTTTCCTCATAATTAGCAAATGTCAAGTCTATTCCAGCTTCTTGCATCAAATTCTTCAAAGATTCTATTGAAGAATGCTTGGAATTGGAAATTTGCTTGGCAAGCCATGGTTTTACAGCTTCCTTAGCAATTTTTGCAAGCAAAGCTTTTTCATTAACTTGTTCAATGATTTTGTCAACATCAATGCCATTTTGAACAAGCTTATCATTAATCTCTTGTAAGGAATCATGAGACTGACGAATTTCAGAAGCTAGATTATTGTTACCCTCACTTTCTGCAATCTGAGCTAATTCTTCGCGCTTAGCATTGTAGATTTGCTCAGCGTGTTGCTTTCGCGCTTCGTTCAGAAGATTTTGCAAAGCAGCAGGCGTAGAGTTATGCGAATCACTAATCAGCTTTGCTGCATATGGCATACCATACATAATCGCCATTCGATACAGAGCTTCGCGCTCTTCTTCTGTAGCCTTGCGCTTATCTACTGGAGCCGCTGGAGTCTCAGACGTGATAGAAGTCCAATCCTTGAACACGTAGCCATTAGCTGCAAGCACATCTGGAACTGGCATGTGCAAATCCTTAGCGCCTTTACGCACCCAGTATGTGAACACAGGAGACTTCATTTCTCCGCCACTACCAGCTACATACGTCACCTTTCTATAGTTCTTTTCTATGAACTTTGCTTCCGCAGTGCCTTTAGCTGGCAAATCGTTATCTGCAATCACATTAGGCAAAACGTACACACGCACAGGCAACTTAGTTGTAACAGTTTTTTGCTTTCCTGTAGTCTTATCAATTTCATCAGTAGGCTTAGTTACATTCACCATAATTGTTGAAATTCCAGGCTTCGAAACATCAACAGTAGAGCTATCATCTATAGATACACTCACTCTAGGGTCAGTGTTATGTACGAGCTTATTAGCGTTTGGAATACCCTCACCCACAGCAATAACTGTCTCTGGAATCTTCACATCGTCAACGCCATTTTGCTCAGCAACAAAGATGCGCGGCTTACTAATATCCCAATTGTCATGTAAGAGTATGTTCGATTTAACGCCTTTTGCATCAAACATTTGCCACTTTGTAAAACCAGAAAGTTCTGCAGCAGTATCGCTTGCAACTTTTTGAGCAAACTTAATGTTATCTTCTTTATCTTTTCCGTGACGAATATACAGCAGTTTTGGCTTATGCGAACCATCGGCCCACGTTCTACCAAATCCTGGCATAAAGATGGTTGCAACATATCCATCTGGAATCTCGTCTTGCTTGGAAGCGTCGATAACGTTTGGCGTTTTATTATACACTGCCGTAAAAGTAGTGTTTTTATCAAACTTCATACCAGCAATTTCAGCACTAGAATATAGCTTAATTTTTGGCGGATTCGACACAGTAGTAGGTGTTGGAGCCGCAGAAGCAAACAGTGTTACAACAGGAACTACTGGTGCAGCAGCATTTGTGCCATCCGTAGCATTTGGCGTATTAGCCGAATTTGCTACAGATGCAGCATTTTCACGCATCTCCCAGCCTTGGAACTCGTAATGGTATCCATTTGCATCGTAATCTTTGCCAATAACCTGCGGTGCTCGAACACCACTAGCAGATTGCTTATACGCGTAGTACAACTTGCGCGAACCTTGAGCAAATTCACCCTTGCCATTTGGTGACTCACTATCATTCTGAGCATTCTCAAATTTGACTTGAACGTAATATTTTGGATCAAGAACTTTATTACGTTCAGCATTAACACCAGTTTGCGCTTCAGGATGTTTAGTATCTTCCTTCGGCAAGCTGTCTGGGTACATCAACTGATAAAGCACCTTTAAGCGTCCTACAAGTCTATAAGTCTTGTAATCTGCTGCATCCTTATACTTAACTGTAACTTTCAAAGGAACAGTGTACAAAGCAGGCTTCTTAAGCATCTTCTGCTTTAACTTATTTTGTTCAGCTTCAGTTGGCAAATCATATTCGACTTTTATGTCTTCTATGCCATTATTCACAGCAGCATCTGCTTTGAGCTGAGACATATTAGTTATAAAATCGGTTAACTTTGGAAGCGTGTCAGGCTTATCTTGCACAGCGACCAAGTAATCAGTCTGCACTGCTGGCTCTGTCCAAGGAGTTTGATCTGCCACGAACTCTTGGAATGGTTTATCAACTTTCCAATTCGAAACATCATCTATAGGCGTTACTTCTTCTTTGCCATTAATCATGCTGCTTCGATTCCAAGTTCCCTTAGCATTGGTTAGGTTCTCTTGAAGCCTTGTCAACGCACTAGTCTGGTCGCTAGCACTGTACGGAATATGCGAAAGATCAGTACCCTTCTTTACGTAGAACACCTTAGGGCCGTCTGTGCCGTCCTTCCACTTTCGTCCTGGAGCAGGCTTGAAGATTGCAACTACAGAATCTTCTGGAACTGTTCCATTGTCGGACGAGCTGGAGAAGTAGTCGATTCGCTTGTAAACAGCGGTGTAAGTAACATCCTTACTAAACGTGTCTGTTTTGTAGCGATCTTCAGACTTAATATCGTAATTAGTTATATTTGCAGGATCGGTTTCAGTGCCAGTAGTCCAACCCTTAAACACGTAGTGATAATGATCGTCCTCGTATTCCTTACCAAAGGCTTGCGGCACGCGAACAGAAATATCCTTCTTACCCTTATACACGTATGCAACAAGCGAAGGACTATTCGCGCTAGTCTCGCCGTCATGACCAAGAATCCTACCCTGCTGTAAATCACCAGTAAAAGTGACTTTAACATATTCGTTATTCTCTACATGGCTCTTGCCGTAGTCGCTAGTCTTAAACTTATCCCACTCGCTTGCGTACACCAAATCTGGAAGCACGCGGTACAGCACTTCAGTTTCAGCAGTGTTATTGCCAAGATGCACTTGCACTTTAATCTTGTGCAAGCCTGGAGTGTTGTCAAACTTTTCACCATCAGCAAAGCTGAACTTAGCACCATCTGGATAATCACCAGCATTCGTTATAAGCTTCTTAGCATCATCACTATTTGCAATACTAATATTCTCAGTTGGCTTAAGCACTTGCGGAGCTGCAGCAACAGGAGCTTTTAGCTTGAATTTAGCAGTGTAAATTACCTCAGGACTGTTCTGCTCTTCAGAGCGAATCGGCAAGCGACTTACGCCATCAGCATACTGAAGCTTCGTAGAGCCAGCATCATACGAACCGATTTGCGAAGTCCAGCCATCAAACTCATAGCCTTGCTTCGCTTTTACTGTTGGAAGCGGCATCTGGTATGCCTTCGTGCCCTTAATTGCGTCGTACACAAGAGCAGAGTCGTCAGCTACATCCTTGTTCTGCCAGTCAACAACGCTGCCCATAGAGCTTTGGTTATCAGCCACTTTAAACACGTAGCGCGTGTAGTAATCCGGGCGAGCTTGCTTATCGTCATTGCGTTTAAGCACGCGAACGTCTTTATATTTGAAGGTGACTTTATATTCTTTAGTCTGCTTGCCTTCGCTATCAGTAGTATAAATAATATCCTGCTGCGTATTTTCCGGCATAAAGCCTTCAATCGGCTTGTAGAACGCTACGTCATACTTTCTGTTTACAGAGCTGACTTCGCTTTCTGGAAGAAGCTCCTTACCGTTTTGATCAATATACTTTACCTTATACTTGCGCGTATTGTACGTTTGGTAAATAAACTCGCCAGTATTCTGACTCTCATCACTCGAAGCTTCAAAGCTCGTGAAATGCTTATCTGGGAAGTGCGTTTCGTCACTGTAGACTGCTTCCGCATTGTAGCGCAAATGCTCGCGCAAGCCTGAAACCGTTTGAGTAGAAACGTGATCCACCATTGCGGCTTTGGCTGTATCATCAATAGCATTCTTATAGTCAGCAAACGTTACGCCTGGCTTTAAGAATATGTGCTTAAAAGTACCGTTGTAGCGAGTATCCTTAACCCACACTGCATCAAGCTTTATATCTTCTACTACTTTGTTTCCAAAAGCGTACGGCAAAGTCGTGCCGTTCTTTTTAATCTCCCAGCCGTAAAAGTCGTAGCCCTTGCGCGTTGGGGTGCTTATTTTCTTTTCGTCAATAACATGGTAGCGAGGGAACTTCTTTTCCGTAACTACGTCAGAGCCACTTATTTCATTGCCGTTGTCGTCGGTTTTCGGCATATGGTAGTCAAACGTTACAGTGTGCTGAATATCAGTTGGAAGACCCCACGCAGCGTAAAGCTTAATGCCGTTAACTGGCACTGTAATATCTTTGTTTTCGCCATTTATAAACTGAGTGCCAGCCTGATCAACAGCCCAGCCCTTAAACACATAGTCTTCTGGCAAATCAGCAGGGCGAACGATGGAGTAAGTTTTGCCGTTAAGTGTGAAAGTGTACTTGCCGTCGAACTGCTTAGACGTATTACCGGCATCGTCTTTAGTTACAGAAGCATCGTAAGACTTATCGTTTCCGTATAGCTCTTTGTCTTCGCCCGTCAAATCTTTTTTGCCGCGCTTAGTCAAGCTATACTCGAACGGCAGGCTCTCTGTAGCAGCACTACCGTTTGTAGTTATAGCCTTGCCATCCGCATTATAAAACTGCACATCGTACGACTTGCGGTTGTACCTAAATTCAAGTAGTTTGTTAGTTTCAAATTCAGTTGCATCACCAGAATAATCTTCTTGTTCATCTACTGGAACGCCCCTATACTTTCGAAATGCTAAATGATACTTTTTAGCAAAAGCATTCTTCTCATCATCACTTAAATCATCCCAATTCCCATGACCATGAGATTCGTTATACCACTCTTCCCGATTATCTTCAAACTCGAATGAATCTAACGAATCACCAACATTTTTCTTATCATAACCATCAGCAGGATTAAAACCTGCAATAGATGGAGCTGTATATTTATAGCTATCGTTGGAAGTATCATCTTTGCTATATGAATCAGTTGAAAGCTCATAATCATTGTCGTCTATATCATCGCCACCGTTTTTAGCAGACGCAATACTTTGCTTCCTAATAATCACCTGTATAGGAGTACTTTTACTGCTGGTATCAGCTGTAAGCAGACGCTGATTATCTTTTAGCTCGTATGTATTATTTGGAGCATTATCAGGGTCATTGCTAATTCTAGGTGCTATGCCAGCACCATTCTTAAGATCAACACGCAAACTAGGGTCAGCGAATTCTTTTTTAGTAAAACGATACGGAGGAGTGTCACGATAGCAACGTCTATCATCTCCTGCATATCCAAGTGTCCAACCTAAAGAGCCTGTGTTTTCTTTATTAAAATCTAATTCATTTACATCAGGCCAAATATCAGTAAGCCTTTGACCGTAACGAACATTTACGCGGTAACCTTTATGGTTAATTGCATTACTGCTGTCATCTTCGTTTTTGTCATCATACTCATCTGAGCAATTGCCGCCGCCAGCATAGCAATAAATAGTTGTTTTGCCGTTTTCGTCTTTTCTTTTTATAGCAGCATTGTTTAAGCTATCATTTTTTATACCAGCAGGCTTAGCAAAAATAAGCTCGTAAGTATTGCGGTCGTAAACTAAGTTAAGAGTGTTATTTAAGTCGTTCGCGCAAAGCTGCGATTTACTGCGTTTGCCTAAATCTGGTCGGTCAGGCACAAGATCATATTCAGCACTGTTAAGCTTTTTAGTAAGATCCTTATTCACGTGGAAGTAGCGCGTGAATATGTCCTTACCATTGTTTGTAGCAGCACCAGGATCCTCAGTATTGTACCCGTCTAAGTTTGTTACAGGCGTATCGTTCATCCAGTTGAACTTTGAAATTAAGCCAGTCTTATGGTCAGAATCTTTTCCCTGCAGCTCTTCTTTAGTTAAGCCAAGCTCTGGGGCACTTACATAATCATCCGCGCTTGTTCCATTAAGAGCATTAGCGTCCTTAATAACGCCGGCATCATCCATTTTATTAAGCGCAACTTCACTGTCTGTCTTCACGTTCTTGCGCTCAACAAGACCAACAAAGTCGTAGTTTGCAAGCGAATTCGGATGCTCTTTATCTACCAAATCCGCTTTTTGCACCCACACATTCACGCGGTAGCTGGTAGTATTGTTCGCTTCCCAATTAGCGCGGAATTGCACATTGTGATCCGGCATCTTGTAGTCATCAAGAGAAACAATAGTATTCTCATCATAAAGCGGATCACTCTCTTTGCTAGGATCTACTAAAGACCATCCTTTAAAAGTGTAACCGCGCCTAGTTGGTTTCGTAACTTGTGGCACATCTTGCTGGTAATACACTTTTTGAGCAGTAACATCCGTGCCGCCAGCAGAATCGTAAGTAACTTCATACGCTTTACGGTAGTAGCGAAGGTTCAAAACAAGCTTGTCGCTTTCATCTTCAGAATCCGAAAGCGGCGAGCTAATAAGATTATGCTCCGGTTCGTAGCCTGGGATGTACGTTGAAACAGCTGTTACATCCGAGCCAACTGTGCCAGTAATCTCTGTAACGTGAATATTCTCAGTACTGCCATCCTTATGCTTTACAGTAATTACTTTACCTATATCCAAATTCGGAGCATCGTGGAACTCATCCTTATGATCGAGATCTTGCACCAAGTGACGCACATAGTACTTAGCTGTTTTAGGAGCGTAGTTGATGTTCAACTCGCCGTAATACTGAATGCCGTCTTCTGCTGGCATCTGCGTAGAGGATGAAGATTGCGGATTTGTAGTTGTTTGAGATGATGAGGCTTGCGGAGCTTGAGCGCCGTTATTTCCCCCAACAACCTGCCTTTTCTTTACAGCGTATTCTTTAATAAGATTTTTGTCTAGACGCAAGTAGCGAACAGCGTCCGCATTAGTACCGTCGTCAATAACGAACTCGTTTTTATCGTTTTTAATGTAGTACTGGTATGTGCCTGAATGATATACAGATGGGCGGTATCCAGCAGACTTTGGAAGCTCAATATATTCGTACTTGCCATCTTTGCCAAGATTATCGAAGCCGGCTTTGTCAATCGTAAGCTCGTACGGCTGCACAAGCTGCTTATTCGCAGCACCGCCAATCGTATAGCGAATTTGCAAATTGTATGTAGCTTTTGGCTTTTTGTCAGTTTGTACCTGTTCGTTGGCTTGCTCTGTGGTTTTAGCAGTTGGATTCTGTTCATTCGGCTTAATTACCTGGCTGTTTGCATTCGAATTATTATTAGAGCCATTCGCGCCTTCACCGCTTCTATCTGTTACAGCACCATTTGCACTGCCTTCTGCAACTTGCTTTTTTGCACTAGGCTTTTCTGTACTTGGGTTCGTTGTATTCCCAGCATCAGCGCTAGAACCTGCATCTGCAGGAGTTACACTACTCACCTTGTTGGAATCTTCAGCATTTTGATTAGTATCTCTACGCTTACGCACTCTTGGCGTAGTGGAATCATTCTTCGCCTTTGCGGCAGGCTGCGCACTTTCAGTGCTTGCAGACTGTTCGGATGCAGGTTGTGCGTTTTGCGCATTTTCAGGCTGTTCGTTTTCTGTGCTTGCAGGCTGCGCTGACTTTTGATCTGGCTCAGTCTTTGCATCAGAATTCGTCTTTGTTTCCGAATCTGTCTTTGCAGCAGGCTCAGAATTTGCAGGCTCCGTCTTCGATTCAGTCGCTGGATTTACAACTTCTGTTTTTGCAGGAGCTGCATTTTTTGGCTCCGACTTTGTTGACTCTGTCTTCGAAGCAGTAGTCTCAACTGGTTTTGCTTCTGCTGATTGCTCTTTCTTAGCCGCTTTACTATCTGGCTTTGCTACCTTTTGATTATTTTGCGCACTCTTAGTCTCAGACTGAACCTCAGTTGTAGTCTTGATTCGCTTGTTGCTTGATTCAGCTCTAACATCATTGCTGTTGTTATTGCTTTCATCAACAGTGCCATCGATATCGCCATTACCAGTCTCAGAAGCAGCCTCAGAACCAGCCACAGAACGCTCGCCAGAATCCTTAACGCCCACAGAAGAATCTCCAGCAGCCGCTTCCTGATTATCAACGCCTTCCGCGCTAGCATTAGAATCTACATTAGAATCAGCATGTTTAACTAATTCTTTAACAGAACTAACCATCTGGCGCTTAGCAAGCTCAGAAGTAGCGCCCGTGTTAAACAATCCATTCTTATATAAGCCGTTTCCATTGCCCTTGCCAGCACCCTTGCCAGAAGTCTTAGCAGCACTCTTTACATAAGACGAATCAAAAGAATCAGCGTTAAGAGGAGTCTTAGCTAAAGCCGTTGCACCAGGCAGCAACATAGACAGCGTAGATGCTAAAGCTACAGCAGCAACGCCGATGCGACCAGAAGCATTATTCGCATTCTGCGAAGAAACATTCTTTAAGCTACTAGCGCCTTTATTTTTAGCGCTTTTATGCTTAACTTGCTTGCTGCTCGAATTAACCTTGCTAGCAACGTCTTTTGCTTTATCCACTGAAACTCCCAACTCGTAATACTTAACCTTTGCATTCTATCAGATAGCACGGATACCCCCCCCCCCATAAATCTTTTTGTTTCAATAATTTTTGCTCGAATCGACTTGCATGAGCGCTTAGAGCGTAGCGCGCGAATGCACTTCGATTCGCTGAGCCGCTTAAGGCAGAAGCACTGCTTCTGCGCGGCGAAGACGTTCGCGCGCTTAGACCGCGCGAACGACACGACCTGCTTTTACGCTTTTTGTACGTGATTTAAGTCAAACATGGTACAAAGTGCGCGGGCGCGACGACCTGCCTTTTCGCTTAAAGCGTAGCGCGCTAACGACATGATCTGCTATTCCGCTTTTTGTTGCTCAACACGCTGATTAGAGCTACAAAGTGCGGAGTTATGTAGTGCGTTTGTATTAAAAAACACGGAAATTCGGTACAAACGCACTACAGTTTTGTGTGCAAAAATAACAAAAGCCGCGCAAGTCAATAAAATCTTGACTTACACGGCTTAAAAAATCTTAGAAAATCTTAAGCAAAAATTCTAAGCAAAACCTTACTCGGCAGCAGGAGCTTCGGCTGCAGGAGCAGCAGCATCGGCAGCAGGAGCGGCAGCTGGCTCTTCTGTAGCAGCATCTTCTGGAACGGTGACGCTAACAACAGACTCTTCGCCATCCATATCGAGCACAACGCCCTCAGGAAGCTTAACGTCTTTAGCAAACACCTTGGCGCCATCGGTTAAGCCGTCAACGTTAACCACCAAGCGCTCTGGCAAGTTGGAAACGTCTGCGCGAACCTTGAGTTCCTGAACGTCTACGAATGCAACAGCAGCACCCTTTGGAGTGCCTTCAACAAACACTGGCACCTCAACGTCAATCTTTTCGCCAGCCTTAACTTCGTAGAAGTCAATGTGCTCAACAATGCGCTTAACAGGGTTGCGCTGAACATCCTTAACAACTGCGATTCGCGATTCCTTGCCAAACTTAATAGTGAACAAAGCGTTTGCGTGACGAAGCGAAAGAGTGGTCTCCCTCATTGGAAGAGTTACGTGTACAGGCTCAGCACCGCCAGCGTAAATGCTTGCTGGAATCAAATTGGCAACACGCAAACGGCGAGCAACGCCCTTACCGAACTCATTGCGCACATTGCCTTCAAGTGTAATCTTTGTAGCCATATCGGTCTCCTTAATTATCTGGATAGATTGATTAATCCAGCTTCAGGCGCACCGACGCGCCGAAAACCATATTGGCATCAGCCCAGTCGATAACGGAACTTACACAACAATCGCAGTGTTATTCCCTCGCCAAAGCAACTTGTCTAGTCTACAAAAACACTTTGACATGCGCTTATTCAAAAAATATCAACACAGAATCAAGGCAATATCAAGGCAAAAAGTGACTTGAGCTATACAAGCTATTATCATATATAAAAGAAGTAAGCGCGCATTAAATTGTGTGCTTAAAAACAAGCTGATTTTGTGACTCAAGTTGTAACACAAATTACATGTTGCAACACAAATTTATGACTCAAGATTAGCGCAATTAAGGAGCAGACGTGTCCGTGCTAAACACACTCCAGAAGCAAGCTTTCAACCTTGCCCGCAAGGCCTTGCAAATCGGCAGCAACTTCGCGCATCCAGTTAGCGACGATCGCTCGGGAAGCCAAGACTACCCGCAAGTCGAAGAAAAACAAGAAGCAGCAAACACGCTACTTGCGCAAAAATCGCGTCTGCCTCGCGTAGAAGAGTGGGGCGCAGAAATGCCAACCACAACGTTCCTAGACCCACAAACCGGCTTGTTGACTACAAAAACCGAGGGAAGCGCTCCGATAGATGAAGGCACAAGCATCTACGACTTGTATGCAGATAGAGCCGCCCGAATGGGAGACGATCCGCTTTACACGTACAAAGAAAACGACGAATGGGTTACAAAAACAGCAAATCAGTTCCTTAAAGAAGTGCGAGATGCCGCAAAAGGCTTAATGCACTACGGTTTGCGCAAGGGCGATGCTGTTGCGTTAATGTGCAAAACCTCGTACGAGTGGGATATTGCGGACGCTGCAGTTATGGCTTGCGGAGGCGTGCTTGCTACGATTTACGACACTGATTCTGCCGAGCAAATTCGCAACATTGTAAACAACTCCGATTCGCGCTTTTTGATTGTTGGAACAACCGACATGAAGGAGAAGGCAGATGGCGCAATCGAAGAGTGCCCAAGCCTTGAGCGCATTATTTGCATAGAAACAGGCGGATTGGCGGAACTTCAAGCTTTTGGATACGCTGTTAGCGACGAAGAGCTGGACGAGCGCATTGACTCGGTTAAAAAAACCGACTTGTGCTCAATCGTGTACACTTCTGGCTCTACGGCTGCGCCAAAAGGCGTGGAAATGACGCATGAGCATTATTGCACAACGGCGTTAAACTTGCCGATTTATTTGCCAGACTTGCTTAGCGAGCCTGATGGATCTGTGCTGTTGTTCTTGCCTCAAGCACATTCGTTTGCGCGAGCAATCAACTATATTGTTGTTGCTAGCACGCTTAGAATCTACATTGCACAAGGCATTACAACGCTTATATCCGATCTTCAAGTTGCAAAACCAACCGTTATGATTGTTGTTCCGCGTGTGCTCGAAAAAGTGTACAATGCGGCTTCGCAAAAGGCAGGTCACGGCGCTAAGGGTCTTGCTTTCCAGGGTGCTGTTGTTACGGCTCAGCAATACATGAAGGAAGTACAAGATTATGGAGATGCTAAGGCGCTAACAAAGGCTCGCCGCGCTGCTTACGATCCGCTAGTTTACCGCCCGATTCGCCAAGCGCTTGGCGGACGCGCGCGCTGGATTGTTGCTGGCGGTGCGCCGCTTGACCCAGAGCTGCTAGCGTTCTTCCGCGGCGCAGGCGTGCCAGTTTACGAGGGCTACGGTCTTACGGAAACCACTGCCCCATGCGCATTTACACCTATTGGCGTTCCATTCCGCGAAGGCTCCGTTGGCATTGCTTTCCCAGCTTTCACTTTGCGAATTGCTAAAGATGGCGAAGTGCAAATTAAGGGCACTTGCGTGTTTAAGAAATATCACAAGAACGAAGAGGCCACCGAAACTTCGTTTACAGAAGACGGATGGTATGCTACTGGCGATTTGGGCAGAATTGACGACGATGGCATGATTTACATTACTGGTCGCAAGAAGGACTTAATTATTACTGCTGGCGGCAAGAATGTGGCTCCTGGCCCTATTGAAGAAGTGATTAAGCGTTGCGATCTTGTGTCTCAAGCGCTTGTTCTTGGTGATAAGAGGCCATTTATATCTGCTCTTGTTACTTTAGACGAGGAGATTTTGCGCAACTGGCTTAAGACCAAGGGCTTGGACGAGACTATGAGCATGGAAGATGCCGCAAATAACGCGGTTGTGCGTGCGGAAGTCCAAAAGTTTGTGGATATTGCAAATGAGGGCGTATCGCGCGCAGAGTCTGTGCGAAAGTTCATTATTTTGCCAGAAGAATTTACTCAAGAAAACGGCTTGATGACGGCTTCTATGAAGATTATTCGCCCTCGAGTTATTAACCGATACGCTAATTTGCTTAACACGCAAATGTACACGATTCGCAAGAAGTAGCGCTGATTAAAGCGTGGCATTAATCGCCAGCAAACCTACTTGCGATTTACGCGCGAACTACTCAAAACCGCGGTTGACTGGTTCTAACTGACTCGTCTTCCGCGGTTTTTCGTATCTACTATGCACAAAAATAAGGTTATGTCGCTCGCACATTCTCTTTATCTGTTGTTGCGCGAGGTTTGAGTATTTCTCTCCTCGCAGGCGCGACGACCTGCCTTCGAGCTTAGAGCGTAGCGCGAGAAGGCAATTCGGAGCGCTGAGCCGCTCAAATGTAAAGTCCAGTGGACTTTACATGCGGCGAAGACGTTCGTGCGCTTAGACCGCGCGAACGACATTCTCTGTTTACTGTTGCGCGAGGGCTGGGTGTTTCTTGTCTCACAACGCTCCGCCTCTTGTGTGTTACTTGTTGTTGCGGTTGTTCCGATTTGGCTTTGATTTTGTTTTTGGGTTGAAGTTTGTTTGTAGTGGTGACTCATTGTATTATTTGGTATCGGCTGCCGCTCTTATACTGTTCGACCAAGAATCACCCAGCCCTCTTACGTGCTTGAACTTTTTCGTAGCTTTCATCACCGAGATTCTCGATTTTTCTTGCTCTCTCGGCGAGTCACCACCTTCGGCGCTGCGAATAGACTTGCATGAGCGCTTAAAGCGTAGCGTGCGAATGCACTTCGATTCGCTGAGCCGCTCAAAACAGAAGCACTGCTTCTGTGCGGCGAAGACGTTAGCGCGCTTAGACCGCGCTAACGATACGCCTCTTTCGCTGCGAAAAATCTCGAATCTCCACATAGTTTGGTGTAATCATGTGTACACTCTGAGCACTCATTTCTTCGCTTACGTTAATCCATAGGTATTTGATAAAATCGCATTGAAAACTTGATACCCCCCCCCGGTAGAAAATATGTTTTCCAAAACAAGACGAACGGCAAGAAATTGCTAAAAATCTTGTTCAAAAACACGAGAACTAACGATTTCCTATTATCAAACATGAGGAGAGGTTTTATGAATGCTAAAATCGCAGCAGCTATATCTTTAGGCGCAAGTTCACTGGCATTATTCGCAATGGCAAATGTGGCAAATGCCGATGTTGTAAATCAAAACTCAGATAATGCAAATGTTGAAATTAATGCTAATCATGAGAATCCTAATCCACAGGAAGCTAAAGCAAATGAACTCGCAAGAGAAGCTGAAAAGCTTGAGCTAGAAACCAAAACAGAAATAGACAAAGCCGATGAAACTGTTAAAAACGCAAATAGCAAGCTTGCAAAAGTAAATGAAAAAGTAGAAGACGCATCCAAAAAAGCAGCCGAAGCTATAGAAGCGAAAAATCAAGCAGAAAAAGATGCAGAGGATGCAAAGAAGCAAGATGCAGAAGCTAAAGAAAAAGTAGATGCAGCTCAAAAGAGAGTTGACGAAGCCGAAAAAAATAAAGAAAATGCACAATTAGTGGCAACTAACGCCGAGGATGCAAAGAAGCAAGCAGAAAACACTGAAGCACAAGCTATAGATGCAAAGAAGCAAGCAGAAACACAACTTGAACAAAATCAAAACGAACTACAAAATGCCCAAAAAACGGTAGATGAAGCAAAAACAAATCTGAATGAAGAAAACAAGAATCTAAACGCAGCTAAAGAAAATCTTGAAAAAGAAAAGTCATCTTATACTTCTTTAGTTAAAAGCGCAAAATCTCTTGAAGAAGCAAAGAAGCAAGCAGATAATGAGCTTAAAGACAAAGAAACAGAATTAAAAGAAAAACAAGCACAGTTAGAGCAACTTAAAAAGTCTGATTCTGCTTTAAGTAATGCGGATTTGGAAAAAGTAAAACAAATTGCTAAAGAGAAAGAATCCGTTTATAAGCAAGCTCAAGAAAAAGTAACAAAAATTAAAGAAACGCTTACTGCAAATACCCAGAAAATTAACAAAACAAGTGAAGAACTAGAATCTAAAGAAAAAGAACTAGAAAAAATCGGTGATTACAAAAAGCTAGTTGAATCTTACAAAAACTTAGACAATCTTAGAGGAAAAGCAGATGCAGCAGAAAAGGTCTACAATGCTGAAAGCAAAAATGATTCTAATACAGAGAATTCATTAGAGAAAAAGTCTGACTTCTACAAGTTCTTGCAATATGTGATTAACACTGAAAAAGCTAAGGAAAATAACAAGAACGAATCTCTTATTGCAGACGCTGAGCGCGCTCAGAAAATTCTTAAAGGCGAATCATATGTGATTCCAAGGCAAGATTTCAAAGATGAATCGTATAAAGAAGCACAAACAATAGAAGCTCCAACATGGTATGAAGATATTGTAAAACCTGGGCTTGGTAGAATTGGCAGCGCTGACTCTTTGCAAAACATGAAGGAAGCCACTGAGTATTACGATGCTTTAAACGAGTACAGAAGAAACGATAACAACGCGTTGCAAAATGTAAACGTGCGTTTAAGCTTGATTGCCGAAAGCATTGTGCATTCCTTCTACTCGGCTGCCATTAATAATCATGCAGTAAACCATGAAAAGTATGATAACGCTAGCGTTATGGACACTACACCGTACAAAACTGCAGAAAATCTTGCTTGGGGTGATTACGACGGCCATAAAAATGGTCGAATGAAATATTCAAATAACGATTGCAAAGTTCTAGATGACGGTAAAACTTCATGCTTAAAGCAAATTAAAACGCAAAGCACAGAACCTAAACCTACGGACAACAAGTGGAATGCCTTAGACGGCTGGTATACGATTGAAAAGAATCGCTATGAAGAAGCTAGAGATAAAGGAATCTTCTACACATTCAATGGCGATACAACGATTGAAAACAAACTTTCTGAAGCTGGCAAGCAATTCCTTAAGGACAATCAATATGATTTTGGAATGAAATTAAGCCAAAATCCAAACACAAGATTATTCGAAAAAAATGACGAAAATGGCAAGCTAACTAATTTATTTAGTCTTTCCGTAGGTCATTACACTACTTTTGCTAGAAAAGATATAACCGCTGGCGGTTTCGCAGAAGGCGATTTATATATTCAAGAAATTCCTAAGATTTCTGGCGGTAAACAAGAAACTGTTACAAAAAATGAAGATGTTGCCGTATGGCACGGAAGCAATGAATCTTCGATTAGTGTTTCCGAATACAAGAATCTTCTTAGTAATTATGAGAATAGTCTAAAGCAAGAAAAAGCTGATGAAATCGCATCTGAAAATACAGATGAAATCGCTATATTGCAAAAGTTGAATGCTGAAGCAAATAAAGCAAATGCAAATTTGTTTGAAGCTAAGTACAATCTTCGAAAAGTACAATACGATTTGAATGTGCCAGACAAAAAGAGCGCTAAGGGTCTAAAGGAACAAGAATTAGAACATGTAAAAGCCGAGAAAGAAAAAGCAAATAGTGAAGCTAAAAAATATGGCGACCCTAGCGCAAACTGGGGAAGCGAAGAAAATAAGACTATTGCAGAAGAGCTTGCTCAGCAGTGGCAAAAAAAGTACACGCATCTAGATGGAAAGGTTAAAACTCTTAGTAGCTCAATCGATGCTGCGAATGCAAAGAACTCAGCAAATAAAACTGTCTTGGATGCTTTTATAAATGCTGTATACGATTTTGATAGCGCTAAGAACAAGTTAAAAGAATCTCAAGAAGAATTTGCAAAGCTCACTATTGAAGCAGAGAAATACGAGAATGAGTATAAAGTTGCAAGAAAAAATGTAGAAGAAGCCGAGAAACAATCTCAGTTAACTGGTGAAGCAAAGCAAGCTAAAATCAGCGAGTTTGAAGAATCTGTAAGGAATCTCGAATCTGCTAAAGACGATTTGCAAATCAAAGCTAATGATGCTGCTACTAAATTTGCAGAAGCCAACGAGAAGGTCACGAAACAAGATGCAGCTGTTGGTAATGCCACACGGTTGCGTGATTCTGCTCGTAGTAAAGTTAGTGAAGCAGAGAAACAATTAAAACTTGCAAACAAAAATGTAGAAGAAGCTGAACAGAAAGTTGCGAAAGCTAAAAGCCAAGTTAACAAAGCACAGAAGCAAATTGAAGGTGCAAGACAACAAATTGATTCTGCTAACAGAAAAGTTATAGAAGCTAAAAGCCAAGTTAACAAAGCACAGAATGAAGTAGAAAAAGCTAAAGATGAAAAGCAAAAGGCTGATTCCAATAAGGAAAATACAGCTAAGCTAGTATCTGATGCTGCTGCTAAAACCGCTCAAGCGAAGCAAAAAGCTGATGAAGCAAAGTCTGCTATTGAGCAAGCACAACGCATTACAAAAGAAGCTCAAATCCAAGTTGAATCAGCAAAGCAAAAGGCGGAGAACGTTAAAATACAAGTTTTGCAAGCGAAGCAAAAAGTTGCTGAATTGCATGAGAAAGTTAAAACGCTTTTGGCTGGAGCGAAAAATAACGTAATTGAAAGATATAACGCTACTTTTGCTGCCGTAAATCAAAGCTTCAACGATCTTGAGAATATGTTTATTCTTCGTTTTAAGACGCTTAACACAGTGAAACAGTCTCTTAATGAATCTACTTTTACTTTAGATGAGTCGTTAAAGAAAGTGAATTCGCTGAATTGGACTTCAGAGAATGAAAATACTGCTGATGGTGGCAATAATGGTGGTAATAATGAATCTCCAACAGTGCCACAAGCAGATCCGTCTCATGATGCAAGTACGGATTCAGCGCTTGCTCCTACCCCATCTAAAGAAGTAGAATCAGGCAACGCTAATCAAAATACTGGTTCAACTAGTGAAACGCAAAATAACACTAGCAGCAGTACGAGCAACAATACGAGTTCTAGTGAATCCTTCGAGAACTACTACAACCAGTATCTTGCAGGATACGCAAACAACTTGTTCGGCGGAAAGCAACTTGGATTTAATGCAACGATTCCAGCTGCACAATCGCAGAGCGCAAACGATGCTAACGGTGCAAACGGAGCAAATGCTCAGAACGCTAATTCTGTTGCGGCGAATAATGTTGCAGGCGCAGCGCACGCTAACCGCATCGCAGCAGCGCTTGCAGCCGCTGGCGCTAAAGCTGCAGCCAAGGATCTTGCTAAAGCACAAGATGCTGCTAAGGATTCTGCTGCTAAGAGCGAGTCCGCAAAGAACGATGCAAAGGATTCCGCAAAGAGCGAATCTAAGAACGACTCCAAGAATGATTCCAAGAGCGAATCTAAGGATGATTCTAAGAACGCTCAGGAATCAGGCAACGCACAAAACGGAGCACAAAGCGCATCCAACAGCACTACGCTTAAGGTTGTTGCAGCTATAGCGGCTGTTGTTGCTGGAATCGCAGCAATCGGAGGCGGCACTTACTTCGCTCGCCATCGTCGCGCATAATCAAGACTAAATAAAAAAAAACCGCGGTTGACTGGTCTTATAATCGACTCGTCTTCCGCGGTTTTTTGTATCTATCATGTATAAAGATCAAATTTTGTGTAGTGCGTTTGTACCGAATTTCGCTGTTTTTTGATACAAACACACTACAAAAACACAAACCTGTAGTGCGTTTGTATGGCGACACGCCGTAAATCAGGTACAATTGCACTACAAGGCAGGTCGTGTCGTTCGCACGGATTAGCCGTGCGAACGTCTTCGCTTGCGTTGAAAGCACACCGTGCTTTCAACCTTAAGCAAGCTCAGCGAATCGAAGTGCATTCGCGCGCTACGCTCTAAGCGCGAATGCAGGTCGATTCGCTAGAAGCCCAAGCGCTCAAGCTTCTTAGGGTCGCTCTGCCACCCCTTTGCAACCTTTACGTGCAAATCGAGCACAGCTTTAGCGCCCGTAATACGATTCACCGCAGTACGCAAACGCTTCTTAACGCGCACAAGATGCTCCGCACCGCGCCCAATAATAATCGGCTTTTGCGAATCGCGCTCAACATACACCGACACAATCACATGCGCTTTGTTATCATTATATTGCGCATAGTCCTCATCTTCTGGTCGCACAATACTATCTACAACAACCGCCAGCGAATGGGGCAACTCGTCGTCAAGTTCCTCAAGAAAAGCCCCACGAATCAGCTCCGCAATCATGCTCGAAGGACTCTCTTCGCTAAGCTGATCGTCTGGATACATCTTCGGTCCTTCTGGAAGATTGTCAATCAAAACCTTCTTAACTTCGTCAACATTGTCGCGTTCTAGCGCGCTAACTGGCACAATATCTGTAAAATCAGCAAACTGTTGAATCTCAATCAAATGAGACACCAACTCATCACGGCTTAGCGTATCAATTTTTGTGACGATTCCAATAAGCGGAACCTTCCACACCCAATTTCCAGACGCGTCTCTTTTAGCAAAATCGGAGCGAAGTCGGCTTAAAATCCTGCGGTCTCCCGGCCCAATCTCTTGATCTGCTGGAAGCAAGAAAGCGATAGCATCAACATCTGCAAGCGACTCGTCTACAATATCGTTCAAGCGCTGACCTAGCAAAGTGCGCGGCCTGTGGATTCCTGGCGTATCAACTAACACCATTTGCGCGTTTGGAGTTGTTAAAATTCCGCGAATCGCCTTGCGCGTTGTTTCTGGTCGAGAAGACGCAATTGCGATTTGCGTTCCGATTAGCGCGTTCATAAGCGTTGATTTTCCAACGTTTGGCCTGCCTACTACAGCAACAAATCCCGATTTATAGCCGTTAAAATCAGGCACTTCTACGCTCGCTTTTAGAGAAGGATCTAAATTAGCAAACATTTCGTCATTCATATCGTCCATATAGTCATCGTCCATATCATTACTCATATCATCAACATCTTTCATATCATTCATAATTCAACACTATTTATCGCCATCAACTTGCGATGATTCACTATCTTTATCGCCATTCTTGGCATTATTCTTGCCCTCGCTCCTGCTGTCACTCTTTCCAGCACTCTTTCCGCCGCTCTTTCCAGCGCTATCGTCTTCTTCTTTAAGGCCTTGAATATCTTTAAGACCTTGAATATCTCGCTCAACTAGAATTGTGGAGACTTTCTTGCGCCGCCCAGCAGAATCAACAGCTGTCAACTTAAGGCCGCGAGTCACAGCACTAGACCCAACAATCGGCACATTTCCAAGCAGCTTAGTGAGCAACCCAAACACAGTGTCTACATCGTCTTCGTCTATATGCACTTCAAAAATATCTTCCAAATCGGCAATCGGCGTGCGCGCAGGCATTTTCCACACGCCCTTACTCACCTCTTGCGGATCCGCGTGCTGAGTGCGGTCGTGCTCGTCTTCTAGCTCGCCAACAATTTGCTCAATCGCGTCTTCAATCGTAACAAGCCCTGCAATTCCGCCATATTCGTCTACAACAACGGCAACGTGTTGGCGGATTCGCTGCATTTCGTGGAATAAATCATCCACTGGCTTGGACTCTGGAACAAGCATCGGGCTTCTGCTAATCGTAGAAACCGCGCGCTCAGATGCCGCTGGATTAAACACGGTCGCGCGCACAGCATCCTTCAAATACGCAATTCCTTCCAAATCGTCAACCGACTCGCCAATTATAGGCACGCGAGAAAATCCAGATCTTGAGCATAACTTTAGGAAATTTTCCAGCGTTTCGTCGTTTTTAACGCAAATCATATCGGTTCGAGGAACCATGATTTCGCGCGTTAACGTGTCGGAAAGCGTAAGCACATTGCGCATCATCTCCGAAACTTCTGGGTCAAAATCGTTTGCTTCCACAAGCCTATCAATACTCGCTTTAGCTTGGTCTAATTGAATATTTTCCAACTCTTCGTCGTCGGAAAGAGCAGCATTTTTCTTATGATTTTGACTTTGACTTTGCGAATCCCCACGGCTTGCGATTTTTGCAAAAGGATTCATAAAAACAGCAATCGAAATTATTCTAGACAAGCGCATTAGCTTAAACACTGGCTGAGCTGCGCCCACTGACCTTGGCCGCACAAGAATTGAAACAATTGCAACAATCATTGCCACTATTAGTCCAATTAATAGCGTTAGCCAAAAAGACGCACCAAGAGCCGCCGCGATTGCTGCAAAAGCCACGCCGTCTAGCACATTACACACGATTCGCACAAACGCACACGCTCCGCTCGTTGCGTACCTATCTGCTATAAGCTTTTTTGCTCTGCGGATTCTAGCAAGCTTTCTCAAGCGAACGACCTGACTTTCGTTATCGTTCGTTTGTTCTTCAATCATAAGATTATTAAGACTAGACCTTGTAACTCTTGGCACAGCTCCTTCCGCCGCCGCCATTGCAAGCGAAAGCCACACAAGCAAAACTGCGACTATTGCAATCGCACCCAAACAAGCCCACATATGCGCAGGCAAATCGGGAATCGGCGGAATTGTAATGTTATTTAGCATGATTTTTCTCGTATTCTTCCAGCTCATTTACGGCACCTGCTGGCAAAGTGGCGTCGTAAAGCTCGCCAGATCTAGCCGCAAAGAACGTTAGCAAAAGCTGCCTTTGTAAGCCAAACATCTGCTTTTCTTCTTGAGGCGTAGTGTGATCGTAGCCAAGCAAATGCAACATTCCGTGAATCGTAAGCAATAGCATCTCTTCCATTGTGCTATGCCCTGCCGCCGCCGCTTGCTGAGATGCCACCCATGGGCAAATCACAAGGTCTCCAAGCATTCCTTCGCTAACTTTGTCGTCGCTTCCAGGAGTTAGTTCGTCCATTGGAAAGCTCATAACGTCTGTAGGGCCTTCTAAGTTCATCCACTTTTCGTGAAGACTAGCAATTGGCTCTGGGTCTACAAAAGTAATCGACAAATCGGATTGAACGCTTACTCGCATTTGTTGCAAAACCCACATTCCAAGGTCAGAGAATATTTTTGGGTCGATTTGCCAAACGGTTTCGTTCATCACTTCAACACTCATGATTACTTGCTATTCCTCTCAAGATTTTGCGATTCAAGATTTTGCGATTCGTTGCTTGCTTGCGATTCAAGACTTTTCCGATTTCTACCCTTCTCGCGCCTAAAATCAGCCTCGTGCTTTTCCCACGTTTCGTACGCTTCTACGATTCGCCCAACAAGCTCCGCTCTAACAACGTCTTGCGCGTTTAAGTGAACAAACGCAATACTTTTAACGTCTTTTAGCACGTTCTCAATCGAAGCTAAGCCAGATTTTGGAACCGCTAAATCGACTTGCGTTCTATCTCCCGTAATCACCATTGTGGTGTTAAATCCAAGACGCGTCAAAAACATCTTAAGCTGCTGAACAGTAGCATTTTGCGCTTCGTCTAAAATAACAAAAGCGTCATTAAGCGTGCGCCCTCTCATGTATGCAAGCGGAGCCACTTCCACAACGTTTTCGTCCATATACCTCTTAAGTTGCGGAGCGCCCAACATGTCGGAAAGCGCATCGTAAAGCGGCCTTAAATATGGGTCTACTTTGTCGTTTAGAGTTCCTGGCAAGAATCCAAGATTTTCACCAGCTTCTACAGCAGGGCGCGTCAACACTATTCTTCGCACGCGACCATCTTCTAAAGCTCTAACCGCTTTAGCAACCGCTAAATACGTTTTTCCAGTACCAGCAGGCCCAATACCAAACGTTACGGTATTTGATTCCATTGCTTGCACATAAGCCGTTTGACCCGCGGTTTTTGCGCGAACAGGATTTCCGCCTGCAAAAGTTATAACGCCTTTAGCCATTCGCGCTTTCCGGCTCATTGCGCGCCTTTTAGCATCTTCACTAGATGGCATTAAATCGGCAGAATCTCGAGCAAAATCGCTTTCCATTGCACCAGCACCAAAGCCAGCACCAAAGCCAGCACCATCTCCAGCTCCAGCACCAAAAGACTTTAATCCGCCAAAAACTCCGCCATTGTGCCCAATCCTATCGATTCGCACATTATGCTCGCTACCTTTAAGTACATCTCTTTCTAACATGCGTTTTACAGCATATGAATCAACAGGAGCATCGTAAGCGCAATCAACTATTTTGCGCAACGCGTGTTCAGCTTTGCAAGCGTCTTCTTCACTTCTTGCGCTTCTAGATACGATTTTCACACAATCCGCGTGAACGGAAATATCTACGCTTGGAAAAGCCTTCTCCAACTCTCTTAAGTTTGAATCTGCTGCTCCCAAAACAGCGACTGGGCTTAATTCGCTTGGAATTTGAACAATACGCGTTGTACTATTTGCCACGATTTATAAACTACCTTCTTCAAGTTTTTCGCCTGTTAAAACATGAGCGTGAACATGGAACACGGTTTGACCAGCTCCCAAACCAGTGTTGAAAACAAGGCGATAATCGCCATTATAAAAGTCGTTTGCAATTTTTTGCGCAACGCATGCAATATGAGCCAAAACATCACAATCATTTTGCGCAAGCTCAGCAACATTCTTGTAATGATTGCGCGGAACAATCAAAACATGCACCTTGGCTTGCGGATTAATATCGTTAAAAGCCACTACTGCATCGTCTTCATACACTTTGCTGCTTGGGATTTGCCCATCAATTATCTTGCAAAAAATGCAATCTTTGTCAGTTATGTATGTATTGCATGCTTTATCCATTATTTTGCCCACTTTTCAATAATTCTTATCGCAATTCTTATTACAATTCTTATTGCAAAATACCATTTACCATTTTACACAAAACACGCACAAAGCTTGCAAGAATTAATTGCAAAATTGCTTACTATTCGTACCTGCCAAGCGCTCTAGAAAGCAACGATAAGCATACTGGCCCTGCTGTAGACGCTCGTAAAATATTGCTTCCTAAAACGCAACTTTTAGCTCCAGCGTCTATAAAACTTTGCACTTCTTCTTCGCTAATTCCACCTTCTGGCCCTACAATTACGTAAACAGTGCGCGTTTTGCCGTCTTTTAAGCATTTTTCTGTTAAGTCGTTTACATAGTTTTCGATTTGACTAAAAGAATCCGTTGCATCTTGATGCAAAACAACTACAAGACTTCCATAAACGCATGCACGCCTACAAATCGCTAGAATCTGTTTACTTGTAACTGGCTCTAAAAGCTGCGGCATCCACGCTCTTCGCGATTGCTCCGTTGCAGCCTCAAGCACCTGATTCCATCGCTTATCTGTGCGTCCTGGCTTCCATTTTGAGATTGACCTATTTGCGCACCAAGGAATTACTTCGTCTACTCCGATTTGCGTAGCCATGTCTATTGCTTGCTCGTCGTGGCCCGTTTTTGCAAGCGCCTGAATCAGCGATAATCTGGTTGTTGGCGCTGGCTCTTTTATAAACGAATCTACTCTAACTAAGCCGTTTTCGCTGTCGGTAATCGTTGCGTGAATTCGCACTCCTTTGCCGTCCGAAAGGTCTAGCGAATCGCCATCCGAAAGTCGCATTGCGCTTATTGCATGCCTTTTAACGCGTTGAGGCAAGCTAAGAGTCCATCCCTCTTCAATCCCATTTGCAAGAACGGGCGCATCGTCTTTATTTGTATCCAGCAAAAACAAAGCATCTGTCATAATTTAAGCCTAACGTTAGGCGCAGCCAACATTTTTGCTACTTCTGTGATTTTGTGCAAGTATTTCTACTTCTGCATTTTCGCTCAAGTATTTCTGTGCAAGTATTATGGCAAACTAGAATTGTATGAATTGGAGGTATGCGCAAATGGTTGACGATTTTAGACGCAACTTTGCGCATTCCATTAATCAAGATTGCACTACAAGCGATGAAGCTTTTGTGACTTTTCGCGTATCTCGTTTTACGCCGAATGACGGTTCTTGCGACTCCGCGGTTGCTGGCGACTCGTCGGTTGCTTGCGATTCAAGCACAAATTCAAGCACCAATTCAACCAATTCAACACCAAGCGCTTCCACCAACTCCCCTGGTTTAGTTAGAAGGCACAGGGAAAGCCCTTTTGCAAAAAAGCGCAAAAGTAGCCCATTCCAGTCGCAAAATTCTGGCGATTTACAAGCTAAACCATTAAGCGGAAAACATTGGATTCAAGATTATACGATTTGCGCGCGCAAAAACGACACGATTTTAGACTGTTTGCTTAAAATTAAGCGCACACTAGACCCCACTTTGGCATTTAGATACTCTTGCGGTCACGGCGTTTGCGGATCGGATGCTGCAAATGTAAACGGCATGCCTACTTTGCTTTGCACAGCTACAATCGCTCAAAACGCTAGGCAAAATACGCAAAATCAAGGTGCTAGATCAAGCGGTTTTAGAAAAACTGGTAGCGTAAAATCGCAAGCAACCGCAACAGCGACAACAGCGACAGAAAATCACAATCCGCAAGTGCAATCTAAAGAAACTCTTTCTTTAATACAAAACGGAAGCTTTGGCATTATTGAGGTTGCGCCACTTTCTGGCTTTGCTGTTCAAAGAGACCTTATTTGCGATCTTTCCCCAATGATTGCGCAGCTTAAAAGACTTGAGCCATACTTGCAAGCGCAAAATGTTCAAACAAGAAACAGCAGCGGAAAGCTTGCGATTATTGAGTTTTTGCAACACCCAGAGCAGCTTGCAAAGTTTGAGCTTTTAAGCAATTGCATAATGTGCGGCGTGTGCGAAGGAATTTGCCCAGTTTATGCAGGCGGAGAAGCGTTTATTGGACCTGCAGCGCTTATAAATGCAGCGCGATTTATTAACGATTCCAGAGATAACGCCACTAATCGAAGATTAGAGTTGGCGGATTCTAGCGACGGCATAAGCGCGTGCCAATCCGTGCGCGCATGCTCTAGGCAATGCCCACGCGGAATCGACGTTGGAGAAGAGATTTGGCAACTTACAACGCTTATAAATGAGCGCAAAATGAAGGAAAATTAGCCAAAACTAGCCAAAACTAGCCAAAACTAATTAATAAACTTATCTCCAGTTGCGATTCGCACAGCTTCTAGAGGGTCGTCTGTAATCGCAAGCAAACTAGGGTCAAAAGACGATATAAGTCCTCTTTCTTTAACTGTAGTTTCAATCCAATTCATAAGGCCTTTCCAATATTCGCTGCCAAAAAGAACAACAGGAATTTTAGAAACCTTATGCGTTTGAACAAGCGTAAGCGACTCAAAAAGCTCGTCCATTGTGCCAAAACCGCCTGGGCACACAATAATTCCCGAAGAATACTTTAGGAACATTGTTTTGCGAACAAAAAAGTAGCGGAATTGCATTCCAAGATTTACCCATTTGTTTAAGCCCTGCTCGTGAGGCAATTCGATTCCTAGCCCCACGCTTGTTCCGCCAGCTTCTGCCGCTCCGCGATTTGCTGCTTCCATAATTCCAGGCCCGCCTCCCGTAATCACCGCAAAACCGCGTTTTACAAGCTCTTTGCCCATTATGCGAGCGCTATTGTATTCTGGCTCGTCTGGCTTTATGCGAGCAGAACCAAACACGCTAACAGCTAATCCAAGTTTTGCTAAAGCGTCGAAACCATCAATAAATTCGGCTTGTATTCTAAGAACTCGCCAAGGGTCAAGGCCTTGCCACGCATGATTATCATGCGAATCGCTATTAGGCAAATCGTGTTGCAACAGCGTTTCCGTTGTGCTTTCCTTAGGAATCATTGGCCCGCGCATCATTACGGCACCGCTGTAATAAGTGTCTTTCCAAGGTGAGTTCTGTTCGCTTTGCGCGCGCGAATCGCAAGAATTATCTGGATTATCAGATTTACCAGAATTATCTAAATTACCTAAATTATTATTAGAAACCATAAGTCACCTTCTAAAACTTTCTAGTCACTTTCTAGTCATCTTATAATCGCGATTAAAAAACGCATTAAAGTCACTCTTAATCACTTTTAATTGCCATTAATCACTCTTCAATATCGTCTAATTCTTCTTCCATATGATTCGATTGCTTTGCAAGCAAGAATCCAGAAACAGCAGCCGCAATAATAGACGCCACTAGTACGCCGAATCGTGCCTCGCCCGAAAGATCCGCGTCGCTATAAGAAAGCGAAGCTATTAACAAAGACACAGTAAAACCAATTCCGCACGCGCATGCTGTAGGAAAAAGATCGCGAACGCGCAAATCGTCTGGAACGCGCAAGCCCATAACTTTCTTAGCAATCCAAGCAGTAATCATAATTCCAAGAGGCTTTCCAACAACTAGCGCAATCGTAATCGCAATTAATATTGGAGACAAGAATAGCTGCCAAGTCAAAGTTTCAAAATGAACTCCAGTTGCAAAAAGTGCAAAAACTGGAAGCGCAAACAAAGAAGACAAAGGCTGAATTTTTTGGCGATACCTTTCGGCTCTAAGCGACTTTTCGCCGTGAACAAGATGCGCAGGAGTTAGCAAACCAACCATTACGCCTGCAAGAGTAGGGTGAACGCCAGCTTGATACATCATAACCCACGCAAGCAATCCAACAAGCGCCACAACAGGCCATGGAACTCGCTTTAATCGCACAAGCATAGTCCACACTAATCCGCATAAAACAACGCCTACAAACCAATACCACGCGTTAAGCGAAGAGAAGAATAATGCGATTAATGCAATTCCAAGAAGATCGTCAACTGTAGCCAAAGTCATTAAAAATGCGCGCAATGCTTTAGGAAGCGTTTTAGCAAAAAGAGCAAGAACTGCTAGCGAGAACGCTATATCTGTTGCTGTAGGAATAGCCCAACCAGAGCGAACCATATCTAAAGACGGAAGCGCTCCAGAAGTAAGTCGCATAATCTCTTGACCAGCGTGCAACTCCGAGAATATTGTAACAGTTCCAGCAAAAAGAATCGGCGGAACAATCATGCCGCCAACCGCGCAAATCATTGGCATTGCTGCAGCGCGCGGGTCTCTAAGAGATCCTGCAATAAGCTCGTGTTTTAAGTCTAAACCAACTGTAAGGAAGAAAATAGTTAGCACGCCGTCTTGAACCCAGTGGCTAATCGACATGTGAATGTTGGTGTATGGAATTCCGATTTGCGTGTGAGAAACAGCTTCAAAAATAGGCGACGCAAATGGCAAATTTGCAAGCATTAATCCAGCTAAAGCAAATCCGAGCATAATCAACCCAGACGTACGCTCATTATTGGCTATTTTGCATGCCACTTTCCACGCGCGCTTTACCATGCGGAATTTCTCCTCTAAGTTCTAAGTTAAGTTTTAAGTTTAGAATGCTTGTGCAAAATACGTTACATGCACTAGGACTTACAAGTATATAAGATACGTATCGAAATATAACAAAAACGCCACTCCGATTAAAAGTGACGTTTCAAATTGTGGAGCTAGGGGGATTCGAACCCCCGACCCCCTCCATGCCATGGAGATGCGCTACCAGCTGCGCCATAGCCCCGTTTTAGTTGTATAGCTCAAACGAACCTTTGATAGAATACAACAGATTTTGCTACCAACCAAACTCGGCGTGTCGTATGCAGCGGTTTTTAGCGCTATTCCTATTCGCTGCCGACTACTCACGCCGCCTATTCTCAACTGCCAGATTGCTGCGAGCCAGATTCGCCTTGTTGCGCAGAAGATCCACCACCCGAGCCGTTAGTCGAAGTCGAAGGCGAAGACGGCGAAGAATCGCCAGAAACCGAGGAATCGCCTTTAGACCCGCGCGCGCCAGAATCCGCTCCAGAAACGCCAGAATCCTCAGAGCTTTGATCGCCAGAATCTGCCTTAGACCCATTTGAATCTAAAGAAGAAGAGGAAGACCTTTCGTGAGTCTTTTTATCTTGCTTTTCGCTAGGATTCTTGCTCGAAGAATTTTCACCGTCTTTACTATCTTTGCTGTCTTTACTATCTTTCTCATCTTGCGCATCTTGAGAGTCTTTTTGCACATCTTTAGAGTTCTTATCTTGATTTTGAACGCCATTATTTTGGCCATTTTGCCGCATTTGATTATTTGGATTCTGGCCATTATTCTGCTCGGTATTCTGGCCAGAAGGCACTAAATTATCTGTACCCTTTCCTTGAGTAAACAGCAACACAATGCCAGCAGTAAGAAGAACAGCCGCGAGCGCGCTCAAAATAGCAATAACAATCGTAAGCTTCTTATACTTAGCTTCACTATTTGCGTAATCACTTCTGCCTCCTAATTCGCGTTTAGCGTCGTTAAGAGTAAGAATCGAGTCTTCGTCTCCTTCCGAAAGCGCATTATCTTCTTCTTTTAGTTTTCTTAAGGAAGACAATTCCATAACACTCGTGCTTTCGGCACTAAGTGCTGGCGCCTTACCCAATTTTGCGTTTTGTGAGTTTGAAGAATCGCCATCTAGTGAAGAATCGCCAGCAAAATTTGCATTATTTGCATTAGAAGCCATTGCAACAACTCTTCTAGCTTGTTTTTCTTTGCTCGAATCAATCATATTATTGTAAACTTCGTATTCTTTAGGCATATCATCCTCTAATGCAATAAAACGCGCATTATTTACCACTTTAGTGTCATCTTCTTCATAGCGGCTTGAACCCGACTTTAACGCAGAAGAAGACTGTATCTTTTTTGAAGACGCGTGAATAACATTTTGATAAAGTTGCGATGCTACAGCAGACACAATAGAACCTATTGCAACGCCAATAACAGAGCCAGCTATGCCAATTTTTGACGAAAGCAAAAACGCAGTTACAGCTGCAAGAGAGCCAGCTAGAACTTGCGTAAATGATATTCCCTTAAAGAAGTTCTTCACAAGCACACCTTAAAAATCGTTATCTACTACTACTCACTAAGCAATATGCACCAATTAGTAATCGCCAAAAATATTCACTAATTAGTGTTCAAATTGAGTACTACTTAGATTGTAGATGCTGGCACAGATGCCACTTTTGCTTTAGATTTATAAGAACCTTGCTTTTTTCTTGCGCGCATTAGCTCAATATGCTCTGCCAAACTTGCAAGCAAAATCGCAACAAAAATCAAAGCGAATCCAACAAAAGCCATATTTGTTACGCGCTCATTGTAAAGAATGCTAGAAAATAGCAATGTAAACAAGCATTCTGTGCACATAATCACAGAAGCATTAGCTGTAGAAAGATAAATCAGCGTGTAGTTTTGAATAATTTGCGCAAGAACAGTTACTATCACTATAAGATAGAACATGTTTGTAAACGTAATCCAATTATCTTCTGCACTAAAGTTAGGCAAAGGCTCGCTTACTGCAGCTCCAAACAAAAATAGAACTCCAGAAACACTAAACTGGCCGAATGTTAAAGCAACGGGATTGTATTGTCTAGAATAATACGCTAAGTATGTTAAGTTAAACGCAAAAACAGCAGCACAAATAAGAGTTAAAATATCTCCGTGAGAAAGCGTAAGAACAAGAGAGCCTGGCTTTAATGCAACGAATCCAACGCCAACAACGCATGTTAAAGCAGCAATAATTCCTAAAAGCGTTGGCTTTTTTCTAATAATCATCCACGCGGAAAATGGCGCTATAACGCAGTAGGCTGCTGTAAGAAAAGCGCTTCTGCCTGGATCAATCCACCTTAATCCTTCTGTTTGCGTAACTAAAGATGCGTAGTACGTAACGCCCGTTAAAAGAGAAGGAATTATTAGCTTTTTAGTAAAATTTTTGCGAATCGTCTTAAAGAAGACTACGCCCATTATTATGCACGCTCCAAGCATGCGAACTCCCATAAGCCATTGCGGTGGGAATACCTCTAGAGCGTATTTAGACGAGACGTAGCTTCCGCCCCAAATCGCGGCACATAAGAGCAACATGATTCGCGCGATGTTTACGTTAATTCGATTATTCTGCCTTGGTTGAACCGCGCTATTTATTTCACTCATGTCACTCCCCTCATTATTGCAAACAACAAGTCTATAGCATTAAATTTTTCTTTAAGTTAGCTAAATTGCCTTATAAACTTTATAGAATAGCCACAAAAACAAGAAAAGTACAACCCATTGGCGTTCCTTCGGAAAATTTACTACTTTATTGCGAAATCAGCACTTGATAGCACGCTATTGCCTTAATATTTACGATTCATGATTTACAACCCATGACTTTGTAGTCGCTCCGACCTGCCTTCGCGCTACGCTTTAAGCGAGAGGCGCTTTGACTGAGCTTGAAATTGCATAACGCATTTCAAGCTCAGTCAAAGCGTGATTTGGCTCAAATGTAAAGTCCAGTGGACTTTACATGCCAAATCAGCCGAGCGGCTACTAACAGCCGCGAGGAATATAGCGCGCACTTTGTGCAATTAGTGATTTATGTCACAAGTTTACGCATTTTTACAAAAACTCATCGATTTTTAAGCCTTTATATGCACGATTGCGCGTAATCTTAAAAGTGATTGAAGCATAATCGTATGATTGCGCGATTGCACAATAATCAGTTGAAGAAAGGACTCAACATGGCAACTCTTAGTGAAGATATGAAGACTTTTATTGAAAACAATTTGGCTTGGATTGCAACGATTAGCAAAGATGGCGAGCTTGATCTTGGCCCAAAGATGTCGATGTTTGTTCTAGACGATAATCACCTTGCTTACCACGAGCGCACTGCAGGTCAGCATTTTAAGAACTTGCAAGACGGCAGCCAGCTTGTTGTTGCAGTTGCAAATTTGGCAGAAAAGAAGGGCTATCGCTTCCGCGGAACAGTTACACTTCACACAGATGACGCGATTTACAATGAGCAAGTGCGCGTTGCAGAAGAAAAAGGCACAAAGAAGCCAGCTGCTGTTCCTGTTATGGAAATCACTGAAATTCAGGATTTGACTTCTGGAGCTAATGCTGGAAAGACGATTGCTAAAGATTAGTCAAAATACTAATTTTTTGCAAAAATCTAACAAAACGCCGAATAAATTATGACCATTCTATGATGCGTTTTAGAATAGCGAGTGGTGTTCTTCTTCAAAGGCGAAGATGAACACCACTCACTTTTTATTTGATTATTTTATTTACTTAAATTTTTACTTAAATTATTTAATTGTCACTAATTTACTTGCTTTCTTTACGCAATGCTTGCAATCTAGCGTTCATTTCTTCCGCTTTCTTCTTCTCGAAGTAATAAATTATTGCAGCAATTGCAATCGGGAAAACAACAGTGAACGAAATCCATCCGCAAATCACAGCTGGCTCATCTTTGAATGAAATCCATCCAACAATCACAGACACAATAAATTGAATAGCAATTGGTGGAACTAGTGCAAAAACGAATTTTGCAAGATTTGACATACGCTCATTCGACCAAAAAATAGCGAATACTCCATAGCCTATGCCAATAACAAACGACGCTACAGCATAAGATGCGATTCTGTTTCCAACTGCGGTATTTGCTAACAAGCTTGACACAAAACTAATTGCAGTAAAAATAGTGCACGCTATGCCAATGCCTTTAACAATGTTTTTTACCATTGTTTTGCCTATTGTTGTAACTTGCTTTTCCATAATAATCGTTTCCTTTTTAAGTATTAAAAAATTAGTATTAAAAATTAGTAATAAAAAATACGCTTAAAACTACATTCCTAAGCGCTTTTTGAAGCCTGCTAAGCATCTGCGACTAATCCACTCAACGCTTCCGTCGTCCATTTTTACGCTCATACTTCCGCCGAATCCTGGATCAACTCGAACAATGCGATTTAAGTTCACGATTGCGGATTTAGATATGCGCACAAACGACGCGAATTGCGGATTATCAAAATCCATTAGGCGCTTGTAAGACACGCACTCGCCTTTATCACTGTGAATGATTACACGCGAATTTTCTACGCAAATCATAATCACATCCGGCTCGTGCATAACAATAATCGAATCATTAATATAACCATATATGAATGAATTATTGTTGCTATTTGCCGCATTCGCAGTATTATTTTCGGCAATCGCAGTATTATTTTCAGCATTGCTTGATTTTGCATCTTTAGAATCAATGCTTTGCAAGCTGGCTATAATGCGTTTAAGGTTATCGTCAATATTGTGAACTGACAATTGAGCGCATTGCTCTTCTTCTGGCGGCACAATAGCAATCGTTACTTTCATCAAGCCTCCCTTCCGTATACTACCGTTAGATTTTGCTAGCTTTGCTAACTTTTATTAGCATTTGCTAGCTTTCTGTTTTGTAATTTTGACTATACGGCACTGTAAATAGTCTGTCTTTACAAAATCGCTAAACGGTAGTTTTCGAAATATAAGCGGTAAAAAGGAGAGATTACGCAGATTAAGCTGCTCCCCAAATGCGAATAAGACGCTGGCTTGTAGGGTCGGCTGCAGGACCTTGATCGTAAGCATCCAAACGCCAATGAATTGAGCCATCCGCATTAAGGCTTGGAATTAATCTCGCCCAACGGCCGTTTCCCATTCCGCCAATCGTCTTATAAGAAGGATCTACCTTGTCTAATCCAAGAAGCTTATGAACAGTTTGAGAAAGGCAAGATCCGTGCGAGAACACTAGTAAATCGCGGTCTGAGCCAGTTTTGCGCGCCCAATCTTCTACAGCTTTCGCCGCGCGCTCGCCAACTTCTTGCTTAGTTTCTGCACCGTGATTAAGCTCTCCACCTTCGCCTTTTACCCAAGCATTAAAATCTTCTGGCCATTTTTCGCTAATTTGCTGGCGATTAAGGCCTTCCCACTCGCCAAAAAATCGCTCGCGCACGCCATCTTCAACATGCACATTAAGACCAATCTTATCTGCAAAAGCGTGAGCCGTTTGTTGTGCGCGAATAAGCGGCGAAACAATGGCAACAAAACTAGCGTCCGCTTCTTCTGGAGTAATGCGCACGTGCTCCTGGCTATTTGGATTCTTTGGGTCTTCTAAGTCGGAAGCTCCAAAAAGCACTCGCAAAGCCTTGCCAGAGCGAGTCACCTGGTCTATTCCAGACTCATCTAAAGCAATATCAATCATGCCTTGAAGTCTAAATTGTGCATTATAAGGCGTCTGACCGTGGCGAACAAGCATTACAGAACGCGCAATACCCTCGTGAGCGCTGTTTTTATTTGCATTATGCGCAATTTGCGTTGCGCTTTCAACAAAATCCACCATTATCTTGCGCTACCTTTCAGACTCTTAATCGCCATTTTGTGCATCATCACCATTATCACCATCCGCATCGCTCTCGCTATGATCTGGAAGTTGCAAATCAATTACAGGGCAATCATTCCACAAACGCTCAAGGCGATAAAACTCGCGCGCTTCCTCGTGCATAATATGAATCACAAAGTCGCCAAAATCAAGCAAAACCCACTGTGCTAGTTCTAAGCCTTCTCTAGATATTGGCTTGCGTTTGTTGTCTTTTAAGTACAAGTCTTTTTCGATTTCTTCACTAACAGCTAAGACTTGACGCTCGTTAGATGCAGAAACAATCAGCATGGCGTCTGTAATTCCAAGCAGATTGCTAACGTCAAAAGCTTGGCAATTAGTGGCTTTTAACCTATCGGCTGCAGCCGCAGCAATCCTAATCGCGTTAACAGAGCTTTCTAAAGCTGCCATTGTTTCTCCTTAACTATCGAACTAGCAAACTATCGAACTATCGAACTAGCGCTCCCAAGCTGGCTTCCAGCCTTCTACAACGTGCTGCGTATTTTCCGAATACACCATGGAATCCGCTGGAACATCGTGACGCACAACAGATCCTGCACCCGTTGTAACTCCATCTCCAACAGTAACTGGAGCTACAAACAGGTTTCCTGCACCAACATGCGCGTTAGAGCCAATAGTCGTATGGTTTTTATGCACGCCATCGTAGTTTGCTGTAATCGTGCCACCGCCAATATTCGTGTGCTCTCCCAAATCAGCGTCGCCCATATAGCTCAAATGCGGAACCTTAGTGCCGTTTCCAATATGTGCTTTCTTCATTTCCACAAACGCGCCAGCTTTACTCTCCTCGCCAAGCACATTTCCTGGTCGCAAGTACGTCCACGGACCAATGTTTGCAGCGCGGCAAATATGCGATTCTTGCACACGCGAGCGCTCCACAACCGCGTCTTCGTCAACTTGCGCATCAATAAGCGTAGTGTACGGTCCTACAACAGCGCCGCTTTTAACAGTTGTATGCCCTTGCAAGAAACAGCCTGGAAGAACCGTAACATCTTCTTGCAAAACAACATCGTCTTCAATCCACGTGTTTTCTGGGTCTAGAATCGTTACGCCTTCAAGCATCCACTTTTCGCAAACGCGCTTGTTGTATGCTTTTGCAAGCGCAGCTAACTGAACGCGCGTATTCACGCCTTCTACACTCAACGAATCTGCTGCCGCCATTGCTCCAACTCGTCCCATTGTGCGAGCGTGCTCTAGCGCATCTGTTAAGTAGAACTCGCCTTGAGCGTTCTTGGAGTTAAGGTTGGATATTGCGTCTGTAAGCACTTCCGCATCGAACACGTACACAGACGTATTAACTTCCTTAATCGCAAGCTCTCCTGCATTGGCATCTTTGTGTTCTACAATTCGCAAAACATCACCATTTGCTTCTCGCACAATTCGCCCGTAGCCAGTGGCGTCGTCTAAAACAGCGGTTAAAACAGTTGCCACATTGCCTTGATTATTGTGAAAATCGATTAATGATTGCAATGTTTGCGTGTCTAAAAGTGGCATATCGCTTGCTGCGATTAACACAGCCCCTTTAAGCGCATTGCCGCATTCTTGTTTTGAAGCCTCGTTAAGGTCATGCATTGCGCATTGCACAGCCCTACCCGTTCCAGGCTTATCATCCTGGTTCACAATCCGCACAGCATTGTCGTAGCTTCGCGCAGCTGCCGACACTCGTTGCGCTTGAGCGTGCACTACAACAGCAAGCTCCTTAGGATTTACGCCTGCCATTGCGTTCATTACGCGATTTAGGAGTGTTTTTCCAGCAAACTTATGCAATACTTTCGGCGTTGTTGAACGCATGCGCGTCCCATCACCTGCTGCCAGAATTATTGATGCTGCTACACTAGCATTTTCCATTACACTATGATTTTCCACAAGTGCTCCTTATTTTGCATAATACGTGACAAACATTTTTCACATAACACAAGAGCAAAGCAAAGTGCCCCCGACGCGATTCGAACGCGCAACCAACGGATTAGAAGGCCGTTGCTCTATCCATTGAGCTACAGAGGCGCAAGTTGCAATTATACCAAAATTCTTACATCAACACACCCAATCTTAAATAATTTGCAAATTAATATTTCTGATTTGTGGGATTTGTATTCTGTTTTGATTCTTATTTGTGATATTTGATTCCGTTTTGATTCCGTTTTGATTTATTGCATTTTACTTTGGGTTTTTAGCGAGCGGTTGCTTGCGATTCTTCCGCACGCACGCAACTAGCTTTTTTACGCGCAACACGCGGTATATTTGATTACTCTACAAAATGTGGTATAGTCGTCAAGTCGCGTTAAAACGCGGATAATTTAAGATGCCCCTGTATCCCAATTGGTAGAGGAAACAGCCTCAAAATCTGTGCAGTGTGAGTTCGAGTCTCACCGGGGGCACATGCACAACGCCGCTTACATTCTAAGCGGCGTTTTTGTTATCTTCCCCATCACTCTCACGCGATTTTGGCCTATAACACGATTATAAAAAACGCGCACCCAAAAGGATGCGCGTTTAGAAAACTAACGATTAACTAGCAATCAACTAGCAATCAACTAGCGATTAATCGCAAGCACCAACGGTGTGAACGTAAATAGAGTCAGTACGACCAGCCTGGCGCTCACCCTGAGCAGTGCTCAAAACAACAATCTTGTCGCCGTCTTCAACCTTGCCAGCTTCACGAAGAACCTTGTCGGTGAAGATCATAAGATCGTGACGGTTCATATCGTGGTAGTCCTCGCTAATCAAGAAGCCTTCAGTGCCCCAGCTCAAAGCCAACCAGCGATAAGTGTGCTCATTGTTGGTCAAGCCATAGATTGGAGCAGCTGGACGCTCGCGAGAAATGCGATGAACAGTACGACCAGTTTGCGTGTAAGCAACAATCGCCTTAGCGTTAAGCTTGTCTGCCAAGTCAACAGCTGCAGAAGAAACTGCACCCGTGCTAGACATGTCAAGCTCCACAGATGGAATGCGATCGTAACCGTTTTCAGTAGCGTATTGAGAAATACGAGACATGGTCTGAACGGTAACTGCTGGATACTTGCCGACTGCGGTCTCGTTAGAGGTCATAGTTGCATCGGCGCCGTCAAGAACAGCGTTAGCGCAATCAGAAGCCTCTGCACGAGTTGGAACTGGAGAGTTAACCATAGATCCAAGAACTTCGGTAGCAACGATTACTGGCTTTGCATATTGGCGAGAAAGCTCAATGCAGCGCTTGGTAACGAGTGGAACCTGCTCAAGTGGCATCTCCACTGCCATATCTCCACGAGCAACCATAATGCCATCGAAGGTCTTAACAATCTCTTCCAAGTTTGCAACAGCCTGCGGCTTCTCAATCTTTGCAACGATTGGAATGCGGCGGCCTTCTTCGTCCATGATTTCATGAGCACGATCAATATCGGTAGCAAAACGCACGAACGACATAGCAATAATGTCTGCACCCGTGCGAATAGCCCAACGAAGATCAGACTCATCCTTTTCGGTCAATGCTGGAAGAGAAACGGCAACGCCTGGAAGGTTAATGCCCTTGTGGCTAGAAACTGGGCCAGCAACAACAACCTTAGTGTGTACGTCGTTGCCTTCTACCTTGGTAACCTCAAGACGAACCTTGCCATCATCAATCAAAATTGGATCTCCTGCGTGGCAATCTCCTGGCAAACCCTTGAAGGTTGTGGAAGTGCGATGCTCATCACCCTCAATATCGTCTGTTGTAATAACGAACTCTTGGCCCTCTTCCAAATAAACCTTGTCTTCGCCGTCAGCGTTCTTCTTGAACCAGCCGCAACGAATCTTTGGACCTTGCAAATCAACAAGAGCAGCAACATTACGACCAGTGGTCTTTGAAGCTTCGCGCACATTGTTGTAAACGCGCAAATGATCTTCAGGAGTGCCATGCGAACGGTTTAAGCGAGCAACATCCATGCCAGCTTCAACAAGCTTGGTAATGCCCTCTAACGATTCGGTAGCTGGTCCAATAGTATCAACAATTTTGGCTTTTCTCATAATGCCTGCCTGTTTCCTTTGTTTATTTTTAAATGGGAAAATACCCACTTTCCGAGTAATAGTGTACCAGCAAATTGTGACCTATAGGCAAAACTCGCACTTATTTATTTACTACGATTAAACATGACTACATGCGTTCACTGATTAATCACTCTTAACTTGCGATTAGTCACGCTAACTTATCAATCATTTTCTTTCAGTGCAATCTTTCAGCGCAAGTTCTATAAGCTTATCCGTGTAATCAGCCATAAATAACGGAATATTCAACATATCATCGTCTAGTTTTAGATTATTCAGCGAGAATCGTATACGCAATTTCGTTTGATTAGGGAATAATTCTTTAAACTTTTTCAAACTTCTACTATTAATATTCGCTTCAGATTTAACCTCAACAGGGAAAATATCATTTTCTCGTTGAATAAGAAAATCCACTTCATAAGGCGGATTCGTTTGAGACCAGTATCTAGGCATAACTTCAAATTGAGTAAGTAACGCCTGCAAAACATAATTTTCTGTTAAAGCACCCTTAAACTCAGTAAACAGCCTATTGCCTTCCGCAAATGCAGTAGGAGCAAGTTGTGCTAATCGCCTTAACAAACCAACATCTGCCAGATAAATCTTAAAAGCAGATACATCATCATAAGCAGCAATAGGTAAATTCGGCGCAGTATTTCTATAAATTTTATACACCAATTGTGCCGACACCAACCATTGCAAAGCGTCTTCATATTCTCTTGCCCGAGCACCATTTTTAACAACTTTATACAAGAATTTTTTGTTTTCACGCGCCAGTTGAGATGGAATAGAATTCCAAATCATTGATATTTTAGGAAACTCACTAACATTAGGATGTTTCGCAAAATCTCGTTCATAAGCTGTTATAATCTCAAACAATGTTTCTTGCATTGCGTTTACATCTCGTGCTTTAGCCCACATTAAAACTGACTCAGGCATTCCCCCTGTAACATAATACATTTTTAATTTCTCGTATAGCGGATTAAAAAATGCGTCTGGAATCGGCTCTATTTTATCGATTTGTTCAATAAACTTCGCTAGATTTTCATCTCCATTAGCAAGTAAAAACTCTGTGAAATTCATTGGGTTTATTTGCATAAAATTAACTTTTCCAACTGGGAATGAAGATGGTTTGGCAAGCGTTATTCCAAGCAATGATCCAGCACAAGCAACATGATATTTCGGAGCGTTTTCACAAAAATATTTCATCGCGTTTATTACTTCTGTGCAGTCCTGAACCTCGTCAAATATGATAAGCGTGTTTTCTGGTTCGATTTTTTGGCCACTTGCAAGCATTAGGTTTTGTAAAATTCGCTCCACATTTTTAGTGGTTTCAAAGAATTGCTTATATTCTTTGTTTTCGTCAAAGTTAAAATAAGCAATATTTTTGTAGTAAAGCTTACCAAATTCTTTTAGTATCCAAGTTTTACCAACTTGACGCACGCCTTTTAATATCAATGGTTTACGGTACGGCGAGTTCTTCCATGCTAAAAGTTTGCTCATAATCAGCCTTTTCATGATTACTCACCTTTCATCTTGCATTACGCTATTAGATATTGCAGCCGTATTAGTGCGTTGCTGTTTTTACGCGTGATTGTTCTGCTACGTTATTATGTTGCAACAATTCTGCGGTTATTCTGTTATATTTTGCGTTATCTTTTATCGTGTATCACATTATTATACATAATTTAGTGCATTTAATCACATTATTATACATATTTTAGTGTTTTTTATCACATTATTATACGATTATACGCATTGATACGCATTACGCATTAAGTAGCGCTCGCATAAAACATGAAAATACACGCAACAAAAGAATTGCTGCACACACTAAATATTTTGGCCTTTATGACTTGACGACATGTATTTCACACACCGCGCTTTCCAATCGTCCTCACTAAAGCAAACTCAAGCTAGCATTAAAATCAGCTTTTTCTAGCAATTCTTGCACATCTTAATATTTTGCAGCCATCTTCACACTCCTTCAGGTTTACCAATACGCCTAATTTCCATCCAACAAAAAATACCTAAACCAACAACGGGAATCTATAATCTGAATAGTAGTTAAACTTTTGCTTTCATTCGCTTGCATATGCTTGCAAGAATTTTGTAAAATAAGGTCAGAAAGGACGCGAACACAATGACAAACACGAACGCTGTATATGCAAGAATCGACACAAATCTTAAAGAAAACGCTGAAAACATCTTGAACCAACTTGGAATAACACCATCTTCAGCAATCCAAATGCTTTACAGCCAGATTGTTTTACAAAAAGGCATGCCATTTGAACTCCGCCTGCCAACTAATAAGCAGGAAAAGCCGCTTGCTTTAGGTAATTTAACTAGAGCCGAACTGGATGCAGAATTACAAAAAGGCATCGATTCTCTTTCGACTGGAAAATCGTATAGTGCCAACGATGTTGATAAGTTATTCGCAAAGGAATACGGAGTATGAGCAAATCATACAGCATAATTTATTCTCCGCAAGCATTCCTTGATCTTACAGAACTATACGAATACATTCGCTTTAATTTACAAGTTCCAAAAACAGCTGAAAAACAAGTCAACCGCATTAAGCATGCTATACGCTCTCTTGAGACTATGCCTATGCGATATACACTTGTTAATTGGGAGCCGTGGTGTTCTAAAGGAATACACAGAGTTCCAGTCGATAACTACACAGTTTTTTACCAAGTAGACGAAAATAAAACTACAGTTACTGTTATCCGTATCTTCTACTCAGGCAGAAATATAGAAAATATTGTTAACGACACAAACAACTAATACACGATTTTTTGAGCGAGAATTGAAACGAACTAAGTAGCGAAAGAAGTAGCGTAATTTTGAACGTTACGGAATGCACACCCAGCTTTAACCCCTCAACATTAATACGACACTCTCCACGTGGATTGATTGTTCAACGAGTAACCTATAATCCACCTGCTGTATAGGGCAATCATAGAACAGTCATCCCCCTGAAAATCGGTATGTCGAGCCGACACAAGTGTTGGGTAGCCTTATTGCTTGTATAGGAAAATACTATAAAAGAATATCCTTTAATGCATTGCTCATCAATTCCTGACGTTTCTCCATAAACTCTTCAAAATTTGAAAGTTCATAAGAAATATTTCCTGGAAGGTACTTAGCATTTTCACTATTTTCAGTAATCTTCAACCAATCAACGAGTGGTGTGGCATTCTTAGATTCATTCTCTCTGCCTTCGAGCAACTGAAGGTTTGCTAATGTGTTCCTTCTTCTACGCCAATCTTCTTTAGTATCATCATCAATCACTGTTCCGTCCGGCAATATCAAACCATCAATTTTGCTTTCTTCAAATCCCGTATACGGATGCATATGGTCTTGGTGGAATCCCTTCTGACTATATTTCAAATTTGGATACAGAAGAGATAACAACATAAATGTATAGGCTCCAATCTCGTATGTATCAAACATTGAATCAATCTCATCCGCAGTATATCTAAGAGTTCTGTCACCTGTGAATCTAATCCCATTTAGAGTTTTCATACTAAATGAATTAGATGGCGCAGCCTTCAATGCCTCTCTTATGCTTGTCAGTGCAGAATTTGATGCGGTGCCAAAAATCTGTCTTACCTGTGCGATTACAATATATTTTCTTAATTCAGCTTTACTGCTTGAATCGAAATCACCACCTTTGTATCTGTAGTAAACCATAGGAGAAACAGCCACATAAGAAATCATGTTTTCTGAATTAAATCCGAACTCATTTAACAAATCAACTGTATCCTTGATGGCTTTTCGGATTGCAGCCCAGTTTTGTTTTATTTTTAATACACTGTCTTTTTTGAATGTTTCTACTTTTAATGCTACGGACATATCTAAAAGATACAAACAAGTTCGCATTATAAAGTCATTAGAGAATTTGAATCCTTCGCCTTTCTTATTTATTTCAGAAAGCAACTTATCAATTTCATCCCTTGCCTTATCCCAATGAGAAACAATAGTAGAGAATAACAAGTCACTCTTTGAAAGAACGGTTCCACCAGAATTTACTCTAACGAAAATATCTAATACGCTGTCAATCGAATCTTTTTCTACCTCAAAGTAGTTGATAATTTCATCAGTAACAAGTCTTGTATGTAAAAGCGAAATGTTCTTTGTTGCAACTTTATCTGTTGCCCAGCCATTTGGAATGATAACTTCTGTTAATAAATCTTCAGCTGAATACTTAAGAATATCTTTTACTAAATACCATATCTTATTGTCCTTATTCTTTGCGGCTTCTTCTGCTGTTAAAAATCTGAAATCGTAAGAAATGTCCTCATCATCAGTTTTTTCACTGTGCAAATCAAAGTACAGTTCTTTCTTCGGAAATGCATCATCATTCTTCCATCTTTTGTTTGGAAGTTTTCTGCTCATACTTCCTTGCAAAGCTATGTATAGAGAAGTCAATCTCTGCTGGCCATCCAAAACAGCCCAGATCGTTTCATCTCCACTACCAAACGGGAACGGCTGCGGTGCAGCCGGATTCTTACACATATCTCGCTCATGGTAATCTTTTATAAATTCATACATTGAATACTCTTTTTGGTTCACAATAGTTTTCTTAACTTTCCAAAAAAGAAAAGTTCCAATAGGATATCCAAGCATGATAGAATCCATTAATCTTGTGATCTGTGAATCTCCCCACACATATTTTCTTTGAATAGCAGGAAGATAGAATCTTCTACTATTTACATCATCTATTATTGCTCTAATACTTTTCTTTTCGTATGCCATGATTTCTCTCACTCATTACTTGTTTTTATCATTTCTCCACCCGGGAAGATAAATGATTGCTCAAAGGTAACCTTCATAACATCATCTATCTGTTTCAACTCCTCAAGAGTAACTGTATCTCGTTTCAGTTTCTTACCAAAGTTCTGCGAAGTCTGCCCTATCCGTCTGGCAAGTTCCGAAACGCTTATATTTTTTTATTACATAATTCTTTAATCATATCAAATGTCTTCATCGTTATCCTCTATGTCTAAAACACACCTAAACTTATTACGCTATAAACTATTTGGTTGATAAATTCAATCCTGGCATAATTCCACCATATAAATTTTCTATAAATGACAAAAACACCATGTATTGCTGCAAGGTGTCCGTTCTCATCTTTGGTGTATCCCAAGAACCAGTTGTGATTGACATGAATCTCGCAGTTCTGATATCTGAACTGAATACCCATCTTAACATTCTTTGAAAGCTACTCCGATTCCTGCCATGCAAGAGAGGCCATAATCATAAGCAACACATCACCTTTAGATTCCATCGCATTGATGAGCCGCCACTAATTAAACCTTTTAACGTTTAGCACTTACAACCACATTTCTAAACATAGCCAATCGTCATATCAATATCTCGCCAATCGTCGGAACAAAAACTCGCCAATCGTCGTACTAATATCCCACCAATTCGCAAGGAAAACTATGAAACATCGCACTTACGCTTGCACATCTGTCTGTCTGTCTGTCTGTCTGTCTGTCTGTCTGTCTGTCTGTCTGTCTGTCTGTCTGAGCATGCTCTCTCTCAATCCTTTTGTCAAGTATTTTTTCAAAAAAATAAAATAAATTTATTTTTTCACATTAACAAAATTTAGAATATTCCATGGCTGATTCTCTATCAATGCAAAGACATCGCGTGAATCATAGACAATAAATAATCTTTTATTAACATATTCAAATCCAGCACTCACCACATCTAACTAGAATACTCAATATTTGACGCATACATTAGCTTATTTATTATCAACGCTAACTTACAAGATAACTTACAAGCTCACTCATTACGCTCACTTATTAGCCGCATCCATTTGACGCAACTCTTTTTTAAGATCGCGTATCTCGTCGCGCAAACGAGCAGCAAGCTCAAACTGCAACTGTTCTGCAGCAACATGCATTTGCTCGCTCAAATTCTTAATCAAAGACATAATATCGCTTTGCGGCAAGGCGGATATATTCGCCATACGCTTTTCTTTACTTTGCTGCCCAAGATTTGGCTCTTTTGGCACTCCATAATGCGAATTCCCAGCCTTATTAGCATTCCTGTAACCGCCTGCTAGCAAAGTTTGAGTATCAACATCCTCTTTAGCAAGCATGTCGTTAACGTCACTAATCTTCTTTCGCAAAGGCTTAGGGTCAATTCCATGCGCCTTGTTATACGCGATTTGCTTTTCGCGACGCCTCTCCGTCTCGCTAATCGCCTTGCTCATAGCATCCGTAACGCTATCTGCATACATAAGCACAGTTCCCGAAACGTTACGAGCAGCGCGGCCAATCGTCTGAATAAGCGAACGGTAAGATCTTAAGAAGCCTTCCTTATCTGCATCCAAAATCGCAACAAGCGAAACTTCTGGCAAATCCAGGCCCTCACGAAGCAAATTAATGCCAACAATCACATCAATTTTGCCTTCGCGAAGCTCGCGCAAAAGCTCCACTCTGCGCAAAGTATCAACATCCGAATGCAAGTACTCAACTTTAATACCAAGCTCCAAAAAGTAATCAGTTAAGTCTTCCGCCATTTTCTTTGTAAGCGTAGTAACAAGCACGCGCTCATCTTTTGCCACACGCGCCTTGATTTCCGCAAGCAAATCGTCAACCTGCCCTTCCACAGGTCGAACCTCAATCTTAGGGTCCAGCAAGCCAGTTGGGCGAATAATCTGCTCAACTACGCCATCCGAAAGCCCAAGCTCATAGTCTCCAGGCGTTGCAGAAAGATACACAGTTTGACCAACATGCTCCAAAAATTCGTTCCACTTTAACGGGCGATTATCCATTGCAGATGGCAGCCTAAAGCCATGCTCTACAAGCGTTCTTTTGCGCGAAGCGTCTCCCTCGTACATAGCTCCGATTTGAGGCACGGTTACATGCGATTCGTCTAAAACTAGCAAAAAGTCGTCTGGGAAAAAGTCAAGAAGCGTATGCGGAGGCGTGCCTGCCGCGCGCCCGTCAAAATGCCTCGAATAATTCTCCACTCCTGGGCACACTCCAACTTGTCGAAGCATCTCTAAATCGTACGTAGTTCGCATTTCCAAACGCTGAGCTTCCAGCAATTTATTTTGCTTTTTAAGCTGCGCAACGCGTTCGTCACGCTCTTTCTCAATCGCCTCAAGCGCACGCTCCATGCGCTCCGGACCTGCAATATAGTGAGACGCTGGGAAAATATGAACGCTACTCTCTTGGCGAATCACTTCCCCAGTAAGCGGATGCAACATTGTAATTCTGTCGATTTCGTCACCAAAAAACTCAATTCGCACAGCTAATTCTTCGTAAACTGGAATAATCTCAACCGTGTCGCCTCGCACTCTAAAAGTTCCGCGCGTAAACGCAATGTCGTTACGCTTGTATTGCATGCTCACAAATTGACGTAATAAATCGTCTCGCTCAAGTTGCTGGCCAACGCTCAGCATAAGCATTCGCTCGGCATACTCCTCTGGGGTACCGAGTCCATAAATGCAAGAAACAGTAGCTACAACAACACAATCCCGTCGTGTAAGCAAATTCGCTGTAGCTGCGTGACGAAGACGCTCAACATCGTCGTTAATATTCGAGTCTTTTTCAATATACGTGTCTGTTTGCGGAATATACGCTTCTGGCTGATAGTAATCGTAGTAAGACACAAAATAGCTCACAGCATTATCTGGCATAAGCTCGCGAAATTCCGCGCAAAGCTGAGCTGCCAAGGTTTTATTTGGCTCAATAATAAGTGTAGGCCTTTGCAAACGCTCAATAAGCCAAGCGGTTGTAGCAGTTTTACCAGTGCCAGTTGCGCCCATTAAAACAACATCGTTTTCGCCGTTTTCAATGCGATTCGCCAGCTCGTCTATTGCTTGCGGCTGGTCGCCAGAAGGCTTGTATGGCGCTTTTACAACAAAAGGCTTGTTTGTGCGCTGAATTTTATTCGACATTACTTTTCTCCAAGAGCATTTTATTTATTTTACTAAAACCCAACAATCGCGCGGTTGCTTGCGACTTTTCCTTGGGTCTCTAATGCTCCTCACCCATCCACGTTTTAATTTTTGAATCAACGTTTTTAAGCATAACTTCCATAGGCTTTGTAGAATCAACCACAAAATCCGCGATTTTTTTGCGCTCAATCTCTTCAACTTGATTATTTATGCGCTGCTGCGCCTGATTCTGGCTCATTTTGCGCTCGCTTATCATTCGCGCAATGCGAACATCTTTAGGCGCTTCAACTGTAATAATATAGTCAAAACTAAATGGAATACTGTCAATTACTTGCGCAAGCAGCGGAATATCGTGCACAATTACAGAGCTTAAAGATGCGCGCTCACAGCAATCTTCTTTAGAAATTTTCCTATCACACTCGTTTCTATATTCGTTTCTATATTCGCTTTCTAAAGTCTTCGCTAAATCATAAATAGCAGGATGAATAAGCGACTCAATCTTACTTAATGCTTGCTTATGATTTACATCATCACCAAAAATATGCTCCGCAATAAACTCGCGATTCAAAGAGCCATCATTCAAAACGGCATCTTCCCCAAAAATGCCTACGATTTTCCGCAAGACTACGCTTCCTGGCTCCACCACTTTACGCGCTAAAACGTCGTAATCTATAACAAACGCGCCAAGCGAACGCAAATGATTTACTACAGTAGATTTTCCAGCCGCAATTCCGCCCGTTACAGCAATACGCATCATTGTCATATTTTGATTATAATTAATGCCCCAGTAACTAATTACCGGGGCATTATTGCTAAATAGTAATTGTAAAATTAGTCTTGAAGTTCAGCACCATCGGCATCCTTATGCCACTTAGAACCAGGCTGAGAGCAAAGAATGCAAATTCCTTCAATAAATGCCCAAATTCCAGAAACAAAAGCCAGCAAGCCGAAAGAAAGAATAGAAATAAGAAGCTGGGCAATAGCCTTGCCTTTAAAACCAAGATAGAAATTGTGCACACCCAAAGCGCCCAAGAAAATCGCTAACAGGCCTGCAGCAATCTTGTTACGAGAGCTTCTGTATGTGTTTGATGAATAATTATTAGACCCATAGTTAGAGTAGGAAGACGCTTGATTGTACTGAGGAGCAGACTGAGAGTACTGACCATACTGAGGCTGAGAATACGAATTCTGGCCATACTGAGGCTGACCATACTGAGGCTGAGCATTGTACTGAGGCTGAGCACCATACTGGGATTGGTCGTTATATTGTGGCTGAGCCTGGTTGTACTGCTGAGACTGATCATTGTACTGTGGCTGTCCGTACTGAGTCTGATTGTCAGAGCCTGAGTAATCTCCAGTTTGATTATCCAAATCACTCACAATAATTACACTTTCTCTCGTAAGAAATTTATTTTCTTAAAAACTATATAATAAAAAATTAATAAATCAAAGCGTTATTACTAAAGATATTAAAAGATGCCCCGATGATTACTCACCGAGGGCATCTTGTTTATAAGCTTTTAGTAGAAAACTACTTCTTTTCGCTCAAAAACTGTTCGCGCAAAGCTGCGAGCTGATCGGAATCAGCTAAAGCACCTTCGTTAGAAGCCTCATTTACGCGCTAAAACATCGTAATCTATAACAAACGCGCCAAGCGAACGCAAATGGTTTACTACAGTAGATTTTCCAGCCGCGATTCCGCCCGTTACCGCAATCCGCATCATTGTCATATTTTGATTATAAACGATACATTTCGCACAGTAGCGTAAGTTTTCATTGATTCACTAAAACTTCTTATATAGCACGCAATAAATAGGCCCGTAATAAGATTTCCAATTATCAGTTAATAAACTGTATCCAAGCTTATTATAAAAATCTAAAGCAACAGCATTGTTATCTTTTTCTGTAGATAAAATTATTGTTTTATATAATTTAAGATTTTCGACTTTCTTCATAAGCGCACTGCCAACGCCTATATGCTGAAACTCAGGATCTACAAATAACTCATTTAATTCTAAGCTTTGATTGTACCAATCATAATTTTCTGATAAAAATGGCTTAATTTGATTCGCATACCAATTATCTTGTAATAATTCTATGCCATATAAAACACCGATAATACGATTATTCATTGTAGCAACAAGTAAAAGCGCACTATTGTTATCTTTCAAACTATCTAATATGCGCTCACGAACATTATCTATACGATCCAGTTCTTTAGGGAATGCTTTTAGATATAAATCTAAAATTATATTCATATTATCTTTGGCTTCTGAATAATCTAATTTTTTAATTTCAATGTTCTTCATAAAAATCCTTTATACAAGCTACTATCCGTATTACAACACAACATATTTAATCGACATATGCATATTTGATTTTACATAACCATCGTTATATAAGTACTAATTATTATTTTCGAAATATTTTCGCTTATATTCACTTAATCAATATAATTTCTTCTTTTTATCATAAAATTCAACATACGTCACATGTCATATGAATGATTTAGAATCTACAGATACGAGGTAATTGTTCTCGCAAACTATAAAGACAAAGATGTAATTTATAGGTAATTACTTATACGCCTTCAATGAAGAAAGGAATATAATGATTGGAACAGCGCATAAAGTTTGCAAAAATATTTTCTCAGCAATTCTTACATCTGCAACAATTGTGTCACTTAGCATAGGTGTAGCATCAGCAACTACCCCCCCCCCTGAACAAACTGAACCAGTAACATTTACGATTACACGTACGGATGATTTAAAAAATGATGTTCGAGTTGGGGATACGCTAAGATATAAGCTGACTTACACAAATAATACTAATCACAATGTGACTGTTTGGCCAACTAACAGTAATCTCACTGCTGTGGCTGTTGAAGGGAATAACGGTAACTGTAGGTGGAGAAATCTACAACCAGGAAAAACTGTATCATGCACGCAAGGATTCCATATAACAGAGGATTCTGATATTAAAGAAAAAGGTTTCACTCCATCAACCGATTGGAAAATTAGCAAAGATGCAAATGGTAATGAAGTTATATCTACTCCAAAATTAATTGGAGACAAAGTTACAAATATTAATCCAGTTCCAAGGCCTAGAAAAGACGGAGATCCTATTAGATTAGCAACAATAGGTCAAACTGTAGAAGGACTAACTGGAAAACCTTATTATAGAATACCTGCAATAGCTGAAGCTAACAATGGTTGGATTCTTACAGCTTGGGATTATCGACCAAATAGTGCATATGATGCTCCTAATCCAAATTCTATTGTTCAAAGAATATCTAAAGATGGTGGAAAAACTTTTGAAAAAATACAAATTGTAGCAAAAGGAAAAGAAAACCCAAATAAATATGGATTCTCTGACCCTTCATATGTTGTAGACCAAGAAACAGGCAATATTTTCTTATTCTTCGTCAAATCATACGATGGTGGAGTATGGGATTCTACAGCTAGCACTAATCAAAGTGATAGACATATTTTAGATGCTGCTGTTACTTGCTCAAAAGATAACGGTTTAACTTGGAGCGAACCAAAAGTTATAACTAAAGACATAACTAAATATCCAAAAAATGAACGAGCTAGATTTGCTACTTCTGGACATGGAATTCAACTAAAATACGGAAAATATAAAGGTCGTTTAATACAACAATACGCAATAGTAAACAGTTCCAATGGAAGTGTGCAAAGAAACAATGAGAAGTGGCAAGCCGTATCTGTATACTCTGATGACCATGGAGTAACTTGGAAAGCTGGAAATCCAGTTGGACTAGGTAAAGAACAAAGCCATATGGATGAAAATAAGGTTGTAGAGCTTTCTGATGGAAGAATTATGTTAAACTCTAGACCGCATGAAGGTGGTGCAAATAATCATAGAATCATTGCTTTTTCTAATGATGGCGGAGAAACGTATGGTAAAGCATACAAAGATGAGACACTGCCAGATCCAGGTAATAACGCTCAAATAACAAGAGCATTCCCAGATGCTCCAATTGGATCTGATGCAGCTAAAATCCTCTTATATTCATCTTCTTCTGGTTCTGGAAGAGCAAATGGTTTGATACGTGTCTCATATAATGATGGAGAAAGTTGGACAGAAGAAAAAGGATTCAAGAATGGCGCAATGGCTTACTCCACTATTCAAGCTTTAAGTCAAAAAGCAGGAGGCGGCTATGGTCTTCTATATGAGGGCGATAATAATGACATAATGTATACGAGAATTTCTGCTGAATGGTTAAGTATACGTCCTAACATAACCTTAGGTTCTACAACTAAAATCAATCTATCCACCAAAGAGATAAGTCTTCCTGTGGTAAATCCTACGAGTACTAAATATGAAAATATTAAAGTTACATCTATAAACACAAGTGATTTTACTGCATCAAGCGATTCTGTAACAATCGAAGCGAATAAAACTACATATATTCCTTTGAAAATTGAAGTGCCTAAAACAGCAAAAGTTGGAGATAAACTTACTGCAAAAATTCGTATTGCGTCTGCAAATAAAAATCAAGATCGTTCAAACACAGAATTATCATTTGAAACGACTATAACCTTAAATGTTGTAAGTGAAACTAAAAATTCTAGTACTCAAACAGATCCTCTACCTAACGATCAATCACATACTGATATACAAATCAGCAAAGATTCTGAAACAACACAATCTGAAAAGGAGATAAATAAGAATATTAGTCCAAATATAATTCCAAATAAGAATAACAATAAACAGAACAGCAGTACATTTAACATAGATGAAGAATATTCTCAAAATTACAGAAAGGATTATTCCAATACAGACAATTCCAGAACGAATTATCATTACTCTTCAAAAGCAAAACATGATAATTACAATGTGAATAATAACAGCATTGATAATGAAAATAATGATAAGAATTATAGTAAATCTGGCAATGCTTTAGCAAAGAATAGAGGAATGATGCAAAAAACTGGAATCAACACAGCTATTCCTTATGCTTTAATGATTCTATTAATAGCTATCTCTGCAGCATTAATGAAATTAAAAAATATGCAATATTAAAGAATAAGTGTATTTGCTATATTATTCATTTGTTCTAATGTTTTAGGCATAAAAAATAAAAGATGCGTTTTGGAAATTGAATTCTAAAACGCATCTTTTATTTGTAAAATTACTTATAAATCTTAATACTAAATATTTATTTTAGTCTTTTAGCTCAGCACCATCAGCATCTTTGTGCCACTTACTTCCAGGCTTTGAGCAAAGAATCAAAATACCCTCAACCAATGCCCATATTCCCGTAATAATCAACAGGAAACCAAAAGAAAGAACAGAAATAAGCAGCTGCGCAATCGCCTTTCCTTTAAAACCAAGATAAAAATTGTGAATACCTAAAAATCCTAAGAAAATCGCTAGCAAACCTGCAACAATTTTATTGCGCGAGCTTACTAAAGTTGCTTTAGTGTTCTCCTCAATATTCCCATCGTACGAAGGAAACTGAGCATTTTGCTGATTGTTGTCAAACGTGCTCATAATCTTCACCAATCCTTTTAATAAAGACGATTAACGTTTTACATCATATAATCACGATTCTTAAAAGAAAATCTATTGTACCTATATTTAATTACAAAATTGCCCCGATGATCACTCACCAGGGCAATTGTTAATAAGCGTCTAGTAGAAAGTAGAAACTACTTCTTTTCGCTCAAAAGCTGTTCGCGCAAAGCTGCGAGCTGATCGGAATCAGCTAAAGCACCTTCGTTAGCTGCCTCAGAAGAATAGTTGGAAGCAACTTCTTCCTTCTTCTCTTCCTTAGCTGGCTTCTTTTCTTCAGCTTCTTCACTCTGACCATCAGCGGCTGCGGATTCTGCTGCAGCTGCGAGTTCCTTAGCGGCGAACACCTTGTGCTGCTCCCACAATTCGTGAGCTGCTGCATACTGTGCTTCCCACTCTTCGCGCTGCTGCTCGTAACCAGCAATCCACTCATTAGTGTTTGGATCGAAGCCTTCTGGGTACTTGTAGTTTCCTTCTTCGTCATACTCAGCTGGCATGCCGTAGAGAGCTGGATCGAAATCTTCAGAATTTGGATCAACAGCCTCGTTAGCCTGCTTCAAGGAGAGCGAGATCCTGCGACGATCGAGGTCTACGTCAATAACCTTAACGAATACTTCTTCGCCACCCTTAACAACAGTTTCTGGGTTCTCTACATGACGGTTAGCAAGCTCGGAAATGTGAACCAAGCCTTCGATGCCGTCTTCAACGGAGATGAACACACCGAACTGAACAATCTTGGTAACCTTGCCCTTAACAACCTGTCCAGGAACATGGGTGCGAGCGAAGCGCTGCCATGGATCTTCCTGAGTTGCCTTAAGGGAGAGGGAGATGCGTTCGCGATCGAGATCAACGTCGAGAACCTCAACGGTAACCTTATCGCCAACCTTAACAACCTCAGATGGGTGATCGATGTGCTTCCAGGAAAGCTCGGAAACGTGAATGAGGCCGTCAACACCGCCGAGGTCAACAAACGCGCCGAAGTTTACGATAGAAGACACAACGCCTTCGCGAATCTGACCCTTCTTAAGCTGCGAGAGGAAGGTCTCGCGAACTTCGGACTGGGTTTCCTCGAGGAACTGACGACGAGAAAGCACAACATTGTTGCGGTTCTTATCGAGCTCAAGAATCTTAGCCTTAATCTTCTGACCAATGTATGGGGAAAGATCGCGAACGCGACGCATTTCAACGAGGGAAGCTGGCAAGAAGCCGCGCAAACCGATGTCTACAATCAAGCCGCCCTTAACAGCCTCAATAACGGTACCTTCAACAATGCCGTCTGCATCCTTGATCTTCTCAATATCACCCCAAGCACGCTCGTACTGTGCACGCTTCTTGGAGAGAATAAGACGTCCTTCCTTGTCTTCCTTAGTTACAACAAGGGCTTCGATGGTGTCGCCAACTTCAACAACATCATCTGGATCAACGTCTTTCTTGATGGAAAGTTCACGGGAAGGGATTACACCTTCAGTTTTGTAGCCGATATCCAATAATACTTCGTCGTGATCAATCTTTACGACGGTACCTTCAACTAAATCACCATCATCAAAATTCTTGATGGTTGAATCGACTGCCTTGATGAAGTCTTCTTCGGTGCCAATATCATTAATCGCAACCTTGGCGACTTCGTTATTATTCTCTGCCATTACTTATTAGTGGTTTCTTCTTGGGGTGGATATTACTCGATATTAAATTATGACTTTTGCACGCGCACTATGCACGCGCTCTGTCAATGTTATATACAGGCATAGCCAAAAACGCCGTTTTACTTCGGGCGTGTCGTGCGACTTGATATTTGCTACTTAACACTTACTTGCCACTCGCTGCTCGCTCAGCCATGTCAACAACATTAGCCAATAGCATTGCGCGAGTCATTGGTCCAACTCCACCAGGATTTGGCGAATACGCTCCCGCGACTTCTCTACAAGCAACATCAACATCGCCTTTTACGCGATATCTTCCCACTTCTTCATCAAAAACGCGCGAAACACCAACGTCAACCAACACGGCTCCAGGCTTAACATCGCACGGCTTTACAAATCCCGCGCTGCCCATTGCCGCAATAATAACGTCGGAGCGCATCATAATATCGTGCAAATCACGAGTGCGAGTGTGGCACAATGTTACAGTTGCGTCTACTCCCCTGCGCGTAAGAAGGAGCCCGATTGTTCGGCCAACCGTGATTCCTCGTCCAAGTACGCACACATTTTTGCCTTCAAGATCAATGTTATAAGCATCTAAAAGCGCCAAAATTCCTCGCGGCGTGCATGGAAGAGTCGTAACAATATCTCCCGAAATATGCATAACCAGCTCGCCCAAATTGTACGGATGCATTCCATCGCAATCTTTTGCAGGGTCTACTGCCTCAATAATCTTCTGGGAATCAACGCCTTTTGGCAAAGGCAATTGCACAATAAAACCCGTGCAAGAAGGGTCATTATTAAGCTGATTTACGGCTTTAAGAATTTCGTCTTCGCTAGCGTCTTCTGGCAAATCGCAGCGGATTGAGCGAATCCCCACTTCTTCGCAATCCTTGTGTTTTCCAGCAACATACTTCAGCGAGCCAGGGTCGCTTCCAACTAAAAGCGTTCCAAGCCCTGGATTAATGCCTTTTTCTTTAAGCTTTTCTACTCTATTTTTTAAGTCGCTTTTAATACTTGCAGCTAGCGCTTTTCCATCTAACACAACAACCATGATTCGCTCCCAACTCGCATGTTAATTCTTATGTTCAACTTACAAATCTTCTAACACAATTCGTACGCGTAGGATTAGGCTATCGTGAGGTATCGAAGTGCGCGACACAACTGTTAATAACTGAATATTATAATAGAATGGTATTTGTATTGCATAAGAAAGCTACAATAAACCTTAGCTACAATAAACCTTGCAGCAAGCTACAACGAGTTTTAACAAGTGCTAATGCTAATAACACTGACGGAAGGGGCGCAAAGATGTGCGAAAATATTTTTCATTTAACTCGCGCAAAGAAAATATGCAAAGCTGTTTTAGCGTGCATAATTGTTCCATCAATGTTGATTGGTATAGCTGGGTGTGGTGCAAGCTCGCAATCTTCTAAAGCTCCAACACAACCCAAAAAAGAAGTTAAACAAATCAAGGTTGTTTCCACTCTTGAATCTTGGGCAAGTTTGGCTAGAGAAATCGGCGGAAACGATGTTGAAGTGCAATCTATAATCACCAATCCAGATACCGACATCTCTGCATTTAAGCCGTCTAGCAAAGATTTGCAAAAGTTGTATTCTGCGCAAGTTGTTGTGTCAAATGGCGCTGGCTACGATAGTTGGGTTGCAAAGCATACGTCTAAAAGCAGCGAGATTGTAAACGCAGCCTCCACAGTCGGAGCACTAAATGGCGATAACCCTTATCTTTGGTTCTCAAAAGATGCTAGAAACGAGATGGCTTCTAGCATTTGCAACGCTTTTTCTAAAGTCCTTCCTTCAAAAAAGAAGGTTTTTGCTAAAAGACTTGACGCAGTTAAATCGCAAGAAAATAAGCTTGACGAATATCTTGCAAACTTCGCTAAAAGTCACAAAAAGTTTAAGTACGCTTCAATAAATCCTGTTCTTTTCTGGCTTATGTCCGATATGGGAATAAGCGATTCTGCGCCTAAGGCATACGCTCAGCAAGTAGCGCAAGGAGAAGAAGTAGGCAAAGCTAATATAGATGAATTCCAAAAGCTTATTGAAGAGCGAAAATTCGACGTACTTATAAGCAATAGTCAGCGTAAAGGCGACGATATTAGCATTTTGACTGGGACTGCTGGCAGAAGCTACACGTCTGTAATGTGGGTTAATGAGCTTATGCCAAAATATGCAACCGATTTAAGAAAATGGGTTATGAAGATTTGCGAAGACATTGACAATGCTAGCAAAACTACGACCGATATGCGTAAAGATTTAGCAAAGCAAGAAGCTGATCAAAAGAAGCCTATTACCGAAAAGCCTACTGTTTCTCAGCCAGATCCAAACAGGTCTAACGAAGGCCAGCAAGATCCTGGAAAGTAGGCGCGTGCTTGAGCAAGTATAGACAATAAATACTTCATACTATTTATTAGCAATTACTTACGAATTAAAGATTTGCTGGCGATTTATCTGCAATCACTCGCAATCACTCGCAATCACTTGCAACGCAACTTCAATACCTCGAAGCATATCATCTAAACTCATAGAACTCGTACTCGGCTTATCAAGAATCTGCTCAGGCAAATACGGAACGTGAATAAAACCGCTCTTAATCGGCAATTTTTTAGTCTGGCAATAATTACAAACACTGTAAAGCACGTCATTACACACGTATGCGCCAGCAGAAAAAGACACAGCCGCAGGCAATTTCGCTTTATTTAAAGCGTCAACTATGTTCACAACTGGCAAAGTCGCTTTATAAGCCACATCACCATCCTGCACAACAGGCTCATACCAAGGCTTATATCCACTATTATCTGGTATGCGTGCAGCTCTACAGTTAATGCCAACATACTCAACGTTAAAACAAGCAGAACCGCCAAATTGCCCTAACGAAAGCACAGCATTAGGGTTAACTTCCTCTATTTTCTCAATAACTTTTTGCGCGCCCTTGTTAAATTCCGTAGGAATCTGCAAACGAACAAGTTCCACACCCTCAGGCGCATACACTGATTGCGCAATCTCCCACGAAGGATTTATAGACTCATTATCAAACGGCGTAAAACCAGTAATCAAAATACGCATTAAAATACCCCCTCATACAACTCTCACTTATCAAACTTTATTAAACTTTATAAAACTTTATAAAAATGCATTGCAAAAACTGTATATACACGAATGCACTTGTATAAAACATTCATGATTCTATTACTTATTTCACTTTTATAGCAAAGATTAAATGGTAATTACAACTTATACAATAATCGCAAAACAACACACCTAGGCTCACGATTAGCAAGACTCGTCGTAGTGTAATATGATTAGCTACTAGCGCGTGCTTAACGAACAATGTTGTTAACAGCGCGCATAAAACCATATAAATACAGAAAATATAGATAAATCAAAAATCAATGATGAAAAGGGATTACCGATGACCAAGATTATTCAGATTGGCGCAAATCATGCTGGCACTGCCTGCGCTAACACCATTTTGAGCTACCCAGGAAACGATCTTACAATTTACGATCAGAATAGCAACATTTCCTTCCTTGGCTGCGGTATGGCTTTGTGGATTGGCAAGCAGATTCAAAGCAGCGATGGCCTGTTCTACCAGAAGCCAGAAGATTTCGTTAAAAAGGGCGCTAAGGTAAATCTTGAAAGCAAAGTTCTCGACATTGATTACGCAAAGAAAGAAGTAACAGTCGAGCTTAAAGACGGCACTGTTATTCACGATTCTTACGATAAACTCGTTCTAGCTACTGGCAGCCTTCCAAACAAGCCACGCATTAAGGGCATTGACTTGGAAAACGTGCAAATGGTAAAGCTTTTCCAGAACGCGCAAACTGTTATTGCTAAGCTTCAAGAGCGCGATTTTAATAACGTTGTGGTTCTTGGCGGCGGCTACATTGGTGTGGAACTTGCGGAAGCTTTTAAGCGCCTTGGCAAGAACGTGACTCTTATTGACATGGAAGACCATATTCTTAACGGCTACTTTGACCCAGAGTTTTCCGATAATTTGAAGAGAATTATGGAAGATAAGGGCATTCACTTTGAGCTTGGTCAAGCTGTTGAAGAGATTGTTGGAGACACTGAAGTTAAGGCTGTTAAAACAAGCAAGGGCACTTACGATGCCGACATGGTGATTTGTGCCATTGGATTCCACCCAAATGTTGCTCTTGGAAAAGATCATTTGAAGCAATACGAAAATGGCGCTTTCCTAGTTGACAAGAAGCAGCAAACTTCCGACCCAGATGTGTACGCTATTGGCGATTGCGCTACAATCTACGACAACGCTCGAAGCCGCGTAAACTACATTGCTCTCGCCACTAATGCCGTTCGAAGCGGCTTGATTGCAGGCCACAACGTTTGCGGAACTCCTGTAGAAACTGAGGGCGTGCAAGGCTCTAGCGCAATGATGATTTACGATTACAAGCTTGTTTGCACTGGTTTGAGCTTGACTGCTGCTCAAAAAGAGGGCATGGACGTTGACTACGTTGATTTTGAGGATACTCAAAAGCCTGCGTTTATGGAAGTTGAGAATCCAAAGGTGAAGATTCGCATTGTTTATAAGAAAGACACCAAGGTGATTGTTGGATGCCAACTGGCGTCTAACTACGATATGTCTGCAGCAATCCACCTGTTCTCGCTTGCTATTCAAAAGAAAGTCACGATTAAGGAACTTGCTTTGTGCGATATCTTCTTTATGCCTCACTTCAACCAGCCATACAACTACATTACGATGGCAGCTTACACGGCTTTGTTGAAGGGCTGATTAATATCTGATTAGCTTAGGCTGAATCGCTTTTTGCTGATTAGCTTATGATTAGCTTAAATCGCGTTTATTAAACCAAGCAATTTGTTCTATAATGGAGCAGTTGCTTGGTTTTTTAATCATCCGCGCACAAATCGCGAACAAAAACGCGCATATTAGCGTAAGACGTACAAATCAACACAAAGGAGTCTAGGATGAAGCAGCTCTCTATTAAGCCAACTATTCACAAATTTGAAAATACGCACGATTTTGCGCAAGAATTCAAACTTTGCAAAGACGATTTGGTTATTACAAACAAGTACATTTGGGAGCCTTATTTTGGCAGCTTGAACCTTGACTGCAATGTGATTTTCCAGGAAAACTACGGCAAGGGCGAGCCAAGCGACGAAATGGTTGATGCGATTGTTCGCGATATTCACACTACCCCAAAGCGCGTGATTGGCATTGGCGGCGGCACCGTTTTGGATATTTCTAAAGTTTGCGCGTTAAAGCAAACAAGCCCACTCGAAGACTTGATTGATGGCAAGATTCCTGCGCAAAAAGGCGCGGATCTTATTCTTGTTCCAACTACTTGCGGCACTGGATCCGAAGTTACCAACGTTGCCGTGTTCTCTCTTACAAAACGCAACACTAAAAAGGGTTTGGCAAACGATGCTTGCTACGCTACAGACGCAGTTCTTATTCCAGAATTATTAAAGAGCCTTCCAGATTACGTTTTTGCAACCAGCTCTATTGACGCTCTTACTCATTCGATTGAGTCTGTGCTCTCCCCTATTGCAACAGAGCTTACAAAAATGTTTAGTTACAAGTCTTGCGGACTTATTTTGCAAAGCTATATGCGAGTTGTTAAAGAAGGCAGCAGCGCAAAAAGTCAAGTTGTAAGCGACTTGGTTTCTGCAAGTCTTTACGCTGGCATTGCTTTTGGTAACGCTGGCTGCGGTTGCGTGCACGCTATGGCTTATCCACTTGGCGGCACTTTCCACGTGGCTCATGGCGAAACAAATGCTGCTCTTCTTACAAGCGTTTTGCGCTACTATGCTAAGCATGATGCAGAAAACAGTACTAGCGCCGAAAACACTGAGCTTTCTAAGCTTTTTGACTTTATGGCAAATGTTCTTGAATGCCAAAAGGCAGATGTATTAGATAAGCTTGACGAAGTTCTTAACACAATTTTGACTAAGCACAAGCTTCACGAGTATGGCATGAGCGAAGATATGATTCAAAGCTGGGCTGCAAGCGTTGTTAAAGAGCAGCAACGACTTTTGAAGAATTCGTACATAAATATGAGCGAAGATGCTATTGCCGAAGTTTACGCATCTACTTTCTAATATATAGTTAACAGTGAGATTTTCAATTATTAACGAAAATTTCTCATCTTCTCAAAGGTAGACCCTACAAATCTTGTAGGGTCTATTTTTATTCTCACAGCTTGCTTACTTCGTTAGATTTCCGTCCGTTAGATTTCCGTCCATTCGTTAGAATGCTGTTCGTTAGATTGCCGCAGGAGTTTCATACGAATTATCGAAGAACATGCGCTCCAGCTTTACTGCACGCGCAAAATATTCTCGAGCAATATCAGCATCCTTAGGACCAATACGATCCAACTCATCACGCAAGAACCCTACAAACTTGTGGAATCCTTCATAATCATGCAGGTCGATCCACTGGTAATGAACCTTGCGTTCAGGACGCTTACCTTCAGCGTTTGATGCCCACGTAAGATATATCCATTCCGTAACGTTTAACACGGCTAGCACGGCAGCATAATGTCCACTGTGAGCCGCGTCTAAAAACATCTTTTTAAATTCGCGAGTTGCTTCAGTGTCTGGAATTTTATTGCGGAAAGATTCAGGAGTATTAAATTCGTTAAACGCATCCACAAAATACGTATTCTCATCTCCAGCTACCTCACCAATATATTTCGAAAACACGAGACGAGAATCAAGTGTGTCTGCTGTCGTAACTGCAGCACCAAGCAAAGCCAAGAAACTATCTAAAAATCGGTAGTCTTGAATTAAATATCCAGCTAATACAGCATCATGAATAGTGCCCTCAACTAACTCGTTAACAAAACGATGATGAATAGCAGCATCCCATGTTTCGATATTCTCATTTTTTAATTCGTCGGTAAATCGTGCAGTCATTGACACGTCCTTTCCCTCTGTAACTCATATAAGCCCTTAGGTAGCTTAATATAATTGCGCATAGTTGCGTTAGCCATACAAGTTACGTCATATACGGTTCACATATAGTCGTATAGTTATGCACAACCGAGCACTGCTCGTACACCCAGCTGAACAACTACGCTAGTATGAACAATATCATAAGTAGTCATACTTAACTTGGGTACAAATTTGAGCAGCACTCGGTTGCAATTTTTATATTATGGTAACTTCAGTAACTTCAGCAATCACAGTAATTACTCCCTACTCATTGTCGTATTCTCATGCATCCAATGTAATTACAGGATGCAAATCAAACATTTTTACAGTACGCTTCATGCGGAAGGCAATGCTTGTTATAGCAATCGCAATAACGCCGAAAAGCACAAGCATTCCAACGCCAGAGACTATTTCACCACTGTTCTTTCCAGACATTGCTTGACGCAACCCCATAATCGAGTACGTCATTGGCAAATATGGGTGAACAGCTCTAAAGAACGATGGCGTCATTTGTACTGGGAACGTTCCTGCAGAGCTTGTGATTTGCAACATAAGAAGCACAATAGCAACTATTCGCCCTGGCATTCGGAACACCACCATAATCATTTGCATTATTGCCATAAAGACTATTGACGCTATAATCCCCAGCGCGTAGAATGCACCAACATTATCGATTTGGAACTTCAACGCTCCTTGAACAACGCCCATAAGAATAATCGCTTGCACTACGCCCATAATCACAAACGGCGTCAAGCTAACAAGCGCGCTTTTAAGCGGATTCATGCCGTTTAGTATCGCTCGCCTATCCATAACTCTCAAAACGAATGTTGTCATAAGAGCACCAACCCAAAGGGCGATAGAAATAAAGTAAGGTGCAAAACCGGTACCGTAGTTTTCAACGTGCGAATACTCGTGCTCCTCCAAGGAAACTGGTGCGCTCATCATCTTACTTTTTTGCTTAATATTGTTGATTTTGCTAGAGTTTTGTGCGCTTTTAAGACCTTCATGTAACTTTTTAGCTCCATCAGCAAGCTTTGGAGTATTTTCAGAAAGCTTTTGAACTCCAGAATTCAATTGACTTGATCCATCAACTATTTTTGCAGACCCAAGCGCAGCAGAATTAATACCATTATTGAGCTTTTCACTTCCGTTGCTTACAGCGCTAAGACCTTCCGCCAGCTTATTTGCTCCAGCGGAAAGCTGCGATGAGCCACCTCGAACGCTTGATATTCCTTTAGAAACGGCGTCAACTCCAGCTTTTATCTTCAAGCTACCAGAAGAAAGTGCTCCAGCACCTTGGCTCAACGCCGAAAGATTCGTCTCTAAGAGCTTAGAATTTTCGCTTAATCCTCCTGCAAGACCTTGCAATTTTTCTAACACAAGCTCTTTTGTTACAAGCGGATTTTGCGCTTCAACAAGCAATTGAGCAAGCTGATTTTTTGTAGCCTCGTTTCCAGCCTTAACATGCTGTTCAAGCTGCGCACTAGAATCTGAAAGCTTTTGAGCACCATTATATAGTTCGTCTGTAGCGTTATATAACGTTTGCGCTCCACTATTTAGCTGATTTGCGCCATTTGCCAAATCGTTAGTTTTTTGAGCTAAGAATTGCGCTCCATCTTTGCTTTGCGCATTTGCATTTTTAAGCGATTGCGCTCCCTTTTGAAGTTCGCTTAATCCGTTTTGTAGTTTTTGCAAAGACTGAGTAAGCTTAATCGATCCATAAGCAAGCTTATCTACTCCGCCATTAAGCGATTGCATTCCAGCGCTTAAATCGCCAGAACCACTCACTGCTGAATTAAGAGAATCAGAAGCAGAATTTACTTTTTCAAACATATGCTCCCAATATTCTTGAACAATCGCCTCACTAATTTCGCTTCGCATAGTGCGGAAAGCAGTTTTACCGATTTGTGAAGCCAGCATATTGCTTGCTTGATCGTATTTTACGTGAAGCTTTGCTTTAGTAGGAGTATCGTATTGCGCAGAAGCAATGCACTTACTAAAAGACGATGGAATAGTTGCTACCATAAAATAATCGCCATTTTTAAGGCCTTTATTTGCTTTAGCGCTATCTACAAAGTTCCACTGGAATCCTTCACTTCCATCTTTTTGATTCTTTAAACGATTCTTGATTTCATCGCCAACATTGCGCATTTTGCCGTTTATCATCGCACCGTCATCTTCCACAACAAAAGCGACTGGAACGGTGTCTAGCGTTTTGTAAGGATTTGTAAACGCCCACAAGTAAAGCGATCCGTATAAAAGTGGAATCAAAGCTACGGTTCCAATAACAAGCTTTCTAGCTTTTCCTTTCATCGTATTGTTAATCTCACGAAATGCAAGAGCAATAGTATTAACGTGCATTGTTTTCACCACCATTTGCTTCACTTGTAGCAAGTTGAGAATCAGTATGAGAATTTTCTGTTTTCTCATTATTTGGCATAAGTCTTAAGACTTGATCCGCTTGCTTTTCTAACTCACTTTGCAAAACTCCAACAAGGCAGGAGCAGTAGTTTTTGCTAACATATTCGCGAATGTCTGCAAGTAAGCATTCGCTTTGCTCACTAGTAAGCTCCATCTCAATTCCATCAACAAATAGCAGCCACGGCTTTTTTAGCAAAGCCAACGCAATTGCCAAGCGCATGCGCTCGCACGGAGTCAACTCTCCTATTGCTGTTTTGTGAGGAGAAAATACTTTCCATTGAGTTAGCACGTTGTAAGCGTACTGCTGTAAAGCTTCACGGTTTTTAACATCATTTTTGTATTGCTTCAAAAATAGAGGCGAACGCGCTGCTAGTTTCAGCTCGCTCATAAGAACTTCTTCTATTGTTTGCATTTTGTAGAATTCGTTAATTCCGTTGAATAATCCCAATCCCACATATTTACGCGATTCTTTAAAATCGTTAGGAAGAGTTGCGTCCGCAATAGTAAGAGTTCCGTTCGTAAATTTCATATAACCAGACAATGCAAGCAGCAAAGCTGATTTTCCAGAGCCGTGTTCGCCTGATATTGCAACGATTTGATGAGGCTCTACTTTTAACGATACGTCCCAAAATGGTGTTCTTCTAAATATTTGTAAACCTAATTCTTTCGCTTCTATAAGCGTTTGTTCTTCTTGCATAATTTGCATGATTTGTTTGCTGCAAAATACCGATGGTATACATTTCTAAATGGTATACATTTTTAATGTTGCTATCGAAATTGCTATGCATTCCTCCTTTGTATCTAACTTTTTCAATTTTTCAATTTTTCAATTTTTCAATTTTTCAATTTTTTGATTTTTCAATTTTTTGATTTTTTGATTTTCCTAACTTCAGACTCAATATTTAATTCTGATATCGCCTACAATGATTTTGGCGACTACCTCATATTGCTATGTTGCAACAAAAGGTTATAAATAAAGAGGCCAATTATTGACGTCAATCCCCCGAAAGTACTTTCATTGTACTCTTCAAGGTGAACAAATACTAACTTATTTTTGAACATTTTGTTCATTTGTCTATGTTTTGGTCATAAAAACACGCTATATATAACAAAATCTCACATTTTTGATTTAATCGTGTGACTTCTAATATTATTTCTGGTGAACATTACCTATAAGTTTGTCTAAGTATTTATATAAGTATTTATATGTGTTGTCATATGTTGTCAAGTAGATAATTGTGACCAATCAGAATGAGTATGATAATGTAGCTTTCAACGTTTTGTAGCGAGCGAATCAGAAAAACAGAAGCGAAAATGCTAGCTACAAAAATACCATTAGAGAAAAATAGCAAAATAGCAAAATAGATATAAAGGAAGCGAGAGGTAGCGAGAATGAGCAAAACTGACAACACGGCAAATCAGAATTCACGCGCAAATCAAAATACTGCGTCGAATCAGCAATCGCCTGCGAATCAGCAATCATCCAAACTACATCCCGACGTAAAAAATTACGTAAAACTATTTTTCAAAGAAAACAAGCTTGTAGCTTTTCTTTCGATGATAGTTTTTATTGCCTTGTCTATGATTTACACTGCTATTTCTTGGATTTTGCAAATTATTTTCGATTATATGGCTGGTAAAGGAGCTTTTTCTTTAGCTACTATTTTGCTGCTTGTAGTTTCCTTTATGCTGGCAATCTCCCTGATTTTCGCGTTAAAGCGCAGCGCGTATCCTCGCTTTCTTGAAAAAGCAATGAATCAGTATAAAGAGTCTGTTATTAAAAGGCTGTTAAAAAAGAGTTATAGCGATTTTTCGCTTGCAAATTCTGGAACATATCTTTCTGTGCTCACTAATGATTGCGAGCGCATTCAAGAAAAGTATTTGAAGAAGATTTTTGATTTTGTTCAAGACGTTCTTATGCTTGTAAGCTCGCTAGCTCTTATGATTTACTATAGTCCGTTGCTCACTGTTATTGCTCTTATTATTTCTGTGCTTCCAATGGCGTGCTCGATTCTTACAGCTAACGGAATTGCCACTCGTGAGGAGCAGGTTTCTAAATCGAATGAGTCTTATACGGCCCTGACGAAGGATGTTTTGAACGGAGTTTCGGTTATTAAGAGTTTTAAGGCGGAGCAGGAGGTTATTAACCGTTATCAGAATCAGTCGATGGAGCTTGAGCATACAAAGAATCTTCGCGAAAAAACGATGACTACTGTTTCTGCTCTTGGCACAATTTCCAGCCTTGCAACTCAGCTTGGCGTAATGCTTGTTGGCGCTTGGATGGTTAACGCTCATGTTGGTGTTATTACTGCTGGAATGGTTTTAGCTTTCACTAATTTGATGAATGGCGTACTTCAGCCTATTGCAAGTCTTCCACAAATGCTTGGCGAGATGAAGGGTGCTAAGAAGCTTATTAGTAAGATGGCTGATTACATGAGTAACGCTAAAGAGGATTCTGGCGAGATCATTGACGATCCGATTAAAAGTGTTGTTTTGCGAGATGTTTCATACGCTTATGATGCGGATCGTAAAGTCTTGAAAAACGTAAATCTAACTTTGCAAGCTGGAAAATCTTACGCGATAGTAGGGCCTTCTGGTGCTGGTAAGAGTAGTTTGATTAATCTGCTTATGGGCTACTACAAGGATTATAAGGGTAGCGTGCAGCTGAATAATCACGAACTTAGCAATGTGAGCAAGAGTTCGCTTTATGATAAGACGACTCTTATGCAGCAGTCTGTGTTTATGTTTGATGCTTCGATTTTAGATAATATTACGCTTTTTAAGCCGTTCCCAGATGCGGAAGTGGATCGCGTGATTCACCTGGCTGGCTTGGATGATTTGATTGCTGCTAAAGGCAAAGACTATCAGTGCGGCGAGAACGGTAGTCATCTTTCAGGCGGCGAAAAGCAGCGTATTGCTATTGCGCGAAGCTTGCTTAAAAAGTCCGAGATTCTGCTGGTCGACGAGGCAACGAGCGCGCTAGATAACGAGACGAGCGCGAACGTAACGCAATCTATCTTGGATTTGCAAGGAATTCTTCGACTTGTGGTCACTCACCGCTTGGACGCTAACTCACTTAAGCAATATGATGAGATTCTTGTGATGAAAAGCGGCGAACTTATTGAGCGCGGAAGCTTTGAGGAGCTTATGAATCAGAAGGCTTACTTCTACTCGCTTTATACTGTGTCTATGTAATAGTGTTGCGCTGGTTTTGGATTGGCTTGCGCTGTGCAATTTAGCGCAATAAATTCTGAAGCAGCGCTAGTAACCATTAGGTGCAATTTTGCGGTGATTGGGTACTAGAGATAACAACACAGCTGAGCCTACTCTTAAATGCTATTGCTAACAAACTATTGTGAACGAATCTGCATTAATGTATTAATGTATTTAACTTTTAAAGAGTGATTTATAAAAGCGTAATCTAAGTTTTACTTTACGAATAAAACTTTACGTAAGTCTTTATGATATTGTCTTTAATTATTAAAATTTAAAAATTATAAAAATTGAAAAACATATTATTACAAACATCAAAATGAAGATAACTTTAAAAAGAGGTGAAAGAGTATGCAAATTTTAAACATTCTATGCAACCCAGTAATTGTATCGGTTGTAGTGTTATGCGCGTTAAGTCTCGCTAAACTCAATGTTTTACTCGCAATGATTGTTGCGTGCGTTGCAGGCGGCATTGCCGGCCATCTCCCTCTTTTTGGAGATGGAAGCCATACTATTATGGCGCTGCTTTGCGATGGATTTTCCACAAACGCGCAAACTGCGCTCGCCTACATTCTTCTTGGTACTTTTGCAGAAGCCATTACAGCAACTGGTCTAGCTCAAATCATTTCTAAAAAAATCAGTAAACTTATTGGCGCAAACAAATTTATTCTTCTTGCAGTTCTAACGATTATTGCATGCATGTCTCAAAATATTGTGCCAGTTCATATTGCTTATATTCCTATTCTTATTCCACCAATTCTTTCCATTATGAACAAGCTTAAGCTAGATCGCCGTGCTGCCGCTTGCTGTACTGCGTTCGGCCTAGAAGTTCCATACATTGCTATTCCATTTGGCTTTGGCTTAATTTTCCAAACAGTTATTGCAACTAATCTTTCTAAAAACGGCATGAAAGTTAGCGTTTCAGACGTTAGCGCTGTGAATTGGTATTTAGGTGCTGCAATGCTTGCAGCTTTACTGTTTGCAGTTTTTGTTCTATACCGCAAGCCTCGCGAATATAAAACAACCGAAGCAGATACTCGCGCTTCGGACGCTGTTGTTGGCCCGCTTACTAAAGCACACTACGTAACCATTCTTGCGATTATTGTTGTTGTAGTAGTGCAAGTTATTAGTAAGGATCTTTCGCTTTCTTCTCTTGCAGGTCTTGCAACCATGATTATTTTTGGCGCAATAAAGTGGAAAGACATCGACAAGCAGCTTATGGGCGGCGTTAAGCTTATGGGTCTTATTGCATTTATTATGCTAATTGCTGGAGGCTACGCTAACGTGATTCAAGCTACAGGCGGAGTTAATGAGCTTGTACACCTTGGCGTTGCTTTTATGGGTCAAAACAAGCTAATCGCTGCATTCGTTATTACGATTATTGGCTTGCTTGTTACTATGGGCATCGGCACCTCGTTTGGCACGGTTCCTATTCTTGCAGTTTTGTTCGTACCGCTTTGCCAAAGCATTGGTTTTAGCACTCCTGCAACAATTCTTCTTATGTCTTCCGCTGCAGCTCTTGGAGACGCAGGTTCTCCTGCTTCCGATACAACGCTTGGTCCTACTTCTGGCTTAAATGCAGATGGTCAGCACAGCCACATTTGGGATACTTGTGTTCCAACATTCCTTATTTTTAACATTCCACTTATGGCTGCAGGCATTGTAATATCGCAGTTTATTTAGCATTTAGCTGAAAGTCACCAACAATATACATCTAATAAACGCTGGTGAAGATTTTTGCCATTTGCGGCTATTTTCTTCACTACCCCAAATTGTAAAAAACAGGCAAAGTTTGATACACGTCGAGCCCATTAATTAGCTCTGTAAACGCGTACAAAAATCAAATGCGCAACACTGCTTCAATACAAAGCTCAAGCGCATACGCTTTAGAATCCCCACCCCAATTGCGCTCATCGTAATTTTCAACATCATGCAAAGTATCTGCAGTATAAAGAATCTCACCCCAAACAATCTCACGCATTTGCGCACACGCAGCTAAAGCAGAACACTCCATCTCCACAACCGCACAGCCCTCCTGCTTACGACTAGCAACTTTCGTCTTAGTTTCACGGAAAAACCCATCCGTAGTCCACGTTTTAACTTCATGATAAGGCAAATTATGCGCCTGCAAGGTTTGCAAAATAGCATGCCTCGAGCGCTCTGAAACGTCAACATAACGACTTGGAGGCAAATAATGATAAGAAGTTCCCTCATCTCTTAAAGCTTTATACGGAACCAGAAAAACGTTTTCCGCATAATCAACTAGCGATCCGCAAGAACCAGCACTAATAACTTCCCTAACGCCGTAAGAAATCAACCAATCTAAGATCTGAACAGCGGCAGGAGCGCCAACTGGAGCCTGTACTAAGCAGATTTTTTGCGTTTTTTCTTCTATTTCGCTGTTTGTATTTTCTCTTACTGTATCTCCTACTTTTTCTTCCAAAACATATATCGGATATACTTTAGTTGCAGATTCAAAATTTGCTACAATCGTAGCTTTCCTACTTAAAGCATACTGATCGATTTCATCGCCTAAGAAAGCAAAAACCGCTTTAGATGGAAGCTGGACGGAAATATTATCGTGATTTGGCATTAAAACTGCGCTTTTATCGGAATCATACTCTAAAATCGGCAAATCATATTCTGCCATACAATCAGCTCCTTAATACAATCAGCTCCATCCTACAAGCAACTCAATCCTATATACAAACACACGCATTAGTACGTAAAGATCATAAAAATAGCCAATCGCTACAAATCTGCAACGATTGGCCACTTAAGATATGTTATCTAGCTAAACATGCTATCAATATTCTTCTTATTGCTTAGATCATCTTCATCAAGAAAATCCATCTGCTTTATTCCACTTAATCTTGCAATAAGCGAAATTGGGAATGTAACAATATTTTGATTAAGCGCACTGATGTTACTATTTACTATTCTTTTTGCTGCAGCCAATTGCTCGTTTTCGTCATTTACTTCTTCTTGCAAATTCAAAAATTGTTCTGAAGACTTTAATTCTGGGTAAGCTTCTGCCAAAGCATAAATCTTCCCTATTGCATGATTCTGATTTTTCATTGCTTCGCTAGAATCCGCAGAGTTTAATCCTTCTCTTAAACTCACCAAATCAACTAATGTTGTTTTTTCGTATTTTGCAAACGATTGCGCAACTTTAAGCATTTGGCAAATCGTGTCGTACCTTTTAGCGAGCGCAATGTCAACATTTTTTTGCGACTCTTCTATAATCACTTTATATTTTCTTAGTCTATTTAACGTGCCAATAAACCAGCCAATAGCCACTACAAGCACTGCCGCAATGACTATTAAAATAATCTCATAATCCATAATGTCTCCTTTATTTTTAGCTCTTTCTAGTCCTAATTGTCTATAATTTTACAATTCGCTAGTATTTTCCACTTTTGCAATTCACGAGTATTGCAATTTTCTAGCTTCTAATTTTGCAATTTTTCTTTAATTACGTTGATTACTTCATAATACTCAGCCAAAACATCCCTAAATCTTGCATATTCTCTTGTTAAAGATAGGTTTTCTATTCCAGATTTTCCAGGATTTCCTAATATATACCGACCAGAGTCAAAAGATGCAATAATATGCTCGCTATCTATATATATGCAAACTCTCATTCGTTTTTGCAAATTATTCAATACTTCTATAAAACTTGGATCCAACACAAGCTTTGTATAAAAATCGTCTGTAGAAAAGATTGAATACGAGTTGTTAAACTCAATGGATTCTGTTTGAACTTCACTCTCCCCTTTTGTTTTTTTGCCATAGTATCCATTTAGTTTTTGCCCCATAAAGGTCTTTCCAGTAACGGGAACAATTCTAATATGACCATTTATATTGGTTTTTGCGTTTATTAATAAGACTTGACCAATAAAATCAGTTTTTTTGACAGTTTTTCCACTTTCAGTTCTAGAAAAGTGCATTGCTTGCATATTTGAAAATTCAGTTTTAGATTCATCGCCAAAAATTATGTGTTTGTTTGAATAATACCTACTAGATATTGGCAGAAGATTATTAAAAATGCTATTGTCAATTCCTTCGGAATTTTCTAATACAGTTCCAGGCAGAATCGCATTCAAAATCGGCGTTAAAACATTATCCGCGTATAGCGAGCTTACATCAACCTTATTTGTTACAAAAAACTTGCCAGCAAAGCAAACAACAAAAGCAATTACTATGAGTAAAGGATATTTATAAGTAGAGTAATCAAGTGAAGGCAGATAATTGCCAACAGCACCAATAATCAGGACTACTGGTATTAATGGAATCAAACGCATTGGGTCAAAAGCGTTGTTTTTTACGCCTTCTTTTAACTCATTTAATTTCCCTTGCATTTGGGGAGATTTTTCTAATTTATTAAGTCTTTCTAAAACTTCGGAATCTGTAAACACGCTACTATGCTTTACATTCATCGTCATCTCCCTCTTATAATCGCCAATATTTTTATAACAACATTTTTATAACAACATTTTTATAACAACATTTTTGCAAAAGGCATAAAAGGCTCTTATATTTTTTTATCATAAATAACCATTATTTGGAATAGTAAGATTTGTGATAGTTGAATTTGAAATAGTGAAATAATAACCACTTTGATTTTGAGCCACTTTGATTTTGCTAGCAAAGTATCTTAAATGTGATTATTTTCAATAAAGATTTAATACAAAACAAATAGTAAAGAACAAAATAACACAAAATAAACAATATAACAATTTATAACACATTAATTTTCAACTACTTTAATAACATTTGGCAAAGCGTATAATGAACTTGAATTTATTCCTTAACTGATAGGAAATTCCAAAATGGTACAGAAACTAAAAAATATTTGGAGCGTTAAATTAACTACTGCTTCACTCGTACTAATACCAGCTGCAATCGGCATAAATTATGTTGCAAAACTATTTGCAAGCATGCTAAAACTACCACTTTGGCTTGGCACACTAGGCACTTGCATTTCAGCTTGCTTAGCAGGACCAGTTGTAGGCGGAATTGCAGGATTTTTAACTAATATTGTTTACGGCTTAACGATTGATCCAATTTCTACAGTCTATAGCATTACAGCTGCAGCAATTGGCGTAAGCGTTGGAATCGCTGCACGACTAAAGTACATGAACAAAGGCCTACACATTTTTATAACAAGTCTTATTGTTGCAGCAATCGCAATAATCATCTCTACACCTCTAAACATGATTTATTGGGGTGGAACCACTGGAAACGTTTGGGGTGACGCTGTTTTTGCAGCAATGGGTTCCAAAGGCTTCTTTGCATCATTCGTAGATGAGCTTGTTGTAGATATACCAGATAAGATTGTTGTTTTGTTCCTTGCAGCTGGAATCTATAAAGTTCTTCCTAAGAGTTTAATAGCCATCTATCAATCCGATGACGAAGATCTTGATAAATAAACGTTTATCTCAAGCAAATAAATCGCATAAACGTTAAGTTCTACAAGTTTTTATAAGCGCAATAAGACGAGATACTATGAAAAGCATCAGCCTATTTGAAGATAAGAATTCGTTTCTAAACGGATTATCTGCAAAAACCAAGCTTGCATACGTAATATGCGCTACAATCACGCCGAGTTTGCTTGGAGGCTATACTTCTTTCGCTATCTTTATTATTTTGAGCCTAATATTACTTGCAACATCAAAGGTTCTAGCAAAAATAAAAATCGTAATACAAGTTACTGGTTTTATTATTGTAACTATTTTTATAGTTCAAACTTTCTTTAGATCGGGAAACTACACGATTTTATTCAAACTAGGACCTTTGATTGCTCGCAAAGAAGGTTTTGAAGTAGCAATGAAGATTGTGCTAAATATATTAAATATTTCGTTTGCATTTTGTGTTTTAACTCTTACAACTAAACCTTCTAATATGATGCAAGAGATGATACAAGCTGGTTTACCACCTAAAATGGGCTATGTTTTTGTCTCGCTATTTCAAATCATTCCTCAAATAACACAGCAAACTTCGACTATTGTTGACGCTCAAAGAAGCAGAGGATTACAAACAAAAGGTTCCCTAATAACTCGTTTCAAAGCTTTTTTGCCTTTAATATCCCCGATTATAATGTCTTCGTTTATGAGTTCTAAAGAAAGAACTATAGCTTTAGAAGTTCGCGGATTTTCGTGCAATAATCAAAAAACATTCATAAAACCATTTAAGCCAAGTAAATACAATACGCTATTTTTATGCGCTTGTTTAATAGTAATAATCGCATCTATTATTTATGCGTTACTTAATAATTTAGGATATGTAGCATGGCAGCTATTCATATAGAGCACTTAAAATATCGCTATCCTTATAGTAAAACTCTTGCACTTAATGACATTTCTTGCGATATTCATAAAGGCGAATTTATTGGAATAATAGGCGCTAATGGAGCTGGAAAATCAACATTATCTCAAGCGATTTTAGGTCTTGTTCCAAATCTTTACCACGGAGCGTACGGCGGAAAAGTCGAAGTAGACGGTCTTAACGCAAAAACTACTCCAATAGACAGTCTTTGCAAAAAAGTTGGGCTGGTTTTTCAAAATCCTTTTAATCAAATTACAGGCTCGAAGCTTACTGTGTACGAGGAGATTGCTTTTGGTCTGGAAAATATTGGCATTGAGCAAAACGAGATGCAAAATCGCGTAGAGAAGATTATGGAGATGCTTAACATTTCTAATCTTAAAGATTGTTCTCCATACGATTTATCTGGCGGTCAAATGCAGCGCATGTCTATTGCCGCTATTTTAGTTATGCAACCAGAAATAATAATTTTAGACGAGCCAACTTCGCAGCTTGATCCTAAAGGTTCCGAAGAGGTTTTTAAAGCAGTAGAATCCTTAAAAAATCAGGGCCAAACTATTATTATGGTTGAGCACAAAATGGAAAAAATCGCGCAATACAGCGACCGCGTAATGCTTTTAAGCGAAGGAAAACTCATTGATTTTGATACTCCGCAAAAAATCTTTTCTCGCGAAGACTTGGAAGAATATGGCGTAAATTCTCCTGTTTATACTCAAATTTGCAAAAAACTTTCGTTAAAAAACAATAATGGCTTGTATCCAATAACTCTTGAGCAAACGTCACGAATTTTACGCTCGCACGAAGGGAATCGCTTATAATGACTCCTACTATTGAAATACGAAATGTGTCTTTTTCTCATACTCCAACATCACAAATATTCGATGATCTCAATTTATCTTTTGCTCCTGGAGCATGCGCTATTGTTGGTCAAAATGGCACTGGAAAAACAACTTTACTTAAAATCCTTAGAGGTCTTCTTACGCCAAAATCTGGAAGCGTTTTATTAAATGGTAAAGATATTGCAGAATGTACTGTTCCCTCTCTTGCTAAAGATATTGGATTTGTATTCCAGAATCCAGATGACCAGATTTTTGAATCAACTGTTATACGCGAAGTAATGTTTGGACTTTTAAAAATTGGAATTGATAAGAGTCAAGCATTGATTCAAGCAAAAGAAAGTCTAAAACTTGTAGGACTTTTAGATAAAAGCGAGGTAAATCCTTACGATTTAAGTCTTTGTGAAAGGAAAATGGTTTCTATTGCGTCGATTCTAGCAATGGATACGCAAGTCGTTATTTTAGATGAGCCTACGATTGCTCAGGACAATTGCGGCAAAAATTGTATTGAATCAATTATTAAACACCTTGTTTTGCAAGGAAAAACTGTTATAGCTGTTCTTCACGATATGAATTTTGTGGCTCGAGTATTTAATCGAGTTGTTGTGCTTTCCAATGGCAAGGTTCTTTTTGACGGCACTACGCGAGACGCATTTATGCAAGATAACATACTTTCTATCGCACAACTCGATAAGCCAGATGTTGTGAAGCTGTGCGAGAAACTGGGTTATGAATATACGTTCCTATCTGTTGAAGAATTTGTGAACGACTATTACGAACAATAAAACTACCGACTATCAAATGAAGCAGCAAAGAAAGCAAATGCACAAATCGCGTAGTTTCTTAAAATTAGCATTTGTTAATACACATTAATATCAGCAAACGCAAATCAAATTTGACAAACACAAATCCATTCGCTATAGTCTTCACTTATCACCATTTCGACGAGTAAAGGAGTGCACATGTATCATACAAATATGATGACAAATTGTTGTTGTAACGTATGCTATTGCGCATTTCTTAATCGAAATGATGTTTGCAAGCACTAAGTATGCATAACATCTAGCCTGTGTTAAAAGCATCTACGTTAAAACACAGCGAATTATGATTCAAGAAACAGCGCGCTGTTTCTTTTTTTTATGCCAAAAATCGAATATAACGTTAAAAAAAATAACAATTTAATACGTGTTAATGTTAAAACGAATAAATATTAAAACGAATAATGGCATCTTTAGAAACAAATAATAAAACAGTAGTCGCTTTATTAATAAAAATTATTTTTAAAAATTAAAAACAAATTAAACAAAACAAAAACAAACAAGTAAAACAACAAACAAGTAAGGGGAAATATTATGTCTAATATCTACAAGTCCGTGCAAGAACTCGTAGGTCACACTCCACTTATGGAGCTTACGCACATTGAAAAAGAGTACAATCTAGCAGCAAAAATCCTCGTAAAACTCGAATACTTTAACCCAGCAGGCTCTGTAAAAGACCGCATTGCAAAGCAGATGATTGAAGAAGCAGAAGACGCAGGCACGATTAAACCAGGCTCAGTAATTGTTGAGCCAACTTCTGGAAATACTGGCATTGGTCTTTCAATGATTGCGCAAACAAAAGGATACAAAAGCATTATTGTTATGCCAGAAAGCATGTCTATTGAACGCCGAAAACTTATGAAAGCATACGGCGCCGAACTCGTGCTCACACCTGCTAAAGATGGAATGAAAGGCGCAATCGCCAAAGCGAAGGAAATCGTTGAAAGCACGCCAAACGCGTGGACTCCTGGGCAATTTACCAATCAAGCAAATGTGCACGCACACTACAACACAACAGGTCCAGAAATTTGGCAAGACACTGACGGAAACGTGGATATTCTTATTGCAGGCGTTGGAACAGGCGGCACAATCACTGGTACTGGCACATACTTAAAAGAGAAAAATCCGCATCTTGAAGTAATCGCAGTAGAACCAGCCGACTCCCCTGTGCTCGCAGGCGGAAAGCCAGGAGCGCACAAGATTCAAGGAATCGGCGCAGGATTCGTTCCAGATGTGCTTAACCAAAACATTTATAATCGCATTGTTCACGTAACAAATGAAGACGCAATCGAAAGCGGCAAGCTTATAAGCAAAAAAGAAGGCGTGCTAGTGGGTATTTCTTCTGGAGCTGCAATCTGGGCAGCAATCCAAGAAGCAAAAAGAGAAGAAAACGCTGGCAAAACCATTGTTGCAATACTTCCCGATTCAGGAGATCGATACTTGTCTACAGCATTATTTGAAGACTAACTAAATTTAGGAGCACTACTGTAAATACGCAAGTTTTGATTAAATAATATATGGATAATAAATGGATAATAAATAACATTATTAGATAATGATCAAAACTATAAAATAAAGGAAAATAATAAAAATAACGGGAGAAATGTATGAGTGATCGCCTTGACCTTATAAATCAACTAAACTCAATTAACGATTCAGACATAAGGCAAGCTACATTCATACCTAATTACCGCAATATTATTGCACTCATACATGCAACTCAGGCTCTACTTTTGCCTGAGTTGCATGTGCGCAATGAAAGCAACGAGACTACGCAACTCAACGCTAGTTTGAATAATAACGCTAGTTTGAATACAATTGCTTCAAACGCGTTAGACACTATAGAACGCATTATATTCCACGAACTTCAATGCTACACAAACAACACAATTAAAATTCGAGAAACTTGCGATCAATTTATAAATACTCTTCCTGCAATTAAAAAGCTACTTTTAACAGATATTCAAGCCATATACGAAGGCGATCCTGCTTGCACAAGTAAAGTAGAAGTCACGCTCGCATACCCTGGTTTTTATGCAATGCTTATTCACCGCACAGCGCACGCACTCTACGAACTTAATGTACCGCTAATTCCTAGACTTATGAGCGAATATGCACACAGAAAAACTGGAATCGACATTCATCCAGGAGCAAAAATTGGCGCACATTTCTGCATAGATCACGGAACTGGTATTGTAATCGGCGAAACAACTGTAATCGGCGAGCATGTTAAGCTTTACCAAGGCGTAACACTGGGTGCAAAAAGTTTTGCGCTAGATAATTGTGGAAATCCTGTAAAAGGCGGAAAGCGGCATCCGAATATTGGAGATAATGTTGTAATCTACGCAAACGCAACAATCTTAGGCGGAGAAACCACAATCGGCAGCGGAAGTATAATCGCAGCAAATGCATGGATTAACCGCAGCATTCCTGCAAACACAACCTACCACTTTCCTAAAGCCTAATACGCTATCATGCTCTGTCTTTTATAAAACCGCAGCACTCAATTTCTGCTAACTCAATAAAACCAGCAGATTTATAAAAAGCAATAGTTTTTTCGGTGCAATCCGTAGTCAATTGAATTTGACGAACATTAGGGTAACAATCCACAATCGCATTTAACAAAGCAGAGCCTATCCCCTGGCGTTGATACTCTGGCAAAACGAGAATATCTTGAATAAGAACAACCGTGTATCCATCGCCAACAGCTCTAGCAATGCCGACCAGCTCATCATTTTTATACGCAGCTAAAACCTTGAGCGAATTATTAAAGCCATTTTCCAAGGCGGGTAAATCATCTGTATATGAAGACCAACCAACAGAATCATATAGTCTTAAAATATCTTTGCTATTATATTTTTTATACTCTTTTATTTGCACGTCTGTTAAATTCATTTACAATAACACCTCGCAAAATATAGCAAAAGTACGCGATTCTAAAACGTAAAAATGTAAAAACATAAAAACGTAAGAACGCGTACTTGTAAGAATACTTAGTAACCGCTACAACAGATGCAACGGTTGCAACAGCTACAACAGCTACTTGTTAAGTTGCACAGTCTCGTGATCCATGCCCATCTTAAATTTAAGACCTGCACGCTGCCACATGCGATATTCACCAACTGCCGTAAAGAGAACATCTGTTGAAGAGTTAAGAGCGGTTTCACACGAATCCTGAATCACGCCAATAATAAGGCCAATTGCAACTACTTGCATAGCAATATCATTTGAAATACCAAACGACGAGCACGCAAGAGGTATAAGCAAAAGCGAGCCACCAGCTACACCAGATGCACCTGCAGCACTAACAGCAGAGAGAGCAGACAGAATAACAGCTGTTGGAATATCAACATAAATCCCAAGAGTGTGAGCAGCGCACAAAGCCATAATCGAAATCGTTATAGCAGCACCACTCATATTAATGGTTGATCCAAGCGGTATGGAAACCGAGTAATTGTCTTTGTTAAAGCCAAGCTTTTCGCACAAATTCATATTTACAGGAATATTCGCCGCAGAAGAACGCATAAAGAACGCTGTAACTCCCGAATCGCGCAATGTTCTTAATACAAGAGGATACGGATTCTTGCCAGTAAGAACAAAAACCAAAATAGGATTTACAATCAAAGCAACAACAGCCATAGTGCATACTAACAAGGCAATAACGGAACCGTATTCACTAAAAATACGAAGACCATTGCTTGCCACCGTTGCATAAACAAGACCCATAATGCCAAAAGGCGCTGCGTTAATAATCCAGTGGACAATTTTTCCAATAGCAGACGAAACGTTGTCAAAGAATGCTTTAGTGGAAGGCTCAGCCAAACGAAGCGCTACACCAAAGGCGATTGCCCAGAATAAAATACCAATAAAATTGCCCTTAGCAAGAGCATCTACAGGATTTACAACAATATTTAACACAAGAGAATTAAGAACTTCACCAATTCCTTGAGGAGATGGAGAAGATGCTGCTTCAACATGCGCAAAAGTGAAGTCAACAGGGAAAATCATAGCTGCGCAAACAGCTATAAGGCTTGCAATAAATGTGGAAAGCGCATACAACACGATTACTAGCTTCATGTTTCCAACACTTTTTGCTTTTGCAAGCGCGCCAATCACCAGGCAGAATACCAAAATCGGAGCAACAGATTTAAGTGCGCTTACAAACAGCTTTCCCATAAGATCTAGCACGTAAACGTGAGCTGGCACAAAAAGACCAAGTGCAGCGCCAAGAAAAAGACCAATAACAATACGCAAAATAAGGTCAATGCTATTCCACTTTTGAACAATCTTGTGCATGAGAGTCTCCTGTAATTTAGTTTGTGCAGAATATTTTATACTCTTTTATTTGTATTCATACTCGCAAGATTTTCTATTTTTACATATTATACACATGCATGCATACGTATGCAAATCGTTAGGTTTTAGCGATTTAACAATGCCTTTTGCTTAAAATTAGTCCTTATTAATCCTTATTAATCGTCATTAATCACCTAATCTGCATAACTAGTATTTGGTAATTGAGGCAAAACAACAAGCAATCCTGCTGTAAAAATCAACGCGAGTATAGGCAAAAGCTGCCATTGGAACGTAGATGAGAATGCAAATCCAATCCAAGAACCAGTAGTAGCACCAATCGCAAACGCAAGGCGCGCCCAACCAGAAAACTTAGCGAGAGTACTTCCCTTAAACAGAATCTGACGCGAAACAATAATCGGCTCTACTAGTAGCATTCCGCCAATCGCTTCAAGTAAGAATGCAAAGCACATTATTGGCAAAAGATTAATAAACATAAAGCAATAAGCAAATGCGCTCACAATAATGCCTAAAATAGCAACTTTTCTTAAACCGAGCTTTTGAGACGAATGCGCATACAAAACGGATGCGAGCACGCTTCCTACACCAGTGAAAATATACAATATCGTCAAAGATTTAGAGCCATATTGCTTACCTAAACCAAGAAGAATATATGAAACAGAGCATGCAGGAATAAAAGCAACCAAGAGAGACCCGGCAAGAAGCATGATTTTACTCTTTAGTAATGGATTCGCAGATTGCTTAACTTTAGATTGATTATCTGCAGATTTGGAATCTGCTTTATTTTCCAGTTCCGTCTGCGATTCCTGCAATTCTTGCGATTCATTCTCTACCTCTTGCTGCGCTTCCGCTACTTCGCAAGATGCTTGCGCAATGTCTTGTTTCATAATAAATCGCGTAGCACAAGCCGCAAAAGAAGTCACGGACGAGAAAATCAAAACCGCAGGAATCGACCAGCTTGCAATCCAAGATCCAAGCGGAGAGCCGAGCAAGGTTCCTGTAATACTTGCCAAAATACTCACAATGCCGCTGTAGTTTACAATCATGCCGTCATCACCGCCGGCAGCATCAACCTCGAAAACTTCGCTAGCAATATCAATCACTTGACCTGTAATCAGCAATGCGCAAGAAAGAGCCACCAGCGACCACTTCCACGCAGGAGAGCCAAGCATAAGAAGCGGTAGTAAACTGAGCACGCCTTCTACGCCTTCAGTCATAGCAAGAGCGCGAAAACCGCCAAGCTTATCAACAATCCAACCAGAGCATGGCGAAAGAAAATCGGCAACCGTCATGAAAGTCTTACGAAAACCAATCACCCAAGCCGGCAAGCCAACAATAATAATAGAAGGCAAAACCGAACCCTCATACGCTTGATTGCCAAGCATAGAAAAACAGAAGCCAACCAAAGCCCATCGCAATGCTGGACTAATAGATCTCATGCGAATAAAAATATTATTCTTACTAAAAATTGACTTCACAGCAACCAACTCTCCCTTAAAGCTCTTGCAAAATCGAAAATCATAATGCAAGTTTCTGCAAATGCATAACTACTCGCAAATCACTATCAAACTTAAATAATTCACTACAAACTACACAAATCCAATAGCTTATTCTACAAATTTAGTAACACTATACTCTTGTTCAAGAAAAAACAACAAATAATAATACAAAATAACAAAAACGCTACAAAAAACAGTGGTTAGCTATAGACAAAAAAACAGTTTAGACAAAAAGTGAGGGTTATAGGCCAAAAGTGAAAAACAAAAAAGCTTTCGGTTTTAGATGCCCCTAGTAGCAAACAAAAACCGAAAGCAACACACTCAACACTCAAAACCCCGCAACCAACGCCCTAACTCTGGGAAGAAAAGAAAATAATAGCAAACCAGAATTAAAACAAAAGTGCAAGAATCAAGAGCAAAACCAGTGTGGCATTTCCCTACAAAACACCACACCAGTCGTTAAGTGCAAACTCTAAAAGAGCATAAGCACGCACTCACACACTTAGCATAAGTGCGCGCGCAGTGCTTAGTGACGAGCCTTGCGAACAGCAGCACCCATGCCAGCAAGCATGGTGGCAGCCAAAGCGGTCAAAGTTACGCCAACACCAGTACCAGGCAACTTCTTACCGCCATCCTTCTTCTTCTCAACCACAGTGGTCTTAGCACCAGCAGCAGCATTAGCGCCAGCCTGGCCAGCAGCCTGACCTGGCTTAGCAGGAGCAGGGGTCACAACGCCTGGAACACCAGGAAGAGTAGTTGGAACCAATGGGTCAGTAATCTGTGGAAGATCAGCTGGAAGCTTTACACCGTCGCGAACAGCAGCATTGTAAGCAGCCTTGTAGGCTTCCAAAGCATTATTGTAAGCAAGAGAAGCAGCCTCAGCCTCAGACTTAGCCTTACCAAACTCTTTATTAGCCTTCTGGAAATCCTTATCAGCAGCAGTCTGCTCAGCAGAAGCACGATTCTCAGCATCAACTAAAGCATTGTAAGCAGTTGGATCCTTAAGATTCAAACCACTAGCCACAGCATCAGAAACAGCCTTCTGAGCAGCCTTGAAGTTAGCCTGAGCCATCTTCAAAGCAGCCTCAGCCTTCTCCAAAGCCTCAAACTTCTCATCGTAAGTCTTAAGCTTATCAGCCTTATCAGCAGCAGCAGAATCAAGCTTAGACTTAGCACCAGAAACAACAGCAACGTGATGAGCCTTGGAATGAGCAGCCTTATCAGCAGCAGCATCACGAGCTTCCTTATCAGCCTTCTCCTGTGCTACCTTTTCCTTAAGCTCATAATAAGCACGGTTGTACATACCATCCAACTTGGTCTGCTCAGGCTTAAGTGCATTCTCAGCAGTAGTGACAGCATCAGCCTGTTCCTTACCCTTGCCAGCAGTAGTAGCACTATACTGATCACCAAGGGCAGTCTTCATTGCTTCATTCTTAGCCTTAGCCTCTTCAACAGCCTTCTTTAGCGGAGCAACAACACCTTCCTGAGTCTTAATAGCATCATCCAATGCCTTAAGCGACGCGGTATCTTCAGCGTAAATCTGATCAGGAGTCTTAGCAGCATCAGCAGCAAAAGCTGGGGTTGCCATTGCGAAGCCGGCAAGCAAAGTTGCGCCAGCAGCGAAAGCGGCGATAGCCTTCTTATTCATCATTTTATTTCCTTTCTTCTTCTCCCCCACGCGCATGCAGCCAATCCGCAAGCGGCGGGGAAAAATAATCAAACACGCGTTCGCGCATTTCCACCAACGGTTATCCACCGTGTGATGTTGCTATTAACATACCCCCCCCCCGTTTGAAAAAGTCAAGCCTCAGCCACACATGCCAAACCGAAAAAAATGATGTTATACACAAACTAATCCACAATTAAGGCCACTATTGCCGTAAAATTTGTTGATAAACAACACTTAAACCGTAAAAATACGCATTTCAAGGTTTTTGAAGAATTTTCCCAGGTTTTTTTAAGAAAAGGATTTTCGGGTGTGTCGCGTCGCTTGCGAGGCCTAAGCGCTCAGGCAGGTCATGTCGTTCTCGCGTTACAGCGCGCGAACGTCTTCGCCGCATGTAAAGTCCACTGGACTTTACATTTGAGCCAAATCACGCTTTGAATGAGCTTGAAATGCGTTATGCAATTTCAAGTTCAGTCAAAACGCCCATGCAAGTCGATTCGCGACACGCCGCCAGTTTGTACCATACGCAACTCGTATGGTAACGTTTTCGCAAAATAAAAACCATTACCCCACCAATAGTCATATCTTTTCAACGGTGAAAGGAATACTAAAATGTCTACAATCAAACGCGTAGCATACGCAATACTACACAATTACGGAAAAATGAGCCACGAAAGACTAGAACTACTCACATACTACTGTCAAGCACAATACTTATCCACAACAAGCATACAATTATTCCCCAACTCATTCCAAGCATGGAAAAACGGGCCAGTATGCCTAGAACTATTTAACATATGCTACCTAACACAAGACGAAGTAAGCGAAAACAATATTATCTTCAGCCCAATCGAACTATACAAAACATTTAACCGCTCCCAACTACGCGTAGTATACGCCGTTTGCGAAGCGTTAAAAGATTACACTACACAAGACTTAGCCGCCAGAGCGCGCAGTGAACTACCATGGGTTGACGCTAGAAGAGGCGTTGACACTAACAACGCATGCGATACTGAACTATCACATAAAATCATCCACGACTATTATGCGAAAAACCCTGTAATTGCCGAAGGGCGCGCGAACACAAGAAGTAGAAGCGTTGAAAACGCTATACGCCGTCTAAGAGACGCGCATCTTAAAAAATGCAAGCAAGCAGAAAAAGAAAAACTAGAAGCACAAAATCAAGCGCACGCGGTTAATAATCATTGTAAAGAACTCATAGACGCTGAAAACATGGTCATGCGTAAAATCAGCATGCTAAACGAGTTCAAAAACATGTCGGATAATAATATTAAAACTCGAGCACGCATGATAGCTAGAAGCCTAGGAAAACAATTATGCGAATACGAGAAGAACGAGATTAAACGCCAAAACTTTCAACATAACCTAGAAGCAGTAAAACAACAAAACACGACTCAAAACACGAGTACAAACACGACTACAAACAGTGCAAACACTGCAAACAGCACGAACACTACGACTGGTGGAAAAACTACGATAAGCGTAAGCACTACGACTGGCTCTAGCAGCACTAATGCAGCCAGCAAAAACACTGCAACTAACGCAAACGTAGATAAGACTGGTAAAAAAGCTAAAACCAGCACAAACACTATGACTGGCAAAAAAGCTGCAGCCAGCGGAAAAGATGAAGCCAACAGAAATAGTGAATCCAACGGAAAGTCCGCAAAAAGCAAAGATAGTTAACGCATTTTGCGCGACTTTACAGCAGTTCATGATATGTTAAACACTAGAACAACAACAAAAAACGCCACTGTTTTAGCAGTGGCGTTTTTGCGTTTGTGGAGTCGCGGGGAATTGAACCCCGGTCCGGAAACCGTACCCTTGGTCTTCTACGTGCGTAGTCTGCTGGCCATTCGGCAGTTTTTCTGCCCCCATGTTATCGCAGACAATTCATGGCGAGCATATCTACAGTAAAAGTCCCTGAACTACCCTGCAGCTCGGCAATTCAAGCAAGTCTTCTAATGACGTTCAGCACCACTCCGAAGACGTGAGTGGGTGAACGGAGCAGCTGCTCACTGGTTAATCCTGGCGCGAAGCTCAGGCAGCAAGAGCGAACTCAGTGCGATTAGATTTAGCACTTATTCTTTTGCGAAAGGACGTTTACGAGTGGACTTTCGCATTCTCGGCACGCTTCCCCACGGCGAACAGATCACCGTCGAAACCGATCGACCCCTTTTGATTTATCAAACTATCAATTAAATACTGGCATAAAGCCAGAATAATCATTATAAATAAACGTTTTAACAGAGTCAACCTGTTTTAAAATATTGATTTATTCCAGACTCAACTAAAGCTCACCTAGAGCTTATTCCAGACTCACTTACCTTTAGTTTCATCTGTTTTAGCATCACCACTATTGCCTTTAGAAAGCTTCTTCGATTTTTCAACAAATCTTCTATTAACAACAAACGTACAAATTGACGCAACAAACACGCAAATAAATATTGTAACGTTTCTAGCTCTAGCATTTCCAAGACTTTTTACAGCATTAGCATGAAGAGCAACAGCAGATTCCGCATCAACAGCGGTCTCTACTTTTCCGCCACTAACGCTCACAGTTTTAGTGCAATCTTTAGACTCATAAACATTGCAATATTCACCATCTGGCAAGTCGGTTTTATAACTCACTTTTTGCGGCTTTTCCGTGTTGTTAATCGCAAGAAAACCCTTGTTTCCTCGGCTAAACGCAACGTTATTATCGTCATCATCTTGCCAATTAGTAACCTTAGTGCCTCTAACAGCGTTGTAGAACCCAATCATTCCGCGAATCGAAGTTAACCTCTGCGTGCATTGCCATTTAGAATCCTTTGCACAATTCACATCAGGAATCGAAGTCTGCGTAGATCCAGGCGCTCCCTCATCTCGTTTTGTAAACTCATAACCCGAAAACACATTTGGAGTTCCATAAGGATACGCAAGCATAAACGCGTTTGCAAGCTCATACTTTTTGCCATCTTTATACGTCAAAACTCTGTTTGCATTGTCTCGCTCAGTATCCCAATTCGTAACGAAAATCGCAGCTTTTTTGCTTGGAATCAGCTTATCTGTAATATGTTTAAGATTCTCAATAGACCCATAAAAATAGTTTCTAAGCCTATAAGAGTACTCAAATTCGTTCACTTCGCCAGTTTGCAAATATTGGTCTGGCTGAATTCTAGGGTCTTGCTCGGGGAACCCTATTGTTTCTTGCATCCACCAAATCTTATCTGGCGTTGTTCCAGCAGCATCTGCAGCCGCAGCTTTTATGCCCTTTACGTCTTGCGGAGACATGTGTTTTGCTGCATCAACTCTAAACCCAGCCACTCCAAGCTTTAGCATATGCGCAAAGTACTCTCCCAAAGTTTTTTGCACATGAGGATTAGAAGTGTCCAAATCAAGCAGTCCAACAAGTCGATGCGTCCAAACGATTTCTGCTTTTCTATACGTGTTTATATCTTCCGTTGACTTGTGAAAATCGTCTTTTGTATATCCAGCATCTGGGAACGACTGATTTGCAGCATCATACTTGCTTCCGCCAACGCCAAGTGTGTCTTTGTTTGAAAAACCAGTTGTGTGGTTTATTACCGCATCTGCAATAATTCCAACACCCGAAGCTTTGCAAGTTGTAATCATCTTTTTAAACTCGTCTTCTGTGCCAAGTTTTGAATTCAGCTTATAACTTACAGGTTGATAACTTGTCCACCATTGATCGCCCTTAATATGATCTTGCGGAGGAGAAACTTGCACGTATTTTACACCCTCTGGGCCGTACGTTTTTTTGCATTCCTTTGCTATACTTTTCCAATTTTGTTGGAATGCTGTTACGATTACGCCTTTTTGTGTAGTTTTTTGAGATGATTTTGCGCTCTCATTTGCAATCGCTGGGCTGCTTGCGATTACTGCTCCCGCCAAAATCGTAGCAAAACAAGATGTTATAGCCGCAACTCTTGCCAACACAAACTTTAACTTTACAAGCGTCTTTTTATTGAAGCTCGTAAATACTTCTATGTTGCGGATCATCATTGTTCCTTTCTGCAAGAATTGCGGCTTTGCTTTGCTCTTACCTTGTTCTTACTTTGTTCTTTTTAGAGCTAGATTCTACCTCACTATATTAGGCTCATCTATTCCCACTCAATTGTTGCTGGTGGTTTAGATGTAACGTCTAACACAACGCGATTAATCTGACGACATTCGTTTGTGATTCGAGTAGAAATCTTTGCCAACACATCGTAAGGAACTCGCGACCAATCAGCGGTCATAGCATCCTCAGAGCTTACTGGTCGAAGCACAATCGGAGAACCGTATGTGCGCTCGTCTCCTTGAACTCCAACAGAGTGAACATCTGCCAAAAGCACTACTGGGCATTGCCAAATATCGCGATCTAATCCAGCTGCAGAAAGCTCTTCGCGCGCAATAGCGTCTGCCTCTCTAAGCACAGATAAACGCTCGCGAGTAATCTCGCCAACAATGCGAATTCCCAAACCAGGACCTGGGAACGGCTGACGCCACACAATAGCATCTGGAAGCCCAAGCTCCGTACCAATTGCGCGGACCTCATCCTTAAACAGTGTGCGCAAAGGCTCAATAAGCTTAAACTTTAAGTCCTTTGGTAAGCCGCCAACATTGTGATGCGACTTAATATTTGCAGCACCGTCTCCGCCGCCAGACTCAACAACATCTGGGTAAAGCGTGCCTTGTACAAGGAACTTAACTTCTGCTCCAGTTTTACCAGCTTCTTCAATAACTTGACGCTGCGCTTTTTCGAATGTGCGAATAAACTTTTCGCCAATAATCTTGCGCTTGCGCTCTGGCTCACTAACTCCTTTAAGCGCATCTAAAAAGTCGTCTTCTGCATCTACTGCAATAAGCTTGATTCCAGTTGCCTCAACAAAATCGTGCTTAACTTGCTCGACTTCGCCTTTACGAAGAAGACCATGGTCTACAAAAACGCAAGTAAGCTGATCTCCGATTGCTTTATGCACAAGAGCTGCAGCAACAGCGGAATCGACTCCTCCAGAAAGTCCGCAAATAACTTGTGCATCTCCAACTTCTGCGCGAATCTTTGCAACCTGATCTTCTATAATGCTCGAAGGATTCCAATCATTCTCCAACCCTGCACATTCATGCAAGAATGTAGAAATAAGCTTTTGACCTAAAGGCGTATGCTTGACTTCTGGATGCCATTGCACTCCGTAAAGCTTGCGACTTTTGTCTTGCATAGCTGCAACTGGAGCGCCTTGAGTATGAGCAAGCACCTCAAACCCTTCTGGCGCGCTCTTAACTGCCACTCCGTGGCTCATCCAAGTGTTTTGATCTAATGGCGAATTTGCCAGCAATCCTTCTGCTTCATCAATAGTTGCATGCGTTTTTCCGTACTCGCCCAATGCTGCTTTGTCTACAACTCCGCCAAGCTCGTGAGCCATAACTTGGAATCCGTAGCAAATTCCAAGCACTGGAACGCCTGCTTCAAAAATCTTTGTGTCAATTTTTGGCGCTCCTGGCTCATAAACGGAGGCAGGGCCGCCAGAAAGAATTATGGCTTTTGGATCTTTTGCCAGCATCTCCTCTACTGGCATGGAGTGTGGAACAAGCTCCGAATAAACGTTTGCTTCCCTCACTCTTCTAGCGATTAGCTGGGCATATTGGGCACCGAAGTCAACTACAAGTACCGGACCGTTTGCCATGATTCTCCTTATATATAAGAAACACATTTATAGGTGATTCAATTTATACTAATGGCGCTTTTAGACGTTGCGTTGTGCGAAACGCCGTAACTTAACAAATTATAAAAATTGTAAAAATAAACAACCTTGACATAACAAGAAAGTGAACATCAAACATAACATAATTGATACTTTTAAGGTGATTTTTGTTAACACTTTAACACATTTTTTCAACAAATTCGCACGTAGTAACTAATCAAACGCACAAAAGTCAAAAGCTGTTACTATACTGAAAAAGATGGAAAAAGAGGCGAATACATTTGTTTTTTGGCCTCTATAACCAAATGGTAATGATTAAAATCGCACTGAAAAGTGCTTGAGTACAGGAGTACACATGACGAGTCCTGTTATTGGCACCCCTTGGAAGAAGCTTAACGCTCCAGTTTCCGAGGCGGCCATCGAAGGCGTAGACAAGTATTGGCGCGTTGCTAATTACCTCGCTATCGGTCAGATTTATCTTCGCAGCAATCCTCTAATGAAGGAGCCATTCACTCGCGAAGATGTTAAGCATCGTCTAGTCGGCCACTGGGGTACAACTCCAGGCCTTAACTTCCTTATTGGACACATCAACCGCTTTATTGCTGATCACCAGCAGAATACCGTGATTATCATGGGTCCAGGCCACGGCGGCCCAGCTGGTACTGCTCAGTCTTATCTTGACGGTACCTACACTGAGTACTATCCAAAGATCACCAAGGACGAAGCTGGTTTGCAGAAGTTCTTCCGTCAGTTCTCTTACCCAGGCGGCATTCCTTCTCACTTTGCTCCAGAGACCCCAGGTTCCATCCACGAAGGTGGCGAGCTTGGTTACGCTCTCTCCCACGCTTACGGCGCTGTTATGAACAACCCAAGCTTGTTCGTTCCAGCAATCGTTGGCGATGGCGAAGCTGAAACTGGTCCTTTGGCTACTGGTTGGCAGTCCAACAAGCTCGTGAACCCACGTACCGATGGTATCGTGCTTCCAATCTTGCACTTGAACGGCTACAAGATTGCTAACCCAACCATTCTTTCCCGTATTTCCGACGAAGAGCTTCACGAGTTCTTCCACGGCATGGGCTACGAGCCATATGAGTTCGTTGCTGGCTTCGACGACGAGGATCACATGTCCATTCACCGTCGCTTTGCCGATATGTTTGAAACCATCTTCGATGAGATTTGCGATATTAAGGCCGAGGCTCAGACTAACGATGTAACTCGCCCTTACTACCCAATGATCATCTTCCGCACTCCAAAGGGTTGGACTTGCCCGAAGTTCATCGACGGCAAGAAGACCGAAGGTTCTTGGCGTGCACACCAGGTTCCACTGGCTTCCGCTCGCGATACCGAAGCTCACTTCGAGGTTTTGAAGAACTGGATGAAGTCCTACAAGCCTGAAGAGCTCTTCGACGAAAAGGGTGCTGTTAAGGAAGACGTTCTTTCCTTCATGCCAAAGGGCGAACTCCGTATTGGCGAAAATCCAAACGCCAATGGTGGTCGTATTCGCGAAGATCTTAAGCTTCCAAAGCTTGAGGATTACGAAGTCAAGGAAGTTAAGGAATTCGGTCACGGCTGGGGTCAGCTCGAAGCTACCCGTCGTCTTGGTGTTTACACTCGCGACATCATCAAGAACAACCCAGATTCCTTCCGTATCTTCGGCCCAGATGAGACCGCTTCCAACCGTTTGCAGGCTGCTTACGAAGTAACCAACAAGCAGTGGGACGCAGGCTACCTTTCTGGCTTAGTCGACGAGCACATGGCTGTTACTGGCCAGGTTACCGAGCAGCTTTCCGAGCACCAGATGGAAGGCTTCCTCGAGGGCTACTTGCTCACTGGTCGTCACGGCATTTGGAGCTCTTACGAGTCCTTCGTACACGTTATCGACTCCATGTTGAACCAGCACGCAAAGTGGCTTGAGGCTACAGTTCGCGAGATCCCATGGCGTAAGCCAATCTCCTCCGTGAACTTGCTTGTGTCCTCTCACGTATGGCGTCAGGATCACAACGGCTTCTCGCACCAGGATCCAGGCGTAACCTCCGTGCTCTTGAACAAGACCTTCAACAACGATCACGTAATCGGCATCTACTTCCCAGTGGATTCCAACATGTTGCTTGCTGTTGCTGAAAAGTCTTACAAGTCCACCAACATGATTAACGCTATCTTCGCTGGTAAGCAGCCAGCTGCTACTTGGTTGACTCTCGACGAAGCTCGCGAAGAGCTCGAGAAGGGTGCTGCTGAGTGGAAGTGGGCTTCCAACGCTAAGAACAATGACGAAGTTCAGGTTGTTCTTGCTGGTGTTGGCGATGTTCCACAGCAGGAATTGATGGCCGCTGCCGACAAGTTGAACAAGCTTGGCGTTAAGTTCAAGGTTGTTAACGTTGTTGACTTGCTCAAGTTGCAGTCCGCTAAGGAAAATAACGAAGCTTTGACTGACGAAGAGTTCACTGATCTCTTCACTGCAGACAAGCCAGTCCTCTTCGCTTATCACTCCTATGCACATGACGTTCGCGGCTTGATTTACGATCGTCCAAACCACGACAACTTCAACGTTCATGGCTACAAGGAGCAGGGCTCCACCACCACGCCATACGACATGGTTCGCGTGAACGACATGGATCGTTACGAGCTTACCGCTGAAGCATTGCGCATGGTTGATGCCGCTAAGTATGCCGACGAAATCAAGAAGCTCGAGGACTTCCGCCTCGAAGCCTTCCAGTATGCAGTCGACAAGGGTCTTGATCACCCAGACTACACCGATTGGGTATGGCCAGGCGTTAAGACCGACAAGCCAGGCGCGGTTACCGCTACCGCCGCAACCGCTGGCGATAACGAGTAGTTTAAGCTATCAACGCTAAAATTGCTTAGCTGATTTTTAGGGAGTCAATCGAAAGGTTGGCTCCCTAAAAAATTAGTCGAATAAAAAAAAAATTAATAATAAAACACATAAAAATCAAAATTTCCGCTTGTTGTTTTGCAAATAGTCTTAAAATAGCTAAGGATTCTTCGTTCGACATGCAATTTTCAACGTTGAAATACGAAGAATAGTAAAAACGAAAATGCGAAGCAAAATAAAAATGCAACGCAAAATAGAATAAACACAGACGCATCAAAGGAGAAAAGTCGTGTCGTTAGTTAACGTAACTATTATTAGCGCAGATTGCGCGCAAAGTCGCAATGTTGTAGCACTAGGAGTTACAAAAGCTCTCTCTAGCCATTATTCAACAACTGTTTTTAGACCATCTGCAAAGCATGATGACGCGTTTACAAGCGAATTGATAGCCGCAAGCAACACAAAACCAACGCTAGAACAGGCAATCGCAGCATGCCCATGCGCAGTTCGTAAAAACAAAGACACACTAAGAGGAGACATTGTAGCTAGTTACAACGAGCTGATTAGCGCAACAAACGCTCAAGGATGCGTTATTGTAGCAAGCGATTCCACTTCCGTATTTGACCCAGACTTATTTAGATTTGATGCATCTGTTGCAGCAGACTTAGCTTCCCCAGTGTTCTTAAGCGTTTGCGCAGAAGGCAGAGATAGCAAGCAAATCTTGCAAACAATCGAAGCACAATGCGCAAGCGTTAGCAAAGAATACACAAAAGTATTTGGCGTATTTGTAACTGATTGCAAAGAAGACTTAGCAAAAGAATTAAAAGAAGACTATGCTCAAAGCAATAATGGCACTCCACTTTGGACTTTGCCTTCTATAAGCGAATCAGAGTTTAATAAATTCAGCGACTACGTTGAAAACGAAGAACTCATTAGCGCTTTGCAACAGCCATTTGCCGCTCCTACTACCCCATACGCCTTCCAATACAGCCTGCTTGGAAAAGCTAAAGCAAATAAGAAAACAATTGTGCTTCCAGAAGGCGAAGAAGACCGCATTCTAAAAGCAGCTGATTATTTGCTAGAGCGGGACATTGTAAACCTCATTATTGTTGGAGAACGCGAATCTATTCTTGCAAGAGCACAAGAGCTTGGATTAAAGTCCCTTAACAAAGCAAGCTTCCAGTCTATGAGCGACGAGGCTGTTCTTAGCAAGATGATTAGCAAGCTTTGCGAATTGCGCGCAAAGAAAGGCATGACCGAAGAGCAAGCTAGAGAACAGATTAAAGACGCAAGCTATTTTGGCACAATGCTAGTAGTACTTGGATTAGCAGACGGACTTGTTTCTGGCTCTGTTAACTCAACAGCAAATACTGTGCGCCCTGCTCTTCAAGTTATTAAAACTAAGCCTGGATCTAAGCTTGTTTCTGGCGCATTCATTATGTGCTTTAAGGATCATGTGGCAGTATTTGCAGATTGCGCAATCAACCTTAATCCAGACGCGCAACAGCTTGCAGATATTGCTCTTCAATCCGCACAAACTGCTAAAGCTTTTGGCTTAGATCCTAAGGTTGGCATGCTATCTTACTCCACTCTTGGATCTGGAAAAGGCCAAGACGTTGATCTTGTAGAAGAAGCAACAAAGATTGTAAAAGAAAGCGACCCAGACTTAAAGGTTGTTGGATCTATTCAGTTTGACGCTGCGTGGTCCGAAACTGTTGCTGCGTCCAAAGCTAAAGGCAATGATGTAGCAGGCCACGTAAATGTGTTTGTGTTCCCAGACTTATGTGCTGGAAACATTGGATACAAGGCCGTTCAGCGCTCCAGCGGCGCTTTAGCTGTTGGACCAATCCTGCAAGGTTTAAACAAGCCTGTTAACGACTTGTCTAGAGGAGCGTTGGTTCAAGATATTATCAACACTGTTGCTCTTACAGCATTGGAAGCGCAGTTTTAATAATCGCAAGCAATAATATCAAGCAATAATTTAATAATTGCAAGTTCTTACAATGATTTGCAAATGTAATAATAAGTAAATACAAAAGCATTTATTGGCATTCATTGTAGGAACTTGCATGTACACTTAAACATGGCAATTTACTAGCCTTATCAACACTTTATGGAGGATGCCCTCATGGCAAAAACCGTTCTTGTTATCAATTCTGGTTCTAGTTCTATTAAGTACCAGCTCGTCGATTTGGAAAGCGGCGAAGGTATTGCATCTGGTATTGTAGAAAAAATTGGCGAACCAGTTGACGGACACTACAAGCACGTATTCAATGGCGAAAAGCATGAGTTTGACGAGCCAGTGCACGATCACGAGCAAGGCTTAAAGCGCGTACTCGGTTTCTTCGAGGAATATGGTCCAAATCTTTCCAAGTCTGGAATCGTAGCTGTTGGACACCGCGTTGTTCAGGGTGGCTTAACATTCCCTAAGCCTGCATTAGCGAACAAAAAGACCATTAATAAGGTGAAGGATTTGGCTGTTTTGGCTCCACTTCACAACGGCCCAGAAGCTGTTGGCGCTGAAGTTATGACTGAACTTTTGCCAGATGTTCCACAAATTATGGTGTTTGACTCTTCGTTCTTCCACGATTTGCCACAGGTTGCTGCGACTTACGCATTGAACAAAGATATTGCAAACCAGTACCACATTCGTCGCTATGGCGCTCACGGCACTTCCCACGAATACATTGGCTCTGTAGTTCCAAGCGTTGTTGGAAAGCCTGCAGAAGGCTTAAAGCAGATTGTTTTGCACATTGGTAATGGCGCTTCTGCTTCTGCTCAGGTTTCTGGCAAGCCAATTGAAACTTCTATGGGCTTAACGCCTCTCGAAGGTTTAATGATGGGCGGCCGCACTGGAGATATTGACCCAGCTGTAGTGTTCCACCTTATTCGCAACGCTCACATGAACGTAGACGAGCTTGATACGCTCTTTAACAAGCGTTCTGGCATGATGGGCATGACTGGCCACGGCGATTTGCGCGATATTCATAAGCTCATCGCAGAAGGCGACGAAGACGCTAAGCTTGCTCTTGGCGTGTACGTTCACCGCATTGTTGGCTACATTGGCAACTACACAGCTCAAATGGGCGGCGTGGACGTTATCACATTCACCGCTGGCGTTGGCGAAAACGACGAGATTGTTCGCGCTCTTGTATGCGAAAAGCTTGCTCCATTCGGCGTTAAGCTCGATAAAGAGAAGAACTTGGTTCGTTCTAAGGAGCCACGCATTATTTCCACTCCAGATAGCTCTGTGATTATTGCTGTAATCCCAACTAACGAAGAGTTGGCAATCGCTCGAAAGTCTGCACAAATCGCAGAAGCTGGAGTCGATTCTTACGGCAACAAGTTTGAGCGCTAAATCGTAGTGTAAAACAACGTAACGTAAAAACGTAACACATAAATAATCCCGGGTTAAAAAAACTCGGGATTATTTGTTATTTAGGCTCACTATTCAAGCTAACTATTCAAGCTCACTATTCGAGCATCTTATTCCACATACCAGGAAAATCAGGAATCGTTTTGCGCGTAGTGGCAATATTTTTTACGCTTATATTAGATATACGAAGACCTAACATTGATGCAAAAGTTGCCATTCTGTGATCCGCATAAGTCTCCATCACTTCCCCATGCATATTTTTGCTAGGAATAATACGAATTCCATCATCTAGCTCATCAGCACCTATTCCAACGCGATTTAGTTCCGTAACTATTGCACTCAAGCGATTCGTTTCGTGGCCTCTTAAATGCGCAATACCGTGCAACTCGCTTACACCATCTGCAAACGCAAGAATCGCAGCAATACTTGGCGCAACCTCGCCAGCAGCAGCCAAATCAAGCGACTTAATTGCACGAATTATGCCGCTACTAGTTACGCACAATGTTGAAGAATCTGCGCTAGAATGCTCAAAAACAATTTTTGCGCCCATTTGCTCAAGAATCCCAGGCAATAATCCGCCAGGCTGAGTTGTTTTAAGCGGCCAATTAGGAATTTTAACGCATCCGCCAGCAATCAACGCTGCTCCAATAAAAGGCGCTGCGTTAGAAAGATCTGGCTCTACAACAACTTCATCTGGCAAAATCAAATCATGTTCTTTAACACGCCATACTCCGCTTTCTGGCATATCTACTACTCCGCCAGCTTTGCTCACATCTTCCATTGTCATTTGAATATGAGGCATACTAGGCAATTTGCTTCCAATATGCTCGATTTGTAATCCTCCTGGAATTCGAGATGCAATTAGCAGAAGCGCAGAGATAAATTGAGACGATGACGAAGAGTCGATACGAATAACGCGATTATTGCAAGAATTTTGAGCACTATTTACATCATATGATTCAAGATTTTTGGGCGGAATAACGCTAAATGGTAAGAATCCGACTTTTCCGTGATATACGATTTTTGCGCCCAACTGCTCCAATCCATCTAGAACAGGCTTCATTGGACGAGCATACGCTTGCTCATCTCCATCAAATTTCACACAATTATTTGCAAACAACGCTAAAGCTGTTACAAAACGCATAACTGTTCCAGCCAAGCCACAATTAACAACCGCACAATCATCTACGCTAAAAACGCCATTTTTGGGCGGAATAACACAAACTGTTGTGCCGTCGCGGCTTAGCAAATCGCATTTAACTCCAAATACGCTTAGCGCGTTAATCATAAGTTCCGTATCTCTTGATCTCAGCAATCCCTTTAGAACAACTGGCTTTTTACCAAGAGCTGCCAAAATCAAGTATCGATTAGACAATGATTTGCTTCCAGGAATATTCACTGTTGCATTCAAAGGAGTATTGCATGATGGAGCTTGCCAAACATCATCATGATTATAAGAATTCATTATTCCGCTCATATTATGAATACTATCTATGAATATGTACGCATTGCAATTTTCAAAATGATTTACATATGAATAAACGCATTATGCCAATATCCTGTTTGTATCGAAGCATATAAAGCAATAGTAGGAACAGCAATGCAAATTGCATAAAATATCCAATCGTATGCTGTTAACTTCGATTTTCGTGCTGGAACGCGTTTAATACTACTTCCAAAAGCCCTAGCTTCCATAGCTGTAGCAAGTTTCGTGCCTCTGCGAATAGATAACACAAGCAAGCCAAAAGATTGCGAAAGCATGCGCTGTAACGCTTTACCATCCGATATACCACGAGACCTTCGAGCTAAACCAAAAGCACGCCAATCATTTTGTAATAGACTAAACATTCTCAATCCAGCTAATGCTCCGTACACAAATCGTGGAGAAAAATGCAAAATCTGCACTAAGCCGTCTGCTAAATCAGTTGGATCTAATCCAATAGCTAATATAACGCCTGGAACTGCTACAGATGCAACACGAACAAAGGTACAAATTGCCAAATATAATGATCCTTGACTTATATGCATCCAGCCAAACTTAAATATATCATCTCCAGAACTTTGGCCATATAAGAGCACCGATATAAAGCTACCCGAAGCAGCAATCCAAACTGGCCAAGTATGGCGTAAAACATACCAAGGAGTTACTCCAGCAATTGCAAATAACAGTATATCTAAACCAAATGCAATAGAAGCAGAAACAATATCTAATGTAACAAACATAGGCAAGCAGAGTAATAACGCTCCAATAAAACGACTTATTGGATTAAGCTTACGAATAAACCAAGAAGGCGAAACTAGTCGTTCACTTTCTAAACGTTTAGAAGACGCTGTTACATCAATATGAGAAACTTTTAGTAAACTTTCAAAATCTTTAACTTGAATACTAGACGATTCTTCTGCACTACTAGTTTTATTCACTTCTACTCATTCCCTTCACTATAGTTATGAGCGGACACTGCGATTTTTTCGTGACTCAACTCTTATTACTCTGGCATCTAAAGACTTTACAAGCTCATCATCGTGAGTAACAACGATCACCGCTGAGCCACTATCGCGTATTTGCGCAATAAGTTTTACCATTGCTGTCCAAGTTCTAAAATCTTGCCCAAAAGTAGGCTCATCCATAATAACAACACGCGGAGCGGCAGCTAAAAGCGTAGCTACAGAAAGTCTACGTTTTTCTCCTCCAGATAATGTATAAGGATTAGCAAGAGCAAAACGCTTCAAATCCATACGTTCAAGCATGCTATCGGCAATATCGTAAGCTTCCTTTTCGCTTTTTCCTTGCTTTTTAGGGCCTACAGCAACTTCGTCTCTTACAGAAGATGTTATAAATTGATGTTCTGGCTCCTGAAACACCATGCCAACTCGCCCTAGCAATTCTTGACTTTTCCAAGTAAAAAGATTATTTTTACGTCGTTTTGGAACATACTTTTCCATCATGCACACACTGCCAGCAATTGGTTTTAATAATCCTGCAAGCGTTAACGCTAGCGTGGTTTTACCAGCACCATTAGGCCCCATTAAAGCCGTTACTTCGCCAAAACGAAAAGCTACATTAACATGTTCTGCTAGTGGCAGAGTTCTTCCAAAAGAGCAATCATTAGTATAGAGCGCAACAGATTCTTCCGCATCTTTGATTTCGCTATTGATTTCGCTATTGATTTCGCTATCGCAACGTTTAGGTGCAAAAGATTCAACTGTTCTTCCTGGAACCCAAGCACCACCTTTTGCGAGCATATCGCCATATTTTTCAAAAACATCCTCAGGCTTACCGTCTGCAATAACGCATCCTACATTTGCATCATTATTATTTTCGTTTTTTCCAATAACAATAACTCTATCAATCAAATCCAGCCACACATCAATATGATGTTCAACTACAATCATTGTAGAACCTGTTTTTTTAAGAATATTCGCCACAGCATCATGAACTTGCTGGACACCTTTAGGATCTAGATTAGCTGTAGGCTCATCTAAAAGCAGCAATCCAGGATGCATTGCAAGCACTCCTGCTAAAGCAAGACGTTGCCTTTGGCCTCCCGATAAAGATTGTGTTGAGCGTCTAAGACCCTGACTTCCTTGAGTAATATTGTCTAAACCAACAGCTTTTAGCGAAAGCTTTACGCGGTTCCAAGTCTCTTCGCTATTAACTCCAAGATTCTCACTTCCAAAAGCTACGTCGTCGCCTACTCTTTCAAGAATGATTTGAGAATCTGGATCTTGCATAACAAGTCCAACTTTTCCGCGAGCGTCTCTAGCATGAACACCACCGATTAGAAGGCTACCTTCTTCCATACCTTCTGTTTCATCACCTAAAACACCCGCTAAACCAGCCATAAACGTGCTTTTCCCAGCGCCAGAAGCACCTAAAAGCAACACATGCTCGCCAGGCTTAATATCAATATTTACATTCCTCAACACAAAATCTTTGCGCGTAGCGTGTCTCCAACCCCAGTCTTTAGCAACTACGCTCGCTGGAGTCCACTCGTTTTTATCAACAAATTGCATACAAACAAACTTTCATTGCATAGCAAAATCTAAAAATAGCAAAATCTAAAAATCTAAAAATTGCATAACACAATTTCAAAAAATATAAAACATAAAACAAGTACAAAATATAAGCATCATACGAGTAAACTACCGTGTTTTTGCATTTTGAGCATTAAACACGATAGTTTACAAGTTGCAATTAGTATTTAGATATAACTCACACTAATGCTTGAGGACGGCCCGATTCAAAACGATCAAGCACACCAGTTGCAGCTAATGCCTTTTGAACAAGCCACACAACAATACCTGCAACAATAAGGCCAGAAATAATAGAAGTAATGAGATTTGCAATAACATATTGAGCATTCCAGCCTTGACCGCCGCTAACCCAATTGTAGATAAAGCAAGCTACGCCTGCTAACGATCCAGATATTGCAGTGGAAAGCAAATTCCATGTTTTGTACATAAAGAAAATGAATGCGAGTTCAGCGCCAACGCCTTGAATAATACCGACGATTAACGATCCGCCAACACCCCACTGATTTCCTAGCATAAGTTCCACAAAAGCAGCAAGCGTTTCGGCAAACAATGCAGCGCCAGGCTTACGCACGATTATTGCAGCTAAAGGTCCAGCAAAAAGCCAAAAACCATTAGATAAACCTTCAGCACCAGGCAATAAGCTTGCAAAAAGATTAGTAGGAGCTGCGCACACAATATCCCAAGCCCAGAATAATACGCCAGATGCAACAGCGATAATAGCAGCTATGACGATATCAAGAATACGCCAGCGATTAGAATGTTCCATTGAAACATTAGTCATAATAAGTGCCTTTCTTCAATATTGAAAGATTTGGGCACGGGAAAAGAGCGACATCCGTTGCTAACATTACTTAGCACACGTTCAATCGGTCGAAGCTTTCGCTTCCTCTCAGCCAGAAACGGCTCCCGAGTCAAATATTTATAATCACAGTGTAAGAATGTAATGCAAATAATACATCAAAAACTTACCTACACAAGAATACACATAGAGTGCTTTTTTGTATAGTAGATGTTCAAAAAACAAGCAGATATAAAAAAGTCGGGGTGACAGGATTCGAACCTGCGACATCCTGCTCCCAAAGCAGGCGCGCTACCAAACTGCGCTACACCCCGATGCTTTCTAGCTGATTACCAGCTCCAAGCACAATCAAATACAATAGCGCACATTGCAGACAAACGCAAATTTGCAACACGCGCGATAGAATAGAACAAGCATTGAAAAATAGGAAACGGATTTTAGAGGTTCATATGGGGCGTTTTCAACGTGCAGAAGCAGCTGGATTAATCGCTTTTCTAGCGTGCGCATTATTTGGCATGATTGTAATGTCTATATACATAAACACAATGCCAGCAATATGGCAAGTTACACAACGCTTGTTTACAATGGCGTCTGGAGTGGTTGCCGCTTGCAGCATGTGCACTTTTGTAGTCGGATATTTAAGAACACACAAAGGAATACTTAAAAAGAATTGGTTGCAAATCGCAAAACACGCTTTTGAAATAATCGCGCTTTCTACGATTTATGGCGCAACAATGCTACTTATGTCTTTTGCTCTTCTTTCTATAATCAATAGCATTATTGGAAGAAGTGCCGTAAACACTTATCTTCCTGTTCTTTGTTGCGCATTAAGCGGAATTGTTGGATACGCAACTCTTGTACAAGCAGAACTTTTAGAAGCAAAAACCGTTGCTTCGCTTCTTCCACTATTTGTGATTTCTGGAGCTGCAACTGCTGGATTAACTTCCGACGACCCGTATTGGTACAACAATAACTTCTCTCAACTAGGAGACAGAACAACGTTTGCAGCAAGCATGTTTAATGCAACGCTAATTCTAGCTGGAATATGCATTATTATTACAAGCTACTTTGCTATAACCGAGTTTGTTGCAACACAGCACGAAATCTTGCAAAATAAGGGCACTAACACTACAAAGCATTTTAAGACTCGAACAACCATTATGGCAGCTTTGCTAATTCTTGGAGGAATAGCGTTTATTGGGATTGGAACGTTCCGCTATACTCCTCACCCAGTTATACACGATTTATGTGCTAGAGGTGTTACTGGTCTTATTTGCACAATGCTTATATGCCTTCCATGGCTTGCCCCTAGGCTTTCTAAAACATTCTACGTTGCTTCGGATTTAGCTGTTATTCTTACTGCTTGGGTTGGAAATCAATGGGTTCACGGTAATAACACTTTAACAAATGTAGAAGCTTTGTCTTGTTTACTATTTTTAGGGTGGATAATAGTGTTTTCAAGGCAAGTCGCAGCTATGCAAAGCGACCGTTTAAGGTCTTAAGTCAAATCTTAAATAATGTATTAAATAATGTATTAAATAATGCATTAAATCAAGATATTAAATCAAGATATTAAAAATGTGACCTACAACCAGCTAAAATCAGCAAAATCATAGGTCACAATTAATTAATTTGCTTATATTATTCTTAATATTATTCTTGCTTCTCACTCATAAGAAGAAGGAAACTTCTTGATTGAGCAACAATATTAAAACCAGATTCGTAATGCAATTGCGGACCTTTTGGATTATGAGTGTCTACAACAAGAGTCCACTTTTCGCCATAACGCTTATCTGGCAAAGTGAAAGTTATAGGCTCGTAATGCGCGTTGAAAATAAGAATAAAGTCATTATCGACCATTCTACTTCCGTACCAATCGGTTTCTGGAATATCTGAACCATTCAAATAAATCATCACCGAAAGCGCATGAGTATTACTCCAAGCTTCCATATCCATTACGGAACCCGTGTGATCAAACCACTCTACTTGCGGAATCTCTGAAGCATCATCCGAAGGCATACGACCAATAAAGAATCTACGCCTATGCAAAACAGGGTGATCTAGTCTTAAATGAATAAGCTTAGAAACAAAGTCAAACATATCTTTTTGAGTGGAATCAAAATCCCAATTAATCCAAGAAATAGAATTATCTTGGCAATATGCGTTGTTGTTTCCATTTTGAGTACGCATAATCTCGTCTCCAGCGCAAATCATAGGAATGCCCTGGCTCATTAGCAAAGTGGAGAAAAGATTTCGCATTTGACGCTGACGAAGTTCGTTAACATCGTGAATATTTGTAGGGCCTTCTACTCCGCAATTCCACGAACGATTGTCGTTAGCACCGTCGTTATTACCTTCTTTATTAGCCTCATTATGCTTTTCGTTATAGCTCACCAAATCGTTCATAGTAAAGCCGTCGTGAGCAGTAATAAAGTTTACAGAAGCTACAGGCTTACGGCCATTTTGCTCATATAAATCGGAGCTTCCCATAAGTCGGCTTGCAAACTCTGGCAAAGTCGAAGGCTGCGAGCGCCAAAAATCGCGTACGCAATCACGGTATCGACCATTCCACTCGGACCAGCTTGGAGGGAATCCGCCAACTTGGTATCCGCCAACGCCAATATCCCAAGGCTCTGCAATAAGTTTTACGCTAGAAATAATAGGGTCTTGCTCAATAATGTCGAAGAATGCAGAGAGCTTATCTACTTCTTGGAATTGACGAGCAAGCGTTGCTGCCAAGTCGAATCTAAATCCGTCTACGTGCATTTCGGTTACCCAATATCGCAAGCTATCTGTGATTAATCGCAAGGCTTTAGGAGATCGCATAAGAAGCGAGTTTCCTGTGCCAGTAGTGTCAAAATAATGACGCTGATCGTTGTCTACTAAGCGATAGTAAGCACGATTGTCGATTCCCCTAAAGCTTAAGGTTGGACCTCTATCGTTTCCTTCTGCAGTGTGATTGTAAACAACGTCTAGAATAACTTCCATTCCTGCAGCATGATATGCCTTAACCATTGCCTTAAACTCGTTTACTTGCTCGCCGCGCTGACCAGAGCTTGAATACGAGTTTTGAGGAGCAAAGAAGCCAATCGTGTTATATCCCCAATAGTTGCTTAAGCCTTTATTTTGTAAGAAAGAATCGTTTACAAATTGATGAATAGGCATAAGCTCAATGGCAGTAATTCCAAGCTTTTTTAAGTAAGATATTACGCTTGGATGAGCTAATCCAGCATACGTTCCGCGGATTTCGGGAGGAACATTACGATTTAGATTCGTCATTCCTCTAACATGAGCTTCGTAAATCACGCTATCGTGATAAGGAATCATTGGGTGCTGGTCGTTTCCCCAATCAAAATATGGGTTTATAACAGCAGCTTTCATAGTGTGATCTGCAGAATCCAAAGTGTTCATTGCTGCTAAATCATCTGGATTTGCAAACCAATAAGAAAACAGGCTCTCGTCGCCGTCAATATTTCCCTCAATCGCTTTAGCATATGGGTCTAAAAGCAGCTTGTTTGGATTACACCACAACCCATGATTTGGATCATACGGACCGTGAACTCTATAGCCGTATCTTTGGCCTGGCTGTATTCCAGATATGTAGGTATGCCAAACGTAAGAATTCTGCTCAGTCATATCGATGCGCGTTTCGTTGTCTTGCTCGTCAAACAAGCACAACTCAACATGCTTTGCTACTTCGGAAAACAATGCGAAGTTTACGCCCGCGCCATCGTAGGTAGCTCCAAGCGGATACATAGAACCTGGTCTAATTTGCATAATTCAAGTATTGCATATATTTATATAGTTTTCATCAATACATAAGGCGATTCTTAAAAAAGATTAAACTTTTGCATAATGCAAGCTTTTTTAGAAAATAAAAAAATCCTTTATTAAACAGTATGATTTTTCCCTAGATTAAAGGCAACACGCCGAAGTATAGCCTTTAACCACATTGCTCTAAAAAGCTAGAAAAAAGATTTTGAGCTTGATGAAATTGCATCATGATAAACGAAGAAGACATGATATTAGATATACAACAAGAAAATATACAACAAGAAGAACTGCTAAGCCGCGTAGCAAAAGTCGAAGAACAACTATGCGACTTTTCAATACCAAATAAAACAATAGGCAGCCTTGGCGAAGAATACACGTCACTAAAACTAATGCTTAAAAATTGGATTTTGCTAGATAGAAATTGGCATAGTCGTTTTGGAGAGCTTGATGTTGTAATGATGAATACAGAAGGAATAATCGTATTTATTGAAGTAAAAACACGACGAAGCACAAGATTTGGCACTCCTTTAGAAGCAGTAACAGAAGAAAAACGCATAAAAACGCATAAAGCTGCATTTAATTGGCTAGAAAATCACAAAATGTTTAAGCATAGAAGAATACGATTCGACGTTGTATCAATCCTTATTTCCAAAAACAAAAACATTCAAATACACCACATTTTAGGAGCATTCTAATGATTATTGGAAACGCATTATCTGTAGGACTACTTGGGTTAAAGGCCTTTACAATACAATTGCAAGCATTTATATCTAGCGGCCTGCCTGGATTCTCAATTATTGGCCTTCCCGATACTTCTTTAAGTGAAGCAAGGGAACGAGTTAAATCAGCATATATGTCTTTGCGATGCGAATGGCCAGACACAAGACTAACAGTAAATCTTTCGCCTGCATCTATGCCAAAAAGTGGAGCATCTTACGACCTTGCAATCGCAGCAAGCATACTAAGCGCCAGAGGAATTATTCCACTTAGCGAGCTAGAAAACACTATTATTTTAGGCGAGCTTAATTTAGACGGATCCGTTTTACCAATTCAAGGAATGCTGCCAATCGCACTATACGCTAAGCAAAAAAATATTACAAAAATGATTATTCCATACGGAAATCTTGCAGAAGCAAAGCTAGTAAATGGGATTGAAGCAATTGGCATTAAGCATATTTTGGATTTAGTAGACGAGCTAAATGGAAAATTAGAAGACGAAGCTAGGCCGATTGCTGAAAAGAACAGAGAACGCGCACTAAATGCGATTAACAAGTACGACCACATTAGAGTAGAAGAAAGAGAAAAAGCTGGCGATTTGCGCAATGCTAATAGCAACGCAATTAAATGCCCGAGCAAAAACATCGCAGATAGCGTTGAGCCTGTAAATAACGATAAACCATTAAACGAAATTGGTGACATGTCGGAAGTATTAGGCCAAGAGCACACAAAATGGGCTTTGCAAGTGGCGGCAGCTGGAGGACACCATGTTATGATGATAGGCCCTCCTGGGTCTGGAAAAACAATGCTAGCTTCTAGAATGCCGAGCATAATGTGCCCTCTTAACGAGCGAGAGCAGCTAGAAGTGGCATCTATTAGGTCGCTTTGCGGAACACTTCCCTACTACGGAATAACGGACGTTCCGCCTTTTGAAGCACCTCATCACACTTCTTCTGCAGCATCTCTTATAGGAGGCGGCGCAGGTTTAGCCAAGCCTGGAATCATAACTCGCGCGCATTGTGGAGTTTTATTTATGGACGAAGCTCCAGAATTTTCGCCACGAGTTTTGCAAACACTTAGAGAACCATTGGAATCTGGTCATATTGCTGTTTCTAGATCTAAAGGAACAACGCTATATCCTGCTAAATTCCAACTCGTTATAGCAGCAAACCCGTGCCCATGCGGATATGCGTACGGAAACGGAGAGCGATGCACTTGCAAAGAGAAGGAACGCATACGCTATTTTTCTAGACTTTCTGGACCAATTTTAGACAGGATTGATATTCAAATGGATGTTCCACCAGTAGAAAAAATCATAACCAGAAAAGCCATGTTAGAAAACGGCGCAAGTCAAATGTCGGAAAAGATTTTGACTAGCGCAATGATGCGTGAAAATGTAAAGAACGCAAGACTTGTTGCACAAGATCGTTTTAAGAAACTTGGTTGGAGTTGCAACGCTCAAGCTTCTGGAACGTGGCTTAGAAAATACACATCTCAAAAAGCGATTGAGCTTATAAATAAGTCTCTTGAAAACCACAAGTTGAGTTTACGCGGCGCAGATAGAGCACTTAGACTTGCTTGGACTTTGGCAGATCTTTGTGGTCGCACTTGCCCAGATTTAACCGATATGGCTCAAGCAATTAGCTTAAGGACAAGAATATGATTAGTACAGATAATGCAAATAATGCAAATGCTGTAAATATAGCCAATTCAGCAAATATAACAAACACGCAAACAAGTGATATTTATGCAATAAATGACGATACTTTAGCGCGAGCAATACTAACGTTTTGCGTAGATGGAGCAGACGCAATAATGTACACGCTTACTATAGGAACTGTTAATGCTACAAGCATTGTAGATGCACTATATTCTATTTGCGAATCAATCACTAAAAACACAAGCAAAATAAGCAATAAACAATTAGAGCTTGATTTTCCAACAAATAGTCATCAAAAAGATTCGAGCGAAAATAAACAGCAAGAATGCAATACCGATTCAAGCACAAACGATTTAGACAATGTGCTTACAAACATTATAAAAAATCACCCACAAATCAAAGTTTTAGAAAAATGCTTTTTGGAAGGTCTTAAAATTTGGGGCGGTAAAAGTGCAAACAATAAAAACGAAGTAAATAATTTTGCTGTATTGCATAAATCTGTTAAAAAATGGTGCCTACGAATGAAAAAACTACCTTTTTGGGATGCAAACAAACTCAAAAAATGGTTTAGCTCAAGCGGATCGCAATGGATTATATCTCCAAAAAGCAAGTATTGGCCTAAACAATTACAAGATTTAGCAACAAAATGCAAAGTTGCTCCCCCACTTTGCTTATGGGGAATTGGAGACCCAAACGCTCTTATTCAATGCAAACAACCACTTGCAATCGTTGGATCTAGAGGATGCAATGACTACGGGTACGAGCTTAGCTTTACTTTCGCAAAATCGTGCGCTAAAAAAGGGCACACAATTGTTTCTGGCGGAGCTTACGGAATTGACGCTGCAGCACATTGGGGAACACTAGATGCATTGGATTGCCATGCAATAAACGCAAGCCCTGTAGGCAAAACAATAGTCGTTTTTGCTGGAGGACTAAACAATATGGGACCAAGCAGCAATGCTCAACTTTTTAACGCAATACTTGCAAGCGGAGGCGCATACATAAGCGAACTTTGCCCAGAAACTATTCCAGAAGCACGCAGATTCTTGTTAAGAAACCGCCTTATTGCAGCACTTGCAAGCAAAGTCATAGTTTCTCAAGCTAGATTAAGGTCGGGAGCGTTAAACACAGCAAATTGGGCATTGGAACTAAACCGAGAATTGTATGCAGTTCCTGGAGATGTAACTTTGCCAAATAATGCTGGATGCAACATGCTTATTCATGACGGAAAAGCTATGATGATATGCTCACACCGAGATATAGAAGACATCTACCCTAATTCACATCATTATTTACCACATTCACTAAGTAACAACGAAAGCATTCCAGACACTTGCAATGATTTACAAAAGCTTATATTAAAAGCGATTCACAAGTGCAAGCACAACAAAGTATGTGCAAATATAGACAATATTCATGAAGTTATTGCAAAATCAGAAACAAATGGCGATTTTTCAATATCGCAAATATCAGGAGAGCTTGCGATTCTTGAGCTAGATGGATTAATCAAAAGTCAAAATGGCGTTTTTAGCATAAATCGAAAAAAGACTTAAGTCTAAAGTCTTAAATAAAAAATCCTAGGCCTTAAGTCTTAAATAAAAAGTCCTAAAGTCTTAAATAAAATACAAAAAATATGAGAAAATAAGTGTTATGCAATCAAACTTTGAGCAAAGCGAATCAAACGCAAAAAGTCAAGAAAAAAGCGAGCAAATAAAAATAAATAACTCGTTTTATAACGTTTTAATTATTGGAGCTGGAGCTGCAGGACTTTCAGCTGCATTAGGCTTAGTAAAGTCTAAAGAGTACCAAACGCTAAAAACGCACGGAAAACAGCCTAAAATATTAGTGATTTGCAAACTTCAAGCATTAAGATCTCATACAGGCTCTGCCGAAGGAGGAATCGCAGCATCATTAGGAAACGTAGAAAAAGATTGCTGGCAATGGCACTATTACGACACTGTTCACGGAGGCGACTGGCTAAGCGATCAAGACGCAGCAAAAATGCTGGCAAAAGAAGCTAGAGACACAGTTATTGAACTTGAGCACTTTGGAGTTGCTTTTTCTAGAACAAAAGACGGCCACATTAATCAAAGATTCTTTGGAGGTCACACTGCCGACTTTGGAAAACAGCCAGTTAGGAGAGCTGCGTACGCTGCAGATAGAATCGGTCACCAAATTCTATACAGTTTGTGGCAAAAATGCTTAGAAGAAAACATTAACATTAGCGAAGAAATTTACGTTACAGATATTGCAATAAATAGCGAAACAAACAGCGTAGAAGGAGTTATAGCGCTAAACGAAAAAACAGGAAGCGTAGAAAAAATAAGCGCAAACAATGTTCTTATTGCAACTGGAGGCGCTGGAAGATTATTTGCAACAACTTCCAACTCTTGGGATTTAACTGGAGATGGAATGGCTTTAGCGCTAAACGCTGGATTGCAATTAGAAGACATAGAGTTTATACAATTCCACCCAACTGGATTAGCGCACACTGGAATATTGCTTTCGGAAGCTGCGCGAGGAGAAGGCGGAGTGCTTAGGAATTGCAAAAACGAAGCATTTATGAAGAACTACGACAATACGCACGCGGATTTAGCTCCAAGAGACGTTGTAAGCAGGGCGATTATAGCAGAAGTAGATGCAGCGCGAGGAGTGGAAGACACAACTAGCAACGTTGATAAAAAAGATTGCGTTTGGCTAGACATGACTCATATAGAAAAACAGCACATGTTAGATGCTCTTCCGCAAGTTGTTGAGACGATTGAAAAATATGCACATTTAGATCCTTCAAAAGATCTTGTGCCTATTAAGCCTACTGCACATTACACAATGGGTGGAATACCAATCACTCTTAACAGCCAAGTCTATAAATTAGATAGAGGGAAAAAACAAAGCATAAAGGGATTATACGCTGCTGGAGAATGCGCTTGCTCGGGAGTACATGGCGCTAATCGCCTTGGCGGAAACTCACTTCTTGACGCTTGCTTATTTGGAAAAATCGCAGGAAAATCTATTGCAAAAAACTTGCAAAATCAAGAAGAAACTCAAAATCAAGAAGAAACTCTAGAACAAAATAATCAAAATAATCAATATAATTTACAAAATAAAACCCCAAAAATAGACGAGTTAGCTAAAAAGCGAATCCAAAAAATACGCGCTCTTATGCAAAGCGAGAACGATTCAAAAGATGAGCAAAATCCATACATGCTTTTAGATGCTCTAGAAGAGATTATGGAAACAGCTGTTGCAGTAAGATGCAACGAACAGAGCATTAAAGAAGCTTTGCAAAAAATAGATACGCTTATTATTCCAAAAGCTAAAATGCTTATTTTGCATTCTAAAAATCTTGTTTTTAATCAAGAACTGACAGCTATTTTGGAATTGAAAAACTTGATTACATTTGCAAAAGCAGTTTTGCAAGCATCACTTGCAAGACATGAATCTAGAGGATCTTTTACAAGATTGGATTATCCACAGCATAACAACAGCCAAAATCCGCAACATTCTATAGTGGATTTAAGTGGAAAAGTGCAAAATATTCCAGTTGTAGTAGTGGATTTTGACCCAAATCGTCCAATTAACGCTCAAAATGCTAGCGAAATTAAAGAAATTATTACAAAAATCAATTAATTTGCAACACGCCGAAGCAAAGAGTTAAAAAAGATGTTATAGTTCTATCTGTTGTCTAAAACACCCGTCCGGGTGGCGGAATGGTAGACGCGCTAGCTTGAGGTGCTAGTGCCTATTTGTACAGGCGTGCGGGTTCAAGTCCCGCTCCGGACACAAAATAAAGTCTTGCTGAGAAATCAGCAAGACTTTTTTGTTTCGTATTCGCAAACACTAATCGCGTAAATAATCGCACTAACTAATCACGCTAGTTAATCACGCTAGTTAATCACGTAATTCCAAGGGTCAAAAGCTCTACCAATCCAAGAAACGTCTAATGATTCACCAAAATTCTTATATATAGAATCGTGAATATCTTTAACAGCATACTTAAACCACAAAGATTCAATAGCGCTATGAGGAGTGTTTATAAGCATAGGCTTAATAATATTAGAGTGCGTTAGTTGCGATTCATAAATAGCTTGCTCGTACGCGTCCGTTACAGGATGATGTCTTAAATCACTTGTTACATACACGTCTGCGCCACAAGCGCGAACTTCATCGAATAAGGAATCGCCAGAACCTGGAAGAACAGCTATTTTACTAACCATTGCATCAACATCTCCGCACACTTGAACACCTAGCTTAGTAGCAGGTAAAGCATTGAAAACGCGCATAGCAAACTCTTTAAGCGTGATTTTTTGCTCAAGCACTCCAACTCTGCCAAGACCAAGAGAAGTGTCATTATTGCTTACTGGAACAAGAGGGTGCAAATCCTTAAGGCCAAAAGCATTAGACGCAGCATCTGCTACTCCCCTAAAAGCTGCATCCGCATTAGTGTGACCAACCCACAATCCGCAACGATTTTCAATAAGAGTTTGAACTATTTTTCCGCGAACAGAAAAACCAGAAACTTCGTGAACCGACTTAAAAAACAAAGGATGGTGCGAAACAATCAAATCAGCACCCATTTTGCATGATTCTTCAACAGCTTCTAAAGTTGGATCCGATAAGCAAATAATTTTATTAACTTTATGCGAAGGATTCCCAACGATTAATCCTGGATTATCCCAAGACTCAGCAAGACTTAAAGGATATAAGTCTTCTAAAACATTAACAATCTCACCTAAAGTTGCCATTATTCCTATCCTCTACAATAATCCTACAGTGGTCTTTACAATAATTCTCACAAACAAAATCAATGCGCAGCAAGCTGCCAATCAGCACCAACTCCAGTAGAAACACTAAGCGGAACAGAAAGCTCAACAGTATGTTCCATAGCATTTTTAACAATATCTTCTACAACATCCGCCTCGCCATGAGCAATCTCAAGAACAAGTTCGTCGTGGATTTGCAAAATCACGCGACTCTTAACATTAGCTTTTCGCAAATCATCGTCTACTCTAATCATTGCAAGCTTCATAATGTCTGCAGCACTTCCCTGAATAGGAGCGTTTAGAGCAGCTCGTTCTGCAGCTTCTCTAGATGCCCTGTTCGTAGAATTTAACTTTGGGAAATATCTTCTTCTACCAAACATTGTTTGAGTGTATCCAAGCTTTCTAGCTTTATCTACTAAAGACTCCAAATAGTCGTGTACTGCACCAAAAGTATTAAAATACTTTTCTTTAAGAACTTCTGCAGCAGCAGGACTAATTCCTAGTTGCTTTGCAAGACCATACGTACTGAGTCCATACGCTAACCCGTAGCTCATTGCTTTAACGTGGCTACGCTGATCTGCACTAACTTGCTCTATTGGAATCCTATAAACTAAGCTCGCTACAAACTTATGAAAATCAACACCAGACTGGAAAGCATCAATAAGCGTTTTATCTTCAGAAGCATGAGCCATAATTCTAAGTTCCACTTGCGAATAATCGCAGCTCATAAGCTGCTCATAGTCTCTTCCTGGAACAAAAGCCGCTCTAATCTCCCTACCATCAACATTCTTGTTTGGTATATTTTGCAAATTTGGGTCCGAAGAACTTAATCGACCAGTAGCAGCAATAGTTTGCTCAAAAGTTGTGTGAATCCTACCGTCTTTATATCTTGCAGCATCAATAAGGCTTTGAACAATTTGCTTTAATTTATTAGTTTCTCGATACTTAAGCAAAGCGCCTAAAAATTGACTTGACTTTTCATCTGGATCAATTTTTGCATACAACGCTTGTAAAGCTTCTGCATTAGTAGTATATGAGCCACTTTTTGTTCTACGAGTAGGCTTTAGACCCATGTCTTCGAACAGCAATTGCTGAATTTGCTTAGGACTTTGCAAATTTATTGGCTTAGCTGCAACGTCTAGCGCCATTTTTTGAGCAAAATTCGCTTCACTTGCAAAATTATCTTTCATAGACGCAAGTCGTAGCATATCTACAGCAGCGCCCGTATCTTCCATCTTCCTTAAAACTCTAGAAACAGGCATTTCAACGTCTATCATTAAGCCAGTTTGCTTGCGCTCATCCAACTTTTTCGCATATTGTTTAGAAAGCAAACGTATAGTCAAAGCTGTTTCTAGCATGCTTTCTTCTAATTCTTTGTTATCTTGACTTTGCGAATATTGCTCTTTAGAATCTTGGCTGCTATCAATATCAAAATCAAGTTTGCCTTGCGTCGGTTCATCGTTTAATTGCGAAGAGCCTATATGAATATTCAAAACATGCTCAGCCATATCGCAAAGATTTTCGTTCTTAAAATCTGGCTCAATTAAGTAAGATGCTAAACGAGTGTCGACTAGTGGGCTAAAAGAATAATTATCTTCTACGACTCTTAGAGACGCTAAAAGAGCAATATGCTTTTTATAATCATGCAAAACAACTGAAGACTCATGCTTTTTTATAAAATCTCTTAGTTTAGAAGCGATTCCGCTATTTTCATTAAGAACATTTGCATACACAATTGCAGCGTCGTTACCAGCTAGGATTATTAATGCTTTTGCAAAAATACCAAACTGATTAGTGTTGTTTTTTTCTTCTACAGCAAATACTACTAATTCTTTATGCTCTTTTATTGTTTTTGCGCATTCTAAGTCGTTTCTTATAAGATTTGCACTATTTATATACGAGTCGGAAAAGTCGCAAGAATCCGCAACACAAGATTTTGCAATACTAATCCAATTATCTGCATCAGACTCGGAATTAATATTATGCACGTTTATTTTATCTAACAGAGCTTTAACGTCTTCTATATCATCTGAATCATTTGATTCCGTAGAACCACTATTTTCTGCATGCGCACTTCCAGCAGAAATCATTGTTTTAATATTCTCATCTAAAAGCTCTTTGCTCCCGCGCGTAAACTCTTTTAGAATCTTTCTTCTAGTACGTGTACCAAATTCAAGATTTTCGAACAGCTCTCCAACAGACGCAGCGTTTACATTGCCAAAATCAAGATCGTTAACACTAACTCCAAGGTCTAAATCTTTAACAAGAGTATTAACTTTTTTATTTAATCGAATCTGATCAATGCTTTCTCGTAAAGACTCGCCTTTTTTACCACTGATTTGACTTGCGTTTTCAATAATGCCTTCTAGACTGCCAAATTGATTAATCCACTTAGCAGCATAACCATCTCCAACTCCTGGAACTCCTGGAATATTATCAGACGTTTCCCCGCGCAATGCTGCTAAATCTGAATACTGACTAGGCGTAACATTGTATTTTTCAACAATCGCATTAGGATCCATTTGCTTTAGATCCTTAAAATGCCTGCCTGGGTACAGCACGTTAATAGTGTTATTAATTAGCTGAAAAGCATCGCGATCTCCAGAAAGCACAAGCGTTTTATAACCAGCATTAGCACCCATAGTTGCCAAAGTAGCAATAATATCGTCGCCTTCGTAGCCCTGCTTTGTAATGTACTTAACACCTAACGCACTAAGCATTTTTTGAATAACGGGCAACTGAGATATAAGTTCTTCTGGAGCAGCTTCACGAGTACCCTTATATTGCGGCAAAAGCTTGTTTCTAAAAGTTCCACCTTTAACGTCGAAAGCAACCGCAAGCTTATCTGGCTTCTCTTTTTCTATGACTTGCGAAAGCATAGTAGAAAAGCCCCATATTGCATTAGTAGCAAAACCAGATTTTGTGGAAAAATTATCTGCCGATATTGCGTAAAAAGCACGAAACGCAAGTGAGTGGCCATCTACCACCAACAACGTTCCCTTATAATCCTCATTATTCAAAGAATCCTCGTTTGCAACGATGCTGGTATCCACTTAACACCCACCTGCGTTTTTTATAAAATAAACTTTTGAAATTATTTATGCATAGCTCGCGCAAGAAACCGCGATTATCAAAATTATTTTGACTTACTACGCTTCGTCAGATGGCTTTTCTTCGCCATACTTAGCGATAATAGCCAACGCAAGACGCTTCTTTGGAATACGCTGATCCATAGAAGTTTTTTGGATCCAACGGAAAGCACCCTGCTCCGAGAACCCAGCTTTATCCATAAGTAAGCCTTTTGCTCTATCTACAAGCTTGCGCTCTTCGAGAGTATCTTCTGCTTTCTTAAGCTTTTCTTCTGCTTTACGAAGCTGATCTTGAGCATCTTGAAGCTTGTTTTCTGTACGTTCAACACTATCGAGCAAATCGTTAATCTCGCTAAATCTGCCCATTGCAACTTCTAGAGCTGGCAAAAGCTTTGACTCTTCGTAAGGCTTTGTAACATACGCCATTGCTCCAGCGCCAGTAGCGCGCTTAACTAAGTCCGATTGCGAAAAAGCAGTTAGCATAACAACAGGTGCAATATTTTCGTCGCAAATCGTAGCAGCCGCTTGAATTCCATCCACACCAGGCATTTTAACGTCCATGCAAACAACGTCTGGACGATTTTCACGAGTAAGGTCAATAGCCTCCTGCCCATTTGCAGCTTGACCAACAACCTTATATCCGTTATCTTCTAGCATTGCTACAAGATCCATACGGTTTACTGCTTCATCTTCTGCAACAACAACAGTTTTAACGCTGTTTTCTTTTTGCTCGCTATTTTTATTATTGCTTTCTACGCCATTCGACGATTCATATGCATTACGCAATTCATCATCTGTAAGCACAACAGGCGCATTCCCCATCTCTTCATCGCTGTTTTCAGCCGACATTCTAACCTCATTTCCTTACCAAAACACAAGGCAACAGCGCTATGCATTCCACTAACACATACATTCGCACACTTAATACTCATACTCGCCATCTTTGCGTTTATTTTTAGGCTAGCATCATGCAAGTTTTATGCACAAACACCAAAAGCACACTGTGCGCGTTGCCAACGATTTTACTCGCATGCGTGTATAAAAATACGCTACAAACCGCTTTTTAATGCGGTAAAGCACATGCAAATAATGACAATACAAAAGTCAAAGCACCGAGCATTGCTAACTGTACGCACAATGGAAAAGCACTAGCATAATTCCCATTAATAACTGCGTATATTAGCGAGCACGCTTTTTTAATAAACACGCAAGTAATCAATAGTAACAGAATGCAAGAAACAACAAACACACCATTATTAAATAATGTATTGCTTAACGCGAAAACAGTTTTATAAGGGTTATCAATGCTTAAAAATACGCCTATAAATCGAGAATCAAACAAATATAACAGCACATAAGATGATTGTAAAATCGTCACTAAAACAGCAACACAAGTAAATACAACACTGCCCTTGCGTTTGCCAAGCAAAGACATTGCAGTAATCTTTTTATGTTGCGTATCGCTTTCTATATCTCTTAAATTATTAATCATCATAAGGCAAGCAGAAAATCCGCCTGGAATAAAAGATAATAATACGCAAAAAACAATTTGCTCAATGCTTGCTGCAGTTATTGAGTCTTTAGAAAAACCACTTGCATAAAAAAGAGCACACAATGTTCCTAAAAACGCTACTGGTCCAAAGAACAAAAACGCACTAAGCTCTCCCCAACCCCTATATCCGTATGGGTGTGATCCTCCTGCATAAAACCAAGCTGCTATAACGCAAATTAATCCAAGAGGAATAAACATCCAAATTCCGCTTCTAATCGTAATAACTAGTCCAAAAACGCACGATATTAGAGCAGATATGCAAGCAGCATACAACACTGATTTTGGCTTAATACCAGCGTTTGCAAGCCTCCAAGACACATCGCACAACGCTTTGTTTTTTACGCTTACATCTCGCTTAGACCTTTGATTATCTAATCCGCGCAAACCGTCACAATAATCGTTTGCATAGTTTACTGAAATTTGCATAAAAACAGCAACACACAAACACAAAAACGCTTGCAAAGCAAAATTTTCAACATTGTAAGTCTTTACAAGTATTTGACCGCTAAATAAATACCTTGCAAAAATCGAAATTGCCATAACAACTGGCACGATTCCAATTGGAAGAGTATAAAGTCTTGCACCTTTAAGCCAAAACTTAATATTAGTCATTAAAATCGCCTAAATTCTAGAATTTTTTAATTGATTCTAGATTAGTTTAGACTATTTTAGATTATTTGTGGAGCAAACATAGACGCAAGAATTGGCAAAGCAATCATTAAAACAGATATAACAAGAAGAACAAATCCACGCCAGCCAAAAGGATACTTTCTAAAAGAAGACTTACGTGTGCGCAAATAGAATCCTCGCTCTTCTGCAGCCAGCGCACAGCTATCTGCTTTACGAACAGACAAAACTAAAAGAGGCACAATCAAAGGCATCATAAGCTTAATCTTTTTGAAAGGATTCTTTGTATCGAACTCCACTCCTCTTGCCATTTGAGCTTCTGTAATTTGAGACATCTCGTACGCAAAAATAGGAACAAATCGCACAGCTGTAGTGATTGTAAAAGCATAGCAATATGGAATGTGTAAGTATTGAACAACAGCGTTAGCTAAATCGTTTAGTTTTGTAATGCTAAGCACGCTTACAAGAGGCAATGCAAAGCAAAAAAGTCTTAAAGATGCTCGCAATGCAACAGAAATTCCCTTTGTACTAAACCATAAGAACATGTAGTTTCCGCCTTGAGCAATAACTGTTTGTAAAAAGAACATTACAACGCCAAGAATAAGCATTGCGCGCACAAGAGGAAACAGCGCTTTAAGAATGCCAGCCATAGCCATACCAGCAAGAATAAGCGCTGCAATAACAACAAGAACAGTGAATTGTTGAGCTATAAAAGCAGACACAACAACGCTTACAGCTAATATGAGCTTTGCAATAGGATTTGCTTTGTGAAGCAAAGTTGAGCCTTCGTTATACGTTAAGATTTTAGTTTGCATAATTACACCTTGCTTTACAAATTGCTACTCTTTTTAAGAGCATCAACCAACATATCCCTCTTATACAAGCCCTTACAAGCGTCAAAACCATTTTTGACTAAGCCTTGAGATACAGCACACAAAAGTGGAGCACATAATGCAGCTTCTTTGCAAATCGCATTGTTTTCAAAAACGCAACTTATGCTTCCGTCTTCTAGAATTTTGCCATCGTTTACTACGATTAAACGCGTTGCAAAGTCAAGAACCACTTCCATATCGTGGCAAACCATTATTATGCAACAACCGTGATCTCTAAGGTCTTCTACAACTTGCATAATGCGCAAGCATTCCATGTAGTCTAAGCCACACGTTGGCTCGTCTAAAACAAGAATCTTAGGTTTAGTTACAACAGTTGCAGCCAATGCAACCATTTGACGCTGGCCTCTAGAAAGCATAAATGGGCTTGCTTTAGGATCTAGATTTAGCTTTTCAATCATTTGCATTGCATGATCATTAGCATCTTTAACAGACTCTCCTAAAAGAATGCAACTAAACGCCACTTCTTCTAAAACAGTATCTTTGCAAAGCTGACGATCTGGATTTTGGAAAAGCGTAGAAACATAGTGAGCAATTTGGCTAATCTTCATGTTGCTAGTGTCTTTACCATCAATAAAAATGTTGCCACTGCTCGCCTTAAGCAAACCGTTGATTAGCTTAGTAACGGTTGTTTTTCCAGCGCCATTTCTTCCAACAAGAGTTACTAGCTCCCCAGCGTAAGCTTCAAAAGACACGTTTTTTAGCGCACTAACTCCACTTGGGTACGAAAAACTGACGTTTTTAAGCGAAAGACACGGAGAAGTGTTTTTTGATTGATTTTGCGCGGAATATTGCGCATAAGATTGTTCGGATACTTGCGATTCGTGGGAAAAGTCGCCAGCAACCGCCGATTTATTTGAATCGCATTCACTATTATCGCATTCACTATTATCAAATTCACTATGCGAATCAACATGTGAAGTCAAAGATTTTCCACTATTAATCGTATTAACAATAGTATTTACTGTATCTTCTACAGACACAGGCAAATCGCTTTTAGAACAAACATTCTTGCTCTGTAAATCATTAACCAAATGCGTAGTGCGTGGATAATTTATTCCAATAGAATAAAGCAAATCCATGTTTTTCAGCGCTTGGCTAACAGGCAAATCAAGCGACAAAGTGCCATTAGAAAGCACAACTAAGCGCTTGCAATACTCGCTTAAAAGCGCCACTTTTTGCTCAATTACCACAACTGTTATTCCAAAATTCTTATTCAAATCTTTAAGAATCGAAAAAATCATTTTAGAAGAAACAGGGTCTAAAGCGCACGTAGGCTCATCTAACACCATAACTTTAGGCTTTAACGCAAGAATAGCAGCAATCGCAACTTTCTGCTTTTGGCCTCCAGAAAGAGTATCTAAATCGCGGTTGCGCAAATCACTAATGCCAACAATTTGCAAAGCTTCATCTATTCGACTTGGTATTTCGCTATGCGCAACGCCAAAGTTTTCTAAGCCAAAAAGAATCTCATCTTCTACATTTGCAGCAACCATTTGCGCATCAATGTCTTGAATAACAGATCCAATTAAGCAAGCAATATTAGTTAAAGCAAGATTTTTAGTGTCTTGACCAGCAATCTTAACACTTCCAGAAAGTTCTCCAGAATAATGATGCGGAATCGCGCCAGAAAAAAGCGAAGCAAGCGTTGTTTTTCCAGACCCAGAAGGGCCAATAATACCAACGAATTCGCCAGATTCTATGCTAAGACTTACATCTTTTAGCGCAAGAGTGGAATCGTGTGCCTTTGAAGAGTCTAAAGAATCATCTTTATTCCGATTCACATACTTAAAAGACACATCTTTTAACTCAAGCAAAGGCACAATAATTCCTAACTCTTAAAAACCTAACAATTACTATTACTAATGATTATTCTATGATTATGCTTATTCTACGATTCATTCTTTGATAATTATATGACTTGCTAAATATTATCCAACACAAATCATCTAGAACAAATCATCTAGAACAAATTCAAACACTTACTTGTGCAAAACAAGTCGAATTGGAGTGTAAAGAACTTCAACAACAACAGCATTAAACACAGCAGTTCCAAAAATGATTGGAAGCATAACAAGAATCGTCTTAGGAGAATAAAGAACAAAGAAAGATGCAGTAGAAGCAAATATTAAACCAGAAACAACTGTAGTTATAAAAGTTGCTATGAGTGGGAAAATACTAAACTTTCTAGCAGCATCCTTAGGGAAAACGTGAACATAAGCCATAATCATCAAAGTCATAACAATTGCTGCTGGAATATCGCAAACATAATTGAGACCAGGAATAGATGCGTTAAATTGCATTAAAGTTGCAGCCAAAGCACCAATAATCGCACCCTGAATAACATTTGGACGAACCAGCAAAATCGCAAGACAGAACGATGCGATTAAGAAGTTTGGTTTAATGTTTCCAATTGAAAGTGCTTTTGCAACTGTAAAGTCAAGAATACATCCTGCTGCAAAAAGAACAGCAACCAACACTAAAGACGTAACATCTAAAGCGTGCTTTTTAACACTTACAGCATTGATCATGCTACCTGCATGTTCGTTAATTCCCTGATTCATATTCTTCTCCTTTATGTTGCGATAATCAAGTTTTAATTATCGACTTTTGATGTTTATTTACGTTTATTTACGTTTATTTATATTTGTTTACGTTGATTCAAGTTAATTTATTTCTCATTTTCAATGGCGATTTATTTGTGATTACTTATGCAAAACGAGTCGAATTGGAGTGTAAAGAACTTCCACAACAACAGCATTAAACACAGCAGTTCCCAAAATGATTGGAAGCATAACAAGAACAGTGTTTGGAGAGTGAAGAATAAAGAAGGATGCGATTGTTGCAAAAATCATTCCAGAAATAACAGTTGCAACAAACGTAGATATAAACGGGAACACACTGAACTTTCTAGCAGCATCCTTAGGGAAAGCTTTTAGATATCCCATAAGCGCTAACGTCATAATGATTGCTGCTGGAATATCGCAAGCGTATTCAAGACCAGGAATCGAAGTGTTAAATTGAATCAAAGTAGCAGCCAAAGCGCCAATAATCGCACCTTGAATAACATTTGGACGAACAAGCAAAATAGACAAGCAGAACGATGCAATAACAAACTCTGGCTGAATGTTTCCAATCGAAAGCGACTTTGCAACTGTAAAATCAAGAATGCATCCAGCTGCAAAAAGAACAGCAACCAACACTAAAGACGTAATATCTAAAGCGTGCTTTTTAACATTTACGCCTTTTAGCAAAGTAGCTGCTTGATTAATTTCGGACTGTGCAGATGTTTGCTCTGTGTTAGTAGCTTCTACGTTAGTTGACTCTTGATTCATGATTTTCTCCTTTACGTAAATTTTTACGTTGTTTGTTTTTCAACAATTTTGGTTTAGATTGTTGTTAGTTTTAGATTGTTTAGATTGTTTTAGATTTGGATTAAAGCCAAATAGATTTTGCGTTTTAGGATATAAAAAAGACCCCTAGGTTTACCCTAGAGGTCTTTTATAAGCCTAAACAAGCAGCTTCTAAAACTTTAGAGTAAACTACGCCAAAGAGAAGTCTGCCACCACCACATACGAGCAGCATCAAAAGTATCGCGAGCTTGAGCATTCATGTTACGCATGATAGCCGCCTCCTTAAATACTTTAGCTGCAAAGCTAAATGCCTATGTGGTCAATCACAAACCTAACACCGTAAAATTTACGATATGCGTTTGTGTTGTGTTCGATGCTAACACTATAAAAGTACAAATGCAAACAAAAGATAAAATTAGCAAAAAATCACACAAAACACGTAAAAATATCCACACTTAAATCGGCGCAATTCCAGGCAAAACGCCGTAAGCGCATAAAACGCATGTCTAATCTTATATAAAACAACCTCAATCCCTAGCAACGTGTATACTTTCACAAGTTGCGGGCTTGTAGCTCAGCGGATAGAGCGTCTGCCTCCGGAGCAGAAGGCCGTGGGTTCAAATCCCATCAAGCCCACAAAATATCCCAAAATGGCTTTATTTCAACGTTTTCAGCATGTGTCTCACATGGGACACATCAAAATTAATTTCCACCAAGAAGCGCAAACGTACCGTAGTAAACAGATGCAATTAATGCAATTGCAGGAATAATTAAGCACACAACCATAAACACATAGTCGCGCTTATTTACGTGACTTATGCGTGCATGAGATCTTGGATTTTCTCCTCCAAAACCGCGCGCTTGCATTGCTGTTGCTAAAGTACTAGACCTACGAATCGAAAGAACAAGAAGAGCAAAAGCTTGAGGCATAAATGCGCGAATCTTACTATCGTCTCCAAGGCCGCGAGAACGCCTAGACGCGCTAAGAGCTGCCCAATCGTCTTGTAAAACGCTAAAAAGCCTCATTCCTGCTAATCCGCCATAAACAAACTTATCTGGCAAGTGCATAACTTGACTAAAAGCATCTGCTAAATCAGTAGCATCAATACCAATAACAGTAACAATTGCAGGAACACCAATCGCTAAAATACGAATAAACGTTGCAATTGCAAGAGTTGTTGAGTGCTCGCTTACGTGAATAATTCCCCAATCAAACAATGTTGCTCCGCCAGATTTACCATACAACCACACTGCTAGAGCAGATCCAGGCGCACCAACCCAAACAGGCCAAGAAAGCTTAACAACACGCCAAGGATTCATTCCAACAATCCATAAAATTATAAACTCTAAAACAAGTGCAATAGTCGAAGAAAGCCAATCAAGAGTAAACAGCAAAGGAATGGAAAGCATAAAAGCTCCAAGCATGCGGTAAACAGGATTTAGCGATGCCAAAAATGGCGAGCAACTTGCGGCTCTTTCTTTCTCATCACGCTTATTTACGGCGCTAACTTTTATTCGAGAAATATTCGTTGAATTAGTTGTAGAAGACAAGCTTTGCGATGATTCTAAAGCTTCTTTTGCTTGCGATTCTTGTAAATCTGATAAATCTCTAGAATCACTATTCTTATCATTGTTAACTGGCAAAAGTTCAACCAAACGCGCGCCCAGAGCGTCTACTAGCTCTTTATCGTGAGTAACAACAATAACACTAACGCCGTCTGCTCTAAGGCTTGCAATCAGCTTTATAATTTGCATCCACGTTTTTCGATCTTGGCCAAAAGTTGGCTCATCTAAAATCAAAACTCTTGGAGCTGCAGCCAAAGATGCAGCAACTGTAAGCCTGCGCTTTTCTCCTCCAGAAAGCGTGTACGGATTTGCATTGGCATATCTGCCTAATCGGAATCGCTCTAGCAATTCTTGAGCTTTTGTTCGAGCATCCTCCTCGCTCATGCCTGTTCTAATAGGGCCTAACATAACCTCTTCTAAAACAGTTCCGCAAGCAAATTGGTGTTCTGGATTTTGGAAAACATACGATATTCTTTTAGCGAGTTCAGTTGACTTCCACTTTATAGGATCACTTGAGTCTAACTCTTTACAAAGATCCTCGCTTGCTACAACTTCGCCTTCTATTGACGGAATTAGTCCTGCCAAAGTTAGAGACAAAGTTGATTTTCCAGCACCATTTGCGCCAACCAAAGCCGTTATTTGGCCAGAATTAAATTCAAGATTAATGTTTTTAGCTATTGGAGTATCCGTATGACTAATCGCAAGGTTTTTTGTAGATAAAACTACTTTCCCATCTCCTACAGAAGGATCGCAATCAGGCTCTCCTTCAACATGAATCCTACCTATATTGCTATCTTTTGAATCCTTATACTTATCTGGAAGCCATATTCCAAGATTTTCAAAGTCAAGATCCTTGCGATTAAACACCTCGTCTGGAGTTCCGTCAGCTACGATTACTGTTTTAGCACTCTCGCCTCTTGCAATATCGTCATCGTGAACAAAGTTTTTGCTATCTTCGCTATCTTCGCCATTCTTGCTATTACCGCTATTACCGCTATTTTCAAGCCCCAAAACAATTACTCGGTCAATTAAATCAATCCACGGTTGAGCATGATGTTCCACAAGAACCATTGTTGCGTGAGTATCGTCGAGCACTTTTCCAACTGCTGAAACAATTTGCTCAACGCCGTCTGGATCCAGATTTGCTGTAGGCTCATCTAAAAGAAGAACACTAGGCTTCATTGCCAGAGCACCAGCAAGAGCCAGTCGCTGCATTTGACCACCGCTTAAATGTGCAGTAGATCGATGAAGTTGCAAGCCATCTAAGCCAACCTCTTTAAGACTTTCGTCAACAATATTCCAAATCTCTTTACGCGGAACATTCATGTTTTCTGGACCAAACGCAACGTTATCTCCTAAACGTTGAAAAATCGCTTGAGATTCTGGGTCTTGTAAAACTAAACCAACGCGTCCGCGAGCCTTATGAACTGGTACATCGTCTACAAATACTGCGCCTTCACTCACTCCGCCATCTTCGTCTTCAACTAAAACATTATGCGAAGAAGAGTTACTATTTTTATCGTTTGAATCACTTTTAAGAATAATATCGCTGCCGATTAATCCAGCAGCACCTTCAAGAATAGTGGACTTGCCTATGCCCGATGCTCCTAATAGCAATACTCTCTGCCCTGCTTCAATAGTCAGGTTCAAACCACGAACAGCAAACGCTTTGCGAGAGGCATGACGATAACCCCAATTCTCAAAACGCAACTGAGCAGCACTAAAAGCCGATGGAAGGAAAGTTTCAGCTTTGTACTGGTTAGTATTGTTCAAAACCTGCGTTTTAGATTCATCGGGCATAGCAAATCCTTTATGGCAATGATTTTTATTTAATTATTTATTAAATTATTTTTAGGATTATTAGACTTTACTATAGATTTTTAGAATCTTAACAAATCTTAGAATCTTAGCAAATCCTACAATCCCAAAACGCCTACTTGATTAGAAAAATCTAAACAGCACACAGCATTTAATTGCTATATGCATAGAAGACGCTTGTTGACATGATTGTGCCTTTTTACTTTTAGGCACGGGAAAAACTGATCTCCGTGCGCCAGTATTACCTGGATTCACGTTCAAGCGGTTTCTCTCAGCTTTACGAATTAACGCAAAGCACCCGTGTCGAGTGAAAATTTTACGGCATTGTGTAGACTCGCGCACAAAATCAACATGTTCGCGTGCTTTTATGCGCGAGTTAAAACTTACAACACTACTTCGCTAAGCGACTAAGAAGCAAAGCTTCCGTTACAATATTTGACTTCAAGCCAGAAAGAGAAATCGACTCATTTGGGCTATGAGCATTAGACTTTGGATCTTCTGGACCCGTAACCAAAACTTGAGCCTTAGGGAAGATTCGTTGCAATTCTGGAATAAATGGAATCGAACCACCTTCGCCCTTGTTAATAGGATCCACACCAAAAGCGTCTTTCATAGAAGCGAGCGCATCTTTAGTTGCAATTGCATTTGGATCCATAGCCCAACCCATGCCATTATCTAGAGGCTCTACAGTAACCTCTGCCCCAAATGGGGCGTTTGCAACCAAAAAGTCACTCAATGCTTTTTGCGCTTCCTCAGGACGCTGGCAAGGCGCAGTTCTAAGCGAAAGTCGCAAGCGTGTCTCGTGAGCAATAACGTTAAAGCTTTCCTCTACAGGATGAGCGTCCATTCCAATAACAGTCAAACTTGGCTTAGTCCACATTCGTGCAGCCAAAGATCCAGTTCCTGCAAGCTTGTATGAATCCACTACCGAAGAATCGGCTCTAACTTGCGATTCGTCTAAATCGCGTTGCAAGCCACCAACAGGCTCTTGCGATTCAATTCCAGGAACATTCAAATCGCCATCTTTGTTGTAAAGAGAAGCAACAAGCATTGAAGCAAGCGTGTATGCATCTAAAATAGGTCCACCAAACTGACCCGAGTGAACTTGATGATTAAGAACCTTAACCTTAACGTCTACAGTAGTGTTTCCGCGCAAGCTAGTAGTAAGGCTTGGAATTTCTGCAGACCAATTTCCAGAATCTGCAACAATAATTACATCGGATTCAAACTCATCTTTGTGAGACTCAATAAAAGGAATAAAGCTTGGAGAGCCCATCTCCTCTTCGCCTTCAATAAACACTTTAATGTTTACGCCTAAATCTTCACTTAAAGCGCGCAAAGCACCATAGTGAATGGCAATTCCGCCGCCATCGTCCGCGCTGCCGCGACCATACAAGCGCCCATCTATCTCGGTTCCTTTAAAAGGATTCGTGTTCCACTCGCTTGCATCTGGAACAGGCTGAACATCGTGATGAGCGTAGAGCAAAACAGTTGGAGCGCTTGGGTTTACAATTCTAGATCCAACAACCTCGAATGCGCCTGGAGTTCCATCTGGATTTTGAGACTGCTCAACGCGAGCATCAACGCCCACTTCGCGCAATACTCCAGCAACGTATTCAGCCGAGGCGCGCATATGATCCCCAGTAATGCCTTTAGCAGAAACAGCTCCAAGCTCTATCTTTTTACTAAGAACGGATATAACATCATTCCACGCAGCGCTAACACGATTCTTAACATCTTCCACATTAAGATTAGCCATACAAATCTCCTTAAAACAAATAGCCAAAACAAATAGTCAAGCGGTTAACTACTATCTAACCACTATCACACTATTAACAACATTAACAGCCAGCAAAATCTATGGAACGCGTCTAGTCTGTTGGGTAATCTGCAAACATGACATGGAATCCATTCGTAAAAAAAGACGCTGATAATAACGCACAAAATGGCGATCAACCATCAGCAAATAAAAATAGCGAAAATAAAGTAGAAAATAAGCCAAAAACTCGCACAAAAAACGCTCCAACTCCAAAGCAAAGCGAAGCTGCAGCGCAAAATCTTAGGCCGCTAGTTCCAACCGATAGAAAAGCTAGCGCAAAGGCTGCGCGAGCACGATTGCGCGAAAGAGAAAACGCACAATACGAAGCTATGAAAAGCGGCGATTTAGCGCATATGCCAAAGTCGGAGCAGCTTCCTTGGAGAGTGTATATTCGCGATTATGTAGATGCGCGCTTTAATATTGGCGAGTTTTTTGTTCCATTTGCAATCGTGATTATGATTTGCATCTTCTTTACACAAAACTTCTTGTCTACTAAGTATATTGCTCTTTATTTTGCGCTTGCGATTATTCTTTACGCGTATCTTTTTGCTGCGATTATTGACGTTTTAATAATGTGGCGAAAACTTAGAAAAGAACTTGTTAAAAGGTACGGCCAAGCTGCTGTTGCTAAAAGCTCTAGGTCTGCAATGTATGCTTGCAGTCGCGCAATACAAATGCGCAGATGGAGGCTACCAAAGCCGAGCACGCCAAAGCGCGGTAATTGGCCAAAGTAAAACGCTAGTATACCAACAAAGATATGATTTATAGAAATGTGTGTTTGTAGCATGCTACTTAAGGCTACTTAAGTAATAGTTGCACAAATGTGGTAGTAAACCCGTTGTAGAAAACCTTGCAATAAGCACAAAACAAAATTAACGCGAATATCGTATAGGGGATAAACGCAAAATGGCAAACGAGAAGTCAAAGAACACTAAGAAATCGGGCATGATTTCACAAATTGTGCGCATTTACAAGTACACGCATACAGACGATAAGCAGCTTCCGCTTTGGCTTGGCCTGGCTTTCGTAGCCCCTGTAGTGCTATGCGTTATAGTTGGCGCTATTTTACGCTGGTCCATTTTTACGTGGATTATGATGGTTGTAACAGCGCTTATGCTTGGTCTTTTGCTTTTTACTGTTGTTTTAACAAAGCGCGCAGATAAAGTTGGATACGCAAAACTAGAAGGTAAACCTGGAGCTGCAGCTGGAATTTTAAGCGCAATCAATAAAGGCGGTTTTACTTTCCCACAACAGCCAGTATGGGTTGATCCTCGCACCAAAGATGCAATTTGGCGTGGAACTGGTTTTAACGGAATATTTCTTGTTGGAGAAGGCAATTACGAACGCCTAACTCATGCTATGGAACGCCAAGAGCATGCTATTAAAAGTGTTACAGCTGGATCCAATATTCCTGTTTACCGCATTTGCGTTGGAAATGGCCAAAATCAAATTAAGCTTAAGGATTTAAGGAGTAAAGTTCTAAAGTCTAAAACTTTGATTCCTACAAATCACAAGTTTGCTCCTCTTGCTGCAATTCATCCAAATCGCAGATTCTTCCTTACTAAAACAGAGCTTGCGATTCTAAACGACCGTTTACGCACTTTGCAAGGAAAGCAAGGGTTTGGAATTCCAAAGGGAATTGACCCAACTCATACTCCACGCGTGAGCCGCAGAGCTTTAAGAGGAAAATAAATTCTTAAGTTTTTTCGTATAAAATAAACCAGACGTTCCAAGCGGTTCGTCTGGTTTTAATATATTTATACGCGATTTTACTTACGATTTTACTTGCGATTTATATGCAAATACTATTCACGCGTTATACGCGACTGAACCCAATCAACAATGTACGGAGCGCACTCCTCCACTTGATCCATTGCAATCTCAAACTCTTTAGGACCACCATACCAAGGGTCTGCCAAATCTAAAACAGCTTCGCGACCAGCTTGTGGCTTTTCTAAAGACGGATCAAAAGACCTATACATGTGTACAAGACTACGCTTTTGCGGCGGAATAATCCTAAGCAAAGATTGCATATGCGAAGCCGTCATTGGAAGAAAAAGATTCGTCTCTTCTATTTCGTCTCGCTCAATCCTATGCGCAAAATGGCTTAATGGCAAAGAATATCCCCTACTTTTAAGCTCTTTTTGCGCACGCCTATCAATCGGATTTCCGTATTCTTCGTCGCTTACACCACACGATTTTACAGCAACAACATCGCTTAATCCTCTAAGCTTAAACTCGTTACGCAAAACAATTTCTGCCATTGGAGATCTGCAAATATTCCCCGTGCAAACTGTCATAACAACATACGGATGCTTAGCATCTACGTGAATTTTGCTTAAAGATTCCATACATATCCTTAATCTAGCTTATTTTTTAGATTTAACTGGCTCATAAACCATAAACTTATATTTTGTATTGAATTGTTTTTCGCCAACTTTTATAGGCGATTCCTGCCAATCGCCATCGCGCGCAACTTTCCACAATCCATCATCTACAAGTTTTTGAATGTTTGGAGCAAACGTGTCTGCTTCTACTCTAGCGTCAATTTGAGTTACATAAGATGCGTCAACAATTTGTGACTCAATCACTTCTCTAAAGATTGCGCCGCCACCAATAATCCAAATTGCTCTGCCATCTTTTGGCAAATCAAAAGAATCTATATGCTCAATAGGATTATCTTCAATCCACTTTTTTGCGTAGCATATTGCGTCTTCAATATTTGTAAAACTTTTTGCTCCATTTGGATTAAAGTCTGGATTCCTAGAAACAACAATATTTTCTCGACCAGGAAGAGGCCTAAATTTTTCTGGCATAGAATCCCAAGTTCCTCTACCCATTATTACTGGGCAAGAGATTGTCATTGCCTTAAAATAGCGCAAATCTGGGGAAAGTCGCCAAGGCATACCGCCATTAACGCCCATCGCGCCTGTGTGGCCTTCAAAATCGTATGCTTGCCCCCAAATTAAGCGCACAGGAATATTGCTAGTCATAATATTGTTAGTCATAAAACTCCTACGTAAGCCTACTAATCAATCACTAAACAAAGCAAAAGTCACACCGCTACAGGAGCTTTAATCGTAGGATGATGCTTATAATCAACAACCTTAAAATCGCTATAGTCGTAGCTAAAAATGGAATCAGCTTTGCGAATCTCAAGCCGCGGATACGGGTAAGGCTCGCGCGAAAGCTGCTCAAGCACTTGCTCAACGTGATTGTCGTAAATATGGCAATCGCCACCAGTCCACACGAACTCTCCCGGTTCTAATCCTGCTTGTTGAGCCATCATCATTGTTAAAAGCGAGTAAGAAGCAATGTTGAATGGCACGCCAAGGAACATATCGCAAGAACGCTGGTAAAGCTGGCAAGAAAGCTTGCCATCGGCAACGTAGAACTGGAAAAGCGAGTGGCACGGAGGCAAAGCCATGTTCTCTACTTCTGCAGGATTCCAAGCGCTAACAATCATTCTTCTAGAATCAGGATGATTTTTAATAAGATCCATAACGTTTGCAATCTGGTCGATTGTGCGATTTGGATTTTTCTCGGTTGGAGCTGGCCAACTACGCCACTGAACGCCGTAAACAGGCCCTAAATCGCCATTTTCGTCTGCCCACTCATCCCAAATATGCACGCCGTTTTCTTGCAACCAGCGCACATTGCTAGAGCCTTTAAGGAACCAAAGAAGCTCGTATGCAAGCCCCTTAAAGAACACAGTTTTTGTTGTTATAAGCGGGAAACTTTTGCTTAAGTCAAATCTAATTTGTTGACCAAAAAGAGATATTGTTCCCGTACCAGTGCGATCTGATTTTAATGTGCCTTCCATAAAGATTTTTCTAACCAAATCCTCGTAAGGAGTAGGAATATTTGACACTGGTTTTTGCGACACGCGCGCGCGCAAATCTGCAAGTTCTTGTTGAGTTAAAGCCATACGTTTATTCTATCATTAGCTAAATTCAACACTACCAATGCATGTGCAAATATACTTATACTGTACATCTCTATATAATTGTTTTAGCTAAGCACAACAAATGCAAAGGAGCAAAAATGGCTAGAAGAATATGGGTTGAGCGTTTAGAAGACGGCTCTTGGATTGCAAAAAGCGAAGACGGAGCAACACTAAAATTTGGCAAAGGCGAAGGGCAATTTTCTCCCGTAGAACTAATGCAAATAGCTCTAGCTGGTTGCACAGCTTTAAGCAGCCAATACGCTGTTGAACACACGATTGGAGAAGGAAAAGGCGCGCGCGTAGTTGTAAATGGCACTTACGACCCAGAAGAAGGAACTTACTTAAGATTCCAAGAAGACTTAACAGTAGACGCTACAAGCGCAAAGCCTGCACTAACTAACGAAGATGCACAAGCACTAAAAGAGCGTATGAAAAAGCATATTAGCAAGGGTTGCACAGTTAAGCACACTCTTGAACGTGGCGCACAAGTGCGTGTAACAGTAAATATAAGACACTAAGACACTAAAACACTAAAACATTAAAAACACCAAATATAAAACGCTAAAAACGCAAAAAATCACAATTTGTGGCGCAATGCTAAACACAATGCTAAACTTTTAACGTTGTTAGAGCTATTTATGTAAGCTATTTATGTAATCGGAGGAAACTTTGAAAATCGCGATTTTTACAGAAACGTATCCACCATACATAAACGGCGTAGCAACACAATCCTACATGCTTAAAAAAATGTACGAAGAGCTTGGGCACGAAGTTCTTGTTGTTACAGTTGGCTCCGAAAAACAGCGTAAAACCAAGCTTGTAGACGGCGTTGTGTACGTTCCAGGCATTCTTTTGAAAAAGCTTTATAAGTATAGAGTTGCAATTCCAATTGGAAACATGCGCAAAAAATTCCCGATTAACTTTAAGCCAGATGTTATTCACATTCAAAACGAATTTGGCATTGGAGAAATAGGCCTAGAAGTGGCCAAAAAAGAGCATGTTCCTGTTGTTTACACGCTACACACCGAATACGATAAATTCCTGTTTTACATTGGTCTAAAGCATTTTACTGAATTTTCTAGGAATATATCGGCAAAATATTTTACGCGATTTTCTAAAAACGCAACAATTATTACGAGCATGTCTGCTAAGGCTCAAGCTTATATTGACCGCCAAAAAGTTGATAAAAAGGTTGTTGTTCTTAGCAATGCTGTTGAATACAAAAAGTTCTTGCCAACACCAGAACGAATTGCTTTTAGAGAAGAATTCCGTAAAAAATACGGCATTGCAGATTCTACAAAGCTGTTTGTTTTTGTTGGAAGAATCGGAGCCGAAAAGAACATTAGCGAGTTGATTGACAACTTTATGTATTGTGATTTTCCTCGCGATTTAGCTCGACTTGTTGTTATTGGCGGAGGCCCTGATCTAGAAGACTTGCGCAATAAGGTAGCAAGCAAAGGATTTGAAGATAGAATCTACCTTCTAGGACCTATTGAACACACGCAAATTCCTAAATATTTGCACGCAATGGACTACTACACTACCGCTTCACTATCAGAGATGCACTCGCTTTCTATGCTGGAAGCAATGGCCTCTGGCTTATTTGCGCTTGTTAAGCACGACGCTCCTAATGAAAATCAAATTATTAGTGGCAAAAATGGATACCAATGGGATTCTAAAGAAGACTTTAAGCAAGTGTTTAGCCGCGTTCTTAATATGAGCAAAGAAGAGCAAGAGCAGCTAAAAGCAAATGTTCTTGAATATTCAAAGAATAATGACTTTAAAAAGCAAGCTCAAGAGTTAATTAAGATTTATGAGCGCGCAATCAGCATTAACAATCAAGAACTTGCTAAAAAGCGCGCTGCTCGAGAGGCAAGACGAGCGCGTTTCTTGCTTAAGAAAAACTAAAAGCATATTAGCATATGTATGTTTGAAAAATCGCGTATAAAACACAATTAGTGCCTTATACGCGATTTACGTTTTAACGCTTAGTGTTACTACTTAGCGTTACTACTTTAGTGAAGCGGATCGATTGTTTGCTCAATTTGCTTAGCTTCTTCAACACCAGCCTTTGGAACATCAACTTTATGAACACCACTTATAGAATCAATAGCACTAGTATCGTTACTTACCTTAGCCTGCTGAGCCACTTGTGCAGCGCTCAGCTCCACATACTTGCGAGGAACAACATACACTGGTCTAGACGAATGCTGAAGCAAACCTTGACTAATCGAGCCAAGAAGCAAACCAGTAAATCCACCCCTGCCCCTAGATCCAACAACAACCAAATCGTTGTTTAAGCTAGCTTGAGTCAAAGCGTTTACAGCAGAGCCAGGAACTACAGAACGATGAATCTTTAAGTTTGGCAAGCGTTGCAAAATTGGCTTTACACGCTCGTCAAGATCTTCCATATAAGATCCCATAACTGCAGTATCTCCCTCGGCTCCTTGAACGCTAGGAACAGCAGAAATCACATCTAATTGAGCATTCCAACTATCTGCCAAATCTGCAGCAATCTCAAGTGCCTTTAATCCCCACTTAGACTCGTCGGAGCCAACAGCAATCTTAGAAATCTTATTGTTCAAGTGGATTCGTTGACCATCATCATCCGTATATGGAACAACAACAATTGGGCAATAAGCGTATGCAGGAAGCGAAGAACTTGTTGTGCCAAGTAAACGCTCTGCTAATCCGCCTTTGCCACGGTTTCCAATAACAATAAGTTGATAGTTTCTAGAAAGCTCCACAAACACAGAAGATGGGTCGCCAGTAACAATCAAAGTTGTTGCATCCACACCCTGCTCTAAAGCTACAGCTTTAGCTTTAGAAAGAATCTCTTGAGCGTCTTGATGAGCAACATTATCGTCTCCGATGGCAGTATAAGTTGCGTCAAAAGACACAGCAGCATAACTTGGCAAAGAGTATGCACAAACAATTTGAAGTTGCAATCCAGCATGCTTAGCGTAGTTTGACGCCCACCAAACAGCCTTATAGCTTGCATGAGAACCATCAACGCCTACAAGAACAGCTTTTTCTTGTGTAATAACATTCTGTGTCATCTAGATCCTCCTAGTATTGCGCGAATTTTGCAATCTTTGCTTAAATACTACAATAGCCGTTTAATTGTTTTGAGTCTATCGCGACACAGAAGATTTGCTATTTATGACTTGCCAATTGCCGATTTCTGCTAAAACAACTTGCGACTAACGCTAGAAAACTAACGCTAGAAAACTCGGCGAATGGAATAAGCAGATGTAAAAACGTAAGGAATAGGGCTATATTTTGTTCCGCCATATTGCGAATTAATAACCATTCCATTGCCTACGTAAATCGCAGCATGAGTGCCATTTGCAATAATATCTCCTGGAGCTGCTTGAGCAAGACTTGGAACAGCTGTGCCAACTGTTGCTTGCGCGCCAGAAGTTCTAGGCAAAGAAACACCCATATTTGCAAAAACGTATTGTACAAAGCCAGAGCAATCCCAACCAGCAGGAGTTGTTCCACCAGAACGATACGGCACTTTGTTTAAGAATTGAGCAGCAAAATTAAGCATTGACGACGTAGAAGAACCATCTGGAGGAGCAACAAAATAGCTTTGCGATGTTCCTCTAGCACCAGAACGGCTTGCAGCGGAATCGTAATCGCCATCATTATTGCGAGCAGCATTACGCGCATTTTCTGCAGCCGCTTGAGCTGCAGCCTGAGCCGCCAATTCTGCAGCACTTTTAGTTTGTGGAACATTCAAAGACTCAATACCGCCCCAATGCGAATTAGAGTCAACGCTTGTAGAAGTAGATTCTGTTAATAAATCGCGCTTAACAGATGTTACTTTAGGGAAGGAACGCGTAGAAGTAACTGCAGACTCTTCTGCATAAGCACAAGCAAAAGGAACCATAGTAGCAAGAAGAGTTGTGCATACAGCTCCCGCAACTATAGAAGAAAAAATCTTATTTTGTTTAATATTTTGATTAATCTTTTGCTCAACCATCATTAGCGATGTTAACACATTAACAATACAAAGCACCTAAAAACGCGTAGCAAACCAACAAAAGTTGATAAATCTAATATTATGCGAGTAATGCTTAAAAGATTTAGTAGTGAATAAACTCAAAAGCGGAAGCATCTTTAGCGCTAACGACTCTTGAATAGGTTCTACCATGATATTCGGCACTAGATTCAGATGTTTCTATAGAACCATCTTGATTAATCTTTTCAACAATAGCAACGTGGCCATAAGCGCGGTTAACTCCAGCCTGACCGCGGCCAAACACCATTATGTCTCCAACATGACGAGGTGTGTTATCTACCCAGTAGCCAAGCTTGCGAGCAGTCCAGCCCCACATCCATCCGTCTCCCATATTGGATCCAACAGGAAGTCCAAGCTGATGCCTGCGAACATAAACCCACCAAGTGCATTGGCTAAATTCGTAAGCATTTCCCGAATCGCCAGAATCGTGATTTGGATTAAAACCAGATGGAACAATCTTTGCGTCTGAATCCAAGAAAACAGCAACATTCGGATTATTTGCTGCAGACTTAGACATTTCCGACACCTTAAAATCGGAATTAGAACCCAAATCCCACTTAGACTTATGAGAAGACTTAGTAGAAAATGCGCTTAAATCGGATTCAAGTCCAGCAACTGCGCTGCTAAAGTTCAAATATTTATTAGCGCGATTAATGCTTTCTCGCATACTAGAACGAGATGCTGCTTGAGCAGAAGAATCGTCTACAAAACTCAACTTAGAAGAATAAGGTTTAGAAGCCAAAGAATCCATGCTATTAGGCTTGTTCAACGTCATAGAAGTTAAAGCAGCTCCGACTAATGCAAACAAAGAAGCGGAAATAATCATGCGATTCTTACGTTCTTTAGCAACACGTGCTAAACGAAGCTGGCGACGAGATAACGAAACAGCAAATTCTTGATTTACGTTCTCTAAATCTACGTTTTCTAGACTTACAACAGCACCATTATTTGCTAAAACGGCTGCAGCACGATTATTAGAAGATGCATGAGAACCGCGCACAGAGGTAAAAAGCATAAAAGGCGAATTAAACCGCCCCTTCGCTTTAGCGCCATGCTCAGCATGCTTCATAAAATCGCTCCTAAAATCTTCTAAATGTATTCACAAATTCACACTTACAAATCTAAAGGATACAATGTGGTACGGATACGCAACACAATACGCAACACAATACGCAATGTAATTCTTAAAATTGATATTGAACACGCAAAGATGTATGGTTAATCATATGAAGCTAGCACCAATTATTAATCCAGATGCACGCAAAGAAGCACCAAAGCCATTACGCGTGGACTTGTGCAAAGCATTTATGACTGGAACGATTATTTGGCTCATAGCATCATTAATCACAGTTATTCTTGCGGTTTTACACTTTCTATTGTGGTTCTTTGCTGTGATTTGCCTTAGCGGATTCGTAATTGGAATTTTGCTTTTAATCTGGGAACACTTTGATCGCTGGGATTATAGAAGACTAGGAAAGTAAAACACTTAATACGATTAAGCGCACTACTTTGCGCACCACTTTGCACACTACTTTGCAAGAGGAATAGCAAAATTAACAGTAGTTCCCTGCCCAGGCCTACTCCACAATGTTATGCTACCGTGATGCGTAAGAGCCACGTGCTTAGCAATAGCAAGACCCAATCCAACGCCGTCTTTGCTAAAGTCATTTTGATTACTCGACCTATAAAAACGTTCAAAAATACGCGGCTGATCTTTTAGCGGAATACCAATTCCAGAATCAACAACGCGAATAACAGCAAATCTATTATCTTCTGACTTTAAAGCGCAAAGCGCAACAACACTATTTTTATGAGAATAGATAATAGCGTTTTCAACAAGTTTTCTAATCGCACTGCTTATTTGATTAGAATCCGCTAAAATGTTAAGTGAAGAATCTGCTTTAATAATTACGCGAACATTTTGACTAGACGAAAGAGCAGAAACAAGATTTTTAACATCTTCCAACACTTTCAAAACGTTTACAACACTAGCTTTTGAAGCATCAATAGGACTTTGCGCTCGCATAAGAAGAAGCAAATCTTCTAACATATGTTCCAAGTGTTTAGACGATTTTTGAGCAGACGCAGCAATATCTTTAATACGACTTGCATTAACATCTTTGCATTGCAAAACATTAGTAAGGCTGGAAATCATGCGTGTTGAGCTAATAAGTTGATTAGAAACATTGCTTATAAAATCGTTTCGCGTTTGCTCAAAAAGATGCTCAGCACTGGAATCGTTTATAATAACAACAACTTTGCCGGCTCCAACACTTCCAACTGTAATATTAAGCCAATTAGGTCTAGAAATTGTAGAAGGATTAGACGCGGAATCACTAGATTGTGTTAATGAAGAATCGAAAGCAGCCGAAGATTGCAAATACGAAGTTTTATCTACATTATCTACATAAAAATCATTATCTTCACTAATAGTTACATATTGTTTGGGAGTAAAAGTCACTAAATCAAAACTTTCATAGCCTCCAGAGAAACGCACATTATTTACAGCTTGCAAAACGCGCGGCTGAACAATCGAATCGTCTAAAACAACTCCAAGAGTGTAACTTTGTGAACTTGCGCGCAAAACGTCGTTATTTTTATCAACAACAATCGTAGCTCCTGGAAGCATAGCTAAAACAGCGCAAGCGTCGGAACTAATGTCTTCGGAACTATCGTCTATATCAAAGTCGGAATCAGAATCGGAATCGCCTAAAACTTTTTGCATTTTCTTATGAAAAATGATGCGAAAAATGCGCTTAGAACCACGTCTAAAAGTCATAAAAATACGACTAAAAGTAGAATCAAAAAACGGAACAAAAACATTACGAAATGCCGATAGAACAAAGTCAAAAGCAAACATAACCACAACAATTGCAACGCAAAGTGCAATCAAAGCAAAAACAACAAACACCATTAAAGGCGAATATGGCGAATCTTGAAGCATACTCTTAAAGAATACTCTAACGCTCTCACATTTAAGTGACTAATACGTTTAACGCACGTGCGCACAGTAGTCTATACTTGGTTAGGGCAATCTAAACAAACGCGAATATGCTCCAATGCAATTTAGCGCGATTGAACGCAAGAAAGGACACACCATGCGAGTGATTTTCAACGAAGAGATGAAGGCAGTTGCATTAAACATTGAACGCATGGCAGAGTTTGTTGCAAGAGCCATGAACGATGCTGGAAGCGCTCTAGTAAACGCAGACTTAGAAGCTGCGCAAACGGTTATAGATAACGACGCAAAGCTAGACGCACTAGAAGCAAACGTTATAGATCAATGCTTAATATTGCTTGCACGTCAAAATCCAGTTGCAACAGATTTGCGAGAAGTAGTTGCAACTATGAGGCTTGCTGCAACCTTTGAGCGCATGGGCGATTTAACAAGTCACGTTGCACAAATCGCAAGACGCACATGGCCTGATTGCGCAATACCAAGTCAAGCAAAAGAAACTGTTGAAAAAATGGTTGACTTTTTGCATGTTCTTGCAGGTCAATTAACAGACATGCTTTCAAATAGAGACGTTAATGTAGCAGATGCAATTATTCACGGCGACGACGTAATGGATAAGTTGCACGAAGATATTTTTGCTCTTGTAGAAGGCGAAGATTGGAACGGCACTAGAAAACAGTTGATTGACTTGGTGCTTCTAAGCAGATTCATGGAACGCATAGGCGATCATTCAGTTGCTGCAGCAAGGCAAGTTGTATTTATTGTTTCGGGATTTGACCCAACTAAGAAACCAGAACCAGATAAAGACACAGTTGTAGCATAAAACACAAGTGGCGTAGAACATAATTTTTAAATAGAAACCTAAAAAAGTAGCTTGTAAAACAAAAGTAGGCTTGCAATTAATTTTGCAAACCTACTTTTTATTTAAGTTAATTTAAGATAATTAAGCTAATCAAACTCACTTTTGACCTTGAGCAGCCACGGCAGCAGCGCCAGCAGCAGCAGCTTCTGGATCCAAATACTCACCGCGAGGCTTGATTGGCTTAAAGTTCTCGTCCAACTCGTAAAGAAGAGGAATAGCCGTTGGAATATTCACCTTGGAAATCTCTTCTTCACTCAAGTTGTCGAGCATCTTAACGATTGCGCGCAAGCTGTTGCCGTGAGCTGCAATCATTACAGTCTTGCCAGACTTAAGCTCTGGAACAATATCGGACTCCCAGTAAGGAGTTACGCGAGTCACAACGTTTGCCAAAGCTTCAGTTTCTGGAACTGGGTCGCCTGCGTAACGAGGATCATTCGTTTGAGAATACTCGTCGTTTGGATCAATCTGTGGAGGTGGAGTTGCGTAAGAACGACGCCAAATCATAAACTTCTCATCGCCATATTCCTGACGAATCTCAGACTTGTTCTTGCCTTGCAAAGCACCGTAATGACGCTCGTTCAAACGCCAGCTGCGACGAACTGGAATCCACAAGCGGTCTGCTGCATCAAGCGCGTAATTCGCGGTATTGATAGCACGACGAAGCAAAGAAGTGAACACGATGTCTGGAAGAACATTCTTCTCTTTAAGAAGCTCGCCACCATGCTTAGCTTCCTCAACACCCTGCTCAGTGAGCGGTACATCAACCCAACCAGTGAACTGATTGGTCTTATTCCATGCGCTCTGACCATGTCGGAGCAATACTAATTTATATGTCATAATTACCTAGTCTATTCGTTTCGTACGACTACTTACAAGAAGTAAACAAACACGAAAAATTTAATCAAAAAAGTCGCCGAACACTTGAATAGCATTCAACGACTTTTAAGATTAATTCAACTGATTATAACTAATACAACTAGCGATAATCACAACTAGCGAAGTGGCTTTACGAGTGGGAACGTAATCGTCTCGCGAATGGTTGCGCCCGTAAGTGCGATTAGCAAGCGGTCAATTCCCATTCCCATGCCGCCAGCAGGAGGCATACCAACGCCGAGAGCCTCAATAAAGTCCTCATCAATATCCATTGCCTCAACGTCTCCAGCCAAAGCATCTTTAGCTTGAGCAACAAAGCGCTCGCGCTGCACAACAGGATCGTTAAGCTCGGAGTAGCCAGTTGCAAGCTCAAAGCCGCGCACGTACAAATCCCACTTTTCAACCATTCCAGGCTTTGTGCGGTGACCCTTAACAAGTGGGCTTGTCTCCACTGGGAAGTCGCGCACAAACGTTGGCTCATAAAGCTTGTCCTCGTAGAAGTGCTCCCACAAGTGCTCAACCAACTTGCCGTGATTCTCCACTTCGTCGCGCTCAACGCCAAGCTTGTCTGCGATTGCGCCCAAATGCTCAACAGAAGTTTCTGGTGTAATCTCCTCGCCCAAAGCTTCGGAAAGCGAGCCATACATGGTGATTTGCTTCCATTCGCCGCCAAAATCATACTCTTCGCCATTAAGCAAAGTCACCTTAGTGGAGCCGAATGCGTCTACAGCAGCCTTTTGGATCAGCTCTTTAGTAAGAGCGCCAATCGTATCGTAAGTGCCGTAAGCCTGGTATGCCTCGAGCATTGTAAACTCTGGTGCGTGAGTTGCATCCACGCCTTCGTTTCTAAAATCACGGTTGATTTCGAACACGCGGTCAATGCCACCAACCAAGCAACGCTTCAAGAAAAGCTCTGGAGCAATACGCAAGTAGAGATCAATATCGAAAGCGTTCATATGAGTTGTAAACGGACGAGCAGCAGCACCTCCGTGAACCGTTTGCAACATTGGTGTCTCAACCTCAAGGAAGTCGTGGCTGTCGAAAGTGCGACGAAGAGAAGCCACAGCATGCGAACGCCTGCGAACCATATCGCGAATCTTCTCGTCTGCAATCATGCCAATATATGGCTTGCGAGTACGAGTATCGTCACTTAATTCCTTATGCAAAGCTGGAAGCGGCTGCAAAGCCTTAGCAGCAATCGCCCACTCTGTTGCAAATACGGAAAGCTCACCCGTCTTTGAAGAAATTACGCGACCGCGAACGTACAAATGGTCTCCCAAATCAACCATCTGCTTGAAGCTTTTAATGGATTCTTCGCCGATTTCCTTCTTGGAAACCATAGCCTGAATAGTAGTGCCGTCACCAGCAGAAAGCTTAACGAAGCACAAGCCGCCAGCATTACGCAAGAAAAGAACGCGCCCAGCAATGCCAACCTCTGTATCGGTTTCTTCGCCAGCTTGAAGCTTGCCGTCAAAATCAGCGCGAACTTTTTCGATTGTATCCGTAACATTAAGATGCACCGGGTATGGTTGCACGCCTTCCTTAAGCATCATCGCGCGCTTTGCAACGCGCATTTGCACCTGCTCTGGGTGCGCAAGCGGACCAAACTCTTTATTGCTTGGGTCAATTGCTTCATCCAGGCTTGCGCCCTCGTTTACACGCTTAGCAATAACCTCATCCTGCGCGAGCAGCATTTCGGCATGCTCAACGGTGTCAATTTCGTTGACGTTGTCTGTTGATTCATTTTCTGCTGCATCGTTTTGCGCAGCGAGCATTGTAGTATTCGTGTCACTCATAGTCGCTAATTGTAGCTACTAGGTAATACAGATAAGTGCACAACAAATACGTTTTATTGCGTTATTTAGTTGATTGTGCGAATCATTTTTACATCAAATACACATTTTTATAGAAATATTTATATTTTTCTGTTTTCGGAAGAAAAATAGATTTACAGTAAAAATTTTTATTATTTTATTAAGATATACAAAATTATTTACGAAAAGAGACATGATTTTGCAAATATTGCAGATTGCATGCAAGCTATAAAAAAGTGAAAGTAAATTTTTAATAAAATCTCAAAAAATTTATTTACTAGCGACACACACTAACGACACACACAGCAACGCACAAGCGACACACAATGATATTTTGTAGCAAGTTCACGCTATTATAACCAAGTTATTGTAGTGTTTCATGAGCGATTACAGCATGTAGCTGCATCATGTATTCGTAAGATGAATTCACACAATAACATCGGGCTGTAGCGCAGTTTGGTAGCGCGCTTCGTTCGGGACGAAGAGGCCGCGGGTTCAAATCCCACCAGCCCGACTTTTGATTTTTGCACAATCGCGCGTATTGCAACACTCTTATAAACTTATAATTCTGTATAAACGCATAATTTTGTATGATTGAGTAGTGAGCAAAACGGAATTAAATCGCAAGAAGCAAGGTGGCTTAAATGTTAAGCGTTTCGCAATTGTATAAAGAACTAGACAATATGTTTGCTAATCACGCAAACGCACAAGAAATCGAAAAATACTTGCTAAATGCTCTGCACGAAGCAAATTGCGAGCCAGACGAACCGCAAGATGCAAGCCAAGAATCAAACCAAGAAAAAGCAAGCGCTCAAGCATTGCAACTATCTGTGTTAAATGAGTTGATGGGATTTTATAGGTCTAGAGGAGAATACGCAAAAAACAAGCCAATCATTGATAGTGCGCTAAAACTTTCAGATAAAATGCAACTAGCAGGCAGTGAAGCTGGCACAACAACACTTATAAACGCTGCTACTAGCCTTCGCGCAGCTGGCGATTATGAGCGCGCAACAGAAATATATTCTAAAGCTCTTAAAGAATCATCGAAAACACTAAAACCAAACGATAGAAAGCTCGCTGCCCTTCACAACAATCTTTCAATGCTTTATAGCGAAACAGGCAAAATTAAAGAAGCAATAGATCAGCTTGAAAAAGCATTAGACATATTGCAAAAATCGAGTATCAATCCTTCAACAGACATAGACATAGCAGCAACTCACACAAATCTTGCGATTGCGATTTTGCAAGAATGCTCGCAGCCTAGTGAAAGCACGAATAGCAAATCTAATAGTCTTAACGCTGCTTTTGAACACGCTTCAGCTAGCGTTCGCATGTACATTGCAGGAAATAACCAAGATCAACCGCATTACGCTTCTGCGTTGGCAGGATATGCGCAAGTTCAATACGCACGAAAAGAGTATTCCGATTCTGTAGACGCATACAGTAAAGCGCTTGATTTAATAGCACAATGTTACGGAAAAGATAGTGAGTCGTACGCGATTACGTTGGAAAATTTGCAGCAAGCACAGAAGGCAGCAGAAAAATTTACGGAGACTGGCGTGGCGGATGCGATTCAGTGCGCTGCGGAAAAATCGCCAGAAACCGATGAGCCGCATCCAGAATCAAATAAAACCATAAAAATAGATAAAACTATACAATCAAATAACACTATAAAATCAAGCAGAACTAAAAAAGCAGAAGATAATCCAAAAATAAAAAACGGCATGCAACTTTCAAAAGAATATTGGCAAACTTACGTAAAGCAACTACTGGAATTACCAAAATTTAGGGACTATAAAAACCGCATAGCTGCAGGATTAGTTGGCCACGGATCGGAATGCTACGGATTTGACGACGAGATTTCTCGCGATCATGATTTTGGACCAGGATTCTGCATATGGCTTACAGATGAAGACTATGCGAAAATTGGCTATGATTTGCAAGCAGCTTACAACGATTTGCCGCAAGAATTTGCTGGATTTGGCTCTCGCGAAGAAACGCCGCGCGCTAAATCATGCGAAAGCAGCAAGCGAGTCGGAGTATTTAGCATAAGCGAATTTTTTGAAAACATAACAGGATTTTCCGCCGCTCCAAGCCAAGACGAGCCGCATTTATGGCTTTCGCTAAGCGAGCCAACACTTGCTGCAGCTACGAACGGCCAAATTTTTGCAGACCCACTTGGAGAATTTAGCAAAACGCGTCAAAGTTTTAAGCTTATGCCAGACGATGTGAGAATCTCGCTAATCTCTAGAAGGCTTGGCATGATGGCTCAAGCAGGTCAATACAATGTTCCACGAATGCTAGCGCGAAAAGACGGAGCTGCAGCGTGGCTTTCTATAAACGAGTTTGTGCGCGCAACCGCTTCAATCGTGTTCTTGCTAAATAACCCAATAAGCGCAGGATATTTGCCATATTATAAGTGGCAATTTGCAGCACTTCGCAAGCTAAGCGCGCGAATGGCGTCTAGGCTTTCTGGCGTAGCAAATCAACTTGAATCGCTTATGCGACTAAGTAGTGCGGCATGCTTTGGCGGAATCGGATTTGGCGAAGGCACAAAAGGAAGCAGCGAATCTGAGTCTAAAATAAACGAGATTATTCAAAACGTGTGCAACGAAGTAGTGCAAGAGCTTAAATATCAAGGTTTGAGCGATTGCAATGAAACATTTTTAGAATGGCAGCGCCCGTATGTTGAAGCGCATATTAATTCGCGCGCTGCGTGCTTAAGGAGCTTATGATGTGCAATTCATTATCAAATCCAAAAACGCAAAATCCAAAAACGCAAAAGCTTGCAGAAGAAATTACAAAACTAGAATGGCAGCAATTCCAGCTTACGCAAAACGAAGGCGGACGCGCGAATTGTCAAGGAAACTGGCCAACATTCCACATTATGCGAATGAGCCAATTTTTAACTTGGCCTCTGGATTTGCAAGAGTCTTATAAAAAAGATCTTGAGCGCGCAAATAGCAATGGCAGAAATTTGATAACAGAAAAATATGCAAGAATGATGGAGTCTACTGCCCCAGAAATTTTTGAACGCACGATTAAGCCTTATATTAAGCCGATTTTAGAGCCTAGAAAAAGCGAGCAAGAGAAGATTATTTTAACGCAAGTTAAGTGGGCCGATGATTTTCGCAATCACTACCCTCATTTAGGTCTTGCAATGCGCGTTCTAAAAACAAGCGAAGATACAGAAGAAAATACATCTTTTGAAACGTATTTGAGAGGAGAATTAAGCACGTATTCTGCCGAAACTTTTGCTAAATATAAAACTTTTATAGAAGATTTAACGGCAAAAAATCTAAATCTTACTCAGATGATTATTGAAAATACTGTGCACATGTATGGCTACGATTCACTCGAATCAGCCGACAAATGTTGAGGCAACTATAGCGTGAATAGTTTTATTACAGAGTAAATAGTTTTGCAAACGCACAATCGATTCTTTGCGCAGTTTTTAGGCTACGCAAATCAGATTCAACAAAAACAGTAGAAGATGCACGCAAACCATTTTTGCTCAAAAAATCTCTATAAATCATAATATTCGGCTTTAGCAAATGAGATTCGCAAGATGCACTAACGCCATTTATCTCGCTAAGTATTGGGCAAGTTTCGCGCGCACAATCCATCCACTCTTGCGAAGCGTTTCCAAGCGCCCAGACGCGCACACCTTTTGCGATTAAATCGCGAGCAAAAGACGCAAAACGCGCTCGCTCCCCTAAAAATCCGCGTGAAAAATTCTTAAAATACAGGCGATAAAGCCAAGTTACAGCAGGACCGTGATGCTCGCTAAACGATTCCAGTGCGCGCTGGCTGCTCCATGCCGCCTCTAGCAAAGCTTCGTGAAACTCAAAACCCCATTCTGGCTCGTAACTAAACAGAACTTCGCCAATATAATCTGGGTAATCTGACTCCAATGTGCGGCGCGCATCCCAATCAACAAGAAGATGCAGGTCAAAAACAACATCTGTTATGCCGTTTTCAATAATTTTTTGCGCGCACAAATCGCAATAAGCGTCGCTATTCCTGCAATCGTCACTATTCTTAAAATCATCGCGATCATGCGAAAAATCTTCTGTACAAACCATTAAAAATCCTAAATTATTCGGTTGGCGAAATTCCGCCAACATAGGATGACATTCCAGAAGTGCCAGGAGCTACAGAAGAACCAACGCCAGAAACCCCAGCCCCAAGCCCAGCCCCAAAGCTAGCAGGCAAATTGTTCAAATTATAGCCAAGCGCCTCAAGCTGCGCGCGCCCATCTTCCGTAATATTTTCAACGCTCCAACGCGGCTTCCAAGTCCAATCAATCCTAAATTCGTCTACAAGTCCAACCAGCGCACTCGCGCACTCGTCTTCAATCAAATCCGTAAGCGGGCAAGCAGGCGTTGTAAGCGTCATCGTAAGAATCGCGCGACCAAGCTCGTCAATCTCAATCCCGTAAACTAATCCCAAGTCAACAACATCAATACCAAGCTCTGGGTCCACAACATTGTGCAAAGCCTCTTGAATATCTTCCTCAGTTACGCGCCCAATATTGTTTGCGCTAAGAGTTGATTCTGCTTGATTTTCTGCCATCTCGTTCCTTATTTTTAAGTGTTACAACGCGATTTTTTTAAGTGTTACAACGCGATTTTATAAAGCTACATACGATTTTATAAAGCCTCAATAGCCTTTGCAATACCGTCTTTTAAGCCTTCCCACGCAAGCAACGCACACTTGATTCGCATTGGATATTTAGAAACGCCTTGAAAAACCATAGCATCTTCCAACTCATCTTCGTCTTGCTCGCTTTTTAATCCAACTCCCCTAGATTCCATAAGTTTGTGGAAAAGAGCGGCCAATCGCAATGCATCCGCAACGGTTTTCCCCTCAACCAAATCAACCATAATCGAAAGACTCGCCTGCGAAATTGAGCAACCGTGGCCATCCCACTTAATACTTTTAATAAGCGCATTGCTTGAATTATCAACGTTTTTAGCGAGTTCCACATGCATTGTAACCTCATCTCCACAAGTTGGGTTAAATTGATGAGATTCGCCAAAAGCATAATCTTTATTAGCTTCTACAGCACAATTTTCGTGATGATTTGTAATTTTTATATTAGAATCGTTTTTTAGCTCATCGGTTGCTTGCGATTTACCAGAAGCCTCCTCAACTTTCTCTTCACGCTCTTCTGCTTTAGAAAGACTCTCTGTGCTTAAAAAATGTGTTTTTCCGTGCGGATTTCTAGCAGCATCTAGAATAACTTCTTGATACATGCTTTCTAAGCTGTTACTTGCACCGTTAGCGTCATCAAAACTCATATCAAACATACGCTCTCCTTGCATTAAAATATTACGACTATGCGCCAAAATATGCGCGAACTTGGGAAACAGCTTCGATTAATTCGCGAACTTCTTCGATTGTGTTATAAACTCCAACAGACGCGCGATTCGAAGCGTACACGCCAAAATGGCGATGAATCGGCTGAGCGCAATGATGCCCAACGCGAATCGCAATCCCTTGCGCATCCAAAAACTGGCCAACGTCATGCGGATGCACGCCTTCAACTTCAAAAGAAACCGTTGCAATGCGCTTGCTTAAATCAAGTGGGCCAAGCACGCGAACTCCTGGAACATCTTGCAATTTAAGCAATTCTGCAGCAATCTGACTCTCATGCTGTGCAACTCGATTCATGCCCAACTCTCGAAGCCAATCCGCAGCTACTCCTGCAGCGACCATTTGCGCAACTGGCTGAGTTCCTGCCTCAAAACGGTAAGGCGCTTCCATATATTGCGCTGGCTTATTAAGCCACGCAAGCTCCACCATGGACCCCCCAAAATTAGCAGGCGGAAGAGCTTGAAGAAACTCACGTCGACCATACAAGAACCCAACTCCCGTCGGTCCGTACATTTTATGAGCACTAAAGGCTGCAAAATCAACATCTAGCGCGTGAAAATCAACTGGAATATGCGGAACGGACTGACAAGCGTCAAGAACAAAAATCGCCCCAACCTGGTGCGCGCGCTTGCAAATCGGCGAAACATCCGTGATTGCGCCCGTAACATTGCTAATATGCGTAACTGCAACGATTTTCGTGCGCTCATCAATAACAGTGCTCAAATAATCCGCGTCCGCTCGCACTCGGCCATCTTCAGTTACATCAATCCAGCGAAGCTCCGCACCCGATCGAATCGCAAGCTCTTGGAATGGCAATAAAACGGAATGATGCTCTGCGCGAGAAACAACAATATTATCTCCCTCATTAATCACAAAATGCTGGCGCAAAATTAAGTTATCTTCCGCAAAACCAGAGCGATTTAGCTTAGCGTTAATAGTGGCATTTCCAATAGAAGTTGCAAGAAGATTCAACGCGCCTGTAGCGCCAGGCGTAACAACAATCTCTTCGCTGCCTTCTTTGCTACAAGCACCAACGAGTTTTGCAACCTTTGCGCGCGCTCCTTCAAACGCAACTGTGCTAAGCGCTGCCAACTCGTGCGCTCCTCTATGCACTCCAGCATTAATCGTTTTATAAAACTCGCTTTCGGCATTAATTACAACTTGCGGCTTTTGAGAAGTTGCTGCAGAATCCAAGTAAATCAAGGGTTTTGAATGCACTTTGCGACTTAAAATTGGAAATTGGAGCCTTAAATCTTCAAAATCGCGCATTAGCGCAAAGTCTGTATCAAGATTTTTATGATTAAACATTCAAAATCACCTTTTAATCAAATTTATAACTTAAAAGCCGCTCCCCCAAAACAATGATTGAAGGAGCGACTTTCAAGACTTAAATCTTAGTAATTAGCGCTTTACGAACAGCCAAGCATAAAAGCATAAAAGCATAAACGCTTAAATCATAAAGCAGAAAGCTAATTAGAATCCAAATTGTGCCGCAGCTTGACGAAGAGTCTCTGCAGAACGCTTCAAAGCAGCAAGCTCGCGATCCGAAACTGGAGTATTCAAGCGAGAATTTACGCCGTTGCGGTTCAACAAAGTTGGAACAGACATGCAAACATCCGAGATTCCGTGGAAGTCTTCAAGCAAAGAGGAAACTGGCAAAATGCGGTTGGTGTCGCGAAGAACAGCCTCAACAATATCTACGCCAGACATTGCAATAGCGTAGTTTGTAGCGCCTTTACCGTTAATAATCTTGTATGCTGCGTTCTTAACTTCCTGATGAATCTCTTCGCGCTTAGCTTCATCCAATGGCTCATGTCCTGGAAGAGCATTCCACTCGCACATTGGAACGCCACCAATAGTTGCAGAAGCCCAAAGAGGGACTTCGGAATCGCCATGCTCGCCAGCAATATAAGCGTGAACGTTCTTAACGTTCACACCAGTGTGCTGAGCAATAAGGAAGCGCAAACGTGCAGAATCAAGGTTTGTACCAGATCCGAACATTTGATTAGCAGGAAGACCAGAAAGCTTCATAGAAACATGCGTAACAACATCAACAGGATTTGTAATAAGCATGTAAATTGCGTTTGGAGCAACCTTAACAACATTAGGAATAATCGACTTCATAATATTTATGGTTGCACCTGCAAGCTCCAAGCGAGTCTGTCCAGGCTTTTGACGAGCGCCAGCAGTAATAACAACCATATCGGCATCGCGGCAAATTTCAACATCGTCGGAGCCAGCAATAGAAACAGCTGGGTAGAAGCTAGAACCGTGCTGCATATCGAGCACTTCTGCTTCAACACGTTCCTTAGCGATATCCTCAAGCACAATTTCACGAGCAACACCGCGCTGAGCAGCAGCAAACGCAAGCGTAGAACCTACTGCGCCAGCACCAATAATCGCAAGCTTTGTTGGCTTAACCTGAGAATTCACCATTAGAAAACCCCTTTTCCACAAACCGAATCAGCCCTCTAGCTAATAAATAACTCAAAATATAAGGGCTGCTCTAATAATAGAGATATATGCATGAACAGTTTTTACTTTAATCACACCTAAGGAGTTTTGCTTAAAACGCAATTTGCATAAGTTTTGCCGCCAAAGAATCTCCAACAAAAGCATCTAATTCTATGCCAGAATCCTTATATTCCGCCGATTTTACAATGCCATTTTCTCTAACTTTAGATAGCAAAGATCCAGAATAATCACTATAAGGAAGCCTAACTTTAACATGAACGTGTGGTGAAGGTAACAAATTTTCTATGCGCGTTCTTAAACGGTCAATATTTGTTCCACTTGCAGCAGACACAATTAAAGAATCAGGGTACAACGATTGCAAGCGCAAACGCATTGGCTCTTGCATAACATCCGACTTGTTAAACGCAATAATTTGCGCAATGTCTTCCACTCCATCAATTTGAGCTAAAACCTCGTTAACTGCTTCAATTTGAGAAACAGGGTCTGGGTGAGATCCGTCAACAACGTGCAAAATAACGTCTGCTTGGCCAACCTCTTCCAAAGTGGACTTAAACGCTTCTACTAGCTGAGTTGGCAGCCTTCGCACAAAACCAACCGTGTCTACAAGCGTATAAGCGCGACCATCTTTAGTTAAAGACTTTCGAACAGCAGTATCCAAAGTGGCAAAAAGCGCATTTTCTACAAGCTCCTTAGAGCCAGTAAGCCTATTTATAATCGAAGATTTTCCAGCATTTGTATACCCTACTACTGCAACGGTTGGAATATCTTGACGACGCCTAGATCCGCGCTTTGTCTCGCGAGTTGGTGCCATTAGCGCAATGTCGTGACGCAATTTTGAAATTCGATTCCTAATTGCGCGCCTATCCATCTCGATTTTTGTTTCGCCAGGACCTCTAGAGCCTATTCCAGCGTCTCCAGCAGCGCGGCCGCCAGCCTGCCTAGAAAGAGCAGCACCCCAACCTCTAAGTCGCGGAAGCATGTATTGGAGCTGAGCAAGCTCGACTTGTGCCTTTCCTTCCCTACTTGTTGCATGTTGAGCGAAAATGTCTAGAATAACAGCCGTTCTGTCTACAACCTTGACTTTAGTGGCATCTTCCAAAGCTCTTCTCTGGCTTGGTGGAAGATCGTCGTCTACAACAATCGTATCTGCATCATTTTGTGCCACAACTGCCGCAAGTTCACGCGCTTTTCCAGAACCAACATACGTTGCTGCATCTGGCCTATATCTTTGCTGCAACATGCCGTCACACACTACTGCTCCAGCGGTTTTAGCAAGAGCGGCCAACTCTCTAAGAGACTCTTCTGCTTGGCTTAAAGTTCCGCGAGCGCTAGACCACACACCTACTAAAACAACGCGTTCCAGCCTTAGTTTTCTGTACTCTACTTCGGTTACGTCTTGTAATTCTCCAAGGCCAGCAACTCGTTTTAACGCGTTTCTTGATTCGCGCTCTTGCCAAGCTTCGTCGTTACTTTCTAGACTTGATCCAGCGTTTGCATTGTCTAGCAGAACTTCACTATGGCCTGAAAGAAAGTCTTTATGCTCATTTTTATGCTCAGGCATATTATTATCACCACTTGCCAAATCGCTGTTTGCTAAAGTATCTACCAAAACTATGCCCTTTGCTATTTTGCTTTAACTACTAACGCTAAATCCCCAGTTAATACACGATTTACAACGTTTGTTTTATTATTGTGAATCTAGAAGACATAATTTTTAACGCAACACTAAAATGGCTATTAACACTTTTAATAAAACTAAAAAGACGAGCAGCATTAATGCTACTAAAACAAGCAAAAATACTAAAGAATCTAAGACTAGCGGCGAACAGTATTTTTCCGCTAATCCAAATTCTTTAGACTTAAGACGAACTTTGCAAGTTGATTTGCGCTGTCACAAAGTTAGCGTGCAAGTTTCTAACGGAGTTTTTAGCTCTTCTAAGCTTGATTTAGGAACTGCAGTTCTTCTTAAGCACGCTCCACAACCCCCAGAAAATGGGCGATTTTGCGACATCGGTTGCGGATGGGGCGCTATTAGTTTGGCTTTAGGTTTTGAATCCCCTAATGCGCAAATTTACGCAGTAGACGTTAACGAGCGCGCTCTAGAACTTACTAATATTAATGCCAAAAATGCTGGATTAAATAACATTCACACTTATCTTGTAGAAGATGCGCTAAAAGAAGATGAGCTAAAAGACATTGATCTTATTTGGTCTAATCCTCCAATCCGCGTTGGAAAAGACGTTTTGCACAATATTTTGCTCACGTGGCTTCCTCGCTTAAAAGTTGGTGGAGCTGCTTATTTAGTTGTTCAAAAAAATCTTGGTTCCGACTCCTTAATCCCTTGGCTTTCTAAAAATCTTGGGGAAGATTTTAGCGTTGAAAAATACGCAAGCTCTAAGGGATACAGGATTATAGAAGTCTTAAGAAAATAAGATTTAACAGGATTTAGCAAGATTTAACAGGATTGAATATGAACTTTGACTATCCTAGTGAACTGCCGATTTGTTCCGCACGCAACCAGATTATTGAAGCTATTAAAGAGTCACAAGTTGTAATCGTATCTGGTCAAACGGGTTCTGGCAAAACCACTCAAATCCCAAAAATGGCTTTGGAACTTGGCAGAGGCGGTCGCGGAAAGCAAATTGTTCACACGCAACCTCGTAGGCTTGCTGCGCGCACAGTTGCCGAGCGAATCGCAAGCGAAATGGGTGTTAAGCTTGGCGAAGAAATCGGCTACCAAGTGCGTTTTAACGACGAAAGCTCATCTAAAACAAAGCTTCGCATAGTTACAGACGGTATTCTACTTGCTCAAATTCAGCGCGATCCACTTCTTACGCGCTACGACACGATTATTATTGACGAAGCTCACGAGCGCAGCCTAAACATTGATTTTTTGCTTGGATATTTAACAACTCTTTTGCCAAAGCGCAAAGACTTAAAGCTTATTATTACTTCTGCAACAATCGATTCTGCAAAGTTCAAAGACCATTTTGAGCAAGCTTTGCACATTAAAGTTCCTGTTATAGAGGTTTCTGGGCGAACATACCCCGTGCGCGTACTTTACGAGTCGCTTGGAAGCGCGCCTTCGCTTATGAAGCATGTTCCAGGTTTTGCAGATATTGCTATGGATGATGAAAGCGTTGCGCAAAGCCAAAGTCTTTCTAGTTTTTCGCAAAGCGGAGATATTTGCGATGAAGACATTGCTTCTGCTGTAACTCGCGCATGTGCTCAACTTGTTATTCATTCAACACACACTCAAGGCGCGCGAGATATTATGGTTTTTGCTTCTGGCGAGCGCGATATTCGCGAGTTTGAAGCATCGTTGCGTTCTTATTTCGGTACACGCACAAGCGACATGAATCGCAGTGACGCCATTGAGATTGTTCCACTTTTTGCGCGTCTTTCTTCTAAAGACCAGCATCGCGTTTTTGAGCATCACACTCATCAGCGTATTGTAATCGCCACTAATGTTGCAGAAACTTCTCTTACAGTGCCTGATATTCGCTACGTTGTAGACCCTGGTTTTGCTAGAATTTCGCGCTATTCTAAGTCTGCTAAAGTTCAGCGTCTTCCTATAGAACCTATTTCTCAAGCAAGCGCGGATCAGCGCTCTGGTCGTTGTGGGCGAATTGCAGATGGCATTGCTATTCGCTTGTATTCTAGGGAAGATTACGATACTCGCCCGCGCTTTACCGATCCCGAGATTTTGCGCACTTCACTCGGCGCTGTTGTTTTGCACATGCTCTCTGTCGGTGTTGCTAAAACTGGCGAAGATATAACGAATTTTGGATTTATTGATCCTCCAGATATTAAGGCTGTGAGCGACGGCTTTAACGAGCTTAGCGAGCTTGGCGCAATAAGCAGAAAATCTGGTGTTATAAGCTTGACTCGAATTGGCCGCGAGCTTAGTCATATTCCAATTGACATTCGTTTAGGCCGCATGATTATTGAAGCTGCGCGCAACACTACGCCTAATACTTTAGCTGCGATTCTTGTGATTGTTGCATTTTTGAGTTTGCAAGATCCGCGCGAGCGCCCAGAGGACAAGCGCGACGAAGCAGATAGATTACACAATCGTTACGCCGATGAGTTAAGTGACTTTTTAACAGCATTGAATATTTGGGATCGCATATTCCAGGCAGATGGCGAAATCAGCAACAACGCACTAAGGCGACTTTGCAAAGAGGAATTTTTCCACTTTTTACGCCTAAAACAGTGGAAAGATTTAGTTAATCAGCTTAAAGATTTATGCAAAGAACTCCATTATAATGTTGGCGAAGCTCTGCCAATTAAACGCGCGCCTTTGCAAATCCGCCAATTGCCAAACAATCAGCAGGCGGCTCACAGTCTTTGCTGCACTTGGGATTATCAAGGAATCCACTCTTCTATGCTTTCTGGCTTGCTTTCTATGATTGGCATGCAAGTTATTCGCGAGCCTAAGGCTTCGGATTTTGCAGGACTTCGAGGAACAGCCAAAATTCGCGCAATTAAGCGCGCTCAAAAAATGGCAAAAAACGATTATCAAGGCGCTAGAAGCACAAGATTTTCAATCTTCCCATCTTCATCTGTTTCTAAAGCAACTCCTTCTTGGATTATGTGTACGGAATTGGTTGAAACTTCTAGACTTTGGGCAAGGTATTGCGCGCAAATCGACCCTGCTTGGGCGGAATCTTTAGCTAAGAATCTTACTCGCGTAACATATTTAGATGCTCATTGGAGCGCAAGCAAAGGTGCGGCAATTGCTCAATCGAAAGTGCTTTTGTACGGCTTACCTATTGTGCAAAATCGCACTGTTCAATGGTCTAAAATCAACCCTTACGAATCTCGAATGTTAATGATTCGTCAAGGCTTAGTCGAAGGAAACGTTCAGCAGCGTTTTCCATTCAACGATTTTATCTCCTCAAATATTAACGTTTTGAACGATGCCGATAATCAAACAAATCGCACTAGGCAGGCAAGCGAAACTGTAAATGACGAGGATTTGTTTACTTTTTACGATAATAAACTTCCTCAAGAAGCTACGACTATTGCAGATTTAGCTAAATGGTGGAAAAATTACAGACTTCAAGACCCGCATTTTCTTGATTTTAACCCAGATTGTGTTGAGCGCTTGCAATACGCAAATGACACTGATTTAGCAGACTACCCCGATACTTGGCATACGATTGGAACAGACGGCCAGAAAATTAATTTGCGCTTAAGCTACATTTACGATCCGCATAATCCTTTAGATGGCGTAACTGTACACGTTCCGCTTCATGCGCTTTTGCGACTTAAGTCTCAAGAGTTTACTTGGAATGTGCCAGGCTTATTAGATGAGCTTATTATTGGCATGATTAAGTCTCTTCCTAAGACTTTGCGCGTGCAATTCGTGCCAGCTCCAGATACTGCGCGTAAGATCCGCGAGTGGATTGACGAAAACTACGATTATCTTCCAGGAATAAACGAGAATCCACAAGAAGATTTTGTTTGGCAAGATTTTAGCGAAATCTTTACTAAAGCTGCGATTAGTGTTATTGGAGCACAAATCCACCCAGAGGTTTTAAGCGATGAGCAGTTGCAACGGTTATCTCCTTATTTGCGCGTAACTTTTAGCGTTGAGCAAAAGAAAACTAATAAAAACAAACCTAATCAAAACAATTCGCATAATCAAAGCAACAAGCGCATTAAGCCTACTGTTTTAGGAACAGATAAGTCGCTAATAAGTCTTCAGCATCGATTTGCAAAATCAGCTCAAGAGTGTGCATTAAATGTTGTTAACAGCAAGGCGATTAAAGCTGCAAAGGCCGGAAATGTTGTTGAGAGAGCAGATTTGTTACACAAGTCTGGTGCGACTAATCTTTCTAGATCTCAAATGGTTTGGCAAGGCGCGCTTAACATGCTTATTTTAGACGATAAGCGCATTACATCTAGATGGCTCGGCAGCGAGGCTTTGCTACTTGCTTCTGCACCTTATAAGTCTTCTAAAGATTTGGCTCAAGATTTGCAAATGGCTGCTATTAAGCGCCTTATACCAAATACGCAAAAAATTACTAACGATGTTGAGCTTAAAGAAGCTGTTGGCAATATTGCCGAGGTTTACGAAGACACGGTTTATAGCGTTGCACACAGTGTTATTGCTATTTTGGAGCGATTTGCTAAAGTCGAGTCCGCTGTTAGCGGCAAAGCCGACTTGCCAATGCTTAGTGTTCTTCAATCGATTAAAGAACACGCATCTTCGCTTGTTTTTCCTGGATTTATTGCAAAAACAGATTCTAGCGCACTTACTTCAATAGAGCGCTACTTACATGCGGATTTGATTCGACTTAACAAAGCTAAGTCAAACAAAGATCGAGATGTTCAATGGGCTTGGCAGGCAGATGAAGCTCATAAGCTTGTGTTAGAAGCTCAAAAGAGAGCAGAAAGCTTGCCTGCAGGGCCTAATAGAGATGAGGCTCAAGAAAAAGCTCAAAAACTAAAGTGGATGTGCGAAGAATTCTATGTTTCTCTTTGGGCGCAAGAGCTTGGAACAGCATACCCAATTAGTATTCAGCGTATGAAAAAGATTTTCTAACACAAAAGTTAAGGATCTGCATACTCATCCAGCGATTTTTGCCAAGCCAGAAATACGCGTCATAAACTCGTTCAAGAATCGTGGAACATTTACGCCAACAGCAACTTGCGTGGCATTAACATAGTCATTCAAGCGCGCAACATCACCAATTGTGCGTCTACGAGTTGGGCCATCAACATCAATTAATGTAAATATTTTCATAAGTAGTTTTAACTATTGTATTTACATTTTATAATTGTCATATTCCACAAAAGCTAACAACATAAATAAAGGAATATAATAAGATGCAAAACAATAAAGATTACAAATTGACTGCTTCTATATTTAACAAAAACAACAAAGACTCACTTACTACAGATTTAATTTTTGCACCAGTTGATACAGAAGATGCTAACACAACATTAAATAAATCTATGGAATTTATAAAAAACATAACAAGCCCAAACAATCAAATGGGTTTAAGCAATGAAGATATTTTGTTGGTTGCAAAAGGCTCTGTTCTAAAATTAGTTCAATCAGAACAAAAAGACCTCAATAATGCCGTTGATGAAATTAGTGAGCAAATTGATAACATAGACAGCAATTTAATAAAAGGTGGCGCCTTAATATACATAGAGAATGGCATAAATCTTTCCACAAAAGATACAAATAACATAATTGACGCAATCTATAAAAAATTAGATAAAGATTCTTCAATCTATTCATATGTACATAATAGTGGCAGTACACTTAGAATTAGCGCAATGATTGCACTAAAACATGCATAAAAACCAACGAAGATTTATGCAGATAATTTAGAAGCAAGGAATAAAATGATTAAATTAAATGATTTGCTAAATCTCACAGAAGAACAGGCAGCAAATACAAAAATACGTTTTAATATGAATAATGGCTATTGCGATCCTATTCAGCTTTATCAAGATGATCGTGAGAAAATCAATAAAGAATGGCTTTACAAGAATGGTAATAAGTCCCTATTCCAAGTTGGACAAATCGCAATATGTTTAGTACGCATGCTCAAAAACAAAGATCAATGGCTATTAACAACAATCGACACCGTCAGCAAAGATTTAAATAAACACGATGGAGTAGGCTATGAAGGAACTCCAATAAAGGAATATGAAAAATATTTTGGAAGAATAATTGTAAAATTCCACAATGAACATGAACAATTAGTTAGATGGCTTAACAATCTTAAAAGCGACTTAGAAGTTTCTCAAATTTTACCAGACACGTTCAGAGATGATAGTTTTCCTGGATATGACAATGTTAAACTTTCATATTCAGATTTAAAACGTATTGTTAAAAACAGTTATAATGATTGGATTGCAGCCCTAAGCAATCAAAAGGCAGTATATCTAATAACAGACACGAATACAGGTAAATTGTATGTTGGCTCTGCAACTTCAGAAAATGAAATGTTGCTAAAACGCTGGAAGGACTACTTAGAAACTGGTCATGGCGGAAATAAAAAGCTTATAAAACTAGTTGAAACTGAGGGAATCAAATATATTGAAGACCATTTCCAATATTCAATTCTTGAAAACTATAATGCGAAAGTTAAAGATGATTTTGTTTTAGGCAGAGAATCATGGTGGAAAGAAGTATTAAAAAGTGAGGATTTTGGCTATAACGGTAATTAATTTAAATAATCATTAGAAATAAGCTTCACCAATCCAACATCAAAAGATTAGTGTTCAGCGTATGAAAAAACTATGTTAGTGTAAAAACTATGTTAGTTTAAAAATGCGCGGCATAAGACTACAAAAAAGTGGTCACTATCCACGCAGCCAAAGATGACTGCAAGATAGTGACCACTAACATATTGAGTAAATAATAATTACTCTTTAACCATAAGGCTACGAGCAATGTAAACTACTAAGCCAATAAAGGCTACAATAGCGCCCATCATAAGCAAGTTAGAATAGCCTGCACCTAAGCCTTGGATTCCAGCAAAAGAGAATCCTTTTAGCAAGTTTCCGCCAAAGAATCCGCTGAAAATGGAAATACCGATTGATGCTGTAACATTCATAACTAAATCGTTCATACCGCATCCACGACCCGATTCTTCAACAGGCAATGCGCTAAGAACCGTTGAAACGATTGGCGAATACATAAGTCCGCAACCAGCGTAGTAGACGCATGCGCACAAAGTTAGAACAAGGAATCCGCAATTTATGAATACAGCAGCTCCAACCCATCCAAGAATCATAAGAACAGCAGCTATAATAATGCCAGCTTTACGTCCAATGAAACCGATAATTGTTCCAGAGCATGTTCCAAACACTGCTGCTACAACGAATGCCCATACAAGGTAGGAAGAAACTGCCTCAGTGCTCATATGATACAAAGCTCCACCAATAACATTGTAAATTGGAGGCATGCAATAGTTAGTAAAGTAGAAGATGAAGATCAAAATAATGCCCGAAAGCCAACGCTTATTCTTAAAGAATGCAGGAGTTACAAACGGGTTCTTTGCCTTCATAATGTATCCAGCAAACACAACAAACAGCACGATGGATCCAAGCAACAATCCCCATGCCTTGTACGAGAAGAACAAAGTCAGCAATGCAACAGCAATACCAAACACTGTAAAGCCAAGCTTATCTATCTTTCCACCAATACCGTTCTTTGTAGGCAAGAACTTAACAAGAACTGGCAAGAACAGAATAGTAATTGCAGGAATCAAGAACAAATACTGCCAAGCAATAGAGCTAAGAGCACCAGCAGCAAAAACGCCAATAGAAGCAGAAAGCTGATAAGCAGCAGTAAAGAGTCCAAAGAAAATTACCTTAAGATCGTTGCGCAAATACTTAGTTGCAATAACAAGGAAGGAAGAACCTGCTACTTGCTCGCCAGCGGTTTGTAAAATACGCGCAATAATAACAGTCCACAAGTTTGGAGTGAAGAAGAAGTTTGCAATAAAACCAAACAACGATCCAACAAACAGTGTTACAAGTCCGATTGTTATGAGTCTACGAAGCGACACAAAGTCACCCAAAGAGCCGTAAATAAAGCATACAATGCCTAAAACAATAATTGGCAAACTCGTAATAAGCGAAGCTTGATTAGGCGCGCCAACAGCTTTACCAATCTGATCGAATACCAGATTAAATCCTTGCAAACACAATGTTCCAAGAATAAAGGTTATAAGAAGTAAAATTAGCGAGTAAATCGCCACTTTGTCGCGGGTTTTTGGATCCTCGTATGGGTCTACCGCGCTAGATTTTGCAATCTCAGTCATAATAATCCAATCAATTAATATTTTTAGTTTTTACATTGGCAAACAAGACACGTCGCATATTGCGAAAAATGTTGCGATTTGCGGCGTGTCGAACAACAAAAAACGGAGCTAAAACGGAATTAAAACGCGTAAAATCCGCACTCAGCCAGCGATTTTTGCCAAGCCAGAAATGCGCGTCATAAACTCGTTCAAGAATCGTGGAACATCAACACCAACAGCAACTTGCATTGTCTTAACAGGGTCATTCAAGCGCGTAACATCACCAATTGTGCGCCCACGAGTTGGGCCTTCAACATCAACTTGCATATTGATTGGAAGCGTTGTAACAAGTGTTGGATCCACAGCTACAGCCACTGCCAAAGGATCATGCAAACCGCATCCGCCAAGGTGTGGAGCCGTTGTCTCATATGCCTTAATGTAAAAGTCGGTCATATCTGCAAGGAACTTGCCAGCCTTTGTGCCAAGGTCACGCCACTGCTTTGTCTCCTTGTAAGTAAGCAAAGTCTGTAAAGTAACATCCAAACCAATCATTGTTACTGGAGCACCAGAGCGGAATAGTACATCTGCAGCATCTGGATCTTGAGATATATTCGCTTCGGTCCAAGCGTTTACGTTTCCATGAATGGTAAGCGCTCCGCCCATAAGAACAATCTTTCCGATTTCGTCCTTGATTTCTGGAGCCTTCTTCAACGCAGCAGCAATATTTGTCATTGGTCCTGTTGGAACATACACCAAGTCCTTGCCATATTTCTTTACAGAATCGATAATAAAATCAACAGCTGATTCATCTTCTGCTTTGCGTGCAGAATCTGGAATCTCAACATCGCCAATTCCGTTATCTCCGTGAATAAATGCAGAAATTGGAAGAACTTCAAACGAATCTTTTGTGCTTGCGTGCGAAAGTCCCTTATAAACTTTTACTTCTGGATGCCCAAGTAAGTCTGTGATTGCAAGCGCGTTACGAACACCTTGCTCCATTAAAACATTGCCATACGTACCAGTTATGCCAATAAGCTCCATTTCTGGGCTTCCAAGAGCATAAGATATAGCGAGAGTATCGTCAACACCAGTATCAAGATCAAGAATCAGCTTCTTCACTTGAGTTACCTCCCTTTGTGTATTTGGCATGATCTTACAGTCGTTGTAAATCATGGATTGCGCGAATATTTTCAAAATTATTCAAATGCAACCAAGCAAAAATTTTATTATCATAATTTTGAAAATCAACATTACAATTGGATAATTTTAGATATATCATTGTTTCTTTATTGTGCAATAGTTTGCGATTTTTGTTATAAAATGTTTCAATTGCCAACAAAAGTTAAATTAAATAAACAAACGTTTAAATTATGCTTAGAAACTAGCATTCAAACATAAACATTCAGATATAACAATATGAAAAAAATTTTGCGAAAAATGTTAAAAAATAATCAAAGAAAAACCTAAAAATAAATCGCGCGACACGCCGCCACAGCACATCACGCGATTTTAATAGTCAACACAAACTAAACGCAAAAACCTACAGTCTAGGCAAGTATTTCTCTAGCTCGTAAGGCGTTACTTGGCGACGATACTCTTCCCACTCTTTGTGCTTATTGCGCAAGAAGTATTCAAACGCATGCTCACCGAGTACGCTAGCTACAAAATCAGACTTCTCCATAATCTTCAAAGCTTCATCCAAAGACTCAGGAAGAGGCTGAATTCCCATAGCTTGACGTTCAGCATCTGTAAGCTCCCAAACGTCGTCGCTAGTAGGATCACACAAAGTCATTTGCTTTTCAATGCCATCTAAACCAGCAGCCAACAAAACAGAGTATGCAAGATATGGATTCGCCACAGGGTCGAGCGCGCGAAACTCCATACGGCAAGAATTGCCTTTGCCTGGCTTATATTGAGGCACACGCAAAAGCGCAGAACGGTTGCTATGACCCCAGCAAACATAGCTAGGAGCTTCCGCTCCACCCCACAAGCGCTTGTAAGAATTAACGTATTGATCTGTAACAGCGCAAATTTCTGCAGCATGATGCAAAATACCAGCCGCAAATTGGCGCGCAATAAGCGACATATTAAACTCTTGACCAGCCTCGTAGAAAGCGTTGGAATCTCCTTCAAACAGGCTTAAATGCGTGTGCATACCAGAACCAGGCTGATCTGTAAGCGGCTTAGGCATAAAGCTGGCATACATTCCGCGCTCAAGAGAAATCTCCTTAACAACAGTGCGGAAAGTCATAATGTTATCTGCAGTAGTAAGAGCGTCTGCATATCTTAAGTCAATCTCGTTTTGACCAGGACCGCCTTCGTGGTGAGAATACTCAACAGAAATACCCATCTGTTCAAGCATGCTCACAGCACTACGACGAAAGTCCATTGCCGAACTTCTTGGAACGTGGTCAAAATACCCACCTTCATCAATAGGAACAGGCGCCTTAGACCAATCATCTTGCGCTTCAAATAAGTAAAACTCAATTTCTGGATGAACGTAAAAAGTAAAGCCTTTTTCTTTAGCTTTTGCGAGCGCAGTTTTAAGAACGTGACGCGGATCTCCAAGAGACGGCTCCCCATCTGGCGTTAAAACGTCGCAAAACATGCGCGCCGTGCCTTCTGGACCGCCATGCCATGGCAAAAGTTGGAAAGTCGAAGGATCTGGCTTAACAATCATATCGTCTTCTAAAACGCGAGTCATGCCTTCAATCGCAGAACCGTCAAAGCCAATACCCTCTTCAAACGCAGCTTCAAGCTCTGCTGGAGCAATAGCAACCGATTTAAGCGTTCCAAGAACATCCGTGAACCATAGTCGAATAAAACGAACGTCACGCTCTTCAACTGTACGCAAAGCGAATTCTTGCTGTCTATCCATATCTACAGTCCAATCAATTTAAGTGTGTAACTATGTGTTTTTCTCTAATACTCTTTGACTAATATTTAAGAGACTAATTATTATATTATCTCTTACTTTTCGCTTTTATTTAGCTTTATGAGCATGAATTTACTTATTTTTAATGTAACAATCTAATAGCAATCTAGTAGCAATCTATTTAACATAGACTACATCTTTTTGCCATATTTATAAAAAATCTCTTTGGCTTGATCATCGCTTAAATCATCTGTACTTGTAACTTCAATCCCAGATTCTTTAAGATCTTTAACACTTGAGTAACAAATCATAAGATCTTCAACACATCTAGCAGCCATTGCAAGAATCATAGGAGGAACAACGTCTAAAACGCCTCGATTGTATTCATAAACTTTTGCATCAATCTTATTAGCGCGATTTACCATTAGAACAGCAGGCATTCCACGAAAATAGTCGGTAAATTTTTTAACTGATTTTTCTGGATTGTCTTCGTCTAAATCACGTAAAACTGCGACTCCACCATTTTCGTCGTTAAAACAATCCGCATTAACTCCAGCCATTTTGCAAAAAGATGCAAGAAGCTCTCCTGGCTCTATAGCTGTTAAGAACAGCGCGCACTTTGCCTTTTTTCCAAGCAAACCTTGCAAATCTTCTTCAAAATCCGCTTGCTCAATCTTTTTTACAGCATCATCGATTGAATCACGATTTTGCTCTTCGCTAAACTCTTTTTCAAAACCAAGCAACGCGTCTTCCAGCTCTTTATCGGTAAAAGAAGTACGAACATCGTTAGAATCATTAGAACCAACGCCATTATTGCCATTAACGCCATTATTATTATCGCTAACGTTATTGTTTTTACTCAAATCGTCGTTATCTTTACACATATCTTTTACCTTCTAAATTAAAAAGCCTTGCTTTACTTGTTTTTACTTATCTTCACTTATCTTTACTTATAACTATCACTTCTTAAAACGCTTAAAATCACTCTAAATCACTCTAAGAATATTCTACGCGATTAGCTTATTTTAGGCGCTTATTTTAAGCACTTGGCAAGCAAGCTGGGCCAAACAATATTTTTAGCTCTGCAAAAAGTGACGTATCTCGCTTGACTCTAAATCTATCTCCAAAAGATAAGACTTTTGCGCACCCCTTAGAGTCAATCAAAGCAAGATTTACTTCGCAACAACCGGGATGCCTTGTAACAATGTTTTCAAGCTCTTTTATACGAGACTTTTCTAGCGCTTGCAAAGGCAAAACAATAGTTACAGGTTGAGCGTCTTCTGCCTCTAAGCTTGGAACTTCAAAATCCGTAGCTCTTAAAGAAACAGTTTCGTCTCGAACTTCTACCTGGCCCCTAATTCGCACAACTTGATCAATCGCAAGTTCTGCAGCAGAAGACTCGTAAACTTTGCCAAAGAACATGCATTGTATTGAGCTTTCCATGTCTTCAATAGTTACAATCGCCCAAGCATTACCTTTTTTAGACACTCGCCTATCTACGCTAGTAACAAGTCCTGCAAGAGTTACTTGTTGATTTTCGCTCATAGTTCTAGCACGGTTTAGAAGCTGCGCAATCGACATTTCTCTAAGACCAGCCAAAACAGCAGAAAGTCCACTCAAAGGGTGATCCGAAACATAAAGTCCAAGCATTTCTCGCTCAAAGTTTAGCTTCGTTTTTTTATCCCACTCTTCAACATCTGGAATATTGATTTGTGCGTCTCCAAGCTCGTTACTTGAATCATCCAAATCGGCAAAAAGGTCAAATTGGCCACCTGCCTGCTTTCGCTTAATAGAAATAACTGAGTCAATTAGTGGATTATAAACTTCAAAAAGTGCTCGCCTACAAGTGCTAATTGAGTCAAAAGCACCAGATTTAATAAGCGATTCAACAAGTCTGCGATTCAGAGATTCAAACGATACGCGATTTACAAAATCCTTAAAATCAACGAATTTTCCGCGCTCGCTTTCCCTCTCGCTAATAATATCGTTAACTGCTTTATCTCCAACGTTTCGTACAGCTCCAAGGCCAAAGCGCACAACATCTCCAACTGCAGAATATTCAAGAACCGACTCATTAATATCTGGTTGCAAAACGCGAATACCCATGCGCCTTGCTTCGCCTAAGTAGAGTGCTGTCTTATCTTTATTAGTGCGCTCGTTTTGAAGCAATGCAGCCATAAATTCCACAGGATAATGCGTTTTTAAGTAAGCAGTCCAATAAGAAATCAAACCGTATGCAGCCGAGTGAGCCTTATTAAACGCGTAACCCGAGAATGGAACCAGAACATCCCAAACAGCTTGGGCAGCTTCTTCTGAATAACCATGTTCCTTCATGCCTTTAAAGAACGGTATTTTCTCTTTAGCTAGCACTTCTGGCTTCTTTTTACCCATGGCTCTACGCAAAACATCTGCCTTGCCAAGGCTGTATCCAGCTAAAATACGAGCAGCCGACTGCACCTGCTCTTGGTACACAATCAAACCATAAGTTTCTCCAAGAACATCTTTTAGTGGCTCCGCAACCTCTGGATGAATAGGCGTAATATCTTGCAAACCGTTCTTACGCTTAGCATAATTGGTGTGCGAATCCATATCCATAGGACCTGGTCTGTAAAGCGCAATCAAAGCAGAAATATCGTTAAAGTTATCTGGTTTTAGAGTGCGAAGAAGCGCACGCATACCGTCGGAATCAAGCTGGAAAACGCCTAAAGTATCTCCTCTTGCAAGAAGCTGATATGTTTCTTTATCGTCAAGCGGAATTTTAGTATAGTCAATAGGCTCTTTTCCATTATTTTCAACGTTTTTAAGAGTATCTCTAATAACTGTTAAATTAGAAAGACCCAAAAAATCCATCTTAACTAAGCCAAGCGTTTCGCAAGTGTGATACTCAAAGGTAGTTGTAATCGTGCCATCAGTGCGCTCCAACAGAGGAGATGTATCTGTAATAGGCTCCGAACCCATAATCGTTGCACAAGCATGTACACCCGTTTGGCGAATCAGACCCTCAATACCCTTTGCTTCTTCTGTAATTCGCTTTGTATCTGGGTCACTATCATACATCTCGCGAAACTCGCGAGCTTCCGCATAACGCTTTGACTTTTCGTCAAAAATATCGTGGAAACTCATATCTTTGCCGTTTTTTGGAGGCGGCAAAATCTTTGTAATTTTTTCTCCAACAGAAAACTCATAGCCCATTATTCGAGCAGAATCTTTAAGTGCTTGTTTTGTTTTAATTGTGCCATAAATCACGCATTGCGCTACTTTATCTTTTCCATATTTTTCGCCAACATATTCCAAAACTTTGGCTCTACCTTCTGGGTCAAAGTCAACGTCAATATCTGGCAAAGACACGCGCTCTGGGTTTAAGAATCGTTCAAAAATCAAGCCATGCTTCATTGGATCTAGTTCGGTAATGCCCATTGCATACGCAACCATTGCGCCTGCTGCACTTCCTCGGCCAGGGCCAACCATAACCCCATGCTCTTTTGCCCAATTAATATAGTCTGCAACAACTAAAAAGTAGCCACAAAATTGCATTTGGCATATAACGCCACACTCGTAGTCTGCTTGTTTTAAGACTTCAATAGGAACGTTTTTGTTATATCTGCGCTCTAATCCTTCTTCGACTTTTTTAAGAAATAGCGAAGTCTCATCCCAACCTTTAGGGCAGTCAAATTGCGGCATAAAAGCGCCATCTTCGCCGTCATCAAACATAACATTGCATCGGCGAGCAATCTCAAGAGTATTATCGCAAGCTTCTGGAAACTCCTTAAAAAGCTCACGCATTTGCTCAGCAGACTTCAAATAATAGCCAGAACCGTCAAACTTAAAACGATCTGGATCATCTAAGCGAGATCCAGAATTAATACAAAGCATTGCATCTTGCGCTTCGCGATCTTCTTCGTGCACATAGTGCAAATCGTTTGTAGCAAGAAGTGGGGCATTCAGCTTCTTAGCAATCTCGAGCAAATCTTTTGTAACACGTGTTTCAATAGAAAGCCCGTGATTCATAAGCTCAATAAAGAAATTATCTCGACCAAAAATATCTTGGAACTCGCCTGCAGCGCGTAAAGCCTCATCAAATTGACCTAGACGAAGACGCGTTTGAATAATTCCAGACGGACATCCAGAAGACGCTATAACGCCTTTAGAATACCTTGAAAGCACGTCTTTATCCATTCGAGGATATCGCATAACGCGACCTTCCAAATTGGCTATAGACGATGCTTTAAGTAAATTTGTTAAGCCTTCATCATCTTCGGCCCACATTGTCATGTGAGTAATCAAACCACCGCCAGAAACATCGTCGCTTCTTTGCGCTTCCGTTCCCCAATGAACTCGGCTTTTGTCTTGTCTGGCTGTTTCTGGAGTCACATAAGCTTCGATTCCAATAATCGGCTTAATCCCAGCTTTTACAGCCGTGCTCCACATCTCGTATGCTCCATGCATATTGCCGTGGTCTGTAATCGCAATAGCTGGCATACCCAATTCTTTTGCACTCGCTACTAGGTCTGGTATCTTTGAAGCACCATCCAAAAGCGAATAATGCGTGTGATTATGCAAATGTACAAAGTTTGTTTCTGGCCTAGTCATGCTTGCTATTTTATAGATGCAATATGACCTGTTTTGCTAAATATGCTCGCTTTTATAGTTGCCGCACGGCTTGTAAAGCGTGTTGCAAATCTAGCGGATACTCCGATTCAAGCTTAACTAATTTTCCTGTTCTAGGATGCTTAAATTCTAGCTTAGTTGAGTGAAGCCATTGGCGTTGTAACTCTAGTTTTTCTGCGAGTTTTGGGTTTGCTCCATACATTTTATCCGCCACTAATGGATGGCCAATCGAAGAAAAATGCACGCGTATTTGGTGAGTTCTACCCGTCTCTAAATTTACGCTAACTAAAGTTGCAATTCCAAAGCGCTCCAAAACATCCCAATGTGTTACAGCTGGTTTGCCATTTTTGGTTACAGTAAATCTAAAGTCAGATACTTTCGACCTTCCAATCGGAGCTTCAATAGTTGCTTTGTTTTGCTCCAAATTTCCTTGCACTAATGCCGTATAAGTTTTTGAAACACTATGACTAGCAAATTGCTGCTTCATCTTTTCGTAAGCAAAATCCGTTTTGCAAACGAGCATAAGGCCGCTTGTTCCAACGTCTAACCTGCTTACGATTCCTTTGCGTGATTCGTCGCAAAGCGTTGTGTTTATTCTAATCCCAGCAGCTTCTAGGCTTTCTGGAACAGTAGGCCCGTTCCACCCTTTTGCTGCGTGAGACGCCATTGCAACAGGCTTGTTTATTACTACAACATCGTCATCGTTGTATACGATTTCTAAATCGCATATAGAAGGCTTACTTTGAGCATTACTGGAAGAATCGCGAGCACTAGCACAATCGCAAGCACAATCGTCTTCTTTATTTACAACAATCACATCTGATTCTTGCAAAATAGACGATTTTTGCGACTTTCTATTTAGGATTTTTGCTTTGCTACTTTCGATTAGCGATATTGCGTTTGCACGCGATACTCCCATAAGCTTCGACAAACATACGTCGAACCTGCATCCTGCAAATTGACTCGTAACCGTAAAACGAATATCACTCATCAGCGCGCTCTATAAGAGGAATCCCAATCAAAATAAGGCATATAACTGCGATTCCTGCAAACATAAGCTCAATATCTGCAACATTTCCAACAGACCATCCGTAGTTTATAAAATCTACGACTTTTCCGTTCAAAAAGCCCTGAGCATATTGCGCTCTATCAATAAGATTTCCAAAAGCTCCAGCAAAAGCTAAAGCAAGCGCAATAGTCCAATATAAGGATTTTGTGTGCTTAATAACCGCAATCATAGCAGCGCACGCAGCGCACGCTAACACGCTAATAACCCAAGTAAAAGAAGATCCTAAGCCAAAAGATGCTCCAGGATTCCTAACAAGAGTAAAAGAGAGCAAGTGTGGAAAAATATCAATGTTTTTTCCGCCACTAAGCGCTGCTAATGCCCAAACTTTGGTTATGCGGTCTAGAACCACGCCAATAAAAGCAATCAGTGCAAAAACGGCTGCGCGATTACGCAGCCGTTCTACACGCACATAACTATGCGTCAATGTATTTTCCAATCTAAAGGGATTTAGTAAATACTACTAGCAAATTTTAGTAAATACTACTTATCCTGCTTATCTTGATTTTCCATAGATGTATACGTGTTTTCGTCGGAAACTTGAGCAACAAGCTGACCCAAGAAGTCGGTCAAGCGAGTACGATACTCAGTTTCAAACTGCTTAAGGCTTTGAATGTTTCCTTCAATAACCTTAGTTTGCTTCTCGAGATTCTCACGTACTTGGCGAGCATATGCGTCTGCAGAAGTACGAGTAGTGGAATCGTAATCCGCAGCTCTATGCTGAACTTCTGCTTCGTATTGATCAGCTTGATCGTGAGTTTGCTTGGAGTAGTCATCTGCAGCTTGACGAACCTTGCCAGAGTAAGCGTCTGCCTCGTTGTGAGCGCGAGCCGCATAAGCATCGGCGTCTCCGCGAGTACGCACCGAGTAATCATCCGCATCCCCGCGAGTCTGCTTATTGTATTCATCCGCCTCGGTGCGCGTACGACCAGAGTATTCGTCTGCTTTAGCAACTATATCGTTGTAGCGCGCTTGGCTTTCTTCTACAATCTGCTGAGCCTTTGCCTTGCCCTTGTCTACGTATTGATCATGCAATTGCATTGCAAGAGTCAACATTGCAGTAGCACGCTCTGGCTCCGAACCTTGAGCTTCCGCACCCGCGCCTGCAATCTTTTGCAAGCTACCAGTCTCCGTGCTTGGTTCCATCTTAGAAACCTGCTCGCGAAGCTGTTCTTCTCTCTTATGCGATTCTTCGAGCTGCTTGTTAAGATCTTGAACCTTAGCATTTTCTTGCTGAGTTACAACAAGCTGCTGGCGAACCTCTTCTAACTCACGACCCAAGTTTTCGCTGCTTGCACGGAAGTCATCGCGCTCGCGCGTAACGTTTTCAAGCTCTTCTTGAATCTTCTTATCAGCATCTGCCTTAGCATTATCTGCATTTGCAGCTTGAGCTGTAAGCTGATCTACTTGAGCACCCAATCCATCCAGTTGCTCCTTAAGCTGCTGATTTTGCTCGCTCAATGCACGGTTGTTTTCTTCCGCTTCCTTAAGCTTTGCTGCAAGATCGTTATCACTCTTGCTTGCATTGCTGGATGCTTCTCGCAAATCATTATTTTCTTTAGTTAAAGATTCAACCTGATTTGTTAAGTCTGCAATCTTATTGTTTAAGCTAGCAACATCAGCGCCAAGAGACTGCGTAGAAGCCCCAAGTCCTTGCACGGCCTGCTGACCAAGCGCTTCGATTGTTTCTGTAACCTGATCTAAAAAGTCATCAACTTCGTCAACGTCATAGCCTCCCTTGAATCTAACGATCTGGAAGGTATGCTCGCGAATGTCTTTAGGCGTTAACAGAGCCATAATGCATTACACCTCACTTTTGGGCGCGCAGCCCTTTTGATATATCTCTTCGATGCTATCACGTCCATAGAAAAAATTGTGTAAAAAGCAATTATTTTTTACGAAATCTGCCAATATTTTATTATTAAGACTTATTTTGAGTGAATGTTAAGTAAATAATGTTGAGTAAATAATGTGATTAATAGATAATAATACGAATATCATTTAAGAATAGTAGCGATTGCGCGCATATAGTAAACATTCTTAATGTCTTAATAAAAAATCTTAATAAATCATAGATAAAAGCATTTGTAAAACAATTATCAAAAAGTAAACAACCATAAAACTTACGTCTAAACTTATGTTACCAAGCCTTACAGGTGGTATGAATCTACGCGCAAATCTTAAAAGCGGTTCCGTTAAATAATATATAATTTGAGCAAATTTTCTAACAATCGCATTTGGCCTAAACGAATGAAATACGATTGGAATCCAGTCTAAAATTGCGCGAATAAATAGCACTGTTAAATATGCGCTTAGAAAAAGATTAATGATTAATATTAAGCTGTTAAAAATCATAAACTCACTTCCGTAAATAAACTTTCTTAAAACTTTCACAAGTAAACAATCATCACAATAAAAGTTAAGAAGATTTTTGTTATTAGATAATTTTTATTCGATAATTGATATTAGATAATTTAAGGCAGAAATCTCAAAGAGACTCTGCCTTAAATCTAAATAACGCATAAAGCAAATGCTATAGAGCGGTCTTTGCTACTAAGCTTGTATCTTTACGAGAACAATTCTCTAGCAGAACCGCCATTAGGAGCGTCTTCTACCTTTATGTTTACTTGCGAAGGACTTAGAAGAAACACTCTTGGCGTTACTCGCTCAATAGACCCACGAACACCAAACACAACTCCAGCAGAAAAGTCAACAATGCGATACGCAACAGATTCACTAACACCAGTAAGATTCAAAACAACTGGAGTTCCATCTCTTAACGCACGCCCAACTAATTGAGCATCGTCATAAGACTTTGGATGAATCGTTGTAATGCGACTCATGCGGACTGCTCCAGCACGAGAAGAAGTGCCATTACCCAACTGCGATTCTGAATTATGCAGACTTATAGGAGCAACGTTGTGATCGTTGTCAAACGAAGTTTCTTGCGCTTGAGAATCAACGAAGTCATCGTCGTCTTGAACATCACTCATGCCTACGTAAGACATCATGTTCTTCATAAAGCCAGCCATTAAGCTGCCCTCCTATCGCTATGCTTAACGTAGAAAATCAGGAATATCCAATTCGTCTGGTTCATCTTGAGGCTTATCTTTAGAAGCCGATGCTTGGTAATTCTGGCTTGGTGCAACAGAATCAAACATGGAAGAAACAGGATGCGAAGATTCTTCAGCAACAACAGGCTTTGCGGGAGGCGCGACTGGAGTTGTTGACTGAGCTGGGGCAACAGAATCAACTCCTGCTTGCATATCTACAAAAGCACCAGCCTTATCGTCTTCCACCTTAGGGTGGGAATCAAAACCAGCGGCAATAACCGTAACGCGGACTTCGTCTCCGTAAGAATCGTCCAAAGAAAGACCCCAAATAATCTGGGCTTCTGGATGAATCGCCTTGCGAACAAGTTCTGTTGCAGCACTTGCTTCTTGCAACTTCAAATCGCTTGGACCTGCAATGTTAATCAAAGCACCGTGAGCACCTTCAATGCTCTCTTCGAGCAATGGGGAGCTAATAGCAATTTCAGCAGCTTGAGTAGCTCTGTCTTCTCCCTTTGCAGCGCCAATTCCAAACAGCGCGGTTCCAGCACCACGCAAAACGGCGGTAACGTCCGAAAAATCAACATGAATATAAGAATTCATGGTAATCAAATCGGTAATACCTTGCACGCCTGCAAGCAATGCGGTATCTGCCGTCTTAAAAGCTTCAATAATTCCGATAGTTCGATCTGAAATTTCCAACAAACGATCGTTTGGAATAACAATCAAAGCATCGACTTCTTTACGAAGATTTTCAATACCAAGTTTTGCCGATGCAGCACGCTGAGGTCCTTCAAACCCGAAAGGACGCGTAACTACTGCGATTGTTAAGGCACCCTGCTGGTGTGCAGCTCGCGCAACTATTGGGCTTGCACCTGTACCAGTTCCGCCGCCCTCGCCGCAAGTTACGAACACCATATCGGCGCCCTTTAATGCTTCTTCAATGTCGGATTGATGATCTTGTGCAGCTTTTGCACCCTTTTCTGGATCAGCACCAGCACCGAGACCACGACTTGAAGCATCAGATAATGAAATCTTTACATCAGCGTCGGAACGCAACAAATCCTTAGCATCAGTGTTGATTGCTACGAATTCTACGTTCTGTAAACCCTCGGTGATCATTCGGTTGACGGCGTTACCACCGGCTCCACCGACGCCGACTACCTTGATTATGGTTTTGTCGTTGAAATTGTCAGTCTGGGCAATCTCGCTCACCGTTGTCTCCTGTCACTCACACGCACGTTTTACGCAATACTTTAGCGCAAAACGCTCGATAATGGCGACGTTTTACAAATAAAAACTTAAAAAATGTCACCGATTCGATAATACACCGTGCTATACGCAAATATTTAAGGCGTTTTACCAACAAAAGTTTTGAACATTAAGCAATAGCTTAGACGCCATTTTTAACAGCCGCTAAACCCTAGAAAACTCTAGAAAAACGCTAGTAGCTAGCATCCATCGGGTCATTGCCAAAAAGCTCTTTGCGCTCCTCGCTAGTGGTAATTCTTGAATCCAACCAGCCATATGGCAAATGAACTTTTTTAGCAAAACGAACTCGGCCGCGCGGCGTGTCTAAAACCTGCTCAGGAAGCTTAAGCGATAAATCCAATGCATCAATATTGCGTTGAACATCCTCAATAGACTCGCATTCCATAAAGCTTTTGCGAGTTCCTCCTCCAACTGGGAAGCCTTTCAAATACCACGCAATATGCTTTCGCAAGTCATGAACTGCCATTCGTTCGTCGCCATCATAAAAGTCAACAAGAAGCTCCAAATGCCTTAAAATCACTTTGCAAACTTCGCCAAGACTTGGATTAACGCGATTATCGCTGCCATTGCAAGCAGAACGAATATCAGCAAAAATCCAAGGACGCCCCTGGCATCCGCGGCCAATCGCAACGCCTGCACATCCTGTTTCTTTAAACATTGCAAGAGCGTCATCCGCGCCCCAAATATCTCCATTACCAAAAACAGGAATATCTAAAGCCTCTACAAGCTCGCTAATACGGCTCCAATCGGAATGGCCACCATAATATTCTGCAGTCGTACGCGCATGCAAAGTAACAGCCGCACAACCCTCTTCTTGCGCAATATGACCAGCTTGCATAAAAGTCTCGTGGTCTTCGTCAATTCCAACGCGGAATTTAGCTGTAACTGGGATTCCTGCTGGATTACACACGCTTACAACGCGATGCAAAATCTCTTGAAGCAAATCCGTTTTCCAAGGAAGAGCAGATCCGCCACCGCGCCTTGTAACTTTAGGAACTGGGCAGCCAAAGTTTAAGTCAACGTGATCTGCCATATTTTCGTCAACAACAATTCGAGCAGCTTGCTCCACAATTAAAGGATCCACTCCGTAAAGTTGCAAGGAGCGCACTTTTTCGCTAGGCGCAAAACGGCATAAACGCAAGGCTTTTGGATTTCTTGCGACTAGTGCGCGTGCAGTAATCATTTCTGCAACATACAAGCCATCTGGCCCGTACTCTCGGCAAATCACGCGAAAAGGCCAGTTAGTAATACCAGCCATTGGAGATAAAACAACAGGAGTTGCAATATGAATTTTCCCTAAATCCACTGGTTTAATAGAAAAATCCATATTGCTTTAACTCCATTCACTTTAATATTTTTGCTAGATATATTTTTGCTGGCGATTTTACGCGACTTTTCACTAGCGACTTTTTACTAAATACTTATTAGTACAATCCGCCAGCTTGAGCAATCTTTACAGGCTGCGACTCGTCAACGCCGCTTTCCTTAGCAACATCCACACCGCCGTCTGCAGCGCGCGTGCCAACAATCTCTACAGGTCCTTGTGGATACTTAACGCGCTTTTCGTTAATGCGGCTTGCTACGTAATCTGCAACCTTGTCTAAGGAAACACGCTCTTGTTGCATAGTGTCGCGCTCGCGGATTGTTACAGCATGATCTTCCAAAGTATCGAAGTCAACTGTTACACACAAAGGAGTACCAATCTCGTCTTCGCGGCGATAGCGGCGACCAATAGCACCAGCCTCATCGTAGTCAATAACCCAATCATGCTGTCGAAGATCCGCAGCCAAATCTTGAGCAACCGATTGCAATTCTGGCTTCTTGCTTAATGGCAAAACAGCAGCCTTAACAGGAGCCAAGCGAGGATCAAGTCTAAGAACCGTACGCTTATCCACTCCACCCTTAGTGTTTGGAGCTTCGTCAACATCGTAAGCATCAACCAAAAATGCCATAAGCGAGCGCGTAAGACCAGCAGCAGGCTCAATAACGTAAGGCACGTACTTTTCGCCAGTAGCCTGATTAAAGTAGCTCAAATCCTCGCCAGAATGCTTAGCGTGAGCAGACAAATCGTAGTCGGTACGGTTTGCAATTCCTTCAAGCTCTCCCCAGTCAGATCCTTGGAAGCCGAATTTGTATTCAATATCTACAGTGCGCTTGGAATAATGGCTTAGCTTCTCTTTAGGATGCTCATACATGCGCAAATTCTCTGGCTTTACGCCCAAATCAACATACCAATTTACGCGCGTATCAATCCAATACTGATGCCAAGCTTCGTCTGTTCCAGGCTCTACGAAGAACTCCATTTCCATCTGCTCAAACTCGCGAGTGCGGAAGATGAAGTTTCCAGGCGTAATCTCGTTACGGAAAGACTTACCAATATTCGCAATGCCAAATGGCGGCTTCTGGCGAGTAGAAGTCATAACGTTCTTAAAATCAACAAAAATACCTTGCGCTGTTTCTGGTCGCAAATAATGCAAGCTGTTTTCGTCTTCTACTGGCCCCAAATGAGTGCGAAGCATCATGTTAAAATCGCGAGGCTCCGTCCAATTTCCGCGAGTTCCGCAATCTGGGCAAGCAATGTCTTTTAAGCCATTTTCTGGCATTTTATCGCCATGCTTTTCGGCATAAGATTCTTCGAGCTTATCTGCACGATGGCGCTTATGGCAATTCAAGCACTCAATAAGAGGGTCGTTAAACACAGAAACGTGACCAGACGCAACCCAAACTTGAGAAGGCAAAATAACAGACGTATCTACGCCAACAACATCGCCACGAGTAGTGACCATATAACGCCACCATTCGCGCTTGATATTATCTTTTAACGCAACGCCCAAAGGGCCATAATCCCACGCGGAGCGAGTTCCGCCGTAAATCTCTCCAGCTGGAAACACAAATCCACGACGCTTAGCCAGCGACACAACTTCATCAAGCTTTGAAACAGCCACAATACACCTTTTTCGTAAATCTAGAAAATTCGGGTGAAACGGTGTTTATTATAGAAAAACCCTGTGACGCTAACGCAACATATAAAGCTACATAAACATATAAAGCTACATATATAAGCTAAACGAATACAATAATGTATAAGCATAATTTTGCACACGCATTTGTATTTTGAAAGGACTTAAAATGAGCGAAAACAATGTTGAAAAGACTAATGATAACAAGACTTGCGATACTTGCAATAACAAAAATTCCCACAAAACTAATACAGTTGCAGCATTATGCATTGCTCCTAGCGGAGTTGGCGAAGAACTCAGCGAATACGTAGCAGATTGCGTTAAAGTGATTCGTGATTCTGGATTAAAAAACGAAACAAACGCAATGTTTACAAACATCGAAGGCGAATTCGACGACGTTATGCGCGTTGTAAAAGACGCAACTATGGTTCTTGTAGAAAAAGGCTACCGCACAGGCGTTATATTAAAACTAGACATTCGTCCTGGTTTTAGCGGTCAAATCGACGCAAAAGCTGCTCTTGTAGACAAGATTCTTGAAGAACGCGAAAACAAGTAATTTGTTAATAAATAATTTATAAATAAAACATAAAATAGAGCTAAATTGCAATAAGCAAAATAAGAAAGCAGAAATTAATGCTGCAAATTAAATCAGTTAAGCAAATATTGTCCAACATAAAAGAAACTCAAGCAGATAGAGAAAAGCAGTATAAATACCTGCATCAGCATCCTGAATTATCTATGCAAGAAACGCATACAGCACAAGCAATCATAGATATTCTTACTAAAGATGGAATTGAAGCAAAGCGCGTTGGAAAAACAGGAGTTGTAGCAATAATCAAAAATGGAGAAGGGCCAATAGTTGCTATGCGAGCAGATATTGATGCTCTTCCTGTTACAGAAAATTCAGGAAAAGACTACGCTTCAACAGTTACAACACAAGATGAAAATGGTAAAACAGTTGGAGTTTCACACGCTTGCGGTCACGATTTTCATATTGCAAGTTTACTTGGATCTTTACAAGCTTTTAACAATCATAAAGAAGCATGGCATGGAACCTACATTGGAGTGTTTCAACCAGGAGAAGAAACAGCTCAAGGCGCAAAAAGCTTGGTAGAAAATGGCATTACACGCATTATTCCAAAGCCAGATGTTTATCTTGGTCAGCATGTTCTTGCAGCAATTCCTGCAGGAACAGTTGGTATTAAATCAGGAGCATTTTTAACTACCGCATCTTCAATTCGCGTACACATTTTTGGTAAAGGATCTCATGGATCTATGCCAGAATTAAGCGTTGACACTGTGGTTTTAGCTTCGTCTATTGTGTTGAAATTGCAAACGATTGTGTCTCGTGAAGTAGCTGCTAAAGATTACGCAATAGTTACAATCGGCGCAATAAACGCTGGAAGTAAGTCAAACATTATTCCAGACGATGCGGAACTTTTGATTAATACTAGAACATACAGCGAAGATACTCAAAAATTTGTTCACTCTGCCATTGAGCGAATTGTGCGCGGAGAGTGCAATCTAGCACGATGCCCAAAGGAACCAGAATTTACATACTATGACCGCTATCCATTAACCAATAATGACGAAGCATCAGTTTATCGCGTGCGCGAAGCTTTCGACGAATATTTTGGTGAAAATTCTGTACAAATCAGCAAACAGTCTGCTTCTGAAGATTTTTCTATTGTTGCAAATGCTTTCAATACACCTTACGCATACTGGGGATTAGGTGGATTTGAAGACATGAAAAATGCTCCAGGAAACCACAATCCAGCTTTTGCTCCAGATTTGCAACCAACTCTAAATCGTGGACTTGAATCAGCTGTTGTTGCAGCTTGCGCATGGCTAGCTTGCGACTAATAAATTAATTCTACTAACAGATAAGTTTAAGCGTTTTTTACGCCACCAAACCTGCGGTCGCGATGCGCATAACGGTCGATTGACCTCCACAACGCTTCGCGACCATAATCTGGGAAGAGTTCTGGAACAAAATCAAGCTCCGCATAAGACGCTTGCCAAGGCAAAAAGTTGCTAGTGCGCTGCTCTCCCGAAGTGCGAATCACAAGATCGCAATCTGGAATATCTGGATTATACAAATGTTCTGCAATCATCTTCTCGCTAATGCGATCACCCTTAATTTTGCCGCTTTTAACTTCCCTAGCAATTGCCGCGCAAGCATCTGCGATTTCCGCGCGACCTCCATAGTTTAAGCAAAAAACAACGTCAATCGTAGTGTTATTTTTTGTGATTTCTTGAGCTTTTTCCAACTCGTCAATAACAGACTTCCACAATTTTGGCCGTCTTCCAGCCCAACGCACGCGCACTCCCCACTCGTTCATTTGCGCAACTCTGCGGTGAATAATATCTCTAGAAAATCCCATCAAAAAATGCACTTCTTGAGGAGATCTCTTCCAATTTTCGGTAGAAAACGTGTACAAGCTTAAGTAGCGAACACCTGCTTCTATGGCTCCTGCAATAGTGTCAAAAACCACTGGTTCCGCCGCTTTATGCCCTTCAGTGCGAATCATTCCGCGCTCTTTAGCCCATCTGCCATTGCCGTCCATAATCACGCCTACATGGCGAGGAACTTTACCTTTAGGAAAATCTGGCACACGGCTAGGATCACTAAATGGAGCTGCTGGAATATTTAACGAAGTGTAGTCAACGTTTTCAAAACTCATAGTTAAAATCTAACAACCCCATTGAACGAATAGCTAAAGCGTTTTGCAAAGCTAAATAAAAGCATGCAAAATCAAGTAAAAAATCAAGTAAAAAATCAACTAAAAAATCAACTAAAAAATCCGCTATAGTTCTTGTAAAGCTTCCAATAAATAGTTCAAATATCTTTTCCCAAAGCAAGATTTGTACCATCTAGCATGCTCTAAGAATCCAGTATCGTAGCCCCAAATCTTAAAATCGTAAGATCCATTTGACTTTAAGTAATAGTCTACAAATTCCACACATTGCTCGATTTGACTTACGCTAAGAACAAGCGGAAGCAACTCTTTTTCAACATCTGCTAATGGTTTAACGCTAGAATATCCTTGCAAAATTGACTTAACTAAGTCCGTTCTAAATGAATCTTTTTTGCCATTCGCAATATCTACCCATTGAATTGTGTTGCGTTCTAAAGTCATTGCTAAATCGTAGATTGCTGTGTTTTTATACGCCATTCCAAAGTCAAACACTGCACTTGGAGCACTACCTTCCCACATAAAATTAGATATATGCGGATCTCCATGAGTCCACTGCTTTTTTAGATTCGCGTACCCTAAATCGTAAATTTTTTTGCATGTTGGAGCAAATTCACTTAAATCTTTTACAAAATCACGATTCTGCTCTTTTAAGAATTTTGCTAAATCAGGTCTATTTTTTAACCAAACTTCTGCAGCTTTTTGCACGTCTTCGCTTGCACAAAGACTAAATCTTGATTGAAAAGCGTTGATTTCCTTAGGATTTGGCTCGTCAAAACTTTGCGAAGCTAAGGCGATTTTTGCCATCATTACTCCAAGATTTTTGGCTTCTTCGCACGTCTTAGGCGGATCCCAAGTATACGCGTCTTTGTATCTATCTTCTCCGCTAGCTTTTAAAGTCACTTCGTAAGCGCAATCGCCTATTACAAGAAGAGTGCCGTCTACGTAAATATCGCCAGAAGTATCGCCAGAAATATCGCCACAAATATTCTTTTCTAAACCTAAAGACTCGCTATTTTTGTTAAAATACAAGTACTTTGGCGTGCTTATTTTGTTTTGTAAAAGATGCTCCGCAAAACGATGATACGGCCTAATTGTGCTTGCTTGCCTAACTTTTGTGCTGCATCTTTTAATATAAACGTCTAAACTTTGCGATTTTTTTGGCGAATCATCTTTGTAATGCGCGCGAATCAATGAACCTGCAGCCATCGGGCGCAAACTATGGCTTAAAACGCAATCTGCTTCTAGCGGCTCATCTAAAAGCGAGCACACCATATTTGCCTCATCTAAATCAACATTTGCCCATCTTTGAGCAACAATATCTAGTTGAGGGTCGTTGCTTTCGTTTTCCATATTTGCTCCAATTATTGCCACAGGTTCATTGAATTGTGATATTTATTTTCGATTGTAATTGCGTTTGCAATCGTTATTATGCTTGCGATTCAAGCACATGCTGGCCGACTATTCTGGCAAATACTCGTTTGTTACGCATCCGCTTTCTAGGCTCTTTAGCGCGCAATCAAGAGGCACGCTTAAGTGGCCATTTTCACCCATCCAACGAGTGTAGTTTTCCACCAAAGCCATGTCTGCTGTACCCCAACGACCATTCTTGTCGTACCAAGATGGAATCACTTCGTCTAGAGAGGCGCGCAAAGCCTCTGGGCTAATGTGGCAAAGCGCATTTTGCAAAGCATCAACACCAGCCTGAGGGTCTTTTCCTGCAAGCTCATAGCCCTTAACGGTTGCGCTTGCAAAGTTGCGTATTAATTGCGGATTTCGCTCAATCATCTCTTGGCGAGCGCAAACATAGTAAGAATGATGAGGCGCTACGCCAATAGAATCGAATGGAAGAACAACAACTTGGTCAAATGGAAGCGAACCCTGGTATGGCTCCCACCAAGCTACGTTAATAAAAGCGTCGCACATTCCGCGCTCTACTGCTCGAATGTCTGGCTCCCATGGGCCTGGATCAATTGTAATCAGCTTGCTAAAATCGCCTCCGTCGGCAGCAACAGCCTGCTGAAGCTCTGTGTATAAACGCTTAACGCCCATAGGGATTACTACGCGCTTTCCTTCTAGATCTTTAAATCGCGTAATGCCAGTGTTTTTATTTGTTATGATTCCGCCAATTTGCGATTGATTCATTACAGCAAATGACGTTAGCTTGTTTGCACCATTTTGATGAGCCAAAAGCTGGTTTAAGCGAACAAGAGCTATATCTACTTCTCCACGCTCCAAGCATGCTGGAACATCTCCGCGCTCCGTATCTGTGCTTGTAAACTCTACGTCTAATCCGTATTGCGCATATAATCCGCGCTTTCTTGCAAGGTACATTCCTGCGTGATTCGTCCATGGATGCACATATTCAAGACGTACTTTTAGCATACTAACTCCTTTGTTTTATAGTGATTTGTGATTTTATCTTGACTTTTATTTGCGACTTTTCTTGCGACTTTTGCGCGCTGCTAACTTGCGATTTTTCTTGCGACTTTACAAAAGTGGGCGAGGTGATTAATCCCCCGCCCACAAATCAAATCTTACTAGCAAAAGTTAAGACTTAAGCGCGTACTTCTTTGCCAGAAGCAAAGCGGCTTAATGCGCCAGTAGCAGCAATACCCTTGTACAAGTACCACATAACTACACCACCAATTACAGCACCAGAAATCATGCTGCAAAGTGTGTGAATCATCATGAATGCACCGAAGATTGGAACACCTGCGTAGTAGAACGGATAGGTTGAAACGATTCCACCCAAACCAGCTAATGCGCCAGAAAGTGCAGTCAAACCAACGTTCCACTTGCGATACATAACAAACAAGAATGCAAACTCAGCGAACAAGCCCTGAACAAAACCAGGAAGAACGGTACCAATACCGCCCCAGTGGCTACCAACAGTCAACTCAACCATTGCAGCAATAAACTCGCCGAATAGTGCAGCGCCTGGCTTGCGAACCATAATAGCAGCTAAAGGACCAGCGAAGTAGAACAAACCGTAGTACAATGCGCTAACGCCTGGAACTGGAATAAGCTTAAGAGCAGCAGAAATAGGCTCACTAATCAAGCCGATGCCCCAGAAGATAATACCAGAAGCTACAGCAATAACAACCGTGAGCGTAACATCGGCTACGTTCCAACGCAAGGATGGACGCACGGTCTCTTCTTCAACAGATGTACCCATTAGGGTCTCCTTTCATCTTTAACCAATCAAACAAAGGCGACCCTGCAGAAAACTCCGTACGTCGGCATTACCCGATTCACGTTAAACGGTTAGACAGTAATCTTCTCAGCTCTTAAAAGAGCACCCGTGCCTGATATCATTCATATTGCATCAGACAGCGAGGACAAATTTTATAAAATTCAAACATAAAATTAACAAAATCGCTCATTAATATAGATAATAGAAACGCTAATCAAAATACAGTGAATTAGAATTTTTCTCGTTCAAGCGCATAGATTTAATAGGCTTTTCTAGCCAATATTCACACCATTGCTCAACGCATTTAGACGTTAAATCGTCTATACTTGTTCCGTCTAAATTTTGCCAATCGCCATTAATTAATGAAATCATTTGCAAACGCACTAAATCATTACACTTAATAGACTCTAAAGCATGATCTTTAGAGCACATAACTCCACCACTAGCTGCCGAGAAATAGTCTAAATCATTGCGTGTTGAACAAATAACGCACTCATTTAACCTAGGAGACCATCCAGCTAATTGCAATGCTCTTAAAACGTACGAAAGCGCTATTGATTCAGCACTATGCAAACTTTTAGAAAGAGCAGACAAAGCAGCTATAAGAAGATTGTATTGTGAGCAAGAATCCGAATATTGTGCGCAAGACGAGACTAAATCGTCTGCAATCTCTGCAATCATGCTAGCACAACTATACAGATTGTAATCCGCACAAATGCTACCAGCATAAGGCGAAACTAAAACCGCTTGAGAAATAACATCAAAAGTTTTGCCAGTTGCAAAAAGTGCATTAACACGCATAAATGGCTCTAAGCGCCCACCAAATCTAGATTTTAACCGCCTTACACCTTTTGCAACAGCTCGAACCTTGCCATGCTTTTTAGTGAGCATAACAATAACTCGATCAGCTTCCCCAAGAGGAAAAGTCTTAAGAACAACAGCTTCATCGTTATATAACGGCATTAATCAATAACTCTTAGCTTATATAATCCCTAAATCTAAGTGAAAAATAGATTATTAATTATGATTTGGGTTTACAAATCCGCCAAAATTAGATTCGCCAGTATCGTCAAAATCATCTGAATCATTATTTGCTTCGCGAGAAGAATCTTCAACCGAAGTGTCAAAATGGTTCATAACAGGGAACGAAAGATCTGGAATATCTAAATTAAGACTTTGCGAAGGCTCGAACTTAGGCGAAGCAAGAAGTGAAAGATTCAAATCTCCAATGGATTTAGAATCATTTACATTGTTATTACTTGCATTGTTAGCATTTGCATTATTTACACCATCAGCATTCGCACTAACAACATTCGCACTATCTTCCTTCTTTTCTGCATCTTTAACTTTTCCAAAATCATTATTGTTAGTAGCAAAATTGTTGGAGGCAGCATTAGGAGCATAAGACGGAGGGAATGCTGGAGGCATAACAGTAGACGCTTGCGACATTTCGTCGTCTGTATCGTCACTTGCTTCAACACTCGCAGAGTGAGGAGTAAAAATCGCCTTCTGCGCATGATGCTCAACAGGAATAGATGGAGGAATTGCTGGAGGCATTAATGGAGATGGAGCTGGAGCTGCCGCAGGTTCAACAACACTAGGTTCAACAACACTATGTTCAACAACACTAGGCGCAGAAGATGTTTTAGAAACAACATTTTCTTGTAAATCATTATTAGACTTAGCAGAAACGCCAAAATTAGCAGAATCAACAGAATCACTAGGATCGAAGTCTGTATACTTAGCAACTCGATCATAAGACTCAAGTCTGCTTAATAAGCGAACGCAAGCATTTAGATAATAGTCCACTTGGCGCTCGTCATATCCTCGTTTTCCAGAACGTTGAGTAAACAGAACATTAGAAACAAACATTGCGTCAATTTTGTCTAAATCGCTTAAACTGCTTCCCCAAACTGGATTATATCCAAGAAGAACAGCAATCTTATCTAGCGACTTATTTACAACATTGTCTACTTGTTTTTTATCGTAAGAAGGCTTACGCGATTGCGCGGAATCAAAGCGCATTTTATAATCGCGCTGGGAATGAGAAAGCAAAACTCTATATTCTTCGTCTGCTTGTGCCTTCCAAACAACCTTGCCGCGATTAGAAATCTCGTACTGCGTAGTCTTATCTACAACTGCACGCTCTAATCTAGAAAGAGCAGCATCTACTTGAGGAATAGCATATCCTTCATCTTCTAAATCGAAAGATACGTCTTGAATATCTTTTTGAGTAAGACTAATGTCGCTAGATTCATACAAAGAATGAGCACGCTCAAGAAAATCATTAACTTGCTCTACGCTGTAACCCTTCTTGCGCTTACCTACACGCTCAATACCTGAAGAATTACGCGCGGTATCAGGTTTACTCGCCATAAACAATAGACCTCCTGAACAGATTCGTATTCATTACACTTTACGCGATTGTTAAGACGCATAAACAAAACACACGCAAACACGCAAATGATATATGCGCAAAACACGCCTAAAACACAAATCAACGTTCTAGTACACACCATACTGTATCTTGTTTCAAGCGGGCGATTAGCTCAGCTGGCTAGAGCGCCACCTTTACACGGTGGATGTCGGGGGTTCGAGTCCCTCATCGCCCACTTTCCGCTTTACAAGTTCTTAAAGAATCTAGATTCTTCCCAGCCTTTATTTTTACTAACGCTTTGTATGCGTCATCCAATGTTTTTACGCTTACAACTTTTAAGCCTTGCGGAATATTCCCAACAACTTCATTGCAATTGCTGTTTGGCGATAAGAACCATTTAGCTCCGTCTCTTTTTGCAGATATCATCTTTAATCGAATACCGCCGATTGCCCCAACTTTCCCAGAGTTATCAATGGTTCCCGTTCCAGCGATTATTTTTCCACCAGTCAAATCTGTGTTTGTAAGCTTGTTCAAAATACCCAAAGCGTACATCATGCCTGCAGAAGGTCCACCAATATCGTCTATATGCAACTTAATTTTTACGTTTTTTACATTCACATTAAGATGCTTCTTCGCATAATCCAAAGCCGCCACTTGCGCAGAAGATTGCGAAGAAGTCATTTGCTTATTTGTTTCTTTTTTATAATCACTTGCGTTTTGATTTACTGGAACAAGAACTTCTCTAGGTAAAACTTGCTTTTTAGAATCAAACCAAGATGCAATCGCATATATATTTGGAATCTCGTAACCTGGTATTCCAGACGTATTTACTGTTACTAAAAGAAGCTTTCCACTTTTTGACGAAGATTTATAGTCAGTATTCTTAACAGCGCTATTTTTAACATTAATCACATATTTTCCAAAAGACTTTCCTAGAACATCTTGAGTTGGCCCAGGTTCTTCAACAACATACGCACTTGGTAGAAAAAGCGCGATAATCGACATAACTACAATAAATAACCCAACAAAATACCTAAATGACTTAGCGGAAAAATATTCAATAAGATCCCCAACAGTATTTTTAAGAGTAGCGAATATATTTCTATTGATTTTATTAAACACGTATGTAATCTTATTAGGCATCTTATTAGGCATAAAATTAATAGTATATGTAAATGTGCATAACCTACACTCTAAGAACCCTCACAAGATGCGGTTTTTGAAAAAATTTGAAAAAGTTATACACATTATTAATTTATTAGCAAAAATCACCATGTATCGAGTAGAATCTTTTATACGTAGTTAAAACTGTATAGTTAAAAACTATGTAAACAAACATAAAATATACGCAAATATATTTAACTTAGGTACAAACTTCATAAGGATTGAATATGAGCGAAGAAGAAATTCACCAATGGCTTGTTAGCTGCTTTGGCCCCGAAGAAGGAGAAAGAGCTTGGTCTAACTTTGAAAATCTTCCTTTTGAAGTTCGCGATGACATTCTTACAAGATGTTCAAACGGAGGCCTTCCATCTCCAGAAGAAGTTCATTCGTTAATGAGTGCCTTTGCCAATGGCGGCTTAAACACGCCTTTTGAAATGACGGAAACACTTAAAGAAGGTCCAATTAATAAAAGACTTGCTCAATTGCTTGCTTGCCAAAAAGCAACTGGAGACGGCGGTACAGTAAACGCACAAGTTGCAGATGCAACAAGAAGAGCGCTAAGTGAAGCAAACTTATGGCTAGACGCAAATTGCAATCTAAATCCAGTATCTGGAACCCCCGATGTTCTTTCAAGAGAAGACTGGGTTAATGGAACTATAGATTCGTGGATTAAGTTTGCAAATCCTGTTGCCAAATCGGTTAGTAACGCTTTTTCGGATGTTATTGCCGAAAAATTTGGAGAAGACCAAGACTTAGAAGTAGAAGGATTATACGACGGCGTTATGCCAATACCTATGCCAGATGGCGTAAAAAAGCCAGAACAAATGATGAGCCTTCTTGCTAACACGTCTTTTGCAATGCAATTAGGATATGCTGCTGGAAATTTATCTCACGAGATTCGCGGAAGCTTTGATCAAGGTATTTCACTTCTTAAAAACCCTGCAGGCGGTCTTGTTCCTTACAATTGCATAGATTACGCAAAAAAGTGGGGATTAGACATTAACGAAGTTATGAATTATCTAGCATTGCGAGAGCTTGCTCACGCACGATTGTTTGCGTCTGCACCTTGGCTTATGCCTCGTTTTGAAGCACTAATAATAAAGTATGCAGCTGGAATTTCTATCGACTTAAGCGCTATGGAAGAGCAGCTTAGAGATATTGAAGGAATGAACCCAGAGTCTATTTCGGGAGCTGTTGATTTATCTAATATTGCTCGAAACGATACAGAAGGCCAAAAACAAGCATTAAAAGGATTAGAAACACTTCTTGCACTTAGTGAAGGTTGGGTTGATTGCGTTATTTGGCGTGCTGGAATGGCACACATTCCACACATTGAGCAGCTTAGAGAGATGACAAGGAGAGAACGCGCTGCAGGCGGCCCTTCCGAAATGACTTTCCAAGCTTTAACTGGATTAAAGTTGCGTCCTAGAGCAATGCGCGAAGCTGCTGCAATGTGGGATGCGATTACAAACGAAAAAGGCATTGAGGAACGCGATGCTATGTGGAACCACCCAGATCTTTTGCCAGAATTACCAGATTTTAGCGAAGATAAAGAAGATACTAAGGATAATAAAGATAAAGAAGATAATAAAGACGATACTAATAAAGTAAATAAAAATAACGAAAACAATAAAAACAACGAAAATAACGAAAACAACACTAATAGTCAAAACAATACGAATAGTCAAAATAGCGATAACACAACTAAAAAAGAATCTGAACAAACAGATAGCAATAATTTAGCAAACATTAATCTAGAAGAATTAAGCAAGAATATGCTTGATTTAGAAGATTTTAAGAACAGTGACGATTTAGAGCAAAAACTTAAAGACGTTAATTGGGACGACGAATTAAGTAAATTATTGGCATCTAGCGATAGCGAAAACAACGATCAAAACTCAAACCAAGATTCTAATGCGGACTCTGAAGAAGATTCTGACAAGGACTCTGACACAGATTTTGGAGCAGATTCTGACGAAGACTCTAATCAGCAAAAAAGCGACGAATAAAGTTACAAACTGATTCGCAACTGATTTATAAGTGACTTGTATTAGAACAATTGCATAAATACGTTGATTCTAAAATGCATTTATTCTAAAAAGTGGCTTACAGACCTTTGCATTCCGTTGCCGTAGTCTTTGCAAATTGCATAAGATATGTGCAATGTTGCTTCCGCGCGCGTTATTGCAACATACATAAGCCTGCGCTCTTCTTCGTTTGCATCTTGAGTTCTATTAACGCTTCCAAATGGAAGTAGACCTTCGCTGCAGCCGATTAAAAACACGTGCTTAAATTCCAAGCCTTTAGATGCGTGAATCGTAGAAATCGTTACAGGAAGTAAAGATTTTTTGATTAAATCTACTTTTTCACGCTCACTGCCGCCATCTTTTGCAAAGTCAATGTCTTTTGCATCGCCACTTTCAACGTATTTTTTTGAATCACTCAAATCGCTAGCGTTTGAATCTTCAAAATTGTTTTCTAAAACATCAATTTGCAAGCCAGAGTCTTTTCTAACAGAAAAATGTATTCCTAAATCACCCAAAGTTTTGCAAAATATATTATGTTGAGCATTAGTACGAGTTAGAATAGCAAAATCCGTAGGAAGCGCTTTTCCTGATTTAACAGCATTATAAATTCGTTGAGCAACATCAACAGCTTCGTCGTAATCCGTGTTGTAAACAGTTTTAGTAACGCGAGCGCCACCCTTATTTTTTGACATGAGTCTTAAATAATCACATCTAAAAGCAGACTTAGAAAGAACCCGATTAGCAAGTCCTACAATACGTTCCGTAGATCTGTAATCCGTATTTAGATTAATGTCTGCACAAAGCGGCGCAAACTCGTTAGGAAATTCAAGTAAATCGTAGCTGCTTGCTCCTGCAAAAGAATAAATCGTTTGCGCAGGATCTCCAACAACGCAAATATTTCGATTATTACCAAGCCAGCATTTAAGAAGTTCATGTTGAAGAGGAGAAACATCCTGATATTCGTCAACAGTAATCCAGCCGATTTTGCTACGTATTTTCTCACATGCTTTAGGAAAAGCGCGCAGAACATGGCATGCAAGAAGCAGTAAATCGTTAAAATCAACAAGATTCCTTGTGTTTTTTTCTAACTCGTAAGCTTTATATGCTTCAACAAATTGATTAACGTCTAGAGCTGCAGGAAGATCTCGACTAACACAAGCACATGCGCGCGCGTAATCATCTGGAGCAATAAGACTAACCTTTGCCCAGTTGATTTCTGCAATAATGTCTCGTATTTGTGCAGAAGTCATATTTGCAAAATCCGTGTAGTGGATTAATGCTTGCTCAGTAACACTTTTTGGATCATCCATTATATTTGGAAAAGGAGCTTCGCAAACGTCATTCCAAACTCGTCTTAAATGCTGTAAAGCTGCAGAATGAAAAGTTGCAACAGTTGCATTATTTACGCCTAATTTTTTAAGGCGATTTTGCATTTCTTTAGCAGCTTTTACAGAAAAAGTAACAGCTAAAACGCGATTTTCGTCCCACTCTCCTTTTGCACACGCATACGCGATTCTTCGTGTAATAGTGCGAGTCTTACCTGCTCCAGCGCATGCAGTAATGCGCACTGGCCCTTGTAACACCATTGCTGCTTTGCGTTGAGAATCATCTAAACCTTCTAGTAAAGACTGTGCGTAATCTTTACCATGATTTTCGTTAGATTCGCGCTTTTTGCTTTCTAAAGACTCTTGAGTAGAAATCATAATTCTATTGTTACAACAATTAAAGAAAAATAAAAGCATAAAACGCTAATGTGGTTAAAGGCTATTTAGCTATATCTCGTTGCTTTGTATTAATGTTGAACTGTGACACAGATAAGCAGATTCAAGTTGGTAGCGCTGGCCTCATCGGTCATGCCAGAAGTACAATTCGCTGGAACGCGCCAAAGCGAGCAGGCAAACGCCACCGATGCCGCTGCTGGCATATCTCACGCTGTTATTCAAGACGTTTCGGGCAGACTTTACGACATTTTTGTTAGCTCTAACGCTAAAGGTCAAAAACGTTTGCACGATAGAGCGCGAGCAGCATGGGTATTGCAAAAAACTAAGGGGCTTGCAGCTCTTGGATTTGCTCACGAAGAAATGCTTAAGTTTGTTCCTGGGTCGCTTTCAAATAAGGCAAATCAAACTAACCAGCAAAACCAAGCAAATCAACAAGATTCTACTAATAATCAAAGTCAAAGCGAATTACATTTTGGCTCCATAGGAGAAGCTGATTTTAACAATCCAACAGTGCTTATTTGTAATCATCTAAACGGAAATGCAAGAGAATTAAGCCTTCTTACAACAGATGATTGCGTAAACGCTGGAACGGCAATAGGCGCGATTCATAGACTAAGTCCGTCATTTTTAACTAAAAGCGATTATCCTTCCTTTACTACTGGTCAAATTCGCACGCAATTAACGTCTTGGATTAAAAGATTGCGCCAAGCAGGCCATATTCCTACAGAAATAACAGATAATTGGTCTAGAGTTTTAGAAACTGATGGATTGTGGTCATTCGACACTTGCCCAGTTCACGGCGGATTCAAAGATGGTGATTTTCTATTTTCTGGGTCTACTATTACAGCTATAACCAATTGGCAAAGCATGCAAATCAACGATCCTGCTCGCGATTTAGCGTGGATTTTTGCAAAGCTTAACGAGCAGCATAGAAACGCTTTGCTAAGTGCATATGGAAGAATACTTGGGTCTAGATTAGACAGCATGATTATGCTTCGAGCAAATCTTTGGTTGCAAATGGAGCAAGTTGGAGACTTTATTCAAGCTTTGCAACGCGCAGATACAACTGGAATAATGAGATTTAAAGCGCAAGTGGAACGTCTTGCTCACGAGCTTACGCGCATAAATAACTCCAGAGCAGCAAGCGCAAATCAAAACAATAATAGCGCAAATCCAGCGTCTTCTCTTACTGTAGGAGATATTGTTAAAGACGATATTGTTAAAGATAATTCTATTAAAGATAATGCCGTTAAAGACGATACTATATCTTCGGACGCTACTAACGAAAAAACTGTTGTAACGCTCAAGCAAGAAGATCAAAAAGACTATAAAGATAATACATACGAACAAACTATAACTATAAACGACAACACTAACGCCACTGAAACTGCCACTAAAACCGCCACTATTGCAGACGGCTTGGAAACGCAAGTTATAAGCAGCGTTAACAAAACTAACGATGTGAATAACAATGCAACGAACGAAATTAGCAACAGCAATAATGATTTCGTAGATAAAGCTGATGCAAATAGTAATGTAGAACGTATCGAAAGCGGCGAAGGTGTAGACAGTAACAATAGTGTTGAAAACGTCAATACAAATAGCAACGATGGTAATGGCAATAATAGTAATGGCAATAATGGCAATAAAAATGAAGATTTAGATAAGCCAGCAACTATTATTATTCCAATGCTAAAAGATGCAGAACTTGCTATTAAAGACGCAAAAAGCAAACTAGAAAGCACAAGAACAAGCGCAAATACAGGTGAAAGCACAAACGCCCAAAACTAATACATAAGCGCATAAAACACTAAATAACAATAATTAATCTAAACAATTAAGGAATAAAAATGAAGGTAACAATTGGCGTTAAGCACGTAAAAGACACTATTAGCTTTGAAAGCGATCAAAGCGAGCAAGATATACAAAACATTATTGAAAGCGCTATTAAAGACGAAAAGGCGATTAATCTTACAGATAAAAACAATCGAAAAATTTTTATTATGGCAGACTCTTTTGCATATGCGATTATAGGAGATACGCCAACTCACACCGTTGGTTTTAACGCGTTTTAACGCTACTAGAACACTGCTAGAACACTACTAGAACACTTAACACGTTTATAACGTTTTAACAGCGCAATTTTAATTCATCTAGTAATTTAGGATTTTAGAAACAACATTGCAACTTGTTGTTTCTTCTCCGATTTTATTTGGCTTGCCACTGCCATGCCAATCGGATCCACCAGTAACAAGCAAATTCAAGTCTTTTGCTAACTCCAATAGTCTTTGTCTTTGCGTTAAAGAGTTGCCACGATGATATACTTCTAAACCGTTAAGGCCAACGCTTGCATAGTGTTCTATTTGAGAATCCGAAAGAATAACAAGATTCCTACTATAATCCGCAGGATGCGCAATAACGCTTACTCCCCCAGCGTGTTTAATAACTTTAATAACCTCATCAACGCTTGGAGATGGCGTTGGAATGTAGTATGGGCCATGTGGAGCAACAGGGCCTGCAAAAGCTTGTGACCTTGTTTCAAAAACGCCTGCAGCAACAAGAGCGTCTGCAATATGCGGACGGCCAATCGTAGTTAGCGCACCTTGCCCTGCTTGTGCAAGAACATCTTGCCAAGTAATCGGAAAATCATGAGACATAAGATCAACCATTTTGCGCGTGCGTTCCAATCTGCGTTTTCTTGTAGTTGCAAACATTTCATTAATGCACTCGTCGTTTGGATTGTAGTTATAAGCAAGCACGTGAACCGATATGTTTCCTTCTACAGCAGTTATCTCCGATCCAAAAATAACTGGAAAATCAGCGTTTTTAGCAGCTTCTTCAAAATCATGCCAGCCAGCAGTAGTGTCGTGATCGCTAATAGCTACTCCACTAAGTCCAAGATTTTTAGCTTCATCTACTAATTCTTTTGGAGATTTAGTGCCATCCGAATATAAAGTATGACAATGCAAATCCCACCCTAAATCTTGCGATTTAGAATCCAAACTAAAGTCGTTATTCGCACTACTACCTATTACAGTCATATAATTATCGTAAACTGTGGCATGTAACGGTTTTAAGTCTAAACAATATCTAAATACATTAGCGCTTTGAGGAGTGTTTATGGGTAACCACAATAATCGCATGAATTCTTGGCGACATTCTGCCGCTTGGGTTTACATGATTATGCTTATTTCATCCGCAATTGCACTTTTAACATCGCTAATACTTTCTTCCGAAACTTTAGCTCTTGCACGCGCACCGCATAAAGCGCTTGGATGCGACGTAAACACCGTTGTTTCGTGCTCTAAAGTGGCTCAATCTTGGCAAGCGGAATTCATAAGATTTGGCGAACTAAGCTTCCCTAATGCTTTCTTTGGAATTGCAGCAGAAAGCGTTTTCGTAACGCTTGCTGTAGTTGGAATAGCAAAAGTAAAACTTCCAAAATGGCTAGCAACTTTTAGCTGGATTGGTGGATTATGCGCACTCTTGTACGCTTATTGGCTGTTTACGCAATCTATGTTTGTTATACAAATTCTTTGCCCATGGTGCCTTGTTTTAATGTTTTGCACAACTTTGCAATTTATGTCACTTACACACGCAACATTTAGTGTGCAAGAGATTGGATTAAAAAATAAGATTTTAAGCGCTTACTACCGACTAAATTACGATTTAATCGTGGATTTGCTTTGGATTTTTGCTCTTGTATTGCTTATTTTAAGCAAATACGGCAATGCTATATTTTCATAAGTCGCAAGTAAAATCGCATTAGATAAGACGCAATTTAATTGCAATCAGAAATCACCATTAAGTAACGATTGAGATAGCTTAGCAATACGATTACTTGAATCGGAGTTAGTAAGCACAACACTTCCACTATTTTCGATTGGCGCAAGCAAATCATTAGACTCTAAAACGCTTTTAAGATGGTGAATAGTGCCATCATTACCGTCTACAATATTCACGCAATCAGGCAAAAACTCACGGAAGTAGCTTTTATAAAACACAAAATGAGTGCATCCTAAAACAACTGAATCAATGCTATTTAAGTCGTAAGAATCAAAATACTTGTGCAAAGCGCTCATAACAATATTTTTATTGCCTAAATCGCCATTTTCCACAATTTCTACCAAATCTGGGCAAGGCCTAGAAAAAATCTTGTGATTTTGCGTAAAACGATTCATAAGTTCTGCAAACTTGCGCTCTCTAAGCGTTAAAGGCGTAGCTGCAACGATTACGCGCTGAGGCTTGCCGCCGCCCAAATCGCAAGCAAGCTTAAGAGCAGGCTCCATGCCAATAATCGGCATATTGTAATGCGCGCGCAAATCTTTAACAGCAGCAGAAGTGGCAGTATTGCAAGCAATTACAACAGCTTTAACATTAAGACTTGCAAAATGCTCAACAATCTTAAAACTAAGATCTCGAACTTCTTGAGGAGTTTTTATGCCATAAGGCGCGTTTGCAGAGTCGCCAAAATAAACAATGCGCTCGTTAGGCATAGCTGCGCTAAGTTGACGAACTACAGAAATGCCACCAAGCCCTGAGTCAAACACACCAATTGGAGCGCATGAAGTCATAAAAACCTCCTAATAGACTCTTATTATGTTACTTTTTAGCACAAACATAAGCGTTACAAAACAGCATCAATAAGGCTTTGCGTGTAGGAATTCTTAGGGAAACGCAATACATCTTTAACGCTTCCCTGCTCAACAATTCTTCCGCCTTTTATAACGCTAACTTGGCTAGCAATACGGCTTACTAAAGCCAAATCATGCGTTATAAACAAGCACGAAAAGTTGTACTGCTTTTGCAAGCTACTTAGAAGATTTAAGATTTTTAGGCAATGGTTTGCATCTAACGCCGAAGTTGGCTCATCTGCAATAATCAAAGAAGGACGATTTATTAACGCTCGCGCAATGCCAACTCGCTGTTTTTGGCCGCCAGAAAGCTCGTGCGGGAACCTGTTTATTAAGCTTAATGGCAAATGCACTTGATTAAGAACAAACTCCACGCGCTTTTTGCGCTCTTCTTCGCTAAGACTTTTATTGGCAAGAAGAGGCTCGGCAATGCTCCAGCCTACTGTTTTTAAAGGATTTAACGCCGAGCCAGAATCTTGGAAAATGAATCCAATATTGCTTAAAATCTTGCGATTCGCGTGCTTTTTGCAATCGGAGTATAAATTAAGGCCCTCTATGCTTATGCTGCCAGATTCTGGCTTAAGCTGGCCAGAAATAAGCTTTGCAATCGTTGTTTTTCCAGCACCAGATTCGCCAACCAGCGCATGCGTCTTCCCCTTTAAAATATTAAGGTTCAAATCACTTATTGCGGATTTGGAAGAGTTGAAAATTTTAGAAGACTTAGCATATTTGGCAGAAACATTTTGAATGTTTACGCAAAAATCGCCAGCATCCGAGCTAGTTGATTCGCTAGCTAAATTATTAATATCAAAATCAACAATAGAGTCTAAAAGAGAGCGCGTATAGCTGTTTTTAGGATTAGAAAACACATCTTTAACTAGTCCACTTTCAACAATACTGCCACTGTTCATAACATAAACTGTGTTTGCAACAGCCTTAACAACGCTCATATTATGCGTAATAATCAAAACCGCAATATTATGCTTTTTAGCTAAATCGCGCAAAAGCTGCAAAATCTTACGCTGAGTTGTAACATCTAAAGCTGTTGTAGGCTCGTCTGCAATAAGCAAAGAAGGTAGATTAATAATTGCCATTGCAATCATTGCGCGCTGAAGCTGCCCGCCAGAAAGTTCGTGCGGATAAGACCTATAAACGCGATTTACATCCTTTAGGCCAACCTCGCTAAGGGAATCAAGGACTCGCGATTTTCTAGCGCGAGCGCTCATCTTGCCAAACTTTTCGGGATGATATTTTAACGCCTCTTCAATTTGCTTGCCAAGACGCATAACGGGATTAAATGCAGTAGATGGCTCTTGGAACACCATTGAAATAAGCCCCGAACGAATATAAGAATACGGAGCATTATTGCTTAGCAAATCCAAACTGTCATTAGCGCTTGTATTAATAACCGCTTTGCCAGAAACACTAAAATCGCCTGAAAGAAGACCCATTAACGCCAACGAAGTTAATGACTTTCCCGAACCAGATTCGCCAACCAGCGCGCTAATTTTGCCCGCATATAAGTTTAAATATACGTTATGCGTAATCTGATTTTTGCCAATCGCAATAGACAAGTTGTTAACACTAAGCACTGGGTTTTCGCGATTTTCCAACATTTTATTAAATCCTTTTCTAGTTTCTAAGCGAAACTCGCGCATAGTTTGGATAAGCCGGGAAAGACCCAACGAAGAAGTTTTCCACATTGCTTCCGTGAATATAAGTGTTCTTAGAGTAAATAAGCGGAACAATTGGAGAATCGCGCATAATCTCTTTATCAACCTGCTGCCAAAGCAAATCTGCACGCGACTTATCTATAACGCCAACAGCTTGGCGAATCAAGGAATCCACTTTTGGATTCGAGTAGCGAGATATATTCCAATTGCCACCGCCTATTTGCGAAGAATCAAAAAGCGGACCAATATTTGCATACGCAGAAGGAAAATCAGGCTGCCATTTAGACAAAGCTAAATCATAATCGCCAGAATCGCCAGTAATCATATCTGTAAAAATCTGCGAATCCACAGTTCGTATAGAAACATCAATTCCAACGCGCTTTAAGCTTGCTTGAATAGAAGATGCCACTTGCGCCTGATCTGGGCGAGCAATAAGACTAAACTTTAGTTTAGATTTACCCGATTCCTTTAATAATTGTTTAGCCTTTTCTACGTCCCCACGCGGATTTGCAGAATATAGATTATAGACTTTGCGCTCGCTTACGCCTGGAGTAATAAGCGTTGTTGCAAAACCGCCAGCAACCGCACCGCCCTTTGCTCGCTGATACGACTGCTTATCTACAGCGTACTGAATTGCCTTGCGAATCTTAACATCTTTAATACGTCGATTGTTCATGGCCAAGTATTCCAACGCTCCGTCACCGCTTGTAATTAAAAGATTGCTTGACTTGTAGCTTGCTTTAGCTTGCGCGCGTTGAGCTGGAGGCACAAAATCTGCAAGAATAGCATTGTCTGCACCAGAATTGCCTTGAATCATAGATTGTGCAGCAACAGAAGGATCAACGCCAAGCTTCCAAATTATCTTGTCTGGGTAATTAGCTCGAATTGAATCCGCGCTGGAATCCCAATTAGTGTTTCTAACCATAACAATTTGCTTGCCAACTTCGTTTTCAACAATTTTGTACGGTCCAGAAGCAACTGGGCTTTTGCCATAATCCTGCGCATTACCAGAATTTAGTGGAACGGGAGCGAATGCAGCCAAAGACGCAACCCAAGGCCAATTAGCAAAAGCTGCATTTAGCTTAAAAATGATTGTTTGATTGTCTGGAGTTTCAATCGAATCCAAAGATTTACCACTAAACGGACCGGCATAGTCTTTAGCACCTTGTAAAAGCGCTTTGTGGTAACCAAATCCGCCTGTAAGCGAGTTTGCAAAAGAACGCTCAAGACCATATTTAATATCTTTAGACGTTATTGGGCTTCCATCCTGGTATTTAATCCCTTTTTTAAGAGTGTACTTCCAAGTTTTTCCGCCGTCTAAAGCAGTTCCTGTATCTGTTGCTAAATCGGCAACAACACTCGTTTTGCCACTTGGCGTTACTTTCCACGTTGTTAAAGCGCGGAAAACTAGGCTATTAGAGGTTATTGGTAAACCCTGACTTCTTGCAGGATCAAAATCCATTTTTGATTCGGAGCTTAGAATCGTAAGCGTTCCGCCCTTTTTTGGATTGCTATTAAGCACAGAAGCATTAGGGAGTCTTTTTTGTAGATTTTGACCACTTTGCACAGCAGATCCGCAAGCAGAAAATGCATAAACCAGCGAAAACACTAGAATTACGGAAATTGCTCTTAATGTATTTAGAGCAAAACCACGATTAACTTTTTTGATGATTTGATAATAATTTTGCATATTTTGTGCATTTTGCATGATTTTTCCTTAATTTTTTATAAAGTTATAAAGTTATTAAAAATTTTTATTATTGTGATTTAAAGAAGACTTTAGTAGCGACTTTAGTTGCAACCTTAATGGCAATTATTCTGGCGATTTTAACGCTCACTAATCACCGCTTTAAAGGGCGACTTTAGCCGCTCTAGGATCAAGCAAACAATAACAGACGTCAACAATAAGATTTGCAATTATTACAAGAGCGGCCGAAAACAGCGTAACTCCAACCAAAACTTGCAAATCAAAAGTCTTAACAGCGTCTAAAAGAAGCGAACCCAACCCGTGCATAGAGAACACGCGCTCAGTTATAACCGCTCCACCAAGAAGACCGCCAAGATCTAAACCAAACATTGTAAATATTGGTAAAATCGCATTTCGCAAAGCATGATTTAGTACAACATGTGAATCGGGCATGCCCTTTGCTCTTGCAGTTCGCACATAATCTTTACCAAATTCCCTAAGCATTGTAGAACGAGTAATGCGCGCATAAAAAGCGCCATTTATCAACGCTAAAACAATCCAAGCGAGTAGCAGATGCCAAGCCCAGTCAAAAGGATTAGCAAAGAAGCTAACATATCCGCCCGTAGGAAAAACGGGAATGTAAACCGCAAAAGCAATAATCGCCAGCAAACCAATTAAGTAGGTAGGAGACGAAATACCAATCGAAGATAACGCTACGATTATGCGGTCAATCCACGAATCACGCTTAACAGCTTGCAAAACGCCTGCAAATACGCCAATTAGCATCCACAAAACAGCAGCGCCGATCGCGATTGATGCAGTAACTGGAAAACGACTAAAAATCAGACCAGTAACAGGCTCATTAAGAGCAAAAGACCATCCTAAGCAAGGAGCCGCGCAAACAATTGCGCTGGCAGATGCAGAATCGCCAAAAGTACGGCCAACAAAAATACCCTGCAAATAGTTAAAAAGCTGACTATACCAAGGCAAATCAGTTCCCATAAACGCAGAGACTTGGGCTAAACGTTCAGGCGTGCAAGGTTTGCCGCACATAAGCTGCGCAGGATTTGTTGGAGTCATAAAGAAAATCAAAAACATTGCCATTGCAATAACAGCAATAACAGCCAAAGCGCTTGCAACGCGCCTAATAATGTAAAGAAAAACGCTCATGCTGCTATCTCCATTTTTGAAGAAAGCCAATCGCCCATCATATTAAACCCGAGCGCAAGCAGGGACAAAGATAAACCTGGGAATATTAAATACCACGGGTCTACCAATGCCCACTGCACTGCGTCGGATATTGAGCGTCCCCACGAAGGCGAAGGCGGATTCATGCCAACGCCAAGAAATGAAAGTGCCGCTTCGAGTGCAATACGGCCTGGTATAGAAAGTGTTGTATTAACAATGATTATTGGAAGCATGTTTGGCAAAATCTGATTGCGCAAAACATGAAAAGCACTAGCGCCCATAACTCTGGAAGCCACAGCAAAATGACGATTTTTAAGGCTAAGTGTTTCGCCTCGTACCAATCGCGCCATACTAGGCCAACCAAAAAAGCCGATTACAAGAGTTAAAAGAAGCGGACGCGGGAAAGTTTGAGGAACAATCGCAGAAAGCGCAATCGCAAAGATTAGGAATGGGAACCCAAAGAACACGTCCATAATGCGAGAAATTGCAAAATCAACAAAACCACCAAAATAACCAGCAATAACGCCAATTACAACTCCTAAAACAACGGAGATTGCAGTAGAAGCTAAGCCAATTCCAAGAGAGATTCTTGCGCCGTGAGAGATGATTGCAAATAAGTCAATTCCGCGCAATGGTGTTACGCCAAACCAATGTTTTGAGCTTATTCCGCCTATGCCTGTAGGCAACGAAGAATCCGACAAAACATCGGGATTTTCGCTATATGGATCATTACCTGTAATAAAAGTAAAAAGGTCGGCAAAAATCGCCAATAAAACAAACAGTGATATTATTGCAATTCCAACAATTGCGGTAACACTTGATAAGTCGCGCTTACTACGCGAATAAAATACACCGCCCCTTTTCATCGCCACTCATTTCGTTACCTGCACTTTCATATTGCAATTTTTCTATAAAACTAACAAATACAAACATGAGTAAATTTGTACTGTTGTTATAACGAATCTATAGGAAGGTGTGGAAGTGTAGAAAATCGGAGTGTCGCATTGCTTCGCTTTTCGCTTAGAGCGTAGCGCGAAAAGCGACTCAATGCGATAGCGCTTGCTCAAAGTGGAAAGCCAATGCGCTTTCCACGCAAGCGCGACCCCGATTTCGCCTACACTTAGGCGAAATCCGAAGACCAGCAAAACGCACATAACAAAGCAACTTGATGCGATAGCGCTTGCTTCTATAAATAGCCTTTAACCACAATGCGTAAAAAATCTAGGAAAGCTGACTTAAATCATTTACGATACCTAATACAAAACAACAATCATTAAAAAATTGCTTCATATTGATGTTGTTTTGATGTAAAATACACACTAGGAGGTGAGAATGGATTTTGAACACGATCCTGCAAAAAGCTTAAAAAATTTTGCTAAACATGGTATCAGTTTCAAAAAAGCCCAATTACTTTGGGAGAATACGACAATTACATTAGAATCCAAAAATTCAGGAAACGACAACTCTCGCTACTTAGTTTTTGGAAAAATAAACAATAAGCATTGGACGGCAATAATAACAAAAAGGAATAATCGAATTCGTATTATTTCTGTAAGAAGATCGCGTAAAAATGAGGAGCAATATTATGAAGAGCACTACAACGAGTAAGGAAATAAGCAGCAAAGAACTCGATAAAAAATTCGATAACGGTGAAGACGTACTTGAGTACTTTGATTTGGAGCATCCAACTATAGAGCACCGCTCAAATGTGCAAAAACGCGTCACATTTACTATGCCAGAATGGATTATTGAAAAACTTGATAAACGTGCAGAAATTCTTGCTATTAGCAGAAACGCAGTCGTCAATACACTCATTGCAGAAAAACTAGAAAGTTCGAAGCAAAACTAGAGATAAAACAAAACGTGCCGACGTATTGAATCATACAACGGCACGTTTTTTGTTTAGTTAATTAGCTGTTAGCTGTGTTTTACGCACGCTTAAGACTTACGCTAAGCTCAGTTGCGCTAGAATCAGCCTCTGTAACTTCAAAGCTTGTAGCCAAAGTCTCCTCCGCAATCAAATCACGGAACTGCTCAACTTTAGAAACATCCGAAGCAGGCACGCTCAAAGTCAAAGAGATTCGGTCGCTAATATCCAAACCATTCTCCTTACGAGCATCTTGAACAGCGCGAATAGCATCGCGAGCATAACCTTCCGCAAGCAAATCGCTAGTCAAAGCAGTATCGAGCATAACAAAGCCACCAGTTGGCATTGCAGCAGAAGCCGTATTCACAGCCGCTTGAGCATCCGAAGACTCAACGCGATTCACAAGATCATATTCTCCTTGTTCAAGCGTAACTTCGCCGTTTGGAGTGTTAACAACAGGAGCACCAGACTCGTCAACTCGCCAATCGCCACTCTTAGAAGACTTAATAGCAAACTGCACTTGCTTACCCAAACGAGGACCAGCTGCGCGCGCATTCACCTTAAGCTCGTGAACAATCTTCAAACCATGGCTGCTAGCATCTTCCAAAGTGCAGAATGTAACATTCTTCACATTAAGCTCGCGCTCAAGCACCTGCTCGTAAGGCTCTACAGCATCAGTATTCTCTGCAACAACCGTCAAATTTGCCAACGGCTGGCGCACACGCAACTGTTCCGCCTTACGCAAAGAAAGCGTAGAAGAAACAACCTCGCGAACCTTATCCATAGCAGCAACCAAAGCATCGTCGTGCGCAAGAACCGCTCCAAGCTCAGTCACTTCGCCAGCCTTAGGGTTTTTCTCTCCATCCGAAAGCATTTGCGGTTCAACCAAATAAGGCCAATCAACCAAATGCACGGATTCGCCGCCAGTAAGACCACGCCACACAGCCTCTGCCTCCATAGGAGCAAGAGGAGAAATCGTGCGCATGAACACTTCAAGAACAGTGTAAAGCGTGTTAAAAGCAGTCTCGTCTTCATTCCAGAATCGGTCGCGGCTGCCGCGAATATACCAATTCGTAAGCACGTCAATAAAATCACTTACGGATGCGCAAGCGTCGCTAATCGCAAACTCGTTCAAACACTTTTCTACGCGCTCAACAAGCAAACGCGTGCGAGCAAGCAAGTAGCGATCCATGTTGCAAAGGCCTGCAACCTCGTCCGCGCGAAGCCTGCGAGCATCGTAGCCCTTGCCACCGTTTGCAGCATTCGCATACAAAGTGAAGAAGTAGTAAGAGCTCCAAACTGGAAGCATAACCTGGCGAACAGTATCCCTAATGCCGTCGGCAGTAACAATCAAATTGCCACCGCGCAAAATTGGCGAAGACATAAGGAACCATCGCATTGCGTCCGAGCCGTACTCGTTGAAAACGCCGTTAACATCCGGATAATTGCGCAAATGCTTACTCATCTTCTGACCGTCGGAACCAAGCACGATGCCGTGGCAAATCACGTTCTTAAAAGCTGGGCGGTCGAATAGAGCCGTAGCCATAATGTGAAGCGTGTAGAACCAGCCGCGAGTCTGACCAATATATTCAACGATGTAATCGCATGGGAAGTGCTCCTCGAAGAAGTCCTTATTTTCAAACGGATAATGGAACTGTGCAAAAGGCATAGAACCAGACTCAAACCAGCAATCGAGAACATCCGTAATGCGATGCATTTGCGACTTTCCAGTAGGATCGTCTGGATTTGGTCGAGTAAGGCGATCGATATACGGGCGATGCATATTAACATTGCCATCGTCGTCGCGAGGATAGTCGCCAAAATCAGCCTTAAGCTCTTCGAGCGAACCGTAAACGTCTACGCGAGGATACTTTGGATCATCACTCACCCACACTGGAATTGGCGAACCCCAGAAGCGATTACGGCTAATCGACCAATCGCGAGCGTTAGAAAGCCACTTACCAAACTGGCCGTCCTTAACGTTTCCAGGAATCCAATTAATCTGCTGATTAAGCTCAAGCAAACGCTTCTTAATCTTTGTAACAGAAACAAACCAGCTGGAAACAGGCTTGTAAATAAGCGGAGTTGCGCAACGCCAGCAATGAGGATAGCTGTGCACGTAGCTTTTTTCTTGGAACAGCAACGCGCGCTGATCTTCTGGCATTTGAGCAAGCGGGCCGTCTCCTGCACGCAAGTTGCGCAAAATTGGCAAATTCGCGTCGAAAACGTACAAGCCTTCGTAATCTGGGCAGTCGCTTGTAAACTTGCATCCTGCGTCAAGCACGTCAACGCTGCGAATTTCGTGCGCGTTAAGCGTGTTCATATCGTCCTCGCCGTAAGGAGCCTGGTGAACGAGACCAGTACCTTCAGCGGTATCAACATAATCTGCTGTGAAAATCGTAAAAGCGTTAGGACCAGGAGTGCCACCCTCTGCGAGCGCAGAATCGCTTGCAAAGTATGGGAACACTGGGTAGTAGCGCCAACCAGCCATCTGCGCGCCCTTAAGTTCGCGCACAACTTCGTAATTTTCGCCAAGTTCCTTAGTGTAGGAGCCGAGCAAAGGCTTACCGATGTAGAACTTTTTACCTGCGAACTTGCCTTCAGTTGGGCGAACTTCCACGTAATCAATATCTGCGCCAACTACGATTGCAAAGTTTGTTGGAACTGTCCAAGGAGTGGTGGTCCAGAATACTGCGTAAGCATCGTCTTCGTCGCGAAGCTTAACAGCAACGGAAACAGTTGTATCCTGGCGATTTTGGTACACATCCGCATCCATGCGAAGCTCGTGAGCGCTAAGCGGAGTCTGATCCTTTGGGCAGTACGGAAGCACGCGGTAACCCTTATAAGCTAAGCCCTTATCGTAAAGCTGCTTAAATGCCCACATTACGGATTCCATGTATGGAATGTTCAGAGTTTTGTAGCCGCGCTCAAAATCAACCCAGCGAGCCTGACGATGCACGTAATTTTGCCACTCGTTTGTGTACTTCAAAACGCTGGCGCGGCAAGCATCGTTGAACTTTGCGATGCCCATTTTTTCGATTTGATCAACAGACTCGATGCCGAGTTCCTTCTGCGCTTCCAACTCTGCAGGAAGACCGTGAGTATCCCAGCCAAAAACGCGGTTTACTTTGCGACCGCGCATAGTCTGATAACGCGGAACCACGTCTTTTGCGTAGCCTGTGAGCAAGTGGCCATAGTGAGGAAGACCGTTTGCAAATGGAGGGCCATCAAAGAACACGAACTCGTTTTGGCTACCTTTTCCAGACGGGCGGTATTCGATTGACTTGCGGAAAGTGTTATTTGCATCCCAATATTGAAGAACGGACTCTTCAAGCTTTGGGAAGGAAGGATTTGGTGCAACTTGCGCGGCGGCGTTTTCTTGCGTTGATACAGAAACACTTGCCTTTGGATATACGTTATTTGTAGACGTATTTTCGGACGCGTTTGCTGCTGGATTAGTGGATTCGCTCACTGTGCTCTCCTCGCTCAACAGGGTGAATATTTCCCTGCGAGGACGACAGTTATTGCCGCGGTACCACCTCGCTTGCTGCAAAATGCTTATGCAATGTTTGCAGCCTCTCGTGTTTGGCTATACGGGCCAACCCCGTCGGTTCTAATAAGCGAGGACCTTACGAATCCTCGCCGTTCTTCCGAAAACTCCCCGCCGATAACGGATCATCGCTTAAGTTAGAAACAATCTAACACTATCCCCTAACATTGGGAAGGATTTCGCGACTCGCGAATAATTTTCATGACATTTTCATGACATATTATCCAAAAATGCTTTAGCTTCATTAGCATTGCTAAAAACAATGCCGTCTTCAGAAATTTTGCCATCTATAATTTGATTAGCGTGATTCATAGCTTTAAGAGTTGCTTCGTTGGGAACAGACAAGTTACTATTCAAGGTAATATTTTCTTTAATTTTATTTTTCCAATCATAAAATTCATTAATACTAGACATTCCAATGCATTCAATAACATTTTTGGAACAACTTGGCACTTCAACGCAAAGCGCACTTAGTAATTTCTCAATCTTCTCTAAAAACTCTAGATAATAGTTAGTATCTAAGAATAAGTCGAAATCTTTAATAAGCTGAAAAACTGTTGCATTGAAACTATGCGGTCTAGCACAATACAAACGTTCATCATGCGCACAAATATTTCTGAACTCTTTAATTCTTCTATAAGTAGAATCAATTTTTATTGACGTAATATCTTTTTGAGAACAGTGTGAAGAATTATAAAGTTCAGTATATTCCCTAGCAACCAAACCTCTCATGCATCTAGTTTGAACTTTGTAAAACCAGAATATCTGTCCGAAAGTTAGGTCATTAGATAAAACCCATAATGGAACCTGACCATCGTGATTATTGATACAATGCCGTATGTATTCTTTCCCTAGATTTAATTTTTTATTATTTGACGTATTATTTTCTATAATTCGATTAAATGCTCTAACTAAACCGCGCGATTCCTTTGGATCTTCATAATTAGCTTCATTAAGGTAAGCATTGACTTCATTATCGTGAATCTGGCTAAAACAATATGAACATGATGACCTTAACAATGCTTCTGTTCTAGTTGTAGCCGCAAAAATAATACCACGAAGTTCGCGATCAAATTTAAAAAGATAATAAATGTGTTCAAACTTTGTTCCTTGAACATATTTATTCGAATTTTTTGATTCAAGAAATGGATTTTTATACCCATTCACAACGCTATAGTAACCTTCTCTTTCAAGTATTTCCATAGCTTTAAGCTCATCAGAAAACACTACTCCTCTAGACTTAAGCAATTTTATTTGTTGCTTGATAGTAGTAAAAGGCTTATAAATCACCATCATTCCCACCAAATCCCCCGCCATTAGATGCACAAAGAGCCAATCAATCACTTGATTGGCTCTTCGCGAACCAGACACAGCCTGGCTTCACCACGTATCTATTCTACAAAAGAAACTAATATTTGTCAAAAAATAAACAAACGATATACAGCACACAACCAAATATAGCTATACACAAAAAGTGCCCCGAATCAGAATCGAACTGACGACACCCACTTTAGGAGAGTGGTGCTCTATCCACTGAGCTACCGAGGCAACAAATGGCAATTATACACTATAGCGTGGTTTACACGCTATAACATGCTCAAGATTCAAGATTTGATTGCGTTCCAGCCGTCGCAGCTGTAGCCGACTGCTCTGCCTGAGCCGCATCAAGCTTAGCGCGAACAGATGCAAGCAAGCCCTGCGCACGCTTTGCTAGCGCTTCTCCAAGCTCCCATTGATGCATAGACTGATCCAAAGTCAAACCGCCAGCCTCAAGCGCTTTAACAGCTTGCACAAGCTTTTCGCGCGCTTCTTCGTAAGGCATTGCGTTAATCGCAGCTCGCTCTTCGCTGCTAAGCGTGCTAATCGCGTCAGCTTTTGCACTTGCGTCTTTTATTTCGTCACTCATAATCATCCTTTTCTAATATTTTATTTAAGATTTTTATTTAAGATTTTGCGTTTTAGTTTTAAGACTTTATAACTTTACAACTTTACGACTTTTCTACAGACGTAACATTAGCCGTAATCAAGCCACTTTTAAGAGTAACTGTTATATTATCGCCAGTTTTTACACGACTAGAATCGTCAAGCACTTTCCCACCGCTAATCTGCACAACCGCGTAACCGCGATTAAGCGTTGATTGCGGACTAAGAGCCGTAATACTGGCATGTGCCTTTTCAACAGTCAAACTAGCATTGTCCAGCAACCGCACCAAACCATGCCTCATGCGTTCAACAGCCTGCTGCACAAACAACTCGTGCGGCTCCAGCATAGTGGTTGGCTGAGTAATACTTGGCCTATTCGCATATCCCTCAATAAGCTGAATCTCGTTGCTCACTCGCGCAGAAATCCTCATGCGCGCATGTTGCAAAGCGTTATCAATCAACTGCCATTGCTCGTTAACATCTGGAACAACGCGCTTTGCTGCATCTGTAGGCGTAGAAGCTCGCATATCTGCCGCCAAATCAATAAGCGTCCAATCGTCTTCGTGACCAATCGCAGAAACAATCGGAGTTACGCAAGCAGCCGTAGCGCGAACCACGCCTTCGTCCGAAAATCCAATCAAATCCTCAAAGCTGCCGCCACCGCGCGCAACAATAATCACATCAACCTCTGGATCGGCGTCTAGCTGCTTAATTGCCGCAATTACATCCGCTGGGCATTGCACACCCTGAACATGCGCGTGAACCACCTTAAAACGCGTTACAGGCCAGCGCAAATTTACGTTTGTAATAACATCTCCCTCGGCGCGAGCTTGAGGCGCACACACCAGCCCAATGCACTTTGGAAACTCAGGCAGCGGCACTTTATTTTCCACGTCAAACAAGCCTTCGCCTTTAAGCTTTTTGCGCAACTCGTCTATTTGCGCTTTTAAGTCGCCAGCGCCAACACGTCTAATTTCGTCTGCAACAAAGCTCAATCGTGTTGCTTTTACCCAAATATCTGCCTTGCCATGAACAACTACCCTATCGCCTTGATGCAAATCTTTAGCCTGCTGAACGAATTTGCTAAAGCCCATTATGGAGATTGAAACGTCTTCATTACTGTCTCTGAGTGTTATGTAGCCAGACGTAGACCTTCGCATGTTGATTTCAACAATCTGACCTTCTACCCAAGCCGCAGGCCACTTTTCTACAGCACCATGGAACTTTTGGCTTATAACGCTTACTGGCCAAGGATTTTCAGCACTTGTTTCGCTTGCGCGTAAAGGTAGCGTGCGCTGTGTAGTACTGCTTTGGCTATTGTAAACATTTTGACTAGCATTATTCTGGCTAACTTCATTTTGATTAACGTTGTTATTTTTAGAATCGCCAGAATCGTGGTTAAAAAGCGTCATATTTAGCAAAGGCATATACCAAGTTTCTTTTAGAAGATGGACAACAAGAATTTAGAAGATACACAAAATACGACACGCCGTAACTTGCAAATAAATCGATTCTGAGTATAGTTATTACTCGGCTCAAGAAAAAGCCAACGCCCCTTTAGCTCAGTTGGCTAGAGCAGCTGACTCTTAATCAGCGTGTCCAGGGTTCGAATCCCTGAGGGGGCACAAACAAAAACCCAAGCTTTGCGGCTTGGGTTTTTTCGTATTTAGATTTTTAATTACACAAATATGATTCATATATGATTTCTTCCAGTATTCCAACAAAAATCTGAATATTAGAGACGCTTTCTACATTTGCACAATAACGCTTAAAACACAAAAATAAACATTTTACGATGATTATAATAAAGATAAAATTCAAAGAACATAAAACGACACACAAAACGACACACAACGAGCTATGTGCAATTCTTCAATAGAAAATACAAAAGACCCCACGAGTTTCCTCATGGGGTCTTTTCTAAGCCTTAGCTAATATCTTCAGATTAGAAAATCAGAAAATACTAGGCAAGAATCTTGGTCACACGACCAGAGCCAACGGTACGGCCACCTTCACGAACTGCGAAGGTCAAGCCCTCTTCCATTGCAATAGCCTGGATCAACTCAACAGTGAAGGTTGCGTGATCGCCTGGCTGAACCATTTCGATGCCGTCTGGCAAGGTGATAACGCCAGTAACATCGGTGGTACGGAAGTAGAACTGTGGGCGGTAGTTGGAGAAGAATGGCGAGTGACGGCCACCTTCGTCCTTGGTCAAGACGTAAACTTCGCCTTCGAACTTGGTGTGTGGTGTCACAGAACCTGGAGCAGCCACAACCTGACCACGCTCAACGTCGGTACGGTTGATACCACGGAGAAGAAGACCAGTGTTATCGCCAGCCTCGGCCTCATCCATCTGCTTGTGGAAGGTCTCGATAGAGGTGACGGTGGTGGTCTGAGTATCGCGCAAACCAACAATCTCAACTGGGGTGTTGATTGGGAGCTTACCACGCTCAACACGACCGGTGACAACGGTACCACGACCGGAGATGGTGAACACATCTTCGATTGGCATCAAGAATGGCTTGTCAAGATCGTGAGTTGGGGTTGGGATGTACTCGTCAACAGCCTTCATGAGTTCCTTGACGGTCTCTACCCACTTGTCGTGGTCTGGAGCGTCATCATGCAAAGCGCCGTAAGCGGAAGTACGGATGACTGGGCAATCGCGATCGAAGCCGTTTTCGTCGAGGAGGTCACGAACCTCTTCTTCAACGAGGTCGATAAGCTCTTCGTCGTCAACCATATCGCACTTGTTCAAAGCAACAAGAATTTTTGGAACGCCGACCTGCTTAGCAAGCAAGACGTGTTCACGGGTCTGAGCCATTGGGCCGTCGGTAGCAGCAACCACGAGGATTGCGCCATCCATCTGAGCGGCACCAGTGATCATGTTCTTAACGTAATCAGCGTGGCCTGGAGCGTCCACGTGAGCATAGTGGCGTGCAGCCGTCTGATACTCGATGTGGGCGATGTTAATGGTAATGCCGCGCTCCTTCTCTTCTGGAGCGGCATCGATCTGATCGAAGTCATACTGAGGGTTCAGATCTGGATATTCGCCATGAAGCACCTTAGAAATAGCCGCGGTCAAGGTAGTCTTACCGTGATCAACGTGACCAATGGTACCAATGTTAACATGCGGCTTAGTACGCTCGTACTTTTCCTTTGCCATGTGTTTGTCCTCCTGGACGTCTCGTAGTTCGCTTCACACTCTTATGTGAAGCCTCTAGCTACATATTTACTGGGTTTCTGGGTTAGGTGCCACTTCGGTGCCAGAACCCAGTCAACGTACGAAATTCTAGCGTTGACTAGGGACACAAAACACCGAAGTAGCGTGCGCTTTTACTCGCCGCGCTGGGCTTTAATAATCTCGTCCGAAACGGCCTTTGGAACTTCCGCGTAAGAGTCCATTTGCATGGTGAACATTGCACGTCCCTGAGTCTTGGAACGAAGATCACCAATGTAGCCGAACATCTCACTCAGTGGAACCTTAGCGTCAATAACCTTAACGCCAGTAGCGTCGGTCATAGACTGAATGTTTCCACGACGGGAGTTCAAATCGCCCATAACGTCGCCCATGTACTCTTCTGGAGTACGAACTTCCACGGCCATAATTGGCTCGAGGATTACTGGGTGAGCCTTAGGAGCAGCTTCCTTGAAGCACATGGAACCTGCAATCTTGAAGGCCATTTCCGAAGAATCAACGTCGTGAGTCTGACCGTCGGTAACGGTTGCTTTAACGCCAACCACTGGGAAGCCAGCCAAAACGCCAGATTCCATAGCTTCCTGCACACCTGCGTCGATGGAAGGAATGAATTCCTTAGTAATGTGGCCACCAGTGACCTCGTTAACAAACTGATAGACTTCGCCAGATTCTGGATCGATTGGCTCGAAGTTCATCAAAACCTTTGCGAACTGACCAGAACCACCAGTCTGCTTCTTGTGGGTGTATTCCTGGTTCATAACAGCCTTGCGAATGGTTTCGCGATAAGCAACCTGTGGCTTACCAACATTCGCTTCAACCTTGAACTCGCGGCGCATACGATCCACAATAATGTCGAGCTGAAGCTCGCCCATACCAGAAATCAAAGTCTGACCAGATTCTTCGTCGGTCTTAACCTGGAAGGTAGGATCTTCGTCGGAAAGCTTAGCCAAGGCCAAGCTCATCTTTTCCTGATCTGCCTTCGTCTTTGGCTCCACAGCAACCTCGATAACAGGATCTGGGAATGTCATGGATTCCAAGGAAATTGGGCTCTTCTCGTCGCACAAGGTGTCACCCGTGCTAACGTTCTTCAAACCAACGAAGGTGTAAATGTTTCCAGCTTCTGCAGAATCTACAGGATTTTCCTTATCTGCGTGCATCTGGAAGATCTTACCAACGCGTTCCTTCTTGGACTTAGTGGAATCGTACACGGAATCGCCTGGCTTAACTTCGCCAGAGTACACGCGCACGAACACAAGCTTTCCATAGAATGGATGAGTGGAGATCTTAAAGACCAATGCAGCAAATGGATCTGTATTTACTGGCTTACGATCAATCTCAACGGATTCGTCGCTTGGATCAAAGCCCTTAATAGATGGAACATCTTCTGGGCTTGGAAGGAAGTCAACAACAGCATCCAGCATTGGCTGAACACCCTTATCCTTAAATGCAGAACCGCAAGTTACTGGGAAGGCTTCGCGAGCAATAGTAAGCTTGCGAATACCCATGCGAATCTCTTCTTCGGAAAGTTCTCCCGATTCAAGATACTTCTCGAGCAACTCTTCGTCGGCTTCTGCAACCTGATCCATAAGCTCGGCACGATATTCTTCTGCACGCTCTTGCAAGTCTGCAGGAATGTCAACGGTGTCGTAATGAGCACCCATATCGTCCTTAACGTCATTCCAAACGTAAGCCTTCATACGAATCAAGTCAACAACACCAAGGAAGTCGTTTTCAGCGCCGATTGGAAGCTGAATAACGAGTGGCTTAGCGCCAAGCTTTTCCTTAATGGTCTTAACAGAATAGTAGAAGTCTGCGCCCAACTTATCCATCTTGTTGATGAAGCAAATACGTGGAACGCTATACTTATCTGCCTGACGCCAAACGGTTTCGGACTGAGGCTCCACGCCTTCCTTACCGTCGAACACTGCAACAGCACCGTCGAGAACACGCAAAGAACGCTCTACCTCGGCGGTAAAGTCAACGTGTCCTGGTGTATCGATGATGTTGATTTGATAGCGGTCATCTGTGTCATGGGTTTGACGCTGCCAGAAGCAAGTGGTTGCAGCAGACTGAATAGTAATACCGCGTTCCTGCTCCTGCGCCATAAAGTCCATGGTAGAAGCGCCATCGTGAGTTTCACCAATCTTGTAATTCTTACCAGTGTAGTAAAGAATACGCTCGGTGGTAGTAGTCTTACCAGCATCGATGTGCGCCATGATGCCGATGTTACGAACCATATTAAGGTCGTTAAGCACATCTTGTGCCATATTATTATCCTTAGCTCTTTAAGATACCGATTATCTTGTGGATTACCAGCGATAGTGAGCAAAAGCCTTGTTTGCTTCTGCCATCTTGTGGGTATCCTCGCGGCGCTTTACAGAAGCACCCAAGCCATTGGAGGCATCGAGAATTTCGTTAGCTAAACGCTCAGCCATAGTCTTCTCACGACGAACGCGGGAGAAGTCTGTAAGCCAGCGCAACGACAAGGTGTTTGCACGAGCAGGCTTAACTTCGACTGGCACCTGGTAGGTTGCGCCACCAACGCGGCGGGAACGAACCTCGAGGCTTGGACGAATGTTATCGAGAGCGCGCTTCAAAACAGAAACTGGCTCCTGCTCGGTCTTTGCCTTCACCTGCTCAAGAGCGGTGTAGACGATGTTTTCTGCGATGGACTTCTTACCATCGAGAAGAATTTTGTTAATCAACTGAGCCACGACGGTCGAGCCGTAGATTGGATCAGGAAGCAGCTGATGCTTTTTTGCAGGTCCTTTACGTGACATGTTTTACTTCGCCTTCTTTGCTCCATACAGGGAACGACCCTGCTTGCGGTCCTTAACACCCTGGGTATCGAGAGCGCCACGCACGATGTGGTAACGCACACCTGGGAGATCCTTCACACGGCCACCGCGCACAAGCACAATGGAGTGCTCCTGCAAGTTGTGACCTTCGCCTGGAATATAGGCGGTTACTTCAATACCCGAGCTGAGGCGCACACGAGCAACCTTACGAAGCGCAGAGTTTGGCTTCTTAGGAGTGGTTGTGTACACACGAGTGCACACGCCACGACGCAACGGGCTACCTTTCAAGGCCAAAGTCTTTGACTTCTTAGGCTTGGCCTGACGTCCCTTACGGACGAGTTGTTCAATCGTAGGCAACTTAAGTTCTCCGATTCATTAATGTCTTCTATTTGGTGAAACCGCAGCACTGCAGCACACCTTAAACCTGAATCGGTTAAAGAGAAAAGCCACAGTCCACCGGCCCGATGGCCCTTGCACCTCCAGACGCACATTACTGCGCGCTATCTTTGGCACTTGGGATATCCCAACCAGCACGCCTATTACATAAGGCACACCGTTGGCACACACGAAGTACTATTATACACATTTGCTTGACAATTAAAAACCGCTTAAACAAGCTACTCAAGCAAACTACTTAAGAATCGGCCTTGCAGGAGCAGAAACATCCAAAAGCTGACGATTGCCAATTTTACTTGGATCGCTAATAATCGTTTCCACAATTGCCTTTTTAAGCTCCAAATCCGAAGAATCTCCCCAAACAACAATCCTATGAACTTCTCCGCTTGGGCCAGGGTAAGAAACCTCTGTTTCAACAGAATCCTGCGTTTTTGCACTAACACGAATAACGTGAGACCTAAAATCTTGAGAAAGCGAGCTTACAATTTTCAACGCTTCCTTAACAGCTCTACTGTTTAGACTTTTACTAACGTCGCTAACTTCTATAACTGGTATTCCGCTAGTAGAGACGTTTTGAACAGCGTTTAAGACTCTACCTTTAACATCTACAGCTGTAAGTTTTTCGCCATCTTTTGCTTTAAGCATTGCAGCAGGCTTTTGCGCACGAACAGTTATTTGCAAACCGTGCGGAAATTGCTTTACAACCTTTGTTTCTGTTACGCCAGGTATGTTATTTAATTGCTCAATTATTTGTTGAGAAGAAACTAAAAACAGTGACTTATCTACCTGATTAGACGCAATTAACTCAATTTTCTGTTCACTCACCCATTCGTTAGAACCAAAAATGCGTATATTTTTAGAATCAAGACGGAAGAATGGAGATAAAAATAGCATCCAGCAAAGCAAAGCGATTAGCGCAACAGCAAGAAAAGTGTAAGCAAATCGCAACAAAAAGGTACGTATTTTAGCAAAATTCTTTTCTTTTTCGCGAGCGCTAAAATCTATTACTTTAGGTCTAGATGTAATTCCAAGAGGACCAGAACTAGACTTTAACGTTTGCTTTACAAAATCAACTACGGAAAGTCTTCTTGCATCTACAAAAGCATTTTTAGAAGATTGATTTTCTAACGAGCTACTCGTAGTCGCTTTTTTGCTATTAGATAAATCATTTTTAGCTAATCTTGTAGAATTTTGTGAGTTTAGATTGGATTGAATTGACCTTTTATGCGCATCAAGATTAGAAGACTTAGAAAAATTAGTAGACTTAGTGAAATTATCAGTCGCAGCAAAGGTATCGCTTGTAGCAAAAGTGGATGTAATAGACCTAGTATGCTTAATAGAGCTAGCAGATTCATTAGTATTATTAGGCTCATTGGATTCATCATTGCTGGCAGACTTGCCAAAAATCATTCGACCCATAGCTATCACTCACCTACTTCCACTTGCATCTATACGCGACTTTATTTACTACTTTATTTGCGACTTTACAGATTGCTTATTATCGCTTGTTTGCCGACTATTATTGCCCATTTAGCTTATCGCTTTAAGCGCAACTCTTCTAGCATAACAGACGTCATAGTGGTAATGCTTCCAGCACCAACCGTAAAAAGTACATCTCCACTATTAGCTCGGCGAGCAAGAAGCAAAGCACCATCCTTCATGTCTTCTACAGCTTCAATATTGCAATTAAGCGCACATTCTTTAGCTGCGTTAACAATAGTCGAAGCGTGAATATTTGGAAAATCTTCTTGCTTTTCTCGAGCTGGGAAAATGCCTGTAACAATAACATCGTTTGCAAGAGATAAAGCAGAAGCAAATTCGCGCGCAAAAGAGCGCGTTCTAGAAAACAGATGTGGCTGGAAAAGCACGCGAATCGTAGAATCTGGATACCTTCTTCTTGCAGCGCGCAAAAGAGCGTCGATTTCTGTAGGATGATGCGCGTAATCGTCTACAACCGTTACTCCGCCAACGCATCCGCGAATGTCAAATCTTCTAGAAGCACCAAGGAAGCTCGAAGCTCCATTTGCAGCATCTTTAGGATTCATGCCCAAAAGTGTTGCGGCAATAATCGCAGCACACGCGTTTCTAGCATTATGCAAACCTGGAATCATAAGATTAACGCTTATAGAATCGCCGCCAAAGTCAATAGCAAACGACTCACTACCACTACCCGTCTGCTCGCTTTCGTGATTAATAAACGCAAACTTTACAAGGCTTTTTACTCTATTACTTAAGCAAGAAACACTATTCTTGCTACTTGCGTATGCGATTGTTTTTTTAAGAGAATCATCGCTTAAATCCTCTAGAACAGCGCGAGCGCCATCATCGTCTGCACAAATCACAATATGCCCAAGAGCGTGGCTTAAATGCTCAACAAACGCTGCGCGATAATTTTGCGCATTTCCATAATGGTCTAGGTGGTCCGCTTCTACGTTTGTAACAATTGCAATATATGGATTGTATTTTTCAAAGCTGCCGTCGGATTCGTCCGCCTCCGCAACCATAACGCTTCCGCGCCCAGCATGACCTCCGTCTAATTCTCCGCCGCCCTGCGCTTGAATCGAACCGCCAATCGCATAACTCGGGTCTGCTAAATCGCCTTTACCGCAAACTTTCAAAATGTGAGCCAAAAGAGAGCTTGTTGTAGTCTTACCATGCGCTCCCGCAACAGTCACACCTTTTTTAGAACTTAAAAGTAAAGATAAAATGTCACTTCTATGAACAAGTTTTACGCCATTTTGCGCAGCCGCCACTACTTCTGGATTATTTGGCTTAATCGCGCTAGAGTACACAAGAATATCTGCATTTTTTACATGGCTTGCACTTTGACCAATTTGCACATTTATGCCGAGTTCTTCTAAGCGACTTGTGTGGTCGCTTTCTTTACTATCGCATCCGCTTACGCTAACGCCTTCTTCGTGCAACATCTCTGCTAAAACGCTCATTCCAGCGCCGCCAATGCCAATAAAATGCACAGAACCTAAAGAATTTACAGTCTGATCTTTACTAAAAGCAGCACAAATAGGATTCATATTAATTTCCATGATTATTTTTTGCTTTCTTTTGCAATCTTAAGAATATGCTCTGCCATTACTCTTGCAGCATTACGAATGCCGTATTTCCAAGCCTTTTCGCGCATCTTGCAAAGCTCGTCTGGGTTATTAAGCAATTTCAACACGTTAGCGCGAATCCAATCATCGCTAAAATCGCAATCGTTTACAATAATCGCTCCTCCTGCGTTTGCAACAGGCTGCGCGTTAAATCGCTGTTCGCCGTTTCCAATTGGAAGCGGCACGTAGATTGCAGGAACGCCAATCGCCGAAACTTCTGCAACAGTGCCTGCTCCCGATCTGCAAATCACCAAGTCAGCGCAAGCAAAAGCCCAATCAATTCGCTCTAAATATTCGCAAATATGGTAATCACCAAGTCCTGCATGCTCTGGCTTAATGTCGTTTATTTGATTAAGACCAGCCGAACGCTCAACATTATCTTTAACTTCTTTAGATTTTCCGCTACCCGTAAGATGAATGATTTGCGCGCATTTGAGTAAATCGCCAGCAGCAATAGATACAGCTTCGTTAATGCTTTTAGCACCCAAAGACCCGCCAGTTACAAGAATAATCGGCCTGCTAGGATCTAGTCCAAGATTTTTAGCGCCTTCAAATCTAGCTAAATCAATGTCTTGAGTAATCTTTGCACATAAATCCGATATGGATTTTCTAAGAGGAAGACCAACTCTTATAGCTTTGCTATTCGACGCCGCCTTTGCGACTAAACCAGTGCCATCGTAAACGCACCCAATCATGCTTGCCCAACGCGCGCCAAGCTTATTTGCCATTCCAGCGCGCGCATTTTGCTCATGAATCACAATAGGCAAATGCATTCTATGCGCTTGTGCATAAACTGGAGCAGACGCGTAACCGCCAAATCCAACAACAATATTCGCATGCCTTTGCTCAAGAATCTTAGCAACCTTGCGCGTTTCGCGAATCCACTTAAAAGGAAACTTAAGCATGTACAAATTAGGTTTTCTAGGGAATGGAACTTTTTCAATAACGTCTAATGGCAGCCCAGCTTTAGGAACTAGCGTTTTTTCTAAACCAGCATTAGTGCCAATAACACTGATTTCTACCGACTCATCTAAATCTTTTAATGCATGCGCTACAGAAAGAAGAGGATTAACGTGACCAGCAGTGCCCCCGCCTGCTAGAACAACATGCAAAGAATTGCTATCTTTATATTGATCTTGCGCCAATTCGCCACCTACAATCTGCTTATTTAATAATCCCAATCAGAAATCCCAATCAGAACTAATCTACTTAAAACTTTAATATATGACTTAACAATTAAATATAAATTAAACAAAATTTTTACGAAAAGCGGATTTTATAATTTTATAATACTTTCCCAATTTTGATTGACACTTGTTTTTGATTAACACTTGTTTATTATTGAGCTGATTAATCACCACTTTGCTGCCGCGATTTTGCACGCTTTAATGACCATTTATTCCCAAATTTTATGTTCGGATTGCTCTTAATAAAACTATCCGCAACACCCATTGCAAGAAGACACATAACAAGAGAAGATCCACCTGCGGAAACAAATGGCATAGGAACGCCCATAACTGGCAAAATCTGAACAACAACCAAAATGTTTATTAGTCCTTGGCCAACAATCCAAGTAGCAATGCTAATAAGAGATATTGAAACAAGCTTATTTGTTGATTGCAAAGCAGAAGTTAGCAAGCACCATCCAATTACAATGTAAAGAAGGATTACGCAAGAAGCAACAATAAAGCCCATCTCTTCGCCAATGATTGCAAAAATAAAATCGTTGTGAGCATACGGCAAATAATTCCACTTTTCTCTAGAATTACCTATACCAACTCCCATTATTCCACCAGACGCCATTGCGTATTGCGCATGAATCGACTGAAAACAAACGCCTCTAATCGACTTTGCGTCGCATCCATGAATCGTAGCAAGAATACGACGCATACGATTTTGGCTAGTCACAACAAGCAATAAAACCGCTGCACAAGCCGTTAGAAGGGCCACAACAAGCCATTTTGTAGGGAATCCTCCCACATAAAATGCCACAACAGCAATAAGCAAAATAATAAGAGCTGTACCAAGATCCTTGCCTGCAACAACTAAAAGAACAGAAACACCCAAAGCTACAACTGTTGGAATATATGCGCGCATAGCAACACGCTTATAAGCCTTTTTTGCAAGAATAAGTGCCATTGGTAGCCAAATACATATAGCAAGTTTGGTGATTTCCGCTGGTTGCATTGTAAGCGGGCCTATTTTAATCCAGCTAGCATTACCATTAACCTCGTGCCTAATACCTGGAACAAAAGTCAAAAATTGCATAAAAACCGATATTGCGTAAATGGTAATAATCCTGCTTTTATAAAAATCAACAGGAAGATGTGAAAAAATCAAATATCCAACAAGACCAATAATGCAATAAAACAGCTGGCTCATTCCAGAACCCCAAGGGCCAGCTCCGTAAGTAATCCTCGTTACCGACGAGCTTGAAAACACCATGAATAAGCCAAAAACGGTTAATATTACAACAGATATTCTTAGTCCAAAAAGACACCACAATGGGTTAAAAATACTGCGAATACCAACGTATTGCTTAAAAGCCTTTGTATTATCACTAAATGTTTCTTGAACACCCGAAATATTAGTAGATGAATCTGCCTTAGTTCCAGAAGATTTACTACTAAAAGATCTACTACCAAAAGATCTGCCACCAAAACCGCCAAAAATGCCAAAACCGCGCTTTTTAAGCTTTTTAGGATTTCTAGAACTTGATGAGCTAGCTTTTTTATTGTTCTCATTCATGGCTCTTAACCCATCGCTCAGATTCTTTAGCAAAACGATTGCCACGATCTGCGTAAGAAACAAATTGATCCATAGAAGCGCATGCTGGTGCCAGAAGAACAACATCTCCAGGCTGCGCGTACCCTCCAGCAGCTTGAACAGCTGTAGAAATAACTTTTTGACCCAAAGTAGAATCCGCGCTAAGAACTGGCGACTTTTCAACCTCTTTAAGAACGCGATCATCTACAGAATCAAAAGATTCGCAACTTTCGCCATTCGCAGAAACTATTGTTACAGGAATACCTTGACCTTTAGAATTAAGCGCTTCTACAATCGGCTTTTGATCTAGCCCAATAACAACAACAGCCTTAATAATACTACGATTTTGATTAACTAAATCTTCAAAATGGCCACCTTTTGCAAGACCTCCAGCAATCAAAATTACGGATTTTTTGCCGAAACTAGAAATAGAGGCTGCAGCAGCATGAGCATTAGTAGCTTTTGAATCATCAACAAAACGAATCGCGTGTTCTGGAAGATTATCTTTAGCATTTAACGTTGCAACAGTTTGAATCCTATGCCCTCCTGGAGCAAAGTTGCACAATGCTTTAACTGCATTTTCAACGTCTTGTTTTAAGCCAAGAGTTAGAGCTAGTGCAGTTAGTGCGTCTGCAAGAAGATGAGGATACACGCTTCCATCTGGCTCGCATAAGTGTTTTAGTTCTTTTAGCGCTACTATTTTAACTGGCTCGCTAATTTTTGCGCCAGCAACGCCACTTTTGTCTACAATCCAACCATTTTCAACGCCTATTTCTCCGCATTTTGGCGCGCTGAGCGTAAAACCGATTTTTTTACAACCATCTTTGACTTGTGCAACTTTTGCTAATTCGCTAACTCGTGAATCTTGAGCATTATACACAAGCGCTTTTTTAACGCCATTAAAAACTTTCGACTTATCTTTTGCGTAAGCTTCAATGCCACCGTGCCAATCCAAATGGTCAGCCGCAATATTAGTAATCGCAGCGCAATCCAACTCTAAGGAATTAGTAAAATGAAGTTGAAAAGAGCTTAATTCAACACATAACGCGTCGTGTTCTTTTTCTAGCGCAGCGTAAGAAACAGACTTGCCAATGTTTCCAACTGCAGGAGCATCTAGACCGCAAGCTGTAAGCATATCGGAAGTCATCTCTGTTGTAGATGTTTTTCCATTTGTTCCAGTAATTCCAATCCATGCAGCTGGAAGATTAGTTTTAAGCGACTTTACGCGCACAAGCCACGCAAGCTCCACTTCGCTGATGACTGGAATATTGCGCTTTTGAGCCTCTAGAATAAAAGGCGTTCTAGGGTTAAAAACTGGCGATGTTATAACAGCATCAATCGTGTTCCAATCGATTTTAGAAAAATCGCGGATTTGCGCTTCTTCCTTACGCTCGTCTGCGCTAATCGCATTAGCGCCAACAGTTTTAAGCACTTCCATGGCTCCTATGCCAGAAACACCTAATCCTGCTACAAGAACGTTATGGAATGGGAATTCATTGTGCAAAGAGAACTCCTTGCACAAATCATTTGCAACATTGCTCATATAATCACCTTAAATCAACAGTCCAGAACGACCTGCCCAATCCGCATAGAACGTCATCAATGCAGACAGAACAAACATAAGCTCAATCATCCAAAAACGAACAACAACTTTGCCTTCTGCCCATCCAACAAGCTCAAAATGATGGTGGATTGGCGCCATTTTAAATACACGCTTATGCGTCATCTTAAAGCAACCAACTTGAATCACATCGCTGCAAGTTTCTACAACAAAAAGTCCGCCTAAAATAACAGCCAAAAACTCTGTGTGAGTAGCAATGGAAAGCGCAGCAAAAAGACCACCTAAAGCCAAGGAACCAGTGTCTCCCATAAACACTTGAGCAGGATTTGAGTTGTACCACAAGAATCCAAAGCAAGCAACGGCAGCACAAACAGAAATAATTGTTAAATCAAGCGGATCCGATACAGCATAAGAGAATCCAAAATGACCGCCGCCTTTAACGTGGTAACTTTCCCAAAAAGCTATAAGCGCATATCCTGCAAAAGCAATCATAGAAGATCCAGCAGCAAGACCGTCTAACCCATCTGTAAGATTTACAGCATTAGACCATGCAGCCATTAAAAAGTTTACCCAAACAATAAAAATTACAATTCCTATTGCTTTGCCAAACATAGAAAAATCAAAGAATGGCTTTTCTATAAAACTCATGCCAGGCTGCGCACTTGCAATGCCCGACTGAGTTGGAAGCATAAGAGCCAAAAGCGCATAAATGCTTGCAAAAATAATCTGACCGAATAACTTTGCTCGCACAGAAAGGCCAAGATTCTGCTTTTTTCTAACCTTTGCAAAATCATCAACAAAACCTAAAAAGCCCATTGAAAGCATTGCAAAAAGAACAAGAACTGCAGACCAAGAAGGCGTTCTGCCAACAGAAAAATACCTGTATAAAGCAGATGCAGCCCAGCCAACTACAACAGCAAGATTAATAACAACACCGCCCATTGTAGGAGTGCCACGCTTAACTAAATGGGATTGCGGGCCGTCTTGGCGAATGTATTGTCCGTAATTTAATCGGTGTACTAAGCGGATTAAAAGCGGCGTGCCAACAATAGTTACTATTAGCGAAACCACTATTCCCACAATAAGCGCAATCACAGGTTAACCTCCGTATTTTTGTTAAGGCTAGTGTTAAGGCTCTTACTAAGTTTAGCCCAGCTTTCAGCCAAAACGCTCAGCCCCGAAGCATGAGACCCCTTTAACAACACAACAGTACTAGAATGCTCAGCCACAAGACTCCAAACAATATTATTCGCCTCAACGCAATCATGAACAAAATACACGTTGTGTTTAGAATCAACATTGTCATTTTGATACTTATTTACACTGTTATTTCTGTTATTTCGCCAATTATCTCTAGCACCTTTAGCTACGCAAGAAGCTAATTCATCTAATTTTTCACTCGTGGAAGATCCAACGGAAATTATTGCGTCAATATTCTTTTGTGCAACATATTTTCCTATAGACTCATGCATATTATATTCGTCTTTTCCAAGTTCCAACATTGAGCCTAAAACAGCGATTCTAAAAAGTTTAGTGTATACACGCTTAGAGGAATCAGCAGAGTCTACAGAACCAGAAGAATCATCGGACTCATAAGAGCATAATCCGTCAATTCCTGCTTTCATAGAGTCTGGATTTGCATTAAATGAATCGTCAATAAGTGTAAACTTTTTATCATCTTTGCAAATAACAGAAATTTGCATGCGATGCGGGCTAATATGCGAAACTTTATTCAAAACTAGAGCAATGTTTTTAAGACTCATTCCAAAATATCGTGCAACATTTGATGCAGCAAGAGCATTCATAACATTGTGCGCGCCAGGAAGCGCAAGATGTAGTGTTGCACTATTTTCACTAGTCGCGATGTTTACACCAGTCGCACTATTTTCGCTAGTCGCGATTTTTTCGCTTTCGATAATCGTAAATTTTGCACAACCACTTTCGTCTAAAGAAATATCTTGCGCTCGTAATTGATAATTACAATTATTCGATGCATCAAAATTGCCATTATTATCAGCATTTAAGCCAAACCAGCGAACTTTATCTTGATCAGCCAGCTTGCTCATAGCTGCAACGCGAAAATCATCTGCATTCAAAATTGCAACACCATGAGGTAAAAGTCCCCTAACAATCTCACTCTTAGCTTGCGCAATTTTTTCTACAGATCCAAATTCACCCAAATGAGCAACACCAACTTTTAATACAACCGATAAATCAGGAGGCGCAATAGTTGTGAGCATTGCGATTTCTCCAACATGATTTGCACCCATCTCCGCAATAAGGAATCGCGTATTCTCGTTTACACGCAAAGACGTTAATGGCAATCCAATCTCGTTATTAAAAGACCCAACGGGCGCAACTGTATTGCCAAGCGTTGAAAGCAAAGCATTAAGCATATCTTTTGTGGTAGTTTTTCCAACGGAACCAGTTATGCCAATAATGCTAAATGGCGTATTTAACGCGCGGCGGCGAACTAAATTATGTTTTGCTAAAAGCCCAAGCGCTTCAACCGAATTTTTAACAACTATTTGCGCAATCTTGTTTTGCACACTTTCATCTAGCAAAACAGCATGTTCCACAATCGCAGCTTTGGCTCCAAGTTGAGCTGCTTTTTGAACAAAATCGTGTCCGTCTACTCGCTCGCCCTTTATAGCAATAAATACCGCTCCGCAAGCAACGTTACGCGAATCACTTGTAGCGAAATTAACAATATCGGTGCCTTTTACAGAATCGCAAGACGCCGAATCGCAAGATGCAGACGAACCACATAAAAGCTCGCTTGCATTAACAGCATCTGCTACCTCTTTAATGCTCATAGGCATCATATGAGTGCTATCTTGCGTAAAAACAGTGTTTGTAATTTTATTTTGCTTGCTATTTTGCTTGCTATTTTGCTCTATTGAAAACATTTTCTGCTCTTAAATATTGGTTTCTATTTTAGTTCGTGAGATACTCGCAACGCGCTCTTAATTGTTCCTCTTCTAACACCAGCAGCAAGAACCATTGCGATTGAAAGAGAAAGATGTTTACTAACACTTTTGCCGCCGATTTGATCTGCTAATGCAGCTAACTCATCGGATTCCCTAGAACGCATTACACAATAAGATCTTTCGTGACTTATAAATCCATACCTTTGTTGCAAATTATAAAAACTCATTACAGGGCGCACAGATTTTGTGCTTGATTTGTCAATCTTGGAATCGTTCTTGTAATCAATCTTAGAATCATCTTTTTTATTACTATATATAAGTGATTCCGATGATTCTTTAGACTTAGAGTCATGCGAATCTTGCGAATCTTCTGAATTAGCATCCACTCTAGATTTGGCTTCTAATGTGCCGCTTGCTTGCGACTTATCTTTTGAATTTGCCAAACTTGAATCATATGCCAAATCGCCACCACTGTGTTCAATAGCTTGCGAACTGGAATCTGACTTATACAAATCAAGACTTCCTGCCATTGCGAGCGCATTATTGCTTTCAACTCCAAGAACATCAATGTTTACAGATTGCAAAGCGTCTTTTTTAAGAGTTGCAGAATTTAGCGCTATAACAACAGCTGCAGCACCATCTTCTACGCATACCGACAAATTGTGCTGAATGTCCACTATTCCAAGCGGATATTCTAAATCCAGTTCTCGCTGAAGAGAATTAGACCCTGCAGCGCTTATAACACCAATTGGGTTGCCAAGCATATGAAGAAAATCAGCTAATCGTATAACATTTGCATAGACTTCGTCATCATCGTCGCCAGCAACCGCAAAAGTCGCTATAAAAGAAGATGGATCATTATTAACATCGCAAGCAAGTTTACCCAAAGTTACTGGATTGTTGGAAGAAACTAAAAGTGGAATACCAACGCTCATAGCTTCGGACCTAAACTCTGGAGTAACCATTGCTGCATATGCTCCAGCATCTCTAGCAGCTTCCAATTGTCTTTTATCTACGCGATTTGCAGGAATAAAAAGACACCCAGGCTTAACATTCCTAACATCACACGCTAAAGACGTAATTGTTATTCCAGAAGCAAAAGATGGTATTACTTCAAAACCGTATTGTTGTGCAGCAAAACCAAGAGTTACTCTTGTTCTAGAAAATTCATCAACAGCATTCATACTCGCACTCGCCCTCGCTCGCTATCTATTACCATTGTACAGCAATAGGATTGGTGCGAGGCGTCGATACTGGAACGTTGTACTTTTGCATTAGGAACTCGCCTATTGTTTTTATAATAGGCGCCGCAGTATAAACACCGAATGTACCTTCTGGATTGCTTAATGCTACAGTTATTGCAAAACGTGGATTATCTACAGGCAATATTGCTGCGCAATCTGCAACTGTAGAGCTAAGCGCTCCGCCAAATCCAGCAACTTCTGCAGTACCACTCTTTGCAGCAATTCGATATCCATTAACAGATATGTAGCTACCGTAATATTCTGCAGTGGACTCCATAGCGTTTAACATTTGATCAGCAACGTGCTCATCCAACACCCTAGTGCCTTCTGGCCTTTTGCGCTCAGTAACTCTGCCTTGAGGATCAATTACAGACCTGATAATCGATTGCTTAAGTCTTACGCCTTTATTTGCGATTGTTGATATAGCATTAGTGATTTGCAAAGCGTTTGTTGCATAACCCTGGCCAAACAAAACAGTGTTTTGCTTACGACCATCCCACGCTTGCACACTCGGGAACAAACCTTGAGATTCTCCTTGCAAGCCTAATCCAGTATATTGTCCAATTCCAAACTTAGACAAAAACTCATAACGCTTGTTATTTGGATATTTTTCGCCAGCCATAATCAATCCAACGTTAGAAGATTCCTTCAAAATGCCTGCCAAAGTGAGTCTCATAACACCATGATTATGAGCGTCGTGGAAAAGCTGACCTTGCTTATCAATGCTTCCTGGAACAGCAAACTTATCTGATAACGAGCGCGCGCCCGTCTGAAGCATGCCTGCAACTGAGAAAACTTTACCAATGGAGCCTGGCTCAAACACTTGGCTAACAGCTTTAGAAACAGATGCTCTAGCTTCGGCAGAACCAGCTTTAATACTATCGCTATCTTCTAGAGCAACGATTTCTCCAGTGCGAATATCTTGAACAACAGCAACGCCCCATCCAGCTTTATACCTGTTAATGCCATCTAGAAGAACCTTCTTAACGTACCAATCTACATCGCTATCAATGGTTAGCTTTATGTCATTACCATTTACAGCATCTTTATATTCGCTTACCGTTCCAGGAATTTTTTCATTTCCAACGTTATTTCCCTGGTATTTTTGATAACCATCTTTACCAGTTAGAACCTTATCTTGAGAAAGCTCTAGTCCAGATTCGCCAATTTCTCCTCTTCTGCCCTTTGCTTCCTTGCGAGCGCTTTCTTCAGCGTCTTTAACGGAACCGATTAAAGCACCAAGAATAGGGCCACTCGAGTATACGCGTTCGCTACTGTTTTCTGCATAAACACAACCAGAAAGATTAAGCTTGTCTATTGCGCGCTTAACAGAAGGCTTAACATTTCTTTTAATAACAGCGTAACGTCCTACGCCTGCAATCTTGCCGCCTATTTCAACAGAACTCATATGCAAAATAGGAGCCAAAAGACGCGCCACAGCAACAGCGCCAGTTCCTTCAACATCTTTGCCATTAATTGCATGACAATTCCCAGCAGTTTGCTTTGTGCAAGGAGTTGGCTTAAAAGACTGAGCGTTCATAGGGTCTGCGATTATGTTGTATCTTTCAACGCTTTGAGCTAAAACGGTACCGTTTGCGTCTAAAATACGACCTCTACGAGCGAGTATTGGACGAGTTCTGCTACGTTCTGCCTGCGCCGCCTGAGCAGTAGAACGTGCATTGATTAACTGTATAAAGCTAAGCTTTACTATTGCTATAGACGCAATAAACGCGAATATCATTGCAACAGCAATACACTTTTTTGCAAAAACCGTGTTTCGTATAACGCTAGTTTGAGCGCCATAACGTGCATTAGCTCCAGAAGAAGCATAACCAGAACCAGAACGCGCGGCATTACTGCCGTATGATCTGTACAACTTACTCGTATTGAATCTGCTCTTGCTGATTTTGCTCACTCTGCTTGTAGTAGAGCGCAACTTTTTACCAGCAAGTTTGGCATAATACAATACTGTTTTCATTTTGCCTGAGTATTTGGCGAAACGTTGCTTGATTAGGCGGTTCATCAATGTTTCTCCTTATTTTTTTGTTCTGGCTGTTGTTTAGTTTGTTGTTTAGTTTTATCTGGTTTAGTTTTATCTGGTTTAGTTTGTTGTTGTTTAAGTTTTTGCTTTGCTTGCTCTGGCTTAGCTTTTTGAGCTTCAATCGCAGCTTGTTCTGCCTTCTTTTTGTTTGCATAAGCACTTAAATCAACTGTTATTGCTCCCTGTTGTGGAATCATTCCCATATCTTGTGCTTTTGCTGGAAGATCCGCTTCTAGCGCATCTAACTTTGTTTGCGCAGTTTCCACATCTTGACGAAGCCTAGAGATACTTGATTGAGTGGCAGCTTGTTCAAAAGATATCTCCGCCATTTTTGTTCGCAACAACAAAGACGTAGTAGGCGTAACAAAAAGGAAAATAACAACAATAATCAAGTTGAAAAGAGGAGCTTTACGAGTGTTACTCCACTCTATAACTCTATGTAAGTGATTCATTACTGTGTAAGACCTACGGTCAGAGGCACTAAACACTAATGGAATCGACTTTAAAACACGATTTTGCCTTGAATTATTACCAGCTGCTTTATCATTTACTCGCCCAGCAGGAGCAGATGAACTTGCATAAGACGCAGCAATCCTAGAAGCACGGTTTTTACTTGGCTTATCCATTAGAACCTGCCTCCTTTGCTGTTATTTACACCATTCGCTTTAGAAGAAGAACGATGCAAAGACGCATCTTCTCCTTGAGCAATAGCTGTAAAGTCTTTAATCCACCTATCTGGAATATCTCTAATAAGCTCCACTGCGCGTAAGCGAACAGAAGAAGACCTTGTATTATTTGCAATTTCTTCTTTAGATGCTTTAATAGCTCCGCGAGTTAAAGACTTAAAGAAAGGTTTTGCACTTTGCGGAATAATTGGCATATTTGCTGGAACATCTACTTCTAAGCCTTTATTCATAAAACGCTTAACCGTAATATCTTCCAAAGAATGATAAGACTCAACAACAATTCTGCCGCCGTTATTTAAGCGCAAAGCAAGCTTTGGTAAAGTCCTAGAAAGCTTATCCAGCTCTCCATTAACTTCGATTCTAAGAGCCTGAAAAACTCGTTTAGCTGGATTTCCTGGAGCACGATGAGCACGCGGAATAACATGATCCACTAAATCAACAAGTTGACCAGATGTTTTTATTGGATTCTCTTGTCTAACTTGCACTATATTTCTTGCGATTGGCCCAGAAAAACGTTCTTGACCATACTCACGGAATATTTGAGCAAGACTGGATGCACTATAAGTAGCAAGAATGGTTTCAGCAGTAACACTTTGAGTTGTATCCATACGCATATCTAAGACTGTGTTATGAGAATAAGAAAATCCTCTATCTTCCTCGTCTATTTGCAAACTAGAAAGACCCAAGTCCATAAACGCTGCGTCAATCTTATCGATTTCTAAATCTTCAAGAACTTTGTCAACTTCATCAAATGCAGCATGCACTGGAATAAAACGATTCTCTAAGCCTTCATCGCGCATTCTTCGTGTAGCTAATTCAAGAGCTTCACTATCTCTATCTATACCTACAAGCGTTGCAAATGGAGCAGCTTTAAGAAAAGCCGTTGCATGACCAGCAAGTCCAAGAGTGCAATCAACAACAATAGAATCTTTTTGATCCAATGCTGGAGAAACAAGATTTACACAGTCTTCCAACAGTACTGGCGCATGAATTGTAGATAAATCTTTCATTGTGCCACCGCCGGAAGAACATCATTTGCAATATCTGCATAATCTTGCTCTTTATCTGCAAGATAATTGTTCCAAGCAGATTTGTTCCATATTTCTGCGCGAGTTCCAACACCAATTACAACAATCTCATCTCCAAGATTTGCATAATCCCTTAGCATTGGAGGCACTACTATACGACCTTGCTTATCTGGCTCCTGATCAACAGCACCAGAAAGGAAGACTCTAAGGTAGTCTCTTGCAGACTTATTACTCATAGATGTGAGCTGAATCTGAGTTGTAATACGCTCAAACTCTTGCATTGGAAGAACATAAACGCATCGCTCTTGTCCGCGAGCCATAACAAAACCATCACCCAACTGGGATCTGAATTTTGCTGGTAAAGCCACACGACCCTTTGCATCTATTTTTGGAGAATAAGTTCCAAGAAGTATCGGATTCTTTACGTGATTATTCGCCTGACTTTGCAAATTATTAGCACCAAAAACCGCGTCTTGAGGCAAAGGAGTGGATGTAAAAGCCGAAGACGTAGGTTGAGGCTGCATAACAGGCTGCATAACAGGCATTTGAGGCACTTGCTGCGCTTGATACATTTGCGGCATTTGCGGCATCACATAATAAGGCTGAGCGTACGCTTGAGAATTTTGCATTGGCATATGCGCATCTTGAGCATTAGCTTGAGTCGTATTTTGAGAATCATAACCAGATGGATTTTGAGCATGCTTGAAGGAGGAATTGGCTTTATCTTGCGCATTTGCGCCAGCATTGTTACTAGCCATAAATCCATCTCCTTTTCAACATGCAATATGCCACTTGCACATCATTCACCATTTTACCCCATTTCTCACCAAAAATCCCCACTTTTTTGTAAAAAAATAATATTTTTTTAACTTAGATTGGAAACATGCAACGTGTATTAGCCTCGAGGTATACTTAAACGCCTAGTTTTAGCCCAACTTTTAAGAAGAACGGACACAAATGTCTACGTACTCCTCACAACTCAGCGAAGAACAACAAGCGGTTGATTGCGCTTACAGTCGATTAGATAACTTGCGTTCAACAATCCGAGCAAGGCTTGATTCTGTACGCGCTGCAGGCTCGCATGGCTCACCAACTCAGCGAACAGAACGAGATTCTTTTGCAACAATGTACGAAGATCGTTTAACGCAACTTAGAGCTGTAGAAGATAGACTTGTGTTTGGCAGACTAGACGACCGAGAAGGCATAAGACGTTACATTGGAAGAATCGGTTTACTAAGCGAAAATCACGACCCAATCTTAACTGATTGGAGAGCAGAAGCAGCCAGACCATTCTACGAAGCAACTCCTTCAAATCATGGAGACATTGTTATGCGTAGGCACATAACTCTTAAATTCCGAGAAGTTGTAGGAGTTGAAGACGAGATTCTAGATATTCATTCAGAAGAAGTAAACAAAGCATCTAAGCAAGGAACACTTACTGGCGAAGGTGCATTGCTTGCTTCTCTAGGTTCTCGTAGAACTGGAAAAATGACGGATATTGTTGCAACCATTCAGGCAGAACAAGACCGCATTATTCGCGCTCCTCTAGACCGTACAATTGTTGTTCAAGGTGGACCTGGTACAGGCAAAACTGCAGTAGCTTTACACAGAGCAGCATACTTGCTCTACACGCATCGCAGAAAGCTTGAAAGATCAGGCGTTTTGATCGTAGGACCAAGCTCCGCATTCTTAAGATACATAGATCAAGTTTTGCCATCTTTGGGTGAAACTGGTGTTGTTAGCAGAACTATAGCGGATCTAATCCCAAATATTAATGCAACAGTGCAAGACACTCCTCATGCAGCAAAACTTAAGGGAATGTACCGCATGAAAAACGTTATTCAAAACGCTATTTGCGCAAGAATACGCATTCCTAAAGATTTGCCAACACTACGCATAAATGGTTTTGCTGTGCAATTAAAAAAGGAAGATATAGAGCTTGCACAATTAGACGCTCAGCGCACACACCAGCCTCACAACCAGGCTCGTAAAACCTTTGTAAAGTCAGTTATAAGTTCGCTTAGAAACAGGTATCTAGAACAGCTTGATTATGTTCCTTCCCAAGCGGAAATATCCGATATTACTTCGCAACTTAGAATGGAAAATAAGCTCAAGATTACATTAAATCTTGCTTGGCTACCTATGAATGCCAATTGGCTTATAGACCAACTCTTTTCTAAACCTGAACAGCTTCGCATATATGCTCCTTGGTTAAGTGAAAATGATATTCGTGCATTAATTAGACCAAAAGGAAGTCCTTTAACTCAGTCCGACATCCCACTTCTTGACGAAGCTATGGAGCTACTAGGCCCAGATCCAAAGATTGAAGCACAAAACGCTGCCCTCGCTCGTAAAAAACTCGAAGAACAGCAATATGCTTCCGATACTCTTGCACAAAATGGCATAGGAAATGGCATTATTACCGCCGATATGCTTATTGAGAATATTCAAGGTAACGATGCAAGTATGGTTGCAAATCTTGCCGCGTCGGATAGAGAGTGGACTTATGGCCATGTTGTTGTAGATGAAGCGCAAGAGCTTACTGCAATGGATTGGCGTATGCTAATACGCAGGTGCCCTTCACGCTCATTTACAATTGTTGGCGATGTTGCACAAACCTCCTCTTTGGGTGGTACACATAGTTGGCAAAAAAACATGATCTCATTGTTTGGAAATGACAACTGGGATCTTTATGAACTAACAATTAACTACCGTAATCCTAAAGAAGTTTCTGAAGCTGCAGGAAAAGTTGCAAATAATTCTGGCTTATATATATCAACAGTTAATGCAGTTAGATCTGTTCCAGATTCGCTTGTTACACATACGGTTCAGAATCAAAATGAGCTTAATAATATGCTTGCTAAATATTGCATTGACTTATTTAACGAATTTGTTTCCGAAGACGGAAGCGGACGCGTAGCAATTATTGTTCCTCAAGAACTAATAGAGCATGCAAACAAAATCGTTAAAAATACTCTTAGCAAGAATCTTTCGACTAAGGAATATGCACGCATAATTCAGCAAAACTTTGACGATAGTCAAATTAGCGTTTGCAGTGCGGAAGATGTTAAGGGATTGGAATACGATGCGGTAATTCTAATGCAACCTTCTGCCATCGAGCAGGAAGCAGCATCCAGACTTAGCGCAGCGGCAAATCTATACGTAGCAATGACAAGACCAACACAGCGTCTTGTTGTCTTGCGCACACAAGACGACGCCAATTTTTCAAAGTAATAATCGCGAAGTAAAAGTACTGAGTAAACCCAACTATTAACGACCTTGTTATTTGTTTGACCCTTTAATTGGGTCGAACAAATCAGGTTATCCCTCACACTATAACCATATTTATTCTAAGACTCAACGATTCGCTAACAAACAGCAAATCAACATTCACACAAACTCAAATACTCAAACCTATACTTTTAGCAACATTCGCAAAGTGTTCACTCAATGTAAAACATTGCACAATCACTTGCTTTTCTTAAGATCATCTATTGCACGTTCAAAATCTTCCAAACCAGTAAAATTCTGATATACGCTAGCAAAACGAAGATACGCCACCTCGTCTAGTTCACGCAACGGCTTTAATATTGCTTTTCCAACATCTTCGGATGTTATTTGAGCTAATCCACGAGCGCGTAAATCAGCTTCAACTTCCATTCCAAGAGTCTTTAGCTCCTCAGAATCTATTGGTCTACCCTGGCAAGCTTTTCCAACACCAGCAACCACTTTTGCCCTATCAAAAGGTTCCACAGAACCAGAACGCTTCATAACAAGCAATTGCGTAGTTTCTACTGTTGTAAAACGATTACCACACATCTGACACTCGCGCCTACGACGGATTGAATATCCATCCTCGCTGATTCTAGTGTCAATAACCTTAGTATCGGAATTCTTACAAAAAGGACAATGCATATATACAGCATACTAAAAATTAATTAAATATGTTATATATATTTCAATGTTTTATATAAATAAATCGATTTTTTCATATTTTTCCTCGTATATTTTATAAAATTTATCGCAAAACACTCGAATAGATGGATATATAGATACATCCATAACAACAAGTGGTTCAACAATTGGTTTAACGCTTAAATCATGACAACTGCAACATGCAGAATCATCGCAATAATATAATGCAAACAAATCGTATGATTCTGACGAATTATATTCATAATCTGTACTCATGAATACTCCATTCTAATAATATTTGTAATAATAAAATTAGTTGTCAATAAAAGGTACGCGTATAGACTGCCCTACTTCTAAATCTGGAGAATCAAGATTATTTAATTGCATAAGGTAATCAACAGAATCAGAAATATTGCCATTTTTATCTGTTATGGATTTTGCATAACTCCACAATGTATCTCCAGGGCGAACAGTATACGTTATAAAGGATTTTGATACGGCTGAAACAGCTGGCTTTGGCATAAAAATAATCCAAGCAAAGCAAACTAACGCAGAAAAAACTATAAAACGCATAAATAATTTATTTTTGCGTTTTTTGTAACTCTTATTAGTCAAAACAGCACGATTTGGTGTTGAATAATTAACGCCATCAAAAGAGTTCAACTTCTTATACATAACTATCCTTTCTTACGTTTTAATTGACATGAACATTTGTTCTATCGAACAAGTGTATTAATCTTGACACATTTGTTCTAAAGATGCAACGGCGTGTCGAACATATGTTTGATTTTTTTAGAAAAGTGTATTAGAATGTAAAACAACGAAAGGAGACACCATGAATACCACCCAAAACGAGCTTAGTGATTCTGCGGCGCACAACGCTGAGCCACTAACAGATCGCCAGAGAAAAATCATGGATGCTATACAGCAATGCCTCGAAGAACATGGATTCCCTCCATCATTTAGAGAAATAGGTGAAGCTGTAGGCTTAAGAAGTCCTTCTTCCGTAAAACATCAATTACGAGCACTCGAGATGAAAGGATTAATACGAATAAGTGCAAATAAAGGTAGAGCAATTGAAGTTATTGGAGATTTTATACAAAAGAATAAAGAAAAAGCCCATGCATTGCTTGAAAAACAATCAGCTATCGATGTGAGCATGTATAACAGTGAGTCTTTGATAAACTCTCACGATGTTCCTCTTGTTGGAAGAATCGCTGCAGGAACACCTATAACAGCTGAACAACATGTTGAAGATGTTATGCGTTTGCCAGAAAGACTTACTGGAAGCGGAAATCTGTTCATGCTAGAAGTGCATGGAGATTCAATGATTGACGCAGCAATTTGCGACGGTGATTATGTTGTTGTGCGAGAACAGAACGAAGCAACAAATGGAGATATTGTTGCTGCGCTGCTAGATAACGAAGCAACTGTAAAGACGTTTAGAAAAGAAAATGGTCACGTTTGGCTTATGCCTCACAATCCAGCGTATTCCCCTATAGATGGATCTCACGCAAAGATAATGGGCAAGGTTGTTACCATTTTAAGAAAAATTTAATGATTTAAGAGATTTACAAGATTTACGAGATTAAAACAACTAAAGAGCGATACTGTTAAACGGATACAAATAAGCATATAAATAAAATCGCTGTGACCTATAAATCATATAGATTCTAAATCACAGCGATTAGAGAAAATAGATGGATAACAAGTATGTACTCGCTTATTAAAACAAATTCATTGTTTAAGCGAGTGGATGAGAATCCTTAATGGTTACAGAAATTTGGCGACCATTTGGAGCAGAGTAGCTAACAGTATCACCCGCTTTAGCGCCAATAATTGCAGCACCAATCGGAGATTCTGGACTAATAACATCGTAATCGGTAGCAACAGCAATATCACGAGAGCCAAGAACATAAGTCATCTCTCGACCAGCAAGATCTAAAGTAACAACAGAGCCATTGCCAACAAGGCCTTCCGCTGGAGCCTCAAGAATCTTTGCGTTGCGTAGCTTAACAATAAGCTCGTTAATACGACCTTCGTTCTTGCCCTGCTCTTCGCGAGCAGCCTGATAGCCACCGTTTTCAGACAAATCGCCTTCGGCGCGAGCAGCAGCAATACGCTCGGTGATTTCATCACGATATTCACCTTCGCGATGAGCTAATTCTTCCTTAAGCTTATCGTAGGCTTCTTTAGTCAATAGAATTACTTTTTCTTCAGCCATTTTGCAATCTCCTTAACAAAGAATAAAGAATAAAAGCAACAAAACAATCACTCGCGTTTAGCGAGTAGAAATAATATCAATCACAAAAACGAGGGTGTCCGAACCACCAATTCCAGCCTGCGGAACACCTCGTGAACCATAACCATACTCAGGCGGAATAGAAACAAGTAAGCGAGAACCAACATTATGTCCTGGAACAGTACGATCCCATCCCTGAATAACCTGTCCAACACCAATACCAAAGCTGGCAGGAGTATGACGAGCAAAACTAGAGTCAAAAGGCTCACTTGCCCCCCAAACAACACCGTGGTAATTAACGGTAACAGTATCTCCAGCACGAACCAAAGGCCCATTGCCTTCTACCAATTCAACAACCTTAAGCCCTGCTGGCGGCTCAAGCGCTGGGAACGTCACCGTTGGCGTAGTACCAAATTCCGCAACTACTTCTGGCATATCCTGTGCCATTTTGCCTCCTTTATAACCTCTTATAATCCCTTACAAACATGTGTAAATGCTTGCAAAAAGCCACTAACACTTACAAACTATTCATTAAAAACTTTGAATATTATAACATTTTTGCAATTTTATAGCGTGTTTTAGATTAGCACTCAACCGCTACCTATGCCAATACGCATATAACTTGCATAACAATATAGCAACACAATGCAAGCAAATACGCAAAACATTCTTAAGGAAAATGCAATAAAATAGCTATAAATGCAACGACTATAACTAGCACTCAACTACGTTCACAGCTAAGCCACCCTTAGATGTTTCGCGATATTTAGACATCATGTCTTGGCCAGTTTCCTTCATAGTTTTAATAGCACTATCCAAGCTAACAATATGAGAGCCATCACCTAGAAGAGCCATTCTAACAGCGTTAATAGCAGTGTTGGCAGCCATAGCATTGCGCTCGATACAAGGAATCTGAACCAAGCCACCAACCGGATCACAAGTGAGACCAAGATGATGCTCAATACCAATTTCGGCAGCATTTTCAACCTGCTGCGGAGTTCCGCCAAGAACTTCGCACAGGCCTGCAGCAGCCATAGAACACGCAGAACCAACTTCTCCCTGGCACCCAACTTCTGCACCAGAAATAGAAGCATTGCGCTTAAACAAATAGCCAACAGCTCCAGAAGCAAGAAGGAACTTTATTATTCCCTCCTCGCTAGAACTGTCTACAAAACGCCAATAGTATTGCAAAACAGCTGGAATAATACCAGCGGATCCATTAGTCGGAGCTGTAACAATACGACCACCTCCAGCGTTTTCTTCACTTACTGCAAGAGCAAAAAGATTTACCCATGCAGAGTCAGAAGCTTCCAGAGCGCAATCAGCTCGCCTACGATTTTGCTTAAGCATATCGGAATTCGCAGCAAGACGAGCATACATACGCGGAGCACGCCTATGAACCTCAAGTCCTCCTGGAAGAATCTGCTGCTTAGAGTTACATCCATGTTCAACACACTCTTCCATAACTTCCCAAACATGCAACAAATAAGAACGAACATATTCGGAATTACCGTTATGCAAAGCAAGTTCGTTTTGCCAAACAATGTCACTTATGCTCTTATGCTCTTTTTTGCAAATCGAGATAAGTTCTTTGCACGTTGTAAAAGGATATGGAACAGAAGAGTCTTCATGCGAATCACTAGAAGATTCAGAATCTTTAGGATTAGAATCTTTAGGGCTATCTTCACTTCCTTCCACATTTTCATCAACGCGGTCATGCAAGCCAATCATCTTATCGTTTGCATTGCCTTTGCGAATAAATCCGCCACCAATCGAATACCAAACTTGTTCGTCAACAGTATTACCAAAGGAGTCCAAAGCAACAAACCGCATGCCATTAGGATGCGCAGCCATGCGCCGCCACTTTTCAAAAACAACATCGGAATCGTAGTCAAATTCGATAGTATGACTATGTGCAAGCGTTAAAGTTCCGCTTTTCTTACAATCTTCTCGAATAGTCATCATGTGTTCTGTATCGACATCGTCTGGAAGGTTACCTTCAAGACCAGCAACCGATGCACGATCCGTACCATGCCCCAATCCAGTAAGAGACAAGGAACCATACAGTGTGACTCGCACACGCGAAACGTCTTTAAGCCTTCCATTCTTTTGAAGAGAAGTCACAAAAGCATTCGCTGCGCGCATAGGTCCAACAGTGTGCGAAGAACTAGGACCTACACCAACCGAGAACATTTCTAAAATACTGAACACATATCTATTGTAAGCACAATTGTTAGTAGGCACGACACGCTACGTCAACGATCACTATCATAAGAGTGCAAAGCACTACCATCGTTCACATTATCGATCCAGTTTTCAATCAAGTGACTAACAAGATGCAAAACTAACCATATAACAAAGGCAAAAATTACAGCACAAATCATAACAAACATTGCATTTCCGCTCACAGGAACATGCAAATCAAAGAAATGCGCAACAAACGGTATAAATGCACCAATAACGCCAGCAGCAGCAAAGCATAAGACCATAATTCCACGCCAAGAAATAAGTGGCTTAGAAACTGTAGCCAAAACTGCAACACCGAGCACAAAAACAGTAACAGCACAAATAGTGCGAGTTACACCAACAGCGTGCACGGATTCAACAATAAGCCTAGAAGCGTTAGCGTTAGAAGAATCAAGACCGCGCGCAAGCATTAAAGGAGCAAAAATGGACACAACCAAAACAGACACAGCAACAGCTATACCATTTGGTAAAGCAAAACGAACAACACGATGCAAGAATCCAGGAACATAGCGCCTTGTATTAGGAGCCAAAGCGAGCAAAAATGCTGGAATGCCAATGGTTAACGAACCGATATAGGTTATGTGACGAGGCAAATATGGGAAATTAAGACCAAGCAAAACCACACCTGCAGAAATCAGCGCAGAATACACGGTTTTAACAAGGAACAGTCCTGCAACACGTTCCATGTTTGCCATTACTTGACGACCTCTAGCAACAACGTCTGGAAGATGCGAGAAACGTGAGTCAACAAGAACAACTTGCGCAACAGCCTTAGCAGCTGGAGCAGCGTTACCCATTGCAACGCCTAAGTCTGCTTCTTTGAGCGCAAGCGTGTCGTTCACACCGTCGCCAGTCATAGCTACAACATGGCCTTTAGAGTGCAAAGCTTGAACAATCGCCTTTTTTTGATCTGGCAAAACGCGACCCAAAACGTCAACGTTTTCAAGAACCTCGGCAAGTTGATTTATATCTTTAGGCAACTGTCTTGCGTCCATCGAAACAGGCTTTGAGTCACCAGTTAGACCAACTTTTTCGGCAACAGATGCAACAGTTGTTGGATTATCGCCAGAAATAACGCGACACCTAACGCCTTGCTGCCTAAACCAAGCAAGAGTTTGACGAGCGTCAGCACGTATTTTCTCTGAGCATCGAACTAAAGCAACAGGGCGAGCGCTTGCAGACACTACTGGAGAACTGGAGAACGTTGCGTTATTAGAATCGCCAGAATCACTATAAGCAACAGCTAGAAGAAGAACACGATTACCCTGCTGAGCGTATTCGTTTACACGATTCAAAATTTGCTTAAACGAATCCGTTAAATGGCAATTATCGAAAGGAGAATCGCCAGAAACCGCAGAATCGCTGATTCCGCCTTCTGCAACCGCTGGAGCAATAGAACCGTGCAAATCGCTAGAAACAGCGCTAGATTCGCGTGAACAAATCGCAGTTGCCAAAACCTCTGGAGCACCCATATACCACGTTTCAAATCTACCGTCTTTTAGCGCGTAACGTATTGCGCTCCACTTTCTTGCAGACGAAAATGGCAAGCGAGCGCTAACACTAGAAGCAGCGGAAACACCTTGATTTTTAAGGCCTTCCATAATGGCAGAACCTGTAGCATTTGGATTTTCTTCGTTAGATAAGTCAAACAAAGCTTGATTCACCAAACGATTCGAGCCATCACCAATCAAGTCAACACCAACAAACGCGATTCCGCCATCCGTAATCGTGCCAGTTTTGTCTAGATTAAGGCAATCCACTCGAGCCAAAGTTTCAACAGATTCAAGCTCCTGAACCAACGTTTTTTTACGCGCAAGACGCATTGCAGCAACAGCAAAGTTAAGCGAAGTTAAAAGAACAAGCCCTTCTGGAATCATGCCAACAACGCCAGCAACAGCAGAAACAACAGCGCTCTTCCACTGCCCCGTCTGTAAAGCTACAGCAAATCCGCCAACCTTATTGATTTGCGACCAAACAAGCAAAACGCAAAGAGGAACAACAACAATCGTCATCCACTTTAGAATCGTGTTAATTCCACGACTCAAATCGGAGATTGTTTTTGTATAGACCTTTGCTTGTGCAGCAAGCTTAGACGCATAGCTGTTATCTCCTACAGCTGTAACGCGCATTAAAGCAACGCCAGAAACCGCAGTAGACCCAGAATAAACAAAGTCGTCCGCAGCTTTACGAACAGTCACAGATTCGCCCGTAAGCATGGACTCGTCCATTTCTAAGCCCCAAGATTTAACAACATTTGCATCTGCAGGAACCTGGTCGCCAGAACGAACCCACAACAAATCACCAAGCACAATACCGCTATGATCAACATAAACATTTTTGCCTTCGCGCCGAACAATCGATTTGGAAGCAACAAGAATCGAAAGACGGTCGAGCGTACGCTTTGCGCGCAACTCCGTAACAACACCAATACCCGTGTTAATAAGAATCACAAAGCCAAAAACAGCGTCTTTCCAAGAACCAGTGACAAGCACAACAACCATTGCTGCAAAAATGATTGCGTTAAAAAGAGTAAACACGTTTGCGCGCACAATAGAAAGAACGGACCTAGATGTTCGATTATTCGTAACATTTACAAATCCGCGATTTACAGCATCAAAAACTTCGCTTTGTGTTAAGCCTTGTTCGCTAACCTCTGGCAAATCAGGGAAATCGGAGATATTCACAGAATCTGTAGAATCTGTAGAGCTTTGCGAATCATGCATTTTTTGCAAACTCGTAACGTTAGAGCTAATCTTTGTCATTTATAACCACATCCCTACTGTGAGGCGTATTGTCAATCACAGATTGAACGATTTTTAGAAGACTAGAATGTTGGATTTTACCGAAACTCTTAATTAGATTTGCGTCAAACAAATTCTCGCCATCTAAATCCTTAAGAATATAAAGCTTTGCTGCATACAAAGTGCGGTCCTTAGGTGGATTTTGTGGATTAACAAGCACAACAGGAATCCCAGCAGAGCGCACATATTCAAGCGCATTAGTCCAAGCTTTGCGAGCCTTTAGATCAACATGCGCACCACCAGCATTGCTTTTAACGCTATAATCAACGCGATCTAATCTATCAACATTAATATTGTTTATCAAAATAATAGACACAGGCTGATTTGAAGCATCTGTAATTGCCTCTTGCGAAGCAAAATTAGCATTTTTGACGTCTGCAATCGAAGTATATGATGCATGCAAACCAGATTTCTCACACATATGCAAAAGCTTAGAATCAAGAGCCGCCTGCCTGGATCCAACTACAAACAACTTTATGTCTTCTACATCAATACCATCATGAACAATGTCGTCCAAATGCCCGCTATCGCCAACAGCGTGGCCCTGAGGAGTGCAAGCACTTAGAGACGCAAATAAGAAAATCACCAATGCGGACGCAAAAGCCGAAACAACATAACTACGTTTGCACAAAACAGCACGAATCGCACGCATAAGAACGTGTTTTGTTTTGCGCATAAAGACCATAAGACTTTTATAGCACAAATTAGGAACGAAGCATATTGAGAACAGCGCAAGAGTTCGTGGTAAGCGGCAAACATCGTAGATAACAAAAACGCCGCTAAAACTAGCGGCGCAAAATTTGTACCCCCTAAGAGAGTCGAACTCTTGTTGTCAGATTGAAAGTCTGGTGTCCTAACCGTTAGACGAAGGGGGCTTTTAACCAAACCATATGATATTAACACTCATGCGCAGTTCTTGCAAATTACGGCGTGTTGAAGGAAGATAACGCGATTCTAACAAAGCACACCACACAAGCACGCGCTACGCATTACGCACTGCATCACAATCAAATACACAACTCACTTTTTAACAACATATGTCAAATCGTGAATCACGCGACCAGCATCTAATCCCTTGCGCTCAAAATTCGTCAAAACACGCCCATCAAAGCGACGCGACTCAACAAAATCCGCATGAGGCAAATCGCCAGCATCTTGTGCATTCCCCTTGCCAACATGCTCCGTAGGCAAACTCACGCGCAAATCTCCAGCGTTTTCAAAGCACGCCAAAGAATCCATAACCTCGTGAACATGCAACGCGTAATCCTCAATATCTGTAGCAATTCGCCAAACTCCGCCCACAACAAGCGCATTATGCACAGACTTAGCCAAAGATGGCTGAACAATTCGGCGCTTGTGATGACGCATTTTAGGCCAAGGGTCTGGGAAAAATGTCCAAACTTCTGCCAAAACACCACTTTTGCACGCTGCAAGAAAATCAGGAGCGTTAACTTGAGCAATTCGCAAATTATGCAAATCCTGCTTTCCAGCCAAAAGCATAGTGTGCGCTACGCCTGGGTCGTAAACTTCTAGCGCAAGAAAATTCGTATTCGGATTTGCTGCAGCAGCCGCAACAATGTTCTCGCCCTGACCCGAGCCGATTTCTACAATCAACGGATTAGCATTGCCCCAATTGGCCTCAATCCATTGCGAATCAACACATAAATCGCTTTTTACGCGCAAAGACCCATCGCCATCTGCAATGCATAGCAAATAAGTACCAGAGTAGCGTTGCTTGGCTTTTTCCAAGCGCGCGTCGAGCCTAGCAGACCTTCGCACAAACGAAAGAATAGCCCTAGCAGATGCGTGCGTTTGTTTAGGCTTGGAAGAGTCGCCAGAAACCGCGCGACCATCCTCGCGACCAGTCAAATCGCTAAAAGAGTGGCCACTATGCAAATCGTCACTTGCACTATCTACATTAAAATCGTTCATTTTTAGCCAATCTTCCTTATTTTCTTGCATACGCGACTTAATCACAACTCATCGAATAATATCAAACGCGCAAAACACTGGCACAAATACCAACACAATCACAAACAATCACAAACACTGGAACAAATACAAACAATGCCAAAAACACAATATGATTCAAGCGCTATAATTTCACTATAACATTATGCAAAACAGCATATGTAAGAAAGGAAAACGGTAAACAATGACTATTCTAGTTACAGGCGGATGCGGCTACATTGGCGCACACGTTGTACACGCTCTTCACCAAGCAAAGCAAAACGTTGTAGTTGTAGACGATTTGAGCTACGGAAAGCCTACAAGAATCGAAGGCGCACGACTTTACGGAATGGACATTGCTTCCCCAGACGCTGGAGCGCGACTTGCGCAAATAATGAAAGAAAATAACGTTGATTCTGTAATTCACTTTGCTGCGCGAAAGCAAGTTGGAGAGTCCGTAGAAAAGCCACTTTGGTACTACCAGCAGAACATTAACGGCATGCTTAACGTTTTAGAAGGAATGCGCCAAAGCGGTGCTAAAAAGCTTGTTTTTTCGTCTAGCGCAGCCACGTATGGCGAGCCGCCTGTAGAAGTTGTGCCAGAAGACGTTGTGCCAATGCTTCCGATTAATCCATACGGCCAAACTAAGCTTTTTGGCGAGTGGATGGCACGCGCTTGCGAACACACTTACGGAATTCGTTTTTGCGCGCTTCGCTACTTTAATGTTGCTGGATGCGGGCCTGTGGAGCTAGAAGATCCTGCGATTTTGAACCTGATTCCTATGCTTTTAGATAGATTGCAACAAGGCAAAGCTCCTGCGATTTTTGGTAATGACTACCCTACTGCCGACGGCACTTGCATTCGCGACTACATTCACGTTTCAGATCTTGCAGACGCGCACATTGCAGCGCTTACTTATTTAGATCGCGATGAGCGCAAGTACGACGCTTTTAACGTTGGAACAGGCAAAGGCACTTCTGTTCGTCAAATTGTAGACGAAGTTAGGCGCGTTACAGGCTTGCCATTTAGAGAGGCGATTTTAGGGCGTAGAGCTGGCGATCCGCCACAATTGATTGGAAGCACTAAGCGCATTAACGAAGAGATGGGGTGGCATGCGCGCTACAACGTTAAGGATATTGTGGAATCTGCTTGGGCTGCTTGGCAAGCAAATCCAGATCATCATATTGATGTTGAATCGTGGAAGCAAGTTGACTAAGCAAGTTGACTAATGACTAAGCAAGTTGACTAAGCAAGTTGACTAGCTTATAAACAAAAAACGCGCGGCAAAAATGCTGCGCGTTTTGTTATTTAGTTTTTGTTTATTTACTTGTGGCTCCGAGCGGGATCGATCCGCTGACCTAGCGATTTTCAGTCGCTCGCTCTACCAACTGAGCTACAGAGCCATGATGAATAAAAAACCCGGCGAACCGGGCCTTTACTAATCGCGACCCCGGCCGGACTTGAACCGGTGACCTCCGCCGTGACAGGGCGGCGCTCTAACCAACTGAGCTACGGGGCCGTGGCTTTGTTCCATTGAACAGCCGAGTTACTATCTTACAGAATCCACGCAAAAATGCAAGCTCAAAAGCGTATTCGGCGTGTTGCCGCGGAATATCAAGCAAACGCACATTATGTTCAATACGTGCAAACACACAACGCTGGCTACTCCAGCTCCATTGCACCCGTGCAAAGTTGATAATATTCGCCGCGCTTTTTCATCAAGTCTTCGTGAGACCCACGCTCAACAATCCTGCCATGGTCTAGAACCATAATCACATCCGCGTTTCGCACTGTGGAAAGCCTGTGCGCAATCACAAACACAGTTCGATCTTGCATCAAAGCATCCATCGCGCTTTGCACAAGCGCCTCTGTATGCGTGTCTATCGAAGAAGTTGCTTCGTCTAAAATCAAAACAGGCGGATTCGCAACAGCAGCGCGCGCAATCGCAATCAACTGCTTTTGGCCCTGCGAAAGCTCTGCTCCGCCGTTTTTAATATACGTGTTATAGCCGTCTGGCAGCTTGGAAATAAAGGAATCCGCATGCGCAAGAGTGGCGGCAGCAACGCAATCCGAATCGCTAGCATTAAGACGTCCGTAGCGAATATTGTCCATTATGCTTGCACTAAACAATCCAACATCTTGCAAAACAGTTGCAACGGCATGTCGCAAGTCACTTTTGCAAATATTGCGAACATCGATTCCGTCATACAAGATTTGACCATCTGCAATGTTGTAAAAACGCGTAAGAAGATTGGCGATTGTGGTTTTGCCAGCTCCAGTGGCACCTACAAGCGCAACTTTTTGACCCGCGTGTGCATACCAAGATATGTTATGCAAAACGGTTTTAGAAGGCTCGTAGCCAAACGTAACGTTTTCAAAGCGAACATCTCCCCTAACAAGCGTATACACGCCGTCTTTAGAGCAAATCGCATGTTTTTGGGTATCTGTGCAAGAATCGCAACTTGAAGAATCTGGATTTGAATAATCGCAACTTGAAGAATCGTAGCTCGAAGAATCGCAACTTGACTTTTTAGAGCAATTTTTCCACGCCCAATACACGTTATTCCCACAAGAATCTTCGCTTACTTCACTAAAAACTTGCAAATAAGAATGTTTAGATGCTGTAGAATCTACTTGATTTACTTGCGATTTATCAATATCTGATAGCGATTTATCTACGCTATCGCCACTATCTCCACTATCTCCACCATCACCACTACAACACTCAACGATTTTTGCGCGAATTTTAACGAGCTTAACTGTTCCATCATCTTTTTCAACAGGCTCATCTAAAAGCGCAAAAATGCGATTCGCGCCTGCATTCGCCATCATAAGCGAATTTAATTGCATTGTTATCTCGCCAATCGGATTTATAAACGCGCGAGAAAGCGTAAGAAGCGATATAAGCGTGCCGATTGTAAGCGTGCTTGAATTATTCAATGCATCGCCCCCAAAAACGCCACTCAACCCAGCAGAAGGCACGCCAGCATTTACAGCCCACGCTCCAAAAATCGCAAGCAAAACGTAAAACAGATAACTCGCGTTACTAATCACAGGCATAACATTATTTGCGTAAGAATTGGCGCTAGCAGAAATTTTTTGCACGCGAGAAGCCAAATCACTTAATTTTTTAACCGCAGCGCGCTCGTGATTAAAAATCTTAATAACTTTTCTACCAGAATCCGCCTCTTCTACAAACTCATTCAAATCACCCAAAGCTGCCTGGAATTGCACAAAAAGCTTGCCCGAACGCTTAAGCATAAAACGCACTAGAAGCAAAAGAATTGCAGTAAAAATCACAATAAAAATTGCAACAGGAATCGAAAGCCAAACAATCGCGCAAAACGCCGCCGCAATAGACATTAGCGCGCTAAACGAATCTGGAAAAGACCAAGAAATCGCTTGATGAAGCGCCTCCGTGTCGTTTGTGTATCGGCTCATAACATCGCCATATCCGTGAGCGTCTAAGTACCCAAGCGGAAGATCTTGATGATGCTTAAACATTTGATTTCTAAGGTTTCGCATTACACTTTGCGCGATTTTTACAACCAACCTGCTCCAAAGCCAGCTAAAGAACACGCCAATAGCGCACACGCATGCCATAATTGCAATCATTCTCAAAAGTGGCGCAAAATCGGGATTGCGCTTGCCAATTAGAGGCAAAATGTACGCGTCTACAAGCGATTGCAAAAACATTGCGCTTACAGCTTGAACAATGGAGCTTACAATAATTGACACAATAACAACAAAAACTTGCATCTTGTAAGCCATAATATAAGACGCTAAGCGCTTTAGAACGCGCCAATTTAGAGCGGATTTTTCTTGCGATTTTTGCTCCAAGTTTTCTTGCGATTTTTGCGAAGATTCTTGTGCATACTTTTGTGCAGACTTTTGCGCCAAGTTTTCTTGCGACTTTTCATTATTTTTCATTGTTAATCCTGCCGCCTTCACTGTCTTTGACGCCTTCATTGCCTTCACTGTTTTTAGACTCAATCATTTTTACACCTTGAGAAATCGCCATTTTTCTATAAATTTCGCACGATTCCATCAACTCGCTATGCTTCCCTTTAGCAACAACACGCCCATCTTTAAGAACAACAATCAAATCCGCATGCATGCAAGAAGACACGCGTTGCGCAACAATGATTTGCGTGGAATCGGGCATAAAATGCCTTAAATTCTCGCGAATCTTGGCGTCTGTTTTAACATCTACCGCACTCATTGAATCGTCTAAAATCAAGATTTTTGGCCGCTTTAACAACGCGCGCGCAATGCAAAGTCGCTGCTTTTGACCGCCCGAAAGATTCTTGCCGCCTTGCTCAAGATTCGTGTTATATGCATGTGGCAAATCGTTTATAAACTCTTGAGCGCAAGCGATTTTGCACGCTTCGCGCAAGTCGGAGTCACTGGCATCCTCATTGCCCCATCGAAGATTTTGCGCAATAGTGCCGCTAAACAGAATATTTTTTTGTAACACAATTCCTATCTGGTTGCGCAAACTTTTGGAATCATAAAAACGAACGTCTGACCCGCCTACAAAAACAGTGCCTTTTGTGGCATCGTAAAGGCGCGCAATCAAATTTATAATACTTGACTTTCCGCTACCCGTTGCGCCCACAATCCCAACAGTAGAGCCAGAAGGAATGTTTAGATTTATGTTGTGTAAAATTTCCTGACTACCTTTAGATAAGTCGCAAGCAGCCGAAGACAAATCGCCATTTACGCGCGCAGAATAATATGCAAAATCAACATTATTAAAGCAAATCGAAGCATCCGCAAGCTCTGTAATCGGGTTTTTATGAACATACTCACTGTTATGCGATTGTAAAACATTTGCAACACGATACATTGACGTGCGCGCAGTAACCGTCATAACAAAAATTACAACCAAATTAGCCAACGCAAACAAAATTTGCAACGCATACACAACCAGCGCCGCAAGATTTCCCGTAGTCAAGCCAAATGCAGGATTATTTCCAGAAGCAACGATTTGCTTAGAAGCCATCCACGCAATAAGAAGCAAACACGCATAAAAACACAAGTTAAAAAGCGGAATACTGCAATTTAGAACATACTCTGCTTTTAAAAAATAGCTGTAAATCTTATGCGATATGCGCCTAAAACGGTGGTTTTCGTAGTCTTCCCTAACATACGACTTAACAATGCGAATATTGCGCAAATTTTCGCTAACCATGCTGTTCATGATGTCAATCGTGCCGTAAATTCGCGCAAAAGTAGGCGCAACAATCTTTGCACCAATACCACAAATAACGCCAACAATTGGAATAAGACTAAGAAAAACCCAAGAAATAGAAGGGCTTATGCAAAAAGTAAACCACCACGCTGCAACAATAATCACAAGGCTGCGAACGCCTGCGCGAATAACCATTTGATACGCAAATTGAATATTAGAAACGTCGCTAGTTAAGCGCGTAACAACCGTGCCAGTAGAAAAACGGTCAAGATCGCAAAAACTCAACGATTGCAAACGACTAAACATCTTGCATCGCAAATTTTTGCCAAAGCCCGCGCTAGAATGAGCGCAACAAACGCCAGAAATAACGCCGAAAATCATTGATATTGCAGCAAAAGCGAGTAATTGCAAGCCGTAGTATTTAACAGCGTTTTGGGATTTTGCGGCAATTCCAAAGTCAATAAGACTAGACATTACTGTTGGAATCGCAATTTGCATAGACGCTTCTACAAAAATCGCAACAGACGTGATTACACCAAGCATGCGATAGCGCTTTAACAGCGGCATTATTGTGCGAAACGCATGAGGCGCGTAATTCTTGTGTTTTTTATGCGATTTTGCTTTCATGCGACCTCTCTAATAAACGTATTTATACGCTTAATCATATCACTTCTAACTTGTAGTACTTTGTACCACAACACGCCGTATTTTAAATACAAACACACTACAGTTCTGTGTGTATGTGTAGTGCGTTTGTATTAAAAAACGTTGAAATCCAGTACAATCGCACTACATGATTACGCCAAGCACGGTAGAGATTCGAGATTTTTCGCCGCGAGCGAGGCGTATCGTTAGCGCGGTCTAAGCGCGCTATTTCTAACAACCATTAGCTAACTAGCGTCACCTTCGCCAACTACACGATCCTTGCCATAGATTGATGGAATAAAACGCTCTTGATCGTGAAGCTTTTCCCAGATTACAGGCGGCTCGGCTGGATTTTCCAGCGACTTTGGAACGTCAATAATCCGCTGATTACTAGAGCCGCGGAATTGCAATAGCGAATCGTGAAGATTCTTCATATATCGCCCGTCAACAAGAATGTCAATATATTGCAAAAGCTCAAGCTTATCGGGCGTCTCGCCTTTGCGCATAAGCTCTTCCCAAGTGTAACCAGTCCAGCTCCAAATGTCTTTTGTATTGCCAAACTCGCTTCGAATACGCTTGCAAAGTGGCAGCAAAATGCCAGTGTTAAGAAGCGGCTCGCCACCAAGAAGAGTCAATCCTTGCACGTACGGAAGCGCCAAATCTTCCATAATCTGGTCTTCAAGCTTTTGCGTGTATGGGTAGCCTGCGCGAAAATCCCAAATCGACTCGTTATAACACTCAACGCAATGGAACGGGCAGCCAGAAACATACAGCGAGCAGCGGATTCCTTCGCCATCCGTCATCAAAAAACGCTTATAATCCGCAATCATGCCCTTGCTCATGCGCTCACTGGACCACTGCCCTGCGCGCGGATTATTAGAAAGAGAGGTTGGAATCCAAGGCCCGCGGTTAACGTCTGCAGGTGCAAAATCGTGCAAACTTATACGAGCCATGGTCCCAACCTTTTTAGTAATTTAGCCTAGCTTTTACTTTATTTTATGCGACTTTTTGTGACTTTAAGCCGTGACTTTACACCACAATCTACCGCGATTTACCGCGATTTTACGCCGCAATCCCACGCGCTACTTGGTCTCCTCGTACCACTCGCGAGACTCGCCATTGTTAAGAACAACATGACCAGTTTCGCCAGACATGTGCTTTACGCGATGAGCAATCTCCTCGTGGCGGCCGTGAACCATTGGTCGCTGAACAGGATTGCCCAAGTATCCGCAAGTGCGCTTAGTCACATTGCACTTATCTGGGTCACTGTTGCCGCACTCTGGGCAGCGGAAGCCTTCCTTCGTTGGCTCAAAATCGCCCTGGAATCCGCAAACAAAGCAATGGTCAATCGGAGTGTTCGTACCCAAGTAGCCAATGCCAATCTTATAAGCGTAATCCCAAACAGCCTCCAAAGCCTTAGGATTCGCTTGCAAGCATGGGAACTCGCAGTAGTTAATAAATCCGCCGGAAGCAAGATATGGGAAGTCAACCTCGTAGCGGAGCTTCTCCATAGGAGTTGGCTGCAACCACACTGGGTAGTGGAAGGAGTTGGTGTAGAAGTCGTGATCGGTAACGCCTTCAATGCTGCCAAACTTCTGGCGATCCATGCGGTTAAAGCGATCCGTCAAAGACTCAGCAGGAGTGGAATATACCGAGTAATGGTATCCCTCCGCCTTCGACCACTGCTGGCAAAGCTGATTCATACGGCGAACCATAGAAAGCGCAAATTGCTTGCCATCTTCGTTCCAGCTGTGATCTTGCATCCAATCCTTGCCAAAGAACACGGATGTAGCTTCATACAAGCCAATGTAGCCAAGAGACACAGTTGCGCGCTCATTGCGGAACAGCTGATCCACGCTCTCGTTAGCTCCCAAACGGCCAAAAGCACCGTAGCGGAACAGAGTTGGAGCGTTTACAGGAGTTGCCTGCTTGCAACGCATAATGCGGAATCGCAAAGCTTGATGCGCCACTTCCATGCGCTCGTTAAAAAGCTTCCAGAAGCGGTTTACGTCTCCGTGAGACTCCAGCGCAATGCGAGGCACATTAACTGTTACAACGCCAAGATTCATGCGGCCGTCTTCCACGTCTTTGCCAGTCTTTGGATCAATCCAGCCCTGAAGGAAGGATCGGCAGCCCATAGGCGCCTTAAAGGAGCCAGTAATCTTAACAATATTCTCGTAGAACACAACGTCTGGGTACATGCGCTTTGTAGAACACTCAAGCGCAAGCTGCTTCAAATCGTAGTTAGGGTCGCCAGCATCTGCGTTAACGCCGTGCTTAATAGTAAACACAAGTTTAGGGAAGATAGCAGTATGACGGTCCTTGCCGAGTCCGCGAATGCGATTAAGCAAAATAGCGCGCTGAATTTCGCGAGCAAACCAAGACGTACCAAGACCAAAGCCAACAGTTACAAACGGAGTCTGGCCGTTAGAAACGCGGTTGGAATTGATTTGATATTCCATTGTTTGCATAGCGTCGTAGATCGCCTTGCGCGTCATAATCTTTGCGTAAACTTCGCGAAGCTGATCCAACTCACTCAAATTCTCATCAAAAGGAGTGTCTTCTGGAAGAGGATCCCTATCTGAACAATGAAGATTCTTAGGCTCCTGAGCCTTTAAGCCGTCAATCATAGCCTTAGCAACTTCGATTGGCGTGGAATCTGGAATCATGGCCTGAGCCATAGCAAGATTCTTGTCGTAATCGCACTTAGCGTAAGGCTCCAGCATCTCGTCTGCGCGGTTTACAGTTTGGCCACCGTACTGCGCGCCTGCAATATCCTTAATAATCTGCGTAACTTGAGTAGCCGCCGTGCCAATAGACTTTGGGCTATCCATCATTGCGTTTCCAAGCGCAAAACCCTTAGCAAGCATATCTCCAAAATCTGGAAGCGAGCAATTGCTCATGCAAGTAAATGGCGAATAATCAGCATCATGGAAGTGAATATCGCCCTTCATATGTGCGTTAGAAACTGCGTGCGGAAGCATAGAGAACGCGGAAGCCTTAGAAACGGCGCCTGCAAGAAGATCGCGCTGAGTGGCGTAAACGTTGGAATCTTTGTTGGCATTTTCGCGCACAAGCGACTCATCGCGGTTTACAAGACGATTCACAGCTTCGTTAATATCGGTTGCCTTAGCGCGGTCAATATCTCGGTTTAGGCGGTAGCTTGTGTAGCAACGCGCAACCTCGTAAAGATGATTTTCAATAAGACCATGCTCAACAAGAGTTTGAATATCTTCGATTTTTGCAGGGCCATTGTAACGGTCTTGAATTTCGGCCTCAATATGATCCGTAATATCGCGAATCATCTGCTCTTCTTGAGGACCGACTTCTTTGCGCAAATCCTTAAAAGCGGCCTTGATTGCCATAATAATGTTCATCTGATCAAAGTCAACAACGCGACCATCGCGCTTTTCGACTTGCACGCGAGACTTCTTAGAAGAGTCGTTTGAAGCTACATTAAAATCACCCAAAGTGACGGCTTCTTCATCTTGCAAAGTGGCATCCTCTAAAGTCATATCAGAGACCTGCATTCTACAGACCTTTCTCAAGCTAACGTGTATTTTGAATCGCAAATCTACTTATGATTCGCAACAACTTGCTCTACTATAGCCCATAGCATGCACAATATCTAGGGTAATTTACATAAATAACAAACTACATATAGTGATTTTGTGGTTTCTGGCGATTTTCCAGGCGTGTCTCAGCGTGCCGTGCGTGCAGATAGGGCGAGTCGCGCAAATTCTTGACGCTTTGATATATTGAGTCACGTGGAACAGACAGCTTTTCAACATGCAGAAGAATTTGGATTCCAACCTGGAGACATCGTACAGCAGTGGCTGTGGGACGATGACGTTGACGATGCGATTTGCAGCAATATCGAAGAATTGACTGGCGAAGAACTTGTTGACGAAGATTACAGCTCCACTGTTGACGGAGTGATTATTTGGTGGCGAGACGGCGACGACGAAGACGAGCTAGCAGACACCATTATGGACGCAACAAACATGTTGAACAGCAACGCACCTATGTGGGTTTTAACACCTAAGCCAGGGCGTGCTGGCTCTCCAAGCTCGAGCACTGTTCAAGCAGCAGCAATGACTGCTGGAATGAACGCCGCAACGCCTTTAACAGTTAGCGAAGATTGGAATGGTATTCGCTTGCGCGCATTCGGCAAAGGTCAAAGCAAGTAGCGCATTTAGTTGACGGTTTTGTAGCTCTAAACGCTAAAATCAGCAACAAAAAGCGGAAATATCGTAGGTAATCGTTAGCGCGGTCTAAGCGCGCTAACGTCTTCGCCGCACGTAAAGTCCACTGGACTTTACGTTTGAGCGGCTCAGCGAATCGAGGTGATTTCTCGCGCATTATGCAGCTCGAAATCGTCGATTCGCGCGACGCTTAAAGCGCGAAGGTAGGTTGTAGCGCCCGCCTTTGCGCTTTGGCTGCTCTGGCTCTGGCATACTCCAGCCCTCTTGCAAATCCGCCAAATCCCCAACAATATCTTGCAAAATCGGCGAATCTGGCTTAGCGTCTTGCGCTTTAGCGTTAATGCCAGCACGCCTCAACATAGTGTGCGCCATTCGCTTTTGATTAGGCAACACAAGAGTCACAACATTACCCGACTCGCCTGCGCGCGCAGTACGACCCGACCTATGCAAGAACGACTTTGGATCCTCTGGCGGCTCCGTTTGCACAACAAGCGCTACATCGCTAATATCAATGCCTCGCGCAGCAACGTCCGTAGCTACTAGCACGCGCACATCTCCACTAGCAAAAACGCTCATATGCCTATCGCGTTGATTTTGAGACAAGTTTCCTTGCAAATCAACTGCAGGAATCCCCTGTTGCACAAACTTTTTTGCCATATTCTTGGCTTGATACTTTGTGCGCGTAAAGAATATTGAGCGCTTTTTGCCCGAAGCCAGCTTTCGCAAAACTTCGTACTTATCTGCCGCAGAAACGCCAAAAACGTAGTGTGTCATTGTGTCTACTTGCGAATCCGCGTCATCTACAGCGTGAACAAGCGCATTTGGCAGGAAGCGATTTACTATAGTCGCAACTTGCTTATCTAAAGTAGCAGAAAACAGCATGCGCTGACCGTTTGAATCAGTCTGCTCAAGCAAGCGCGTAACGGCTGGCAAAAATCCCATATCTGCCATCTCGTCGGCCTCATCTAAAACGCTTACCATCACTTTTTCGAGCGTTAACGCGCCTTGACGCAGCAAATCCTCTAATCGCCCTGGGCAAGCCACTACGATTTGCGCTCCCTGCTTAAGAAGCGCCATTTGCTGCTTGTAACGCACACCGCCATAAACCGTTACAGTTTTCATGCCGTAAGCAGCCGCTAGAGGCGCGATTACGTCGTCTATTTGATGCACCAGCTCGCGAGTCGGCGCCAAAATCATTGCGTGAGGCGCTGGAACATCGTCTTCTTTGCGATTCTTGTTTTTTCTAGAAGCGCGACCCGAGTTGATTAAATCAACAAAATTTTCGGCCAATCGCGCAACAAGCGGAATAGAAAACGCTAGCGTCTTGCCACTTCCCGTTCGGCCGCGCCCTAGAATGTTCGCGCCTTGCAAAGAGTCTGGCAAAGTCGCCTGCTGTATTGGAAAAGCCGTGGTTTTGCCGTCTGCGCGCAAAATTTCCACCAAAGGCTGCGGAACGCCGAGCTGCGCAAAAGTCACGTCATCGCTATAGTTTTCGCGTGATTCCACAGCTGTATCTGGAATCATTACGGAGTTTTTTTCGACTTCTTGATTTTGCTTATTTGAATTTTGCTTATTTTGATTACGATTATTTATACGACGATTCTTAAAATCACGCTTATCAAAATCACGCTTATCAAAATCACGCTTGCTAAAGTCCTGCGAAGTAAAGCTCTTCTCTCCAAAGTCCTTCTCAGCTTCTTGAATTGCCATCTCTTCGTATTGCAAAGCTTTTTCTCTAGCGCGACTTCTAGCTTTATCTGCCTTACGATTGCGGTTCTTACGAGCGTTAAATTCGTTATTCTTACGATTTCTTCTATATTCAAATGGATTTTCTTTGGACTTATAGCCTTTTTTAGAAAAATTCTTATTAGCGCTTTGACTTACAGCGGATTTTTTACTATTCGATTTTCTAGCAGCAGTTTTCTTAGAGCCTTGCGTTTTAGCAAACGCATCATAATGAGTATGTGGCACAATAGCCTTTCGTATTTTATGATTGAACAATTCGATTGACGAATCTATAAAAAGTCATGAACTAACCGAGATTAGCACACACCCCACACAAAAACACACAAAAACCCTGTATTTAAGATATACGCAATTATTCAAGCACGTAAGATGGCTGCGAATCGACTTGCATAAGCGCTTTCATGTAGTGCGTTTGTATCAAAAAACACTGAGATTCGGTACAAACGCACTACATGATTACACTAAGTGAGGTAGAGATTCGAGATTTTTCGCAGCGGATGAAGCGAACCTCAGCATCTTTGATGGTGATTCGCTGAAGCAGCAAGAAAAATCGAGAATCTCGGTGATAAAAACCACGCAATTGTTCAAGCATGCAAGAGGGCTGGGTGATTCTTGGTCGAACAGTATAAGAGCGGCAGCCGATACCAAAAAGCCCAATGACACACGCCTACAAATAAGCTTCAACCAAAAACAAAATCAAAGCCAAATCGGAACAACCGCAACATAAAACAACACGTAAGAGGCGGAGCGTTGTGAGACAAGAATTAGCCAGCCCTCCTACACACCAAGTAAGGAAAATCGCTCGCGTGGATTAGCCCGCTCACGTCTTCGCAGCGCAGAAGCAGTGCTTCTGCCTTGAGCTGCTCAGCGCTCTATTCCTCACGGCTATTAGTAGCCGTTCGGCTGATTTGGCACATAAAGTCCACTGGACTTTATGCCTTAAGCCAAATCACGCTTTGAAGGAGCTTGAAATGCGTTATGCAATTTCAAGCTCAGTCAAAGCGCTTTTCGCGCTACGCTTTAAGCGCTCCGGCAGGTTGGCGCGCCTGCGAGGAGAGAAATACTCAAACCTCGCGCAATACCAAGTAAGAAAACCGCGCGCTACGCTTTGAGCGCTTATGTAGGTCGTCGCACGACGACCTACATAAGTAGCAACTAAGCGCTAATCGCGATTAGCGTGCTTTGTGCGCATGCGACGAGTTACAAATGCTCCGCCGATTGCAGCAATCATAGTTGCCATCAATCCAGCAGTTGCAACGTTTGCGCCAGTCGCAATGCCTGCATTTCCGCGAGAACGCATGCCCTTTATAACGCGGCTGCGAACAGCTGCACGAACTTTTGCTGCATTGGCTTGAGCGTCCGCAAGTGCCTTACGAGCATCCGCAAGCTTAACTGCCGCAGCATCAACCTGAGCCTGGGTAGCGTTAGGATCAGCCGCAACCTTCTTAGCCTCAGCCAAAGCAGCATCAAGAGCCGCCTGAGCCTTAGCAACTTGAGCATCCGCCTGCTTCACAGCCGGATTATTCTCAACAGCAGCATTCACAGCAGCAGAACTTGCGCCATTAGCATTATTAGCGTTAGCGTTGGCAGCATTGGTGTTAGCAGCGTTACCTGCATTACCCGAGTTTACGCCAGCACCAGCGTTACCATTACCAGCATTTCCAGGCTGTGAATCAGACTCAGCACCCTGAATCTGAACATTCAACTCACCCTTATCCACAGTAGTAGGCGCATTATCATTCACACCATAACCAGCTTCAGAACCAGAACCAGGAGTTGGTTTCTTACCATCGAGAGCCTCTTCAGCTGCCTTAAGCTTTGCAAGAGCATCATCCAAAGCCTTCTGCTTGTTCTCCTTAGAATCCAATGTAGTTTCACCGTACTTAGGTGTAGTACCATCAGCGCTAGGAGTGGTCAAATTCTTGATAAGATCCTGAGCATCCTTAAGAGCCTGATCAAACGCATCCGTCTTAGACTTATCAGCATACTTATACTTATCTAAGTCTTTAACGGTGTTATCCTTACCAATCTCATTCTGCAACGCGGTTGTGTCAACGCCATCAAGAGCTTTACGTGCTTCTTCAAGCTTCTGAAGTGCGTCGTCTACCGCTTTTTGCGCAGCAGCTTCCTGCTCGGGAGTGCGCGGAGTAGAGTCTGGCTTCGCTTGATCTGCGTTATCTTCTTTAGCTTTATTCAATGCTGCTTCAGCGTCAGAGAGTGCCTTGTCAAAGGCCTCTTTCTTCTCCTTAGAAGCGGTCGTGTACAGAGAATCGCCTGGCGTAGCCGGCTTAGCGGAATCGTTAGGATCAGCTGGCGTTGGCTTAAGCTTAGAGTCGTTATCTACTTCAGCCTGAAGTGCATCAGTAATAACGCCAGCACCCTTAGCTTTGTCGTCAATGGCCTGCATTGCCTTAAGAAGATCCTTATACAGCTCATTAACCTGATCCGCATCCTTAGGATCGCCATTAGCTTTGTCTAGCACGGCTCCAGCAGCAGTAGCAGCATCGTCAAACGCTTTCTTTTGCTCATTGCCTTCTTGCAGACCCTTATACTTGTCGCCCTTAGCGAACTTATCAGCAATCTCTTTCAGCTTCTCAAGACGAGCCATGGCAGTATCGGTTGCAGTAGCATTGGCAAGCGCGTCGTCGATGTCGTCAGAAGTTGTACCGTCAGCGTTCTTGTGATCAGAAGCATCAGTATCTTCAATAATCTTCTTGAAAGCTTCCTTCTGCGCATTGTTCAAATGATCAAGCGCAGCAATCTGCTTCTTAGCATCCTCTATCTTCTTAGCCTTTAAAGCGCGATTAGCAATAGCAGTTGGGTCGCCAATCTTCTTTGCATCATTGATGTCATCAATAGCCTTCTGCTTTTCAGCATCTGGAAGATCACTATCTTGAATGCGTTTCTTCTGATCTTCCTTTTCTTTATTAAGTACAGACTGATCATCGTATGTGTTCTGAGAAATATCGCGCTTGCCCTTAGCATCTTCGATTGCCTTGTTTGCGTCATCAAACGAAGTTTTCACGCCATCAACAGCATTCTTGATTTCAGAAGGCTTTGTTGCGTTGTTTACAGTAGTCTTAGCATCATTGATTGCCTTAATAGCCGTGTCGTACTTCTCCTTGGCTTTCGCCTGTTGATCAGCTGCTAAAGCATTATATGCTGCATCAAGCTCTGCTTTCTTAGCTTCAAGCTTCGCAATACCAGCATTCTTAGCATTTTCTTCGTTAATCACATTCTGGCGCTTGGCTGCATCAAGAGCATTCTTAATCTCTTCTGCAGTAGCAGCAGGATCCTTCTTTGCAAGATCAGCTTCCAAAGCAGTGAGCGTGCTATCCTTCTGAGCTGGATCAGCGCCGATTAACTCCTTAAGAGCCTTATCGTCGTTACTATCAGACTTGCCGTGGCTTAAGAATGGAAGCGCACCTTCCTTCAAAGCACCTCGAGCGTCGTTAATCGCCTTGGCCTTTTCGAGAATATTCTTAACTTCCTCAGGAGTTTGAGCATTATCAATTTCATCTGATAACTTCTTCTTATCGCCAGAATCACCATCAGTCAGATTGGTCAGGCTCTTGAGAGCTTCCTTGGCTTTGGTTTTATCTTCAGCAAGCTTATTTTGCTGTTCTTTCTCGCGCTTCTCCTTTTCGCGCTTCTCCTTTTCTTCGTTCTCTTTCTTCTTAATGTCTTCAGGCTTTACATTATTCTTACCAGCCTGCTCATTGGCCTGCTTGAGAATCTCCTGGATTTTCTCCTTGGTCTTAGCATCCTCAATCTGCTTCTTGTAATCTTTCTTCTGTTCCTCAGTAAGCTTAGGATTGCGGTCGATAATCTCCTCAGCGTCCTTTTTCATCTGCGCAAGCGCATCAGGCGTTGGAGCAGGAGCAGATTCTTCCTTCTGCTTATATGTAATAGCAACAGTGAAAAGCTGAGTACCCTTCTGATCCTTAAAGACAATTGACTTATAGTCTTTCGTGTTACCAGTTTCACTTGAGGTAACTGACTTGATATTATTGTCAGCAATCTCCATGTCAACAGTGCCAGACTTTGGCTTAAGATCAGAAGCAGATGGAAGGTACGGAATAGTCATGCCATTCGTTGTAACTTGGAAATTATTCTGCCCATCATAGTTAGCGTCAAAGAATGCTTTAACAGCCTTCTTGAAATCTTCTTCAGTAGGCTTGCTTGGATCTTTAACCTCAATTGCAGCAGGATTGTTGTACTTGCGCTCAGCCTTCTTGGCATCGGTAAGCTTGCGGATAAGATCGCGAAGCTGCTGCTCGTTCATGCCATTGATGGTATTATCATTCAAGTTTGTAGGATCAGCAATACCAGCCTTATCAAAATCAGAGTCTTTAAGACCCTCATCTGTGCGCTTTTTCAGCAAATCCTTAGCTTGCTGCTTTAAATCTGAAAGTGTGTGATCAATGTTAGAATTCTTTTTCACATACAATTCACCTGCAGGAACGGTGAATAATTTCTTAGAACTCGTATCACCCTTTTCATAACCCTGAATTTCAAGAGAGCCATCATCCGCAACACCGATTGTTAATATACCAGCACCATCATGTTCGCCTTGAACAAAGCGCCACATGCCCTGAGTGCCATCAACAGGTTTATCTGAGTCTTTTAATGAATACGTATCTATAACAGTAGTGTCATATGTCAAATCAGTTCCATAATTAGACTTGATGAATGCTTTAAGCGCTTGCACCTTTTCTAACGGAGTAGGAGAATCGCCATTAACTACTACAGGCTTAACCTTGTACTTATATTGAGTCTTTCCTTGTGGATTATGCTCAGTCTCCTTTGGCGTTTGCTTATTTGCCATTTGCTTAAGGAATACGCTCATTGGATAGGTAGCATCTTTGTAGTTGTCAGCATGGAATACTACTACGCTCTTACCCTCTACTATCTTAAATTCAACACCTTTGATTGTTACAGACGTATCAGGATTCTTAGCATCCTTAGCTTTAAGCTTCTTCATAAATTGAGAGACAATAGCATCAAGCTGCGTCTTATTATCATTTACGTCTTTTTGTGTAGCATTAAAGGGATCGAAATTAACCCTTGATTGTTGTTCAGGCGCTTCAACAATGAACTCTTTTTCAGCAGCAGGAGTTGGAGCAGGCGGCTTTGGAGTTGGATTTTGCTCAGCAGCCTTTTGCTTTAAGAATTGCCAGGAAGGAATCTCTGTTGTTGAACCGTCTGCCCAAGTGATGATGGCGTTCTTGAAGTCTTTATCGAAGCTTACAGGAGTTTTGCCATCCTTCTTGGCTGCATTATAAACATCCAAGTCAGCGTTTGCTGCGTCGAAGGCATCGGTTACTTTCTTTTGTTCATCTGCATCTAATTTTGCAGGATCTTTAACCTCAATCGCGTCCGGCACAACATACGGCGCCCAGTCGGAGATTTTTGGCCCTTGGAACACAAGCTCAGACGCAGGAATCGTAGCCGTGGAGCCATCTTCGTAAGTCACAACAAGGTTCTTGCTGTCTTTATCGAAAGCAATAGCATTATCCTTGGCAAGATGCTTGCTAAATTCGCTGCTATCAGGGTTCGCCTTCTTGAACGCATCAATAACAGCCTTTTTATCATCATCACTTAACGCATCAGGCTTTACAACAGGTATGCGATCTGGCATAAATGGCTTATATCTGTCGCTGTCGGATTCATCTTGTGCAACAAGAAGACTTGCAGGAATCGTGCGAGTCGTCTTGTCTTTGAAAGTGATAGTTGCAGAGCCATCCTTATTTACCACAACACCATTATCAGCAACTAATTCCTTGAAGTACTTGGTGTTTTCATTCGCTTTTTCAATTTTTTCTTTAATAGTCTTTTGCTCGTCGTCACTTAAATCGTTAGTCTTCTTAACCTTTGTAACCTCTGGATACGCAAGCTTCAAATAATCCGCAATCTTTGGCGTATTGTGCTTTTGGCCAACCGCATAGTGCCAGTTACCAGCAAAACGATAAACGCCAGCCGCAAAACGAAGCGGATTTTCATCGCGCTTTTGCCACGCATCATCCGTCATTTCGGAAACGTAGGTCATGTCATACCAACGCTGACCAGCAGATTCCCAGTCTACGAAAATACCCTTAAGGCCTTGTGTTTGCTTTTGGTATTCTTCCCATTGTTGTGCGGTATTGCCCGCATTATCGTAACCTTTATTGTCTTTGGTACCCAAGCCCATAAGCTGTTTCCAGCCTTTGCTGGCAAGAATATTTTCGTCACTAAAATAATAATTAGAAATATTAGTCCATTCCTTAGGACTATTAAAATGTTTGTCAGAAACAACGCCATAACCGTTTGCGTCGGTTGTAATATATTGCGAAGAACCAGCAGGTTTAACCTGCTCCTTGCCATTTTTTGTTAACTTTTCAATACGCTTAAATTGAATATCTTGAGGATCTTTCAAACCAGCAGGAACACCAAACCACCACATTGGACGGAATCGCCAATCGTCAGCTGTAGCATTGTTGTGGCAATTAGAAAGATAATGAACGCGAACAAATTTACCAAGAGGGTCTATGCCTTCAGTACCGCCAGCTTTGGCATGCTCAAAGGTATCGTAATATTCAACGTCAATGTTGAAATGAGCCTCGGCATATTTTGCATCAGTTTTGAAACCGTAATAAACATTGTTGCCAGTGCCGTCTACATAACCGTCAGCATAGGCAGGCGAGGAAACGAATACCCCCCCCCCGAGCACCATTGCGCCAGCCAGCATTGCAGCGCAAACGCTCTTTGAAAGAACTGGCTGAGAATCAGCCCCAACACCAGAATAAACGCCAGAATAGTGCTTAACTACACGAATCTTCTTAGACATACTCTTACTCCATTATCTTTTTCTTTGGATTAATGCGCCAACCAGACCGCAAAAATCCATATAACTATGCAAGGCATATTTTACTCATTGTTTTATACAATTTAAGATTAATTCGTATGATGAATTTTGTGTGATTAACGCACTTTGTACCAAATTCGACCTAAAACACGTACAAAAAGCGGAAAGACTCGTGGGAAAAACAAAAGCGACTAGCCACAAAAACATGCAACTAGTCGCAAAAGCGTTATTATAGCTAAATATTACTCTGCCTTAGCAGCCTCACTCTTAGACTCATCGGCTTTAGCCTCTGGCAAATCATCCCACCTGCCAACAAACTTCTTGTACGCGTCTTGGTCAACAACAACGTCTAACTCGCCAATCCAAGTGAACGGATCATTCGCTCTGCAGAATCCATTCTTAAAGAAGTAAAGGCCTTCGTCCATGCTAAGCGAGTAAGTTCCGCCCATGTTGAACCACTTTAAGCCAAGCTCCTTAGTGCGCAAAATCAAATTCCAAATGCACGTATAGCCTGGAGCAACCTTTCCATGCATGGTCTGAGTTGCGCCGTAAATGTACCACAAAGTGTCTTTGTATGGGAACGAAAGCATGCTTGCAACTGGCTCACCCTCGTACTCGCAAGTGCAAATCTCAATCTGCGGGAAGGCAGCAAGCAAGCGCTCAAAGTATTCAAATGGCCTATATTTAATGCCATGCCTGTTGGCCATAATCTTTGTAAGCTCGTAGAAGGTTTGCAAGTCTTCTTCCGACCTACTCCAGCGAGTTACAACACCAGCCTTAATGCCAGCACGAATATGCCTTCTTGTAAGCGTGCTAAAACCAGCCATAAGCTCTTCTTCGGTTTTGCCCTCAACCTTAAGCATAATCTCGTGAAGCGGGTTGGAGTAAGACTTAGGGTGGAATCCCTGGCCTCTAAACGTGTAGCCAGCTGCCCTGTACTTTTCTATAAGAGCCTCGTCGGTTTGAACGCAAGGGTCCATTCTAAGCAAAAATGCGTTGTACTTTTCAAAAAGTGGCTTTGCTTCGTTGATTAGCTTTTTAGTGGTTTCAACGTCGTAAAAGTCGCAAACTGGGCCTCTAGGAGCGTAAAACAGCGTTTTATCGTCTACAGCCTTAATGCCAAGAATAGACACTGCAGCAGTAATCTTGCCGTTTTCTTCCAGATAAACGTATTCGCTAGACCAGTTGTTTTTAACCTTTGCCCATGCCATGTCTTGCATTGCATTAGTGTACGGAGAATTTTTTACAAAGTCCTCGTATTCTTTAACTTTAGCAGAATCATTTTTATCTAGTATTGGCATTTGCACTCCTTTTTTAGCTCAATACACGATTTTAGCGCGACTACCGTTTAAGATATTTGCTTTAGCGTTTTACAAGGTAATTTAGGCGATTTACACGATTTATACGACTTGCTAGTAGAAGCTTGCGACCAGCGACTAACGACTTGCCACCAACAGCTTGCGATTAGCCGCCAAGCCACCAAGCCGCCATTCGCCAGTCGCAGCAACACACAACTTGCGATTAGCGCGTAAGCTTTCTGTGCAAGCGATGCGGACGAGCAGCTTCCTCACCAAGGCGCGCAATCTTGTTTTCTTCGTACGCCTGGAAGTTGCCTTCAAACCAGTACCAATTTGCAGGATTCTCGTCTGTGCCCTCCCAAGCAAGAATATGCGTTGCAACGCGGTCTAAGAACCAGCGATCGTGCGAAACAACCACAGCACATCCTGGGAAGTCAAGCAAAGCGTTCTCTAAGCTTTCAAGAGTTTCAACATCTAAATCGTTTGTAGGCTCATCAAGCAGAAGCAAATTGCCGCCCTGCTTAAGAGTCAAAGCCAAATTCAAGCGGTTACGCTCGCCGCCAGAAAGCACGCCCGTAAGCTTTTGCTGATCCGAACCCTTAAAACCAAAGCTTGCAACGTATGCGCGAGTAGGAATCTCAACGCCTGCAACCTCAATAAAATCAAGGCCTCCCGAAACAGCTTCCCACAAATTCTTATTTGGATCCAAGCCTGCGCGATTCTGATCTACGTACGAAATCTTTACAGTGTCTCCAACAGTAAGCTCGCCGCCAGAAAGTGGCTCCAAGCCAACAATCGTCTTGAAAAGCGTAGACTTACCAACGCCATTCGGACCAATCACACCAACAATGCCGTTACGAGGCAGCGTAAACGACAAATCGTCGATTAGCACGCGATCGCCAAAAGCCTTGTGAATATGCTTCGCTTCCAAAACTTGCGATCCCAAGCGCGGACCTGCTGGAATTTGAATCTCCGAAAAATCAAGCTTCTTGGAATTGCGTGCCTCTTGCTCCATTTGGTCGTAACGCTCCAAACGAGCCTTATTCTTGGCCTGGCGAGCCTTTGGCGAGCTACGCACCCAGTCAAGCTCATTCTTCAAGCGCTTAGCAAGCTTTGCATCTTTAGCGCCCTGAATCTCCATACGCTTGGCCTTGGTCTCCAAGTAAGTAGTGTAATTGCCCTTGTATGGGTAAAGCTGGCCGCGATCCACCTCGCAAATCCACTCTGCAACGTTGTCCATAAAGTAGCGATCGTGAGTTACAGCAATAACAGCGCCTTCGTACTTGTGCAAGAACTGTTCCAGCCAAAGAATTGACTCCGCATCCAAGTGGTTTGTAGGCTCATCAAGCAACAGCAAATCTGGAGCTTCAAGCAAAAGCTTGCACAATGCAACTCGGCGTCTTTCTCCACCCGAGCACACAGAAACAGGCGAATCTGGGTCTGGGCATTGCAAAGCGTCCATTGCCTGCTCAAGTTGCGAATCCAAATCCCAACCGTTAGCCGCATCAATCTCCGTTTGCAGCTTGCCCATTTCTTCCATCAATGCATCAAAGTCGGCATCTGGATTTGCCATCTCTTCGCCGATTTTGTTGAATCGATCAACCTTTTGAGCAATCTCACCAAAAGCCATCTTAATGTTTTCGCCAACGGTTTTAGTCTCATCCAGCGGCGGCTCCTGTTGCAAAATGCCAACAGTGTAGCCTGGCGTAATCGAAGCTTCGCCGTTTGAAACATTTTCCAATCCAGCCATAATCTTTAGCAACGTTGATTTACCCATGCCATTAGGGCCAACAACGCCAATTTTTGCGCCCGGCAAGAAGCTTAAGGTAACGTCGTCTAGAATTACGCGATCTCCGTAAGACTTGCGTGCCTTAATCATTTGGTAAATAAATTCAGCCAAAGTAATACCTTTCTTAAAATTGTTAAACCGCTATTTTAGTTGCAATTTTGATTGCCATTAAGCGCCGTTAGTTGCCATTAATCGCAGCTAACCGCCATTAAACCGCCGCCGCTTGCTGCGCTCGATCCGAAGAATCGCCAGCAGCATCCGCTCCATCTTCTGGAGGAATCTGACACATCCATTCGCCAACAATGCCAATAATCATATCTATAATGCACACGATTCCCGCAATAACACATTCGCGAATAACGTTGGAATAAAGCGGAATATCGGCGTGCGGCCAGCAAACAAAAATCTGACCTGCATACCAGCCCGTTAAAATAGCACCAGCCATTCCAAGCGATTTTGCAAGCATTAACGCCGAAACAGCCATTTGCATGTTAAAAGGCTTGCGCTCTTTTGGCTTAGAAGTAGCGTATTGATGCGTCTGCCAAGCAAGAACAAACGTGACTATTCCGCCGATTATCATAACAGCCAAAACAATCCACGGAGCTCCCGAAAGCGATATTGCGCTAGATTCTGTAATCGAGACCAAAAACGCGCCGAATACGAATCCAAACAATAGTCCAAGCGCAAAATACCACCAAGGCGTACGGTAAGCTTTCATCAGCACTCCCCAATAATCCAGCGCTCAGAATAAACGCCAACTTGCGAAGCATCTTGCAAAAGCGCAAGTTTGTAAGAGACTGGCTCGCCATCAATTGCAGCGTCTGGCTCAACTTGCATCCACGGCTCCAATTGCGCAGCACTTAAGTGCAAAGGATTGCTTGAATCCATTGACTTTGTAGACGCGCTATCTAAGCCGTATTCTCTTGTTCCAACAACGTTTAAGCGCAAATCTAAAGAGCTGGCAGAATCGGCAGAATCTCCAGAATCGCCATCAATTTGATCGCGTTGCATTTGCTCGATTCTTTGCGCAAATTCCTGATTGCTCATTGTTGTAGACGCCACTACAATCGCGCAAAAATCTTCACCGTTTGCATTGCTTGCCTGGTAAAGCGCCGAAACGCCTTCGACTTGAGTTACGCTATGCGAATCTTTATACTCAAGTCCGCTTAACACGTTTAGCATTGCGCGCATTGTTGAATCGCTCTTTTTGCCTTGCATAGAAACCACTGCGGTTGTTTGCATTGGGCTATTTAGGGCATTTGTAGTATTTGCGATATTTGAGTTATAGGAAGACTCGTGCGATTCTTGCACTTCTGCGGTTGCTTGCGATTTTTGCGCTTCAGAATCCGCTGCAGCACCAGCCTTAGAAGCATTAGAATCCGAATCCTTATCGCCCTTCTCTAAACTCGCACCTGCAACATTCCTCTTTAAGCTCTCTGGAATCTCCACAGGCGGGAGCGGCGAATCTGGGCGATCCGCATTAGAAAGCCACAAATCGCGCTCTGGCGCCTTACGAATCTTAGAGAAGATTTGCTCAAGTTCCTTCTCGTTAAGAGTCTCCTTAACAAGAAGCTTGCTAACAAGCTCATCCAAAATATCGCGATTATTATTAATAATCTGCCAAGCCTCGGTATGAGCCGTTTCAATAAGCTTATGAACTTCTTCGTCAATCACTTCCGCAGTCTTATTAGAGAACTTACGCGATTGCAAAGAATCCAAAGAACCAGAAGAATCCTGATCTGCATCCATCCACTTTACAGCACCAAGCTTAGACGAGAAGCCATATTCAACAACCATCTTGCGAGCGATTGCTGTAGCCTTTTCAATGTCGTTAGAAGCTCCAGTAGTTGGATCGTGGAACACAACCTCTTCCGCAGTACGGCCGCCCATAGCATACGCCATTTGATCTAGCAGCTGATTTCGCGACTGAGAATAGCGGTCGCTAGTTGGCATAACAGCCGTGTATCCAAGAGCGCGGCCGCGAGGCAAAATCGTAACCTTAGTAACAGGATCCGTGTGATGCAAGGCCGCAGCAACAAGCGCGTGACCACCTTCGTGATAAGCCGTGTTACGCAACTCATCCAAAGCCATGCCCTTAGACTTCTTTCTAGGACCAGCCTGAACGCGGTCAATTGCCTCGTCAATAGCGCGATTGTCAATAAGCTGAGCGCCAGAGCGAGCGCAAAGCAAAGCCGCTTCATTAAGCACATTAGCCAAATCCGCGCCCGTAAATCCAGGAGTTCTAACAGCAACCATATGAAGATCTACGTCTGGAACAAAAGGCTTGCCTTTAGCGTGAACCTTAAGAATCGCCTCGCGGCCTTCCAAATCTGGAGCTTCCACAGCCACTTGGCGATCAAATCGGCCTGGTCGCAAAAGCGCAGAATCAAGCACATCTGGTCGGTTTGTAGCGGCAATAATAATCAAATTAGTGTCGTTATCGAAGCCATCCATCTCTACAAGCAGCTGATTAAGAGTTTGCTCGCGCTCATCGTGGCCGCCAGTCATACCACTTCCGCGGCGGCGTCCAACAGCGTCAATCTCGTCAATAAATATGATTGCTGGAGCGTTCTTCTTAGCCTCGTCAAACAGCTCGCGCACGCGAGACGCGCCAAGACCAACGAACATCTCAACAAAGTCCGATCCAGCCATTGCGTAGAACGGAACGCCAGCTTCGCCTGCAATAGCACGCGCAAGAAGAGTTTTACCAGTTCCTGGAGGGCCGTAAAGCAGCACGCCACGCGGAATGCGCGCACCCAAAGCCTTGTAGCGAGAAGGATCTTTAAGGAATTCCTTAATCTCCTCAACTTCTTCTACTGCAGACTGCTCTCCTGCAACATCCGCAAACTTAGTTTTAGGAGTCTGACCTTCCAAAAGCTTTCCACGGCCGCGGCCGCCACCCATGCCAAGCATTCCGCCGCCTGCGCTTGCCATTCTGCCAAACATAAACCAAACAAGTCCAAGCAGAATCAAAATCGGCAGCATAGACGTAATCAAGTACGAGAAAAAGCTAGAAGTTTGTATGCTAACAGTCCAACCGTTTGCTGGCTTAGCCTTTTGAATCTTTTGCACAACTGTCTTGCTTTGAGCAATCGTGTAGTAGAACTGAACGTCTTTTCCGTAATCGTGCTTTTGCTTATCTCGCTTATCTGACTTAACGTACTTATTGTTTAGAGTAAGCTTAACAAGCTGCTTATTGTCTATAACCTCAACGTAATTTGCACTACGATTATCGAGCAACTCTAATCCGTCTTGAGTGTCGATTGTTTGCGAACCATTATGCACAAACAATTGGAATGCAGCTACAGAAAGCAAAACTAAAATAACAATCCAAGTCCAAGGCGACTTAAAGAATTTACGATTGGAATCGGAATTATTGCCATCCTTTGGATTGGCGTTATTCTTATTGCCATTATTCTTATTGCCGTTATTGTTCTTATTCTTATTCTTATTCTTATTTGAATTGTTTCCAAAATTAGGAGGCAAGAACGGATTGTTGCCGTTTCCTCCCATAGGACTTTTCATAGGTCCACCCATAGGTCCGCGAGGCGACATTGGAGAAGCGCCCATACAATCAGACTCCTTTCAGGATTCTAACTAACAACACTCGTCTAAACACGTAATCACTAATCGCAAGCAACCAAAGCGTAATCGCTGTAATCGCTGTAATTAATCGCTTTAATTAATCGCTAAATAAATAGCATGTAATCAATCAAGATTACTCAATTGCAACCATCTAATCAAGACCGCTAATAAAGAACCAATCAAGACTCATATACAGAAGGCTTAAGAACCGCAATAGAATTAAGATTTCTGTACTTTTCGTCGTAGTCCATGCCAAAACCGACTACAAACGCGTCTGGAATCTCAAAACCAGTGTACGCAATATCTACTTCCACTTCTCGGCGAGCTGGCTTTGTTAAAAGCGCAAACACCTTTACACTTGCAGCTCCCCTGCCCTTAAGCTCCCTAACAAGCCAGTCCAAAGTCTTGCCAGAATCAACAATATCTTCTACAATCAGCACATCTCGACCGCGAACATCTGTAGTTAAGTCCTCGCGAACCGTAATCTGGCCGCTGGTCTTAGTACCACTGCCGTAGCTAGAAAGACTCATAAAGTCCATCGGCGCGTTAAGACTAAGCTCCTGCGAGAAAACAGCAAGCGTGTTCACAGCTCCTTTAAGCACTGCAACAAGCAAAATATCGCGGTTTTCGTAGTCTTTGCTAACTTGAGCAGCAACCTCGCGAATGCGCTTCATAAGCTCTTCGTGGCTGATTAATTCGTAATCAATATCATCTCTTATATCTGCAACTTGCATGCTAACTATAATTGCATAAGAGAATGACGGACATGTTACAACTTACGCATTAGGATTTAGACTATAAGCATGGTGTACTCATCTTGTTGGCGCAAAGGAATCGGCCAAGTAAAACGTTGCTTTAATAATATAGGGTTAGGCGTGCAAGACCCTCAATTCTTGCAACACGGCGAACACGAAACGCATCCAAACGCTCCAATCGTATTAATCGCATGCTCTGGCGGTCGCGATTCACTTGCACTAACGGCGCTTGCATCAAAAGTGTGCGCTAGCAGAGGGATTCGATGCGCTGCAATAATCGTAAATCATAATCTTCAAAAAGACTCCAGCAAAGTGGCGCTTAATGCTGCTAAAACTGTTGCAAAACTTGGAGTAGACGAGTCGCTTGTATTTGTTAAATCCGTACAAGTTAAAGATGACGAAAAGGGAGAAGAAAGCGCAGCTAGGGACGCTAGATACAATGCGATTATTGAAGTTGCAAAAGATTTGCGCGCGTCGGCGGTTCTTTTAGCACACACAGCAAACGACCAAGCAGAAACGGTTTTAATGGGATTGCGTGATTCTGCTGGCTTGGAGGCCGTGGCTGGAATGAAAGACGTTACAGTTAGAGAGAATGTGCTATTTGCGCGGCCGCTGATTAATCTTACGCGGCTTGAAACCACGCAAATTTGCAAGGATTTGGGCGTTGAATGGTGGGACGATCCAACAAACGGCGATTTAACGCCAAGCAACGTTGATCTGCCAAAAGCCTACCCATTGCGATCTAGAATCAGGCATACCCTTATGCCGTATATTTCGCGATTTTTTGACTCAGATATGACTTTGCTGCTTGCAAAAGGAGCAAAATTTGCTCAAGATGACTTGGACTACATAAACTCTCAAGTAAATCTTGTAGAAAAAGAGGCGATTGTAAAAGAGGATTGCAAAGTCAAAATCAAACTTGCGACTTTAGCAAATAGCCACATCTCGATTAGGCGGCGAATCGTAGCTCGCGCGCTAAGTGCTGCTGGAATACGATTTTCGTCAAATCATATAGGATTAATCGACGAGTTAATAACAAACTGGCATGGTCAAAAGCCGATTGCGCTTCCAGGAGGATATGAAGCAAGCAGAAAATCACATACCATAACGATTTACGCACGCTTTGAACGCGCTTGAAGGCAGGTCGTCGCGCGCGCGATATTTCCGCTTTTTGTACGTGATTTAGGTCAAAAATGGTACAAAATGCGGAAGTTTTTCCGCCAAGTGAAGTAGAGATTCGAGATTTTTCGCACTGAATGAGATGAACCTCAGCATGAAATGGTGATTCATCGAATGAAGAAGAAAAATCGAAAATCTCGGCGATGAAAGATACGCAATTGTTCTAGATATTCAGAAGGTTTGATGTATTTCTCTACGAGCAATAAATAGCGCCATCCTAAAACCTAAAACCTTAGAATATTAACGTTCATAAACTATCCGTAAAAGTGCGCGTCACTTGCGAGGAGAGAAATACTCAAACCTCGCGCAACAACAAGCAAAGACGCGATCAACTAAAGATTAGTCAGCTCCGCCATCATCTTATTAACGCCAACATAAGTGTAGTTAACGTCTCCAGGAGGATTAACAACAACCGCAAAGGTTAGCGCTCCTCCCGACTTTCTAGAAACGTTGCCAACCATAGACGAAACATCACCCAAAAATCCAGTTTTAACACGCATCAATCCAGCTGCCGACTTATCAACAAGACGCTTTCTAGCAGAAGTACACCAAACGCCTGGCAAAGCCAAGCCTTCTGCCGCAGCAGCACCAAGCCCCGCCTTAAGATTTTGCGCTTGAACCTGAATCAAAGTAACCGCGCGAACAGCTGATTTAGGCGAAAGTCCCGAGCAATCCGACATGTGCAATCCGTTTATATCAATACCTAAATTGCGCAAAACATCTTGCACAGCCAAAGTTGCACCCTTTGGAGAATTTGACTTGCGCATTGCGAGCGCAGTTAAACGCCCAAACTCTTCTGCAAGGGAATTGTCGGAATGCCTTAGCATATACGCCATTATCTCGCTTAGCGGCGCAGAACAAACGCGCGCAATCTGGCTAAAATCGGCGGAAATAAGCGGTTTTTTGTAGCTAACATGCATGGAGTCTGCGCCAGACACCTTAGCTGCCTTAGTGATTTTTGCAGAATCGCCCTTCCATTCGCGAACGTCAATGCCAGACTTTTGCAGCAAATTTGCAAAAATCAAACCCGTACTAACCGCAGGATGCCTGTCTAAAAGCGGATAATCGTCGGTATCGTCCGCGTCGTTTCCGTACGAAACCCACGCCGCAAAATCGCGATTACGCCCCTCATCCACTGCAACAGACGAAGTTGGAGCGTAGAATCTGCCTTCTTCGTCGTTCTCGTTAATAAGCTCAGGGTATCTTTTTGCACCAAACAGCGAATCGTCAACAGCAAACTGAACAATCTTAACGCCCCGCTTTTTAAGAGCGGCAGCCGTTTTATTTGCAAGAGTTTCTAAACCTGCTCTACCGTTTACGTGATTCGGGTCGTTTTGCCCAGCCCCAAGCAGCATGTCTCCGCCGCCGCGCAAAACAATTCGCGCAACACTCCCACCTTCGTCGCAGCTTGCATAAACCAGTGTATCTAGCGTTGAAGCCATGTCTAAAGTATGCGAGGCCGCTAGAGCTGTAAGCGTTTTCATTGTAGACGCTGGTTGCAAAGCAAGATCTTCGTTTTTTGCAGCAATAATCTTCCCGTTTGCATCCGCTATAACAGCCGCCGCATTTGGCCCAAGATCTGGGTAATCAAGGAATGTTTGCAAAACCTTTTCCGCAGCAGCTTTGTCAACTGGCTTGTTTTTATCTAATTGCTTTATTAAAGACGCGTAATGCGCTATTTTCTTAGGTTTTGGACTGCTTAACTCTTGCAAAGATTTATTGTTTTTAATTGCCATTCGCGACTGAATAAAATCGCGATTTTGCAAAAGATCTTTGCTATCGAACAGAATGTATCCGCACATTAGTGATAGAACGCTTGCAGCTGCGATTAAGCACACAACAGCGCGATTACGTGACTTTGGCGGCTTTTGCGCGCCTAAGCTAGACGTAAATCCAGCTTTTTCTCTTGATTCTTTAGACGTAAAAGCATCTTCTGGAATCTCGATTATATTATCTGGATTCTTAACGTTTTCACCGTCTTGCATGCGCACGCCGCCTGTTTTACCGATTAATTGCAACTCTGTATAACTATACAAGCCATGTAGACTATATAAGAACTATATAAGAACTACATAAGAATTATATAAGAACTACATAAAGTCTACATAAGCTATACGCTTGCACACATAAATCGCAGATCTTACGTGCGCATTAATACTCAAGCAGTAATCGAGGCAAATCTGCGCAAGTTTTCTACAATACGAATCATGCGCTTATCCATTACTTTGCCGCCAATAATTACGCCAACAGCCAACACAATTGCGCCGTTCACTACGAACAGAATGCATGCAATCCACAGCAGTTGCGGCGCAAGAATAATAAACGCAATCACAGCCGCAACCGAAGGAATCATGCAAACTACAGAAAGAAGCATAAAGCCGATAGCTGCAAAACTTCGCCCGCCAGCAGAACCTTGCGGCCTAGAGAATGGCTTTTCAATTGACGATACAGGGTACATTGCAATGCACGAAGAAATTAAGCCAATGCCTATGGTAGCAAAAGCTACTCCGATTGGAGAAAGAGTTTGGAACATAACTGCATTCATATTTTGCTGGACATTTGCTACAAAGAAAAGGAAAGCGTAAACCCCTATTCCAAGAATTGCAAAGTACACAGCGCAAATCACGGACCAAACTATTGCGTGCGCTAAACGATCGTGCAAACCTTTTACTCCAATAATCGCATGCATAGTAAAAGCTGTTCCATCGTATGCAATATTGTTTCCAACAACCATTCCCATAAGCGTCGCAGCATATATCATCCATCCAGAAACGCCTATGTCCTGTGCTATAGAACCAAATCCTTTAGCGTTAAAACTAGTTCCTCCTGCAACTACCAGCATAAAAAGCGGCGCAATAAGCAAAAATAGTTGACGCATATCTCTTCTCATAACGCTAATAATTCGCGCAATAATCGCACCAACTGTGTTGTCTGGAACTGCTGCAAACAAGCCGATTCCCTTAGTTTTAACAACTGTTTTTTGCTCACCACGAAGCAACTTCGGCTCTAATTTTGCACAAAATACAGAGATTGCAAAGCAAGCAGCAATCGTTACAACGCAAATAAGGAAGCGAATAACAAGCGCAAGCCAATTGCCATTAATGGCGTCAAGAGGCAAAGCCATAGCCGCACTTAACGGCGTAAAAGCGGAAACAGCGCAGAAACTTGAGCCAAGCACAATTCCGCTTGGATTTTTGTTACCAATATTCACAGTGGCAACAAAAATCATGTACGCTACGAAAATAGCAAAGTAAAAAATGTTTCTTGAATGCTTGTTTATTAAAATAGTATCCAAAAGCTCAATAAGCATTTTGCTTAAAGACACGATTGTTGCAACATAAAGCGGAGCCGCGATTACGCTTACTAAAACTGGCACAATTCCAAAGTTTCGGTACGCTAAAGACCACAAAGCAAGCGCGATTGTGCAGCTTACTGAAAGCGCTCCAAAAAGAGAGCCAAGAAGCATGCCAGCTTGCTGCTTTACGTAAGGAATGCCGTAAAGCGCAAAACTACGCGATTTTAGTGTTGTGTCGCTGCCAAACATAAACACGTTTATAAACAGCGTAAAAATTGACACAATCGACGCAACCATTATTGGAGCCAATTGGAATTCCTGCCAATTTTTAGTATCTGCAAGCATTCCTGGATTAATGTACTTGCCAGTTTCCCAGCCCGCAAAACCAAGAGCGCATATAAGCGCAAGTCCAAAAACAATTGCTATAGCAAAGCCAATTTTTTGCCAAATTGACTTTCGCATAACAGAAAAAGTAAGCGCCCAGCGAAGGCGAACCATGGTAAAAATCATAGACATTACGGTTCTCCTTTTTAAGCGTTGAAATTGGTGGAAGATGCAGGATCGTTATCAGATTTACCGCCATTAAGCCAGTCGATGCGTGCAGCAGCGTGACGTCCGCCAACAAGCTCCATAAAGCGATCTTCAAGATTCTTGCCTTGAGCAACTTCTTCAAGAGAGCCAGCAGCCGCAACATGACCTTCGTTAATGATTGCCACGTGCGAGCACATTTTTTCAACCAATTCCATAACGTGCGAAGAAATAATCACCGTTCCGCCAGTAGAAACATACTCGGCGAGAATATCCTTCAAATTTGCGCTAGAAACAGGATCCACTGCCTCAAAAGGCTCGTCCAACACAAGCACGCGAGGGCTGTGAATCATAGCTGTTGCAAGGCAAATCTTCTTAGTCATACCAGTTGAATAGTCCGAAACCATAGTGTTTGCAGCTTCTGTTAAGTCGAAAGCAGAAAGCAAGTCGTTCGCGCGCTTTACAGATTCCGCGCGACTCATATCGCGAAGCATGCCAGCATATGTTAAAAGCTGAAGGCCAGTAATTGTCTTAAAAATCTCGTCTGCTTGAGGCATTAAACCGATTGCGCGCTTAGCGCTATTTACGTCACTCCAAACATCGTTGCCAAAAATCGAAGCCGAGCCAGCATCTGGCATAAGCAAGCCCGTAAGCATTTTAATCGTAGTAGTTTTGCCAGCACCATTAGGGCCTACTAATCCATAGAAGGATCCTGCTGGAATATCTAGCGAAAGATTATCTACAGCAACTTTTTTGCCAAAAGTCTTAACAAATCCGCGAATAGAAACAGCTGGAACATCTTCGTTAGTAGCGTCGTAAGTGTTTGCGCCAAAAACTGGAACAGAATCCACCATATAAACCTCGCAACATACAGATAAACGCACGTATTGCGCCACATTAATTGCGCAATCGCACGTTTATATCAAGGATTCCATTATCTCATATATTGCGTATAAACACACTACGAGATTGTGTAAACTACGCTAAGTGCGGTAGAGATTCGAGATTTTTTGCGGCGAATCGACGACTTCGAGCTGCATAATGCGCGAGAAGTCACCTCGATTCGCTGAGCCGCTTAGAGCAGAAGCACTGCTTCTGCGCGGCGAAGGCGTGAGCGCGCTGTAACGCGCGAGCGTAGAAACACCCAGCCCTCCTACAACAGCAAGCAAGGAAAACCGCTCGCTCCGATTTACCGACCCGTGTGATGAATCGGCTTCCACTCGCTCTTAGAGAACACAGCTTGGAACGCAATCGGCACATACGAAAGCATAAAAATCGGGAAGCTAAGCACGTACGCAAAAAGCTCTTTGTTAGTAGCTCCAAGCTTATCGTGTTCTACAAGAATAGTAAGCGAAACAAACACCATCATACCCAAAACGCTTGTAACAGTAGTGGTTATAAAGCTAAGCGTTGAATCAATCTGACTTGCCCACGTAACAAATCCAAATGCTGCAAAGATAAATCCGAGTATAAGGCGAATAATCGCAAGCACCATAAACGGGCAAAGCATAAGCGTAAAATCAACCGACGAAAAATCGCGCTCGCGGATTCCGTGGCGTATAAGAGCCGCTCCGTAATAGCGAAATACTTGCAAGAAGCCCTTACTCCAACGCAGCCTTTGCCTCCAGCTTTGCCTAAACGATACAGGCTGCTCGTCGTAAAGAACCGCCGATCCGCAATAGCCCACTTTGTCGCCATGCAAAATCGAGTCCATTGTAAACTCAAGATCTTCGGTAAGCAGATGGAACTTCCACCCACGATTTCTGTGCATGATTTCGCGCGAAAACATGAATCCCGTTCCACCTGCGTGGCAGCTAGATCCAAAAAGCATGCGCGAATTGTTAGTAAATCGCGATTCGCGTATAAACCACAATGCAGACCCAGAAGACACCCAATTATCCGATAGGTTAACAGAATTTCTGTAGCTTGTTAAAATCTGATACCCAGCGTGGAATCCCTTGTTCATCTCTTCAAAATAGTGCAAATCCAGCTTATTGTCTGCGTCAAAAACAAAGTACGCGTCGTAATCTTTGTCTTTTCCAAGCTCCATTATGTGGTCCAAAAGGTAGCTAAGCGCGTAACCTTTGCCAATATGCTGCTTATCGAATCGCTCTATAACATTGCAACCGTACTTTCGCCCAACTTGCGCCGTGCTGTCTGTGCAATTGTCGGCAACTAGCCAAATATCTATTAGCTGTTGGTTATAAGTTTGATGCTGTATGCACTCTATAAGATTCCCGATTACAGCTTCCTCGTTTCGCGCAGATATTAAAACCGCGTAATGCTTGTCCATTGGCGCTGGAGGGAAAACCACTGGCTTTGCAATAAGCGACGCCACTGCGCAAACGCCTTGGTAAATAACGCTGCTCACGCCGATTATGATTACTAAAACGTCGAAAATAGACAAAAGAATCATTTATTCCACCCGCTTCGTGGATTTGTGTTTGTGTTCGATTTTTTGTTTTTACTTTCGCTTGGAATTGTAGCAGATTTATTTGCTTTCGACTTATCTTGCGACTCATCTTTAGCATTCGCATGCAACCCGTCGGCTGCTTGCGATTCGCGATCCGCTTGCCCACTATCCAAATCCGCATTTTCCGCGCGTTTCTTAGCAATATCGCGATTAACTGCATCTAGAACATCGCGCGAAATCGCCATAGTAGCAATATATCCAGAATCTTCTTGAGAATTTTGACTTTCATTAGAATCACTAGAAGAAAGGCTAGAATCACTAGAAGAAACATAAGCTTGCTTATACCAATACATAATGTCTTCATTAATCGAAACTCTAGAAGACGAGCCTTTCATAACTCGAAGAACCTTGTCTTTAACAGGCTTTACAAAACTATTGCCAATCGCTTCAACACTCGTAACCATAATCGACTTGCGATTAGGCTTTGGATCGTTCATTAATGGAGAATCAACAAGCTTGTACTGCTTTGTGCAAACCTTAAGAATAGCTTGCAAGCTGGCAGTAACAGGAAGCGCCAAAAATGCTCCAAGCGCCCCAAAAACAGCACCCATTACCAACACCGACAAAAATGCTACAGCAGGATTTAAGTCCATTGTTTTTTCGGAAATCTTAGGAGAAATCACCATGTTTTCAATCTGCTGATAGATGGTCACAAAAACAAGAACAGCCAAAGCTGACGCAAAACCGTTGGAACTCCAAGCAAACACGATTGGCAAAGCTCCACCCAAATACGTACCAATCGTAGGCACAAATTGCGAAACTATTCCACAAAACAGCGCAAGCGGAAGCCAATACGGAACTTTCATAAATATTAGGAAAATCGCAGTACCCGTTGCATTAATCGCAGCCAAAATTGTGCGCGAGAATAAGAAGCTCGATATTTGCTCTTGAACAACCGACCATATAAACAAAAATCGCCTTTGAGACTTAGGATTCAGCAAGCGGCACACGCTTCTACGCATTGCAGGACCTGCAGCCGAAATATAATAAGTAACCATCAAAATGGTAAGCAAATCAAGCAAAGCGGCCATCAAACCCCAGGTGGTGTTAAGTGCAAAACCGCCAAAATCCACAACCCACGATGTTTGAATGTTGCGCAAAATCTCCATTCCAAGCTGCTCGATATTTGGCATCTTAAATCCAGTGGAATTTAACACAAAATGCGCAAATTGGTTGTATAAATCAGGTAAACCAAGAACCATGGAAACAGCTTGTTGCACAAAAAGATTGCCAAAAAGAACAAGCAGCAAAATAATAACCGCAAGCAGCCCAACCAAGCTTGCCAAAGACGCAAAAGCCCTACTCCAACCGTGTTTTATAAGGCGCACAACAAGTGGCTCTATTGCCAACGCTATAAAAATGGAGATTACAACGTCGAAAACTATAAAAGCTATACTTCCCCACGCAAACCAAACAAAAATCGCAACAAACGCGGCGATTACCGCATACATAAGCGCGCGACTTAGCCAATCAGGAGGCCTTCGATTATCTCCCTTAGCTGGAAAAATCGAAGCTAAGTCGATTTTTGCGCTTGTGCCGTTGCTATCCATACGGCTTTCGTGGTTTTCTTTATTTGTCATAAATTCCATTGTACTTTACAAAGCGTGTAACACAATCGTAACCAGATAGTCGAGTCGCTGAAATACAAAATCATATACAACAATCTAAACTATTTACTGAGATTTTTATGAAAGGATCGTGGCATGACCACTTTGCAAACTAAAGAAGATGCCGAGGCTTTGATTAAGCAAGAAGGCATTGAGTACGTATCTGTTCGATTTACTGATTTGATTGGTGTTCAGCAGCATTTTACTGTGCCAGCAAGCGAATTCTTAAACAGCGCATTTACGGATGGAATGGCTTTCGACGGCTCTTCTATGCAAGGATTCCAAGCTATTAACGAGTCCGACATGAAGCTTATTCCAGACGTAGACACCGCATACATTGACCCATTCCGCAAGCACAAGACTTTGAACGTTGCTTTTTCGATTGTGGATCCTGTAACAGACGAGCCTTATTCTAGGGATCCTCGCCAAGTTGCAATTAAAGCCGAAGCCTACTTAAAGGCCACTGGCATTGCCGATACCGCAAGCTTTGCTCCAGAAGCAGAGTTCTTTATTTTCGACAAGGTTCGTTTTGCAAACGACATGCAGCGTTCCTTCTACGAGGTGGATTCTAACGAGGCTCCATGGAATTCTGGCATCGACACTGAAGACGATGGCAGCAACAACATTGGTTTTAAGAATCGCGTAAAGCACGGATACTTCCCTGTGCCACCTGTTGATCACAACCAAGACTTGCGCGACGACATGGTTTACAATCTTCAAAAGGTTGGCTTGATTCTTGAGCGCTCTCACCACGAGGTTGGCGGCGCAGGCCAGCAGGAGATTAACTACCGTTACAATACGCTTGTCCACGCTGGCGACGACTTGATGAAGTACAAGTACGTTGTTCACGAGACTGCTGCTTTGGCTGGCAAAGCTGCAACGTTTATGCCAAAGCCAATTGCTGGAGATAACGGCACAGGCATGCATTGCCATCAATCGCTTTGGAAAGATGGCAAGCCATTGTTCTATGCGGAAACTGGTTATGCTCAGCTTTCCGATATTGCGCGTTGGTACATTGGCGGTCTTATTAAGCACGCGTCTTCTGTGCTCGCTTTTACAAATCCTTCGCTTAACTCTTATCACCGCTTGGTTCCAGGCTACGAAGCTCCAGTCAACTTGGTTTACTCTGCTCGTAACCGTTCTGCAGCTATTCGTATTCCTCTTGCTGGCGAGGCTCCTTCTGCTAAGCGTATTGAATTCCGCGCGCCAGATCCTTCGTGCAACCCATTCTTGGCGTTCTCTGCTCAGCTTATGGCTGGCTTAGACGGCATTATGAACCACATTGAGCCTCCTGCTCCTGTTGATAAGGATTTGTACGAGCTTCCTCCAGAAGAGCACGACGGCATTAAGCAGGTCCCTTCTTCGCTTGGTGAAGCTTTGCAGGCTTTGGAAGAAGATCACGACTTCCTTATGCAAGGAGATGTGTTTACTAGCGACTTGATTGAGACTTGGCTTAATCTAAAGCACGAAGAGATGGACATGGCTCGTTTGGCTCCAACGCCACTTGAGTACGAGCTTTACTTCCACATCTGATATTTGTGATTAATAAAATCCCCCGCAAGAAAACTTGTGGGGGATTTTAATTTGCATTCGTCTTTTATTTTAAATCGCAAAGCCTAGTGTTCTAGCAGCGTTTACAGGAACCGCCTCATCTGCCCAATAATCCTCAAGGTTTTCGTCGCTAGAAAGCGAGCGCATTTCTGCGCGATCAATGTAAAGCTCACCGCGCAAATGATCCGTCTCGTGTTGGAAGATTCGCGCTGGCCAACCGTGCAAGCGCTGCGAATGTTGCTTTCCATCCTCGTCTTGCCAAGTGGCTTGAATGTCTAACCAACGCTGACGAACAGCTTGATACCCAGCAACACTTAAGCACCCCTCATAGAAGCTGCGCGTTTGCGTGCCAATTGGCTCATAATGCGGGTTAATAATCGCCCTAAATGGCAATTCCGCAATATCTCTAGGGTCGTCTTCGTCATCCCTAACGTGATCTTCTACAACCGCAATCGCTAAGCCAAGACCGATTTGCGGAGCGGCCAAACCTACTCCTGGAGCGTCAAGCATAGTGCTGTGCATAAGCGAAATAAGCTTGTTAAGCGTTGCGCGCGTAAGCTGACCATCGTAAGCAACCGTGCGCTGCCTTAAAACAGGCTCCCCTGCTTGAACAATCGACAAAACACCATCTTCTGTAGCAGAATCCAAAAGTCGCTCTACTGCGCGGCTAAGCTTAGTATCGACACTTGCGTGATGCGTAAACATAGGACTCCTTTACCAGGCGATTCATAAAACTTCTAAAGTAATCTATAAATCTAAATTCGACTATTGCTAATGGCATATATCAACAACAATACCAAAAGAGCTAGTATATCAAGATTATCCGCTTTTTGTAGCTCTAGACGGCGTGTCTAACAACATTCTCGGGAAATCGCTCGCGCGTTTTACAGCGCGCTATTCCTCGCGGCTATTAGTAGCCGCTCGGCTGATTTGGCATGTAAAATCCACTGGACTTTGCATTTGAGCCAAATCACGCTTTGAAGGAGCTTGAAACGCGCTATGCAATTTCAAGCTCAGTCAAAGCGCGCAGCAGAAGCAGTGCTTCTGCTCTAAGCGGCTCAGCGCTCCGAATTACCTTTTCGCGCTACAGCTTAAGATTATCCGTTACAACTTGTGCAAGTCGCGCGCAAACCTCATCTGCTTGCTCTTGCGTTGCAGCTTCGCACATAACGCGCACAAGTGGCTCCGTTCCGCTTGGTCTAAGAAGAACTCGACCCGTGTCTCCCAAAAGCGCACTTTCCTTCTCTACAGCATTAAGAACAGCAGCATTAGTTTTAGCAGCCATCTTATCTACGTTTGGCACATTTACTAAGCATTGCGGAAGCTGTGGGAAGTCGGCAGCCATTTGCGAAAGCTTCTTGCCCTCTCGCACAACCTCGCGGCACAACGTAAGCGCTGTAAGCGTGCCATCTCCCGTGGTTGCAAACTCGCGATTAATCACGTGCCCCGACTGCTCGCCGCCAAGAGAATAATCGCCTCTAAGCATCTCTTCTAGAACGTAGCGGTCTCCAACGCTTGTTTGAACGGTAGAAATGCCCATGTCTTTTAGCGCAAGCTTTAATCCAAGATTGCTCATTACTGTAACAACAAGTGTATTATGATTCAGCTTGCCTTCGGCCTTCTTAGAGCGCGCAAGAATGCCCATAATTTGGTCGCCATTAACCATGTTTCCATTTTCGTCTACAGCAAGGCAGCGATCCGCATCTCCGTCGAAAGCCACTCCTAAATCGGCCTTAGATGCCTTAACCATAGCTTGCAACTGCTCTGGATGTGTGGAACCCGCGTGATCGTTAATGTTGTATCCATCTGGAGAAGCGTTAATAACAATCACTTCTGCGCCAGCTCTACGCAATGCTTCTGGAGCTACTACAGACGTTGCACCATTTGCGCAATCTGCCACTACTCTAAGACCAGCAAGAGGCTTAGGACGAGTAGAAGACTCACTGCTTAAAGGCGCTACAGAAGAAACAAGATGATCAATATAAAGATTCGTAGCTGTAGTGGTATCGTGACTGATTCGCCCAACACCACTGCCTGTAGGACGCTGCCAATCCTTACCTAAAACCGCCTCAATCTCGTCTTCTTTACTGTCTGGAAGCTTAAAACCACCGCGTGCAAAGAACTTGATTCCATTATCTGGCATTGGATTATGCGAAGCAGATATTACAGCACCCATTTCTACATTTAGCACAGAAGTTAAAAAGGCCACGCCAGGAGTTGGGATTATTCCAGCGTCTATAACGTCAAATCCGCCTGCACTCATGCCTGCAGCTAAAGCGGACGCTAGAAAATCGCCAGAAACGCGAGTATCGCGACCAACCAGCGCCCTTCTCCTAGCGTGCATTTTCTTCCCCGTATCTTCGCTATTTGAATCGCTACTATGCGTTGCTTCTCCTAAAACTCGAACGGCAGCATCGCCTAAATCTAGCGCTAATTGTGCAGTTAAATCACGATTCGCTAATCCTCTAACGCCATCGGTACCGAACATATTTGGCATAATCAGACTCTTTCAATTAGATTTCAAAAAACACACTGTGTTCTATTTTACTCTGCAATGCGCTAGACGCGCCACAGTTCCACGCTACGACTTAAGCACTTAATAATTAAACACAAAACCAGATTATGAGCCTAATACATGCACAAAAAAATTAAGCCCGCCTAAAAAGACGGACTTAATATTTAATGCTTTATTTAATGCTATCTAATTCTTGAAGTGATTAAATCACTCAAATAAAGCCTATAAACTAGAATCAGGCTTCTACTGGAGCATTAACATCTGCAGGCAAAGCAGCCTTAGCAGCTTCGACGATTGCCTTAAAGGTTTCAACATCGCTAACAGCAAGCTCTGCCAAAGCGCGGCGATCCAATTCGATGCCAGCTAAGCGCAAGCCCTGAATAAAGCGGTTGTAGGTGATTCCTTCTGCGCGAACAGCAGCGTTAATGCGCTGAATCCACAACTTGCGGAAGTCGCCCTTGCGAGCCTTGCGGTCGCGGAAGTTATAAGTAAATGAGTGAAGCAGCTGTTCCTTTGCCTTGCGATAAAGGCGGGAACGCTGACCGCGATAACCCGAAGCCCTATCAAGAACAACGCGACGCTTCTTGTGAGCATTAACTGCGCGTTTTACTCGTGCCATAAGTATTCCTCAGCTTTCTTAAAAATTTTTAATTGCGTCTTCGTTTTACTGCACTTACTTAGTTAGCAAGCCCTTCAAATTCTTGCTCTGTGCTGTAGCTAAAACCTTATCTGCAGACAAAGCACGACGCTTACGAGCAGACTTATGCTCCAAGTTGTGGCGCATTGCGCTACCATCGTGCATTACCTTACCAGTGCCAGTGAGGCGAACGCGCTTGGACGCTGCGGAATTAGTTTTCATCTTCGGCATTGCTGCCCTCCTTATGATTCTGATCAGATTCTACAGAAGCTTTTGCGGACACATCGGCCGCTGCCTGAGCCTCTTGCTTTGCCGCAAGTCGTGCTGCTTGACGAGCTTGACGCTCTGCGCGCGATTCAGCGCCTCTACGACGCTGCTCAGACTGAGTATGAATCTTTTTACCCTTAGGCGCGAGAGTCATTATTATGTTACGACCCTCCTGCTTAGGGGCAAACTCCACGGTTCCACTTTCGGAAACCTCATCTGCAAGCCTACGCAATAACTCAACTCCGCCTACAGGCCTCGACTGTTCGCGGCCGCGCAGCATAATGGTGACTTTTACTTTGTCTCCACCATTTAGGAATCGAAGAACATGACCCTTCTTAACGTCGAAATCGTGGTCGTCAATCTTGAGTCGGAAACGAATTTCCTTAATCTCGGCCGTACTTTGATTACGACGCGCTTCACGAGCCTTAATCTTCTCGTTGTACTTGTACTTACCGTAGTCAATAAGCTTGGCTACAGGAGGCTTAGCAGTAGGCGCAACCTCTACAAGATCGAGGTTTGCTTCCTTTGCCAGGTTCAACGCTACCGAGGTCGCAATAACACCCACCTGCTCGCCTTTCGGACCGATAAGGCGTACTTGTGAGACGCGAATCTCTTCGTTAATGCGTGGTTCGTCGCTAATGATGACTCCAATCCTTGTTAAAACAGTGGAACAGCGCACCAAAAGGTCAAAGATAAATTCAAGTTCAAACATCAATCAAATGCGCTCAAAAATAGCGCTGTAGCAAGCATATTGCCACGTGACCGAAGTCATGAACCCGAAACCCTTTAGGCTTCCAGGTGGGATATACCACTTTCTTGATTACTCAAGCCAAATGTCTATTTTACTTGGAGCCTTGACAATAATGAATGACAATAATCAACCATGCTCAAAAATACTAAAAAAGTCGCATTAAATCTCAACAAATCGCAACAAAACACGCTATATACAACAAAACACGCTATATAAACGCAATTCCGCGCGCGCGATATTATATGACTATGGAGCCTTTGAAGCGCTGCGTTGTTTTAGCAGCTGGAGATTATTACGACCATACGCGCGAACACGTTCCTGATCGCGCTTTAACTATTGCAGCAGATGGTGGCTGGGATCATGCATGCAGACTTGGTTTGCATGTTGATGCTCTAATTGGCGACTTTGACTCTGTGCGATTAAAGCTCCCAACAGACGCTGCGATTACCCGACTTCCTGCCGAAAAAGATGACCCTGATTTGCTTTCTGCTCTTAAAGTTGGCTGGTCTAAAGGATCTAGAGAATTCCATATTTTTGGCGGATTAGGCGGCCGCGTTGATCACACAATTTCCAACATTCAGCTTATGGTTCGACTTGCCGTTAGAGGCGGAATTGGATTCTTGTATGGAGACGGCACGATTGTTACCGCAATTCACAACGGTTCCCTAGACTTTCCTGCGTCCAATGGGCCCGAAGGCCGAATGGTTTCTGTATTCTCACACACGCCTGTTTCTAGCGATGTAAACGAGATCGGGCTTAAATATCAACTTCAGCACGAAACTATGTATGGCGATGCCGTTCAAGGCCTAAGCAACGAATTACTAAACGACACTCCTGCGCACATTGACGTTCACGAAGGCACTCTTGTAATCACATTCCCTATAGACGCTCCACTGCCGCAAGTTAGCTGGTTTAAGCGTCCAGTTGGCGATTTGGGAGATATAAACACTAGCGTTTCAAGCGCTCTCGCCGTTTCGCCAAAATAGTGCGAATAATCACAAATGCGCGATGCAACAAGGCAAAATCTTGCGCAAGTGTAATACAAAATGATGCACTAACGTAGTACATGCCGCACATTAAAATGAACATGTTAGTTTAAATAACGAAGACCAAAAACGTATTGTTAAAAATCGCGAAAAATCGCAAAAACCGTGCGTTAAGGTTTCACTCAAGGGAGATCACACATGACAGTCAAGATTGGTATTAACGGCTTTGGACGTATCGGCCGTTTGGCATTCCGTCGTATTTTTGAGCTTCAAGCTCGTGGCGGTCAAGCTGGCGATATTGAAGTCGCAGCCATCAACGATCTGACCACTCCTTCAATGCTTGCTTACTTGCTTAAGTACGACAGCACTCATGGCACTTTCCGCCACGACGATGGCACCCCAGTTGAGGTGACTTCTACCGAAGACGCAATTGTGGTAGATGGCAAGACTTACAAGGTTTACGCCGAAAAAGACGCAAACAACATTCCATGGGTTAAGAACGATGGCGTTGAGTTCGTGCTCGAATGCACTGGCTTCTACACTTCTGCAGAAAAGTCCCAGGCTCACTTGAACGCTGGAGCTAAGAAGGTTCTTATCTCTGCTCCTGCTAAAGACGAAACTACCCCAACCGTTGTGTTTGGTGTAAATCAAGAGATCTTAAAGCCAACCGACAACATTGTGTCCGCTGGCTCTTGCACCACCAACTCCATGGCTGCAATGGTTAAGCTTTTGCAAGATAAGTGGGGCATTAAGTCTGGCTTTATGACCACTATCCACGCTTACACTGGCACCCAAATGATTCTCGACGGCCCACGCGGCTCCAAGCCACGCAACAACCGTTCTGCTGCTTGCAACACAATCGAGCACTCCACTGGTGCTGCTAAGGCAATCGGCAAGGTTGTTCCAGAAGTTAACGGCAAGCTTCAGGGTCACGCTCAGCGTATTCAGGTTCCAGATGGATCTGTTACCGAGTTGACTACTGTTCTCGAGAAGCCAGCAACCACCGAAGAAATCAACGAAGCCTTTAAGAAGGCATTCGAAAACTGCGATTACTTTGGCTACAACGCCGATAGCATTGTGTCTTCCGACATTATTGGCGATACCCACGGTGGCGTTTTCGATCCAACTCAGACCGACGTTAACACTGTTGACGGCGTAACCTTGGCTCGTACCGTTACCTTCTACGACAACGAGTATGGCTTTACTGCTAACATGATTCGCACATTGCTTTACTTTGCTGAGATTGCTGAGTAAAATTAGCGAAACAAATAAAGCTAAATAAAGCTACAAACCCCTTGCGGTGACTCATCGCAGGGGGTTTTCGCAACGCATTGCACATGGGGGTAAAAATGGGCAAAAAACATGCTGCAACAGGCAAAGCAACGCCAGCAATCGCACAGCTGGAAAACGCTGGAATCACATTCCGCGTTGTTGACTACGAGCACGATGCAGATCATATGGATGACGGCTACGGCATGGAAGCAGCGCAAAAATTAGGCGTAAACGCAGAGCAAGTTTGCAAAACGCTTATGGTAGACACAGGCGAAAAGCGCGTAGTTGGTATTGTGCCAGTAAACGCTCGATTAAGCATGAAGGCGATTGCTAGCGCAGTAAATGCCAAAAAAGCAAGCATGACAAGCCCAGATGTAGCTCAACGCGAAAGCGGATATGTTGTTGGCGGAATCAGCCCATTTGGTCAGCGCACTCATCACGAAACTGTGTTGGACGCTAGCGTTATGCACTTTGACGAGATTCTTGTTTCTGGAGGAAAACGCGGACTAGACGTTGTTCTAAATCCAAACGATTTGGTTAGCTTGCTTAACGCAACTGTGGCAAATATTCTAGCTTAAAGATAGCAAACGTCGTGGCAACGTGCGATAATCCGTAAGGTTGTTCATTTTAATCGTTAGGAGTTTATTATGGGTATGCGTGGACGCAAGCGCAAGGCTCGCCGCAAAAAGGCAGCAAATCACGGCAAAAGGCCAAATGCTTAATGCAATTGATTAATGCAAATTCTTAATACGTTTGATTTGCGTATAAATTTGTAACTAAAAGCCCACGGATTTATTACCGTGGGTTTTTTGTTTACGTGATTTTTAATCGAATAGTAAAATCGTCGAATAACCAAACAATCAAACACTTAAACAATCAAACAACTCAAAGACTTAAGCACGCGCAAGGGTCTTCGCTGCATTCTAGGATTATTGCATGGCAAAGAACATAGATGAGTTGCTAGAAGCACTAGAAAAAGCACCGCAGCAAGATAAAAACACAGCATTGTGCAAATCAATACTGCTTGGCTTCGACACAGAAACAACGGGCGCAATTATTGGCAGTGATTCAATATGCTCTGCAACGCTCGTTTTTAGAGACCCAGCACGTGGGCGTAACAATGACGTTATTGCAACGTGGCTTGTAAACCCGCATAAGCAAATCAACCCTAAAGCAAGCGAAGTAAACGGCTTTACAAACGAGTTTTTGCAAGAAAACGGAGGCGAACCAACTCAAGAAATCGAATTACTTGGAAAAGCCATTAGCCTTGCACAAAGCAAGAATATTCCACTTCTTGCATACAATGCGCCTTTTGACGTTAAAATGCTAAATCATGATTTGCAAAGATGGAGTCTTGACTCTTTGCAAAATCGCCCAAAAAGCACAATTAATGGCGGCGAGATGCTTATTGTAGACCCGCTTGTTATAGATAGAGCCATTTCTAAGCGCACTGGCAAACGCACACTTACATACACAACGCAGTTTTACGGCGTGGAGCCAATTGGCAATTTTCACGATGCTACAGCAGATACAGTTGCTGCAGTTGATTTGATTGAGCCTATAAGCGAGTTGCACGAAAACGTTGCAAATCTTAAGTTATGCGAGATTATGACTTGGCAGCGAGAAGCTTACGCAAAGTGGAAATTAAGCTTTGATAGCTGGCTTAAGTCTAAAGGAAGACCAGCTAGCGAAGGAAACTGGCTGTAATTAGTAGCGATTCTTGCACAATTTGCACATTTAGTGCATTTTTCGCATTTTGCAAAAGATACACAAGATGAACGCGGAAAAATCGCAAGCAACCGCACGAATCAAATAATCACAACTAAAATAAAATCAACTAAAATAAAACGTAAATAACAAAAATAACACGGAAAACAACACGGAAAAGCGAAATGTCTTTACAAAAATTATCTTTAGACGAAGCAAGCAATATTTTGTTAAAGCAAAATCTTTTGCGAGAAATAATACAAAATAAAAGTGCGCAAAAACATGACGATTTAACGCACGAAAACGACCAAACTTGGTCAATCGATGCTAGCGATTTTAATGGCCACTCAAAGCCGTACAGCCACATAACGTACGATTCGCGCGATATTAAGCCAAACACATTGCTTTTTATTAAGGGCAATTTTAAGCCAGAATACCTTAAAGACGCAGATAAAAATGGCTTAAACGCATACGTTGCTCAGGATTGCTACGCGGAATACACTAATGCGGTTGGGTTGATTGTAACAGACGTTCGTAAAGCTATGAGCGTGCTTTCGGCTGCGTTCTTTAACAATCCGCAAGAAAAGCTTACGACTATTGGAATTACGGGAACAAAAGGCAAAACAACCACAGCATACTTTACTCATGCTATTTTGAACGCACATTCTAATGGAAAAGCCGCGCTATTCTCTTCGGTAGACAATTGTTTAGATGGTAAAACATATGTTGAGTCGGACTTGACTACGCCAGAAAGCCTAGACGCGTTTAGAATGATGAGCCAAGCTGTAGAAAATGGCATGAAATACCTTGTTATGGAGGTTTCGTCGCAAGCGTACAAAGTCAACCGCGTGTATGGATTGCACTTTAATGTTGCGGCATTTTTGAACATTAGCCCAGATCACATAAGCCCAATCGAACATCCTACTTTTGAAGATTATTTGTATTGCAAGCGTCAAATCGTAAAAAATACGGATGCGCTTGTGCTTAATGCGGATTGCGCGCATGCAGATTTGCTTCTTCAAGACGCACAAAAAAATGGCGTAAAAGTCACGACTTTTTCCAGAATACACAAAGAAGAATTAGACGGAAACACTTGCAATTGCCCAGAATGCAGCGATTATTCCGATATTCACCCTTACGAAAATAGCGAAAAATACCCAGAGCTTGTTTTGCCAAGGTATGTAGCGATACCAGAGCCGCAAGTATTGCAAGAATTCGATGAATCGCAAGGATCGCAGAGTTCGCAAAATACGCAAAATACGTCAGAGCATTGTATTGCGATTTTGGAAGGCGAAGCTAGCGAGTACGTAAATCAAGACATGCCTAATTACAGCGCTATAGACAAATTCAATCTAAAAATTGCTGGCGACTTTAACTACGAGAACGCATTGGCTGCGATTGCAATCGCACAAAACGCGCAACCAGATTTAATCAACAATGTTGAAGCTTTGCACGCGATTGAAAACGTTGAAATTTCAGGGCGTATGGAGATTTTTAAGGATCCAAAATCCAACACGATTGCAATCGTTGACTACGCACATAATTACGTTTCTGTAAAGGCGCTACTGGACTTTGTTGAAGAAAGATACGCAAGCCAGAGTTTATACACTACTCTTGTTACGGGGTCTGCTGGAAACAAAGCTTACGACAGGCGCAAAGAGATTGTTCAAGCTGCGCAAAATCGAATCGACGAGTTTGTATTTACAATCGAAGACACAAACACCGAAGATCCAATGGATATTTGCAACGATATGCAATCTTGCATAACAATCCCAAGCGTTAAGTCGCAGATAATAATTGACAGAACGCAAGCGATTGAGCACAGCGTAAACGAAGCTAGAGAACGCGGCGAGCGCAGCAAACGCGATGAAGATAACGACTTATTAAGCGTAATCCTCATTATTGGAAAAGGCGACGAGCGCTGGATTAAGCACAACAACAAGCACGTTCCTTACGAAAGCGATTCGCTTGTTATTAAGAGACTCTTTAGCTAGGCGACTCTTTAGCTAAGAGACTCTTTAGCTAAAGTCATTCCGCAAGATTTGGATGAATGTTAGCGCGTTGATCTTTTGGCTTCTTTAAGTCTGGATTAACGCGCTCAATCAACATAGTGCGCGCATCTCCTGCTGTAACAAAGCTGCCGCAAATCAGCACTCCGTGACCATACCCAACTCCAAGCTCATCGTCTTCATCAACAAGATTCACTGCCGTTTGAATAGCGTCTGGAAGATCGTCAACGCGAATCACGCGATCTTTGCCAAACACGCCAATCGCAATCTTCTCTAAGTCTTTAGGGTCCATAACGCGATCGAGCCAAGAGTTACGCGTAACAATAATCTTAGTTAAAATCGGCTCAAGCACACCCAAGTATTCTTCAACTTGCTTATCTGCCATCATTGCAACAACGCCAATAAGCTGCTCAAAATTATAGTTTTCCTCGATTGTTTTACGAAGCGACTCGGCAGCATTCACATTGTGACCGCCGTCAATAATAATAGTTGGAGAAGTACGCACTTGCTCAATTCGGCCAGGAACCTTAACTTGGCTCAAAGCCTCGGCAACCAAATCGCCATCTAAAGCGCCATTTACAGGCAAAACAACCTCCGCAGCAGCAAGCGCCGCAAGCGCATTATGCGACTGATGCACGCCAAACTTGTCGATTGGAACATCTTCATAAGTGCCATTAGGAGTTCGCAAAGTGGCCACTTGACCACCAACAGCTGGAGTGCGCGAAATAACCTCCAGCTCGCCGCTGCCGTCACTAAAATCACGCAAAAGCTTGGCATTATTGCGATTTGCCACCTCTTGAATAATCGGCAAAACTTGCGATTCGTGTGGCTGCGGCCCCAAAATCACAGTGCAATTTGGCTTAATAATGCCAGCCTTCGTACGCGCAATCTCTTCAACCGTGTTTCCAAGCCATTGCATGTGGTCCATGTCTACAGGGCCAATAATCGCAGCATCCGCGTTCATAACATTAGTGGCGTCCCATTCGCCACCCATGCCAACTTCCATCACAGCAACGTCTACAGGAGCGTCGGCAAAGGCCCAAATCGCCATAGCTGTAAGCACTTCAAAAAAGCTCATGCGCGGCTTGCCATCAGCATCCATGCGAGCGTCAACCATGTTTATAATGTCTTTCATTTGATCAAACACGTCAACGAACTGGTCATCGCTAATTTCTTGGCCGTCAATCATAATTCGCTCATTTACGCGTTGCAAATGCGGCGAAGTGTAAAGACCCGTGCGCAAACCGTACGCGCGGCAAATCGCCTCCGCCATGCGCGCCGTGGAGCCTTTGCCATTTGTGCCAGTAATGTGAATCACGTGCATAGACTGCTCTGGATGCCCCAAAATATCAAGAATTAAGCGCATTCTATCTAAATCAAGATTTGTCTTGTTATGCTCTGGAGCGCGGCTCATAATATCTCGCTCAACGTCAACAATTCGCTCATTGGTGCGATTTGGATGTTCCATCGACATTTTGTGCTCCCCTATTTTTGATTTACGTTTTCGGATTTACGTTTTCGCTCATTTTTCCAACTATCTAGATTAATAACTGTAGTGTTTTTGTACCTGATTTACGGCGTGTCGAGCAACAAAAAGCGGAAATAGCGTTTGCGTTGAATAATCGGTTTTATAGCGCGTTATAGATTTCTGCAATAATCAAAAACGTTACAAATCGCACAAAACTAGCGCATAAAGGCGTGTTAGTGGCGATTAAATGGTAAAGTACACGTTGGCGTTTCTGCCCAGGCTGCGTAGGTCGAGAAACGCTCAAAGAAATTACAATGCGCAGCAATCAATAGTTAGGAACACTAATGAGTGATATTCTAAACAACGAATCCGCAAACAATCAAAGCGAAGAAAACGCACAATACTCCGCACAATCCGAAACTCCAATAACCGATAAGGCTCGTGCAAACGCAAATCCTGCACCAACAACAATCGCAAGTCTTAAATGGCGCGTTGCAGATATATCGCTCGGCGCCGCTCTAGCCGCCTTGTTTGGCATAATCTACTGGGGCTTTACCATTGTGTTCTTCTCACAAATCTCCCCTATTTTGCGCACGGTTTTGCCTGGATTTGGCAGCATTTTGCACGGCGTTTGGTACCTTTCTGGCCCACTTGCTCTTCTTTTAATCCGCAAGCCTGGTGCTGCGATTTACGTAAACGTTGTTGGCGCCGTGTTTGAGAACATTCTTGGCCAGCAATACTCTGCGTTTATGGTTCTTGCTTCCGCTGCTTTGCAAGCCGTGTTTAGCGAGCTTCCTTTTGCTATTGCTCGCTACAAAAAGTACAATCTTACTTTAAGCGTAATTTCTGGCACGCTTACCGCTCTTGAATATGGCATTTACTTAATGTTTGTGGTTTACCAGGGCAAGAGCGCAAACTATCTTACAATTCACATGATTTGCGAGCTTATAAGCGGCTTTGTGATTGCAGGCATTGTTCCTTGGCTTCTATTCGTTGCAGTTCGTAAGACTGGAGCTTTAAGCAATTTTGCTTCTGGAAGAGACCAAGAAGTAGTAGCGTAGCTATTTGCTCTAAAGCTGCTTGCGACTTGTCTTGCGCGCACTCATGCGCTTTGCGTGCTAAACAACACGTTAATCGTAGTGTGTTAAACAGCGTGTTAAACGTTTATGGGTGTGTGCTAATCTAGTCGTTGCTAACTTTGTTAGCGTGGGGCTTTAGCTCAGTCGGTTAGAGCAACGGACTCATAATCCGTCGGTCCAGGGTTCAAGCCCCTGAGGCCCCACTAATAATCGCCTTAATGGCGTATAAAAAAGCTTCAACTCGTTTGAGTCTAGGAATTACCTAATTAATCTTACAAGTTGAAGCTTTTATTTATATTCTTGCAGCCTACAGTCCTGCTTGAGCAAGATAGTCTGGGATTTCGCTCGGATACTCTGGCCACGCTCCTGCTTGAGTGCAAACGTACGCAGCAGTGTTGATTGCAGCACGATGCGCGTCTTTAAGCGAATCGCCAGCTAAAATCCTTGCAGTAAACGTGCCAGAGAACGAATCGCCAGCACCAACCGTGTCGTTAACTTCCACATGAGGAGTCGGGTATGTAGAGCTTTCGCCAGTCTTAGTAAAGATTGCGCTAAAAGTAGATCCGCCAGTCAAAATCACGTAATCCAAACCGTAACGAGCCTGGAACCATTTGCAAGCCTCATTGTCGGAAGTTTCGCGAATATTGAACATATCTCTAAGAAGAAGCAGCTCAGAATCGTTAAGCTTAAAAACAGTTGCCTCTTTAAGAAGAGCGTCAATCAAATCCTTTGAATAATGATCACTACGAATGTTTATGTCAAAGAACTTCATGGCGTTTGGCTTTGCGTGCTTTAAAAGCTCCAAAACAGTGTCGTGAGTTTCTTGCGATCTTAAGCTAAGAGTACCAAAGCAAATCGCGTCTGCTTTACTAACAAGATCCACAAGTTCGCGCGTATAAACAATATGATCCCACGCAATATTTCGCACAATTGTGTACTCTGGAATGCCATTTCTAAGCGAAACGTCTACCGTGCTAGTTGGCCAAGCGTTGCGCTGAATAACGTGCTTAATTCCTGCTTTTTTAACTTCGTCAACAAGTTCATTGCCAAGAGAATCTTCTCCAACAGCACTAATAACGTAGCTTTCTGCACCATTGCATTGCGCGTGATACGCAAAGTTCGCTGGAGCACCTCCAACTCGTTTTCCTTGGGGAAGCAAATCCCACAGTAGTTCTCCAAGTGAAAGAACGATTGGCTTAGTCATTGTATTCCTTTCGAGAGTATCGATGATTTTGTTGCGACTCGTTAATTAAACATTTTATTGCAATAAGTCATATAAGACGTATATTAAGCCATACAAGTCATATAAGCAGTACAAGACGTGCAAAAATATAAGCCATGCAAGTCATACAAATCATACAAGCCGCAATAAAGTAATGTTGTTATAACAACTAAGTGCTATAACAACATTATTGCGTAAAGATTAGATAATTAATTTAGATGATCTTAGATAGTCTTAGATAATCCCAGATAGTCCATTTAGATAGCAGAACGCTACTTTGACGCGCGCTGAGCCATCCAAGCTTCAACATCTTCAATTTGCTTAGGAATATCGATAGAAAGCCACTCAGGACCATTCTCCGTCATCAAAACATCGTCTTCAATGCGGATTCCAATTCCACGCATCTCTGGCGGAAGCATAAGATCATTGGCAGCAAAGTACAAGCCAGGCTCGATTGTGAAAATCATTCCTGGAGTAATCTTTGCACCCTGATACGCCTCGTAGCGAGCTTGAGCGCAATCGTGAACATCTAGACCCAAGTGGTGAGCAACACCACAAGCATGCCAACGGCGATGCTGCTGACCTTGCGGAGAAAGCGATTCCTCAACGCTAACCTTTAGAATGCCCCACTCGTGCAAATGCTCTGCAAGCACGCGCATGCAAGCGTGGTGAATATCGCTGTAGGTGGCACCTGGCTTAGCAGCCTCAAAACCAGCTTGCTGAGCGTCGAGAACGCACTGGTAAAGCTTCTTTTGCAAATCTGTAAACTTGCCATTGGTTGGGAAAGTTCGCGTAATGTCTGCAGTGTAAAGGCTGTTGACTTCTACGCCTGCGTCGATAAGCAAAAGTTCGCCGTTAGAAACTACGCCAGTGTTGCGCATCCAGTGCAAAATTGGAGCGTGCTTGCCAGAAGCAACAATCGTATCGTAGCCAACTTCGTTTCCAACTTCTCGAGCAACGGAGTTAAAAGCGCCTTCAATCATGCGCTCAGAATGCTCCTTGCCCAAAGCTTGTGGCAAACGCGTAAGCATGCGGTCAAAGCCTAATTTTGTAGCAGCAATAGCTTTGCGCATTTCGCCAATCTCGTAAGCGTCTTTAAGCATACGAGCTTCGGCTGCTACTTCGTGCAACTTATCGTCTGCAGCAATATTTGCATCTTCGTCGCTAAATCCGCTTGCTTCTCTTAGCGCATCTACGCGCGCAGTTAAATCAGCATCCGACTCGCGCACAATTCGCACGCGCACGCTTTCTGCAGCGCTATTATCGTCGCTAACGTTTTTTGCAATCGCATCGTCAAGATCGGCAATATCGCGCGTTTCAATGCCAGTCATAGCCTTAAGCTCTTTAAGTCCTGCGCGAGGACCAACCCAGTATTCGCCGTAGTGCGGATCTTTGTAGAATGCGGCAGTGCTATTGTCTGCGCGAGGAGCCACAAAAAGCTGCGGAATGTGAGTTTTGCCGGCCGCTTCCTCGTCGCTGCCTGCTTGCACTGGCTCAAGAACAAGCACAGCGCCAGCCTCGTAATCCTGACCCAAGCCAGTGTAATACGCGAAAGTCGTATCTGGCCTAAAAGCGTAGTCGCAATCGTTATTGCGCACTTTTGGCTGACCTGCTGGAATAACAAGGCGCTCACCTGGGAATCGCTTGCCAAGCGCTTCAAGACGCGCTGGCGTGTACTTTGAGGACTCAAGCGGTTCGATTTGTGGCTCCTGGTTATCCCAGCCGCTAGTCATAAACTCTTTGAAGGAATCGCTATTTGGACGCAAAGATCGATTGTTTACGCGGTCTTGCGCTTTTTGCGTGCCATCCGCGTTTAGTTGCTCGCCATGTATTGTTGGCGTTGATTGATGCATATCTTCTGCCATCTTGCGACTCCTTGAGTTTAATCTTTAATCAACCTAACTTTAATCAGCTTAATTTTTAATCAGCTTAGATTCAATATACATTTCCCTATTTTCTTATTAGGAATGTACATTGAAAATCGCCATTTTATTGCAAAAAACTAAAGCGAAGCGTTGTAATGCTGCACCTTAAGCGTGCGACGAGAAGAATCTAGCTTGCCGAGCACCATGCGACGCAAAGCCTGATCCGCATCCTTATGCTCATCAAGCCAGCTCTGCCCACTTTCAACCAACTCGTCTACATTTGCGTAATTTGGATACAAGCCTTCAATCAAAGTTTCTGCCATGTGGAATGTGCGATTCTTCCAAATCCACTCAACTTCCGCAAAGTAACGCTTAACGTATGGCTTAACTAAATCGCCTTTAGCGGTGCTTGCAAATCCAGCAACAACAGCACCCATTTGCATATTAGTCAAATCAAGATTGCGCAAAGCCTGCTCAAAAGCCCAATCCTTAGCTTCTGCAGTTGAGCGAGCCGCACGAGCCTGATATGCATACTCACGATTCTCAGTCGTGTCTCGCTTAGCGAGTTCCGCATCAATTCCAGCTTCGTCCAAAGCATTCACACCTGCGAGCGCAATAAGAATGCTCCAGCGCAAGTCGTTGTCGATTTCCAAGCCTTCTAAGCGCACAGAGCCGTCAAGCAATCCGTTAGCTACGCGCACAAACTCAGCATCTCCAACTTCGCCGTATCCAAGATAAGCCTTGAGCAACTGGAATTGTTCGTCGGAGCCTGCAGAAGCTGCCAAAGCCAACTGCCAGAGTTCATGAGCTACATGCTTTGCAACTTCTGCTTGACGCTCAGGCACAACATAGTGGCTTGCAGTTACCTTTACTTGACCAAGAGCATATCGGAAAGTAGTTGATTCGTGCTCTGTTGCCAAGGCCTTAAGGCTAAGCTCCACAAAGCGCTCTGCTGGGAATTCCGCATCTCGAGTCATATCCCACAACGCGAGCCAAATAAGAGAGCGCGTCAAAGAATCCTTGAAACGATACAAGTTTTCTGCAGCAAACTCAAGCGACTTTGCGTCAAAACGTAGCTTTGTGTAAGTCAAGTCGTCGTCGTTTACAAGAATAAGCGCAGGCCTTTGCAATCCGCGCGCCTCAACAACTTCCGTCACTTCGCCATCAACATCGAGTTCAATTCGCTTTGTGCGCTTAATTTCGCCAGTCGCTTCGTCTACATTGTAGAATCCAACAGCCAAGCGGTGTGCGCGAAGAACAGGATGCTCATCTGGCGCGCTCTGGCGCAAAAGCAAGGAAGCAATAGTGCCATCAGCTGCTTCTTCGACTTCGGTAGAAATCGTGTTAATTCCAGCTTTTTCAAGCCATTGCGCGCTCCAAGCCTTAAGATCGCGTCCGCTTGTAAGCTCTAACTCGTGCAGCAAATCAGCCAAAGTTGCGTTGCTATAAGCGTGCTTGCTCAAGTAGTTATGGATTCCCTCAAAGAACTTTTCGCGACCAACATACGCTACGAGTTGCTTCAAAACGGAAGCGCCCTTTGCGTAAGTGATGCCGTCGAAGTTTACAGAAGTATCGTTCAAATCGTTGATTGGAGCCACGATTGGGTGCGTTGTTGGAAGCTGATCTTGATTAAGCGCCCAACTCTTTTCGCCAGAATTAAATGTGCTCCAAGCGTCGTGCCATTCGGTTGCTTCTGCCGTTGCAAGCGTAGACGTAAACTCAGCAAAAGACTCGTTAAGCCACAAATCATTCCACCACTTCATAGTTACGTAGTCGCCGAACCACATGTGTGCAAGCTCGTGCAAAACTGTTACAACGCGGCGCTCAGCATAAGCGTCCGTAACTTTGGATTCAAACACGTACTGGTCTCGAATCGTAACCATACCAATGTTTTCCATAGCTCCAGCGTTGTATTCTGGCACGTAAATCTGATCGTACTTTGCGTACGGGTATGGCACTCCCCAAGTCTTAGCGTAGAAAGCAAAGCCCTTCTTTGTAATATCAAACAAGTAGTCAACGTCTTTTGCAAAAGCGTCTTTAAGTGCCTGACGGCAGTACATTGCCATTGGAACTACGCGGCCATCCTCGTTGTTGTAAGACGTGTGCCATTCGGCGTAAGGGCCTGCGCAAATCGCAGTTAAGTAAGAGCTCATTTTTGGAGTTGACTCAAACACCCAGCGCTTCATGCCTTCTACAACGCCATTTTCCAAAGTCCCGTCTTCCGTATTACGGCCTTCAATCGCAGTTTCGCTCTTAACTGGCATGTTGGAAGTCACAATCCAACTTTCTGGAGCATCCACACTAAAGTCAAAAACAGCCTTCAAATCTGGCTGATCAAACACTGCATAAACGCGGCGAGCGTCCGGAACCTCAAATTGCGTGTAAAGGTAAACGTTGCCGTCGGAAGGATCCACGCTTCTGTGCAAGCCTTCGCCCGTGTTGGAATATTGGCAATTTGCTACGACTTCTACTGTGTTGTGCTCAGCCAAATTTGCAAGCTCGATGCGACTATCTGCAAAAACCTTAGAAACGTCAAGAGAAACGCCATTAAGCACAACGGATTCAACACTGTTTGCAATCAAATCGAGGAAGCTTGTTCCACCAACTTTTGCGCCAAACTCAATATTTGTGTGCGACTTAAAATCGCGGCCACCCTTGCCTAAATCAAGTGCAACAGTGTAGTGAATTGGCATTTGGATAGCGCTAAAACGCTCCGCAGCTTCTACGCGAGTCAGATTTGCTCCTGGCATATTAACTCCCTTTTGTGTTTATTGTGTATCTACTTGTGTATTTATGGTGATTTTACTTTATTTATGATTTTTACGTGGCTATTATCGCTTGACTAGTCCTTGACTAATCGCAAACTAATCCTTTTGCGCAAGATCCGCAACAACAGGCACAATCATTGGCTTTCTACGCAACGCGCGCGCAATCCAACTTCCAAGCGTTCTTCGCATAATCTGCTGAAGCTTGTGCGTGTCTTTCTCGCCATGCATCATGGCGTCTTGAAGCTGGAAAACAATTTGAGATCGAACTTTTTCAAAATCAGACTCGTCTTCTGCAACAGCATTCAAGTAAATCTTAGGACCAGCCACAATGTCTGCGCTATCTGTATTTACAACTACAAAGCTAGACACAAAGCCTTCCGTACCAAGGATTCTGCGCTTTTCCAGCTCTTCGTCTGTAAGCTCTCCAACGGAATCGCCGTCAACGTACACGTATCCGCATGGAACAGAGCCAACAACAGCAGCATTTCCGTGGTACAAGTCCACAACATCGCCATCTTCTGCCAAAACAACATTCTTAGGGTCCACGCCCGTTTTAACAGCAATCAAACCGTTTGCAACAAGATGCCTGTGTTCTCCGTGGATTGGCATAGCGCACTTTGGCTTAACAATGTTGTACAAATAGAGCAACTCACCCTCGTTGCAATGACCAGATACGTGGATTGCAGCATTGTCTTTGTTGATTACGCGAGCGCCCATTTGCACAAGCTTGTTAATAACCTTATAAACTTCGTGCTCGTTTCCTGGAATTAGAGAGCTTGCAAGAATAACGGTATCGAACTCGTTAACTGTAATATCTTTGTGTATTCCGTCTGCGATTCGCCCAAGTGCTGCCATTGGCTCGCCTTGAGATCCTGTGCACATATAAACAAGCTTATCGTCTTGAATATCTTTTGCTTGCTTTAGATCTACAACAGTATTTTCTGGAATATGCAAGTAGCCAAGATCGGCCGCAATCGACATATTTCTAACCATTGATCGCCCAACAAACACCACTTTTCGACCATACTTGTGCGCAGCATCTACGACTTGCTGAACGCGGTGAACGTGGCTAGAGAAGCTTGCTACGATTATCTTGCGCGATGCGTTAGCAAACGCTTGATCCAAAGCCGGTCCAATAGTGGTTTCTGGCTTAACAAATCCTGGAACCTCAGCGTTTGTGGAATCAGCCATTAATAGGTCAATTCCTTGCTCGCCAAGCTTTCCGAATTCAACTAAATCAGTAAGCCTATGGTCTAGTGGAAGCTGATCTAACTTTATATCTCCCGTATCTATAATCGTTCCTGCTGGCGTTTTTACACAAACAGCAAGAGCGTCTGGAATCGAGTGCGTTACGCTAATAAACTCCAAATTGTATGGGCCAACTTTTAGCTTTGATCGGCCTTCTACTTGAATTGTTTTTGGCTTAATCTTGTGTTCTTCGCACTTTGCTTCAACAAACGCAAGAGTGAGCTTAGACCCGATTAGCGGAATATCTGGGCGCATTTTAAGCAAATACGGCACGCCACCAATGTGGTCTTCGTGGCCGTGAGTTAAAACTAGCGCGTCTACTTTATCTAGTCTGTTTTGAATGTAGTGGAAGTCTGGCAAAATCAGATCCACGCCTGGCTGCTCTTCTTCTGGGAAAAGCACTCCGCAATCTATAAGCAAAATATGGCCGTTATATTCAATAACGTTCATATTTCGGCCAATTTCACCCAATCCACCAAGCGGAACGATTCGCATTGACCCCTTGCGATACTTTGGAGGCGCAACAAGCGCGCCCTCTCGCTGATCATTTACCACTGGCGGAAGCGCATTGTAAGTGGCTTTAGAGCTTTTAGGAGACTTAAATCCTTTAGATGCCCTACTCACCTTATTCGATTCAGAGTCTTTAGTTTTTTTAGTTTTTGTATTTTTATTTGTAGTTTTATTTTCTTTTTTCACAGTTTTTGTTGACTTTTTATTGTTTATATCTGAGGATTGAGGAATTTTTACAGAGTCTACAATCTCTGCAAGAATCTCATCCGTCGATTGCATCGTTGTATCACTCATCTGCTCTATTGTAGCGTTAAGCCTCAACGGATTTACAAAACTGCGACTTCGCACGTCAACAAAAGCGGCAATCACAAAAATGCCGTAAAAAATAAAAGTCGAAAATATTAAGCTAAATCTAATGCTCTAGCAATCAAATACTCTAATGTACTCTAGTGCTTGCCGTATTTTTTCCAAATCTTAATTCCAATACCAACAAGAACAACCACGATTGCAAAAATCATGGAGCCAAGTATTGCAGAACCTGATTGAATGTTAGCAAATCCAGATGCCGAGCAAATAAGTGAACCAAACATTTCTTGCCTTCCCAGTTTGTTTGAAGTCTATAACACAATTCTACAATACTTTTCTTCAAAAGATAATCTCTATATACAATCGAAATAATCGCAATAATCGCGAGCGATACGGGGGAATCGTTCGCGCGTTACAGCGCGCTCACGTCTTCGCCGCACGTAAAGTCCACTGGACTTTACGTTTAAGCGGCTCAGCGCTCCGAATTACATTTTCGCGCTACGCTTTAAGCGAAAAGGTAGGTCGTCGCGCCCGCTTTTGTTCCCCAAATTGGACAAAACGAAAACAAACACAAGAAAAACAAAACAACATCAGCAAACTTTGACGCCATAATGTAGACTAGAAAGACACTCAAAAATCAATCATGCTAAACATGCTAAACATGCTAAGCGCGTACAAATTTAAGGGAAGTGAATATGTCATCGCAATCGGCGCAGCAAAAGTCTTCGCCTATGTCAAACTACGCAAAATTGTTCTCTTTTGAAGGAACACGAGCGTTTTGCATATCTGGAGCAATAGCAAGGCTGCCTATTTCGATGATGGGCTTAGGAATTGTTCTAGCCTTAAACCACATCTATAATAATTGGACAATTGCAGGCACTATGAGCGCCGCATACGTGCTATCGCAAGCAGCCGTAACGCCATTATATGCAAAGCTTTTTGATAGATTCGGCCAGCGAAAAGTGGGTGTAATCGCCCTAAGTGCGCAAGTTGTTTGCATGCTGTCGTTTGCAACCGCCGCACTTTTCCACATACCTTTGCCAATACTGTTTGCGCTTGCAATTTTAATGGGTGTTACACAATTTGCGTTCGGCGCGCTTGTTAGAACTCGCTGGGCATACACTCTTAAAAGTCAAACTGACGACACGCTGCTAAACGTTGCATACGCGCTGGAATCTGGAATCGACGAGATTGTGTTTATATTCGGACCAATTCTTGCAGCGTGGCTTGCCACTAGCGTTCACCCTGTATCTCAGCTTTTTGTGCCAGTTTTGGCAAGCGGACTAGGCGGAGCATGGTTCTTGTCACTTAAAAACACGCAACCTGCGGTTGTTAAAATTGTGCAAGTAGAAAGCGCACCCGCAAATGATGAAGATGTGCGAGCTGCGCTGGAAAATGGCCCTTACCGCACATCGGAAGACTCGGCGGAAGACTCGTCAAAAAATGGCAAGAAACTAATCGCAAAAAATCTTAGAGATAGGCTTTCACTAAAACAGCTGAGGAACACAAATCGCAAAAACAAGTCAAAAAACGTGCTTCTATACCGCGGAATTATACCGCTTGTTGTTATGTTCCTTGTTTTTAACATGAGTTTTAGCGCCTTTGACGTATCTGTTACAGCAGCAATGCGCGCACAAGGATTAGACAAACTGATCGGCTTGCAACTTGCGCTGTTTGCATGCGGGTCTTTAGTTGGAGCCGTTATTTTTGGCTCGCATAAATTCCGCGGATCCAACTGGTCTCATCTAATCGTGTTTCTAAGCCTTCTTACTATTGGCTTTATTCTTATGAACATTAACATAGATAGACTTGTGCTTCTAAGCATTTTTGAGCTTTTAAGCGGACTATGCGTTTCTCCTATTTTTGCAACTGGAAATCTTATTGTTAAAGACACAATTCCAGAGCATTCGCTTACCGAAGGATTATCTTGGCTGCCAACAGCATCCGCGACTGGCGCCTCGCTTGGATCCATGGTTGCGGGATTTGCGATTGACGCGTGGAGTTCGCGCGGAGGAATGATGGTTCCGTGGATTTCTACGCTTGTTGCGATTCCAATCGCGTCAATTGGGTGGATTATTGTAACGCGCAAGCGCAGCTAATACGCGCAAGCATTCTTCCGTATTTTGTACGCGCGACGACCTGCCTGAGCACTTAGAGCGTAGCGTGCGAGGGCAATTCGGAGCGCTGAGCCGCTCAAGGCAGAAGCATTGCTTCTGCGCTGCAAAGCGCTTTGACTGAGCTTGAAATTGCATAACGCATTTCAAGCTCCTTCAAAGCGTGATTTGGCTCAAATGTAAAGTCCAGTGGACTTTACATGCCAAATCAGCCGAGCGGCTACTAATAGCCGCGAGGAATAGCGCGCTTAGACCGCGCGAACGATTGGCCAAATTTGGTACAAAAAGCGGAGTTAATCAACGCGATTGATGCGTGCGTCTGGTGCGGTTTACAAACGGCTCGCCCGAGTATATGTACAAGTCCTCAACAAGGTCTTTTACGCGATCCGCATACTTTTCGTGATCTTTTTTAGCCCACGTAGCATCTCGCCTAAGCCCGTGATAATCGTAAAAACTAACATCGCAAGCCGTGTCTGTGTGCAAAAAGTAGCGGTTCACTCCGCGACTACGCAAATGTTGCATTGTGCGCTTCCACAATCCGCCGCCGACTCCGTGCCCGCGAGCGTCTGGAGAAACAATAAAAAGCTCCAACTCTGCCTGAGTCAAGTCGTTTATATGGCTCATCGCCTCCAACTTGCGCTCAATCTGCCCCATGCCAATCGCAGAATCCAACGCTTTTGCGTGCAAAGAATCGCCTTTGCTAGACATCTTTGCCTCTTGCTCTTCTAGCATCTTTTGAACTTGCTTAAACAGCACTTTATCTCCGTACACGCGCGCAAGCAGCAGCCCCATAAATTTGCCGTTTATTGTTGCAACAGTTCCGTAAGTAGAAGGCTCCAAATAGTGCAGCACAAATCGCCTAGAAAGATTGCGCGAAGCGTCTGCTCCAACAGCATTCGCAATCCCCCATGTGCGCTCGTATTCTTCTACGATTGCGTCAATGTCGTTAATTTTAACTGGACGAAACTCAACCGTCATTTTTTCCTTCTTTTACTTTTACTAACTTTACTTTTACTAACTTAAATCGGCTATGTTCTACTTTTAGATTACCAAAAAAGTTGATTCTAAAAAGATGCCTCGCTCAAAATCTCGTCACGAGTTTTGCACAACGCGTGAATCTCGCGATTTTCCGCACGCGCCTCGCTAACGTAGTAAAGAGTGGCGTCAATGCATCTTAAATCAACGTTTGTTGCGCGCGCAAGCAGTAGCCTATACCAGTCAAGCTGCTCAAGTTTTAGGCGAATATCTTCCGCGCTTTTTGGCCGCTTACCCGTCTTCCAATCAACGATTGTGTAGAGTTTTGATTCGTCGTTAGCGTCTAATCCTCCTGCAAAAACAGCATCCAAAGTGCCGTTGATGATTCTATTTGCAAACTCCGTATTATCGACTTGCATTAAAATCGGCATTTCTGCAGCAAGCGGCACTCGTTTTGCCCAACGCGATTCTATAAGCCGTTGCTTCCATTGATTTAGTGCGCAACTTTGAGAATCCGAATCCTTGCGATTCTGATTAAACTCGTAAAGCAAATCTTTGCGATCTTGAGGAATAAATTGCTCATCCAGCAAAGTGCCATTTTTTACAATAGTACGCCACTTAGCGCACTCGGATGCACTAGAAGACACTGCCGAATCCACAAATTGCTGCGCCCACGCGTGGAATTTTGTACCGAGATTTGCATCCATCGACGAAACGGACGGAATTGGGCGAATGCAAGCCAATAGATTGTTGTAAACTCGATCGTTTGCGCGCGCGCTAGCGTTTGCGTTTGCGTTTACATCAGGCGCAACTTTGCTTATTTTTTGCAAAGACGTTACGTTAAGCCTAGATCCGTTGGAAATCTTTTCCACCTTTTTTGCTAAGTCTTCTAGAGAATAATCGCCAGCGTTTTGCGATGTTAAATCGGCGTCTTGAACAAACGCTTTTGCGCGGTAATAAAGCGATTTTTGATGTGATATTAAGGAAGATTCGCCATCGGCATTGCCACTAAAATCACCATTAAAATCTTCACTTTTAACATCTTCACCCTTAACAAGCTTTGCAGATTCTTGAAGCGCATTTTCTACATCTTCACTCAAAGCACAAGGCCATTCAAGCACGCTTTCTTTAGCACGCGAATCGCTTTGAACTTTAATTTTTCCAAACTCTTTAGAAAGCTCACCTGCAAAATCGCCTGCAATAAAGCCAAAAACGTCTTCGCCGGAATCGCCAGAATCCGCAGAATTACTAGGATTCGCAGCATCACCAGAGACAGAATCGCCAGAATTTTCCGCCTCGCATTTTTTAACTTCAATCACACCATTAAGCGACTTTATAGCTTCCATCGACTCCTTAAGAAACACCGAAGCTGCACGCTTACGCCCATTTTCTTCCGAATCTCCCGAATTTGCTGAACCAGTTAAAAGCGCTGCAAACTTTGCGCGCGTAAGAGCAACGTACATAAGGTGGCGCTCGTCCATGTGAAGCTGGATTCCGCGCTCCTCACTTTGCGTAAATGGCATAAAATCAACGCTTTGCTGGGATTTATACGCATTATACACACGGCGAGTTTCTTCGCTCAAAAAATCGCCAGAATCCGCAGAACCACAATCCTCAGAGCCAGCATCCACCTCTTGAACAGCAGCCGCAAAATCACACAAAGCTTTGATTCTATCTGGTTTAATCTCGTCAAAAATCTTTTGCACACTATCTAAACTTTGCATGGATTTTTGCGGATGCATTGCCTCGGCACGCGTTACTGTATGCGGAAAATGCGGCAAAATATTGGCATCCACGCGCAACGCAGAAGGCACGCTTGCAGCAAACTCAATCGGTATGCGAGCGCTGGCTTGCCCATTATCATCAACTTTTAGCGAATCGCCTTGATTGCTTGGAAAAGCGCCCTCGTTTAGCCCAACTACAGCAACTGCTGGCCATTGCAAACCCTTTGATTGGTGAACTGTCATTAAAACAACTTGCGCACTATTTTGCTCTGTTCCAGAAGCTTGCAAATCAAGCGTTTTTGCTGAGTCAATCCAATTGATTAGTCCGCGCAAACTAACATCTTGCCACTCGCCCATCTCTTGCACATACGTTTCTACAATCGCGTTTAGCGAATCTAGAACATTGTGCATGTCGTTAAGCATTGTTTGATTGCTAAAATCCTTGTATTTTAAGGCCGCTCCAACAGCGCTATCAATATCTACGTTAAGCGCTTCAACAGCCGATTGCATAACGCTTGTTAGAGAATTTCTTTGCACGCGATCAACTTTATTTAGGATTTTACTAAGTCGACTTACTGCAGCAAATGCATGTGCGCTCAGCTTTTCTCGCATTTGGCTAACCCAATAATCGCCAGCAACCGCAGACTTACCAGAATCGCCAGCAACCGCAGACTTACCAGAATCGCCAGAATCCCCACTCGCCCCAAAATCGCCAAAATCGCGCATAATCAAATCCGCTAAATACACTCCGCCATAAATATTTATGACTTGCGCCGATATTTCCCCACTATTCGCCTTATTTCTAAGATTGCGAACGGCAGAATCCCACTGGCTTCTAGGCAATCCATCCTCAACAAGCCCAGCCGATGCATACACGTTGTAAAGATATTCCGTATTCGCACTATTTGCGATTGATGCCAACACACCCAAATCCGCGGTAGATAGCGCAAAACGAGGAGTGGCAAGAAGACGCATAAGCGAATTGGAGTCGCTATGGTCTTGAATCACTCTTAGCAAACTCAAAACATCTTTAACAGCAGGCTTTTCAATAAGCGAAGAGTAGCCAACTATGCTCGTGCGAATACCAGCATCCTCCAGCTTTTGAGCATATTGCGGCATTTTTGCTTTACTTCTAAAAAGAATCGCAAGTTGTGGTTCCAGTGGATTTTCGCCATATTTTTCAACGATTTTCTTAGCGAATTGCACAACTGCATCAATTTCTTCGCCTTGATTTGGCATAAACAACGCGCAAACAGTTCCATTTGGCGCATCATCTTTTGGCTTTAAAGTTTCCACTTGCACTTCGCGATCGTCAATGCTGCTAAATCTACGACTTGCGTTTTGCGTTGAATTATCGCCATTTTCCGCGCGCATCGGCTCGGTTAGCGCGTTTGCAACTTTTAGTATAAACAGCGAATTTCTGCGCGTAACAGTTAGCGAATACTTGTTTTGCGCGCTTATGTTAAAGTCTTGTTCAAACTTGCAAAAAGCTCCAGTCGAAGCACCTCTAAACGAATAGATTGCTTGGAACGGGTCACCTACTGCCATAACATGCGTGCGATTCCCTTCTGCAGCAGCATTACCATAAAACAGCGTATTTATAAGCATTGCTTGCGTTGTAGAAGTATCTTGATACTCGTCTAAAAGAACTTGCGAATATTGATTCCTGTATTGCGCGCAAATCGAAGGAAAATGCGTAACCAAATAATAAGCTGCAATCGTAAAATCGCTAAATTGCGCCATGTTTACGCGCTTTTTTTCGGCGTCAAATTGTAAAACAAGATCTAGCAAAATGTCTCGTTTTAGGCAAGCGTTGTATAGATTTATGCAAAATTGCAAGCACGAATCATTCCAATATTTTTCGTAATTTTTGCACGCATTCTTAAATTTTTCCGCAGACGCTTTCTCCACGTCTTGCTCACTCATTCCAGCTGTTTTTTTGACTTTTTTGTATTTTGGAATCGCTGGAGCTTTTGCGCTTAGCGGCGATTCTACTTTTCTATCTGCAATAACATTTTTTAAGTGTTTTGCAAACTCATTATTCCACTCGCGTATTTTTTGAACAGCTTGAGACACGCTTGAGCACGTTTCGCCTATACTATCTACTCCAATCATCGAGCACGATATTTCGGCACAAAGATTAATAACATCAGCACACAAAGTGTCAAAATTATATAGCTTACTTAAATTTTTAGCGTTATTTTGTGGATTATCTAAATATTTTCCGATTATACTTTTTATGATTTCCATCGCGCCAGCGTCGCTTAATGGCATTGTGTTTTGATTAAAGCCAACCAAAAGGCCGTATCTTCTTACGATTGATTGAAAGAACGCGTCATACGTCATAACTTCTGGCTTTAAGAATGACTTTGCTCCGCTTGCACTAACCTCCGCCGAAACGCGACTTAGCAATTCTGCAGCAGCTTTGTTTGTAAACGTTAAACCCAATATAGACTCTGGCGGAACTTTGCTTTTAATTAAATGTATTACGCGACGAGTCATGGTGTACGTTTTGCCGCTTCCAGCTCCAGCAACTATTAGCACGTCTTGATTAATCGGCGCTTCTATAACGTTTTTTTGCTCTAAGCTTGGACCACTATTATGTGTGGACTTTATGGCGCTAACGTTGTTATTGCTCATTTTTACCTTCAATCACTTCGTAAACAGTGTCCACTTTTTCCGCACACGCAGGGCAAACGTCTAAACATCTACAATAATTTTTATGATCCGCTTTTGGCTCTACAGCAAAACTCGTTGATTTAACAGCAGCAGCGGCAAAAAATACGCGAGATATCATCATAAGCGACCATTTTGCGCGCATTGGCAAGCCTACAAAATCCGCCCACGCACTTTGACTTACGCCTTGCGCAGGATTTTGAGCATCAATATTTGGAAGATCGTAAAGGCGATTATTGTTAGAATATCTGTAACGACTTATGATTTCACTAGCGCTTAACGAGCCATCCTCATCAAACAGCGAAGGCTGACAAATGTTCTCTGCAACGCCATTATCTTGCGCAGGAGAATCCTTGTACACAACGTGGAACAGCGCACTTCGCGCGATTTTTGTGTGCTTAAGCTTTAGCAATTGCTCATAGTCTTTATTGTTTTCGGAGCAAAAAACAATTCCCAGTTGATAGCAAATAAGCTGCAAATCGTTAAAAACTTGCTGTGTTTTAGGAACTTTTCCTGTTTTATAGTCGATTAGGCGAATTTGTTGCGTGTTGTCGTTTAACTTTCTAAGTTCCATGCGGTCGATTCGCCCCTGGATTCTAACGCGCAAATCGCATGAGCCGCCATTAGGCCATCCACCTACCAAAAATCCCATTATTGAATAAAGATCTTCCAAGCTTATTTGCGATTTAGCAGCAAGATTGTACGCGTTTAGAATATCGTCAAAGCCAAAAGTGGCGTTTATTTGACACTCGCAATAAGCTTCCTCAAGACTACCCAAAGGAACATCCGCAATAGTCGGCTTTGCTGTTTTTGACTTTTCGGGAGCAGGCAGAATCTTTGTTACAACACCATCTTCGTCTTTTTGCGCAAGAATCGGGTAATTTTGCCCGTTTAGCGAGCCTACAAAATATTGAGCAATCGTGTAAAGCGCGCGGCGAACATTCAAATCGTTTTTTATAAAACGGTAGCGGTCTTTTACATTAGAAATACTAGAATCACTTGGGCAAATCGAATAATAATGATCAATCATTTTATTCGCAACATCTTCAATCGCCTTTTTTTGCAAAGCACTAAACGATTCAAACGAAAAATCAAAGTCCGAAAATTCCTGCGCGCGAGCGCCAACAAACCCACTAACAAAAGCTTGAAGCTGTGGGTAGTTTTTGCGCAAATAATCGTTGTCTAAATGCTCATCTTGACTTGCCCACCTTGCAGTTTCGTGAATAAGCGTGCCGAATTGCGCTGCCGTACTTCCTACAGTCGGGCCAGCAAATTTACTCTCCAAAAGGCAACAAACTGGGCAAGACCAAAGTTTATCTACCATTGAAGGAGATAGAGTTACAAGATTTTTATTAGTGGAGACTTTTTCTTGTGACTTTTCTTGTGATTTTAGTGGCGATTCTTCTTGCGATTCTTCGGTTACTTGCGATTCTGCAGTTGCTTGCGATTCTTCGGTTGCTTGCGATTCTGGCTTCGCAGAATCAATCGCAGAATCGTAATTTTTACGCATAAAATCCCAATTCTCTGGATTTGCTGCATCAACTCCGTTGTTTTTCAACAGATTTAACGCATCTAACGCATCTTGAAGCGTAGAATTTTTTGTCAATTTATGGTCATTAATAGAGCCACACTCCTCTTTAGCAAGCGTGATTCTAGACGCACAAACAAGACCTCTTGCATCGGCATCAACCGCCGCAAAATCGCCACAAAAATCTGTGTAATCGCAGCTTCCGTCTTGATTTCTCCAATAAATCTCTGGCAAATAGTAGTACAAAAAGTCCGAAGGAACGCAATCATCACTATTAACCGCGCTTATGCAAAGATGTTTGCGAGCGCGCGTAATTGCCATTAGCAAACTTCGCTGTTCGCCAGTAAAAATCGCTTGCTTATCGCTTACGCAAATACCATTAGGATTTTTAGAATACGCGTCAAAGAAGTACGTTATATCGTTAATATCATTACTATCGTTACCATCGCCACTTAGAATCCTGCTATTTAGCACAATATCAACAAGCGTTTCCGAAGCAAACATAGTGCTTCTAGCGGCCGTATTCGGCCAAACTCGCTGCTGAACAGCTGGAATCCACACGTAATCCCAAAGTCTTCCAACCGAACCAGAAGGCGTTGTAAGAGTCACAGCGTCTGGAAGAGGCGCCACGCTTGCAAGCGAATCCGCTTCAATTTCCATTTGGCGAACTTGATCAATAAACTCCGCGATTGTTGGAGCAGCCGAACTTCCATTGGGCATCTGCTGGCCTTGCGCAACCGTATACGAGAATGAATTCGCATACTCAAAAAGCCGCATTGCAGCGTCTAGCCTATCGTTTGCCGCGCGGCCTTCATCATTATTGCTAAGCGCTTGAATTTGCCACTTTTTAGCGCAATTGCAAAGATTCCAAGCCTTGCCTAAAACGTAGCTAACTTGATTTTCTCCGCTGTTTTTAACTTTTTCAAGGTTATTTTTTAGATTTTTAGAAAGTCTTAGAACAATATTAAACACGCGCATCAACGCACGCATATGAACACTGTTTGGGCGCATTTTTTGCAAAACAGAAAAGATTTCTGTAGACTTTGCGCCTTGATTCTCTTCGTTTTCTGAATCGCCAGAATCCGCAGAATCCGCAGAATCCACATAGCAGCCGTCAATAAGCGCCTTAAGGATCAAAAGATAACACGACTCAACGCTAAATTGCGTGCTATTTGCGTTTGGTTGCGCGCTAAAAACGCGATTGTCAACCGTAACGCTTGCGCCTTGGTCTGCAGATGTAGATGTAGATGGCTCGTTTGCGCTTAAAAGGCGATTGCTAAGCACTTTCCATTGCTCTATAAGACCGTGTAATGGCGAATTTTCTCCGCTTGCGTTTGCGCTCACTTCACTAAGCGAACAAATTGAGCGCATAAGCGAGTCAACAGCAGCCAAATTTGCGCAATTGTAATCGCCAGAATCCACAAGTGGGCTTTCCAAAACGGTTTTTACTCTAGAACGAACAAAATGCGCAATCGAATAAAGCGTGTAATTGCCCGAATGCACGCTTTTTGCTAAATCGTCAACGCTTTTTTGGCTAAATTGCGCTAACTCAATAATCGCAAAAAGTGCTTTAATGAACGGCTCGTCTCTAAGCGCGCGCGTAACACTCGAGTAGCGCACAGGGACTCCGTCTTTTCTAAGCCGCTCTCCAAACGCGCGAACTGTTGCATTATCGTGCGCAATTAAAGCCATATTTTTCCAAGGAATCTTATTGTCTAGATGAGCGCGCTTTATTTGCCAAATAACGCAATCCATCTCTTGGCTAGGAGTTCTGTACAAATCGCCAGAAACCGAAGAATTTTCTGTTTTTTGCGAATTTAATTCGATTTTTTCTATAGGAAAAGCACCTTGGATATTGGCCATTTTCCAAGCCCTGCGGGTCATTGGCGTTTGCGTTGGCATAAGCGAAGCAATCGAAAGCGAAACGCGTGCAGAAAAGAGATTTAGTGCAATTGAGCGATTAGGCTGATTTAGAAAATCAGGGAGATTATGAGATTCTTGGCACTTTACATCTTGCGATATCTGTTTTGCAAAATCTTCGCCAAATCCTTCGACTTTATAATCGCAAATTTTAGAAACAGCAGCTTGCATAACGCCATTTTGCGCTGATTCAACAACGTAATCTGGGTACGATCCGCGGAATGATTGCACGGATTCGTCGGGATTTGCCGTTAAAACAATTCTCACGCCCAAGCGCGCTAGCGACTCAAGAAAAGCCAAACCAGCAAGCGTTACATCGTGAAAATCGTCAACAACCAGCATGTGCGGAAGGAAGAGTTTAAGAGCGTAAAACTCAAGTGAAGAATCGCAAGCCGCCGAAGATTCATTAGCACTATCGCAATGTAAATTATTAAAAATATCGTTCAAAATTTGAACGCCACTTGCCAAAAGCCTAGAAGAATCAAGCCTAAAAGCGTTCGGATACTTTTTGCGCACGCAATCCGCATACTCGCTTCTAAGAGCAAAAGCCAAATTCCATTGAGTTCTAATGCGGCTAACAATAATAGACGATACAAAATCTGAGTTAACGCTAAGCTGCGAGTCCAAACTGTTCAGCATATTTTTTTCCGCAAAGTCGCTTACAATGCCCATCTCGTCTAAGCGCGCGAGCATATCTCGAAGTTGGTGAATAAAAGCGCTATTTACAGAGATGTTAGAGATGTAATTAGAATCGAGCGAATCATGTGAATCACTAAAATCATGCGAATCATACGAATCCTCGCTATTTTGCGCGTTTTGTAATTTAGAAATTGTGTAAATCCAAGAATCACTAGAAGAATCACTAGAAGAATCTTTAGACGAAGAATCTTTGGAATAGTCGCTAGCAAAATACTCACTAAAAAGAGCGCAAACTTTGCAATTGCCACTATCGCCTTGCAAAACGTGATTAACGTGTACGCGCACAACTTCGCGAAGAAGAGCATCTTGCTCAGCGCCATTAAGCAACTTAGGTGCAGGCATGCCAAAAAGCTTGTTTCTCGCGGAAATCAAACTAAACGCAAGCGCGGAAAGTGTGCCAACTGGGCGCGATTGATGCGAAACACCCAAGTTTTGAATCACGTAATCCGACATTCGTGCAGCTGTAGAGCGATTTTGAGCAGCAGCAACAGCTATATCACCACGAATAGCGTTTTTTAGCAAAAGCTGCGCAGCGCGATTATTGAGCGAGCAAGGCGAATCAGATGCCGCGCTCCAATCAAAACGCAAACCCAAAAGCAACGCGCTAAGCGCAAAACTTGACTTGCCAGCGTTTGGTGCTCCAAAAACAAGCAAAACATTGGTGTTGCGTTCATGCGCGTTTTTAAGAGTGCCATTTAGCAACGATTGAACAGCAGCCAGCGCAGAATCTTCCGTACACATAAACACAATTCTATCAACTGGCTTAGTTTGTATGTAACCTTGTAGTGCGTTTGTACCAAAAAATGCCCAAATTAGATACAATCGCACTACAGTTTCGTTTGTTTGTGTAGTGCGATTGTATAGCGACACGCCGTAAATTAGGTACAATCGCACTACAAGGCAGGTCGTCGTTCGCACGGATTAGCTGCGCTCACGTCTTCGTCGCATGTAAAGTCCACTGGACTTTACATGCCAAATCACGCTTTGAAAGAGCTTGAAATGCGTTATGCAATTTCAAGCTCAGTCAAAGCGCTTAGCGCGAGCGTTTTTAATCGCAAGAAATGCTATTCCAATGCCAATAAAAATAAGCGTAAAAATGGCAAGCAAATAAACAACACCCACTCCAAGCGTTGTGGAATTAAACGTGTTTGGCGCAAAACCAAACCACCCAGCAGGCGCTTTGTAGTTCAAAAAGTTGTACGGCGCTGCCATAGCATGCTCTCCCCAACGCACGCCAGCAAACTCGCTTAGAGCAACAGCGTACGCAACGTAAGTGAGCGGCGGAATCGTAGCAAAATAAACGTGCGCGCGGCTGGACTTGTACTTGTAATCAAAAAGAATAAAGTCAAAAATCGCAAGCAACGGCGTTATAAAATGCACGCATAAGCTTGAGCACCCATTGTTCATATACGCGCCAACAAATCCGAGCTTGTTTGTAGGAGCCAAAAAGCACAGGTATAGCGTAAAAGTGACAGCGATTGAAATCGTCATCATAAATTTAAAAATGTACCATGCGTTTGGTTTTGAATCTACCCAGCCGCCAGTGCGCTCAGCCTGCACACCCTGCTCATCGCTTTTAGACTTAAGAGCACTTCGCGTGTCTAGAATCAGCGAGCCAAAAAGCGCAAAGCAAATCATCAAGTTAGAAAGATTCGTAAAATACGTTAGTGCCATTGAATCCCAAGACATTGCCATTCCGTAAATGGACGAAACTATTGCAATAACTCGAATTATGGTTCTTGTAACGTAATCTTTGCGCGTTAGGACTAGTGTTTCGCTCATTTTAAGCTCGCTTTCAAATAAGTTTTAATTCTTATTTATGTTCTTCGATTATTTATGTTTTTCGATTTTTCACATAAACACATTTCGTTTTACATAAATAAGATTTACTATACTTGACTCCGATCTATAAATAGCAAAACTTGCAAAATTTAATGGCGATTTTTGTAGATAATGCCAAACAATCTGCAGCAACGTGCGCGACGACCTACCTTTTCGCTTAAAGCGTAGCGCGAAAAGGCAATTCGGAGCGCACGGCTATTAGTAGCCGCTCGGCTGATTTGGCACATAAAGTCCACTGGACTTTATGCCTGAGCCAAATCACGCTTTGACTGAGCTTGAAACGCGTTATGCAATTTCAAGCTCAGTCAAAGCGAACAAAAAAGCCGCTGCAAGATGCGTAAAACAACTTGCAACGGCTAGTCGAAGTGGACTTACTTAATTAAGCAATCACCCAATTAAGCAATCACATGATTACTCAATGTCATCATCGTAATCACTCTGACCACCTTGATCGTCAAGGTAATCATCTGGATTAAAATCATCACCGAGCTTCATGTCTCCAAAATCAATGTTAGAGAAGTCAACATCTGCCATGTCGCTTTCACCAAAGTTTGATGGAGTGCTATTTTCAGCAGTCACAGCAAGGTTTGGATACATAGCGTCACGAACTTCTGGATCCGCAGACACATCCGCATTACGGTAGCGCGCCAAACCAGTACCAGCTGGGATGAGCTTACCAATAATCACGTTCTCCTTTAGACCCTTAAGATCATCTTCCTTCTGACTCAAAGCAGCCTCAGTAAGCACGCGTGTAGTCTCCTGGAAGGATGCAGCAGAAAGCCAAGAATCCGTAGCCAAAGAAGCTTTGGTAATACCCATAAGCTCTGGTCGACCAGCAGCAGGCTTACCGCCATTCTTAACGGCAGCAAGATTTGCCTCGCGGAACTTTGCCTGATCCACAAGCTCACCTGGAAGCAACTCTGTGTCTCCAGAATCAATCACCGTAATACGGCGAAGCATCTGGTGAACAATAACCTCAATGTGCTTATCGTGAATATCAACGCCCTGAGAACGGTAAACGTTGTGAACTTCTTCCACAATATTCACCTGAGCAGCGCGCGGACCAAGGATTCGCAAAATCTTCTTAGGATCCACAGAACCCTCAATAAGCTGCGTGCCAACCTCAACGTGGTCGCCATCCTTAACAAGCATTGGAGCGCGGCGAGTTACTGGGTAAACGATTGGCTCAACGGTTGTATCGTCTGGAGTCAAAGTGACTTGACGGCCGTGATCCGTATCTTCTACCTTTACAACGCCTGGGAACTCTGCGATTGGAGCCTCACCCTTAGGAGTACGAGCCTCGAAAAGCTCGGTAACACGAGGAAGACCCTGCGTAATATCGCTTGCCGAAGCAACGCCACCAGAGTGGAAGGAACGAAGCGTAAGCTGCGTACCAGGCTCACCAATGGACTGTGCTGCAACAATACCAACAGCCTCACCAACGTCCACAAGTCGGCTTGTAGCCAAAGACCAGCCGTAGCACTTTGCGCAAACGCCGCGCTTAGACTCGCAAGTAAGCACAGAGCGAGCCTTAACCTCTTCAACGCCGTGCGCAACCAAACTGCGCAAAACGTCCATAGAAAGCGCGTCTCCACACTTTGCCAAAACTGTTGTACCGTCTGCTGGATCGAGCACGTCTGCAGCAAGCAAGCGCGAGTATGGGCCACCATCAGCAGCCTTAACAAGCGTCAAATTGCCGTTTTCGTCGCGGTCCGCAATCTTCATCATAAGGCCACGTTTCGTGCCGCAATCTTCTTCGCGAACAATAACTTCCTGCGAAACGTCCACAAGACGACGAGTCAAGTAACCAGATTCTGCTGTACGAAGTGCGGTATCTGCCAAGCCCTTACGAGCGCCGTGCTGAGAGATGAAGTACTCCAACACGGAAAGGCCATCGCGGTAGTTTGACTTAACAGGACGAGGAATAATCTCGCCCTTAGGATTTGCCACCAAGCCTCGCATACCAGCAATCTGGCGAATCTGCATCCAGTTACCACGCGCGCCAGATTGAACCATAATGTTCACGTTGTTGTCGTCGTGGAAGTTCTCGCGCATTGCGTCTGCAACCTTATCGGTGCACTCTGTCCACAAGTTAATCAACTCTTGACGACGCTCTTCGTCTGTAAGAAGACCCATATCGTACTGGGAGTTGATCTTTGCAGCCTGATCCTCGTAATCTTGCGCAATCTGCTCGCGATTTGGAGGAAGCACAATGTCGGAGAATGCCATTGTAACGCCCGACCAAGGTGCGCGCGTAAAGCCAAGATCCTTCAAAGCATCGAGGCTTGCGGCAACCTGAGCGGTGGAATAGCGCGTAGCAATGTCGTCAACAATCTTAGAAAGAACACCCTTTGGAACCTGCTGGTTTACAAACGGATAGTCCTCTGGAAGAGTGCTATTGAACAGCACGCGACCGCAAGACGTTGCAAACAGAACAGTTCCATCCTTAAAGCGCTCTTCGTGAACAACATCTGGGCTTCCTGGCTCTGGGTCTACAACCTTAAGCTCAGAAGGCTGCCAATCCTTTGGCAAAACAAAGTCTTCTGGCACGCGAATTAACACCTTAGCTTGCATGTCAATCTCGTGCTTGTCTAGCGCCATTTGAGCTTCTGCAAGCGAGGAGAAGATTCGTCCTTGACCCTTTGCGCCGTCGATTACGGTAGACAAGTAGTACAAGCCCAAAATCATATCCTGAGATGGCATTGTAACTGTGTGACCATCTGCTGGCTTCAAGATATTGTCGGATGCCATCATCAAGCTGCGAGCTTCTGCTTGAGCTTCGGCGGAAAGTGGCAAATGCACTGCCATCTGGTCACCATCGAAGTCGGCGTTGAATGCCGCGCAAGCAAGTGGTGGCAAGTGGATTGCCTTACCTTCAACCAAGATTGGCTCAAATGCTTGAATACCCAATCGGTGAAGCGTAGGTGCGCGGTTAAGAAGAACAGGATGCTCGGAGATAACTTCCTCGAGCACGCCCCAAACCTCGGAATCTCCGCGATCCACAAGGCGCTTGGCGCTCTTCATATTCTGCGCAAAGCCCTGATCCACCAAACGCTTAATAACGAATGGCTTAAACAGCTCCAACGCCATTGGCTTAGGCAAACCGCATTGATGCATGCGAAGGCTTGGACCAACAACGATTACGGAACGGCCAGAATAATCAACTCGCTTACCGAGCAAGTTCTGACGGAATCGACCCTGCTTACCTTTAAGCATATCGGAAAGCGACTTTAGTGGCCTATTGGATGCGCCAGTTACTGGGCGGCCACGGCGACCGTTGTCGAAGAGTGAATCAACAGCTTCCTGAAGCATGCGCTTTTCGTTATTAAGCATGATTTCAGGAGCGCCAAGCTCAATCAGCCTCTTCAAACGATTATTACGGTTGATTACACGACGGTACAAATCGTTCAAATCAGATGTTGCAAAGCGGCCACCATCAAGCTGAACCATTGGACGCAAGTCTGGTGGGATTACTGGAATAACATCCAAAACCATTGCTTCTGGCTTGTTTCCAGTAGTCAAGAACGCGTTCACAACCTTAAGTCGCTTCAAAGCGCGCGCCTTGCGCTGACCAGTACCATTGTCGATTTCTTCGCGAAGTTCTACAGCAGCAGACTTAAGATCGAAGTCTTGCAAGCGCTTCTTGATTGCTTCCGCGCCCATGCATCCTTCAAAGTAGTCGCCATAGCGGTCTTCCATCTCTCGCCAAAGATCAACATCGCCTTCCATATCTCCTGCACGCAAGCCCTTAAAGCGATCGAAAACTGCGTTCAAACGCTGAATTTGCTCGTCGTAGCGAGTACGGATAGCAGACATTTCGCGCTCAGCTCCAGCACGCAACTTAGACTTTGCGCTACCTTTTGCCTCGCCCGATTCTTCTAGCTCGTGAAGATCTTCTTCTGCTTTCTTTGCACGCGCATCAATCTCGTTGTCGCGGCGCTTGCGAAGATTGCCAATCTCGGTATCAAACTCGTCTTGCAAGTCTGGAAGATCCTGGTGACGCTGCTCTTCATCTACCTTAGTAACCATGTAGGCTGCAAAGTAGATTACCTTTTCCAAGTCTTTTGGAGCAATGTCGAGCAAATATCCCAAGCGGCTTGGCACACCCTTGAAGAACCAAATGTGTGTTACAGGAGCCGCAAGCTCAATATGACCCATGCGTTCGCGGCGAACGCGGCTGCGTGTAACTTCCACGCCGCATCGCTCGCACACGATTCCCTTAAAGCGCACGCGCTTATACTTGCCGCACGCGCACTCCCAATCGCGAGTAGGACCGAAAATCTGCTCACCGAACAGACCATCCTTCTCTGGCTTAAGGGTACGGTAATTAATGGTTTCTGGCTTCTTAACTTCGCCGTGGCTCCAGCTACGGATGTCTTCGGCAGTGGCCAGTCCAATCCTCAGTTTGTCAAATGCGTTGACGTCCAGCACTATTATCGTCCTGTCTCATGAAATTGTTTTTCTAAGTTTCTTAAAGTGATTAGTGATTAGTGATTAAGTTATTTCTAATCACTAGTATCACTGGTATTCAGGTTCTTGAATAACTTGGTCTTCTTTGGCAGACGAATCTGGTCGCGCACCAATATTAAAGCCCAAATTTTCAGAAGACGACACCGGATCATCATCTTCATCCTTCATGTCGATTGCCACTCCTTCGGAGTTAAGCACCTCAACATTCAAGGAGAGCGACTGCATTTCCTTGAGCAACACCTTAAAGGACTCAGGAATACCAGCAGGTGGAAGATTATCGCCCTTAACAATAGCGCCATACACGCGCACGCGACCGTCAACGTCATCAGACTTTGTGGTCATCATTTCGTGCAAAGTGTACGCAGCGCCATAAGCCTCAAGGGCCCACACTTCCATCTCACCAAAGCGCTGGCCGCCGAACTGAGCCTTACCACCCAACGGCTGCTGGGTAATCATAGAGTAAGGACCAGTGGAACGAGCGTGAATCTTATCATCAACCAAGTGATGCAGCTTCAAGATGTACATGTAGCCAACAGAAATTGGCTTAGGGAATGGCTCACCAGTGCGGCCGTCAAACAATGTTGCCTTACCGTCGGAGCCAACAAGCTTATTGCCATCGCGGTCTGCAAGCGTAGTGCTCAAAAGACCCTTCAAGGTCTCTGGGCGCACGCCGTCGAACACTGGAGTTGCAACAGGAGTGCATGGATCGCCGTGCTCGGCGCCTTCTGGCACGTACTTCTTCCAAGCGGCCTCAAGGTCTGGATCCAAGTTAATATCCCAGCCTGCGTGAGCAATCCAACCCAAGTGAAGCTCGAGCACCTGGCCCAAGTTCATTCGAGAAGGCACGCCCAGCGGGTTAAGCATAATGTCTACTGGAGTACCATCCTCCAAGAATGGCATATCCTCTTCTGGCAAAATGCGGGAAATAACACCCTTGTTGCCGTGACGACCAGAAAGCTTATCGCCCTGCGTAATCTTACGATGCTGAGCAATGTACACGCGAATCATCTGGTTTACGCCATTCGGAAGTTCATCGCCATCGTCTTCAGCGTCTTCGCGAGTAATCTCCTTAACAGCAATCACGGTACCAGTTTCGCCGTGAGGCACACGAAGCGAAGTGTCTCGAACTTCGCGGCTCTTTTCGCCAAAGATTGCGCGAAGCAAGCGCTCTTCTGGAGTAAGCTCGGTCTCGCCCTTAGGTGTTACCTTACCAACCAAAATGTCGCCAGCTTCCACCTCGGCACCAATGCGAATGATACCGCGCTCGTCGAGGTTTGCAATAGCGTCTTCGCCAACGTTTGGAAGGTCGCGAGTAATCTCTTCGGCACCAAGCTTGGTTTCGCGAGCATCAATCTCGTACTCTTCAATGTGAATCGAAGAAAGCGTATCGTCTTGCACGAGTCGCTGAGAAATAATCACAGCGTCCTCGTAGTTGTAGCCGTTCCAAGGCATAAACGCAACGAGCAAATTCTTGCCGAGTGCAAGCTCACCCTTGTCTGTTGCAGGGCCATCAGCCAAAACAGTTCCTGCTTCCACGCGCTCACCATCTTTAATAAGCGGCACCTGGTTGTAGCAAGTAGTCTGGTTGGAGCGCTGGAACTTAGAAAGCTTGTAGCTAGATTGAGTTCCGTCATCGTTCATAACGCGAATAATATCCGCAGAAACGTAGGTTACAACGCCTGGCTTTTCGGAAAGAATCACATCTCCAGAATCAACTGCAGCACGCCATTCAGAACCCGTACCAACAAGTGGACGCTCCGACTTAATAAGAGGCACGGCCTGGCGCTGCATGTTGGTACCCATCAAAGCACGGTGGCCTTCATCGTGCTCCAAGAATGGAATCAAGCTTGCGCCGAGAGAAACCATCTGACGTGGAGAAACATCCATGTAGTCAACAGTGCTTACAGGCACATCGACTGCCTCTTCTTCGTCCACGCGAGCAAGCGCCTGCGTGCCAACAAAGTTGCCATTTTCGTCGAGCTCCTGGTTTGCCTGAGCAATAACATGCTCTGCTTCGCGGTCTGCAGTCATATATTCGACTTCGTTAGTCACATGACCATTAACAACCTTGCGATAAGGCGTTTCAATAAAGCCGAATGGATTAATGCGACCAAAGGTTGCAAGCGAACCGATAAGACCGATGTTTGGACCTTCTGGGGATTCGATTGGGCACATACGACCAAAGTGGGATGGGTGCACGTCTCGAACTTCCATAGATGCGCGGTCTCTAGAAAGACCACCAGGACCAAGAGCCGAAAGACGACGCTTGTTTGTAACACCTGCCAAAGGATTGTTCTGATCCATAAACTGGCTAAGCTGAGAAGTTCCGAAGAACTCCTTAATCGTAGCGTTAACTGGTCGAATGTTAATCAACGACTGTGGTGTAATCGCCTCGGCGTCTTGAGTTGTCATGCGCTCGCGCACAACGCGCTCCATGCGGCTTAAGCCAGTACGAATCTGATTCTGTACAAGCTCGCCAACCTGGCGGATTCGGCGGTTTCCAAAGTGATCAATATCGTCTACGTCTACACGCAACTGCACATCTTCGCCATCGCGCTTGCCTGGGAAGGTCTTTTCGCCAGCATGCAAAGTAACCAAATACTTGATTGTTGCAATAATGTCTTCGCGATTCAAGCTGCGATCGTTGTAATCCGCTTCCAAACCAAGCTTGCGATTAATCTTATAGCGACCAACGCGCGCCAAATCGTAGCGCTTTGTGTTGAAGTAGAAGGATTCGAGCAAATTGCGACCCGCGTCGGCAGTTGCGGTATCTGCTGGGCGAATCTTTCTGTACAAGTCTGTAAGAGCATCGTCTTGAGTATCGATTGGCTCTTTTTCTAGAGCGTCGAGAACAAGAGGATAACCCTGGAATGCTTCGGCAATTTCTGGCTTAGTCATGCCGATTGCCATTAAGAATACGATTGCAGACTGCTTGCGCTTGCGATCTACGCGCACGCCAAGAACATCGCGCTTATCAATCTCGAACTCAAGCCACGCTCCGCGACTTGGAATGATTTTTGCGCCAAAAACGTCTTTATCGGAAGTGCGATCTTGCGTGCGATCGAAGTACACGCCTGGGGAACGCACAAGCTGAGACACGATTACGCGCTCAGTGCCGCCAATAATGAATGTTCCGTGTGGGGTTTGTAATGGGAAATCACCCATAAAAACAGTCTGGCTTTTAATCTCGCCAGTTTCGCCGTTTTCAAACTCTGCATTTACGTACAAAGGAGCGGAATATGTGTAATCCTTCTCTTTGCACTCAAGCACAGTGTGACGTGGCTCTTCAAAATATGGATCCGAGAATGTGAGGCTCATTGTCTCAGCAAAATTCTCGATTGGAGAAATCTCTTGGAACACTTCTTCCAGACCAGAGACGTGTGGCACAGTGTGAGTGCCATTTGCCTCATCTTCTTCGACGCGCTTCTTCCAACGCTCGGAGCCGATCAGCCAGTCAAAGCTGTCGGTTTGCACACCGAGGAGGTATGGCACATCGATTGGCTCACAAATGGAGCCGAAATTCACACGATCCGACGCTTTGTGCAACTTAATGCTGTGCTCGTCGGCACGCGCGATGACTTTGGTGGTGTTCGTCGTAGCTTGTTCAGCAGCCAATGGACGTTCCTTTATCGCTAGCTAGTTTTATTAATCCTTGGGAGCTTTAGAAAATCGCAGCAAACGCGCTTAAAATCAACGATTTTGGGTTTGCGGGCGCCTTCTTCGGTTCCTTGAGTATGCCCGCTATATGACACACCGTGTACAAAGAAACGATTTTACCCCTTCGCTTCGACTTTTTATCGTCATTTATGCAGGCACTAGCGAACAGAAATAACCACGGGATTGCTTTGCAACCCTGCTACGTCTTTATGCTCGATTTGCGCAATATACGTTCCGCGCGAAACTTTAGGCAAATCGGAGTCGTTAGCGCAATTTTCTCCACTCGGCGTGCCAATCGTAGCATTTGCATTCCAAGTAAACTTTTTATCGTACGAATCTCCTTTTGCCATAAGCAGCGGCTTTAGCGGAATTACGCACATATCTGACTGCCATTGCGGAACAGCTGTTTGTGCAGACTTGTCTTTCGACTTATTCGACTGATTCGATTTATTTTGCTTATTTTGCTTATTTGACTTATCGCCTTTTGCACCAGAAGAATCGCCAGCAGCTTGCGATGAATCGCTTGCACTTTGGCCTACAGTCAACACCATTCTTCCGCTCGAAGCGTCAATCCTGCATGAATCATCGCCTTCGTAAACAATATGAGCATTAAACTCTACACTTCCGCCCATTGGAATAGCTTGAGACGAAGAAGATAGCTCAATTCTAACGTCTTTTGAATTGCATTTTTTTATGATTCCAACGGGTCTTGGATCTGGCACAAGTTGTTTAGATAACGTAACGTCTGAATGCTTGTTTATAGCGGTTCCAATTGCGCTAATGCCCTTAAAAATGCTGACTATGCAAAAAATGCAGAATGCTAAAACAGCCAGCAGCCCCACGCAAACTACGATTCGGCGGCGAATGTACATGCGGCGTCGCGCAGCACTAATCTTCCGCTTCGGTTTACGTTTTAACACAGGCATATTAACCATTGTAATGCATGAGTAGTTTTAAGACTATTTTTGGCTATTTCTGGCGATTTCTAGCTATTTATGACTATTTTCCGCCCTCAAATCCAAGCTGACGCCACGCCTCATAAATGGCGATTGATGCGCAATTTGTAAGATTTAAGCTTCTAAGCGAAGGACGCATTGGCAAGCGAACCTGTTCCGCAACATGCGGGCCAGCCATAATATCCATTGGATCTGGAATATCCCCTGGCTCTGGTCCAAAAAGCAAAATATCATTCGGCTTATACTCAATATCTGTGTAAAGTTTTGTAGCATTTGCAGTAAACGCAATTATGCGAGAATTTGGCATTGACTCAACAAGGTTTTCAAAATTCGGATGCATAACAACGTGTGCCATATCGTGATAATCAAGACCCGCACGACGAAGCTTTGTGTCTTGAAGATTAAATCCAAGCGGCTCTACAAGATGCAAAATTGTGCCCGTTACCGCGCAAAGACGAATCGCAGAACCTGTGTTTCCTGGGATTCTAGGCGAGTAGAAGCACAAATGCGGAGTTTGAGTTTGCGCAGTGCTGGCGTCTTGCGCACTTAACATGGCGTCCATAACGCTGATTGGATTTCCATGCGCATCTGTTACAAGCTCGTCTGGGCCGTAATTTGACTTTCGGTAGCCGTACTCATACATCTGCTCTACGCGATTGACTGGATTTTGCGAGTCTGGATTTTGTGCGTCTTGCATACTTTTATCTTCTTTACTTTTATCTTCTTTATTTTTGTCTTGCATATTCTTCATGATCACCATGATCACCTCAATAAAATCATCATAATAAAAATAAGCGCAAATCCTGCAAAATCAGCCCACGAGAACACAGCTCCCGTAAACACAACAGCCGTAATCGCTGCCATAACAGGCTCGCTTGCGCCCAAAAGCGTTCCGCGCACAGATCCAACTCGCATAATGCCAGCCAAAAACATCCAATATGCGCCAAAAGTTCCGCCAACAATCGTAAAAGTAAACAGCAAATACGCGCGCAAATCCAAAGGAGGCATTGTTTGCCATGGCTTCACAAATGGCAGCATAATAAGACCTGCAATTATAAACGTGATTCCATTTACAGTAAGATTTCCCCATTTTGCAATCAATTTAACTGGCATAATCGCAAGCGCCGCCGTACTCGCAGCATCTGCTAATCCCCACAAAAGTCCCATCAACGGAAGCGAAAGCGAGCTAAAATTGCCACCCGTTGCCATAAGCGCAGTTCCTGCAAACGCAAGCAAAACACCAATGTTTTCGCGCAAAGTCGGAGTTCTCTTTGACCGCAAGCACACATAAACAAGCACAAAAAGCAAATTCAGACTTTGCAAAACAGTAGCTGTGCCAGAGTTAGTCCAGTCGATTGTAAAAAGATACGCAACTTGCGTTAAAAGCACACACACAATGCCTGTTACGACTAACATTGGCCATGATTTTTTTGTGCTTAGTACGCCAACGAGTTGCTTGCGATTAACCATTGCGGCAACGATTACAAAAAGCACGCCTGCAGCAAGCTGACGAACGCACGCGATTTGCAACGGGCTTACAAGGTATTGCGACATTAGAATCTTAGAAACAGTAGCGTTTGTGCCCCAAAGCGCTCCACCAAGAATCGTTAAGATTATGCCAATCATCATTGTGCGCGGACTATGATCAACTGCAGGATTTGTCTTTTTAGGCTTTATTTTTTGGATATTCTTTACAAAACCAACATCCATGCTAAACACCTTCTAAACTTAAATCCTGTATTTGCTAATAATCCTGTAGTTTTGCGCATCTGTAGTAAGTCACAAATCGCAAATCGCTTACTACATATGAAAAATCTACACTATCACATAATCAACAACACGCACATAATCAACAACACGCAATTGCAAGGATTGTATGTGTAATAAATCTATTGGGGCGATTTGAGAATTGGAAAATCGTTAGAAATGTCGCTCGCGCGTTACGCTTTAAGCGAAAAGGCAGGTCCTGTCGTTAGCGCGGTCTAAGCGCGCTAACGTCTTCGCCGCACGTAAAGTCCACTGGACTTTACGTTTGAGCGGCTCAGCGAATCGAGGTGATTTCTCGCGCATTATGCAGCTCGAAATCGTCGATTCGCGCAACGCGCGATTTTGCATTATCCGCACACTATGTTATCTTATTTAAGTTGTCTTTCGTTGTGAGTTTAGCGCAATGATTGATGTGGAGAATTCGCCTAGTGGTCTATGGCGCACGCTTGGAAAGCGTGTTGGTGTAACAGCCTCACGAGTTCGAATCTCGTATTCTCCGCGAGTAGGGTTTCTAGCCAATCGCTAGAAGCCCTTTTTTCATGCCGAAAACCCTTGAAATATCAACGTTTTTGGCTTGTTTTCAGTATTCTTGGGGTTGGCATTTTGTAACATTATATGTAGTTATTTTCTCTTATTAAAGCGAAAAATAAAGCGAAAACAAATAGGCCATTCTTAAGGACAACACAATGGGACAACAAGACAGCAAAGACTCAACCAATCAAGATGAAGCTAATCAAGAAAAGAAAACAGATAAAAAACGTATAACTCACCGTAGAGGTTGGGGAAAAATAGACGCTAAGAAAGGCGCGTGCGGCTATAAATACTATCCAAGTTATGCAACACCGAAACAATACTGTTCAAAGTTCCCTAATCAAGGTGACCGTCAAGTATTAAAAGGCGGAACTTGGACGTATACAGAGGCTAGCGCGTGGTTAGACGATGAAAAGAGACTTATTAAAGATGGCGATTGGACGCCAGTAAACATGCGCGAGGCTAATCGCGAGCGCAATAGTATTCTGTTTAGAGATTATGCGATTGATTTTGTAAAGAACAAGAAAATTAAAGAATCTACTAGAAACAAGTATTTTGAATCGTTAGAAAATCATTTATTGCCTTTCTTTGGTGATATGCGTATTAAATCAATCACGCGTAATATTGTTAAAGATTGGCATGATAAGCAGCCTAAGAATGTGGCTATATTTAATGCGTATGGTTTGTTGTCGCAAATATTTAACAATGCTTGTAAGAGGCATGGCGAAAATGAGCCTATTATTAAAGAAAACCCTTGTTGTTTAGAAGATATATCAAGACCGAAAAAGAAGCATACGACTGTTATACCTAGCAATGAGCAGCTTGGTGAGCTTATATCTCATGTTGAAGAACGTTTTCAGTTAGCTGAGTATATTATTGGCTTTCTTGGTTTGCGTATTGGTGAAGTCCTTGCATTGCAAAGGCGTGATATTGATTTGAAAAACAATGAAATTCATGTTCGCCGTTCTTTAATTGAGGTAAGAGATGAGGAAACGCAAAAAGTAAAAACAATAGTAGGTGACACTAAATCAGAAACAAGCCATAGAGATTTAGATATACCTGAATCACTAAAACCATTATTTGAGAAACAATTAAAAGAGTATACGAGTAAAGAAGCGGACGCATTCATATTCACTACCGAAGGACACACTAATTTTATAAAGCCTTCTAATTTTCGCGATAGAGTGCATAATAAAGCACGTAAGCAAGTAGAAGGCTTGGAAGAGTATTGGCCTCATGATGGACGCCATGCAACTTGTGTAAACATGAGAGATTTAGATAATACGCCTCTAAATGTTGTTTCTAAGCAATTAGGGCACTCAAATACTCAAGTAACAGATAATGTTTATACAGACGCTGCAGCGGTAGAAGAACGAGAAAAAGCAGCACAAAGAGTAAGCGAGCGCGTGGATAAAGTAATTGAAATAAGCAAGCATACAAAAACAGCCTCTAATGAGAGCGTAGAAAGCGTAGAGAGCATGGAGAGCGTGGAAAGCGCTAAGCCTAACAGTAATGATAATGAGGCTGCTAGTTTCCAATATGCGTTCCTCGTAAGCATGGAGATGAGCGCTCGCATTCAAGCATTAAAAGGCATGGAAGAAAAGCAACAAAAGCAAGCATTAAAATCACTACCAGACGGCATGAGAGAGGAAACAGAAAAATTTTTACAAGCTAAATAAAATAACCTAACGCTCTAATATACAAGTCGACAACGTCGACACGTCGACACGTTGAAAACATTAGGTTTCTACCCTAGTCGACACAAAGTCGACACCGTCGACAATCTCGCAAAAACAAGGGTTGCGCTCGCAGGTATTACGAGGCTAATAGCTTTTATTGGCGTATTGTTACGAATAGCTTTTTCGTTACGATAAGGGTGTTACGAATAAAATACAAAGGGAGATATTAGACCTATCGCCGAGGTGGCTTTTACTGTAGGGGGTAGGGGTATCCCCCCCCCCTAGGCTTGTTGCTTTCATGCCATATTCAATGCTTATTAATGGTTTACTACTTGCATACTACTAGATATTGTTAGCGAGCGCATGGGTTGATTTTACTAGGGTTTAGCACGATAGTGTGTAGAACCTACATTGTGGCATGTGCTTAACAATGTTTAATAATCTAGCGTGTGCCAAATCTTTTGAACCCAGCGTAATAAAAAGAGAGTTAGGCAGCGCCTCTACCGAGAACATCAGAAATACCCCTTCCCCCGTCTTGTAAGGGTGGCGTGTGGGTTTAATGCTGTGTGACGTGTTAGCGCGTGTACGGTCATTATAGGCGGCATATTACGGCACTATTGAGTGTTTCTATCATGTTTGCGAGCGCAATGCGCTTGTGGTTAGTGCATTGTGTAGATTATAGTATTTTTTAACGTTTTGCAATGAAAGGGACAATAATGACAATTAGAGAGAAAGAACAACGTAAGTTCAGAACTCTTTTAAAACATATGGCAATTCATGAATCAGATGAGCTTGATATATTCTCGTGGACTTATTGCCTGAAATATGGGTTTGATAAGAATGAGTTTTTCGATGAACATGATTTTATGTACGATATGCTTGAAAACAATGGCGTGATGTTCGATGATGAGGTTGAGTATGGTAGCGAAAAATATTATGAATTGTATGAATACGCGACAGCTATACATAAATCTCGTCGTGATTTGTTAAGTGCCGCGTCTGATAGTTTTTGTGAAGAAACGTTAAAATGTGAGTATATACCAAGTTTCTTATGGAAGTTTAATGGTAGAAATTTTATGTTTGATGCGTTTACGGCTGGTGTAGTAAATAGGGTGGATGTTTATATAAAGTCAGATACCCTATTTAACGGTGTAAACGCGTTTATTACTATGGACGATAAACCTAATTTTGAAACATGCAAACCATGGGACTCGGTAGCTCTACATAATATGAACGAGTATTATGCAATAAGCGTAGCTTATAAGAGTTGTATATATGCGCAAAAAGTTAGCGAGAATTTTAGAAGAATGCTCGATGACTTAGATGAAAACTGTGATGATTTAATTAGTGTAGATTCTGTTGTGAACAACCTATTACAATGCCAGCAAGAAGGCATTAAATCATGTAGAAAAGTATTACAAAATGCTAGTGAAGATGAAAAACTCTTTCATGCTTTTACGCGTGGTTCAAAAAATGTTCCTTTTCTTTTGCAAGACCCGTTTTATATTAAGTTTCATGATTACTTTATAAGAAAAGAAAAATAATTCACATTATTTGTGTTTTTTGTACTTTCTAGTACAATATCTAACTATTAGACAGTCCATGTCTAGAACTTGGAATTTGTGACAGCTGAAGTCAAGAAAACAGATAATATAAGTTATTTTTTAATCATAAAGGTTAGATAATGTATAATTCTAAATCTAAAACAATCGAGCCAGCATTATTCACAATCTCACAAGTTACACAAAAACTCAATTGCGAGCGCAAGACTATCATGTCTTTAATACGTGAAGGAAAATTAAAAGCTAAACGCAACCACATACGTGGAAAAATTTGGATTACAGCTAAGAGCCTGAACGCTTATGTAGAAAGCTGAGGGCTTATAATGAATTACAAAAAATTACCCCCTAACATTGAATTAATCAATGAAGGGGGCTGGGACAACATACCTAATTATAACATGTTCCCAGTATGCCGTGAGTTTATAGAGGCTGATTCTAGCGAGCGATTAAACATGCTCACCGATGGTCTCATAGCCTCAACGTTTGGAGGTGAATTCACCTATACACTACCGCCTGAAGTCAATGAACAAGCTAGAAGAGTTGCGCTCGCTATCATGCTAGCAACTTTTAAGCCTCACGCTATTAGGTTTGCAGCTAGTGGGACTGATTACTACGCTGTGAGGCTATTAGAGGCGGCTGCACGCTTGTGTGACGGTAGTGTGATAACTCTAGGCTTTAATGGTAAAAGCGCGTTTAATGCACAATATTTAAGCGTGCCGCCTAAAGTCACGAACCACGTGGATATTATGCACGCCAACACTAACAGTGATTATAGCGAGGATATTCAATCGCGAGCGCAGTCTGCTCGTGATTTTAGTAAGCTGTGTGAGCTGAAGCGTTTTGGTTGTGGGACTCTTGAGGCTTTTTCTAATAGTCTTGAGGGGACTATGTGGAAGCGTGTGGCTGATAGTCTTAAGTCCACGGAGGTGGTTCGATGATTACCCCCGTTTTTGACCTTAGGCCATTAGGTGTTAAGCCTTTTGAGAGTGAGCAAGAGTTTTTGGACTCTAGTAGTACGATTAAAAATCTTTATCAGTATGCTAGAGCGTGCAGAACGTCGCCGCACGCCGCATTGGTTTGCACTTTAGCTAGGGCTTGTGCGATAGTACCTCCTAATATTGTAATACCTTCGTTTACGGGTGATAGTCCAGCTAGCCTGAATTTTGCTGCTATTACGATAGCGGAATCGGGTGGCGGCAAGGGGGTAACCATGACCGTGGCTAAAACGCTCGTTCCATTGCCTGATACTGTTTGGGTTGGTCAAACAGCGTCGGGCGAGGCTATATCGAGCGTTTATGTTCAACGCGAAGACGATGAGACCTATACTCGCAATGGTGACGAGGAAGAAAAACGCGAGTGCAAAAAATCGAGCCTTAAGTATAAGACTCAAAACGCGTTTTTTGATATTAGAGAGGTTAGAGAGTTTGCAGGTAATGCAAGCCGTGTTGGCTCTACTCTTGTGCCTGTGCTTGTTAACTTGCTTGATGGCACGTCTAAAATAGGTTGTACTACAAAGAGCGAGAGTAACACGTTACAAGTGCCAGAGTATGGGTATCGTGCCGCAATCGTCATTGGAGTGCAGCCAGCTAATATACGTGATATTACTAATCACGGTGGCACGGGTTTGCCACAACGGTGCCTATGGACTAATGTGTTAGACCCTAACGTGCCTGAGATAAGGCCTGAGAAAATCGCGCCTGAACAATGGTTATCTTTTGACCACACATTATTCAACCGTTACGCTCCCTCGGATATGGAATTAAATAGCCTATTGATGGCGGGCACGCCTGAAGCAACGCTAATGATGGACAACGGGCAACACTGTTATAAGCTGCATGAGCTTAAATATCCTGAAGGCGTTTATAAGGCTGTAGATGAAAACGCAAAGCAAAGGCTTAAAGGTGAGAATGTTTCACATACTCAATTGCTTGTGCTGAAGCTAGCAGGCGTTATAGCCTTATTCTTGCAAGAGGATAAAGAAAACCTATTGAATGTTACAGCTAAAAACATGCAGCAAGCTGAATGGCTCGTTCGTCAAAGTGCTATAACATTGCAAAACGGGTTAAATACCTATGTGCAAACAAAAAACGCTGAAACATACAAGCAAGAATATGAAGCCAAAGGCGATGAAGAAAAAGAACCAATAATACAAAATGCCGCAAACTCAATAATGAGAAAGCTAGAAAAGAGCAACGGGCAAGGCGTATCAAACCGCGATATAAGCCGCGCGCTAAACGTCGAAAAAAGACCAGCAATAAGCGATGCGCTCGCAGTATTGATAGCACGCAATGCTATACAAGAGAAAGACGGGAAATATTATCTAACAAAATAAAAAAGTAACCTAAAACAGCAGCCAAACACGAACGCACAAAGCCAAAGTGTTTGGCTGCACTCATATAAACACACAACACAAGCCAACGTGTCGACGGTGTCGACCTTATGTCGTCACAAGCACAAAACCTAATAATAACAACGTGTCGACGTGTCGACGGTGTCGGTTTGTATAAATACAAAAACAAACGCAACCACAAACGCACGAGTTGCGCTCGCGAACAGTACGAGGGTGCGTCGTGTAGTGGATTTAGCGTGTAGTCTGATGCTTGATGCTTAAGAGCTTTAACATGAGCATATAAATTAGCGTTGTAAGGCTGTATAATGGCTATTACAAGTGCTTATTACGTGTTTTATAAATTGGTATTATTTAGCGTTTTGAATCATTAAAAAATATTACTAAAGCGAAAAATAAGGCGAAAACAAAATTTTAATAATCGCAAAACCTAATGTTTAGTAAGGCTAAGGGGGTACGGTGGCGGAATCTCGTATTCTCCGCGAGTAGGGTTTCTAGCCAATCGCTAGAAGCCCTTTTTCGTACTTATATACTTTGCACAGCTTTATTTATACCAGACTTACTTACACTTAACGCGCAATAAGTGGCGCTACTTGCGATTCATAAGCGCGCAAAGCCATATCAATCACGTTGTGCATATCGTAGTAGTTGTATGTTCCCAATCGTCCACCAAAAACCGTGTTAGGCTGCGCCTCCGCAAGCTCTGCATATCGCGCATACAAAGCCTTATCTTCCTCGGTGTTTACAGGGTAATAAGGCTCATCATCGCGAGTTGCAGCGCGAGAATACTCTTGCCAAACAACAGTTTCCCCTGCTTTAACGCTCTTTCCTGGCACAAAATCAGCATCCACGCCAGCATTGCCGCTAGCATCCACGCTAACTTCCCCACGCTCTGGATTAAAGTTCTTAAACTCAATCGCGCGCGTAAACGGAACATCCGCATCTGAATAGTTCATAACAGGGCAACCAAAGTGGTCATTCTCCTTATAACGCACCTCTTTAAAGTCAACAGTACGCCACTTTAACTCGCCAAGCGCGTAGTCAAAATACCTATCAACTGGCCCCGTATAAACCACTGGCACTCCAGCTTCCGCCAGAGCGCGCTTGTTAAACGGCTGCGACTCGTCGAAAAAGTCCACTCCAAGCGAAACGTGAATTAGCGGATTATCAATCATGCGCTGCATCCAAGCCGTGTAGCCATCCTTTGGCAAACCTTCCCAAGTGTCTTTAAAGTAGCGATTATTGTAGTTAAATCGCACAGGCAAGCGCTTAATAATCCCTGCAGGCAGCTTAGAAGGGTCCGTTTGCCACTGCTTTGCTGTGTAATTCTTGATAAACGCTTCGTAAAGCGGCCGCCCAATTAAGCTAATGCCTTTATCGTTCAAATTTTGCGGATCTTTTCCAGCGAACTCCCCTGCTTGACTTGCAATCAAAGCCTTTGCTTCTTCTGGCGTGTAATGCGCGTGGAAAAATTGGTTAATTGTACCTAAGTTGATTGGCAACGAATACACTTCGCCGTCGTGAGTTGCGTAAACGCGATGCACGTAGTTAGTAAACGATGTAAAACGGTTCACATAATCCCACACGCGCTTGTTGCTTGTGTGAAAAAGATGCGCGCCATACTTGTGAATTTCGATTCCCGTGCGCTCGTCAAAATACGAGTAAGCGTTGCCTCCAATGTGATTACGCACGTCAATAATCTCAACGCGAGCGCCAGCGCGTTCTGCCGCTTGCTGCGCTACAGTTAAGCCGAACAAGCCTGCTCCAACAACTACTAAATCTGGGTATTCGCTCATTTTCCCACTCATTTCTTGCTTTCTGATTTACACTTTACTCTTCGATTTTTAATTGCATTACTTAATGTTTTTAATGCATTACTTCATGTTTTTGATTTTGTAATCGTAGATTATTTTTTCAAGATTTCTTACACACGACATCGTAAAACATTGCGCGCGCTGTAAAATCGTAAGCTTTTTAACAGCTGATTTAGCAAATTTTACGTCTTTATCATAATTTTTTTCGTATATTTTTTGGATTTCTGCGTCGCTATTTTTTCCGCTTTTAAGCGTATTTTCTCCGCTTTTCAGCGCGCATCGCTCGTACCTCAAATTTCCAACCATTGTGTAGTAGCTTCTTGCTGGCACAACGTTGTGTTCTAAGCACAAATCCCAATTTGCTCGAACAGCGTCTATATGATCGTGGTAAAAGTCCGCGTCTCGCATTTTGTGCGTTACGGAATCTGCGCGTTGCAGCCAGTAATACAACACTGCGTCCACATGCGCCACGCAATTCATGCGCGAGTACAGCACGCTTGCCATCGCCGTGTCTTGCGCAAACTTTCCTTCTGGGAATCGCACTCCTTCCCAAACCTCTCGCTTGTAAAGCCTGCACCAATTCGCTTCGTTAAAGTAGCGCGCTTCGCTGTTTTTGCCTAGCTTGTTTCCGATTATTCTAAATATTTTGCAAAATACAGTTTGATACGCTTTTAGAGGATTTTTTACGATTTTTATTTGAGTCGCGTTCTCTAAACGCGCGGTTGCTTGCGACTTTTCCGCACGCAAACCGCGCGCACTCAAGCCAGCTTCTTTTTTAATATGCTCTAAGCTACTTAGCCCAAATTGCTGCCATTTTGCTTTGCTCATACTAGCTCCGCTTTGCAAAATAGCGTTTAACAAAATCTCAATATTTTTGCAATCTAGAATATCGTCATTGTCTGCAAACGCTATAAATTCCCCACTTGCTGCATCAAGCCCTGCGTTCTGCGCGCGCGATATTCCTCCGTTTTGCTGGTGTATTACTTTAACTCGCGAATCTTTTGATGCGTATGAATCGCAAATTTTACCCGAGTCGTCTTTGGATCCGTCGTCTACTAAAATCAGCTCTATGTTTTTGTAAGTTTGCGCAAGAATCGAATCTACGCATCCGCTCAAATATTTTGCAGAATTGTAGACTGGCACGATTATAGAAACTAGCGGATTTTCGTTTTTAGCGTAATTTTCCATTGCTATCCTTTCAAACCGCGTTCTGTTCTGCTTTACAAGATGAGATTTTGCGCATTTGACGAATCTTTTGCTGCCCATCCTTAAATCCGCGTATCATCGCGCGAACTTTCGCAAATTTATTCTTTTCCCACAGCGCAACGAAAATCATATCTCGCACAACCGCGCGTAACGACTTAGCGTATGAATATGTTCCCATTTTGTAGTCCACTACTTGCATATTTCGCGCTATGTAGTACTTGCGATTTGCGTTGTGATTCCACACGATTGGGTGTTTTATAATCAAGTTTATTGAGCGCGCTTTGCCGATTTGGTGTTCCATTATAACGTTTTGGCACTCTACGATTTGCCAGCCAGCGCGCACTAGTCGCCTTGAAAAGTCGAAGTCTACTCCGTCGATTTCTAGCCATTCGTCAAATCCGCCGATTTTAGCCCACGCTTCTACGCTTGTTAAGCTTCCAGACGTTATACATTCGTCTTCGTGGCATTTGCTGTGTAAAATCGTGCCATCTAAACGATTTTTTAGCAAAGAGCATACAATTGCAATTTTTGAATTTTTTGCATTTTCTTGATTTACAAGACTTCCCTGATTTTCCAGGATTTTCTTGTATTCGCTAATCATGTTGCTTGGCACAACAGAATCGTCGTTAAGCGTTAGAACCCAGTTGAAACCTTGCGATTTTGACCACTTAAACACTTGCGTTAATGCTTTTGCAAAACCAATATTTTGACTGTTTTTAACTAAAGTCACATTTGCGTATTTGCTTACAACTTCTTGCAAACTTTTAACATTTTTAGACGCATTGTCTACGATTATTACGCGCTCTACTTGATTGCATAGCGCTTCTAAACACGTGCTTACGTCTGTTAAAGTTGGATTATAGGTGATTATTCCTGCACAAATATGCATGTTAATCCAAACTGCGATTCGTGCTGCTATTATCACTGCGATTTCTCACAGCACTTTCAACACTATTCTTGCTACTACTTTTCACACAACATTTGCTCACAAAACCAACAATCAAGTTTGTAAAACGCTTGAGTATTACAGAAAGCACAAGAATCACCGCAAACTCTGCGATTAGCAATCCGTACGCTTGCCAGCGATTAAGCCACACAGGGTATATTACTGTAAACACTTGCATTATTAACACATGGTGTACCAAAAAAATCGGGTACGAATATGCGGATATAAACTTTGTGCACGCGCTTAATGGCTTAAAACTTTTAACAAGTTCACCAATATAAGAAAGCAGCAAGAATGCAAATATTCCTACAATTGTAACTGCAATGTTGTCTTTTAATATGTGCGTTAATTGTTGCAATGCAAGAATCACAAAAGATATTGCAGCAAGCCAATGCGGCACTTTTTTAATAAACTTTACAAAAATCATGCCAAATACTAATTCTGGCAATCTTGTTGTTAAAAGAATATCAGACGGCACTCGTGGAATCTGGTAAAACATAAAGAACACAACTGTTGCAGCGTATAAAGCCAACACAATACAAACAGTTGCTATTGGCATTTTGTTTACGCCAACTCTTAAAAGTGGAAACACTATGTAAAACAGTATTATGAATCCTAGGAACCATTCACCTAAAGTGTAAAATGTGCCTACACCGAATGCAGAAGCATAACCATCCATTCCAAAAAGCGAAAAAATTGCTGTTATTTTATGCCTTGGTACAAAAATATGACCGTTATTGCGAATAAACAGTAAAATATTCGCCACTATAAATGCTACCCAAAACATTGGGTATAGTGTTTTTGCGCGCTTTGTGTAGAATGTGCGCAAATCAAGACTTTCTCTATCGCCATAGTTGTACATAAGAGCGGCGCCAGAAATGATCAAAAATAGCGATACTCCTAATCCGCCAATGTAAATTCCAAACGGCCTATTTACAAAGAATCGCGTCGGCTCCAAATACGGATTGTTAAAATGCGTTACAACAATCAAAATCGCAGCTATTGCGCGAATCCAATCCAAATAGAAAAGTCGCGGTTTTTTTGCGCGCGCGCGAGCGCATTTTGTTGCGTCTGTATTTACGCTTATATCACTCATCTTCTTTACCTTCACTATCAACGTTACTTTTACGGCCAATGTGCACAATTCTTTGAGCTATGTACAAAGCCTTATAAAATACGCGTTTTGCAATACTTTTTAGCACTCTTAAAACAGTGTAGCGGAAGCGCTTTCCGCGCATTACTTCTCTACAAGTTTCTTCCAAATTGTGCTTAATCCACGGCGTGCTAACAGATTTTGATAGTTCTCGAACATCGAATTCTAGATTCGTCATCTCTATTCGCGCAAAGTGGTCGGAGAATATGTATGCGTCGTAGTAGCCGTTTGATTGCGGCACATACCCGTATGCTCGCTCTATAAAGTGCAACAACGTTCCGTCTATTTTTAGCGGTTCTGCTGGGAAATCTTCGTAAGTCCACTTTCTATCCAATAGCCCGTGCAGTGCTTTCGTGCGGAACCAGAACATTGTGCCAAGCGGAGCTATAGCGTCTTTGTTTTCGTCTAACGGAACGCTGATTCCTAACGTTTTTTCTAGGAATTTCTTTGTACCCTCAAAGTTTGGACCCCAAGTGTATGTAAATCCTGGGAAGTAGTCTGCATGATTTGGCGGCGTTGGCATTGCCATTCCAAGTCGCGGATGCGTTTCAAACAGATTTATAACGTTTTGCACATACTCTTTACTTGCAAGAATATTTTCAAAACACTTGTAAGCGAATCCGTCGCCTATGCTTCGAGGCGATAATTGCGTGACTTTTTTATCGTGAGCAAAGCATACGTAATCGTACTTCATAAGATCTGCGCCGCCGCCCACTAAGAATGCGCTCACATCTCTACCACGATTTTCAATCAGCCGCACGTCTACGTTATACGGAAGTTGTTTCACGCGTTGTTTCACGATTTGCTGGTTTTCTTTCGATCCTACAGTTAAAATAACATCACATCCCTGCGGCATGGATTGAATATAGTGCAAACTTTTATCTAGCAAATCCATGTAATACAAGTGCATGCACAACGCAACTTTTGGCTTAGATGCAGACTTAGCAGTAGACGTTGATGTAGCTGTTGATGAGCTTTCCACAATCTGATTTTGCGGCAAAATGTATCGCAAATGAAGATTCTTCATCAAATCTGCCATATTCATGCTTCGTAAAGCATTTTCCCAAATCAAATCCGTGTTGTAATCCGTGTGATCACGCAAATACTCGTATAAGTCTAATGCCGAATTTCCAACAGATTGCGTAGAAACGTCGGAGTAATCATGGAAGAAAGACCTGCGCTTAAAAATCGGGCAACGCTTATATTCCACAATCTGCCTTGCAGCATACGTTATTGGACCGTAAGAGTAACCTTCTAAATCACTCGTATCAACGTATACAGACCACTTGTAACCCTTATCTGCAAATCGCTTTGTAAACACAGATTCATGCAATCCAACCGACTCAAAGTAGCTGTTGATTGGCGGAAGATTATTCCAATAATCCTGAAAATCCTTAGATTGAATAAAGCTTTTTCTGTATGCATGAAAATGCGATTGAATATGCTCTGGCAAATATCCGTACGGGCTGTATCCAAATGGGTCTCCATTAACTTTATGAAACTTTGTTATGCCCCAAAAATCAAGGTCTTTTGCGTTCATAGCGTTAAACATTTCGCTAAACGGATAAACTGGACCCATAATCGTAGCGTTAAATAACACTACTTCGTCAAACTTTTCCAGCTCTCCCCAACCGTAAGAATCCATTGCAGTTTTGTACGCCCACACGTCAAAACCCTTGTTTTCGCGCAAAATAAACTTATTCGCATAGCTTTTAAGCATTGCTTTGCTTGGTTCGTCTATTTTTCCGTTTACTACAATCGCAAGCTCGTTAAAGAATGGCTTAAATCCGTCAAGCAACGTAGACACATAACGGTCTGCGTGACCTTGCGCATCATAGAAGAAGAAAATGCCCAAGCGCTTTGGATTTTCCAAAATCATGTTATCTCCCGATTTACCTTTAATTATCTTTGATTATTCTATTGTGTAATTTTGTATTTTGTTTAATCTCAAATTTATTTTTTAGACTTTATTTATCATTCTTTGGTTTAGTAAAGTTTTTAACCATATTTTTTATCTTTTTTGCAAAACGCTTATAAGCTGGCATTGCGTCATAACGTTTTTGCTCTTCAATTTGCAAACGTTTTTGTTCTTCTTCGTATTTTTGTTTACTCACTTGCATAATATGCAAAGACATTAAGTCTACTTGCTCAGCATAAGTTGCGTTCTGTGAATCATTAAAACTATCTGGTTTAATGTTTCGGTAAACGTTAAGAAGAGTATCACAAACGGAGCCGTGTTTTATTACGCAATCATCTTCTACAACTTGATTCATAAGGTGCACAAGCTCTTCTAGCACAATCAAGCACGCGCGCTCTAATCCCCATGTTTTAATAACAGCGTTTATTGCTTCTTGAAAATCCTCGACTTTTAGTCTTGTAAAGAACTCATCTTTTACTATTTTCAAAGCGCGATTATTAAACCATTTTGCAGCTTCTTCAACGGTTTGCTTGCGACTTTTCAGCGCGCAATCGTCGAAAGAATCATTAACAAAAGCACCGTTGGAATCGTCAACAAAATCGCCAGCAAAATCGCAAAAAGCATTCACAACATCTTTAATGTATTGCTGTTCCGTGCTAAATCTTTCAACGCTTATTTTAGATCTTCCAGAAATTCCTCTGCCAATATGGTATTTAAGCGCGCGGAACGCCGTTAAGTCCTTCAAAGTATTAGCAGAAGATGCCGTTACAAAGTATTCGTATGCGTCTTCGACTTTAGTGAGTCTAGTAGAAACTGTTTTTTCAAAAGAAGCGCGTATTAAATCACCCTTAAAAAGTGCTGTTAACATACTCCAAGGCACCCAATGAGCAAGATTGCTAGAAAACGACGATTTTATAATATTGTCTCCCGATTGATCCCCATTAGTTTGCGCAAACATTTGATCGTATCTGTATGCAAAATCCTCCTCCGATTTGCCTTCTGGGTGAATAGAAACACCAAAATGCAATATGTCTGCAGGATGACTACTAGCGTACGAGTAAAGAACTTCGCAAGTTTTAAGCTCAATCTCATCATCTGCGTCAACAAAAAGAACGTAATCTCCAGTAGTTGCCTCAACAGCAGTTTTGCGAGCCATATGCAATCCGCCATTCAAAGCCTTAGCAATAATTTTTACTCTAGAATCTTTATGCTCATAATCGCGAAGAATTTGCAAAGTATTATCTGTACTAGCATCGTCAACAACAATAATCTCAATGTCTTTAAGAGTTTGATTAATAAGTGAATCCATACATTGCTTAATATACGGCTCTTTGTTATAAGCGGGAACCACTATGGAAATTGCAGGATTCATAAATCGTCTCCATTGCACTCTAATCAGTAAAACAGCACAAATCATGTCTATTGTACTACTAAACGTAATCCTTATAGCTTGTTGAGCATGTATAGAATCTTATAATACAATTGTAAGTAGCGCATATAGATTAAACGCATAGAAAGGTTGTATCATGAATCAAACGGAGTCTAGTGGCATTAAAACACTAAATAATAATCCAATACACAACTCATCTGTGCTAGTAAAAAATAACGTGCTAGTAAAAAATAACGAAAAAAGCATAGATAATAACGCAATTGATACAGTTGCAGAAAAAACGTATTCTTTTAAAGACTTCATTTATTTTTGTAAATCTAATGTTGCAGAACTTGCAATAAGCGCGATTTTTTTGATTATTGCATACGGCCAAAAAGCTTTTTCTAACACTTTCTCTATAGATACAGAGGGGATGATTGCACGCGCAAACAATCTTTATAATTCTTGGATTCGCCTAGAACGCTTTGGATTGCTAGCTTTTAAGTACATTACAGGAAGATACTGGTATAACAATTCATTAGCTGGAATCTTAATGGTTCTTGCGCTTTTTGCGTCTGCAACAACATGGGCATACTTGTTTAGCAAATCGCATAATTTAGGCGCAAAATTCCACCCAGCTTTATTTATAATTCCGTTTATAAGCGCTCCTATTCTTGCAGAAATGCTTGGATTCTTGCTTATGGGAGATGATGTAGCTTGTGCGCTAATGTTTGTTAGCATATCGCTTATGTGTGCGCATAACGCGTACCAAACTCGTAAAGAACTTAAAACTCTTTTAACATACTCACTAATGGCTATTGTTTTTGCACTTTTTGGATTCACAATCTACCTAGCAATGACTACTGTTTTTATTGCTGGAACAGCCATGATTGCGCTAATAGTTAAAGGAAACTATGCATGCAAATTCAAAAACACAGTAACTTACGTTTTTACGTATATTTGCGTGTTTATAGCAAGTTATGCATGCTATGCGATTTTGAACAAGATTGTTATGGCTGCCAACCACACCTTTACGGATCCATACATTAAGAACCAAATGCGCTGGGGCAAAGACCCTATATCAACAATCATTCATACTATACTTTCGCATGCAAAAAGCATGTATCTAGGAAGAACAATATTCCATAGCGTATTTATAACAATTGCATTAATTGCTTTAGTGCTGTTAATTATTGTTCAAGTGATTCGTAAAAAACTTAACGCTTTTACTATTATTTTTGCTATTGCTATAGTTGCAAGCCCTATGATGATGAGCGTAATACTTGGAACATCTGGAGTAGCGCGAACGGAACTAACATACCCTCTTGCTGGAGCTTTTGCATGCATGTATTTGTTGCATTACATTATGCAATTTAGCAAAAAGACTTTAACAACGATTATTGCATGCGTTCTTCTTGCAATTATTGGATTAAGCCAGTCGTTTACAGTAAACCGCTTGTATTACACGGAATACATGACTTACAACCAAGACTATTACATTGCTCAAGACGTTGTTAGAAGAATAGAAGCAATACAAGCAAATCATAAAAATCCGCTTAAAGTAGTATTCGTTGGAAATCATAAAGCAAACTACAATCCTAATGAATTTAAGTCAAATCAGCTTGAACTTATTGGGCGATCAATGTTTGAGATTGGATTCTCAACTACTCACGGCACATGGGTAAAAAGTGGTTTCATAAGCTCAACTACTGGAGTTAATCTAGAAACACTTGGATCAGAATCCGACTATATGAATGCAGAAAAAGCCGCGCAAGATATTCCTTCTTGGCCTTCGAATGAATGCACTACTGTTTTAGATAACAAGTATATAATCGTAAAATTCTAAATTACTAACTAAAAATAAAGTTGTTAACGCTTTATAAATGTACCAAACAAACAAGTATAAAGCGTTAGCAACTTAAATAAGTGTTTCAATCTCGTAACGTGGGCGATGCTTAGATTCCATATAAATCTTTCCAATGTATTCGCCCACAATGCCGATTGAAAGCATAATCAATCCGCCAATAAACCACATTGAGAACATAACAGAACCCCAGCCAGCAACTGCTTTTCCTTGCAAAACGGAAACTATTACGTAAACAAATACGCATAGCGAAACTAAAATAGACGCGAATCCTGCAAATGTTACAAAACTCAAAGGCTTAGTAGAAAAAGACGTAATACCGTCTATAGCAAACGAAATCATCTTTTTAAGCGGATACTTAGACACACCAGCTTTGCGCTTACCGCGTACATACTCAACTTTTGTTGACTTAAAGCCAATCGACGGCACTATGCCACGCAAGAAAAGATTAACTTCTTTATATTCCAAAAGAGCTTTCAACGCATTCTTGCCCATAAGTCTATAATCGGCATGATTTGGAACGGTTTCTGCACCCATCCACTTAAAAACACTGTAAAAAGCTAATGCAGTATTGCGCTTAAACCACGTGTCTGTTTCTCTAGACGAGCGAACGCCATACACAACCTCGTAGCCTTCCACATATTTTGCAATAAATTGATCAACAACATCAACATCGTCTTGCAAATCAGCGTCCATGGAAATTGCAGCATCGCAACCAGATTTATATGCTGTAGTTAAGCCAGCAAGCAAAGCATTTTGATGACCACGATTATGCGCAAGCTTTACTCCGCCAAAAAGCGAAGGATTCGACTGGTGTAAATCGCAAATAATATTCCAAGTTGAATCTCTAGAACCATCATCCACAAAAAGAATACGGCTAGAATCCGAAATAATCTTATTTTCAATAAGAAAAGTAACTTTGCTTAAAAGAATACTAGAAGTATGCGGAAGAACAGGCTCCTCGTTGTAGCAAGGAAGAACAAAATATATGCATGGGCACTTGCCGTTTTGCAATGTTTCACGCAACTTTAATCCTTTCTAAAAACCATAATTTAGCATTAAAAATCCAGAAAAGTGACGATTTGCAATAACTATTTTAGAAAATCACTCATAATCTTTTGGATTTTGCTATTATCTCCCCAAACTGCTGGAGAATCGTATGGTCTATCTGGAAATGCGCCATACTCAAGCGAAATATCAAGATTATTCTCGCGAATGTAACGCTCAACGCGATCTGCAAGCGAAACAGGCTCCCCCGTGCAGCAATTAATTACGCCATTTACTTTATCTTGCAAAACGGTTGCAGCAATTTGCTTAGCCAACACGTCTACATTAATAAAATCGTACTTGTTTTTTCCAGTGGTAAACGGAAAAGTCTTCTTTCCTTCTTGAGCAGCTTGAAGAAGTTTAGAGAAAATAGAGTTTCCACGAGCGTCGTCGCCAACAATGTAGTACGCACGAATCCATTGAACAGTGGCATTATACTCTTTACCCAAAAGCAAAGTAGCTTCACGCAAAGCATTCTTAGAAATGCCATACATAGAAGCTGGCTTGCAAGGCGTGCTCTCATCAATAGCGCCCTCCCAGTAGCCAACTTCGTGCATAGAACCCATAACAGCAATCTGCTTTAAGCCACCCGAAAGCATAAGACGAATAAAGCGGTAATGGTTCGATAAATCTTCCATGTGAGTGTCTGCAGCATGCTTAAAACCGTTGCGCCAAGCCATGTGCAAGCAAACGTCTGGAGACCCAAGCTTTGCAAACAAATCAGCATCATCACTAAAAATATTCGCTTCAATACGCGTTGCGCGCTCATCAACACCGTCTAAACGCAAGTCGGAAGCAATTACGCTAGCGCCTGCATCTAAAAGAGCTTTAACAACGTGACGACCAATATACCCACCAGCACCAGTAACAAGAATTCGCTTACTCATAATTTTTCAGTTTAGCAGCGTATAAAAACTTTCAAACATGCCAAGCACAGTAAAGCTATAAACAAAAGCAACCTAACACAAAACACGTGCTAGTTATTAGCACAAATCAATCCCCAAATGTAAACTTAACAAAGTTATACGTGCATGCACACTGCAAATTTTGTAAGAAAGGCAGCGATGACAACAAAGTCTGACGCCATCTATCACCCTGGTAGAAGCAAAGGTCTGATTGACATTCCAAGATACCTTTATTTGCTTGACTTACTTGTAAAAAAAGAAGTACGCATAAGATATCGCGGTTCTTGGCTCGGTATGGCTTGGACGTACGTAAAGCCAATAACACAATTTGTAGTGTTCTACGTTGCAATGGGAATTTTCTTAGGACTTGGCCGCGGAGGTGGAATTCAAGCCTACCCACTGTACCTTTTTAGCGGAATCATAGTAACAAACTTTTTTGTAGAAGCATTCTCTAATTGCACAAGATCAATACTTTCTAATGCTGGCCTAATACAAAAAATCTATCTTCCTAGAGAACTATTCCCACTTGCATCGCTACGAGTTGCTTTTGTGCACTTTTCCCCACAAGTAATCGTGCTTATAATCGGAGCTTTATGCATGGGGTGGATTCCAGATTTTGCAGGCATAATAGTGGCAATAATCGGATTTATTAGCGTGTGCACGTTTGCGTTTGGTCTTGGATTATTCTTTGGAGCAATCAACGTTTTTTACAGAGATGCAGAAAATATTACAGACTTAGTGGCGATGGTTGCCGTATGGCTTGCGCCGTGCTTCTACACATGGCAAATGGTTGCAGCTCACGCACCACGATGGGTTTTAGAGATGTATTATGCAAATCCTATTGCAATAAGCGTTGAAGCATTCCACCGCGGATTCTGGCTAAATGCCACAGATCGCACTTTCCAATTTGCAGGAGCTTGGTCTTTAAGACTTTGCGAAAGCCTTGTAGTTGCATTTGCTGTACTACTTATTGGCGAAGTTACATTTAGACATCTTGAAGGCAAGTTTGCTCAAGAAATTTAAGCTTACTAAGATTTTGTGGATTTTACTTTTAAGAGCAGCAGGAGTTATATATGAATAAGCCTTATAACACACTTCCAGAAGACGTTGTGTTAAGCGTTTCTAACGTTACTAAACGATTCTCGCTGCGAGCAAATCATTCGATTAAAGAGTCGATTGTAAACTTGCTGACACCGCCGTCTAAAAAGCACGAGACACAAAACTTTACAGCTTTAAGCAATGTTAGTTTTACTATTAAACGCGGCGAAACTGTTGGACTAATAGGCATGAATGGCTCTGGAAAATCTACTATGCTTAAAATGCTTTCTGGAGTTATGCAACCAGACGAAGGCGAAGTTTGTGCGCGCGGAAGAATCGCAGGACTAATCGAAGTTGGAGCAGGATTTGCTGCCGACTTAACTGGTCGCGAAAACGTGTATCTTAACGGCGCAATTCTTGGAATGACAAAAGAAGAAATAGACGATAAATACCAATCAATAGTAGACTTTAGCGAAATAGAGCCTTTTATGGATACAGAAGTTAAGTTCTACTCTTCTGGAATGTTCTTACGATTAGCGTTTTCTGTAGCAGCGCACAGCGATCCAGACATATTCTTAATCGACGAAATTCTTGCAGTTGGAGACGAAGCTTTCCAACACAAGTGCATCACTAGGCTTAAAGAGCAGCAAAAACGAGGGCAAACAATGGTAATTGTTTCGCACAGCGAAGATCAGATTAAGCAACTTTGCTCTCGCTGCATAGTGCTGTCTCATTCACACATGATTTACGACGGTGAAGCCGAGCCAGCATTTAACGCAATGCGAGAAAGCTTAAACAATAAAGCATAAACAAAAATCTTAAACAATAATCAAAACTAAAAGCAAAAGGCATATAAGAGGATATTATGGAAAACATGAGTAACACAACAAACTTTGAGCCAAAAAACATAATTGTAACTGGCGGATGTGGCTTTATTGGGTCTAATTTTGTGCACTACGTAGTGAACAATCACCCAGAAACGCACGTAACAGTATTAGACGCGTTAACGTACGCCGGAAATATTGAAAATATTGCAGGATTGCCAGAAGACAGAGTTGATTTTGTGCACGGCAATATTTGCGATGCTGAGCTTTTAGATAAGCTTGTTCCAGGGCACGACGCGATTGTGCACTACGCTGCAGAATCGCATAATGACAACAGCATTGCAGACCCTGAACCGTTCCTTAAAACCAACGTTGAAGGCACTTTTAGACTTCTAGAAGCAGTTAGGAAGTACGGCATTCGATACCATCACATTTCCACAGATGAAGTGTACGGAGATTTGGCATTAGACGACCCAGCCAAGTTCACTGAAGAAACGCCATACCACCCATCCAGCCCATACAGCTCCACAAAAGCTGCAAGCGATATGCTGGTACGCGCATGGACCCGCACATACGGTTTGCACACAACAATCAGCAACTGCTCAAACAACTACGGACCATACCAGCATGTTGAAAAGTTTATTCCTCGACAAATCACAAATATTTTAGAGGGTATTCGACCAAAGCTATACGGCCAAGGATTAAACGTGCGAGATTGGATTCACACTGAAGACCACAGCAGCGCTGTTTGGACAATCCTAACAAAGGGAGAACTTGGAAACACGTACCTGATTGGCGCAAATGGCGAGAAAAACAATATAACAGTTTTGCGCATGATTCTTGAAATGATGGGCAAAGATGCAGACGACTTTGACCTTGTAAAAGATCGCCCAGGCCACGATCGCCGTTACGCAATCGACAGCACAAAATTGCAAACGCAGCTTGGATGGAAGCCAAAGCACACAGACTTTACAACAGGCTTAGAGCAAACAATCAAATGGTACACAGAAAATCGAGCATGGTGGGAAGGCGCTAAAAGCGCAACCGAAGCGAAATATAAAGCACAAGGACAGTGAATCGCATAAAAGTCAAGATTGCTTGTACGAAGATTGCATGCAACTTGTATGTAATAGTTTGCAAATCTAGCCAAAAATAGTCATAAATCTAATAAAAATAAAGAATTTGCAGGATGCTATGGAATTTGAAAAAGAACTAAGCGTTACAAAAACCAATATTCCAGGTTTAATCGTGTTCGATCTTCCAGTGCACGGAGACAACCGCGGATGGTTCAAAGAAAACTGGCAGCGCGCTAAAATGACGGCTCTAGGTCTCCCCGACTTTGGGCCTGTGCAAAACAACATTTCGTTCAACGAAAAACGCGGAGTAACCAGAGGCATCCACGCAGAACCATGGGATAAATACATAAGCATTGCTACTGGCGAAGTATTTGGCGCATGGGTAGATTTAAGACCAGGGCAAAGCTTCGGTCAAGTGTACACAACCACACTAAACCCAAGCAAAGCAATCTACGTGCCTAGAGGCGTAGGAAACAGCTTCCAAGCACTGCAAGACGGCACAGCATACACTTACTTAGTAAATGCACACTGGTCGCTAGAGCAAAAGAAAACATACACTTTTGTAAACCTTGCAGACCCAGAATTACACATTAATTGGCCAATACCGCTCGAAGAATCCGAGCGCAGCGAAGCAGACTTACACCATCCAATGCTAAAAGATGCAAAGCCAATGGCACCAAAGCGCACTCTTGTAACTGGATGCAATGGTCAACTTGGTCGCGCAATACAAAACTATGCTAAAGAGCATAATTTAGAAGGATTTGAGTACGTAGACTTAGATAGCTTCGATATAGCAAATAAAGACGATTACAACAGCTACGACTGGGATTTGTACGGAACGATTATTAACACAGCAGCATACACGTCTGTAGATGGCGCGCAAACGCCACAAGGGCGAAGAGCCGCGTGGAATAGCAACGTTAAAGGAGTGGCAAATCTTGCAAAAATTGCGCAAGAGCACCACATTACTCTTGTGCATATTTCAAGCGACTATGTTTTTGACGGCACTCAAGAAAATCACAAAGAAAACGAAGACTTTGCGCCACTAGGCGTGTACGGCGAAACAAAAGCTGCAGCAGATTCTCTAGTAGCAAACGTTCCACAACATTATATTATTCGCTCAAGCTGGATTGTTGGAGAAGGCCGAAACTTTGTAACGCGCATGATTGACTTTGCAAACCGTTGCAAAAATGGCGAATCTGTTAGTGTTCAAGCTCCAATAGATCAAACCGGCAGACTCACTTTTGCCAGCGATTTAGTTAAAGGAATATTCCATCTTTTAGACACAAACGCAGAATACGGAACCTACAATCTTACAGGATCTGGCAAAATCGCGTCTTGGCACGATATTGCTAAAAAAGTGTTTACACAACTTAATGTAGACACAAGCAAAATCGAAGCAAATCGCGTAGACGATTACACGCGCATATCTAATGGCTCTCCTAGACCACACAAGTGCGCACTTGACTTGCAAAAAATCGAGTCCACTGGATTTACGCCAGGCGATTGGGAAGATTTGCTTGAATCTTACGTAAATAGAATTGAACAAAACAACAAGTAAAGGATGTTTCAAAGATGAAAGGCATTATTCTTGCTGGCGGTTCTGGCACACGCCTATACCCACTTACTACAGTAACGTCTAAGCAGCTTTTGCCAGTTTACGATAAGCCAATGGTGTATTACCCTCTTAGCGTGCTTATGATGGCTGGAATCCGAGATATTCTTGTGATTTCTACTCCTCAAGACTTGCCGAATTTTGAAAGGCTGCTTGGAAGCGGAGAGCAATTTGGAATCAACTTATCTTACAAAGTTCAGCCATCGCCAGACGGACTTGCTCAAGCATTTATAATCGGAGAAGAGTTTATAAATGGCGATTCTTGCGCGCTTGTTCTTGGAGACAATATATTCTACGGAAATGGCTTGGGAGCAATTCTAAAGCGCGCTGCACACGTAGAACACGGCGCTACAGTATTTGGCTACTACGTAGACGACCCAGAAAGATACGGCGTTGTGGAATTTGACGAAAATCACAAGGCCGTTAGCATAGTAGAAAAACCAGAACACCCAGCATCAAACTATGCTGTTACAGGCTTATACTTCTACGATTCCAGAGTTACAGAGTTTGCAAAACAAGTTAAGCCGAGCACGCGCGGAGAACTTGAGATTACAGACCTTAACAAAATGTACTTAGAAAATGGCTCTCTAAACGTTATGACTCTTGGCCGCGGATACGCGTGGCTAGACACTGGCACAATGGACTCGCTTTACGAAGCGGGCGAATTTGTGCGCACAATAGAGCGAGCGCAAGGGCTGCCAATCGCAGTGCTTGAGGAGATTGCGTACGAAAACCAGTGGATTAGTCGCGAGCGTTTGCTTGAGTCTGCAGAAAAATATGGCAAAAGCAACTATGGCAAGCACTTAAAGCAGGTTGCGGAAAATCGCATTATTATATCTAAAGATTTGTTTGAAGATTAGTAAAATAAATTAATAACTTAATTTAACAAAAAGACCGAGCTGTTTACGCACGGTCTTTTTATTTTATTTACTGACTTTTTCTATCTTTACATAAAGTTACATAAAGATTAAGAATCACACTCCAAAAGCATAGGTCTTAGTGTCTTGAAGCTTACCATCTTTTGAATACGCTTCGAAATGAGTCCAATAAATTCCAGGATGAGGACTCCACAAAGCCCATGGCCCCTTAAATTGGCTCACCCACTGCTTAGCGTTGTAATCGTAAATCTTAATAATCGTATATCCACTAGGATTATTCGTTACAGCGCCTAAGAGAACGCTACTTCCTTGCCAAGCTGCGTAAGTTCCAGAAACAATCGTTTTTTCAACAAACTCAGGCTCAACAGGATTGTTTACTTGATAGTGGAAGGCAATTGTTTTAGTTCCAAGAGACTTATAAGTGTAAGCATCGCGAACTTCGCAATGAAGCCAATAATCACCATTGCTTGTTACCCAAGATGCCCAATTGCCAACACTCCAATCAGATATTGTACGCCATTGTTTATTATACAAATCGTAAGAAAGCCAACGATATTCCAAGCGTCTATTCAAATTGCCTGTAACAGCAGCTCCAACAGCAATATCGTTATTGCGAATAATCCACGTAAAGTCTACGCTAGTTTGCGTTACTGGAGAATTTGGACCAGTTCCAAACGCGCTAACATCAACATTTCCATCAATACCAGATATGCGAGCCTTAGACGTGTACTGCCATCCGCGCAACGCCGTTCTAATGTTAAATAGCGGAGTTGCGCCGTAGCTAGCAACCCAACTTGCTCGATCGTGAATGTATTGCGAATTAAGCGGGCCTCTCAAATAGTTTGCATATGAGTAAATGCCAAGATTTGTGTATCCTGCGCTATACAGCTGATTCCACCAAGACGAAACAATGTTTTGGTAAACGTATGGGCTAGTTGGAGCAGTGTGGCCAGCCCAAACCCATTTTTCAAGATCGTAGTAAACAGGATAAGAAAGGTCGCCTGGACTAACGCCTGCGCGCCTAAGAAGACTTGCAACGTCTGCGCCCTCGTTAGCGCCATCTTCTGGTTTTTCGGCGTAAGAATACATGTAAATTCCAAATGGAATGCCTAAACGCTTGCATTCTCTAATATTTCGCAAAGCGTATTTATCGTAGCCGTTTTCCCATCCGTAGCTAATTCGTATAATCGCGCCTTCTACGCCAGCTGCCTTAGCTGCAGCCCAGTTAATTTCTTTTTGATATTCGGAAACATCAATCACACCACTGGCGTTGTACGCAAACAGGCTTCCATTGCCATCATAGAATGCCTGAGTTCCGTTGTAGTCTCCCCACCTAGTGCCAAAGCCGTTTGTTGGCAAAGAAATCTTACGCACCGAGCCATAAGTTGTATACGTGGATGTTCTAGATTCTAAAGCTTGTGACTCCTGGCTCTTTTCGTTTGAGTCAGTTTCTTGGGGATTTTTTTGATTAGAGCTTATAAGAACAACCTTATTTTTTCTAAGAGAACGCTTATTTTCAACACGCTTTTTGCTAGAAATCGGAGTGTTATTGGTGGTAGAAGAATCAGCATTAGTACTGCTCGAATTTTCGCGCTTTATCTCTTTTCGCAAATCGCCAACAGTTATAGGCGTAAAACGTTCACCGTTACTTTTAGCGAGTGGATCTGGCTGCTTATCTTTAGTTCCAACAAGCTTAGAGTCGGTAACAGTTTGGCCAGTTTTAAGTGACTTTAATTCTCCATTATCTGCAATCGCATACTTTGAAGAAACAACTTCATCTTTGTTTGTAAAGGAAGATGCCACTTTTTTAGGCAACTTAGAATCATTGCGTGAATCGCCATTAGAAAACGCATTTAATTGATCTTCTTCAACAGTGTTAGTGCCATTATCTGACAATTCCGCACTATTTTCACCATCTGCGCTATCTGCAATATTTGCGACTTTGGAAGCAACATTCTTAAAATCCCAACGATTTTCTACCTTAAACGCAGGAGCAGAATTTACAACAAGAGCTGTTGCTATAGAAACTAAACTTGCAATTACACGTACAATAAACTGTCCCAAAATCCCTCCAGACACATGTTTTACGTGTTTAACTGTTACAACAATACCAACATGCGCAAACAGCTTAAAACATGTGTGCATGAAAACAAAATGGAATCAAATAAGAACAAAAGTAAGAATAAAAGTGGAGCGGATGACGGGAATCGGACCCGCGTCATCAGTTTGGAAGACTGATACTCTACCATTGAGCTACATCCGCAATATGCAAATTTTGCAAGCTATTAGTTACCATGCAAAACAGCAACTCGATTAATTATACAGACTGTTTAGACCTAAAGCAACTTTCGACACTCGCGCTAAATTGTACAATTCTCGGAAAATTTGCACATTTAGTGCACATTGAATACACATTCATGCGTAAAATTCGCTGCATGCTCGCATGATTAAGGTTTTATGATTAAGACTCGCGTAACTCTAAAACAACAAACGCAAGTGCAATAGCAGAAGAATTTTGCACTAAGCCATCGTGACTTAAAGACACACGCCAATTAGGGTGATTTACGCGATTTACACCATTAACGCTTACATTAGCGCTGGCGGATTCATGCAGATTAGTCGCCTCTGGCGTGTGCAATGACTCTAAAAGCTTTTGATTAACGTCTTCACTAAGCCGAACGCTTGGGCATCCATGCGAATCGTCTAAAATCTCAATGCTTGCCCAAGGCGTGTTGTCTAAAGTATACGGATATTGCAAACCAAGAGTGCTCATAGCCTCGCACCACGCTTTTATAACCGCCTCTTTACCAGCCCAGCGAGCCGCAATATGAATCGCCTCAGCGTCGTTTTTTAAGTGTGCTCGCATGGCGCACTGCCTAAGCTCACGCGTAGAAAATAGCGAGCGCCACCCATTGCCATCTTGCATTTGTTGCGCAAAATCCGCAACATTAACAACATCGCAACCAATGCCTGCAATCATTGAACTCACTTCCTAACTACTATATAGCGCGCCAACCTGCCGGAGCGCTTAAAGCGTAGCGCGCGAAGGCAATTTGGCGCGCTGAGCCGCTCAGCGTAGAAGCACGGTGTGCTTCTACGGCGGCGAAGACGTTCGCGCGCTTAGACCGCGCTAACGATACACCTCGATAGCGTCGAAAAATCTCGAATCTCTACCTCACTTTGCGTAATCATGTAGTGCGTTTGTACTGAATTTTGGTGTTTTTTGATACAATCGCACTACAAAAACACGCAGAACTGTAGTGCGATTGTATGATGACACGCCGTAAACTCAGTACAATCGCACTACAAGGCAAGTCAATTCGTTAGCAATAATAGCCACTTGCGTCTAAGCGAGCATCTGGGTTTAGCAGCATAGCTTTTTCTGCTTCATGACCATCGTAGCGCGACCCATCTGGCATGCGCGTGCCGTCTTTAAGTAAACGGCGATTTTGCACAGGCTCAAACAGTTGCACATGGCCCATCATGCCCTCTTGCAAAAGTCGATGGCCCGCAGCCAAACGCGCATTTGCCTTTGCTCGCCACTCGTTAAGCGCATCCACGCCAGCGCTAGACGCTACAGCAGCCTCAAACGCACCAGGATGCACAAGAGCCACAAATCCGCTAACATGCCCAAATCCAAGCGATGTAGCAAGAGCCGCTTTAACGGAACCAATGTGAATCCTATTTCGCAACCAAACCATGTGGTCATCGCGCACAAGCTTAGGATCCACGCAATCAAGCGAAGCGTTGATTGGAACCCACCCACTTCTAAACAGCTGAGTCAAGCCATTAATCTGGAACACACATGCGCCACCCTTTGCGTGGCCAGTAAGCGACTTTTGGCTAATCACAAATAGCGGATTTCCGCTTGTGCGCCCAATCGCGTGAGCAAGCGTATTGTGTAACTCAGACTCATTCGGGTCGTTTGCATTTGTAGAAGTATCATGCTTAGAAACAACAGCAATATCGTCTGGCGTAACGCCAAGCGCCGCCAAATCGCGCACAAGCTTGGAATCACGGCCACCCAATCCTGCAGCAAGCGCGCCCAATCCTGGAGCTGGAATCGAAGTGTGAATACCATCCGCGTATGAGTGAATGAATCCAACTACTCCAGCAACAGGCAATCCAAGCTTAAGCGCAATATCTCCTCGCGTAATAAGAATCGTGCCGCCGCCTTGCGCTTCCAAGAATCCTCCGCGCCTGCGATCGTTGGCACGCGAGAAGAATCGCGGATTTATGCCCTTTTCGTACATTTCCTTGCTGTTTGCAGTGGCGTTCATATTGCCAAAGCCAACCACGGATTCCACGCCAATATCGTCAATCGCGCCCGTTACAACAAAGTCGGCTTTGCCGAGCGCAATCTTATCAACGCCTTCTTCTAGCGAAACTGCAGCAGTGGCGCATGCAGAAACTGGCTGAATCATGTTTCCATAGCCGCCAATATACGTTTGCATTACGTGAGCTGCAACAACATTTGGCAGCGCTTCTTGAAGCACGTCTGTAGGAATTTCGTGATTTAGGAATCTATCCAAATACAGCTTTCGCATAGACGTCATTCCGCCAAATCCAGTACCTTGTGTTGATGCAACAAGAGACGGATGCACAGCTTGCAAAATTTCCGAAGGCGTAAATCCTGCGCAAATGTAGGCATCAACAGTAGCAACTATGTTCCAAAGCGCAATCGGATCTACGCTTCCAACCATCGAAGCTGGAATACCCCACTTTAATGGGTCGAAGCCCTTAGGCAATTGCCCACCAACAGTGCGCGTCATGGCTGCTCGCCTTGGCACGCGAATCATGGATCCAGCTTTGCGCGTAACAATCCATTCGCCAGACTCTGGGTCGCTAGAAATCTCGGTGTGCTCTTCGTCTAGTGCCACATATTCGCGCGCAATTTGCTCTGTAGCAACGTTGAAAGATACATCGTGGTCGAGGAAGATTTCGGCTTCTTCTTCGTTTGCTCCGTCTTTGTAGTCGCTGCCCATACCAGTCTCAAACGGCCTTATTCCCGAGCGAGCCACTACCTCGTCGCGATACTTTTCTGCAATGTCTTCTTCTGGCACAAGCGTGCCTTCCGCATCGTACCATCCCGGCTTTGGCGAGTCTTGCCAAGTGAGCAATCCCATGCTCCAAGCCAATTCCAAAACAGCGCCTGCACAAAGCGAAACCGTTCCGTCGTCTTGGATTGACTGCTCGGCACTAAAGCGCGTACGACCAGATCCCCAAGGGCCAATCTCGCCAACAGAAACTATAACGATTTGGTCTTGCGGCTTTGCTGTTACGTTCTTCCAATCTTCCAAGTTAACGCTTGCTTGAGTTGGAATATTTGGAGACGGAAGCGCCTTGTTAATAGACTTGACCTCAGACTTGATTGAAGAATCGTTTGAAGCATTCTGATTAGCCTGCTTACGACTATTCTCTTGCAAAGCTTGCGCTTTAAGCTCGTTCAAGTCAAGAGGCTCCGAGCCTAATCCACCTGTTAAATCAACGTCTAGAGGCGCTTTTGCAGCAAGCTCGCGCGCATCTTTAGTGCACAAATCAAGCAAAAGATTCGCCATCTGGCTTGTTGTAAAGGTTTTTAAGCCACGACTTTCAACAGCTTCCACAAGAGGATCATTGCCTCCCATTAAGCCAGTTCCGCGCACCCAGCCGATCTTTGGATGAGCAAAAGTTACGCGATTCGACCACACTTTTTCGGCATGAGCGCGGTTCACAATGGCGTCGAATGCGCTCTTGACTTCGCCATAAGCTCCGTCGCCGCCAAAAATACCGCGATTAGGCGATCCTGGCAACACAACATGCATACAATGCTTTACATCTGTGTCTGCTCCGATTTGCGCAAATCCTGCGATTGCGCGCTCAACACCCCAAAGCATAAGCCTGGATTGCGATTCAAAAAGCGCACCAGAATCCGCCAAAGTTCCACTAACTGGCGGAGCTGCAAATGGGAAGAACAGAGTTGGATTGTAAGCAGGCTTCAAAATGGTGGTTGTAGCGCCACTAACCTTCTTAGAAACTGTGCCAACCCACTTTACAAGAGCGTCAACATCTCTATAACTAGACAAGTTTGCTGGAACAAGCCACAATTTAGCAGAAGCTGTTGCGTGAAGTCTGTAAGCTTCTTTAGCCCACTTTTTTACACTCGGCTTAAAGCTGTGAGAAGTGGCAATAACCGTAGCTCCGCCTTCTAGAAGACCAGTCACAACTCGTGCTGCAATCGAATTTGGCGCAACGCCTGTTACAACAGCAACATCTCCTTCAAAGCAATTTGAGAAGACGTGCGAATCGTCTCCATAATGCTCATGATTACGCGACTTTGGCAAATCGCCAGTAGACTTTAGCGCATCTTTTGCAACTTGCTCAAAAATAGAAGACAATACGCTGAACTTATTATCACTGAACTTATTATCGCTGCTCTTATTATCCTTGCACTTTTTAGCAAACCACTCAGCTTCGCTAGAGATTGCGCGCCCTAAACCAACAAAGCTACCGTAGCGGTTCAAAATTTCGCTAACTTGCTTAGAATCTTCGGAATTATTCGCGCAAGAATCATACTCAGAATTGTAGTAGATACGCGCCAAATCTTCGCGAGCGCTAGCCCATCGATCGTCGAAAAGAATCGCCTTGCGCTCATCAAATCGAGGCTCTACTTGCTTTGGCCAATCTGCTCCAAGCTCAGCTTCTACAGCTGCAACAACAGCCGCATTTTCATCCGCTTCATCTTGCACTTTAGGCTCTTCAACACCAAGCTTTGCTAGCACAAACTTAGCAGTAGCAGCCAAAACGCCATCCGCGCCAACAACCTGTTGCGCAAAAGCGTCAAGCGCTGCAGAATCAACAACTGCTCCGCCTGCAGCGCCAGATCCTGCAGAACCTGGCTGAGCAAGAGTAATTCCGTGCTGTTTAGCAACTTGATCAATCGCAGAATCAATCAACGCTTGAGCTGCAGAAGCGTTCTTTGCTGGCTGCGTAGAGAGCTGCGCCAAATCGCCTCCGCGAACGCTTGCGCCAGATCGCGTTTGCAAAACAAGAGCCGCCAAAACGTGCGCGCGCCAGCCTTCGCCAAGCTTATAGACTTCCGTAATGCGCTTATCTACTTGAGCAGGCTTTACACCAGCTGCGCCAAAAAGCGACCTTAAACTTTGCCTTACAATGTCGCTAAGAACGGCACCAAAAGCCTTGTAGCGAGGAGCAGCGGAGTTTACTAGCTTGCTAAGAGCGCTCATTGGAGCTTCTGCAGCACCGTCCACGCTAGGCACGCCAAGCTCGGAGCTTATGTCCATTAAAAGCTGGTTTCGTCTAGAAGATACGCCATTTGTTAACGTATCCGTGGTATCTGCAGCGCCAATTTGGTCGGCGCGAATCTTAGCACTGTATGCAATCAGCATTTCAATAGCATCCGACGCCTTAAACGCAATATCTGCAACAGAGCCAGACGGCACATTTTGCACATTTTGTACAGAATTATTTGCATTATTATTTGCATTTATTTGAGTAGATGCAGAAGCAGATGCAGCACTTGCAATTGCGGCTGCTTGCGACTTTTGTTCGGCAGCTTGGGAAGAATCGCCAGCAACCGACGCGTCATTAACCGCGCTTTCATCGTCTTCAAAAACTTCTGGCACAAGCGAATCTGTGTCTGTTTTATAAACACGACTCTCGTCTCGCCCAACGTTATAAACAGCAACACGCTGACTACTAAACTCTGGCAATGCAAGCGTTTTTGTACCAAGATTTGCCAAAGTTGGAGCATTCGCTAAACCAACTTCAACATATTCTTCTACGCCTAATCCACCGCAAGATTCGCTAGAGAACATAAGCGCTTGCGTTTCAATCCAACGAACAGGGGAAGCAAACTGCCAAGAAAGAAGCTCCGTAAGAAGCAATCTGCCAAGCTTTTGCTCATCAGCAGCATAAGAATCCCAAGTTGCATCATCTTGTAAAGCCGCTTCAATTCGCTTTGAAGGCACAACATCTAGAATCTTTTGCGCAAACTCGCGCGTAAGCTCAAACGGGCATGCAACCAAGTTTGGAATGTAGCGTCCAACAAGCACAGAGTAGTCAATATGCTTTGGAAGAAGCGAATCTAGCTTATCTCGGAACTCTGGCACACCTTTTCTAAGCAGCTTGGAATGGAATGGCACGTCAATTCCTGGAACCAAAATAAACGGCGGCTTTCCGCCATATTCTTTAGCACGCTTAGCGGAATCTTCGGCCAAGGCTTTAAGACCTTTTATTGTTCCAGCAATCGCGTATTGCTGACCTGCCAAATTGTAGTTTACGATTTGCAAGAATTCGCCAGTTTGCTTAGAGATTCCTTCAACGTACGCGTTTACGCCATCGTCTCCTACGCCAAACTGATTTGGACGCAAAGCTCCCATTCTATAGTTGGATCTGCCTTGCGCATCTCGCTCAATCAAATGATGCATAGTGGATCCTCGGTGGAAAACTAGCTCCAACACGGTTTCTAGCGGAATAATTTGAGCGAAGGAGCTTAGAGCATTGTATTCGCCTAGAGAATGGCCTGCAAAGTAAGCTGGCCAAATATCGCATCCAGCTTCACGCAAGCGAGCAGTTTGCGCAAAAGCAACAGTAGCGAGCGCAACTTGCGTAAATTGCGTTAAGTTAAGCAAGCCTTCTGGGTGACGATACGTTACGCCATTTGCTGTTAGTTCCTTAGGATTATCTCGAACAACAGCAAGAATTGAGAATCCGAGCTTTTCGCGAGTAAGCTTATCTGCGCGCTGCCAAGTTTCGCGCACAGCTGGCGATTTCGCACGCTCATCTAGCGACATACCTTGCTTTTGAATACCCTGGCCTGGGTACACAAAGGCGGCGCGCGGCGAGCTTGTAAGAGCACTGGCCTTAGAAACAATTTGCCCATTTACGCGGCATGTTACTTCTAGTGCAAGCCCTGCGCGTCGAACTTTTCCTACGCGCTCAACAGTTATCTCAACTTTGTCGTTAAGCTGCACCATGCCGTACATGTTGTACGTCCAGCCAATCAACTCGTAGCGCGCGCCTTTTTCGTCAACAGCTTGCGCAACGTGCTGAGCTGCCGCCGAAAGCCACATTCCGTGTACAAGCGGAGCTTTAAGCCCAGATATTGCAGCGCCTCTGTAAGAAGTGTGAATTGGGTTAAAATCGCCAGAAGTGCGCGCAAACGCCGTCATGTCTTTAGGCGCGCTCAAAACAACTCTTCTAAGCATTCTTCTAGGAGTTGCATCCACATCATATCCGTGCAAATCCGCGGCAGCTCCGTATTGTGCAGCAGGCTTTGGCAACGCTGAACTGTAGCTGCGTCCGCGAATCGCAAATCGCTCTGTTTCGTGAGCTAAACGCGTTCCGTCTTGCGCAAAATGAACAACGTTAATCGTAACAACGCGTCCAGAAGCAGACTCTTGCGCGCTTTGCGCCCAACCAACAAGGTTTACGCGCTCGCCCACATGCTTGTTCAAATCGCTATTTGAAACGTCTAACTCTATTAAGTGATCTAAATGAACCGCGTTAAGCAAGCCTTCGATTACTGGGTACCCATTTACCATTACAGATCCCAAAGCAGAATAAATTGTTGGCCAAGCAGGACCAACTAGCGCGTCTGGCACGATTTTAGACGCTTGAAGACCGCCAGAAAGTCGCCCAGCTGTAGAAGATTCGTGATCGATTCCAAGATTTCTAGAAAGCGTGTACGAAGATTTTACTACGCCAAATGGCGATTCTTCACTTTGCTCGCTTACATCAACTTTAGGCATTTCGCTTAAAGCATCTCCCGTAATCGCAACATTTCCAATGCCTGCTGTAGCTGCAAGCATCTTATAAACGTGCTTTGGCAAGCGCTCTCTATCTACTACTGGCACGCCTCCTGCGCGATTTGCGTCTACAATAAGCGGAATCACAATGTTTCGCACAGCGTGATTCTTATTGCTGTTCTCATTCTTGCTTGAATCGTTAGCGCTTGAATCATTTCCGCTTAAATTATCCCAGAATGTGTCTAATTTAATGTCTAAATCAAGCTTAATTACGCTATCTTCTTCACTAACAACGCTTATAACGTAGTTTTCGCTATCATTTTGCGTTTTGTAAGCAGGATTAGAAGTTAGGTGACCAATCCAAGATATATTCGGGCATGCGCGCACGTATTCTTCAACGTTTTTTGCGCACGCGATTTGGCTAAACGCGATTTGGCTAAACGCGCTTTGCGCAAGAGAAACTCTAGAATCGCCAGCAGCCGAACGTTTTATAACCGCATCTTCAAATCTTCCCAAAATATCTGCGATTGGCTCGTCCATTGTTGTTATTCCAGCAACAGAAATCGGCCCTGGAATTACGCGCACAGCGTCTGCAGAGTAGCGCGAATCTTCCGACTGCCAAAGCTGATCCTGACCCCACCAGCGAAGCAAATCGTTGTCGATTACTGGCACAAACGGCATTGGCTTAGGGTATTCGCGCACCAAAGTTGGGAACCATGCAGCATCCATTGGAATAACGTTTGTTTGCGCTGCATCTGGGAACTTTTCAATAAGATTGTTCAAAGCTTCTTGAGGATTTTCAAAAATGCTTTTAGCAGAAGGCAAGCTTGACTCAAATTCGCCAGAATCTTGCAACGTAAAACGCGCTTCGATTCGCTTAAGCAAATGAGCGTAGCGATCCGCGTATGTGGAATCCGCCCACGGGTAGCACAAGTCGAGGAATCGTTGTGCAAATTGCTGGTACGTCATGCTTTCAACATTGCCAAAATACGGCTTTGCTGTTGTGTTAAGAGCAGCAATAACCTCATCTTTGCGTAATTCAAGCTCTTCTGGATGCTTCATCATGTGAACAAGAAGCCTTCCACAACGCGCAGACGCATTTTCAATCTCGTAAATATCTGCGTGCAAATGGCTCAATCCGCTTGTTACTCCGCCAACAGCCTTTCCAGACGGCACCCAGCGCTCGCCAATCGGAGCAAACGGATCGTCACTCGCACCAAGACCTTCCACGCATGCATCATTTGCTTCTGTGATTCCAGGCGTCTCCACCAACATGCGCTTAACTTGCGGGCTTGTGTGCGCTTCCTTTGCTGTCATTGCTGCTGTGCCAATCATTACGGCATCTACAGGCATATTTGGCAAATCGTACTTATTGGACCATTCGCCACTAATGTAGTCGGCAGCTCGCGAAGGAGTGCCGATTCCACCACCTGCTACAAGCACCAAATTATTGCATTCGCGCACTTGAGCATAAGTGCTAATAAGCAAATCATCTAGCGACTCCCAAGAGTGGTGTCCACCTGCAGATCCGCCTTCTACTTGCGCAATAATCGTTGCTGGCTTAACAGCTTTTGCAATGCGAATAACTTGACGAATCTGCTCTACTGTTCCTGGCTTAAAAGCAACATACGGGAATCCGTCTTCTTGAAGAGTTTTAACAAGTTCCTTCGCTTCGTCTAACTCTGGGATTCCTGCAGATATTACAACGCCGTCGATTGGCGCTCCCGAAGCGCGCTTTTTTGGAACTATGCGCTTGGCGCCAAATTGCAAATTCCACAAATAGCGGTCCATAAACATTGCGTTGAATTCTACAGTTGCTCCCTCTTTTAGCTGATTTTGGAGCATTTCCACGTGCTTGTTAAACACTTCTTCTGTTACTTGGCCACCGCCTGCAAGCTCTGCCCAGTACCCCGCGTTTGCAGCAGCTGCAACGATTTGCGGGTCTACGGTTGTTGGAGTCATGCCTGCAAGAAGAACAGGAGCTTTGCCTGTTAGCTGGCTAAACTTTGTAACTACTTTGCGCCCTAATGGCGTTTCTACTACGCGTGGTGCAAAATCCGCCCAGCATCCCGTGCGCAAAGAATTTGCGGAAGAAGCCTCCAGTGTAGACGCATTAGCGCGAGACGCCATTGTTCCAGCTTCTACAATTCCAGCGCCACTTCCCTGAACCAGCACGCTTGTAAGCTTTCCAAGCACTTCTCCAGGGCCCATGTCGATTACCCACAAATCTTTAGCAGATTCGCCCAGATTTGCCAAAGTTTTTTTGATTTGACTTGCCCAATCCACTTGCTCTACTAAAACTTGATTTGCAAGACTTCTAGTAAGATCGGCATTTAATCCAGCTTCTTTTGCCCATTTTTCAGCGTTATCTACAGCTTTGCTCATCATTGGCGAGTGGAATGGCACTGTAACGTCTAAATACTCTGCGATTGGCGCAAAAACCGACCCGCCACGCTGCTTCATATCTCGTAATTTTTTAGAATGGGTCGCTTCTTTTTGCGCTTCGCTTAAAACGGCCTCCATGTCTTGCGGATAGCCAGATAACACCATGTGATTTCGCGAATTTTTAACTGCTATCGAAACTTCAGCACGCTTACGATCCACGCGCGAAATCAAAACTTCTGCCTGTTTTTGAGTTACGCCTTTTAACGAAAGCATTGGAGTTGCAGAGCCGTTTCCGTTTATTTCCAAAAGCCGCGCTTCGCGATCTGCAGCCGCTCCAATTATGTATGCAATCGCCAAAAGTTCCGCGATTTTGCCTTGCGCTGCCTGCCAAGAACCAGCCTCTAATCGCGCTTCTACCATTTTTGCAGCAATCACGCCTTGAGAATGACCAAGACTTGCGATTGGCTTGCAAACTTCAAAATTGTACCCAAGATTTGTAAAATCACTAACAGCTGCAAGCTGCGCCAATGCGATTCCTGGAACGCTTATTTGCGCGTCTTGCGTGCGCTCATTTGTGGATTCTAAAGCGTCGAATACGTTTATGTCTTTTCCTGCGTTTGCTAAAAGTTGCGCATATATGTTGTTTAGAAGATTTTTTGCGCTGTTATTGTAATCGCGTAGTTGCGCGCTTAAATCTTCGTCTTTTTGCGCTTCTTTTAACGCTTGAACCCACGGCGTGGATTGCCCTGCAAAAGCTAAAATATGTGGATTTTGTGCAAGCTCATCAAATAAGTATTTTGTCATTTTATTTTCCTTTGTTTGTGGGTTTACGTTTTATTTTTAAGATTTGTGTTTTGTATTATTTGTGTTTTGGATTATTTGTGACTTGTTGCTAGTCGCGTGTGGCGGCTGCTTGCGATTAATCCGCGCGGCTCAAATCATCTAAAATCATCCGCAAATCGTCTCAAATCATTCTTAAATCACATTGGCTGGTTTCCATGATGCTTCCCCGTTCTAGAAACGCGTTTTTTACTTCTTAAAATCTTCAAAGAATTAGCAATAACATCTCTTGTTTGCTCTGGATCTATCATTGCGTCAATCTGGCCAGTTTCCAGCGAAAGATTTGCGTTTACAGTGGTATTTTCGTAATCTTCAACAAGCTTTTTTCTTAAAGCGTCAACATCTTGACCGCGCTCTTTTGCTTTTTGCAAATCCTTGCGATGAATAATGTTCACAGCTCCTTGAGCACCCAAAACCGCTATCTGGCTAGTAGGCCAAGCGTAGTTAAAGTCTGCTCCCATAGACTTGGATCCCATTACAATGTATGCTCCACCAAAAGCCTTGCGCAAAATCACGGTAACAAGCGGAACTTGCGCGTTTGCATACGCGTAAATCACCTTTGCGCCTCTGCGAATAATTCCAGCGTGCTCCTGGTCCGACCCTGGCTTGTATCCAGGAGTGTCTACAAGAGTTACAACAGGAAGATTAAACGCGTCGCACAATCGCACAAATCGCGCTACTTTTTCGGAAGAATTAACGTCTAAAATTCCAGCATTTACTTTAGGCTGATTTGCAACTATTCCAACAGGATGCCCGTCTATGCAAGCAAAACCAACCACTGCGGATGCCGCGTAGAGCTCTTGAACTTGCACAAATTCGCCATAATCTACGATTGCGCGAATAACGTCTAAAACGTCGTACGGCTGGCGATCATTGCTCGGAACAATAGTCGCAAGCTGCTTAGCGGTTTCTCTGTCTGCGCGCGTTGCAGCGTATGCGAATGTTGGCGGATTTTGATTGCAATTTTGCGGCAAATAAGCAAGGATTGTGCGCGCGTAGTCAATGGCGTCCGCCTCGTCTTCGCCCAAGTAGTGAGCAACGCCCGAAGTGGAGTTATGCACATATCCACCGCCTAAATCGTCCATGCTAATCGACTCGCCAGTAGCTGCCTTAACAACATCTGGGCCAGTTACAAACATGTTGGAGTGCTCGCGAGTCATGATTATAAAATCCGTAAGAGCAGGGCAATAAACTGCACCACCAGCGCAAGGGCCTAAAATCAAGGAAATTTGCGGAATCAAACCGCTTGCTTCACAAGTTTTTTTGAAGATTCTGCCATATTGCGTAAGCGCGTTAACGCCTTCTTGAATGCGAGCGCCGCCCGAGTCGATTAGCGCAACAACAGGAACCGCAAGTTGCAACGCCATGTCTAAAAGATGGCAAATTTTCTGGCCTTCAGCGCGTCCAAGCGTGCCGCCGCGAACGGAAAAATCTTGAGCATAAACTGCCACTTTTTTGCCGTACACTTCGCCAAAGCCAGTGATTACAGCGCATCCTGCAACATCGTTATTTATATCTCCGCCATTAAAGCGGCCGATTTCTTCAAACGTGCCTGTGTCAAAAAGCAAATCCAAGCGCTCTCTTGCAGTGGATTTTCCCTTTGCATGCTGGCGTTCTAAAGCCTTCTGCTCGGCGTCTCTTGCAAGGCGAGCCGCGTGTTCTACGGCTGCTTTTCCGCGCTGAGGCTGCGTAGGCTGCGTTGGCTGAGCGTCTTGCGCATTTTGCGTGTCTTTATTAACTTGTGCAGCGCTTTTATTAACATCTTTTGCAACTTGCGTATCATCTTTAGTAAGCGCACTCATTTTGCACTACCGCCTTTAGTCACGTCAATTGTTACAAGCTTTTCGCCTGCTTCTACACCATCTCCAGGCCCAACAAAAATGCCAGTAACTACGCCAGCTGCAGGTGCGTAAACGTAGTTTTCCATTTTCATGGATTCAAGAACAGCAAGTAAATCACCTTTGGCTACGCTCTGACCTTCCGCAACGTTTACACGCGTAATCACAGCTTGCATTGGAGCAGAAATCACGCCAGGAGCGTCCTTAGGTGTTTCCGACTTATGAGTATCTCCCCTTAATCCTCGCCCTCTAAGCGGCTGCGATGCGCGAACCGTGCTTCTAACTCGTGCAGAACCAGTAAGATTGTCTACAATGTCTTGCGGAATAGTAAGTTTTACGCGCTTATTGTCTACTTCTATTACAAAAGACTCCATTTTGGTCGGCTTATTTTGCGCGTCTTCACCAGCCTTATTGGAATACAAAGAAGCAGGCTGTCCGCCATTTGCCGCTGCAGCAGTACGGTTCAAATACTTGCGTTCAAGCCATTTTGTAGAAATATCAAAATCGTGATCTTGAGCCGTAAAATCAGGGTCGTTAAAAATTTGCTCAAAAAGCTTAGCAGGAGTAGGCACGCCCTCAATGCAAAGCTCCTTAAGCGCACGCCTTACGCGAGCAATTGCCGCATCGCGATTTTGCGCCGTAACAATAAGCTTGCCCATCATGGAGTCGAATTTTGGAGACACGCTATCTCCAACTTCTACGCCAGAATCCACGCGAATTCCAGGGCCCGATGGCCATTCTATTTTTGTTAGCGTGCCTGCACTAGGCGTAAGATTCGTTGCTGGATCTTCCGAAGTGATTCTAAGTTCAAAACTGTGTCCGCGCGAAGGGTGATTTTGCGTAAGCTCGCCGCCGTCGGCAATCATAAGCTGTTCGCGCACAAGATCTAGTCCGCTAACTTCCTCACTAACTGTGTGCTCAACTTGCAATCGTGGGTTCACTTCCAAGAAGTAAACTTTGTGTTGAGAAGTCACCATATATTCGCACGTGCCCAAACCAACGTAGTCAACAGCTTCAAATAGGTTACGAGAATATCGGTGAAGCTGCGCATTCTCATCATCGGTAAGGAATGGTGCTGGTGCTTCCTCAACCAACTTTTGGTTTCGGCGCTGCACCGAGCAATCGCGCGTGGAATATATGGTGAAGTTTCCATGTGAATCGCGGCCAACTTGCGTTTCCACATGCCTGGCCTTGTCTATAAAACGCTCAATAAAGTACTCGTCAAGGTCGCCGCCTTGCAAAGCGTCGTGGTTCATGTAGAATCCGCGAAGCTCATCATCATTTTGCACAACGGTTATTCCGCGGCCGCCGCCGCCATCCGTGCGCTTCATCATAACTGGGTAGCCGTGTGTTTGCGCAAAAATCAGCAATTCTCGAATGTCTTTTACTGGCTCCGAGATTCCTGGAACGGGCGGCACTTTAGCGCGAGTTGCCACGCGCCGCGCGGTTATTTTATCCCCTAAATCAATAAGCGCTTCTGGCTTCGGACCAATCCACACAGCGCCAGCATCAATCACCTTTTGCGCAAAACTCGCTACTTCCGATAAAAATCCGTAGCCTGGGTGCACAGCATCCGCTCCGCTTTTATGCAAAATGTCTATAATCGCGTCTTCGTTTAAATAAGTGTCTCTGTACGTGTCTCCGGAAAGCGCGTACGCTTCGTCTGCCATCTCAACATACTGTGCTTGACGGTCGGATGCCGCATAAATAGCCACAGTTGGGATTCCCATTTCTTGGGCAGTGCGAATCACTCTAAGCGCGATTTCGCCGCGATTTGCCACAAGTATTTTTTTGATATTCGTAACCATATGTTACAAGTTATATGAAATTTGGCTTATAGTATCCGTGAATTTGAACAAAACATTATGCGATTTTTTGTAAACTTCTCCAACGCGCGCTGCCCGATTCTTGTCTAATGTTTGATTCAGCAACGAAAAACAATACGAAAGAAGGATATCGTGGCTAATTTTGAATCAAACTCTGGCGCAAACTCTAATGCAGTTGCATCTAAGGCATTTGACATTAATCGTTTAGCTGTTCCATTTGCTAAGGCATTTTTGTTTACTGTTCTTATTAGCGCTGCCACTATGGCTGGCGCATTGCCAATTCCTGGAACTCCTGTTCCTGTAACTTTGCAAACTTTGGTTTTGGCTTTGGCAGGTCTTACTTTGACTTGGCGCCAAGCCGTTAGCTCTGTGCTTATGTACCTTGCGATTGGTGCTGCTGGAATGCCAGTGTTTGCAGGCGGAAAGAGTGGCGTTGTGGCTTTTGCAGGTCCTAGCGTTGGATTTCTTGTTGGATTCGTATTCGGCGTGGCTGCGATTGCGCTTGTAAAGTCTGCTCTCGAAGGTGTTGTTAATGCTGCTATGCCAGAGGATTCTGTTGCTAAGAAATTTGCACGATTTGGCGCGTATTTTGCAGCGTCTGTTGTTGGTTCTCTTGTGATTTACGCATTTGGTTTTGTAGGCCAATCGCTTATGATGCACTTGCCTGTTTGGGCAATCGCCGTGGCTTCTACTGGCTTTATTGTGGGCGATATTATTAAAGCTGCAATCGCTAGCGCTGCTTGCGCAGGATTGTATGGCGCGTTTAAGCACAACACCAATGCGTGATGCGTGATGCGTGATGCGTGATTAATCTCAAGCGTAACGCGCTAACTATTCTAAGGCCGCAGTGACGAGACTGCGGTCTTTTTTGTATCAAAAGCAAGATCACTTTGACTCATTTTCGCGCTCACGTCTTCGCCTGCGTTGAAAGCACACTGTGCTTTCAACTTTGAGCAAGCTCAGCGCGCCAAATTGCCTTCGCGCGCTACGCTTCAAGCGCTCAGGCAGGTCGTCGCGCAAGCTAGGTAGAGATTCGAGATTTTTCGCAGCGGATGAAGCGAACCTCAGCATGAAATGGTGATTCGCTGAAGCAGCAAGAAAAATCGAGAATCTCAGGCGATTAAGCAATACGTAATTGTTCAAGCACGTAAGAGGGCTGGGTGATTCTTGGTCGAACAGTATAAGAGCGGCAGCCGATATTAGACAACCCAATGACACACACATACAAACAAACTTAAACCAAAAACAAAAAATCAAAGCCAAATCGGAACAACCGCAACAGCAGACAACACGCAAGAGGCGGAGCGTTGTGAGACAAGAAACACCCAGCCCTCCTACAACACTAGGCGAGGAAAACCGTTCGCGCGTTACAGCGCGCTCAGGTAGGTTGTCGCGCCCACGTTTGTATCAAACACTAAGCGCGTGAACATCGCCCGTGTGCACAATCGCAGATTCTCCCGAGTCTTTAAGAATCAAAAGCGAAGCATCATCATTAATGCTCTGCGCAACGCCTTCTACGCATTCGCTGTTGTTTAACTCGCTATTAACTTCTGGCGCATACACGCTAACTTTGCGACCAAGAGTCCAGCAAACCGCACTAACTTCCTTACGCAAGCACAATGCGTTTTGCGCAGGATTTTGCACAAAACTCGCTAGTCTACTGTTTAAGTTTTGCGCTAAACGCTTAGCAATAATATCCCTTAATTGCATTGCATTTGGAAGATTCGCGTAATGCATTTGTAAAGATGTTGCTTTTTCGATTGGAAGATTGCTTTTAGACACATTAAGATTAAGGCCGATTCCAAAAATCACACCAATATTTTGTTGTAAAGAGTCATGATTTGCAAGTGCTGCGATTTCGGTTAAAATTCCGCCTTCTTTGCAATCGCCAATAAAAATGTCATTTGGCCACTTGATTTTTATTTCTTGACCAAAATCGCAAATTTTACTTTCGACTTCGCTAATTTCGCCGATTTTGCGCGCGCCAACTTCTTTAAGCGCGCCAATCAGCGCGTCTCTTGCGCAAAGTCCTGCAATCATAGGCAGCCAACCGTTGTATTTTGAATCCATAACAACGCTTTTTGGCAAAACAGCACCATAAGACGCTAGAAAACTTTGCCCCGATTCGCTAACCCACTTGCGACCAAGACGACCTCTGCCAGCACTTTGATTGTTTGCAATAATCGCACAAACAAGCGGATTCAAGATTGAAGAGCTTTCAGAATCACAATCAATAAGCTCTTTTCGCGCAATATTTTGCGTAGAATCGACCGAGTCTAAAAAGATAAAATTCATCGAGAACTAAATCCCTTAAAATCTATTAAAATCGCCTAAAAGCCTAAACAGCCTAAACCTATTAAACAACAGCTATCAAAGAAATAGCCATCAAACAATAGGCTCTACCTGGTCAAAGCCAAGCTCCACAGGAGTCTCTCTGCCAAAGATAGAAACAAGAACCGTAAGCTTTTGCGTTGTAGGATCTACGTCCGAAACAACGGCAGCCATAGTTGCAAATGGGCCGTCGGTAACTGTAACTTGATCTCCAACCTTGTAAGCAACCTCAACAGTACGCTTACGAGCGGCAGCAGGCTTATCTCCAGCCTTCTTCAACGCCTCAGACGCAATCATAGGAGCCATCATATCAATAACTTCCTTGCGGCTAAGAGGCGCTGGCTCCTTAGACGGGCCAACAAAACCAGTAACGCCTTCAGTCTCGCGCACAATGCGGCGAGCATTCTCGTCTGGCCACATGCGAATAAGCACATATCCTGGAACGCGCACGCGCGTAATAACCTTCTTGCCCTTGTCTGTGTGCTTTTCGACTTCTTCCATTGGAACTTCAATCTGGAAAATCTTATCTTCCAAACCAAAGCTTTGAACGCGGGATTCAACGTTAGTTTTAACGCGCTTCTCGTAGCCAGAGTAGGTGTGAAGAACGTACCACTTGCCTTCAAGAGTTCGCAAAGTCTTGGAGAATTCGGCAACAGCGGCTGCGCCAGCATCTGTAGGGTCTACGTCTGCAGAGTCGGCGGAATCGGTGGAATCAGCAGAATTGTCGGCAGAATCAGCGCTATTTTCCACTGGCGAATCGCCAGCAACCGTAGAATCAGCCTGCTCAGGCGCATCTGCAGCAGAAGCTACATCTAAATCAGCAAAATTCTCTACAGACTCAACATTTTCGAGATTCAACTCGTCAGTCATATTTGCACACCCTCAAAATTCGTTTAAATCAGCCAAACAGCCACATAACGGACTTGCCTAAACCGAAGTCCATAACAGTGACAAAAACCATCAAGAAAATAACAAAAATAAACACGGAAGCTGACCAAGCAAACAACTCTTTGCCGTGTGGAGCTACGACTTTGCGCGTCTCGTCAATAGTTTGCTTAATGAACATGCCAATACGCATGAACAAATTTGGCTTCTTCTCTTTTGCCTTGGCCATGCTTGAATCCTTCGTTTGAAAATTGTTAACAATAAAACTGGCAGGGACGGCGGGACTCGAACCCACAACCTACGGTTTTGGAGACCGTTGCGCTACCAATTGCGCCACATCCCTAGGTGAACTTGCTAATCATACCTTAAAAAGGTTGACTTGGCAAAACCGCCGAATATTCATGATAGCGGAAGGGCAAGATTTAAGGGTTTTTATTATGATTAGCGAGTGTCGCTAAATGCGCGGTTGCTGGCGACTTTTCCGCGTGTGCAAACGCGCTGCCGCCTAGTGAAGACGCGCTGCAACGCTTAAAACGCGCTTCCGCCTTCAATCCACTGCTTCATGCGCCTCATGCCCTCTGCAAGTTGACTATCCGCCAAAGCGCACGAGAATCGCAAATAGCCAGGCGCGCCAAAAGCCTCGCCAGGAACAGCAGCAACATGCGCTTCGTCAAGAAGCATTTGCGCGAGCGCAGACGATGTGCCTGGAATCCTAGAATCCTTGCCCAACGGGCAATTAAGCAGCGCCTCAACATTTGCAAACGCGTAGAAAGCGCCGTGTGGCAAAGGACAAGTCACGCCTTGCATGCTGTTTAGCGCTTGCACAATCGCCTTGCGACGAGCGTCGAAGGAATCACGCATTTTTGCAACTTCATCTAATGGTCCGCCGACTGCTGCAAGAGCTGCGCGCTGCGAAATATTGGAAACGTTAGACGTCATGTGGCTTTGAAGCTTAATCGCGGCTTTTGCGGCCTCAAGCGGAGCAACCATCCATCCAACACGCCAACCTGGCATTGCGTAAGTTTTTGCAACGCCATTCAAAACAAGCAGCTGGTCGCGCACTTCTGGCACTTCCACGCCAATGTACGAAGTTTTTACGCCGTCGTAATGCAAGTGCTCGTAAATCTCGTCGGAAAGCACCCAAATATGGTGTTTTACAGCCCATTCGCCAATCGCGCGAATTGTTTGCGCGCTCCAAATAGCGCCTGTTGGATTAGAAGGCGAAGTTACAATAATCGCACGCGTGCGCGGTGTGCGAGCCGCCTCAATCGCATCAATATCTGGCTCAAAACCGCGATCCGCGCCAGACATAACCGCCACTGGCACGCCGCCTGCAAGTTTTACCGCCTCTGGGTAGCTTGTCCAATATGGCGCTGGGATTATAACTTCGTCGCCGTCGTTTAGCAAAATCTGGCATGCTTCGTAAACAGCCTGTTTGCCGCCATTCGTTACAACAACTTGATTTGGGGAAACATCGTAGCCAGAATCGCGTTTAACTTTGCGCGCAATCGCCTCGCGCAACTCTGGAAGGCCAGCCGTAGCTGTGTACTTGTAGTTTTTTGGGTCTTTGCATGCGGCGGCTGCGGCTTCCACAATGTAGAGCGGCGTTGGAAAATCAGGTTCGCCTGCGCCGAAGCTAATAACGTCGATTCCTGCGGCTTTCATCGCTTTTGCTTTGCCATCTACAGCAAGCGTTGCGCTTGGAGCGACTTTGTTAATGCGATTGCTCATAGAGCGCCATTGGGAGTTTGATGTATTTGCTGCGATTTGCGATGCATTTGCTGCCATATTTGCTGCGATATTTTCTGCCATACTTACAGTTTAGCCATTACACGTTATTTCACGATTTTGTTTCTTTTTGCCCACATTTGTTTACGTACTAGCCGATTTGGGAAACAAACGCGGGAAAATTGACAACTTCGAGCTGCTTAATGCGCCAACTATTTCCGCTTTTTGTTGTTTATGTTACTTTTTGTTCAATATTTTGTGCGTTTTTTGTAGTGCGATTGTATGACGACACGCCGTAAATCAGGTACAATCGCACTACAAGGCAGGTCGTCGTTCGCGCGGATTAGCCGCGCTCACGTCTTCGCTTGCGTTGAAAGCACACTGTGCTTTCAACCTTAAGCAAGCTCAGCGCGCCAAATTGCCTTCGCGCGCTACGCTTTAAGCGCTCCGGCAGGTTGGCGCGCAAATCGCAGCAAACGCTATAAAAGCACAAGATTATCGCGATGCACCACAGGATGCGCGTATTGCCGCCCCAAAGTGGCCTCTAAATCGTCCGTAGTAAGACCCATTACCTGCGGTATCTCGTCTGAATCAAATGCAACTAGCCCTTTGGCTAAGTGGTTTCCATGCTCATCATCAATCCACACTGGGTCGCTCGCACAAAAATCGCCAGTAACCCCTACGATTCCAGCAGCCAACAGGCTTGCTCGCCCTGCGCAAACGGCTGCAGCAGCACCAGAATCTACAATAATCGCACCATGCGGATTAGACGCAAAACCAATCCAAAGTCTTCTAGAAGACGCGCGCGAGTTTAGTGGCGCAAAAACGGTTCCAACCGAATCGCCAGCTAGCGCACTCTCCGCGCTACTCGCACACGTCAAAAGCGTTGGAATTCCAGAAACAGCAGCAATATGCGCCGCATCCATCTTGGTTACCATTCCGCCTGTACCAACGCCCGATCCGCTTTCGCCAACTTTAATATCGTCTAGCGCGCGCGTAACATCTGCAACAAAGCCAATTCGCTTAGCACCTGGCTCACTGGGCGGAGCCGTGTAAAGCGCGTCTACGTCTGTTAAAAGAACCAGCGCATCTGCGCGAACAATGTTTGCAACAAGCGCCGCCAGCCTATCGTTATCTCCAAAACGTATTTCGTTACTAGACAAAGCATCGTTTTCGTTTACGATTGGCACAACGCCTAATTCCAGCAGCCTAAGCATTGTACGTTGAGCATTGCGATAGCGAGACGGCGAAATAGTAACGTCTGCTGTTAGCAGCATTTGACCAACTTTTAGGCCATATTTTGCAAAAGCTTGCTCGTATTGCGCCATAAGCAAACCCTGACCAACCGAAGCCGTAGCTTGCTGCGTTGGCACGTCTTTTGGCCTAGAATCAAAGCCCAGAAGCCCAAATCCTGCTGCGATTGCGCCAGAAGACACAAGCACAACATGCGCTCCGTTAATTTGCGCGCGACTAATGGCGTCTACTAGCGAGCGCAGTTTTTGCACATCTAAATGGCCATTTTGCGTCGTTAGCGAGCTAGACCCCACTTTTACGACTATTGTGCGCGCATTGCTAATTGAACGCCGAACCTCGTTTTCGGTAGGCTCAATTGCTTTATTAACCATCTACTCACCACGCCCAAATAGGCTCTGCTCATCGTGTTTGTCGTCATCTACCGATGGATCCGCCCAATGACCTTGCTTGCGTTCCGCCATCATCGCATCTCGCACAGCGCTCTTTGCGTCCATCATAGTGTGGTAATCGCGGCGGCGCTCCGCATTAGTGCGCCTTGCACCACGCGGATCATTTGCCTCAAGTCGCAAGTCTTTTCCGCGCGCACCAAGGCTTGCGCCGTCCAAACCTTCCGCACCTGCTGCAATGCTTGGATCCCAGTCAAAGCAAACCATGCGATTGCCGCGGCCAATCCTAATCTCGTCTCCTGGTCGCGCGCCCTTCTTGCGCAACTCGTCTTCTACACCAAGTTTCGCTAAGCGATCCGCCAAATAGCCCACTGCCTCGTCGTTGTCGAAGTTTGTTTGCACAACCCAACGCTCTGGCTTAGCGCCCGTAACAGTAAACCAAAAATCGCCATTTTTGTCTTCTTCGCGCTCAATCGTAAAGTCGCTAGCACTTCCGCGGCCATCATCGCGCCTGCGTCTTAATGCTGGCTGCTCAAGCGGCTGAATAACAACTCGCTCTTCTTCGCGCGCTGCCTCTTGCTCGGCAAGCTTTTCGCGCATACTAGCCACCATCTTTCCAAGCGCAAAACCAAGATCTTTCAAGCCTTCGTGAGATGCAGTAGAAATCTCAAAAACTGGCAAGCCCATTTTTTCAAAGTCGCTTCGCACAAATTCTGCCAACTCTTTTGCTTCTGGCACATCAATCTTGTTGAGCACAATAATTCGCGGACGCTCTGGAATCGGAATCGCTCCAAGCGGCAAATCAAGCTTGTTTGCGTATTGCGAAAGCTCGTGTTCCAGCGCATTATAATCGCTGATTGGGTCGCGATTTGGCTCCAACGTTGCACAGTCGATTACGTGCGCGATTATTTCCGTGCGCTCAATGTGACGCAAAAACTCTAGCCCCAAGCCCTTTCCTTCGGAAGCACCTGGAATCAACCCTGGAACATCTGCGATTGTGTAACGATATTCGCCAAAACTGACTACACCAAGATTTGGCACAAGCGTTGTAAACGGATAATCTGCGATTTTTGGCTTTGCAGCGCTGATTGACGCTACAAGACTTGACTTTCCTGCAGACGGGAATCCAACTAGTGCCACGTCTGCTATCGACTTTAGTTCTAGGATTACGTCTCGCTCTTCACCAGGCTCGCCAAGCAGCGCAAATCCTGGAGCGCGGCGCACTTTATTTGCAAGAGCAGCGTTTCCAAGACCGCCTGCGCCTCCTGCTGCGACTACGAAAGTGTCTCCTACGTGTTGCAAATCCGCCAAAACGTTGCCTGGCCTTTTTTGCGCGCCCGATGCGCCCTTCGCCTCAAAAATCACGGTTCCAACTGGCACTGGGAGTATAAGATCTTCTCCTTTGGAGCCGTCTTTTGTATCTCCCAAGCCCATTGTGCCACTTTGCGCTACTCGATGTGGCATAAATCGGTAATCAAGCAAGCTATTTGCATTGCGATCGGCTACGAATATAACGCTTCCGCCGTTGCCACCATTGCCGCCATTTGGACCCGCAAGTGGCTTGTATTTTTCTCTACGCACGCCTGCGGAACCGTTGCCGCCGTCGCCGCCTTTAACATGTACTGTTACTCGATCTACAAAATCGCTCATAACTTTTACCTTACTTGATGCTCAATACTCGCCAGCTTTGCGAAAACAAAAAAGCCGCACCGAACGGGGTGCGGCTAGAAGATTAATGAGTTACTCAGGCGGTAACTACGTCAACAACCTTGCGATCGCGACGAATACCAAACTTCACATTGCCGTCTACCAAAGCATACAGCGTGTGATCCTTGCCCAAAGCAACGTTCTGTCCTGCATGGAACTTGGTGCCGCGCTGGCGAACGATAATGTTTCCAGCCACAACAGCTTCTCCACCGAACTTCTTAACGCCAAGATATTGCGCCTGCGAATCGCGACCGTTGCGCGAGCTGGACGCACCCTTCTTATGTGCCATCTTGCTGTCCTTTCAGGTTTATAACACCGTCAATCAGGCGATGGCCGTGATCTTGACGAGAGTCAACTTCTGACGATGACCCTTGCGGCGAGCCACGCCAGTCTTGTTCTTATACTTCATAATGCTAATCTTTGGACCCTTAGCTTCGTCGTTAAGAACTTCTGCCTTAACTGTAATCTTTGCAAGATCCTTAGCGCTTAAGGTCACCTTAGCACCGTCAACAACGAGCGCGACCGGGAATTCCACGGTATCGCCCTTCTTTGCATCGAGACGGTTTACGAGGATGGCGTCTCCAACCTCAACCTTCTCTTGATGGCCACCGGCCTTCACAATCGCGTACATAATTCGTTCCTTAGCTAAATTGAAAGCTTTACTTTTGCCTTGTGCGCAGCATTGAACCTGCGGCAAGACACCGACTATCAAAAATACACCGACCCCTGTACTAACGTCAAGAGCTAATTTATAAAGTCGAGTTAAACAGTAGAAACCATTGTACTCGAGCCTTATACTTTGATGCGTTTTTAGTTTTCTGATTCGTCTGTTTTTTCTTGCGATTCCACAGTTTCTTGCGATTCCACAGTTTCTTGCGATTCGCCTGCTTCTGAAGATTCACGCATGGTTTCTTGCGATTCGCCAATTTCTTGCGATTCTTGCAACTCTTCCGCTGGCTCATCTACTGAAGAATCGCCAGCAACCGCACTAATCGCAGAATCCACCGAATCCACAGAATCCACACCGTCCGCAGAATCCGCATCATCCTTACCGCCGTCCAAACTTCTGCGCAAAGACTCCTCAAAGAACGCCGAAGATGCCGCAGCCGCCGCAATCTTCGCCAACTTAGCGCGCACATCCGCACTAGACTCCTGCTTAACTGTAGGCGCAGTGTCCGCAAGGCTTCCGTGGCCGTGCTTATTGGTCTTAATAAACGGATCTCCGCCCTTAAGCGCGTACGGATCGGCGTATTCCGAAGACACAGTCGGCTCGTCGTGAAGAATAAACCCGCGGCCTTTGCACGTTGGGCACTCCTCCGAAAACGCTTCAACAAGCCCCTGGCCAACGCGCTTACGCGTCATTTGCACAAGACCAAGAGACGTAACTTCCGCAACTTGGTGCTTTGTGCGGTCGCGCGCAAGGCACTCAACAAGACGGCGCAAAACAAGATCGCGGTTTGCTGGCATAACCATGTCTACGTAGTCGATCATAACCATGCCGCCAATATCGCGAAGTCGCAGCTGGCGCGCAATCTCTTCGGAAGCTTCCAAATTGCAACGAGTCACAGTCTCTTCCAAAGACTTTCCGCGGCCAATAAAACGACCCGTGTTCACGTCAATCGTTGTCATTGCTTCCGTTCGGTCAATAACAATCGAACCGCCTGCAGGAAGATAAACCTGGCGCTCCATGCCCTTTCTAAGCTGGCTGTCGATTTGCCACTTGTCGAACACGTCTTTACCTTCATGCTCTGCAGGATCCCAGTACTCAATCTTGCTTCGCAAATCAGGCGCCATCATCTCCAAGTATTCGCAAATGCGGTCGTACGCGCCCTTGCCTTCCACAATCATCTTTTGGAAGTCGTCGTTAAAAATGTCTCTAACAACGCGAATCGCAACGTCTGGCTCACCTTGCAGCAACTTTGGACGCTTTCCGTGCAAGAATTCCTGGCGCTTTGCTTCTATACGATCCCATTGCTTTACAAGCGACTCAAGGTCTTTTTCAATCGCATCTTCACTAGCACCATCGGCAGCAGTTCTAATGATTATGCCCATGTCTTTAGGCGCGATTTTGCTTACGATTGCGCGAAGTCTGCTGCGCTCTCGGTCGGATAGCTTGCGACTTACGCCCGTCATCGCTCCAGACGGCACCAACACCAAGAACCTTCCAGCAAGCGTTACTTGCGATGTTAGTCGCGCACCCTTATGGCCTATAGGGTCCTTAGTAACCTGCACTAAAACAGGGTCTCCCGCCTTAAACGCAAGCTCCATTCTTCGCGGCTGACCTTCTAGCCTGGTTGTATCCCAGTTGACTTCGCCAGCGTAAAGCACGCCGTTTCTAGCCTGACCAATGTCTACGAATGCAGCCTCCATGCTTGGCAGCACGTTTTGCACGCGGCCAAGGTAAATGTTTCCAACGGTTGCAACTTCTTGAATGTCGGAAACGTAATGCTCAACAAGAATGTTGTCTTCGATTACAGATATTTGCGTGTGACGATCGCGCTCGCGCACAACCATAAGTCTGTCAACGTTTTCTCGTCTTGCCAAAAAGTCTTGCTCCATAAGCAAGTTCTGGCGGTTGCGCTCTCTGCGATTATCGCGGCGGCGCTGCTTTTTGGCTTCAAGCCTTGTGGAGCCTTCAATATCCGTGATTTCGTCAATATATTGCTGTTTTCTAGACCTTCGACTTTGCGAATCCGTATCCGAAGAGTCAAATCGCGATTCGCTCGTGCTTGAATCATCTGCAAGCTTAGACCTGCGACGCCTGCGCCTACGCGTGTAAACTTCTTCGTCTTGAGATCGCAATTCTTCTGGGTCTGGAATCAAATCTCGGTCTTCTTGAGAAACCTCAATTTCGTCTACGCTGTACTTGCTTGATGCCGAGTTAAAGGAAGAATCCTCGGATTCTGCAGATTTATTGGCATTATCTGCTCTATCTGCCCTATCTACTCTAGAGGAGCGCCTGCGACGCCTGCGCCTTGTTACAACGCCATCCTCGTCGTCTTGCAAATCGGATTCTTTTGCGTAGACTTCATTTGAATCTGCGTTATCTGCGCTATAAGCATCGTCAACGCTATCAAAGTTATCAACGCGATTTCGAGCAAAATCTCCACTAAAATCATCCTCAAAATCGCTATAGTCAAGTCTTCTAGAGGTTTTCCCAGCTTTACGATTTTCTATTGGCGCGTAAGTTATATCGTCGTATTCAAGGTCTTCTTCGATTTGCTCAACCTCGGCAGCAGCTCTGCGCTCTGCAGCGTTAAGTCTGCGATTTTTGCGCGATTTTCGGGCGCTTTGGCTTCCATAATCGCCGCGCTCACTTGCTTGCGATTCATCTTGATTCGCATTTTTATCTCGCTCAATTTGCGCGTTTTTCTCGTCTCGATTTGCTCTAGAACGCACGCGAATCAATTGCGTATCGTCGTCTTGCAAATCATAATTATCGTCAAAAGTTTCGCGTCCGCTTTTAGCTTTGGCAGAAGACTTGCTCGAGCGAGTCTTACGCGATTTTTTAGAACTGCGATTTGTGTCTTCACTAAAATCGTCTTTGTTTTCAAGTGATTCGCTAAAGTCTAAACTGCTGTCTGTTGACTTGCGATTATTACGCGACTCGCGGCTATTTCGCCTACTATCGTCTTTACTGCGAGAATCTCGCGAATCTCGCGAATCACGACGGCTGTGCGAATCGCGCTTATTACTGCTTGAATCTTCGTAATCCGAATCCGCATCGCGGCTTTCAGCAGAATGCTCGCGCTGAGGCAAAACTGGCTCTTGGAACAAAAGCGATGTTATTGGTCGCAAATGTGCTTGAGATTGCTGCTGTGTATAAGAACTATCTGCCGCAGAATCCGCAACAAAAGGCGCAGAATCCGCCGCCGCTACTCCAGAGCGCAAATCTTGAGTATCTCCGCCTTCAACGTGCAACTTCATCGATTCGCCAGCAGCACCTGCAACTCTAACTACACGCCTTCCAGCGCGCCTGCGACGCACGCCGTTAGCAGCATCTTTAGAGCCCGAAACAACATTAACAACGCCGCCAACTCTAGCGGAAGTAGCATTAGGATTTACGCTAGCATTAGAATTCACGCTAGAATCAGCACCAGCATTCTCGCTAGCACTAGAATTAGCATTTTCATTTTTATCTTTTTTATTATCGTCTGCTTCAAATACGTTGAAGCTTTCTCGCGTTACTCTGGGCACAATGCTCCTAGCGAAACGCTGCAATCGTCTCGCGCTCTTAGCCTGGAATGGGCACGCTTATGCGAGCCACCCCTCGGGCTGTTAATAAAGTCTAGCTGCGCGACAGCGGACACCTGCCTCAGTAAAACCATGCGATAAAACGCGCGAGGGGATCGACGCCGTCGAATGCTTTGGCGGCTTGCAGCGCCACCGTTCTCTAGTATGCCATATTGCAACGTCAAACAACATACGCTCTTAAAAGTCAATTTCACATTACCCCAATCGCAAAATCAGCGCTAAAATCGTTTGCATGGGTTTAATCAGCGCTATGCAGGGCTTTTGCGTAATCGGCATCGTAATTGCCGCAGGCTATGTAACCGCGCGTCTTCGCATTGGCGGATCGCAAGCACAAATGGTGCTTAATCGCGTAAGCTTTTTTGTATCTAGTCCTTGTTTAATGTTTGCAATCCTTGCAAAAGAGCCAATTTTTGAGATTTTCCACTCGTCAATTTTTGTTGCGTTTTTCTCCGCAATGATTGTTGGAATCGCGTTCATCTTGCTTAATCGCCTGTTCTTCCACCTTCCTGCAGCGGATTGCACAATTGGCGCGCTTAACTCGCTTTACTTAAACTCGAACAACATTGGCTTGCCTGTTGCAACTTATATTCTTGGAAATCCCGCGCTTGTTGCACCGATTTTAGTTATGCAGCAAGCTGTTTTTACGCCTGTTGGACTAACGGTTTTAGACGTTACAACTACTGGAAAGTGCTCGCTTAAGCGCATTACTCAGCAGCCGCTTAAACAGCCGCTTTTAATCGGGTCGCTTGGAGGAATTATTATTTCGGCAATTTCCGCAAAAGTTGGATATTTCCCTGTTCCGAATTTTCTCTATGACCCGATTAAGATGATTGGCGATTCCGCGGTTCCTATGATTTTGATGGCTTTTGGAATGTCGCTTTACGGCAGCAAGCCGCTACAAAAGGATTCTAATCGCGCTGCGATTGCGACGGTTGCGATTCTTAAAAATCTGATTATGCCAATTGTTGCGTTTTTGCTGGCTTATTTTGTTATGGGCTTTAGAGGTGCTACGCTCTACGCATGCGTTGTTCTGGCGGCTCTTCCGACTGGTCAGAACGTGTACAATTACGCTGCACGATACAATGTTGGCTTGAGTTTTGCGCGCGACGGAATCCTGTTTTCTACCACTACAAGTCCGATTTTTATTGCGCTAATCGCAGCAGTTTTGGGGTGACTAATTCACGCTTTTTGTAGCTCTAAACAATACACAGTTTCAATGGCTGAGTCTCATCTTCCCAAGCTCTTCCAGAAAACTCTGTAACAGTAGCACCAGAAAAATTGCCTTCCGCTTCTGCAGCCCACTTGTCAACAATATCGTCCGTAATAACGAATCCATTTTCTGCCGTATACGTATTCCTACTCATCTTGCATCCCTTATCTCTTGTAAAAATCCTTTTGTAAGCCGATTCGCATGAATTATAAGTATTGCATTGTTCTCAAGCTTTACAAAAAAAACAAGCGACATATTAAAAGCTAAGCAATCACAACACTTTGCAATCATCTTGCTTTTTGAGCAAGAAGCAGTTTGCACGCTTCTCGAACAACGTCCCCAACTTTCACACCCTGCTTATCAGCAGAAGCCTTTAGAGCCTCCGCATCTTCAGCAGATATGCGGAAAGTTATAGGCAGCATAGCTTCTTCATAAAGAGGCGGTCTGCCAAGCGGCTTTTTAATACGTAAATTACCAGCTTTTCCATGATATATGCCTTTTTCAGCATCATTTTCCCATTTATCAAGCATTTCATCGGTAACGTCAACGCCACCTTCACCGCGAAAATTAGCCATAATCACTCCTAATATTTCTTAACTATATTCTACTTATCTTCTACCAAAAATTTGTCTAATTTCTTCTTGGCTAAATCCCATTTCAGCAAGAAACTTTTTAGTTGCAGGCGCTACGTGAAAAATAATCCATTCCCCATCTTCACCTTTATACGCAATAAGTTCCGTAATAACACCTCGAGAATCCCAAGCAAGTGAAAGCATTTGACTAGGCTCATATTCACCTTGTCTGGGAAGCTCTCTACATGATGAATTCCACATATTTATTACTTCAGTTTCATTAAGCCAAGGTCGCTTGCGAATAACTCTAGGATGTACTAAAACCTTCATAAATATTATCTCCCGCTCCTAATATTTCGTATACGAAATGTTATCACATTGTGCCAGAGATTATCAAAATATAGCTAATCGAACTAATCAAAGCATGCAAAAAGCCTAATGCAAATTGGCGCAAAGTGCGCAAAAAGCATGCAAAAAGGCCCTTGCGCGCATTACACACAAAGGCCTTTTACATTACCTTCTATCTCGCTCAGTGCCAATTAACACTGAACAATCAAATAGCTTAGTGGCGAATCTTACGGAACGCTGCACCAGCACCAGCCAAAACGCTAGCAGCCAAAGCAGTCAAAGCAACACCAACACCACTATTAGGCAAACCACTAACACCACTCTTCACAGTAATGTTAGTCCAACCAAGCTGATTGCCCTGCTCATCAACAAGAACAACCGTATGCTTGCCAGAATAACCAGCTGGGAACATGGCATCAAACTGAGGCTTACCATTAACCAAGCGAACAGTCACATAATTAGCACCATCAGCACCCTTAAGAAGACGAGGGCTAGAGTAAATGAACGCATAAGCCTTAGCAGAACCATCACGGCTCAAACGATCAAGGAACGCCTGGTTAGAAATGTTCAAAGTCACCCTGTTCACAGCGCCAGCAACAACAACATTATTAGCACCAGCCGTAATCATGCCCTTCAATCCTGGCAACAAGTCAGCAACAGAAGCAGGAGCCGCAGGAACACCAGCAGCAGGAGCAGCGGATGGAGCCGACTGAGATGCTCCAGCAGGAGTCGAAGCGGATGGAGTTGTTACAGACGGAGTGGAAGATGGAGTATCATCCGATGGAGTCTCATCCGATGGAGTCGAAGGAGTTGGCGTCGAAGGAGTTGGCGTCACAGACGGTGTAACCGATGGGTTATCATGATGAGGCGTCACTGGCGTCACAGGCTTTGGAGTCACAGGAGTCACAGGCTTTGGAGCTGGAGGCTCATGACCAGGAGCTTGTGGATCTTCAGTATTAGCCTGAACAGTCTTAGTCGCTTCAATCGCTGACTCTAAATCATGCTTAGCAGCAGTAATACTATCATTAGCAGTTACAAGCTTGGTTTGCTTATCTTTAAGCTGCTTCTGAAGATTCGTCTTAGCTTCACCAGTTGCAGCCGAAATCTTCTTATTCAAATCAGCAATCGCAGCTCTTAACTCAGCAACCGCAGTATACTTCGTAACCACATCACTGGCCTTAGTAGCCATAGTATCAATAGTGCCAGCAACCTTACTAGCCTTATCTAGCTGACCTTGAAGCTTAGTCTTAGCTTCACCAGTAGCCTTTTCTATCTGCTTCTTCAAATTCGCTACAGCAGCATCAGCCATCTGCTTCAGCAACTCAGCCTCAGCCTTCTTAGACTCAGCTTCCTTCTGAGCCTTCTTAAAATCTGCATCACTCTGATAGGAGTCGCCTTCAGGAGCTTGTGGATCTTCAGTATTAGCCTGAACTGTCTTAGTTTCTGTAGTTGCTGACTCTAAATCATGCTTAGCATCAGTAATATTTTTATTAGCAGCCACAAGCTTGGTTTGCTTATCTTTAAGTTGCTTCTGAAGATTCGTCTTATCAGCTTCAGCAGTCGCAGCCGAAATCTTCTTATTCAAATCAGCAATCGCATTTCTTAACTCAGCAGCAGCAGTATACTTCGCAACCACATCACTGGCCTTAGTCGCCATCGCATCAACAGCAGCAGCAACCTTAGAAGCCTTATCTAGCTGACCTTGAAGCTTAGTCTTAGCTTCACCAGTAGCCTTTTCTATCTGCTTCTTCAAATTCGCTACAGCAGCATCAGCCATCTGCTTCAACAATGTAGCTTCAGCATTCTTAGACTCAGCTTCCTTCTGAGCCGCCTTAAACTCAGCATCTTCCTTAGTAGTGTCAACCTTTGGTTCTGGTGATGAAGGAGTCTGAGGGTCAGTCTTATGCTCGTCTGGAATCTCAGGCTTAATATCATTGCCGTTCGGGTCGTGGTCTTCATCAAACATGTGCGGGTCAAAAGTTAAATGCTCATGTCCGCCATTATACTGAGTGTGAGTATTATACATTTGGTCGTAATAATTTTCATACTCGTTTTCAGTATTTTGAAGCTGGTCCCATTCAGAGCCAGAACCATAAATGTCATCTTCTGGCTTAACAGTTGGAGTAGTTACTGGGGCTGGCTTTGGAGGATTATTAGGAACTTCTTCAGCAAAGGCGAAGCTACCGACGAATCCGCAAGATACCACGATTGATGCGGCAGCTATACCAGCAATCGCTTTCTTATTTAACATGATCTTCCTTTCTTCTTCCTTCTCACGTATAAGCGTGCGAAGAGAGCAATCGCAAGAATACAACTGAATATTCTCGCAATCTAAGCCCTAAAACATGGACTATCAGCATTCAGAATACCCCCCCCCGTAGCCCTAAATCAATATTTTCACACAACAACACGCGTCATTTTTTACACAAACTTTGCACAAATCAGCCTCATTCTTAAAGGAGTCGAATTCGACCCCTCTAAAATTCGGATTGTTAATACTCTCCCACAATCCCCATGAATCACAAGCAAAATTACAAAAATCAAGCACAAACCACAAAACATCTAACAACTAGCAGAAAACTAGCATGCATCAGCGCATAAGTATAATTCCACAAAGCAAAATCATTTTCCGCATTTTGTAGCTCAAAACCGCAAAATAAACAACAAAAAGCGGAAAACAACCGGCGCGGGAATAGCGCTCGCGCTAGGCTTTGAGCGCGAAGGTATGTCGTCGCGCAGCTCACCGAGTCGATGCAAGAGAATCAAGGCGAGCACGGAAGGACGGCCAATCAGTGCGCATTGCCGTGAGTAGCTTTAGCTTCGGCACATCATCAATCGGCACCCACTTAATCTCCATGCTCTCGTCGTCGTGCGCGCACGGATTCACACAATGACCTGGCTTTTCAAACGCGAAAACCGTTGTATACCGCCAATTCCCGTGATTTTCGCAATACGCTCCAACAACATCAATGTCTTGAGACGTTATGTTCGCCTCTTCAAACGACTCGCGCAACGCGCCCTCAATCGCAGTTTCGCCATCAGATATTGCGCCGCCAGGAATCCCCCACGTGCCGCCTTCCGCGCTCCAAAGCGCGCGATGTTGCATAACAACGTGAGTCACGCGCCCAGTTGCCTCGTCTCGCCTAGCGAGCAGCACGCCAGCCGCGCCATTATGGCCCCAATGCTTGCGTCCGCAATCGCACATAACCCATCCATCTCCAGGCTGATGCACGTTTTCTTTAGGCACTTGCGCGGAAGCAGGATCGTCCTTAATCGCCTCGCCCTCTAGCTTGCGACTATTCCACAAATCTGGCCAAGCGTACCCAAGCTCCGAAACCATCTGCCTTAGCAGCGGCAAGCTGATTCCAAGAACTCCATGCGGATCTCCCTGAATTCCCTCAATAAAAGCTCCGCCAAAGCCTTCTAGCGTAAAGGATCCTGCAACTTCCAGCGGCTCGCCAGTTTCTACGTACGCGCGAATTTCCTCATCGCTCATATGCGCAAAAGTCACGCTTGCGCGGCTCACTTTGCACACGGTTTTGCCACTTTTTGCGTCGATTAAGCAATGACCAGTAAACAATTCTCCAGTTTTTCCGCTCATTCGCTTAATCCGCTCAAATGCCACTTCAGGAGTATGCGGCTTGCCGTAGCATTCGCCGTCTAGCAAAAACATGGAGTCGCAGCCAACAATAAGCACGCTATTGGAATCAGCGGAAGACTTATTCACATGCGCAAAATCGTGAATATCAAAAGTCTTAGTAGGAACTTTTACGCCCGAAAAATCGCGAGTTTGCGCGGTATCTACGTTATGCGTTATATGCGATTGCGAATCACTTGCTAACGCGTTACTACCAGTTGCAGAAGATTCAGATTCAGAAAATCCAGCCTCAGCCTCCAGCGGATACCCCACAACCAAATCGCCACTAGCCGAAGCTGCTGCATTTGCAACAAGCTTCCACGACTCATACACTGCAAAAGCCTTTGCTTGCGCCAAAATCGAAACGCGCTCCTCGGCGCTCATCTGCTCCACGCTAACACCTTGCGCATTTGCAGCATTACGCAACGCCGCTGGCTCATCTACCTCGCTCACATGAATCACAGGAATCACGCCTGCAGCAGCCAACACCGCTCTTCTTGCAGGAGACTGAGAAGCCAAAATCAACGAAACTGTCATATTCCCTCTTTTTGCGATTTCACTTGCTATTTCACTCATAACTTCACTTACAACTTCACACAAATTATTCGCGAGTTATTGCAACGCCAATAGAATCAACATGCACGTGCAAAACTTTCCAATCGCAGCCACTCAAAAGCGGTTCTGCAATTTTTTCTATTTTTCCAGCTACAGTTTCCGCACTTTCTATTTCCGCACTTTCTATTTTTCCGCTTATATTAGTGGCGTTATTTGCCTCTACGGAAGCTTCCGACTTTTCCTCGTAGAACACCGCTGCGCAAGATCCAGCTCCCGAAATCGCAGCCGCAAACCCCTTGTCTCGCAAAGCTTTTACCAAATCACAAGTTGGTTGCATAAGACTTGCTCGGTATGGCTGGTGAATATCGTCTTGAGTAGCTGTAAAAAGCAAATCGTTTCTGGAAAGAGTTGTTTTTGCGCAAGAATCGCAAGAATCGCAAGAATCGCAAGAATCAGCAAATGCGCTAAAATCTCCAAAATCACCAAACGCAATCGGCAATAAGCAAGCGCGCGAAACGTTAAACACAGCATCTGCATATGGCACTTTTTCTGGAAGAGCTTGGCGAGCCATTTGCGTCGAAAGAGTAAAGTTTGGCACAAAAATCGTTGCGCGAATCTTCTTAGAAACGCTGTATCGAACAGTGTGGAACTCATTGCCATTCTTCCAACTGGTTGTTAATCCGCCAAAAACCGCTGGAGCAACGTTGTCTGGGTGGCCTTCAATCGCAGCTGCAAGCTCAAAAATCACCTGCTTATTAAGATTCCCATTATGCGCAAAAGCCCAAGCTGCTGTTACTCCTGCAACGATTGCACTGGCGGAAGACCCCATTCCGCGCGCTTGCGGAATGCGATTATGCGCTTCTAGAGTAAATCGCAAACGCGGCAAGCCAAACGCTTCGCACGCTTTGCGAAACGCGCGAACAACAAGATGCGTCTCGTCTTTTGGCAACGTATCTTCGCCTTCGCCATGAATAATCACGCGCACATCTTGCGAATCATCAAGCGAATCATCAAGCGTAAAAACTAGCGAATCCGCATAGTCAAGCGCAATTCCTGCAACGTCAAATCCCGACCCAAGATTTGCGCTGGTTGCTGGCACGCAAACTGACACACTGTTGCATACTGGTTTCATTTCGCACCTTTTCCACTCGAGCAGCCTATCAAATTACTAAATTATTCAATTACTCGATTACTCAATAATTCGCAATGCAAGAGGCTTTGCACACACAACATCCACTTTTTGCAAATCGGCAAGAACCGCTTGCAAATCCGCCTCTGTGCAATCTTTTACAAGCACGCGCAAATCGCCAGGGCCGCTGATTCCGCAAGCTGGGCAATCGCCTTCGCCATCGTATTGAGTTTGGCAAAGCATAGGCAATCGTTCCGCGTTTACACCGTGCTCCTCAAACACATCCATCACTTCGCCGCAAAGCGCAAGCGAAGTATCTTCCATGCTGCATCGCACAACAAAATCCGCACGAATCGAGCGCGTAGAAGCCAAAGACTTAGCGTTATACATTGGCACGCTAGCATCGTTGCAGCCGCGCGCTATGTTTCTAGCAGCTCCAACAATATCTCCAACAACCGCGCTTGCTGTTGGAGCGCCACCAGCGCCGCGGCCGTAAAACATAAGATCATCCGCCGCTTGTGCTTTAACAAAAACGGCGTTAAAGCTGCCATGAACGGAAGCCAGCGGATGCTCTTTGCTAACCAACGCTGGGTAAACACTTGCGCTCACTGCGCCACTCGAATCGCAAGCAACCGCCGCAAGCAGCTTAATCACGCGATTTTCTGCACTGGCAGCCGCAATATCTGCTGCCATAATCGCGCTAATTCCTTCAACGCTAACGTCATCAATGCTTATTGGCATCTGGAATGCAAGCGTTGCCAAAATCGCAGCCTTATTTGCTGCATCAAATCCTTCAACGTCTCCTGTAGGGTCCGCCTCCGCGTATCCCTTTTCTTGAGCTGCTCGCAAAGCCGAATCAAAATCAAGGCCGCGCACTGTCATTTCGTCAAGAATGTAGTTTGTAGTTCCGTTTACGATTCCAAAAATTTGCGTGATCTTGTCGCCTACAAGCGACTCTCTAAGCGGACGCAAAATCGGAATTGCGCCTGCAACAGACGCCTCAAAGCTTAAATCGACTCCGTTTTTTTGCGCGCATTCATAGAGTTCTGGACCAAACTTTGCAAGCAATGCTTTGTTTGCTGTTACAACCGATTTTCCGCATTCTAGCGCGGTTTTTACAAATGTGTGCGCTGGCTCCAAGCCGCCAATTAGCTCAACGATTATGTCTATATCTTCGCGTTTACAAATCGCTCCTGCATCTGCGCTTAAAAGATCTTTGGCAATCCATGGCGCGTCCACGTCTTCTGGATGCAAGCACGCGACTGCAGCAAGCTCTAGTGGAGCGCCGATTCTTGCCGATAAGTCAGCGTTTTCTTCCACTATTAGACGCGCTGTTTGCGATCCTACTGTTCCAGCGCCTAAAAGACCCACGCGAATTGGATCTGAGGCAAAGCAATCGTCATTTGCACATTTAGCGCTTTCTAAATTGTTTTTGTCTAACATAGACGCCTCCTAACTTAAATCAAATATCAATTAAATCAATCCAATTTGCACAAACAGCACAAACATATTCAGCTTGCACAAACAGCACAAACAAATTCAGCCTACGCAAATAGCCTGCACAAACAGCTTACAAATTCACCCTACACAAACAGCATAAGCAAATTCAGCAAAACGGACGCAATCAAGAATCCCATAACGCCAACAGTTCCATAAAGTGCTTTTGTTCCAGCGCTCCCACGAATCTCTAGCGGCGAATCGTAGAATTCAAGATACCTCTTGCGGCGAGCAAGTAGCACAATTCCAAACACAAACATAACAATCATAAACATTGCGTAAAGGCCTATAAACATAAATCCAGGAGCCAAATCCGCAATCTCATGAGTGTTCAAGTTCTCAACCTTAATAAGATCTCCATTTGAATCCATCATGTTGTTTGAAATCCACATTGCTATAACGCTTCCCTGGAAGTTTACAATCATGTGCAAAAATACGCTGTACCTAAGCTGCGATGTACGAACGTACATGTATCCAAACACAAGACCAAGCCCAAAAGCGTAGAAGAATTGGAACATATTCATGTGGAAAAGCGCAAACGCCAATGCAGAGAACACAATCGCGCGCTTTTCGCCATACACGCGCAACCTGTCTATAATTTGCTTTCTAAACAGCCACTCTTCCACAACTGGAGCTAAGAATACAACAAAAAGCAGCGTTTCCCACACGTTTCCGCCTGCTACAACGTCTGCAATCCTATTCTCGGCTTTTCCGCCAGAAATAAGCGCGGAAGCAACAAGCCCAATGTAACTTCCTGCATACATTATTGGCACGCTAACAGCAAAGAATCCGCCAAATTGGCGCAAAGACATAGTAAACTTGCGAGTTTTTACCGCTGGTGTACGCCTTAGAACAAGCATTGCAAGCGGCAACGCTATTAGGTATTGCGCAACATCCGAAGAGACAAATGAGCTTAGCGAAGGTGTTAAAACGCCTTTTGGAACAAACACGCTAATCAATTCGCCAATTAAAAGCGTTGCAAGAATCCACGTAAATAGGAACACGCACAGCGACACTCCTACAGATCCTTGACGCTTGCGCGCAATCGTATACGCGTCTGGATGCTGCTTGTTTGCAAGCTTACGCTGTTTACGCATTTTTACCTCCGACTAGTATAAAATCACGCCTTCAATAAGCTTTGTGATTAAATCACTGTAGCTTATTCCGGTTGCTTCCCAAGCTTTTGGATACATGGAAATTGGCGTAAATCCAGGCATTGTGTTGATTTCGTTAAGGATTACGCGGCCGTCTTTAGTTACAAAAGAGTCCACGCGACTTAGCCCTCTGCCGTCTGCCGCTTTGAATGCTGCGAGCGCCGTTTTGCGAACGCGTTGCAAAGTCTCTTCTGGCAAATCTGCTGGAACTTCAACGTGCGAAGCCGCAGAATCCATGTATTTGCTGTCAAAATCGTAGAACTGGTCTTCGCCAGCTTCGCGCTTGTCGAGCACAACTTCTCCAGGCCAGCTGGCTTTTGGCTCTTCGCCGTCGCGCGCTGCAAGAACCGCGCACTCAATTTCTCGCGCGTCAATTCCTTGCTCTATCAATACTCGCCAATCGTGCTTTGAAGCCTCAAAAACAGCATCTGCTAAGGCCTTAGCATCGCGCGTTTCTACTTTTGCAACTCCAAAACTAGACCCTGCTCGGCTTGGCTTTACAAAAAGCGGATACTCTAGTTTTTCTTCTTCAACTTGCTCAAGAATTTCGTTTGCATACGCATTAAAGTGATTAGCGCAATCATTAGCAAACTTGCGCGCGTCCAGTGCGATTCCAGGAGCCACAGCGATTCCCGCCGCCTTAAAAAGTTGCTTTGCGTAATACTTATCCATGCACGCAGCAGATGCCAAAACTCCGCAACCAACGTATGGAACTTGCATCATTTCTAGCAAGCCTTGCAAAGTGCCATCTTCGCCATTCGGGCCGTGAAGAACTGGAAAGACTGCGTCAATATGACCTAAGCTCGTAAGCGTGCCATCCGCCTCTCGCACCAAAAATCCGTCGGCTCCCTTTGCTGGGTCTAGCACAACATCGCGCGTTTGCGCGGTTTTTGTGATTACTGGCAGCTCGCCTTGCTCCATGCGGAAGTTTCGCGGATCTTCGCCGCCAACAATCCACTCGCCTTGCTTTGTGATTGCAATCCGCACGATTTCAAATCGACTTTCGTCTACAGCACTGAGCACTCCAGCAGCCGATATGCAAGAAATCGAATGTTCGTCTGCTTTACCGCCATACAAGAACACTACACGCTTTTTCGTCATTTTTTTCCTTTATATTATTTTGAATTATTTTAGTTATTTTAGATTATTTTTGATTATTATTTTTGCTTGCGATTTACACGCAACTTATACGCGTGCGACTTACGCACAGCTTTCGCGCTTCACTACTCTTCGCAAACATCGTTATCAAAAAGCATTGCAAGCATCTCTTGGCAAGAGATTCCTTCTTCCAGCACGCGAGCCATTGCGCTTGCAAGCGGAGTTTCAACACCCAAACGCTTGCCCATTGCCACAACAGCGCTAGTAGTTGGAACGCCTTCCGCAACGCCATTACTCACAGCAGTTGCTTCTTCAACGCTCATGCCTTTACCAAGATTGGATCCAAAAGTGTAGTTGCGGCTTAGAGGAGATCCGCAAGTTGCAACTAAATCGCCAAAGCCTGCAAGTCCTGCAAAAGTGCGAGAATCCGCGCCTTCCGCAACGCCCAATGCCGTCAACTCTGCAAGACCGCGCGTTTCAATCATCGCAGCCGTATTTTCGCCAAAGCCCGCTCCTCGAGCCATGCCAACTGCGAGCGCAACCACGTTTTTAAGCGATCCGCACATTTCTACGCCAATCACATCTGTTGAAACAAACGCCTTAAAGTAGCTATTTGAGCAAGCTTTTGCAACCACTTCGGCATTTGCGCGATTCTCGCACGCCACAACCGCCGCCGCATGCTGCCTTAGCGCCACTTCTTTGCTTAAGTTTGGCCCAGATAGCGCTGCAAAACGGTTACGCGGCAAGTTCAAAGCTTCGCACACAACCTCGTCCATGCGCTTGCCTGTTGTGCGCTCAATGCCTTTCATAAGCGAAACAACAATCGCATTTTGCGGAATCTTGCCAGCAAATTCTTCTAGCGCAACGCGCGCAAACTGTGCTGCAATCGCAACTACTACAATATCTGCGTTTGCTACAGCTTCTGCGCGATCTCCCGTAGCTGTAATGTTTTCTGGCAAACGCTCTACGATTGGCAGCCTAACTTCGTTGCGGTGATTGCTACGAATGCCTTCAACAATTTGCGGCTCTATAGCCCACATTGTCACTTGATTTCCCGCGTCTGCAAGCACCTGCCCAAACGCAGTACCCCAAGCTCCAGCACCCAACACCGTAACGTTCATGTTTACGCCTAGCCTTTCGATTTATGAGTTTGTAAACTACTTTGGTCGTAAGCCATTTGTAGCGATTTACAACTAGTCAAGTTATAGTCAACTTGTCAACTCGTAGCAAACTTGGTTAATTTGTAGTCAACTTAGTCAACTTTTAATCACACTATTACATAATTCTACACAGTGCGCTTTACGGGCATTTTGTGAAGACTTTATTAGTGATTTGTTAGTGATTTATTAGTGATTTGCTTACGATTTTCTAATGATTTATCACTGATTTATCAACGATTTGCTAACGATTTATCAACGATTTATCGCTTATCGAATCGCAAATTTACAATCGCTATTCTTTCACTCTTTCCATAAGCTTGTAATCGAAGTATCCTCCTGGCGATTTTTCGCCGCGAATCTCTTCCATAATTTCCGTCATGCGCACGCGTACGCGACGAGCCAATTCGGCAGCAGATTCCATAGGCGGCAAATCACCCCAATTTTCCATATCTTTTAGAAGATCCGAATAATCAAGACGCGCATCGTAGCACATTACAACGTTTTTCTTTGGCCACGGCCACCAATGATTAATGCTTGCAGCACCCCATGTAACAGCGCAAAATAGCGGAATTTGATGTCCAAGCCTGCGCGATGCTTCGAGCGCAATAATGCCAATTCCTGGCTTCATGCTCATAGGCCATTTTTGAGGGTCGCGCGTAACTGTTCCTTCTGGCCATACGCTAAGCGGCCTGCCGTTTGTTAGGATTTTAATCGATTCTTCTTCGATTTCGCGCGCTTTTCCACTTCTGCGCGGAACTGGTTGCATGCCAACAAGCTGGAACCATTTTCCCATGATTGGCCAATTCGCAAGCTCTGCTTTTGCCATGTATCGCGGACGGCGGCCTTGGTGGAATAGAGACGTCATTGGCACAAAAACGTCGAACATTGTAACGTGCGTGCAAGCGGTTATAAACACGCCTTCTTCTGGCACATTCTCTAATCCCCACGCGCGCACTTTACAACGAGATCTAAGCACGCGAGACGTTCCTTCAAGCAGCCGTTCGGTTGCCTTTGGATTTTGCGCGTTGATTTCTGCCGTATTTGGCGTACGCGCTCCCGTTGGGTAGTAATAAGTAGGGTCAACTAACTTGTGTGCGCGCGCTAAGCGTTCTACTTGCTCATCGCTGAGCGGCTTAACTGCGCTTCTAGGCGAAGGTTTTCCTTTAGATACCATACGTCTATTGTGCCGCAAACTATAAACCGCAAAATCTTCCATAAGCACACTACATGATTACGCCAGGTGCTGTAGAGATTCGAGATTTTTCGCAGCGGATGAAGCGTTTCGTTCGCGCGGTCTAAGCGCGCGAACGTCTTCGCCGCACGTAAAGTCCACTGGACTTTACGTTTGAGCGGCTCAGCGAATCGAAGTGCATTCGCGCGCTACGCTTTAAGCGCTCATGCAAGTCGATTCGCAGTCCTCCGATGGTGATTCGCTGAAGCAGCAAGAAAAATCGAGAATCTCGGTGATAAAAGCCACGCAAAAGTCCTAGATATCCAGAAGGTTTGATGTATTTCTCTACGAGCAATAAATAGCGCCGTACTAAAACCTAAAACCTTAGAATATTAACGTTCATAAACTATACGCAAAAGTGTTTCGTTCGCGCGGTCTAAGCGCGCGAACGTCTTCACCGCACGTAAAGTCCACTGGACTTTACGTTTGAGCGGCTCAGCGCGCCAAATTGCCTTCTCGCGCTACGCTCTAAGCTCGAAGGCAGGTTGGCGCGCCTGCGAGGAGAGAAATACTCAAACCTCGCGCAACAGCAAATAGAGAAAATCGCTCGCGCGGATTAGCCGCGCTCACGTCTTCGCCGCGCAGAAGCAATGCTTCTGCCTTGAGCGGCTCAGCGCTTTGAAGGAGCTTGAAATGCATTATGCAATTTCAAGCTCAGTCAAATCGTGCAACAACTGATCGTAGTTTTGGCACAATCCTCGCTACCAACCCGTGTTTAGGCGAGCACACCCACGCTAGAACAAACATAAAAGTCGCAACCAAAACGATTGTTCCGCCAGTGGCAGTGTCTAAACTCCAAGACAAGTACATTCCAAGAATCGAAGAAGCGCACCCAATAGCAGGCGCTAAAATCATCATCTTTCCAAGTCGGTCAGTAAGCAATCGCGCAGTCGCCGCAGGCGTAATCAAAAGCGCTAAAACAAGCACGTTTCCAATTATTTGCACAGATACCACTACAGCAATCGCAACTAAAACGTATAGCATTCCATCCAACCACGCTACTGGCAACCCCATTGCGCGGCTTGTTTCGCGGTCCATCGAAACGCATACTAGCTCTTTGTGGAACATCATTAAAAGCGTTACGATTATTAGCCCTGTTATTGCTACTACAGCAATGTCGGAGTCTGGGATTCCTGTAATGGAGCCAAATAGGAACGATTCCAGGGATCCTGCATAGCCCGAAGCTTTTGATATTACTACGATTCCAAGCGCAAAGGCAGACACAAAAAATACGCCTATAAACGAGTCTTCGCGAAGCCTGCGATTTTGGCTAAATATTGATACGATTAGCGCGGTTGCAACTCCTGCTAGCGCGCCGCCAAATAGCAAGTTTCCTTGCAAAACAAACGCGATTGCGAGTCCTGGGAACACGGAGTGCGCTACTGCGTCTCCAATAAACGCCATTCCGCGCAGCACTACGTAGCATCCTACAACTCCGCATATTACGCTAGAAAGGCACGCCACTATAAGCGCTTTTAGTAAGAACCAAAGGTCTGGGTTTGTAAGGTCTTGTATAAAGTCGATTGGAGATAGCATTATTTTTCTGCCCCGCTTTCATGCGCCATAACGCGCTCTACAGCTTTGATTAGTGGATTTTGCGCATCCACATGGAATGTTTGCACCCATTGATTTGCGTTTAACGATTCTGGAGCGCCGTCTCCTACTATGCTTCCGTCAAAAAGCATGATTCTAGAACACGAGTTTATAGATCCGATTATGTCGTGCGAGCTCATCAAAATCGCTTCTCCCGACTTTGCTAAATCCAAAAAAAGACTCGTAAGCAGCTCTTGAGTAGGCATGTCTAAGCCTGTAAATGGCTCATCTAAAAGAAGCAATCGCGGCTGCCCAGCAAGAGCACGCGCAACAAGTACGCGCTGCCTTTGACCGCCCGAAAGCTCGCCGATTGTGCGATCCCTAAAATCCGCCATTCCTGTGCGCTCAAGAGAAGCGAGTGCTATCTCGTAGTCCTCTGTTTTTGCATGACGAACGTAGCCAATATGACGAATGCGGCCCATCATTACTACGTCTAGTACAGAAAGTGGGAAATCCCACGCAATATCGTGGCGTTGTGGCACGTAACCAACGTTGTTTACTCGCGAATTAATCAAAGATTCATCGCTTTTACTAGCGTGTACTTCCAGCTTTCCAGAATGCGGTATTAGCCCCATAATCGCGCGGAAAAGCGTTGTTTTCCCAGCTCCATTTGCGCCAAGAAGCCCCACAAATTCGCCACTTTTAATCGTAAACGAAACGTCTTTTACAACAGTGCGGCTGCCGTAACTTACGCTTAAGTTTTGCGCATTTATAACAGTATTCGCGTCCATATTCGCATCCATATTTCCCTCATCAATACTCATCGCTTAAATCTCACTTAAATCCAACTTAAATCTCACTCAAATCCACCATCAATCTCACTTCAAACACTTTGCCAAAGAATCCGCATTCGCGCGCATCATATCCGCATAAGTTCGCACTTTAGAATCGAAAGCGTCTCCATAAATCGGGCAAACTTTTACGTGCGCTTGTGCCGCAAGCTCTTTAAGTACAGACGAACGCGAGATCAAATTCGGCTCCAAAAACACAGCTGGAATCTCTAAATCGCGCAAAATCTGCTGCAATCTACGCCTATCTTGCACGCTCGGCTCACTCGAAGGATTAATCGTTACAAATCCTGCAATGTTCACTCCGTAAGCTTTACCCAAGTACGCAAAAGCGTCGTGCGTTGTAACCAAATTGCGCTTCTCTTTTGGTATTGACGCCACTTTTTTCCGCATATACGCGTCTACATCTAGCAACTTGTTAATGTATCGGTCCGCATTTTCGCGATATTTACGAGCATTTTTAGCGTCCACTTCGCAAAGGCGATCTGCGATTGTGCGCACGTATGCTATGCCATTTTTTACGGATTGCCACAAATGCGGGTCAATGTCTCCGTGAACATGCTTTCCTAAAACTGCTTGCGGCAGCTGATAAATCTTCTGCCTTGCAGCTCCCAAAAACCTGTATCCCTGCTCGGCTGGTATCTCTTTTAGCGCGTTAGTTGGCACTTCTACAACAACATCTTGCGGCTTGTAATACACGCGTTTTGGCGCAGCGGAGCGCTTTTCTTGCAAAGTATCTACGCGGTACACAAATCCGCGTTTTGCTAAGTCGTAAGCTAAATCTGCATGACCTTTGTTCAGCACTACGCTAGCTCCACGCTTTTTGGCTATTTTTTGCGCGTTTACGCCTACAGCAAATCGCATTTTGGTGTTTCCAAGGCTAGAAACTACCTCGTTTTGCGCGTTTAGCATGTCGGCGTGCAAGTCAAGCGTGTATTCGCCTGGCTTGCTAAACGCCCAGCTTAAATGCGTGTGTGCGTCTGCTGGCAAGTCTACGTGGTCGTTTGCGCTTATTCCGTTTGCGCTGTTAAAGTATGTTTCTACGCTTCCAAAAGTGCCAGTCAAATATGCAAATAGCGCGCCTGGTCCGCTTACTTTCATTGCTGTTAAACGTATTCTGTCGGAGCGCTTCATGTTGTATGCGTTTGGCTTTATTACAGTTGCGCGACCTTCTTTTGTTGCGGTAGATGGCGCGTTTGATTGCAAAGATTGACCTGACTTTTCTAGTTGGCTAGCTTGTTTTGAATTTGTTTTTGTTTTATTGAGATTGTTTAGCGAAGCTAGTCCACCAGCCGCCGCCGAGGGCGATTCTTCCGCACGCTTTTGCGTATTTTCACTTGTAGCGCCTTGCGCGCTATGCGCTTCCTCGCTCGGCTGCGCAGCCATGCGTTCTGTAGCAAGCCCTAGCCAAATCGTGTCTAAAGACACGTCTTCTATCATCGGAATAATATCTGCCGCGTGCTTAACACTTTCTTCCGCAAGTTGCACATTTGGCACACCTTTTCGCAAATTCGCATCTAAAGCTGTAATTACGCCGTGTTCTTCCAGCATCATGTAGTTGCTAAAAGCTACATCCGCGTACACAACATCTCTAATTGAGCGCAAACGCGGCTCGTACGAATGTGGATCCGCGTTGTCTGGCACAATCGCGCTCACATTTGCCGCGTCTCCTGCAACGTTCGCAACCATATCTCGCAAAACGCCTGTAGTTGTAACTACATTAATGCGACCATCGCGATGTACTGCACGATTCCCATTAGCACTACCACAAGCAGAAAGCGGCAAAATAAGCGCAACGGCTGCAATTGCAGCAAGCGAAGAGAACAAAGTTTGCTTTACTTTTTTGGGCTTACGAATCACCCTTACACACTCCTACTACTAATAGCGCAACAACCAGTTGAAGCTAACAAGTCCACGCTTGTGTAGATACCAAATTCCTGCACCCAAAACGCCAAGCACAGCAATAATTCCACCAGCAAGAAGCGAATAAGCAAGTGAAGGATTTCGCTTAAATAATCCTGTTACACCTTTTGCTTCAGACTTCACAACATCGTCATTATCGTTCAACTTCTGTCGGTACAAACTTTTAGCAAGTCTCTTGTTACTAATTTTTGAAACAAGACCTTTATGCTTTTTAGCTTTTCTTGGCAATTGTTTTCCAGAGTGTGAATTATTTGATCCAAAACCACGACCACCAACAAAAGAATTTCCACCACCAACGGCACCTATTCCATGGCCGCCATTATTTCCGCCGGAACGAGGCAAATTAGCAGGTTTTGGTGGATTATAAGGTGCAGAAGGATCAACCTTTTTGCCTTGTGTATCCTTTCTTTCATTACCTTCGCCGCCGTCAGCATACCCCATTGGTGTTTCTTGTGGATCTACACCGACAGCAACATGAATATTGCGAGTTACTGTAGAATTCCCGTCAGAAGCTTGGAATTGCAATGTGTAATATCCCGGTTCGTCGAAATCCCAATTCGCATGAGCATGCGTATTTGCAGGTATCGTATAATCTGTTGCTCCTTGAGTGGAGAAAATCTCTTGATCTCCACCGCCCAAGCCGCCAAACATCCAGACACGTACATTTCCAGGACCTTCAACTCCTGTTAGGCTCAATTGAGTTGGCTTATGCGGATTCATAGACTGATTATTCCAACCCATCCATGGCACACCATCAATTTGTGTTTGCGGTATACGATACACGCCGTTAGTTTTACCAGCATCACCAACTGCGAATACAACTGTATCCGGGTCTCTAAAGACGTGGCTTCCTGTCACATCTTCTTGCACAGCCATATCAACTTTATTTGAATCGCCAGTATATACAGCAATATCAACGTGACCATGATCTATAACAAGTTTGTCGCCCTTGATGTCTTTGAACTTTGTCACAGCAGATTGCTGACTTTGAGAAACTTGCTTTCCGTTTTTAGCGTTATGTTCCCCATTAATAAGAACACCGTTATTACTTCCAAGAAGTCCTTGTTGTTGCATTTTTGCTCCAGGCCATGGAGTCACATACACAGTGTTGTTGTTACCATTAATGAAGAAAGATCCGTTACTTTGTTGCACATTAATGCTGTGATCCTCACTTTGAGAATCATCATTATCATCTGAATCTTCTTCGTCGTCTTCGCCACCGTCAAAAGATGCGCCATCATAATCAGCAAAATCCCCAGCTGTTACATCATGATTAGTGACGTGGAATGTATAGACTTGCTCAGAACTTTGCTCCTCGTCACCAACGGTAGTAGTAGCCTTCATTTTTAGCTTGTACACACCAGGACGGTTAAAAGACCAATACATGTGCGAATGCTTTCCACTACCACCATCATCAGTAATGTCAACATCTTTCGGCCAGTTTTCAGCAGAGCCGAGCATTTTCTCATAATCGTCACCGCTGCGACTGTACATAAAAACTTCGCCGTTGTGGGGTGCTTCGATACCAGTTAATGACAGTTTGACTGTTGGATTAATTTTTGTAGAACCAGCTCCCTCATATAACGGTCTAGTATCTAAACCAGGCCATAATGCACCAGTATTTCCAGCTCCAGATTGATCAAAGAACCAGACTACACCTTCGCGAGTTGTTGCGTAGATTTCTTTTATTATCGGATCGTTCTCATCTTTGGAAAACTGCATGATATTTTTAGAGCCGACTTCAAAAATAAGTCGATTCGTATCATACCGAGTGCCATTATGATCTTCACTTTCAAACGCATCGCCCAAGGTACCTAATACCATGCGCTTGCTTGTAACATCAAAGAAAGTTGCAAAAACGTCAGTATGACCTTTATACGCGTGGCATATTGTAGCTTTACTATCAGCCGCAGGTTGCGAAGCAGTTTTATCTAAGCGAGCAGCGGCACACGCTTCAAAATTAGCTTTCTTTATTTCGGCAAAATCTTTAGAAGATTTCTTTCCGCTTACAACAGTTGCGTCACTACCATTGTCAGCAAAAGCCGTGGGAGTTCCCATCATCATGCCACACAAGCACACGCCCACCAACAAAGCGCGAGATAATTTCTTTATACTATTACGAACCATTTTCGTCACACCATTATTTCCACTGAGTACCATCAGATTGCATATTGTCTGATTGAGAATATTGAGAATTATTAATTGGTGACATTATTGTCGTTTCTTGATCACTCACTAGATTTGACACAGTATTGTCACCATTTGCATTATTCACAGAATTTGCATTATTTGCATACTGTTGATTAGCTTGTGCAGAAACTCGCTTAGCAAGCGCAAGATTTCGTGCTTTCTTGCTTTTAACTACAGCTATTAGTACAAAAATCACAATAATTACGGCAATAATAGCCACGAAAATACCTACGATTTGAAGAACTAAAGCTGTATCGTCACTTTTTTCAGATACTTTGTGAGAATGCTTATGCTTGTTGTGAAGGAGTTCGTGATGATGATTAGCTTCATCTTTTTCGGATTCATCGTTATCTTCTTCATCTTGACCCTCTTCATCGCCCTCGTTGCCACTTGCTCCAGCAGCACTCGCACCTAAAGCAGCATTAGGATCGGTATTATCTCCAACCGCAAAATTAAGAACACGCGTATCGCTTACTGCGCGTCCATTTTTAAGCTTTCCTGAAAAAGTAAGCTTCACATGATAAATTCCAGGCTTAGAAAACACCCAATTCACGTGAGTATGAGCGTTGGCTTCAATCCAGCTGTTTTGCGGATATCCTTTAGTACTATCCCAAAGTTGCTGTGGATTGTTGTTGCCATTTTCTAAGTAAACATGCAGTTTACCCGGGCCGCTTACTCCTTCAAGAGAAAGGTTTGCACCGCGATCGAGCTCGTTAAGCACGCCACCTTCCTGCGTATTCCAACCAAGCCACGGCACATCAGGATTTTGAGTTTGTGGAATTACGTAAAGCTTGGTTCCAGGCTTTTCGCCAATAAAACTGTAGGCAGCATCATCAGGCATAGGAATTATTGAATTGCTACCTAATTTAAATACCACATTTTCTGGGTCTCGCCACACTGGTTCGTCACCAGTATCATCGCGAATCTTCAATTTCCATTTGCCGTCGATTAGCGTTGGTCCAAAATCAGCATGACCTGCTTGAATCATAACTGGCTGATTGCCTTCATTAGCATAAGCAGTTTCCTGCATTGGATTTGGTACACATAAAGATGCAACCAAAGTTACTAAAGAAAATATGAGTGCAAGCAACGCAGTAGAATATACATGCTTTCGTTTTACTTGCAATGTTTCATTTTGTTTGTAATTCATTATTTAAACTTTCTAGTAATAATACGAATATTATTTACAACAATTTCAATTTAGAACGTATCAATGCTCCGCATGCGCCAGTTATTGTGCATAAGCCGACGCTCGCACCTGAAGCTGCAACCGCAACCCACTTAGTCGAGGAACCATCACCTTTTGTATCATCTGAATCATCTTCATACGCTTCATCAGATTCTTCGTTGTATTGCCTTGCACCTTGCAAAGCATGACGTTCAGTATTCTTAACAAAATCAGAGTTATTGACAGAACTATTTTTAGACTTATTGCCAGAATTATTATCTGTTCTTACGAAATTACGAATAGTCTGTCCACTTTTCTTAGAGCTCTTGTTCTTAGTATGAGTTCCGCCAGAAGTTCGTCGCGATGAATTATGTAACGATGTTCCGCTTGAATTTTCTGTTCTTGTAAAAGAACTAGAACCAGAACTAGCACCATTTTGCGTATTATTTTTAGAATTATTCTTACGATTAGTGCGGTTAGTCTTATTGCGATTCTTCTTTGTGCGCTTGAATTTTCTGTTGGATTTTTTAAAGAAATTAGATTCGAATTGGAATCCACCATTAGAACTAGATCCAAATATTCCCGAATTTGCAGTGCCGCCGAATACACCTTTCAAAAAGTTCTTTCCACCAACAAAATGCTTAGTCTTATTTTTGCGCTTATTACGACGCTTCTCATGGTGCTTTTTCCCGTGAGGGTTCTCATCATCTTCAGAATCAGAACCACTTTGACCATCATCGCCATCATGGTTATGAGAGTGAGGAACACCTTTCATCTCAATAACATAATCGCAAAACTCATCAAACATTTTATTACGGTAAAGTTCACCGTTCTTTAAAACTAAGGAAGGACGAATCGTTGCACCTTGCATTGACGCATCAAGTTTTAGCTCCAACTTGCTGTTCACGGCACCAGGAATGCGCTTAAATTCGCTTTCTCCTTCCTTTTTTATCAACCAAACATAATCTTTAACAATGGAAGTTACTGGACTTGTCGGATCGTCAATTGGCGCACCGGTAACACCGTCGGTTGCAACATGAGGGTTAAGCAATAATGTTTTCGCGTGTAAAGTATCCCCTGGTTTGAAACGCTTATAAGGAGCAATTGCTTTTACTACAGGATGTCCGTCAGCACCGTGATCTTCAACGGCGATGGTTGCAGACGCAGTATCTTTGCCAACTTGCGTTTCACCTTCAGTTGCGTGAGCATACACTTTCATCTTGTTCATTGCAGGCTCAGCTGGAAGCTGCAATCTCTCAGCAAAAAGAGTGGTTCCATACGCGTCAGGACCTTCGTCAGCACGCACATATCTCCACTCAATACGAGCGCCCTTTGGTTTGTTAACTACTTTTAAGTCTAAACCACCATAACCTTCGTATGAATGATAATGCGGATGAGGTCCGGAATCACGAATATTGCCGATGCGCATATCGCCGCCATCGTCTTTATCCGTGTCTTTATGATCTTTGGAAGCTTCGTGCGCTTCTTCATCATCGTCAGGATTAATAAAATCACCGCGACGGTGCAAATCAAGCGTTTCCGTAATGCCAGAAGCAGGTACTTCGCCTGAATATGTATCTTCTACTTCAAAAGTGTATTCTGCAGGTTCGGTTGTGATCTGCTTCTTAGTGTTCTTATTTGTAATAGTTGCTGCTACTTTTAGTTTGTAAACGCCAGGCTGCGTAAATCCCCAGTTTGCATGCACGTGGCCAGCAGTATGTTGGTGAATTACGCCAGGTAGCATAAATCGACTGCCATCAGTATCAGGTTCGTCGTCTAAATCGTTCTCTTCAAACGATAATTTCTTCGAATTTTTACCAGCACCATCGGTAGTCCAAAGCAGAATGCGCCCGTTCATTGGTCCAGTAACTTGCTGAATTGCAATATCTGCTGTTGCGTCATCTGCGTGAGGTGCGCCAACTAAAGTTGCAGCATAACCTGTGTCCCAACCCGGGAAGAGAGGATTTCCTTTTTGATTTCCGGAGCTATCGAGATAGTAGTATTCAGTAGCGAGCGCAGGAAGCTGCGATTTTGTAGTATACGTGTTTTTTGCTACGTGCAAAGTAGTGTTTTCAGGCTTTAAGAAAGTGGCACCGTCTTTTTCGACGGCCATAATGAACTTACCATTGTATTGAATTGGGTAAAATACGTCCGTATGGCCGTGACTTAGCACTTCCTTTTTTGTAGGATCGTATTTTTCACCAGGATTACTATTTTCTAATGCAACTGCCGGTAAAGCTGCACTAAATCCTGATGCGAGCACGGCAATGGCAAGTATTGCAACACTTGCCATTGCAAAAGCACGTTTCACAATATTCCTAATGACCTGAGTCATATTACTATTTCACTCTCTACACTTCATCTTCCCTATTTCGCCTATTCGCGCTCTTCTTTCACGAATGACTATGGAAGACATCTTTACAACGTCTATCAATAATAATAATGATTCTCATTAATAGTCAAGTCGACACTCCGATTAAACAAAAACGCTGGCAGCTCAAAGCAACCAGCGTCGATTATTTAATAATTGATTATTTAATAATTATTTATATTTTTAGCTAAGATCTCAGCCTTCTACAATATCCGCATTAAGGCAAGTCTTAAAATGACGAAGCGCCCACTCGTGACCTTGCGAATCAAAGCTTGCGACTGCATCTTTGTGAACTACGATTTTGAATCCAAGATTATACGCGTCAACAGCAGTGTGAAGCACGCAAATATCCGTGCAAACTCCCACCAAGTGCAGCTCTTCAATGTGACGTTCGCGAAGCTTAATCAGCAAATCCGTGCCATTAAACGACGAGTAGCGAGTTTTATGAATGTAATACACGTTGCTTTTATCTTTATTTGCTTCATAAAAATCGCCAAGAGTGCCATATAGCTTCTGGCCATGAGTTCCTGCAATATTATGAGGTGGGAAAAGCTTAGTTTCAGGATGATACGGGTCATTTAGATGATGCGTATCGATTGCAAAAACCACGAATTCACCAGCATCAAGAAATTCTTGTGATATCTCTGTAATGCGCTTCTCGAGCTTTTGTGCAGGCTCTCCTACTGTAAGCGAGCCGTTATTTGCAACGAAATCATTCGTGTAATCAATGTTAATAAGAGCCTTTTTCATACATACTTCCGTTTAATTGTGTTAAAGCTACACTTACACATTACTCTTTAGACTAACAAGATTCTTTACACTAACATGTTTTGATACAATCGCACTATGGCAGCTTTTCGCTTTTTGTCGCTATAACCCGCAGAATCAGGAACAAAACGCGGAAAACAAAAAAGCGGGGAACAATCAAGTTCCCCGCTAGA